>CAVSID010000002.1:0-506186 GCA_963727915.1 uncultured Chloroflexia bacterium | reverse complement strand
GCATCCCTGATTTCGGCGGGCTCGTTGGTCCTGATGTTTGTCGCCCTTGATTACCAGCTCAAGACCATGTTCGGACCCGACCTCAATCTGCTCCCCGCCGCCGGGCCGTCCTGGGAGGCCAAACATCCATATCGTCGTCGTCAGCGGGGAGCTGTCAGGCTGGGGCCGCCTGCGCAGACCAGCCCGGACTGGGCATCTTGCCCGGCGGCGGACACTTCGGGAACCTTATTTCTGCAGGCACGACGCTCTACGATAAGCGAGTGCATGCCTTCCCGTGCGTACACGGGCCTAACACCGGCGCTAGCTTCGCCTTTCCCGGCTTCCCAACCCTGCTCAGGGTGTGCCGATTGACCGCCGCAGGGGGAGACGTGGCTTGCCAAAAGAGCAGACCAGAAGCTCAGTCACAGTCTCACCTTTAGCACCGGACCCCCTGGTCGGCGGGGCCATCCGCGCCCTTGCCTATCTGGCCCGGCTGGGGCTGCTGGTGGGATGTCCTTGGTCGCCATCGGATTTTTTCAAGCGGTGTCCCAGCGATGCGAGCACGACACCAAGACGACCAGGTCGCCGGCTGAATGAAGGCCGCCAGCCCCCTCGCCTTGTTTGCAGGAATGACGTGTACCGAGGGGACGACATGCTCAATCCAGAACGCTCCCATCGGCGCTGCTGGATCCTTCAAAATCAAGCCGACCAGCCCTGCGAGAGCTCGGGGCCAACGCCTGAGGCATCGATCCGGGACATGGATCTGATCCAGGCCGCTTCCGATGCATACTCAGCGCTGTCCTGCGGAAGCGGGTCAGGGTGGGTGGGGCGTTCACAGATTTGGATTTCGAAGCCATGATCCATTCCGGCCTGGTCCCTGGCCAGTTGACGCGGCCAGCTCAACGGCCCCCCTGCGTCCATCACTGGAGACGACCCATGGGCCTCACGCCGCTGGATCAGGTTACTTTTGATGCGGCGTCATTGCAGGCGGATCACCCCCCCATGGCGTGACCCCAACAAGCGGACGGTGTATTATTGCCTCGTCCACCGGTGCGCCGTTTGAGGGCCAGATGGTCTATGCACGATGGCCGGCGGCATCTCTCCCTGAAGCCGCCAAGCGGTCCGCGAGGTCAAGGTGCTCCCCGGTGTGTTTGACTATGACCCATCGGCGGATCCGGAGCGCATTGACTGGCACATGAACTTCGCCGACCGAGACCTGTTCGTGGCCTACGGAAGCGTCCATGTTGGCTCAGGACGAGCTGCAGGTCGCCGAGCATCCCTTGCTGGGTTCGGTGCGGGAGGCGCTTGTGGCCATGGGCTTGTCCGCCACCACCGTGGACCACGATGACAGACCCACCCCCGTTACCGTTTCCCGGCGTTCAACGCCGCTGTTGGATTGACACCTCGCCTGACAAGTCAGATGGGCGGCCGTCCGGGCTGTACGGGAATGCCTTCGGAAGGGCGCCGGTCGAGAAGATTGAGCTGCGACCCACGCACTCCATCCTCCGACCTTCAGCAACATCCTGGCCATAGCAGCGCCTTCGGGAGGAAGCGGAATCTACCAGCTTAGAGACATTCAATCCGTCTTGTCGACGGCCTACAGCGGCTTTCTGGCAGCACGTGAAGCAAGCCAGCTCACAGAAACCAAACCTTCCATCGTGACTGTACATACAGTATTTTCCGGGGCTCGGTGCCTTTGGCGGCAACCGGTACCTCATGACCATCCTGCAGGTCCTGGCGGCCGATCTGGCCGACGTTGAACTGGTCTTTCATGCCTTTGACGAGGCTGGTGCGGCGACCGCCGATGGGGCCATCGCCTTCTATCAGAAGCTGCGTGGGCAGACGGATGATGTGCCCAGGATTTTGGGGGACCTCGCCCGCCAAGGCTATGCATGGGGTCGACCTGATGGCAATTGAGGCGTTGTTGAAACGTCCTCCAAGATCGAAGCCAAGCATTTCGTCGTGTGCCATCATGAAGGGTGTCTCCCGTGAACGAAGTTGACCCTGTAACTGTGCCCCAATCACGCTGATGGGGCTGGCTGCCGGTGACCGTATCGGCGGGCCGACGGCTATGGCGCTGGCTCTGGGTGAGTGCCTTGTCAGCACTCGCGGCTTCGATCCGGACAAGGTGCTCGACGCATATCGGCATGGTGGCGTCCGCGATGGTCGCGATTCGGGCCCCACGGTGGCGATGGTGTTCCAGGCCATGGAGAGTGGCTTAGGGCATCGAGAGGCTGTTCTGCAAATACATCTTCGATCGGCAGTCAAACCGCAGGCTGCAATCCGCTCCACCGCTGTGCACCCTTGGCCGTTGCCGGATTCGTTGCCGACGATGATCTGTCCGACGCTGTCAGGGCGGATGTACTCTCACACACCATGACCCCATCGCCGGGGAGGTGGCAGCAGCTGGTGCCTTGCTGCTCCGGGCTCTGGTGAAAGGCTTGTCTTGGGTGGATTCGATGGCTTGGGCCACATCCGTAGGCGGGGCTCGGATGGCGACTTGGCTCCTCCTCGCAGATGACTTGCCGAGGCCTGACGGTTACGCACTTCACGTTCTGCAAGCTGCGATGCATTTTGCCTTCGGATTGGATTCGTTTGCTACCGCGCTTTCAAATGCGCTGGATTATGCGGGACCGGCCAACTATTCTCCAGTGGTAGTAGGTGCCCTGGGTGGAGCCCGTTGGGCCACGTCGAGCATTCCTGAGACCCTTCGCCCAGAACGGCGGGTTGAAGACCGGATCAAGCGACTAGCCGTCGATCTGGACACGTAGGTCCGGAAAGGGGAACCATTGCTCAGGTTGTTGCCTTGCATCAACTCCGACGACATGGCTGAAGCCCGCCGACACGAGCTGAGGCTGCCCCGAGAGCAATGCGCTTCCCTCGGGATGTCGGCCGTGAGAGCTGCCAGGGAGGGGACCTACGCCATCGGCCGGGAGCAGCGTGTCGATTGGAGCAGGGAGGTCGAGTAGGGCTATCAGGGCCAAGACCAGCATCCCGCCCGATGCCGATCTTCCACGCAGTCCTTCCGACACCTTTGCCGAAACCCGGGTTCAAATGGCCAACGAAACCACGCTTGCTGGCCTTAGACTGGTCAAAGCCGGCATGCACCCGTTGGCCCTCAACTTCGCCAACGGGGTCTTCGCTGGAGGCGGGTTCCTTGGCGGCGCCCGGGCCCAAGAAGAAGTCCTGTGCCGCTCGAGTGCCTTGTATGCAACGCTGGTCGACGATCCGATGTACGAAGCCCATTCGGCGCGCTCGAGCCACGACTCAACCGACTGGACGATCTTGTCGCCGGATGTGCCAGTCTTTCGAACTGATGACGGTACGGCCCTCGAACAGCCCTGGGCCTTGAGCTTCATGACGTGTGCTTCCCCGGTCGCCTACGATGTAGGGCAGCCGCTGGCAGGCGACCTTCTCCAGCAGCGTATTCAGCGTGTCTTGGCGATTGCCAGGGCCTACGGATACTCAGCGCTGGTCCTCGGCGCGTGGGGCTGCGGCGCCTTCGGCAACGATCCTCGGCGCACGGCCCGAGACTTCCGATCTGCCCTGGAGGGGGAATTCGCGGGTGCGTTCTCGGCGGTCGTGTTCGCCATCACCGACTGGTCGCCTGATCGCAGGACGCTGGGGCCATTCAGGGACGTGTTCGCGGAGTGAATTCATCACTTCAAGTGGTTACGGGAGACGGAACCGCTGATCGCTCTTGGAATGCCGGTTTCAAGCTCCGCCATGCTTGAATGCCCCGATCGGAATCTGTCCGAGGCTCAGTCAATTCGCGGAAATCAGCCGTTCGAATGGTATTGTGAAGGCCAGACCCACGCTGCCCTCCAGGGCCAAGGCACAAGGAGACGGACCATGCCCGATGAGAACGACTTCCCGGTCACCGAGGGGCACGATCCGCAGGTGCTGGCGCAAGCCAGCCAGATCCTGGACGCCTGTGCCTCGGTAGAGGACATGGGGCATGCCGTCCTGGAGGCGGTCGAGCGCAACCAGTCCTGGCGCGGCGATCAGTGCGTCAACCTGCTGGCGCCGGAAGCCCCCACCAGCCCCGCCGTCCGAGCCTGCTGTCGGCCGAAGTGGGCATCCGGGCGGCCGAGGGCCACATCGGGCCGGGCGAACCGCTGGGTTCCTTGGCAGTGCGCCACATTGATGATCCCTGGAAGCCCTCGTCACGTGGAGCTTCTCGACAGCTTCATGTTCGGCATTTCGCCCGATTTCCAGTTGCGGAGGTTTGTCCTCGCCGAAGCCACGCGACGCTGCTTCATAGGCTCCAGGGATTCTCGGCCAACCTGACGTTCTTCCCGGCAGCGGCGACTGGCCCAGCCGGGATGCCCTGGCCTGGAGATACGATTGATTTCTCTCCCAAATCCCCTAGCCAGGTGCCCGTCACTCCGTTCGCTTCGAGACCCTCAATGGCCCTTGATGCCAATCACCATCGCCGGCAGGCACGGCTCTAATTCACCGGTGTCCCACAATCAGTGAACCACTTGACTTGGCCATCTTCCATCAGCAGGTGCAGGCTGCTGGTCGTGGGGGTGCCCAGCGCCTGGAGCGTGATGTCGACCAGGATCAAGTCCGGTATGGTCGTCGTCACCCCATCGGTGTTGTAGTTGAAGACCTCCGGGTAGGTCAGCGATTGGACCTCGAGGTGGGTGGCCGTGCCGGCGTGGGTTTCCAGGTACGAACGGCATTGGCCCTCCCCGTAGCGGTCCAGCGTGGCCTCGGCCAGATGGTCCACCAGAAAATCCACATCCTGCATTTCCTGCGCTTGGGAGAACTGGCCGATGAACGTTCGCGCTTGCGCCTCGACATCCACCATTTGGGTGGGCGTCGCCTCAGAAGTCGCCGCGGCCGCCTCGGTGGCGGTCGGGCTGCCCCTAGGGGCGCTGGTCTGCCCCCCCTGCGGGCCGGCTAGGGTCAGGCCGGTGTCGTCGAAGGGCTGGAGCGGCTCTGTGGGGTTGGCGCCGGTGACGTCGCCGGTGGAGGTTTCGGGAGCGTAGCTCCCATCGGTCAGGAAGGCCGACATGCGGAAGGTGGCTTGGCTCGGATCGCCGATTTCATCGGCGGAGAGGATGAAGGTGATCGTGTTGCCCTCGACCACGGCCCGCGCCGTGGAGGGGAAGGGCCGGCGGGAAGCGTCGGTCGCGTGCAGCTCCCACAGACCGTACTCCGGATCCCCGAGCAGCTCGTACCACGTGTCCGACCCCTGGAAGTAGTCCCAGTCATACGGTGGCTGGGCGGTGAAGTTGTTGGACGGATCCCCGTCGCGGTCGATCACCAGGGCGTAGATGAGCATCGTGTCGCCGGTGGGGATGGTGCGTGGCTGATCCGGCCCGAGTTCTGCCGACGGCGCCGGAATAGGCTCGGCCAACTGCATAGAGGCGATCAGTAGGTTGCCCGAGGTGGTTGGCAGATGATCCTGGGCGCAGGCCACGGCGTGCGCCTTCCTGGCCTTACAACCAAAAAATGGATCGTTGTCCCACAGTGGGCCCGTGAGCTCGAGGGGCTTGACCTCGAAGGTGCCGGCGAAGTAGGAGCTGATGTCGACCATGGCGTTGAAGAGCTGCGCCTCGAGGTCGGACATGCTGTAGAGCTCGTCGTTTTCGCGGTCAAGGCGCATGAACTTCCTCCAGCGTTGGTAGATCTCGTGCCGGGAGGCCCGCGTCCAGAAGCTGGCGTCCGAAGACCGCTCGCTCGGGAGGTAGCTGACTCGAGCAGATCCTCGGGCGACGGCGTGTTGGTCGGGATCGCCGTCGGGGTGGCGGCCAATGTGGGCAGCGTGCCCACCGTGGGGACTGGGTTGTTGACCGCCACGGCGCGTGACCCGCGCAGGCGCCAGTAGAGCAAACCGGCGAGGCATATGCAGAGGAATAGGGCTGCGATCGCACCCCCGATCACCAAGACGAGCGGGGACATCGGAGAGCCTCCGCCGGGCAGGAAATTGAACAAGCCGGACCCACCAGTGCCAGCGCCGGCGGGTGAGGGGCCGGGTGGTTCCGGGTCGGCGTCCCCGGACGGTTGGATTGTCTTCTGGAAAACCAGCCGGGAATCGGGCGCGTGCGCGGAAAACAGAACCGTCGGCGCGTGAAACATGACAGCAGCACTCCTTGGCTTGGGAAAGGCCGTCAGGTGGGGATTGAAATGGGCACAGGTTGTAAGGAAGGTTAGAGAGGCCGCTCTCCCCGCGGGCAACTGGGCTATGGTAGCGGCAATTCTGCCGGCGGGCAACACCCAGTGCGGTTGGCCTCGATCCCCCTGACAACCCTTGGACCATGGATAATCTCTGTCCCACGGTCAGCTCTGAATGAGACCGATGGCACTGAACGCCCTTGGATTGCCGAAGTCGTGTCTGTTCGGATCGGCGGCGGCGAAGCGAGCCCGCGGTGTACGTCAGCGTGAACAGACAATTCAGCGCTTTGGGTGGTTGAAGGGTCGCGGGACCCTTGTTAAACCTGAGATTGACCCTTTGGCAACGAAGCCTATACTCGATTCGCGCCGGATGGGCTCAAGCGGGACGAGCGCCGGACCCGGGCGATGCTCTCGAGTTGGTCCCCTGAGCGGTAGTGTGAACGCCAAACCCAAGCCGCTCTTCTTCGCCCAACCCAAGGAGACGAAACATGCCCGACGAGAACGACTTTCCGGTCACCGAGGGACACGATCCGCAGGTGCTGGCGCAAGCCAGCCAGATCCTGGACGCCTGTGCCTCGGCGGAGGACATGGGCCAGGCGGTGCTGGAGGCGGTCGAGCGCAACCAGGCCTGGCGCGGCGATCAGTGCGTCAACCTGCTGGCGCCGGAAGCCCCCACCAGCCCAGCCGTCCGGGCGCTGCTGTCGGCCGAAGTGGGCATCCGGGCGGCCGAGGGCCACATCGGCCCGGGCAACCGCTGGTTCGTCGGCACGCGCTACATCGACGAGCTGGAAGCGCTGTGCGTGGAGTTGCTGAAGCGCGCCTTCCATTCAGATTTCGCCGACCATCGCCTGCTCTCGGGGATGCTCGGCAACCTGACGGTCTATACGGCGCTGACCCAGCCGGGCGACGTGATCATGAGCATCCCCAAGCCGTTCGGCGGGCACTCGAGCAACCGCCCGGATGGGCCGGCCGGCGTGCGCGGGTCTGCACATCGTGGACATCCCCTTCGACCCTCAAGAGATGGCGGTCGACATCGACCAGTTCCGCAAGACGGCGCCCTTGGTGCGGCCGCGGGTGGTCTCCCTGGGGGCCACCATGACGCTCTTCCCCTTCCCGATCCGCCAGATGGCCGAGGTGGTGGCGGAGTGGGGCGGTCATATCTATTTCGACGGCGCCCACCAGCTCGGCCTGGTGGCCGCCGGGCTGTTCCAGGACCCCCTCCGCGAAGGCGCGGCGGTGATGACGGGATCGGCCGGCAAGACCTTCAGCGGTCCGCAGAGCGGGATCATCGTCTGGGACGATCCGTCGCTCACGGCCGGCTTCTCGGAAGCCATCTTCCCGGTGCTGATCGCCACCCACCAGGTCAACCGGGTGGCGGCCCTGGCCATGGCGGCGGCCGAGTTCATCGCTTACGGTGAGGCCTACATGCGCCAGATCGTCGCCAACGCGCAGGCGCTGGGCGCGGCGCTGGAGGCTCGCGGGGTTCCCGTGCTGGGCGCTTCCCGCGGCTACACGATGACCCACCAGGTGATCGCCGACGTGCGCCAGTTCGGTGGCGGGTTGGAGGTCGCCCGGCGGCTCGAGCGGGCCAACGTGATCGCCAACAAGAACCTCATCCCCGGCGACCGGCCGGAGGATTGGGACCGTCCCGGCGGGCTGCGCATGGGCACCATCGAGACCACCCGCCTGGGGATGGTGGAAGACGACATGGCGACGGTCGCCGACTTCATCGCCCGCGTGCTGGTGGAGGAGACACCGCCGGAACAGATCGTGGAGGACGTGATCGAGTTCCGTCAACCCTTCCGGGATATGTACTTTTCCTTCGAACACGGCCTGCCACCGAGCGACTGAGCCTCCGGTTGCGCAGATTGGCGCAGATTGCTCCGACTCCGGTCGGATGCGGGGCTCTGCGAATGCGCCAAGGAGGTTCGGAGCTCGTCCAAGCAGATCGGCGCACCGCCATGTCCCTTCACTTGGGCTGTTTTCTCGCGCCCGACATAGGAAACGACTCGTTTCGAGTTTACAGCTGCATGGCGCCAGGCGGGAGCAGAGTGTGATCGACGAAAGCTGGCGCCGCCTGGCCATGACAAGCTGCACCTGCGCCGCCTCGCCATGACATGAAGTGGGAGACGCCTCGCCACGAGTTGGAGGCGGCCGCCCGACCGATGACGGCGGATGATCCTCACATTTGGCAGCTTGGCCGCTCCTGGGCTACAATGTCACCTTGTAACCAGAACCCATAGCATCTCCCAGCACTGCACCCGGATTATCTCTAAGCAAACGATTTGCACCTTGTGGAAGGGGGGCCTGATCGGGCCTCACCTAGAGGAGACCACGGATGAAGCACTTATCCCTGTTGACCCTGGCGGTCTCGGCGTTGGCTTTGTTGGCGTCCGTCCCAACGGCCGCTGCGCCGTCGATGGACGCCGTCACCGTGAAAACGGACGGTGGCACCTTCGTCCTGGATGTGACGTTGGACCCCAATGGTCCCACGCCGCTCAAGGGCGTGCCCTTCACGGCAGAGCTCGGAGGAGGGCAGGGCCCGCTTTCGATAGCGGGCGTCTTCCTGGACGGTGAGCTGGCACAGGGCGTGCTGAGCGGCCATGCCGCTGGCCAACTGGCGGCTCCGTTCGCCACATCCGCCGGCGACGTCCAAGCCAGCCTGTCCGAGCGGGGCGATGTCGGTATCGACGTGGAGGCCAACATCCTGGCGCCGGTCGACCTGTACGGGTTGGAGGTTGTGATCGCGGTTGGGGATGGGTCGGGCCTCAAACTCTCCGGCACCGTGGACGGCCAGTACAGCCCTGATGGAGGCATCGATCTCAACGGGGAGTTGCGTCTGACGGACCCCTTCGATTACCAGCAGGGCGACGTGTCGGCGACGATGAAACCGGGCGGCACGGTCTTGGTCATGGTGGAGGCCAGCCAGTTCAAGGGCGCGACCCTGGAAGGCCTGGATGTCCAGGTTGATGTCACCGTCGGTGGGGGGGACGCTCAACGTTGGGGGGCACCCTCGACGCCGGCATGGCGCCGGATGGCTCGATCGATTTCGATGCGAAGCTATCGCTCACAGAAGTCTGTTCGACTACCACCAGGGCGATGTCTCGGCGACGATGCAACCGGGCGGCACGGTCTCGGTCACGGTGGAGGCCAGCCAGTTCAAAGGCGCGAACCTGGAAGGCCTGGATGTCCAGGTTGATGTCACCGTCGGTGGGGGGGAGCTCAAGTTGGGGGGCACCCTCGACGCCGGCATGGCGCCGGACGGCTCGATCGATTTCGATGCGAAGCTATCGCTCACAGATCCGTTCGACTACCACCAGGGCGATGTCTCGGCGACGATGAAACCGGGCGGCACGGTCTCGGTCACGGTGGAGGCCAGCCAGTTCAAGTACGCGAACCTGGAAGGCCTGGATGTCCAGGTTGATGTCACTGTCGGTGGGGGGAGCTCAACTTGGGGGGCACGCTCGATCGCGGGCATGGCGCCGGATGGCTCGCTCGATTTCGATGCGAAGCTATCGCTCACGAAACCGTTTAATTACCGGCGACGGCCCAGTGGCGGTGAGCATTCAGGGCGGGTCGATGCAGGTGCAGGTCGAAAATAGCCAGTTCGCCCGTGCCCGGCTCTTCGATCTCCCTTTCGGAGCCGAAGTGACCCTGCCGGATGGGCAGGTCGCTCGGCTGACCGGCACGATTTCCCTTGGCCAGCTGTCGCCGGACGAGTTGGTCCTGCGGGGGCCTGTCCACCTCGATCGCCGCCTGTTGGTACAACGCGGCCGTTGGACGCTGGTTGTCCCGCCTGGGGATGGCGTCCTCACGCTCCTTCCGAGATATGCCGTGCTGCGAATCGGCTGGTTCCTGAGCCTGGTGCCGTTGGGTTCCTAGGCACCTTTTCGGGTTCCCGCATTATGGCAGCCGCCTTCGACCAGTCGAGAGGTCGTCGGATAGGGATTCAGATGGGCTCAGGCTGGACGGAAGGGGTGTGGCGCCGCTCTCACCGCGGACAATGGGGCGGTTCTAGACCGAAATGGGCACGGGGGCACTCGGGATCGCTGATCGCACCGATTTCTGACCCGGACGTGAGTCTCCTACTGTCCCGAACCTGCGTGGTCAGGGCAGAGCATGGGCGAGCGTCAGTGCCATCAGGGCAATCAGCACTTTCAGCGTTTCCGGGACCACCGTCGGCCTCAAGCCTGAGCTGACATCCCCCGGCATTGCTCCGCCTCGCCTTTCCGCCTATGCTTGATCCAATCCGTTGCACTTGACAACCCAAAGGGGTCGACGAGATGGGCCGAATGCACCGTCCTGCCACTGCCCTGGTCCTGGTTCTCCTCCTGGCGAGCACTTTCGCCTGTTCGCTGGGGGCGCCGACGACGGCCACCGTCGCTGCGTCCTCTACGGCCGCCGGGCAGGTGCCCACCCAGCCATCATCCCTGGAAACGCAATCCCCCACATCCGGCAGGCTCAACGCCTTCGCGCTCGACCTCTCCGAGCCCTTCTACCAGACGCCAGTTACGCCGTGGTCGCCGGCGCCGTATGCTGGCCCGCCGATCGTCCTTGCCCATCGATTTGCCGGACGTGGCCAATGCGCGAGGTGCTGGCCGGCCTGACCGCCGAGCAGCAGCGTTTCCTGGCCCAGAACGGCTTCGTCGTCATCCGCAGCCAGGAGGCGCAGTTCAACGACATCCGCTACGAAACGGCCTACGTTACCGGCCAGCCGTTCTTCCGCACGGTCGACGAGGCCTATCACGCGCTGCATCTGCAGTTCGACGACCTGCTCAAGGCGCTCGAACGCCAGGTCCTGCGCACCCAGATGCTGGCGCTGCTCACCGCCACGCGTGACCAGGTCCGCGCCTATGCCAATCAGACCCAGGGCACCCCGATCGAATCCGACACGGCGCTGGCCGAGGCCTATCTCGAGGTCGCCATCCACCTGTTCGACCCCTCGGCGCCGCCCTCGCAGGTCATGCCAGCTGAGGTCGAGGCGCAGCTGAAGCAGATCATGGACGCCGGGGGGCGGGACCATATCGGTCCTGTTCCCCGATTTCGAGGACGATTACGGCGCCTACAAGCCGGTCGGCCACTATGCCGGCGACCCGGACCTGGAGGGCTATTTCCGCGGCATGACCTGGCTGGGGCGGGTCCATTTCGCGCTGGGGGACGCCCAAGACCCATCCTTCGAGCCGTCGCGGGTGCCGCTGATCATCACCCTGGCCATGCGAGAGGCCGATGCCGACGGTTGGTCGGCGTCGTCCAGTTGGAGCGACGTCAACCGGCTGCTCGACTTCCTGGTGGGTCCCACCGACGATCTCGGGCCCCTCGAATACGCAGCCCTGATGGACCAGGTCTACGGCCCCGACGTGACGATTTCGGGTCTGGCCGACGACGCCCAATGGCAGACCTTCCTGGCCTCCACCGGCGACCTACCGGCGCCGCAGATCAACTCGACCTTCGCTGATTTCACTTCTGATCTGCAGGTCGAAAAGGGCTGGCGTCTGATGGGCCAGCGTTTCACCATGGATGCCAACATCTTCCAGTCCTTGATCTTCGACCAGGTCGGGATCCGCGCTGACGGCACAAAGCGCGATTTCCCCACTGGGTTGGACGTGATGGCCGTCTTCGGGTCGGGCACGGCGATGGACGCGCTCCAGCGGCGCGGCGACATGACCTTCCCCAACTACCCGGAGAACCTGGAGGCGCTCAAGGGGGCGGCCGCCGCCCAGCCCGAGTTCGCAATGGCTGGGACGCGCTTACAGCGCCTGGCTTTATTCGTTCCTCCCGGTGGTGGCGCCCAAGGACAATGCTTTCCCTGCAGTTCATGCAGACCGACGCCTGGGGGGCCAAGGATCTGAACGCCGCCCTGGGCAGCTGGACCGAGCTCAAGCACGATACGGTGCTGTACTCCAAGATGCCGGAGGGCCTGGGCGGCGGAGGACCCCCCACCTCCGATCCGGCGCCGAGCTATGTCGAACCCAACCCGCAAGCCTTCTACCGCATGGCCTACATCGCCCGGACGATCGGGGAGGGGGTTGAGAGCGCGCGTCAATCCGGAGGGGTATCAAGACACAGCCCCGCCTTTTCCCGAGCAGAGCGCCGCCGATGCGGTGCATGCCATGACCCAGCTGGCGAGTGCGCTGGACGATCTGGGCACGGCGGCGGCCCGCGAGCTGGCCGGGGAAGACCTCGGCGATCTGCGCTACGCCATCACCGGCTGCCTCGGGTTCCATGAGTGCACCTACCTCCGCACGCCCTACAACGAACCCATCGGCGAGCCGCCCAAGGTCCCGATAGTGGCGGCTGTCTCCGGCGCCGCCGGGTCCGTGCTGGAAGCCGCCACCGGCTACGTCGACCGGATCTACGTCATCGTCCCGCTCGAAGGTGGCCAGGAAGTGGCGCAGGGCGGCGTGTTCTCCTACTACGAATTCATCCAGCCGCGCGATCAGCGCCTGACGGATGACGAGTGGCGCCAAAAACTCGACACGGGACAAGCCCCTCAGCGGCCGGCGTGGGCAGATGCCTTTTCGCTGGAGGGCGGGGCGGTGGCGGAGGCGCTGTTCTTCCGGGTGGGCGACACCTACCTCGTGACGCGAGGCCGGTGATCGCTACAACCTGCGCGCCTCGCCATCGGCGGACGCGCCGGTCGTGGGCCTGCTAGGTCAGGACAGCTACCTGACCTTCATCGACGGCCCGGTGGAGAGCGGGGGGCATCGCTGGTGGAAGGTCGACTGCGAGTGGTGTACCTTCCTGAACGGTTCAAATGCAAAGGAAGGCTGGATCGCCGAGAACACGGAGTGGTTGGGGCGATCCTACTAGATGTCATTGCGAGCCCCGCAGGGGCGAAGCAATCGTTTGGGCTTGTTGTGGCGACACCTGGCTGGCAGGGGACGGTGATCTCAGATCGGAACGATTGCTTCGGCGGCTAGCGCCGCCTGCAATGACATGGAAAGAAGGCGCCACGCCATAACACCCAGGGGGGAACATGGCCAACCGCTACTATGTCTACATCATGACCAACAAGAACAACACCACGCTCTACACCGGAATCACCAACGATCCACGCAGGGTGCGGCAGCACCGGGATGGGCGGGGTGGCTGGTTCACGCGGAAGTACGCATTGGGAAAGCTTGTCTACTTCGAAGAAACGACGGATGTGAGACAAGCCATCGTAAAAGAGAAACAGATCAAGGCAGGCTCGCGTCGGGCAAAGTGCGCTTGATCGAGGGCGTGAATCCGGGGTGGGATGACCTTGCCAAAGATCTGTGAACTTTGGAATGAAACGATTGCTTCGGCGGCTAACGCCGCCTCGCAATGACACGAGTCAGCATGTCATTGCGAGCGACCAGAGGGAGCGAAGCAATCGTTTGGGCTTGTTATGGCGACAGTCTGGCAAGGGACGGTGATCTCAGATCGAAACGTTTGCTTCGGCGGCCGACGCGCAATGACACGAGCCACCATTTGCATTGCGAGCGACCAGAGGGAGCGAAGCAATCGTTTGGGCTTGTTCTGGCGACGTCTGGCAAGGGACGGTGAACTCAGATCGGAACGTTTGCTTCGGCGGCCTGCGGCCCCTCGCAATGACACGGAGGGAGGGGCCCACGCAGCCTGCCATGGCGAGCGAATCAACCGGCCCGGCCGACGTCATCCGCCCCTTATGTTTCGACAGAGCAGGGACTATGAAAATGCCTAGGGCCACAACCTCCCGAAGAGAATCCATCGTAATGCATACCCGGCCAAGAACACTGCGTACGGAATGAGCGGATACAAAGCGAGTACTGGACTGGTTCTTCGAAGGGCCCAGAGTGTGATTGCGGAGTATGCCAGCCAAATCGCTGCCATCACAGGAGCGATCCAGGGGAGGAAAGCCATGGCCAAGAGGATCAAGGCCGGAAGTCTACCCCAGAGTGGCGAGTTGAATAGCGACGATGACATGAAAGAAAGCCAGCCGCGTAGGCTCAGCGGGTGCTTTCGGACGACATTGAATGCCGCGGCCTGTGCCCTTGCGATATTCCCGGATTCAGCCTCCAGTGAGACGAGTCCCAGGAGGGCGCCTTCTGATCCCGGGGCCAGTCTTACAGCATTTTCAAGGTATTTCCTAGCTAGACCTTGGTCCCGATGGGCGAATAGAAGGTACCTGCCGAGCGAAAGATGGGAAAGCGGGAAAGAAGGATCAAGCACACAAGCTTCTTTTAGCTGATCCTCGACTAGATGGGATTCTCCTCGGTGCGCGGCTAGATAGGCTTTGGCAGTCAGAAGTCTTGCCCGGAGCGTAGGATCTAGGTCTTCTCCCTCGATGCCCCCAAGAGCCTCAACACTTAGGTCGTCGGGCCCTCTTGCTAGCAAGAGGCACAGAATTTCCAGTTGAATCCGCATGTTGTCAGGGTCGTTTGCTTGCAGTCTAGTATAGATTGCTCGCGAGGATCGGTAGCGACCCGCCAGCAGATGGTCCATTCCTTCTTGGATTGATTGGCTGCTTCCACGTCTTCCGGCCATATTCCTGAGCCCTTGGGATCTGCCTACGGTGAAGCCGGATCAGCCAGAAGCCCGCGTCCAAGCTGCCCGAGCACAGGTGCCAAAGCCCCTTGGGAGAGGGCGAGAACTGCACCCGCGACCTGTGCTGCAACACCAGCCGCCTCCACCTGAAACGGCTTGTCCTTAGCGTAGATCCCCTGGTAGCCGGAGACCTTGGGGCGGTCGTCGTCGCCGACGCCGGCGGCAATGGTGTAGTCCAGGGTGTTGTAGGCCACTTCGGAGGTCGTATTCCAGCCCGCCCAGGTCACCTTCATCGAGGCGGACTGCTGGCGGCTGAACGTGCCACCGTCATCCATTGTGTACAACGTCTTCCGCCCTATGGGAAGCGTAGCCTTTACGCTCAGCTCCTCTTTCGAGAATTGAAGGTTCACCCCAAGAATTTTCTTCGACCAGTTGTAGGGGCTGAACGACGTGCCATCGTCACCCTGCGACACGTACGTCCAGCCGAAATGTTGCCCGAATTCGAGCAGGCCGGCTGTCCACGCCACACTGTCTTCGTGGCGGTAGGGGACGGCGACGCTGGGGAAGGGGTCGAGCAGGTCATCCGGCGCAAGGGGCAGATCCACGCCCTGTGATCCCGTCTCGCCCACGCGATCGGATCCGGAAGTACTCCGATCGGGCAACCGCGCCTGGCGGCACCGGCGTCGCAGGCGGTTGGGGCGGCTTGGGCGCCCTGGCCGGAGACGGCGTGCTCTGTGTCTGGCCAGAACTGCCTCGGCTGGTTGTGGTTGCTCGTTTCAGGTCCTCCAGCTCGGATTGCATCAGGCTGGCGGCGCTGACCGCCGTGGCCGCCACGGCTTCGGCGGCGTTGGAGACAAGGGAGCCCATGGCATCCAGCGTGTCGTTGAGACCGTCCGCAACGGCAGCCGCTGCCGATCTGACCGAGGTCTCGAGCCGGTTGACGAGATGCGACGAGGCGGATACCGCACTTGCGGCCACCTGGTTGAGCGTTGTTCGGGCGGCATCAGCCACGTCGGAGGCCGCCGACGTGACCGTGGACAGCAGGCGCATGGCACCCGACTGAAGCCCCCCCAACAAAGTTTGCCCAGGTGCCGGGGCAGGCTCGGGCGCAGGCGCAGGCGGTTTGGCGGCCTTCTTCTTGTCCTTCTTCTTATTTGACGAACTCGATTTGGTCGAACTCTTGGCCGGCTTGGCGACCGGTTTCTTTCCTCCACCACCACCGCCGGTGCCTTGGGCCAGCATGCCCCCAACCCCAAGCCGCTTCAACCCCAAACCGGCATTGGTGATTAGGGCCATGATGCCGGCAGCAAGTATCAACAAAGGTGAGGCGTTCAACGGGTTGGGTTCAGGCGTGGCGGCAGAAATCGTTCCCGTGGCGCCGCCTGCGGTGTGGGCAGCCGAAGGCCCCACGCTGACCCCTGAATACCCTTGCAGGGACCACTGACTCAGGAAGTCGGAGGCCGGGAGGACCTGTTTGCCGAGGATGGGGTCGTTGAAGGCGACCCATTTGCCATCGGGCGAAATCCCAGTCACGGTCACAAAGTGCCCGGGCTGCCCTTCGCCATTGGCCCCCAAATCGACCACCACCGGCCGGCCCGCCGCCAGTTCGCTCTGAAGCTGCGCCAGCGACCCGCCGTAGAAGGGCTGGCTATCGGCGTATCCATAGGATTGCGCCGTGAAGGCCAACTCCTCCACGCCGGTGCCGAAGTCGTACATCATGCCCTGGCCCTGGAGGTAACCAAGCATGGCCGAGGAGGCAGGGCCGGGCGGTCCGAGACCATCCAGGGCCATTCCGAGTGCCTGTACCCCGCAAGAAACGTCGCTGGGATCCTGGTAGCGCATGCGCAGGTCGAGGGTCCCGAACGGCGGAGCCCCCGATCCAGACGCGATGGGCACCTGGTCGACAAACACCGGGCTGGAGCCGGACCTCGACCCATCACCCAAGGACAAAGGTGTGCTGAAATGGGCCGCCAGGCGGGTCGAAACGTCGTCCAGCGACGACAGCCCGCCCGTGGCGAGGCTGGAGTAGGGGTTAACCTGGCGGGATTGAAGTGGGGAGAGACGGCAGTCAAGTTCGGCCCCGTCACCGGGACTTTGGCCGGGCGGTGGACACCCATCGGCCGCCGCTGGCAAGGCCAAAACGAAAACAGCCGCCATGAGCGCGGCCGAGATGAATACACGGAGTATTCGCATCATGCGCCCCCTTGCTCCGTGGAGAACCCCCTGGTACGGAGGTCCTGTTCGAGATGTCTAGACCATAGCATGTTCGCCGGTGGGAGTCAACCGGAGATGAAATCTTGATTTGACGCGGATGACGCATCGGCTCCGGCATCTTTCGCGGCCGGCGAGCGGCTGTCCCATATTCTGAATTGTAGGGCGGTTGTTTCGAGACCTTACGCGGTCCAGATGGCTTCGGCGACTTGCCATGACATGACCGTGCGGCCGTCGGCCCCCAATCCCGATCTCCTGTATCATTGGCGACAATTAGCTTGTTGAGCGAATCAAAGGTCCACCTCAGATCGGGTGGACCTGCCACTTGCTAGCCCCCAAGGAGGGCTGTCTGTGAACCTGCGCCATGGAATTGTCGGTCTCATCATTCTGGCAATGGCGGTGGCCTGCGCATCGCCCGCCGCGACCCGATCACCAGCACCTGAGCCCACCCTCAGCCCGATTCCTGCTACCGCTGAGCCGACTCCGACAGAAAGACCGGTCGCTGTCGAGCACCGAATTGGGGTTCGGCTGGGCACATCTGGGATGGAGTTCTACGACCGGGAAACCGGTGAACGCTTCGTGCCGCGTGGCGCTGACTATATCCACTGGGTGTCCAGGCCCTCACCCGGACGAGGCGACATCTGGGTGGACGCCCTGTTCAACACATCCTTCGGCGAACTGGACCAGGCCGAAGCCGAGCTTCAGCAGATGCAGTCCCTGGGGTTCAACACGGTGCGGATGTGGAAGAACGCCTGCTGGGGCGAGGTGGGCGGATGCATCGGTAATCCGGCCGGCGGGCTGTCCGACGCCTACCTCGACAACATCACCACCTTCCTGCGCTTGGCCAAGCAGTACGGGATCTACGTCGTCTTCACCGATGATTGGGTTCCGGATGACGGCGGCTACAGCCAGGAACTCGCCCGTGCCGCGTACCCAAGCTACAACGGTGTCTACCTGACCCAACACGGCATCAACGCTGAGCGCGCCTACTGGGTGGACCTGATCCAGGGGCTGATCGAGCGCGGTGCGCCGCTCGACGCCGTGTTGGCATACGAGTTGAAGAACGAGGCGTACTACGAGGTCAATTATCCTCCGCTGAACCAGACCTCGGGGATGGTGACTGCAGCAAACGGTAACAGCTATGACATGGCTGATGATCAGGACCGAATCCGCATGATGGAGGAAGGCTGGCTGTACTGGATCGAGCAGTTGCGGGATTTCGATCCAGGCCATCGATCCGACGGCGCTTGTAACGATGGGTTTCATTTCCCAACAGGAGCCGAACCCTGTCCGTGAAAATGACCCGCGCATTGTCTACCTCAACCGTGTCGTGCGCGAATCGGATCTCGATTTCATCGATTTCCACCCGTACCCGGGCTACGACCTCTCATTGAAAGAGCACGTTGAGAACTTCGCTATGCCCGGAGCCGGGGATAAGTTGATCCTGATGGGTGAGTTCGGGGCTGACAAGGAGTTCTACACCACGGCCGATCGCGCTGCGGCGGCGCTCCAGGCCTGGCAGGTCGAGTTGTGCGAGTACGGGTTCGATGGCTGGCTGTTCTGGACCTGGGGTCAGAACCCCGACGACGAGTTCTGGAATGCCAATGAAGAGGATGGCGCCGTTGCGACCGTGCTCTCGCCGGTCAACCGCCCCGATCCATGCGCCTACGGCGATTTCGACTTCATCCGTTTCAATGCCGCCGCCCAGGCCACGATCACCGCCTCGAGCCATGCTCTGGATTTCGTTCCTGAGCTGGCGGCGGATGGCACTCGGGAATATTGGATCAGCTCCGGTGGGCCACCCCAATGGATTCAGTTCGCGCTCGCAGCTCCAACGGAGGTCGAGTCGTTCGTGCTCACAGTTACCCAAGACCCACCCGGGCGTAGCGTGCACCAACTCTGGGTGCGGCAGGCGGGCAAGCCCATTGCCCTCTTGCATACCTTTGATCAAGTGACCCATGAGGGTGATGTGCTCACTTACCAGCCGGACCAGCCGCTGGTTGGTGTGGACCTGGTAAGGGTGGTGACAACCTATGCACTCGACGTGTGGCCCGGTTGGCATGAGATCGAGATCCTGACCTCGACTCCACCGGGGTGAGTTCCTGGTTTCAGGAGAACAAGGCCCCAGTCCGCTGCGCGGGCCTCGGTTTTGGCGAGCGGGCAGCGCGACCGAGGCGCTCGTTTGGGGGCCCCATGGCGAAAGGATGGCTTCGCCGCCATCTGCGCCCTGCCATGACATGAACGTGCGGCCGTCGGCTCCCAATCCCGATCTCCTGTATCATTGGCGACAATTAACTTGTTGAGCGAACCAAAGGTCCACCTCAGATCGGGTGGACCTGCCACTTGCTAGCCCCCAAGGAGGCTGTCTGTGAACCTGCGCCATGGACTTATCGGTCTCATCATTCTGGCAATGGCGGTGGCCTGCGCATCGCCCGCCGCGACCCGATCACCAGCACCTGAACCCACCCTCAGCCCGCTGCCCCCCACCGCCGAGCCGACGCCCACGGAAACGCCGGTCGCCGTCGAACACCGGATTGGGGTTCGGCTCGGGCCCATCGGGGATGGAGTTCTACGACCGGGAAACCGGTGAACGCTTCGTGCCGCGTGGCGCTGACTATATCCACTGGGTGTCCAGGCCCTCACCCGGACGAGGCGACATCTGGGTGGACGCCCTGTTCAACACATCCTTCGGCGAACTGGACCAGGCCGAAGCCGAGCTTCAGCAGATGCAGTCCCTGGGGTTCAACACGGTGCGGATGTGGAAGAATGCCTGTTGGGGCGAGGTAGGTGGCTGTATCGGTGATCCCGCGGGCGGACTGTCCGACGCCTACCTTGACAACATCACCACCTTCCTGCGCTTGGCCAAGCAGTACGGCATCTACGTCGTCTTCACCGATGATTGGGTTCCAGATGACGGAGGTTACAGTCAGGAGCTGGCCCGTGCGGCCTACGGGGGATACAACGGCGTCTATTTGACCGAGCACGGCATCAACGGCGAACGCATGTATTGGGTGGATCTGATCCAGGGGCTGATCGAGCGCGGTGCGCCGCTCGACGCCGTGTTGGCCTACGAGCTCAAGAACGAGGCCTTCTTTGAGGCCGATTCCTTGCCCCTGAGTCAAACCTCCGGCTCGGTCACCACGGCCAACGGCAGCACCTACGATATGGCAGTGTCGCAAGACCGCGTGCGCATGATGGAGGAAGGCTGGCTGTACTGGATCGAGCAGCTCAGGGGCTCGATCCTGAGCGTCGACCCCACGGCGCTGGTGACGATGGGCTTCTTCGTTCAGCAGGAGCCGAACCCGGTGCGAGAGGGGGACCAACGCCTGGTGTACCTCGACCGCGTGGTGCGCGAGTCGCCGCTAGATTTCCTCGATTTTCATGCCTATCCCGGCTACGACCTGTCGATCAAGGGCCACGCCGAGAACTTCGCCCTGGAAGGGGCGGGCGACAAGTTGATCTTGATGGGAGAATTCGGGGCGGACAAGCAAAACTACGCCACGGCCGAACGCGCTGCGGCGGCGCTCCAGGCCTGGCAGGTTGAGTTGTGCGCCTACGGTTTCGATGGCTGGCTGTTCTGGACCTGGGGCAAGAACCCGATGGACGAGTTCTGGAATGCTTCCGAGGGAGAGGGGGTTGTTTCCACTGTGCTTGCGCCGGTTAACCGGCCGGATCCCTGCGCCTACGGTGCTTTCGACTTCATCCGCTTCAATGCCGCCGCCCAGGCCACGATCACCGCCTCGAGCTACGCCCCCGGGTTTCCGCCCGAGCTGGCGGCGGATGGCACCCAGGACTACTGGAATAGCTACGCCGGACCGCCACAGTGGATTCAATTCGACCTCGCAGAACCAACCGACGTCGAGTTCGATCGCCCTCACCATCGCTCAGAACCCGCCCGGACGCACCGTGCACCAGCTATGGGTGCGCCAGTCAGGCGGGGACCTGGCGCTTGTGCACACTTTCGATGGGCCCACCGATGAGGGCGATGTCCTCACCTTCACCCCCGAGTCGCCGCTGATCGGGGTCGACCGGGTGCGAGTGGTGACGACCTACGCCGGCGATCTGTGGCCCGCCTGGCATGAAATCGAGATCCTGACCTCGACTCCGCCGGGGTGAGTTCCTGGTTTCAGGAGAACAAGGCCCCGGCCGGCGCCACCGGCCACGGCATGACAAGCTTGATGTGCCCTTCGACCGAGCGGCCGGGAAGCATCGTTTCAGGGAAAGAAGGGCCGCCTCCTCCCAGGCAGGAGGGCGGGGTGGTGTCATCCGGTCGGGTGTAGCGAAGCCGCCGAGATCAACGTGCGTGCTTGCAGGAGGTCTGGGGGCGGGCTTCCGCCCCTAGCGTGCATCCTGAGCGAAGCGAAGGGCAGGGCCGCCCTTTGATAAGGGGGGCCTGTAGGGGGGTAGATCAAAGACAGCCACTGTCGTCTATCACCGAGCAACTGTGTTTCAGTATCCTTGGCCCAGACGCCTCTTCCTCGCCAGGACAGCTCCCTCGCCACGACAAGGGGGCGCGCCCACATATAGAGCCTCATCTCGACAGCTATCCCAACAACTTGACAGCAATTACTGTCAATGTTACACTAATGCTATGTTTGACGACTTGCGACGACTGCAGGGGCAGGAATTCGACCTGGATAGCCTGGTGGTGGCGGTTAACCGCCAGCTCGCCAGCGCTGGCTTGTCATCCGATGACGAGCGGGTAGCGGCCCAGCTCGACGCCCGCACCGTGCGCTACTACCAGACCCTGGGGCTGGTCTCCAAGCCGGATCGCTACGACGGCCGGCAGGCCGTTTACGGCTATCAGCACCTGCTGCAGCTGGTAGCCATCAAGGCCCTCCAGGCGCAGGGGCTCAGCTTGGGGCAGGTGCAGGGCTGGCTCCCTGCCCAGCCGGTGGCGGCCCTGCAGGCTGCCCTGGCGGGTTCCCTGACCGAACTCAGTGAGCGAGGCGCGCCCGCTTCCCCTGGCCGCCCCGGCCCCGCAACGGCTCCGGCAATCCAAGCCGCGGCTTCAGCCTGTCATCCGCACCGCACGGCGCAGAGCCGGCCGGGCTGTCGGCGTTCCGATTGGCGCCAGGGGTGACTCTGCTCATCGACCCTGTGCACGTGGCCGATCCGGCCGAATTGGCGCGGCGCTTGAAAACTCTGTCTGAGGAGATACCCTAAGATGACGACCCCCAGCGTGCACCAAGCTTTGCTCCCCACCCTCGAGGCTCCATCCCAACCAGAAGGCCTGGGTGGCCTGCTGGCCCTGGTGGAGGGGACGCCGGTTGCGCTGCCCTTGCGTGTAGTCACTGTGAGGGCCCGCATGGTTGAGAATGTAGCTCGCACGACCGTGACGCAAACCTTTATCAACGACCTTGACCTGCCGGTGGAGGCTGTACACATCTTTCCGCTTCCGGAGGACGGGGCGGTGTTGGCCATGCGCCTCACCGCAGGCGACCTGACGGTCACGGCCGAGTGCCGCAAACGGGAGGATGCCGAAGCCGCTTTCGACGAGGCCCGCCAGGCCGGCTACCAGGCCGGCCTGCTGACGGCCGAGTCGGCGGATGTACACACATTACGGGTGACCAATCTTCCGCCCAAAAGCAGCGTCGAGGTTACGCTGGAGCTTGTCGAAACGTTGCCGTCGCAGGACGGGGAGCAGCGCTGGCGCTTCCCAACCGTCATCGCCCCACGCTACCTCCCCGGAAAGCCAATCGGACACAGCGGGCCAGGCGTCAATCCGGACACCGACCGCGTCCCCGATGCCTCCCGCATGCAGCCACCGCTGCGCCTCGAAGGCGGGGCACAGCTCGATCTGGAAGTGACCATCGAGGGCCGGCTGCGCTCGCTGCGAAGCTCGCTGCACGCCGTGCGCATGGATCTTGAAGACGCTGGTGGCGCCTCGGTTCGGGTCGCCCCGGCCGCCAAGGCCAGCTTGGATCGCGATTTCGTCCTGGCGTATGCCCTGGAGCGGCCCGATGACGGCATGCTGCGAGCTTGGACGGATGGCGCCTTCACCCTGCTGGGGATCGATGCGCCGACGGACGTCCAGGCGCAGGCGCTGCCGCGTCAAGCGGTGCTGGTGGTCGACATTTCCGGTTCGATGGGTGGGGAAAAGATCGTCGCCGCCAAGCTGGCCCTCAGGACGGTGATGCACGGGCTGCGGGCGGGGAACTCATTCAGGCTGATCGCCTTCGACGACCGTGTGGAGACCCTGTCGGACGAGTCCTTGGCCTACGACCAGTCGTCGCTCGATCGGGCCGACGCCTGGATCGATGCGCTTGAAGCCCGCGGCGGGACGGAGATGCTGCCGGCGATTCAAGCCGCTCTGGCCGGCAGGACAAGTGACGGCGCGGTGCGCACCGTGGTCTTCATCACCGACGGCGAGGCGTGGAATGTAGACGAGCTGGTGGCGGCGGTGCATCATCGGCGGGGACAGGCGCGCTTCTTCACCTTGGGGATCGACACGGCGGTGAATGGCTCGCTGCTCAAGCGGCTGGCGCTGGCCGGTGGGGGCAGCTGCACGCTGCTGACTCCCGGCGAAGACATCCGCGCCGCAGTGGCCGGGCTTGAGAGCCGCATCGGACAACCTCTGGCCGATGGCCTGAGCCTGACGGCCGGCGAGCCGGCGGACCCGGACCTGCCGGTGCTGTTCGCCGGGCAGACGGCGACCGTGGTGCTCAAAGGTTCTCCCAGGTCATTGACCCTCAAGGGAAGGACCTCCGCCGGACCCTTCAAGGAGCAGGTCCGGCCCAAGCGGACGTCGATCGACCTGGCCCCGTTATGGGCGCGCGCCAGGGTGGCCGCCCTGGAGGACCGCTGGGCAGCCTATCCGTCCGAAAGAGAAGGGTTAAGAGGCGAGATTCAGGCCGTAGCCTTGGATTATGGTATCGCCTCTCGTTTCACCGCCTTTGTGGCCGTCCAGCGTCAAATCCGGGTCGAAGGCCAGCCAGTGGAGATCGTCCAGCCGGTCGAGCTGCCGATGGGTTGGTCGCCAGATTTTATCAGCGCGCCCCAGAGCCTTGGCCTTCCCTCCAGCCCGAGCGGCCTGCCAGATTTGGCGGGGCCGATACGTCAAGGATCGAGGAGTCTCTTTTCACGTGCCCTGTTGAAGACTGCGCCGGGGCGGTCGATGAAGCTCGGAAGCGGGGGCAAGACCGGTCGGCCTGTCAGAAGCCGACAGGATGACTTGGACAACCTGCTGCTCGGCCAGCGGGCGGACGGATCGTGGGGTGGGGACGCCCGGCACACAGCGGCGGCGCTGGCTTTCCTGGTGCTATCCGGTCACACGCGGCTGGCTGGAGATCACCGCCAGGCGGTGCGCAAGGCGCACGACTGGCTGGCGGGCGCCAGCGGCAAAGCACAGGTGGCCTTTGCCCTGGACATGTTGCACCAGGCGGAAGCCGGCGAGACGACGGATCAACTGACGGCGCGCTATGCGGCCGGCCTGGAGAGGCTGAAGAAGGCGGGGGCGGAGGGGAGGGCACTGAAGTCCCTCTTGGTCCGCCTGGCTCCCGCGGCCAAACGCGGTTGATGCCCAGCGCACTTCCTGCCCGCGTTATTCGGCCAGGTGAAGGAGCTGCATGGATGGCTGTAAGATAGACCCAAGGCCCTTCCTGGCTTGAAACGGGTGGCTTGGCCGCCTGGCGAAGGAAGTCATCGATCCCTAAGATGACCATGACGCCCGGCTCCACAAGGCCATGCTCGTCGTCGCCAACTTGATGTTTGGTCCGACCGGGACTATCCGGGATGTACTCGATGTCAAAGGGGCTGGAGAGATGGAAACATGGTTTCTGGTGGGACGGCAAATCTGATCGTTGGATGGCCGATAACGCGGGGCGCCATGGCCGAACGCCGCCGGGCGCGCCGATGACCGTGTACGGCGGCGTTGAAGCCGGCGGCACGAAGATCGTATGCGCCGTGGGGACGGGGCCGGATGATATTCGGGCGGAGCGGCGCTTTCCCACCACCACGCCTCAAGAGACGATCAGCCGAGCCGCCGAGTTCTTCGAAGCGCACCCCGATCTGGCTGCCATCGGCATCGGTTCCTTCGGTCCACTCGATCTGCGGGCGGGATCGCCCACCTGGGGCCATATCACCTCCACCCCCAAACGGGGCTGGTCAAACGCCGATCTGGCCGGTCCGCTGGGGGCCCGCCTGGGCGTGCCGGTCGGGCTGGATACGGATGTCAACGCCGCCGCGCTGGCGGAAGGCCGCTGGGGCGCCGCCCAAGGCCTGGCGAGCCACGTCTATTTGACCGTCGGAACGGGAATTGGCGGTGGGGCGATGGTCGATGGGCACTTGGTGCACGGGCTCATGCACCCCGAGATGGGGCATATCTTCGTGCCACATGACCGGCAGAGCGATCCGTTCCAGGGGGCCTGCCCTTATCACGGCGACTGCCTCGAGGGCCTGGCCTCCGGCCCGGCGATCGAGGCGCGCTGGGGGTCGCCGCCGGAAACCCTGCCGCCCGAGCACGCTGCGTGGCGGCTGGAGGCCGACTACCTGGCCTACGGGCTGGTGAACATTATCGCCGTCCTGATGCCCGAGCGGATCATCGTCGGGGGTGGGGTGATGCGGCAGGCGGGGCTGATGCCCCGCATCCGTTCGAGAGTTCAAGATTTGCTCCAAGGCTACCTGCCGCTTCCAGCCATGGGGGATGAAATAGACAACTACGTTGTGCCTCCGGCCCTTGGCGATCGATCCGGCGTGCTGGGGGGATTAGCCCTGGCCGAGGCCGCCTTGCGGGCCTCGGACGCGCTGTCAGCCTCCGACCCCGAAGCCTGAGGCGTCGCCGGGGCTCGTCTGCTGCAGAATCGAGTATGTGAAAACTTTCACAATGCCCCGCCGCTGCGGGAGCTTCGTTTGGGATAGACCTTGATGGGGGAGGCGGTTCTTGCTGTCTAGCTGCCGGGCGCGCTGCGCTTGTGCCCGTTTTGCGAAAATGGGGCGCGCAGTTCGGCCGTCGTGGGGAGTGGGAAGTGGATCCGGAGAATATCGCGCAGTTGCTTGGCGGTAAATGGTTTGGTCAGAAACTCCGTGGCCCCGGCCGCCAGGGCAGCTTCGCGGTCGCCAGGCATGGCTTTGGCGCTGGCGATCAGGATCGGCTCGCCGCCGTGGGCAGGGTCGCTGCGGAGTCGCCGGGCGAACTGCAGGCCGTCTACGTCGGGCATCATAATGTCGACGATGAACATGTCCGGCTTGACCGTGTCGATCAAGTTGAAGGCCTGGTTGACACTGTGGGCCATGACCACCTCGACGCCGTAGTCCTCCAGCACCAGCCGGATAACGTCCGTATAGACAACTTCATCATCGACCACCATCACTACCGGGCGCTTGTACATGGGGACTCGTCTCCTCACCAAGCTTTACCGACAACCAGCCGAACACCGCTCTTAAGCGAACCGAGGACAGCGCCCCCGGCGCCTCACGCGCCGGAGCGTCTTCGGATTGGGGCGGCCGGTGCCGCCAAATGCAACTTCAGTGTAGCGGCTGATGCGCCTTTCAACGCCTTACAACCACCCTTCAATCCTGGGGGGGACCGAGGCTGGGGCAACGCAAGAACGGCGGAATCGCGGTGCAAAGGCTCCGCTGGGAGGCCCGTTCGTCGGTGTGGAGAACGTCCGTCTTACGCAAGACGTGTGCGCATAGACAGCGCAAATGACGGTCTGGGCCCACATTATGTCATTTTGATGATCGGCTGTGGATGACATGCTTGAATCCCTGAGCTTGGAGCGCTTTCGAGGTGCCCTGCTTGGATTGGCAGCCGGCGACGCGCTGGGGGCGACGCTCGAGTTTCAGCGCCCGGGGACCTTCCAACCGATCGAAGATATGGTCGGCGGAGGGCCCTTTGACCTCCAGCCCGGGCAGTGGACCGATGACACTTCGATGGCCCTGTGCCTGGCAGCCAGCCTGGTTGCGTGCGAGGGCTTCGACCCGCGTGACCAGGTGGAACGCTATCTGCGCTGGTTGGGCGAAGGCTACATGTCGTCCACCGGCGCCTGCTTCGACATCGGGACGACGGTGAGGACGGCGCTGCGGATCTACCAGCAGACCGGAGTGGCCTTCTCCGGACCAACCCACAGCCACAGCGCCGGGAATGGCTCGATCATGCGCCTGGCCCCGGTGGGGCTCTACTTTGCCTTCGACCCGGCCACGGCGATTGAGATGGCCGCCCAGAGCTCGCGCACCACCCACGGCGCCGCAGAAGCCGTGGACGCTTGCCGCTACTTGGCCGGGTTGATCGTGGGCGCGCTCCAGGGCCGGCCGAAGGACGTGCTGCTCTCGGCGAGTTTCAGCCCGGCGCCGGGGCAATGGGAGGCAGCGCCCTTGGCGCCGGCGATCGCCGAGATCGCCGCAGGCTCTTTCAAGGTCAAGGAGCCCCCCGAAATCAAGGGCACCGGGTACGTGGTCGACAGTCTGGAGGCCGCCTTGTGGGCGTTCCACCACACCGAAACGTTCCGGGAAGGGGCATTGCGGGCGATCAACCTGGGAGACGATGCGGACACCACCGGGGCTGTCTACGGTCAGCTGGCCGGCGCCTATTATGGCGAAGCCGGCATCCCGAGCAATTGGCGGGGAAAGTTGGCGCTGCGGGAGACGATCGTCGACCTGGCTGAGGGATTGTGGCGCGGCGCCATTCGGGCGCAACGGAGATGATGGTGGCGGGCGGAAGACCGTCGGCTAGCCGCCCAATGAGAAGGGCAGGGGATAGCTGGCCACATACGGTCCGACGATGGCCCAGGCGAACCAAGCGGCGGCGGCGAAGTTGAGGGTGAACAGACCGCGGGATTGAAGGGTGCCGCTGGTCCCCATCGGGATGCCCCCGCGCATGTCGGTCGAACCGTTGAGCACCAAGCTGATCAGCATCCCGGCCAGGACGGCCAGCCCCAGTCCCAGCGGAAAATGGTGCAGGTTGGCGGCTTGGGCCAGGAGAAGGACCGCCACGCCCACCGCCCCGTACATGAGTTTGCGCGTCGTGCGGGGCCCCAATATCCCGGCCGTGTTGCGAAGGCCGGCCAGTTGATCGGCTTCGAAATCGCGGAGCTGATTGTAAAGCTGCCCATAGGCGGAAAAGGCGGCGGCTGCCCCAGCCACATACCAACCATCCACGACATGCTGAGCGTAGAGGCTTGATCCGGCAAGCACCAGCAGCCCGCCGAGCATGAGAGAATGCGACACGACGTCCACGAGGGGATAGGCTTTCAAGCGGACGGCCCGCCAAGAGTACAAGTGCCCCAGGGCCAGAGTGCTCAGCCCAATCGCGGCCGCTGAAGGACCGGCGAGAAGATACAGCCCAGCCGAGACCACCCCGACCAGTCCGGCCAACCAGCGGGCAGCACCGACGCTCAAACCCCCGGAGCAGATCACGTTCCTGGCAGGCCCGTTCGGGGTCCACGGCGTCGTTGGGCGCATCTTCAATATCGTTCAGCATAAAGGCGTAGGTGACAGCCAAAAGGTTGGCCGCCAGCACCAGGGCCAGGCGGTAATCAAGCGGGACGCCTTCGGCGCGGGAGGCGAGCAGGGCGCCCAACAGGGTCAGCGGGAGTACGAACGGGATGTGTTCTTCGGCGCGGCTGAGCCTATGTACAGCGCTCTTGGCGCGGAAACCCCGATCTACAACGGTCGTCAGGCCTTTCCAGTAGGTTAACATCCGACCATGATAGTCATAGATCGGATTTGCGCCAAACGCGATCGGAGAGGAACCCGCGCACGATTTCCGGCCGCGTTAACCGCGAGCTCCAACCAAGGCGCTTCACATGGCAAATCAGGGCGACCCCAGGCTGAAGAAGGGCTACGCAGCCGGTCAGGGACTGACCCTATCTAAACCGGACGGAGATCTGATATGATTAAGCCCAGTAGGTTGCAAGCACGTTCTGTCTGAGAGTCGAGTATTTTCGGCCCGAGCTGCCCAACGCTTGGGCCATTTTGTTGGGCCCGACCGCCGAGAACACGCTAAGCGCCTCAATCCTAGCAAGGCCTTTAAGGAGGGCACAAAGCAATGTCTGAAAAATTTACCGGCACGGTCAAGTGGTTCAACGGCGACAAGGGCTACGGCTTCATCGCACGCGAAAGCGGCGAGGATGTCTTCGTCCACTACTCGGCGATCCAAAGCAGCGGATACCGCGACCTGGCGGAAGGCCAGCGAGTGGAGTTCGAGGTCGAAGCGTCCCCCAAGGGACCCCACGCCGCCAACGTCAACGTCATCTGATTTCAGCTCGACTTTGACAACCAGGAGCCCCCGGGAGACCGGGGGCTCCTTTTTTTTTATCAGCCCTGCCCGGGAACCGCCTTCGATCTGGGGCTGACATGCGACCGATCTGGCCTCAACCTGCAGCTCTGCGGCGCGGTGGTCGGAACTGGTCATGGCCGCCCCTGGCGCGAGCAGGTCACGGCTGGGCAGTGAGGGTTGCAGCAAGCGTGCGATAATGGTCAGACTGGCAAAGGGACGTGGTTGGCGGCGTTCGGCGAGGGAGGCATCACATGACGGAGCGTGTGATACGAGTGCAGGGAAATGCCGAGGCATCGGCCCCGGCCGATCGAGTGGTCCTGGGCTTTGACGTCAACGCCTGGGACCGGGAGTACGGCGCTGCGGTAGATGCGCTCAACGAGCGCGTCGAAGACCTGCGCGCAGCGCCTGGCGCCGCTCTCCGTGGCACGCGAAGGACCTGAAGACCAGCAATTTCCGCGTCAACCCGACCTATGAGACCATCAGTCGGCTGGGTCGGGAGCAGCGTCAGCTTTCAGGTTACATCGCCAGCCACGCCATCCGGCTTGAGCTGCCGTTGGATAAGGACGCAGCTGAATCGGATCCTGCAGGCCGGTCAGCGAGGGGGAGAGCGAGCCGTCGATCTCGATCCGCTTCGAAGTGGAGGATACGGCCGGTTTGCGTCAGCGAGCGCTCGAAAACGCCGTGGCCGAAGCGCAGCGCAATGCCGAGACCCTGGCCGCAGCGGCGGGGGTGGCCCTGAAGCAGATCGTGTCCATCGAGTACGGCTGGGCGGAGGTCAGGATCCAGGCGCAGCATACTGCTCCTTGCCCAACCCAGGGGAGCCGGACAGGTCGCCGCACCTGACATGGAACCGGAGGACGTGGAAGTTTCCGAGAAAGTCACCATCACCTGGGAGATCGAATAGGGAGCCCTAGCCCGCCGCCAGCAGGTCCCTGAGAGGCGCGGCGAAGGCCGCACTGCGGTCGTCGGCGGTGATCAACGTCGATCTCCGACGGGCCGACACGCCCAGCCCCAGCTTCACCGCCCGGGCGATCTGCTCCTGATCGAAGATCGGCCCCCCAGCCACTTCGGGCGTGGTGCCGTACCAGCGCAGGATGGCCACACCCACAGCGTCCAACGCAACCCGATCGGTTGCCGCCAGGATCACGCCCGGGGCGACTCGCGTGCCCCGGTCCGGGACCACCGTCGATGAACGCCTGCATGGCATCCATCACAATCAGTTCCGGCTGATAGGCGGTGTTGATCTCGGCGATCATGCGGCGCTGGTTGGGGGAGGCGTGAAGCTCGCTCATGTAGTCGTAACCTTGCCCCGGGACCCAGCGAGCCGCCAGGCCGACCGAGTTCTTGAGCGACAACGTAAACTGCCCTCCAAAGCGATGCGTCTTGAGACAGCAGGTCTGCACGATCCCGTCAGCCGCCAGCACCGGCCGGGGCAAGGCGAATCCGTAGCGCCAGTGGCTGGAATTGGGCTGCAGAAGCGACCAGTCCTCCGACCCCAGTTCGTCGAACACAAGCGTCGACCAGCCCAACTCGTCGGCCATGGCGAACACGCCCTTGCCCTGCATCACGGCCCGCGTATTTCCCATGCCGCTGCGGTCGCCCACGGTCAGGTGGCCCGCACCCATCTCCTGGAGCGCCTGGCCCAGCGTAAGCAACGTGTCGGGGTGGGTCGACCCCGGAAAGGCGTCAGCGCTGTTGAAGTTGGGCTTGACGAAGAGCGCTTTGCCCCGCACTGGGTCGGCTTCCAGCAGATCCAGGGCCCGGCGGATGCCTTCAACCCGGTCCTCCGTGCGCACCAGGACCACCCGGCCGGGCGGCAGCGCCGTGGGGGACGGGACGGGGCTGGGGGAGCTGGTGGGCGCAAGCGTCGGCTCGACGGGCTCGAAGGGGGGCGCCGTTGGTCCGGGCGGCAGGGCGCTCGGCCCGGGCTGGCCCCCCGAATCAGCGGCATGCAGCACCCCGGCGCATGCCGACGCGGCGGCAGCCCCGGCGGCTGCGGCCGAGAGCTTGATGAAATCGCGACGGTGGAGCTTGCGTCCTGAGGTCATGGTCCAGCCATTCTAGATGGCCTTCTTCGCCCGCGCCATGGTTCTAGCGCACACCAGGTGGGGGTAGACAAGCCTCAAGCGCTGAGCTCGGAGCGCAGAGCCATGGGCTACGAGCAGAGCCACAATCTTGAACGGCCGCCTCGGCATGACGCGGATCATTTCGCAACGGGAGGCATACCGGTGACGGGGGATGCCGGACAGCACGAACTTGTGAAATGTTTCACAAAGTGACCCCGCAGCAGGCGACTACGGAATGCGGTTCCAGCGCATCGACAGCCCCAGGGCCAACAGCACGAAGAGCGCGCCAAGGGCCAGAAAACCCACGCTGATCTCCTGGTTCTGCTTCTGCAGCGCAACCTGTACGGGGAGATCCTGGAACACCTTTAGGAGCTGGTCAGCGTTCTCAGCGCGGTAGTAAGCACCCCCGGTGGTGTCGGCGACTGCCTTCAGCGTTGGCTCATCCAGCAGAAGATAGTTCCCTCGGCCGCCGAACCCGCCGCCCCCGAAACCGCCGCGCGGATCGAAACCGCCTCGGCCGAAGCCGCCCTGAAAGTCGAAGATATCGCTCCCCAGTTGGGCCGATGTGCACACCATGGGACTGAACTCAGTGGTCCCGAAACCGATGGTATAGACCCGCACGTGGCGGTCGGCAGCCTGTTTGGCGGCGTCCACCGGCGAAGGTCCGCGTGTGTTGGCCCCGTCGGTCAACAGGACGATGATGTCGGGCTGATAATCCGAGCCGGCCGCCGTGCCGCCGCTCTGGCCGCCCAGATTGACCCCGCTCGGGGCGACCGCCGGATTGACGCTGGCGATGGCGTCCAGGCCCTTGAGTGTGGCGTTGCCGATGGCCGTGCCGATGGCTGTGGTCAACGAGGCCAGCGCGTCCTTGAGGGTTTGCTTGTCGTTCGTCGGTGGCACGACGACCTCGGCGAAATCGGCAAAGGCCACGATCCCGATCCGGGTGTTGTCCGCCTGCTGCTCGACGAACTTGATGGCGGCCTCCTGGGCCACCGTCAGGCGATTGGGCGGCACGTCCGAGGCGCACATGCTGCGCGATACGTCAATCGCCAGGATGATCGTGGTCCGGCTGAGCGGCACCAGCATTTGGGCGGCGGGCCGGGTCAGGGCGGCGATCAAACTGGTGAGGCCTAGCAGGAACAGGGCAGCCGGCAGATGGCGCCGCCAGCGCGAGCGCTCGGGCAGCGCCTGGCGAATCAGCGACAGGCTCGAGTAGCGGACGGCGAACCGGCGCCGGCGGCGCAGGATCCACCAGTAGAGCAGGATGAGGATCGGGACAAGCAGGAACAGCGGCAGCAAGCCCGGCCAGAGCAGGGTCATGGCCCATCACCTCTTTCCACAAGAACCACGATGGAATACATCACACGCCGCTGCCTTTCACGGCACTCGCCCGTACCAAATCAACGCCAAAACTGCGCCGATCATCAACAGCAGACTGCTCAGTGCGCCGATGATCGACGTCACCTCGAGCTTCTGGCCCCGCACGGTAAGCTGGAGATCGACGTTCTTGTAGATGTCCTGCAAGTCCTGGGCATCTTGCGCCCGGTAGTAGGTGCCGTTGGTGTCCTTGGCGATCGCCTGGAGCATCTCTTCGTCCAGCTGGGTCACGATGTTGAAGCCGTCCACTTCGATGGTTGCGCCTTCAGGGCTGCCAATCCCGATCGGGTAGACGCGCACGCCGGCGTCTGCCGCCAGCTGGGCCACCTGGGCCGGATCAGGGGCGTCGGTGTTCTCACCGTCGGTGAAGAGCATAATCACGGCCGACGAGTAGTCGTCGATCTTGAGCTGCTCAGCGCCGCCCGGAGCCGTGGCCTGGTCCAGGCTGATGGCCTTGCCGGCGATGGCGTTGAGCGATGTGAAAATCCCCTGGCCCAGCGACGTCCCGCCCTGGGTCGTAATGCGGTCAATGGCGTCGATGACCGCCGCTTGATCGTAGGTGGGGGCCTGGACGATCAGCCCGCTGCCGCCGAAGGCCACCACGCCCAAGCGGATGGTTGGCGGCTGGTGATCGACAAAGGTCCGGGCGGCGGCCTTGGCCGCCTCCAGGCGGGTCGGCTGGATGTCGTCGGCCGACATGCTGTTGGAGACGTCGAAAGCCAGGATCACCGTCCCCTCGACGCGCGGCAAGTCGACGACCATTTGGGGCCGGGACAGGCCGAACAGCAGCAGACCCAAACCGGCCATCATGAAGGTCGACGGCAGGTGGCGGCGCAGTCGGATGGCCCGGCCGCTGCGGTCGGCCACCACCAGCGAGCCCAATTCGGCCTCTCTTGTTTGTCGCAGCTGCAGACGCCGCCAATAGATCCCGGCCAGGAGGGGGATCAGAAGCAACGAGAACAGGGCTTGGGGCCAGATGAAGGACATCTCGAGACGGACTACCTCCGGCGCCGCTTGCGCAGCGAGGCCATCCGGACCAATGCCTGGACCAAGTCGTCGCCGGTCGAGACGGCAAACAGGTCAACGCCCGCCCGGGTGAGGCTCTCCTGCAGGCCGGCCTCGCGAGCGGACACGGCTGCCTTCAGACGGCTCCGAAACACGGGGTCTCCGGTGTCGACATAGACCTGTTCCCCGGTCTCGGAGTCCTCAACATAGAGCATCCCGGCCGCCGGCAGCTCGTCTTCCCGCTGGTCCCACAGCCGGATGGCCACCAGGTCGTGGCGGCGGTTGAGCAGCGCCAGGGGCTTTTCCCAGCCGGGCAGGCTGAAGAAGTCGGACATCAGGAACACCAGCGAGCGGCGCTTGAGCGTGTTGTGGCCCGCCGCAAGCAGTGGCTTCAGATCGGTTTCGCCAAGCGGAACCCTGCCGTTGGGGCGCCCCAGCTCGCGGATCAGCCGCAGTACCTGTTTCTGCCCGCCGAGCGGCGGGATTGTCCGGCCGCTGGTCCCGTTGTAGAGCATGGCGGCGACGCGATTGCCCTTGCGTGTCAATAAACGGGCCAGGGTGGCAGCCAGGTCGATCATCACCGCCAGCTTGGTCCGATCTGGCGGACCGAAGGCCATCGACGGACTGACGTCCAGCAGAAACCAGGCGGTGATCTCGCGCTCTTCGTAGTACTGGCGCACGTACAGGTCGTTCAGGCGCGCCGTCACGTTCCAGTCGATATGACGGATGTCGTCCTCCGGCTGGTACTGGCGCAGGTCGGCGAAGTCCAGTCCGGGGCCGTAGAAGAGTGTGTGGTAGTTGCCCTGAAGCAGGCCATCCAGGCGGCGAATGACGTGCCAATCCAGTCGGTGCAGAATGCGCTCCGGCGTGGTGGCCAGGCTACTGCTGGGCGTGGCGGGCGAGCTTGCGCTCATCGATCAGGATCTCCGGCATCGGGACGGTGTGCACCAGGCGGTCGAGCAGGTCATCTGGTTCTACCCCGTCGGCCAGGGCTTCGTACGAAAGGACCAGGCGATGGCGGATGACGTCGTGGGCCAGGTCGCGCACGTCGGGAGGTAGGGCATAGGCGCGGCCGCGCAGGAAGGCCAGGGCGCGGGCGCCGAGGATCAGGTTGATCGAGGCGCGTGGGCTGGCCCCGTAGGTGATATAGGGTTGCAAGTCGGACAGCCCGGCTTGGTCAGGTTGGCGGGTGGCGGTGACCAGCTTGACAGCGTATTCAATCAGGGCGGGGTCCACATAGACGGCGTCGACCTCTTTCTGCAGACGCAACCAGCCGGTCCGAGTCGATCACCTCTTGGACAGCGTCCAAAGCGCCCGACATGCGCTCGACGATCACAAACTCCTCAGTCGGGCTGGGGTAATCGACAAGCACCTTGAGCATGAAGCGATCCACCTGGGCTTCGGGAAGGGGGTAGGTGCCCTCGGACTCGATCGGGTTCTGCGTGGCCATGACCAGGAACGGGTTGGGTGCCTTGAAGGTCTCCCGGCCGATCGTCACCTGCCGTTCCTGCATCACCTCCAGCAGGGCGCTCTGCACCTTGGCCGGGGCGCGGTTGATCTCGTCCGCCAGGAGCAGGTTGGTCATCACGGGACCCAGCGAGGTGTCGAACTCGCCGGTCTTCTGATTGTAGATTCGGGTGCCGATCAGGTCGGCCGGCACAAGGTCGGGGGTGAATTGGATGCGGCGGAATTCGCCGCCGATGACGTCCGCCAGGGTCTTGATGGCCATCGTCTTGGCCAGGCCCGGCACGCCTTCGACCAGGATATGGCCGCGAGAGAGCAGGGCCACGATCAACCGCTCGAGCAGGATGTCCTGGCCGACGATGATCTTCTTTACCTGGTACAAGACCTCTTCCATCGGTTTGCCGTCTCGTCGACTCAAGGATGAGTTCATATCATTGTTTCTCCAGAGCAGGTGGGTGGGCGCTGGGGCGATGATGAACTGCATGATCAATAAGGCGGTGCGCCGGCGGCGGCGGCCGCGGCCGGGATCGGCACCGCCAGGCCGATGCCGATGAAGGTGCGCTGGTCGGTGGGATTGGCCAGGCCGGTGACGATGCCGATCACCTGCCCGGAGCGGTTGAGCAGAGGTCCGCCGGAGTTGCCGGGGTTGACGGCGGCGTCGAATTGGATCAGCCCCGACAGGTGCTTGCCGCTGTCGGTGACGGTCATCGAACGATCGAATCCGGAGATGACCCCGGCAGTCATCGTCCCCGCCAGGCCGAAGGGATTGCCGACGGCATAGGCCTCGTCGCCGACGTCGGACCGATCGCAGGCTGCCTAGCACGGCCGGGACGATCAAGGCCGGCAGCTGGTCGGGGTGGAGGACGGCGATGTCGATGTCGGGTTGGGTGTTGACCACTTGAGCCGTGGATTCGGAGCCGTCGGCGAAACTGACCTGGATCGTAGTCGCTCCATCGACGACGTGGAGCGCCGTCAGAATGTCGGCGGCGGCGTCGATCACCACGCCAGTGCCCAAACCGCTGTCCTTGTCTCGGCCTCCATTCTGCGTTTGGATGAGGACCAGCGATGGCAGCACCGACTGGTAAACGCGAGCGGAGAAGGCTGGGGCAGGCGTGGCAGAGGCCAGGGCTTGGGCTACTTGCGTGTTGACCTGAGCCGTTGTCAGAGGAAGGGGAGGAGGATCGTAGGCTCGATAGAAGAACACCGCCGCCGCCGCCGAAAGCAGCACGAGCGAGGCGGTGGCCAGGCGCGGCCACACCGTGCGCAGGAATCGGCGCAGCCTCGAGCGCCCTGTTTGGGACTGCGGCGAGCTAGAGATTCCACCCTCCACCCGGCGATGCTTCCGCCACTATCTGCGAAGGATACCAGAAGCCCTTAAGACAATATGAAGAAAGCGTGCGTTTGGGATCTTTCGCCGTGGACAATCGCCGCTCAGGAGCGACCAGCGCCAAGCAGCTGGCACCCAGCGGCCAGCGAAGAACGTGATTGTTCGATGGCGCATTCTTGATGGTTCGAACGACGACGCGCGCTCGCGGGATCGAGATGGTTCTTCGCCGCGGCTCCGCCGGACCCGGAATGTCCTGGGAGGGGGACATCAACTCGCCGGGTGATGTCATTGCGAGCGAGCGCCTGCCCCAAGATCTGATAGGGGGAGCGGGAGAAGCAATCGTTTGCGGATGTCAAGACGGAAGGATGGCCACAGTGCCTCAACCTCATGCCGTTAGGGCGATGCGCGTGGGGCGTCTTCCCTCCAACACGATGCGGAGACGGCATGCGGTCGGTGGCGGAGGGCCACCGGCGGGGGCTCGCCGCTTCGAGCACTGTCCATCGGCGATCAGCCTGCGGAGGGCTCTTGGCGGGACATCCAAACGCTCACAACCACGATCCACGCCAGGGCCGGCAGCAGGATCAGGTAGGCGATCGGCGTAAGCAGCAGCACCGCAACGGCGATTCCCCCCAGTTGAACCAGCAGCGGAAGCACACCGACGCGCAGCCAAATCACACTGCCGGCGAACATGAGGGCCGCCACGGCCACAGCCAGCACGCCCCCCATGAGGTTGCCGTAGGCGTCGTACAACGCTAGGGCTTCGACGGGGTCCAACCCCCCGGCAGACCCGGCGCGTGATCCGATGGCAATGATCAGCGATGAGCCGATGCCCAGGATAATGGCGGCCCCCGCCGCGCCGGCGAATCCGAGCTTCACCAGCCATCCCCCGCTGGGGTCAGCGCGCCGGAGCTGGATCGTGGCGCAGCCGGCAAAGGCCAGCATCAAGACGGCCGACAGGTTGCCGACGTACCCGCCTCCAGCCACGGCGCCTGGGTTGGCGCTGAAGGCCGCCACCAGGTGCTCTCCGGAGGGCAAGTAGTCGGATACACGAAACAGGACGGCGGAGGCCAGCAGCCCCACGACTGCCAGCACGCCGCTCAAAGGGGCCAGACGATCCAATGTTGAGCTGCTCACGCTACGCCTCCTGATGGTCGACCGGGCTCGACCTCCATCCTAGGCGGATGCGAGCCGGTTGTCATGGGAGGCGAAACTCAACCCCCATGGGAAGTCTTCCCGAGCGAATCGGGCGCCGGCTTTCCCCTAGGCTGCCTAGGGCTGAATCACAAAGGGAACGGCAGCGGCCTGCGCTTGGCTGGCGGTATCGAAGAACTCGACCGGCACGCGAACCAGGTCCCTGTCGAGCGGTTGGTCCTGGGGCCGGTTGAAGCGCGTGAAATAGACGTAGCCGGTCTTGCCAGAAGTTTCGAAATTGCGCGAGGTGCTGTTCGGATCCAACAGGGATGGATAGAGCATGTAAGCCCCGTCGCCGGGTTGCCACGTCCATGGCAGTTTGGCCTCGAACAGCAACTGGCGCTGATCCCAGTGGATCAGATCGTCCGATGTCGAGTAGAGGACGCCCCAAACTTCGCGCCCCTCCCAAGTGAATGGCCGTTGTGCCGACCATTACGTAGCGGTTCAGATACGTGTTGAATGTCACGCTCTGCTCCATCACGCCCAGAGTATCGGGACTGATCGGCGCACAAGGAACGCCGCCCAGGGCCGAGTTGGGCAAGGCGTAGGGATCGCCCATTTGCACGTTGAATCCCTCTCCGTCCCAGAACCGCCAGGAGCCGGCTGTGCTCAGATCGTCCGTGCGCATCAAGCAGATCCTCTGTTGATCGCTGTTGGTCTCGTCGATGCGCACGAAATCATAGTAGTAGCCATCCTTCTTGACGATGTTGCTCGGCTCCAACACCCCGTAGGGCCCGGCGCCGGCCTGGTAGCGATCAGGCAGCGAGGCCACCAACTGGTTAGGGGGATCGGCCGCATCGGCATACGAGGCGCCGGCGTCGGTGGAGGATGCCAGTGTGATGCTGTTGTACCAGCACGGGAAGTGGTTGGGTGGCTGGCAATCGGTCGAATGCTCCCAGCCGTGGTACTCCATGTGGACCAGGGCGTAGATGATCGAGCCGTCCTCGGTGTAGGGGGCGGCGAGCCACTCGCTGTCGTCGAACTGCGCCGGGTCGGGATTGTGATCCGAACGCATCCGAACGGTGCAGTCCCGGGCCAGCGTGTCCAGCGTCGGGCCGATCATGCGCCGGGTTTGTATGTGACTGCTGATCAGTTGTACTTTGCCGCCGGAGTCCCTGAATGCCCGGGCAGGAAGATCGGGGATGTCATCTGTGGCGCAGCGATCGGCCGACCAGTCGAAGACCGTTTCCACCGGCCCGACCACGGCCATAGCCGCCGGCCCTGGGCGTGGGGCTGGGGGAGACCGTTGGGGTGGCGGCCGGGGCCGGCGTGCCGGTGGCGGCCGGCGTGTCGCTCGGGACGGGGGGGCCGGCCGGAGGCGTTGTGGGCAGGGGTGCGTTGCAGGAGGCCAGGATCACGGCTGCGATCAAGACCAGCGGTAGGGGCGCGGTGGAAAGGATAGGGCTTCACCGGCATGGGATGTCATCCTCCTCAAGGGAAACCGACCTTGTTGACAGGTGAGGTCGAAGCCGGGATTGTGGCCTCAGGGCAGGAAGAGCGCAAGTGTCCAGCAGGTCATGTACAATCGGCGTCACAAGCCGGTCTAGCCAGGGAGGGGTACTCGTGAAACGCCGTTTGCCGTTTGTCGGGCTGGTCATTGCCAGCCTGATGCTGGCCTGCAACCTGATCCCCAGCGCCTCTCCAACGCCGACCGAATCAATCGGCACGCCGACCTCGACAGGGCCAGCGCCGAGCCCAACCGGCCCGGAGCCGACGGTGCTGCTTTCGCCATTTCCCACACCCGACCTGTCGGCCCGACCACTGATCTGGTTTGCACCGCTGCCGCCGATGGCCACCGGCCCCGGTCGCCCTTTCATCGGCTCAGAAGATTTCATGGACCTGTTCACGCCCGATGCGCCTTGGGGGGAAGCGGCTTCCCGGATCCAGGTGTTCAAGCTGTACGGCGAGTGGGTTGCCTACAACGCCACCGATGCCCAGTTGAAGCAGGTGGTGGACGATCTGCACCGGCGAGGGATGGCCGTAGCGGTCGAAGCCGGCGCCCTCGACGCTCCGCCCGACTGCGGCCAGAATGTGGAGGGCTTTGCCGGGCTGGAGGAGGGGAAGCTGATCGCCGACCGGATCGAGAAGGCCGGAGGCAGGATCGATGTGATCGCCCTCGACGAGCCGTACTTCTACGCCCACGCCTACGATGGCCCCAACGCCTGCCACTGGTCGGCCGAGCAAATTGCCCAGGGCGTGGACGCCTTCATCCAGGCGATGAGCGATCGCTTTCCGGGAGTGGTCATCGGCGACACCGAACCGTTCGCCGGATCGACCACGCCGGCAGAGTATCGCGATTGGCTCACCACTTTCCGGAGGGTGGCCGGCTACGATCTGGCGTTTCTGCATATGGACATGGATTGGTCACGCTCGGATTGGTCGCAGGAGGCGCTCCAGATGGAGGGCTATGGGCGGGAGCTGGGAATCCCCATCGGGATGATTTACATCGGCAATGGGGCCGACCCCGACGATGCCACCTACGTGGCCGTCTCCGGAGAGCGGATCCTGCGCCACCAGTTCGAGGACGGCGGCCAGCCCGATCAGATTTTGTTCCAGTCGTGGGTGGACAAACCTGACCATGTGCTGCCCGAATCGGACCCGGCCACGTTCACCGGCCTGATCCGCACCTATTTCACGGCGCCGGATCAACTGGGTTTCCCGGCCTCGGGCCCAGGAGCCAACCTGGCCCGCGACAAGGCAGTGCGGGTCTCGGCCATCGAGCCCGGTCATCCGGGAGAAGATGCGGTTGACGGCGACACGGGCACGCACTGGAGCGCCGGGAACGGTCCCCCGCAGTGGATCGAGATCGATTTGGGCGCCGCCCATGATATCGCCGAAATTCGCCTCACGCCGAGCCAGTATCCGGCCGGACGCACCGTCCATCGGGTCCTGGGGAAGGGGCCGGGCACGGGGGGCGCCTTCGTCCTGCTGCACACCTTCGACGGACCCACCGAAGACGGCCAGCGATTGATCTTCGCCCCCGATTCGCCGTGGGAAGGCTTGCAGGTTGTGCGAGTGATGACCGACGCCAGCCCGTCGTGGGTAGCGTGGCGCGAAATCGAGCTGATCGATTCCGGAACGGGCCCTTGATCCGCCGCGGTGCCAAGTTGTTCCTAGGCAAGTCGCCTTCGCATAGGCACTACGGCCCAGGTCAATCTTCGACATTTGTGAATGAAATCATGATGGGGAACAGGACTGCAAGCCAGGGTCGATGGCGGCGCAGCCACAAGAGTGTAAGATGGGGACATACGATGCTCAGTTGGACGGGGGACCGCCTTAACCCTACACGTCACCGCGCCCTGCATCTCGATGCCGGGGGGAGAGCGTAGTCCGATGTGGAAGCGCCTGTATTCATTTCTTCGCCCGCCAGCGCTTGACGACCCGGAGACCAACGCACGGGCCAGGCTTCTGCACGTGGCCCTCCTGGCGACCGTGGTTGGGGTCATTCCCATGGCGGCGCTCAACTTCCAGCAAGGTGCTGCTGGGTTTTCGCTGACCCTGCTTCTGCTGGGCTTGATGAGCCTGGTTAGTTTGGGATGGAACCGCCAAGGACACACCCAGGCTGCTGCGGCCTTCCTGGTCGGCATGATGTTCGTCTCGATTGTTTACACGATCATCGACGGCGCTGGCCTCCACGACACCGGTGTCCTTGCGTTTCCCATGGTGATCACGCTCTCGACGTTCTTCTACGGCCGGGTCGGTGCGCTACTGTCGTTGACAGTCAGCTGCTGTACCTTGATCGGGCTTGGAGTTGCCGGGGCGAACGGTTTGATCGGTGGGGGGCTCGCCCAACCGTTGCCGACCGCGCATTTGACAATCACGATCATCTTGCTGCTCGCCTTTGGCGCGCTGATCTCGGTTATCTTCGGCGTGTGGGAATTGAATCTCATGGCGTTGACTGATTCGAGAGCCCGCCTGGAGTTGGCAATCAACAGCGCCGGCATGGGGATTTGGGAAGCTCCGGTGTCTGCAAATGGCAGCCTGATTGACGAGGAATCTGAAGACACGCGGGTGTCCCCTAGCGAGATCCCGACGTCGTATACCGAGTGGGTAGACCGGCTTCACCCGGATGATCGTCAGTACGCCCAGGCAAGTCTGAGGCAATACCTGAAGGAAGCCAGGCTGGATGGTCCGGCGTGGTCGGCCGAATACCGCGTCCGGAATTCGAATGGAGCCTACCGCTGGCGACTGGTGGCAGGGCGTATCGCCGAAAGGGACAACCGCGGACAACCCATCCGGATGGCTGGGATGTATCTGGATGTGACCGACAACAAGGAGGCCCAGCTGGCCCTGCTCGAGAGTGAGCGGCGCTACCGGCTGCTGACGCAGGAATTGCATGATTCGGTCACCCAGACGATCTACAGCATGTCCCTGACTCTCAAAGCCGCGCACACCCTGCTCGAAAGGGACCCCTCCCGGATGACGAGCCTACTCATGGACCTTGATGAGTTGGCCAAGAACGCACTCAGCCAGATGCGGACCATGCTCAGCCAAGCCCGCCCCGAGGTGCTGGAGGATCGCGGACTGGTGGCGGCCATCCAGAATCACATCGCTGCCATCGAGGCGAAGGAGGGGACACAGGTTGTGTTTAAGGCGACCGGTCGTGAGTCCCTGCCCCCGAGTGCCGAATTGGCTCTCTACCGCGTGGCCCAGGAGGCGCTCAATAATGTGATCAAACACGCCGGCCAAACCATGGTCCTGGTCGAGCTGGCACTGGGTCCACGGACAGCTCGGCTTTGCGTCCAAGATCACGGACCTGGGTTTGATCCGTCTCCGTCGGCCCGCCGCCAGGATAGCTTCGGTCTGACCAACATGCGAGAGCGCATCGAAGGCGTAGGCGGGAGGTTCGAGTTGCTGGCGGCACCCGGAGACGGCGTGACCATCGTGGCCGAGATCCCGCTCCAACGGTTGGGCGAGGACGACCATGGCTGATGTGCGCGTCCTGATCGTCGACGACCATGATGTCGTGCGCCGAGGTCTGCGCACGCTGCTCGAATTGGTGGAAGATTTCGACATCGTCGGCGAAGCTGGCGACGGGCTGCAGGCCGTCGAGGCTGCTGGACGCCTCACGCCGGACGTGGTGCTGCTCGACTTGGAGATGCCTCGACTTGACGGTGTGGGGTCTATCCCAAAGATCCTGGAGGCCAGCCCGGATTCCAAGATCCTTGTGCTGACCAGCTTCGCCACCGATGAAAAGGTCTTTCCGGCCATCAAGGCCGGCGCCCTGGGTTACCTGCTCAAGGACTTCACCCCCGAGGATTTGGTGGCAGCCATCCGGGATGTGAACAGGGGAGAATCCCGGCTACACCCCCAGATCGCCCGCAAGGTACTGGACGAACTGGCCAATCCCGCCGATCGCCCGAAAACGTCCGACCCGCTCACTGGACGAGAGGTCGAGGTCATCCGCCTCATGGCGCTAGGTCTGGGCAATCAGGAGATCGCCGACGAGCTTGTCATCAGCGAATCTACCGTGCGCAATCATGTTAGCTCGATCTTGAGCAAACTCCATCTGGCCAACCGCACCCAGGCGGCACTGTACGCGCTTCGCCAGGGCCTGGCCAGGCTCGACGATGGAGGTCCCCCGCCCGAATGATGGGCTTTGCGTGACATTTGTACCGGGCAGAGTGGACGCAACGCTGATCCGGACCGCTGAAATGCGGTCCGTTTGCTTTTCAGAAGATCGTCCAATGCCATCTTCCACGAATCTCAACCAAAGCCTAGAGTTGAAACGTGCCCATTGACCGGAGGCCTATCCGCCCAATGAATTCTCCAGAGTACAAAGTTCTGGTCGTGGACGACAATCCGGCTACCCGTCGTGGTCTGACATTGTTGCTTTCGCTCGAGCACGACGTGGTTGAGGTGTTCGAAGCCGAAGGGTGGAAACAGGCCGAGAAAATGGTGCAGGATGAACTGCCGAATGTCGTCCTGCTCGATGTGCGCATGCCCGGGATGAGCGGCATCGAAATTACGCGAAGGATCAAGGCATGGGACTCGAGAATCCATGTTGTAGCTATGTCGATGGTGGCAGAGTCCGGACCCATGGCGCTGAAGGCAGGGGCCGATATGTTCGTTGAGAAGTCGCAGCTCGTTTCCGATATCCGGGCGGTCCTTTGTCAAGACGAATCTGCAACGAAGAGACATGACGCGGAAGACTAGACGCCGGAGCATCGCTTGGCTTCCCTAGTAAGTCGTTAGGAGCCGGGCGACTCCTACCGGTGGACGAAGAGAAGTATGACCGAAGAGAAAAAACAGACTAGCCACATGATGCCGCGCATGCTCCGGCCACCTGTCTTTGAAGACGACGTTGAACGCACGCGCCAGGCGGCTGCGCTTCATCCGATCCTTGTGATCTCAGCCACCGCATCCATTGTCTACTTGATCGCCTCGGCCTTCCAGGGCAAGGTCTTCTTCGGCACCGTCGACTACGTGCTACCGTTGCTGGTCTTTTTGGGTCTGCTGCAAGTCGTGTCTCGCCGCGGCCACCCTAAGCTGGCAAGCTGGTTCCTTGTCGTCGGCTTGACCCTGCTATTGGCGGCCAGTTCGGCCGCAAACGACGGCGTTCGTTCGCCTGCCTATGCTGTCTTTGTTGATGTCGTGTTGATCGCCGGGGCGCTGCTTGGCCTTGGCCCGGCGGTCGCCATTGGACTCGTGGCGGCGGGCCTCGGGGTCGGCATGCTTTGGGCCGAGGCGGCAGGGCGGCTGGGTTATTCCCAGGTCCTTCATCCCTCGGCGGTCTACTTCTTCAGCCTCCAGCTCGTGGTGTTGGTCGCCCTGGTTGTTGTCCGCCTCTCTAGTCGCGACATTCGCGCTGCTTTGGAGCGTGCTTCCGCCGAGATTGAGCGGCGGCTGAGGTTCCAGAAGAGGCTGCATTTTCGGGTCGAACTGGGCGAGATCCTGGCATCCCTGTCGGCGGCGTTCGTTTCGGCAGGTGAGGATTCCGAGGATGAGCTGGTCGTCTATGCCTTGGGCGAATTGAGGGGTTTCCTAAACGCCGACATCTGTCTGCTCGATTTTGCAAACGGCGAAAAAGGCGCCGACGGCCGGGGCAAGATTTGGTCGGATGCCCAAACAAATCCAGTTCAAGGGGCCGGTCTGCGGGGCATCCTGGCGTCTGAGCAATCGCTGGGCTCGGAACTCAAGCTTGGCCACACCATTACGCGCCGGAGATCAGATTCCGGCTGGGAAAGCCCTTCCTTTTGGGCGGATCTCGAACCCTGGGCTGGGAATGTAGCCATGGTCATCATCTTGCCTGTGTGGTCGGTGGCCGCCAGCGAAGGGCTGCTTCTCGTCGGGTTTGAAGGGCAGGAGGCCGCATTTGAGAGCGACGTTTTGGGGCAGGTCCGGACTCTGGCCGAGATCATGGTCAATGGACTCAACCGGATCCATGTCGAGAAGGCCCTGCGCCAGTCTCTGGAGGAGCTTGAACGCTCCGAATTGGCCAAGCTGGACCTCGATTACCGCTATCAGCTCCTCTTTAGAGACTCGGCTGATGCGATCTACATATCTGAGAAGGGCGGTCGGATCATCGATTTCAACCCCGCTGCCTATGCCCTGTTCTCGATACCCGAGTGGGAGCAGGCTGAGATCAATGCCTCCGACCTATACGCGTGGGCAGACGACCGGCGGGTGCTCCAGGAGACAATGGAAGCTGACGGATACATCCAGGACTACGCCGTCAAACTCAGAACCCGCGATGACCGTGTGTTGGACTGCCTCATCACCGCTTCGGTAAGGAGAGACCAAAACGGCGAGGTTGCCGGATATCAAGGCATCATCCGGGATGTGAGCCGGGAGCGGCAGAGGCAGCAATTGATGGATATGCAGGTCCGGCGCCTGGAGGCGATCAACCGGATCGGACAAGCGATTTCCGGGAGCACCGATTCTCGCGTGACGTACGAGGTCTTGCTGAGTGAGGTGATCCAGCTGCTGGAGGTAGATGCAGCTTCGATCCTGGTAACAGAGCAGAAGAGTGGGCTGCTGGTCTTCGGGGCGGGCAAGGGATTTCGAACCGAGGCCTTGAGGTACTCCCAACTGCGGTTCGGCGAAGGGTTTGCCGGCATGGCTGCCCTTTCCCATCAAGAGATCTTCGCCGCCGAACTCGGCGGCGGCACGCCATTCGAACGCTCGCCGAAGTTCGCAGCGGAGGGGTTTGTGTCATATTGCGGACTGCCGCTGCTGGCCAAGGGACGTGTCGGAGGCGTTCTGGAGCTGTTCACGCGCACCACGCTCGAACCGTCGGATGCCTGGTGGGAGACGGCCCGGTCCTTCGCCGCCCAAGCAGCGGTGGCGATGGATTCGGCCAATCTGTTCATCGAATTGGAGCGCAGCAACCAGGAGTTGGTCCGGGCCTACGATGCGACGCTTGAGGGCTGGGCCAAAGCTCATGACCTGCGCGATCACGAAACCGTGGGCCACTCCAAGCGAGTGGCCGAGATGACGTTGAAGCTGGCCAATGCGCTCAGCGTCCCAGGCCCGAAGCTAGTGCACATCTACCGCGGCGCCCTGCTGCACGACATCGGCAAGCTGGCCGTTCCGGATGCCATCTTGCGCAAGCCCGGAAAACTGGAAGAGCACGAGTGGGAGGTCATGCGCCAGCACCCGAAGTTCGCCTACGAGCTGCTCAAGGACATTGGCTATCTGGCGCCCTCGCTCGACATCCCGCGCTACCACCACGAGTATTGGGATGGCAACGGCTACCCGGAGGGTCTCAGCCGCGAGAGCATCCCTCTTCCGGCGCGCATCTTCGCCGTGGTGGATGTTTGGGACGCGCTGACATCCGATCGTCCGTATCGCAAAGCCTGGGAACGCCAGCGTGTGCTGGACTACCTCAGGGAACGAAGGGGCACCCAGTTTGACCCACAGGTGGTTGACAGATTCCTCGAGATGATGGACGGGTCTTACGAGACCCCTTACGAAACGTAGCCCCAGGCCGACGGGCGCCCCTAACCGTCGACCAGCCATGCCTCATTGATCCTGAATGGCGCTGGCTGGCACCCGCCCCAAGAGACCTCCAAGCATAGGTGGAAAACTCACAATACGGGCCGTCGCCTCGGGTGCCCGAATCGGCTCATTTCAGATCCGGCGGCTGGCAATGGCTACTGGGCCGGGGTCTGAGCGTTTGCCACGGGTTGGCCGTCGACGATGACTTGACAGTACTGCAGGAAGTTGAGCGGCGTCTCTGAGACGTTCCGGTCGACGTCGTCGTCATGCAAGGGAAGCTGGCCGGAGGGCTCGGTGAGGTCGATGGTGTAGGTCTGATCCAACATGAGGCACTCAACCGAAGCCGGAAGCGCCGGAGTTTGGTACTCGACCACCAAATCCTCGGTCACATCGCAGAAAGTCCATCCGTTGACGCTTGAGACGTGGCAGTTGGCCTTGGCGTAGGTCACGGAAACCACGCTGATGCTGGCCTCCAGGCCGGTATCGGTCTTGCTGTCCGACGCCGCAGGCGCTTGCGTCGCCCCCGCCTCTGCTGGCTCCGTCGGCGATGGCTGTTGGGCCAGTGTCGAGACGTCGATCGCACGGCAGGGGGCAGCCGCCTGCTCGGCGCTCATCGCCTCACCTGAGCCGGCGTCCAGCCGGTCGAGGGCTGCCCGGTAGGCATCGGCGATGGCGGCGCAGCGGCCCACGAAGCCGGCGTCGAGCGCCGCCTGCGCCTTGTCCTTCAGGCTGCCATCGCCCACGCTGAGCTTGGAGACCAGGATCGTGACCGCCTGGACGGCCGGATCGTCGGAGGACCCCGGGCCGAAGACCAGCCCCTTGGCCAGGGCACCTGCGGACGGCGTCCTGCCCGCCTTGGCGAGCGTGTCCACCGTGTCATTCAAGTCGCCGAGATCGGCCTGCACCTTCTCGAGATCAGCCTTGACCAGCGCCTGCGGTCGCTCAAGTGCGCTGGCAATCCTGCCGGCAGTGGCCCTCAGTCTGGCCCCGGTCGGGCCGCCGATGGCGGCCGCCCAGCGCTCGACGTCCCGCGCCGTGGATTGGATGCGCTGGATATCACCCAAGACGCCTCCGGCGCCCCCCGATAGCCCCTGAATGGCGTTATCCAGCAGGTTCTGGGAGCTGTTGACGCCCTTGGTGACGGCGCCGAACACGCGCTGGAGCATTCCGGTACCCAGCAGCCGCTGGGTGATAATCCCTTCCACCCGCTTGTTAAATGCTTGCCGAGCCTGGTTCTTGCTGGCCTCCGCTACCGCCAATTCGGCTTTGCGCTGATCCTCGATCATGGCCACCAGTTTGGTGTAGGCCGCCACCTGCGATGTGCGCAGCCCTCCCACGTCCCGGTTGATGAGCTGGCTGCGGGCTGTCTCACGCAGCTTGTCGTAGTAAGCATTGCGGTCGGCGATAAACTGCTCGGCCTGCCGGTAGACCCGGTTGCGGTGACTCCAACCGACGAAGAAGCCCACCACCGGGATCACACCGGACAAGCCGCCGCCCTGCAAAGTCTGCCCGGCCAATGGCACGGAGACGACTGACGCTGGCTGGGGCATGTCGCCCGTCGCCTTGGGCCGGACCGGGAGGGGGGCGGAGAGATGGTGGACCGAGCTTGACGTGGCCCCAGAAGTCAGGGGCGAGGACGAAGGTGTCCACACTCACCAAGCGGCCGTTGTCAAAACCCATCAAGATCTGATCACCGGCCACCATGGTCCCGCCGGCCACGTCGATTTCATCCAGGGCAACCGTCTCGAGGTCCTGCGCCCCGAGGACGTTCAGCACGCCCTGCAGATCATCCAGGCTGTCGCCTTCGTGGAAGGTGGTGGGGTCATATTGGTGGGCGAAGAGACTCCCGTCCGGGGCAGGGTCGAGGTCGGCCGTCCAAACCAATTCGCCGTCAACAAAGTCAAAACGCGCTCCAGCGTCGAAATAGGACCACTCCTCCCAACGAACGTCCTTGCCGGCCACGGGCTGCCAATGGATCGAGAACACGTCCGGGGCGCCCATCAGGCTCAGGACTTCATTGCGGCGATCATCGGGCGGGGTGCTGACAGCTTCGTCCAACGACATGTCAGGCGGAGCCGTCCCTCCGGCCGCGTTGGAGCCGGTGCCGCTCGGGGCGCCGGGCAAAGGCATGTTGCAGGCCAAGATGCTCGCCAAAAGGGCCGATAGGACGGCTGCTGCCGGTTTCGACCGCACGTTCATCTGCCACCTCTCCTTGCCAGGCCCTTCCCCGGGCCAAGAATCCACCTTAGATAGCCGATTTTCCCCTGTCGGGCAAGTCGATTTGGGCACCGGAGCCCGGCTTCTTTCGGAAAACAGGGCCTTGACAAGGTTAATGAGAAACATTATAGTAATAACGATAAACGATAAGCTCTTCCCGTTAAACAGTAAGGAAGGATATGGGATGGCACCGCAAAGGAAGGACCGTTTGATCGTCTGGGTTTCGGCCGGTTTGGATGGGCTGTTCTGGCTGGTGATCCTCGCCTGCGTGGCGGTAGTGGCGTTGACCGCCACCTCGCCGTGGCTGCTGGGCAGGTGGGACAGCCGCGGCTTGATCTCGGTGCCAGTGAGAATTGGCGCCGGGGAAACGCCGCAGTTTGAATTGGGGTTTGCCGGCCAGTCGGCCGAATCCGTCCGGGCAGCCTACGTGGACGGGGCCCAGGGAACCCTCTACCTGGAGACCACCAGCCTGCCGCTGGTGGCCATCGCCAATGCCGCCAAGCTGCTGACCGGAATCGGACTTGCCTACATCCTGTGGCTCCTGCGGGAGATCGTCAAGAAGGTGAAGGACGGCGAACCATTCGCCGAAGAAAGCGGCCGTCGCTTGCGCAGGCTGGGATTTGGGGTTCTGGCCGTCGGCCTGCTGGTCCCGTTGGCCCAATTCCTGGCTTCAAGGGAGATCCTGCACAGGTTACCGGCGATGGCGCCCGCCATCACCCCGGGCCCGATCTTCGACAATCGGGTGCTCTTGATCTCGCTCCTGATCCTGGTCCTGGCGCACGTGTGGAGCTATGGGCTGGAGCTTGAGCACGAGCGCGACTTGACGATCTGAGGCGGCCATGGCGATCAAAGTCAATTTGGACCTGATGCTGGTGAAGCGTGGCGTGTCACTTACCGAGTTGTCGCAGGCGGTCGACGTCACGCTGCCCAATCTTTCCATCCTCAAGACCAATAAGGCCCGCGCCATCCGCTTCTCGACGCTGGATGCGATCTGTCGTGTCCTCGAGTGCCAGCCGGGGGACCTGCTGGAGTACGGGGCAGAAGCATAGCCGGGGTCCATCTATCACGAATCGATTCGTCCAATTCGCGCCCGACCCATAGTCGGGCGCGACGGCGTTCGCCCGGTCACAGATGTTCCCCGCCGCCCCGTGGCTGGAAGCTTGCCGAGCCTCATAGATAACTTCTATGACCCCCGATAGACAGATCGCATATGGTTTGTGACAAATTTCACTAATGGATTGACGCTTGCGGGACTAAAAGTTAAGCAGTTCCGCAATTAAGCGGAATGCGGATCAATGAGGGTCCTTCCAATGCGCCGTTCCATGCGTCAGGCGGCTAAGTGCGCTGAGATCCATCGACTTCTGGCCAACCCACGCCGGCTGATGATGGTCTGGCTGCTGGAGCGGCGAGAGCGATCGGTGGGCGAGCTGGCTGATGCGATCGACGCCTCACTGCAGTCGACCTCACAACATTTGCGGATGATGCGCGAGCATGGTTTGGTGCGCTCGCGGCGTGAGGGTCAAACGATCTTCTACCATGATTGAGGCACAGGTTAGCCCGAGCACAACGCTGCGGCTGGAACAGCCCATGGATGAGCCCCAAGCGGTGGCGTCCGCCCGGCAAGAATCCACGAGTGAGGAGATTTCCAATGACTGAGCAAGTAATCAGCAACATCGAAGCGGCCAAGGTCGTCGACGCCCGCGCCATGGCCTGCCCGGGCCCGCTGCTGGAGGCCAAGAAGGGCATCGCCGAGGTCAAAGTCGGCGAAGTCCTGGAGATATGGTCGGGCGATGCTGGCACCAAGAACGATATGCCCCGTTGGTGCGACAAGGTCGGCCACGAATTCCTGGGCTGCATGGAAGCCGACGGCTACGACCGGTTGTTCATCCGGCGCGTCAAGTAGGCGTGGCCCACATGTCGGCGCCAGCGGCTGAGCAGCAGACCAAGATCCTGATCCTGGGCACGCTGTCCGGCGGCTACCGTGCGGCGAACTCGGTGGGGCAGATCCACACCGACTACCCGTCCAACACCTACATCCTGCCGATTCTGTCGGCGGCGATGTTCTCGGAGGCCTTCTATCTGGACGCCTTTGATAAGGGCATCGACGCCGTCATCGTCATGTACAGCGGGACCGACAGCCCGTACAAGGGGAGTGCGGACCAAACTGCCCAGATCATCAACCGAACCTATCCCCTAATGAAAGAACGCGGTATCGATACGCGCCGTTTGCGCCTGGTGGCCATATGCACGGTGTGCACGGCGGCCTTCCTGAAAGAGATTCGACTCATGGAGGACGTCCTGGCTGAAATTGGGCCGATCTCCGGTGAGTTGACCCGCACGCCGCCGGAGCTCCAGCCGGCATAGTCGGTCCGAAAGAGAGTTGTTCAATGAAGCCAGACGAACGCCTGAAAGTGGATGCGATGGTGGTCGGTGGGGGGATCGCCGGGATGCAGGCTTCGCTCGATCTCGCCGGACAAGGGTATCGTGTGGCCCTCGTCGAACGCCAACCCAGCATCGGCGGCAAGATGGCAGCCCTGAGCAAGGTCTTCCCAACCTTGGACTGCTGCAGCTGCATCACGACGCCCAAGATGTCGGCCGTGGCTCACCACGAGAACATCGAGGTCCTCACCTACTCCGAAGTCGACTGGGTGGATTACTTCGGCGGACGCTTCCTGGCGCACGTCACCCTCAAGCCCCGCTACGTGGACGTGGCCACGTGCACAGGCTGCCGCAAGTGCGAGTATGCCTGCCCTGTAGACGTCCCGGATGCCTTTCAAATGGGCATGACCGCCCACCGCGCCATCCGGGTTCCATTTTCCACCGCCGTGCCGCAGAAGGCGGTGCTGGATATTGACAACTGTCTGCTGTGTGGCAAATGTGAGGCAGCCTGTCCAGTCGAGGATTGCATCGATTTTGGCCAGGTGCCGCTTCCGTTGGTGATCGAGGCCGACGCCATCGTTCTGGCAACCGGTTATGAGACCACGCCTCGCGACGCCAAGGCAGAATATGGCGGCGGCGCCTTTCCGAACGTCGTTGACGGGCTGATGATGGAGCGCCTGCTGGCGCCGACCGGCCCCTACTTGCATGTGCTGCGACCTTCCGATGGCAAGGAACCCGAGTCGATTGCCTACGTCCAGTGTGCCGGTTCGCGGGATGAGACCCTGGGCGTGTCGTACTGCTCACGGGTCTGCTGCATGTACGCCATCAAGCAGGCGATGCTCCTGGCCGGTTCGCTGCCCATGGCCGACATCACCATCTACTACATGGACATTCGCGCTTTCGGCAAGGGCTATGAGCAATTCTTCCAGAGCGCCAAGGCGATGGGCGTCGAATTCGTCAAGGGCAAAGTCGCCCGAATCACAGAAGACGATGAACACAATCCGGTCGTCCGTGTCGAAGTCATCGATGAAGGATCGAAGATCCTCGAGCGCAAACATGACCTGATAGTTCTATCAGTGGGCATGGTGCCGGCGTTCAATCCCATGACCACCTACGCTGTGCCCACGGCTGACGACGGGTTCATCGAGCAGACCTCTCCCAACGTCTCGCCAACGCTTACCGGCCGGCCGGGTGTGTTCGCCACTGGGACAGCCATGGGCCCGATGGACATCGTCGATTCGATTGTGTTGGCCGGAGCGGCTGCCTCAGAAGCAGCCGCCTATCTGGAAGACCTGAGGTCCGGGCTCCGCGTAAATGTCCACGATGGTCACATCGGCCGAGAGAAGGTCATGACACATGCCTGAGTCACCCGTAAATCCCGACAACCAGGAGCAAGGCGAGGCCGCCGGCGACGAACTGCGAATTGGCGTCTACACCTGCTACTGCGGCGGCAACATCGGCGACGTGGTCGACGTTGAGGGGGTGGCCCAAGCGATCGGCCAGCTGCCCGAAGTGGTCGTCTCGCGCACCGACGCCTCGATCTGTTCGGACGCCGGCCAGGCGACCATCGAGGAGGACGTCCGGGAGCATAAGCTGAACCGAGTGGTCATCGGCTCCTGTTCTCCGTTTCTGCACGAGCAGACTTTCCGCGGCACGATGCTGCGCGCCGGGCTGAACCCATACCTCTACCAACATGTCGGAATCCGTGAGCAGGACAGTTGGGTATCACACGCCGATCCGAAGGGCGCCACGCAGAAGGCGATCCGCTTGATAGGCGCTGGTGTGGCCAAGGCGCGCTTCCTTGAATCTCTGGAACCCATTCGACTGGGGGCCCATAAGCACGCCCTGATCGTCGGGGGCGGCGTAGCCGGCCTGCGGGCCGCACGCGATATCGCCCGCCGGGGGTTGATGGTCACATTGGTCGAGAAGACCGCCTTCCTCGGCGGCCGCATGGCTCAGCTCGGAAAGGTCTTCCCCACCGAACTGCCGGCGCAGCCGACTCTCAAAGCGCTGATCGAAGACGTGGTGAGCGATCCGAAGGTGACCGTGCTCACCAACACCGAAATCGTCGGGTTCGCCGGCTATGTCGGCGACTTCCAGATCAAGCTGCGCCAAACGCCTCGCGGCGTGTCGGGGGACGGACATGGCATGGCGGCCGCCATCGATGCCTGCCCGGTGGATCTTCCGGACGAGTTCAACTACGGGCTGACCCGCCGTAAGGCGATCTACTATCGCTACCCGGGGAGCAGCCCTTCGATCCCGGCCATCGATTGGGAACACTGTACGCTGTGCGGCGAATGCGCCAGGGCCTGTCCCGAAGCGATCAGCCTCGAGTCGCCGCCCAAGGAGTTTGAGGTCAGTGTGGGCGCCATTGTCATGGCGACCGGGTTCCGGCCGTATGAACCCCGGCGGGGCGAGTACGGCTATGGGGAACTCCCTGAGGTGGTCACCCTGCCGCAGTTCATCCGGATGCTGGCGCTGGCCGAGGGTTCCAGCGAACTGGCCTGGAACGGCCGCCCGGTTCGCGACATCGCCATGATCCACTGCGTCGGCAGCCGGCAACTCGATGGCGTGCATGAACCCCAGCCCGACGGCCAGATTAACCCATATTGCTCCCGGGTATGCTGTACCGCCACCATGCACGCCGCCCTTGAACTGCGGAAAAACTTTCCTCAGGTGAACGTCTTCGATGTGTACCAGGATATCCGGACCTACGGCCGCGGGCACGAAGAGTACTACCTCAGAGCCGCCGAATCCAGCGTCCGCTTCCTGCGCTATCTTCCCGAGGATGGTCCCTCGGTCGTTCGAAGTGAAGACGGCGATCCACGTCCCGTGCTGGTCAAGGTCAAAGACAGCCTTACCTGGGGGCAGGACCTCGAGGTTCCGGTCGATCTGGTGGTGCTGGCGGTGGGCATGATGCCCAATCCGGTGGATGATCTGACTGAGCTGCTCAAGATCACTCCCGGAAACGACCGTTTCCTGCTCGAGGTCCATCCCAAGCTCAGACCGGTGGAGACGGCCGTCAACGGGATCGTCCTGGCCGGAACTGCCCAAAGCCCCATGAACATCCAGGAAAGCTGCGCCTCGGCTGAGGCGGCAGCCGCCAAGGTGAGTTCCCTGCTCAGTGCGGGCAAGGTGGAACTTGAGCCGTTTGTGGCGCGCGTTGATGTGGACCGCTGCGATGGCAGTGGGGCCTGCCTTGAGGTCTGCCAGTACGAGGGGGCCATACATCTTGAGCCGGTCTCAACCAACGGCGCCGAAGCCAAGCAGGCGCTCGTGACTCCCGCCAACTGCGTTGGCTGCGGCGTGTGCGTTGGCGCCTGCCCCAATCAGGCGATCGATATTCAGGGCTGGACCCTTGGTCAGTACCGGGCCATGGTGGAGTCCATCGCCTCAGAGATCCGCCCGATGGAGGTGACCGCATGAGCGACAAGACCGCCGCCAAGGAACGCATCGCCCGTTTGAAGGCCCTTCGGGAAACCCACAAGGAAACGGTTGAGCGGACCCAGGCCCTGCTCAAAGAGCAGCAGGCGTTCCGCAAGCAACTGCGCTCGGCGATGACCGGCGAGCCGAAGACGATCCCCGAGATCGCTGTGGCGGCCGGGCTGCCCGCCGACCAGGTGATTTGGCACGTGATGGCGATGAAGAAGTACGACCTGGTGCGGGAAGTCGGCAAGTCGGGGGATTACTACCAATATGCGCTGGCAGAAGGTGATGTGTCATGAGCGTGCGAGTCGATCCAACGCTGGTTCTCGAATTGAAGCGCTATGGCGCGGTCGGAATCGAGACCTGTTTTAACTGCGGCAACTGCACTGCAGTCTGTCCTCTGTCCGATGACCGGCATGCCTTTCCTCGGGACGTAGTGCGCATGGCTCAGCTCGGCCTCCGGGAGGATCTCAAGGGCAGCCTCGATCCGTGGCTCTGTTACTACTGCGGCGACTGCTCTCAAACCTGCCCGCGAGAGGCCGAGCCGGCGGAGACCCTGATGTCGGTCCGCCGTTGGCTGACGGCGCAGTTTGACTGGACCGGGCTGGCGACCAAGTTTTACACGTCCAAAACCTGGGAGATCGGGTCGATGCTCGTGGTAGGCATTCTGGTGGCGTTGGGTTTCGCCATCTACCACGGACCGGTCCTGACCAACCGGGTGGCCCTGAATGCTTTCGCACCCGCCCACTTCATGCACGTGGCCGACTGGGTGATGGCCTTTGGGCTGTTGGCCTTTGTGGCAGGGAACGTCTTCCGAATGCACCAATCGGTCATGGGAAGGCGGGATGGCCCGCTACCGCCGTTGCAGTTGTATCTCAGCGAGGCATGGCGTCTGGCGTATCACTTTGCCACGCAGCCGCGCTTTGCCACATGCGGAGATGATGAGGAAGAGCCCACGCTCCGGCGGCAGAAGCGGCTGAACTGGATCAGCCATCTGCTACTTGTGAGCGGCTACGTGATCATGCTGGTCTTGGTGGTCTTCTTCCTTCCTTGGTTCCAGACCGACAACATCTATCCCATCACCCACCCGCAGCGCTGGCTAGGCTATTACGCCACCGCGGTACTCCTGTTTGGCGGCGGATACAGCCTCTGGTCCCGAGTTCAAGCGATCGGGCCAGTTGCACCGGTTTTCGCATCCGAGCGACTGGGTCTTCCCGGTGCTGCTGGTGCTGGTTGCAACCACGGGGATCCTGGTCCATGTCTTTCGCTATTCGGGGGACGCGCAACTGACCTACGTGATCTATGTCGTCCATCTGGCCTTTGCGGCCCCAATGTTGATCCTGGAGGTGCCCTTCGGAAAGTGGTCCCACCTGTACTACCGCCCTCTGGCGGTCTACTTCGACAAGGTCATGGAGCGGGCCTCGGCTGTCGGTCCGGTGCCAGAGCACGCGCCGGCTCAGACAGCATGAAGGACTCAACTGGAATCTCACGGCGCAAGCCGAACCCATTTGCAGGAGGCTCGAAATGTCTGAGAACGGGAATCACAAGATGGTGGTTGTGTGCAACGGCGACGAAGGCAAGAACATTCTGCCGACGCTGATCTTTGCCACCTCCGGCATCGCCATTGGCGACGAGGTGCATGTGTTCTTCTGCCCGGCCGGCGCCAAGTGGACTTTGAAGGGTGAGCTGGAGAAGATCGGCGAGCCCAAGGGCCTGCCAAATCCGCTCGAACTGTGGAACACAATGATGGACCAGGCGGCCAAGGTCACACTGTGCGAGCTGGCCCTCGAGAACAAGGGCATCGATCCCAAGGATTTGCGCGACGAGCGCATCAAGATCGAGAAGGCGCCGCCCTTCCTGATGGACGCCGAAGGCGCCGGGATGACCTACACGTTCTGATCAGGGCGTTGGGCGAGCCGCGCCGCCTGACCCGTTCGAAAGATGAGTCGGTCGCAGGGGCTAGAATCGCCACAGAGCGGCTCCCTAGAAGGGAGCCGCTCTGTCTGATCCCATCGATGGCACGGGCTATGCGTTGAGGGTATCGGGCAAGCGGAGCAGGTCGGCGTTGGAATTGTCGTGGATGAAGCTCCAGAACGTTTCCTGGGGCCGGTTAGACACGTCCATCCCATTGCGGACCATGTAAATCGTGCGCCGGAGGTTAAGCCCGCGTACCTGCACCTCGACGATATTGCCCCGATCCAGAGGGCAAGCCGAAGCCAGGGTGGAGACGAAGGAAACTCCGTAGCCAGCGGCCACGGTACGGACGATCGCCTCGGCATTGCCTAGCTCCAAGAAGACACTCAAGTCGTCCAGGCGGATGTCGAATTTGGCCAGTTCGGAGAGCATCATGCGTCGGGTGCCCGACGTCAGCTCGCGCATGATGATGTTTTCCTTGAGCAGCTCCTCAGGTTCGACAACCCGCCGGAGGGCCCATGGGTGGTTGGCCGGCACGATCAGGGTCACGTGATCCTCGAAGAAGGGCTGGCGCACCACATTTTCATCTTGGGGTTCGAAGCTGACCACCCCTAGATTGGCTTCCCCTTCAAGGACCTGGGGGATGGCTTGTTCTGGCGTACAGGCCAGGATGCTGACTCGGACTCCCGGGTGGCGTTTCGAGAACCGGGCCGCCATCTGTGGCAGGATGTACTTTCCGGCGGTGGTGCTGCAGGCGATCCGCAGGTGGCCGATCACCCCTTCCTGCATCGAGGCCGCCATTTCCTGCAGGTCGTGAGAGTTCTTGGATCAACTTGCGTGCCCACGGCAGAAGGGACCGACCAGCCTCCGTCAGCTGCAGGCGCTGCCCCGAGCGGTCGAAGAGCTCAACCCCGAGCTCGGTTTCGAGCACCTTGATGTGATGGCTAATGGTGGGCTGCGTGATGTGGTGCTGCTTGGCGGCCTCGGAGAAGCTCAAGTGCTCCGCAGACCACAGAAATGTCTCCAGCCGTTGAAAGTCCATGGTTGACCCCAATGGGTGCCGCAGTGTTTCTGCCCCATTATCCCACAGCATCCGGCTGGTCCGCATGTCATTGCGAGCGAGCAAAGCCAGCGGGGCATTCTTTCGAGCTAAAGAAGCCAGCTCGGCTGCGGTGGACATAGTTCTGGGCGCCCAAACGATCACCACAGCGCCTGCGGCGCCTCACTTTCACATATGACGTCGGGGTATCGGGGCGAGATCGTCGCCGGGCTCGGGCTGCGCGACATCCTCAGGCCAATGCGTGTATACCCTCGTGAAAGCATCCCCCCATGGGGAAAGCGGACAGGAGGCATGACCGACGTGGGAAGGCGGACGACCATTGACATCCTGATTGTGACTCTCCTGGCAGCCATGTGCGCTGCCTGTCAGCGCCAGGGGGCCAGGGCCCAAGCCCCTGGGCCGCCTTTCGAGCTGCGCGTTCTGACCGTGAACGGGCTCGAGCGCAGCTACTACCTATGGGTTCCGCCTTCCCTCGACACCGGCGCGCCGGCCCCGCTCGTACTTGTGCTGCACGGCGGCGGAGGAAATCCCGGAAACGTTTGCCAGACGACGGGCGGCGTGGCCGCTCTGGCGGAAGAAGAGGGTTTCATCGTGGCCTGTCCGGCCGGCGTGGACGGCCACTGGAATGACGGACGGCAGATCGACCTCTACCGGGCGCACAGGGAGTCCATCGACGACGTCGCCTTTCTCAAGGCGCTGGTCGATGCGGTGGCTGAGGAAGTCGCCGTCGATCGGAATCGCGTGTATGTCACGGGGCTGTCCAACGGGGGGATGATGACCCTGCGAATGGCGTGCGAGGCGAGCGATACTTTCGCCGCTGCGGCGGCTGTCATCGCCAACCTGCCATCCGACCTCACCTGTCTACCCGCCCGGCCGGTCCCGGTGATGATCATGAATGGCACGCAGGATCCGCTGATGCCGTGGGATGGGGGGCAGGTGCATTTCTGGCGCCGCCAGCTTGGGGCGGTCAGATCCACCGAGGCCACGGCCGCCTTCTGGGCGAGCGCCGACGGCTGTGACCCAACCCCGGATGTGGTCGACCTGCCTGATAGCGATCCTTCCGACAACACCACCATCGAGCGCCGGACCTACCTGGGTTGCGATAGTGCGGCGAGCGTCGTCCTGATCGCCGTCAGGGGCGGGGGCCATACCCTACCAGGCGGGGAACAATACTTGCCGTCTTGGCTGGTAGGGCGGGTCAGCCACGATTTGGACGGTGCATTGGCCATCTGGGACTTCTTGGCCTCGTTCAGCCTGCCCTAACTTGTGAATTTCATCACAAATAGAACCTGGCCCGATGCGGCCTGCGCCAGTGTCTCAAGGCGACGGCCATTCTCCGCCGAGCGGAGGCCAACACGCCTCGGATTTGCTTGCGGGGCGGGTCAGACGTGAGCTGGACGTTGCCCGACTTTGTTGGGATGTCCTATCCAGCTTCGTCTTGCCCGACGCCACTTGTGAGCCCCGCACGGTCGTTGACGACGTACAGGATTTGCTTCCCAGGGGCTGACATCGACCCCGGGGACAAACGAGCGAGTCTTGGACGCTAGTTGTTGACGACCAAGGGCAAGTAATTGACGTTGGTTGTCAGAACTCCGGTTATCCGAAGGTCAAAATCGGCTGCATTGGCGTTAAAAGCCTGTATCTCTATACGGTGGTCGGCAGGCAGGACATACAGCGGAACCGTGAAGTGTTGCCCATACGAGGCTCCGTCAAGACTCCGAAACGTGTAGCTAGATGCTCGACCACTGGTCCCGTAGGCATCGAACAAGTAGAACGTGACCGTTGTGCTCCCGTTGCCGCCGCTCAACGGTGTGACAAAGACATCGGTCACCATGAAGTAGTACCCGCTCGGAACGCGCTGGCTGTTGACAAACCCTGGATAACCACCGTCAGCCCTCACACACGTCATAAACTGGGTTTCACCATGCGAAATTGCCCCACCGCTCGCATAACAGCGCACCGGTGTACCCTGGTTACCCACGTCTGCCCGCGCCGTCAGGTTGGGAATGAAGAGTGCTGACAAGCCAAGGGCGGCCACAACCACAGCCACCAGGGAAATCTGAAATCGCCTACGTCTCATCACCCACCTCCTCGTGGATTATTCCGCACCCCCCGGTGCGATCGGTGGCCCATCTTACTCAAGAACCTCTCGAAGGCAAGCCGACAGCCTGCGATCGGCTAAGCGACGAATTCTGGGCAACAAGTGTTCGGCATGGCTTGACTTTTCGAAGGCGGTCGTTCGAAGGTCCGCCTGGCGGTCATTGGAATCCCGCCCGGCACCTTTCATCCCTATTCGAGAGTTTGTGAAAATGGCAAAAGATCCGGCACCGCGCAGGCGGGCTTGCCGTATCCGCGTCGTCAGGCGCCACGGTGGGAAGGGTACAATGATCCTCGCATGGCTTCGACCGGGTTGGTATGGCATCTCGGCGTTTACGAGAAGCCCCATTCCTTTGGAGGGATGTGCGATGGGCGATGCCTTTCGCAAACTGAATCGTGTGATCGAACCCGACTATGTCATCGAAGGCGCCGGCGTGCTCCTTCGGCGCTCCTTTGGCCCCAGTCGCGCCAATCCTTTCGACCCCTTTCTGTTGTTTGACCACTTCGCTTTCAACGATCCCTTGGATGGGCCCATCGCCGGTTTTCCGATGCACCCCCACCGCGGCATCGAGACTGTCACCTACATGCTTGAGGGGAACACACGCCACCGGGATAGCCTGGGAAACAGCGGGGTGATCGGGCCGGGGGATGTTCAGTGGATGACCAGCGGCGGCGGGATCATGCACGAGGAGATGCCAAAGCGCGGAGCCAGCGGGCGGGTGGACGGATTCCAACTCTGGGTCAACCTGCCGGCAGCTGAGAAACTCAGCCCGCCTCGCTATCGGGGCATCACTACCGAGGAGATCCCAGCCATCCAGGCCGACGGCGTCTTCGTCCGTGCGGTGGCTGGCGCCTACGACGGGGTCGATGGTGCTGTCACAGAGATTGCTGCCCGGCCGATCTACATGGACATTACCCTGTCGCCCACGGCTGAATTCGAACTACCGATTCAGCGGGGCACACGGCCATCGCCTATCTGTTCGAAGGCCAGGGACTGTTCGGGCTGGATGAGTCAGGAGTTGGCGAATCGGCTCAGGCGGTCAGCATGCTTGTGTTTGGGGATGGGGATCGGCTGCGCATTCAGGCGGGCCCTGGTGGTCCGGCTCGCTTCATGCTGATGGCCGGTGCGCCGTTTGGTGAACCCATCGTGCCCTACGGTCCCTTCGTGATGAACACCGAAGATGAGATCCGCCAGGCTCTGGATGATCTGCGCAACGGGACATTTGTCAAGGATGGTCCGATCGCTGGAAGTTGACCGGCGAAGGCGTGGTTTGAAATCCAAGCCGTCATCTGGTTGGAAGGCAAGCGCAGCCTTCAGCGTTTGCCATCAGCGTACAAACTCGATACAATAACAACTCAACTTATCGGTATAAGACAGCGATCGCTATTCGACTGCAGGTAATCCCTACAGCCGAGACCGCACAGCAGAGGTTAGGGGCGGTAGGCTACGTTCGGTTCTTGTCTCGGCACGGTTTGTACTCCCAATAGTCTTCATTATTATGGTCCGCCCGAAGGGCGAGCCGTGGGCCATCCTGTGGGTGGCCCGTTTCGATTCCGGCCGTCGTGTGGGGGCCGGGGACCTGCAGCGCATCTATTCTCGACCAAAGGACGGCGTGGGGCAGGTAACCAAATTCAGCTTGTTGGAGGTGATGTCATGCGTCGTTATGGTCGATGGTTGATGGGTGCATGCTGGTCGTCTTGGTCGCGGGCTGCAACATGCCTACGAACCCTCAGACTGGAGGCGGAGGGGATCCGATCGCCTGGATCGACCAACCCCTGGATGGGTCCAGCTTCCCCGTGGGTGATGTTCCGGTCCTGATCCATGCCAGCGGACCCACCGGAATTTCGGCCATCAGGCTGGATGTGAATGGGAATACGCTCCAATCCTCAGCGCCGGACAGTACGCAAGGTGGCCTGGCGCAGGTCCAGTTCTCGTGGAGTCCCCTCCTCCCCTGGCAACTACACCCTGCAGGCCTACGCTTCGGGTGCCTACAATGTCTGGGGGCCGCCAGCCCAGGCGGTCGTGTCCATCACCGGTGCCGAGACCCCCCAAGTGGCGACGATGTCCTCGCAATGCACGTTCACGGCCGCCAGCGACCTCGACATCTACATGCGACCCAGCCTGAATGCGGTGGTCTTCTCCCATGTCTCGGCGGGCTTCTCGGCGCAAATCCAGGCTCAAACGTCGGATGGCTGGCTCGGTTTTGATCCGGGTGTGGCCCAAGCCGCCAACACCGGGCCATTCCGTCTGCGCTGGATCCCGCCCGCCACGGCCGCCACGACGGGCGACTGCAGCGGACTGCCCCAGGTATGGGGTCCGCCGCCCGGCGTGTGCTTCTTGATGCCCATGGCCAAGGTCAATCTGTACATGCAGCCGGACAAGAATGCCGGCGTGTCCACCGTCATCGGTCCAGACCAGTACGCCACCGTGGATGGCATCAATCCGAACGGTTGGGCGTCGGTGGAGCAGGCACCCGGAACCTCGGGATCGTTTTTCAGCGGATGGGTCGCACCTGAGGACATCAACATCAATGGTCCCTGTGATTTCCCCACAGCCTCGCCGACCCTGGTGCCGACCTCGACTTCGACGCCCGGGCCCACCCTCAGCGTTCAGGGGACGTCGCCATCGACCAACGGCATCTACTTCGGCTCCGGGAGCTGCAGCCCGATAAACGTCACCTTCGGGGCGCAAGCCAGCGACTCCAGCGCCGTGAAGGCGATGGTGTTCTTCTATCGTCTGAAAGACAGCGCCACGGGGAAGACCACCAACTGGTCGAGCGGTCAGGCGATGAACCCAGACGGCGCGGGGCACTACACGCTGTCTCTATCTGGGCGTCAGCTTGATGGGGGCACCGGGTACAACAAGGCCACGGTCGAGTATCAGTTCGCCCTTCAGCCCAACCAAGGCGAGACCGTGCGCAGCCAGGTGTACACAGACGTGCAGCTGCTGCGCTGCGGGACGATCGTCGTCCCTCCGCCCGTCACGATCAACACGCCGACACCTACCCTGATCAACATCGTGCCTATACCCATACCAATCAACACACCGACGGTCCCGGTCATTCGATGATGACGGCGCAGAAGAGCATTGGGAGCCGATGCGATGTCTAGAAGTCTGATGGTTAGACTTGGGTTGCTCGTTGTTGGTCTCGGTGTGGTGTGTGTGGGGGCGGTAGGCGTGGTCGCATACACGCGCCTGCCCACGCTGGCGCAGCAGGTGCCGCCACCAGGCGGCGTGCTCCTGACCCTCGTGCAGCCGGTCAATGGAAGTGTTCTCGATGTGGGTGACACCGTCCCAATCTCTGCCGAATTCGACCGGCACGGCCGACGTCCAATCCGCCGAGCTGTGGGTGGACGGTCAAGACGTCGGGCCCGGCACGCCGAACTCGGGTGCCCAGCCCTTCAGCACCTACTGGTCTTGGGCACCGGCAGGGCCGGGCGAGCACACGCTCAGCGTGCATGTCGAACTGAACGACGGCAGCGCGATCACCTCCAATCTGGTACGCATTTCGGCCGTTCAGCCGACGGGCGCGGTTTCGACGGCCGTTCCCCAGGGTGAAAGCCCACAGCCAACTCCCACCCCCGTGTTAGGGGGCAACGCGGGTGCGGGAGGCAGCGCCGGAGGCGGTGGTCAGGCAGGGGGCGCGGGTCAGCCGCCGGCTTCGCCGCCTTCCGGGCCCGGGTTCTGGGTTCAAAGCCATTTGCCCGGAGCGGCTGGGACCTCCAAGCCGCCGGCGGCGCCCAAGCTGGCCGCCCAGGTGAACGGCTGCGATGTGCAATTGACGCTCACGGACCAGTCCGAAAACGAGTCCGGCTTTGTGATCTACCGCTCCGATCCCGCTTCTGTGGACTACAAGCAGGCGTACCAGTGGGGGCCGGAAAACGGATCGGGCATATCCGTGTCCTACCCCGACAAGGGGCTCTTCGGCACGGTGAGCTACTACGCAGAGGCCTTCAATCAGGCCGGGTCGTCGGACAGCAGCCCCGTCACCGTTCAGGTCAACAACGTGAATTGTCTGACCGTGCAGTGGAGCGGGATTTCGCTGGATCAAGGCAAGATCACAACCTCGACGCCCGTGGATAAGCTCTACTGTTACAACTCGACGTCCAACGGTCCGTGGACCCGAATCCCCCTGGCGATCGGCAAGTTCATCCCCAAAGACCAGGGCGGCTTCGACGTTTCCCAATACATGAACAAGCTGATCACGATCGGGGGCACCAAGACGCCGGTTGACCTCAAGTTCGAGTGTTGGGGTTGGGCTGGGGGCCAGCTCAAGTCTCTCGGCTCCGGCGAGCAAACCTTCGACCCGAGCCAAACCGGAAACCTGCATATCACCGGGACCAATTTTGATTTTTCGGGAGCTCTCCAAACGAAACCGTTGGACGGGCAGCCCGCCCGCACCCGAAATCGTCTCTCCGTATGATGTCCAGCGAACATCGGATCCCGTAGTCTGTACGCAGCATGCCGGGGTGCTTGGCGGCCTGGTCTGCAAGTCGGCCCTCAAGGATCGCTATGCAGCCATTGTGTGGAAACTCACCGACCTTTGCGGCTTGGGAGTCACCAATTGCATCACCCAGGTCGACGGCTACCATGTCTACGAGCTCCAGAAATCAGGCAAGCCGGCGCTGATCAAGACGATCAATGACCAGAAGAGGACCCTGGCCCTAATTCCCCCGCCCGGATGGCCCGGGCTCACAGGCACAAAGCACTGCATCATGGTCCGTGCCTTTGTGGGGAACCTCGAATCGCCAGACAGCGCCGTGACCTGCTATACCTACGACGATTTGGGCACAGCCACCATCGATCTCAAGCCCACCAATGTGCTGTTCCGGTACAACTCAACAATGAAGTGCCCGTTCAGCAAGGCGCTGGGCCTCGTCTACGGCAGCTTCAACGTGGGTCCGGACGCGATGGCTGTCGGTCACACCTACACCACAGGCAACGATTGCGACTACCGGGAGACCAACTACCGCGGTGCGGTGTGGTTCGACTTGAGCCAGATCCCGGGAAAGATCATTGATGCACGTTTGCAATACACGTATGAGGACGGTTTCTACCGGCAAGCGACAGACGTGGCCACCAACGAAGAGCGTTCGTGCGCCACGCACCTGATGCTGGGCACCGATGACTGGCGCGGAAATCCATATGGAGACAAAGCCATGACGATCCCGGCCAAGGACTATATGCCTGTGCCGGAGGGCTTCCCCCTCGCTCAGTATGACTTTGACGTCACGCCGGTGGTGAAGACCTGGCGGTCTGGTGCGCAGCCCAACTATGGCTTCGTGCTTAGGGGGTATGAGAAGTCGCCTGGGTCGGACTCCTTCTCCAAAGCGTCCTGCGCGTCAGTCTACGATGGTTTCGTGCTGGAGGTCACTTACTACAAGCCCTAGGCGCTGCACATACCTGAACGACGCCATAACGAGTCGGCCAGGCTTGGGCGGACCTTGTCAAAGTGGAGCTTCCAATGGGGAAGAATCGAGTACCATGATTCCCTGATGACTCGCCAGGGGAGCACATTGCCAGTCGGTGTTCGATTCGCTGTCGCTATCGGCGTCAGCTTCGCCGCGGGGTGCGCTGCGCCGGGGAAAGCCCCATCGGCAACTGTCGACGTCACGGCGGTGCCAAGTCACTCGCCGTCTCCGGTGCCCTCGGCCAGCCCCAGCCTGATGCCGACGATCATCCCGAGTCCGACGCCCACGCTGCACCCGCTGACGATCGAGGCCATGCGCCTGCGGGCCTACCCGGGCAGTCCGATCACTATCGAAGAGACCCTGCCTTCCGGCGGCAACTATTCACGCTACATCGCGTCCTATCTGTCCGAAGGCAACAAGATCTACGGGCTGCTCACGGTGCCTTTCGGCGACCCGCCAGAGACGGGTTGGCCGGTGATCATCTTTAATCACGGCTACATCCCGCCCGATATCTACCAAACGACGTCGCGCTACGTTGCTTACGTCGATGCCATCGCCCGCCACGGCTACATCGTATTCAAACCTGACTATCGGGGCCACGGCAATTCGCAGGGCACGCCGAGCGGTGCCTACGGCTCGCCGGACTACGTGGTGGATGTGCTCAACGCCATGACGTCGATGGAAAACTATCCCGGCGCCGATCGCAATCGAGTGGGCATGTGGGGCCACTCGATGGGCGGCTACATCACCCTGCGGGCGATGGTCATCCGTCCGGACGTGAAGGTGGGGGTCATTTGGGCGGGCGTGGTTGCCTCCTATCCAGACCTGGTGACGATGTGGCACCGGACTCCAGTGGCGCCCGGCACGCCCTCCCCGACACCCGGACTTAACCGCGGCTGGCGCGGCGGGTTGTCCAGTATGTACGGAACGCCGGATCAGAACCCAGCTTTCTGGGATTCGATTTCCGCCAATGCTTACCTTCAAGACCTGTCCGGTCCGCTGCAACTGCACCACGGGACAGCCGACCACGAGGTGCCGCTTATCTTTTCGCAAACGCTCTACGACCAGGTGCAGGCAGCCGGGGGGACCGTCGAACTGTATGTCTACCCTGGCGCGGACCACAATCTGGCCGAGCCGTTCAGTCTGGCGATGCAGCGGACCCTGACCTTCTTCGACCGGTTCTTGAAGCCAGAATAGGGGTCGGGGAACGGGGAGTCAGGGCCACCGGCAAAGAGAAAACTGGGTGTATACAAATTCGAAAAAGGCTGATATGATATCCGCTTGAAGGCAGCATGCACGTTCCGTCTGGAAGTCAATGGCGATCGGCCCGGGCTGCAAAGCTAGGGCCCTTTTGGTTAATCGCCTGACCGCCAGGGACGAGACAAGCGCCTCAAACACGAGATGCCTAAGGAGGCACGCAGCAATGTCGGATCGAGTTCTTGGTACGGTCAAGTGGTTCAACGCAGGGAAGGGCTATGGCTTCATCGAGCGTGAAGAAGGCGAAGACGTCTTCGTTCACTTCTCGGCCATCCAGGCGGACGGCTTCCGCACCCTTGAGGAAGGCCAGCAGGTGGAGTTTTCCATCGAGCAGGGCCCCAAGGGCTTGCAGGCGGCTGAGGTCAAGATCGTCTAACGGTCTCCTGACTCAATGAACCCAAGGGCCCCTCTCATCGAGAGGGGCCTTATGCATTCAGGCCAGATGGGCAGCGTGGCTGGCGCCGCCAAGACGTGGATTGGGGATCGCCCAACTGTCTTAGAATTGGGAGGCTGGATGCGCCCAATAGAACTTCTCCAACTTGCACATGGAAGGCCAGTCACATGACGGACGGCACACAGCCTGACTCTTTGGAACTCTCCCCGCAGCACACGATCTCGTGGCGAAATCTGGTTTCAGATTCGTCAACCTTCTCTACTGCCGTTCAACAAGTGATCGGGCAGGCGGCCACGGATCCCACCTTCCGGGCTGCGCTATTCCAGCACCCAGAGAAGACTTTTTCAACCTTCAACCTAACGGATCAAGATCTCAAGCTCCTGCAGCATCTCGATCGAAAGCAGTTTGAGTCGGTGGTCGAGATGCTCCAGGCGGAACTGGCTACTATTGTCTCCCAGTACAGCCGAAAAGAAGAGCAAATCGCCGAGCTGGCGGAGGCATGGGAAGCCTCGCTGCGAGAGATAGATCTCGGTGACAACGGAGGCGATGCCAACACCTCCGACGGCGAGGCCGTGCAGTTATGAACCCGATGGTCTTGGTGAGAGTGGGCCTGGAAGCCCTCAACGATCCCGAACTTAAGACGAGACTCGTCGAGCGGCCGGCCGAGGTGGCCGAATTCCTGCGGCTTGACAAGGACGAAGTCGAAGGGCTGGCCGCCATTGGGGCACCCGGGATTGACGTCATCATCGGGAGCCTGATCGTGCACCGACTGCTGCCGTTTCCCGTCGGAGAAAAGCTGATCATCGCCCCGGTTGGGATCAGCCTTCCCGACCAGACTGAGCGAAAGATCATCTGGCTCGACCAGAACCGTGAAGGCGGTTGGATCGGCTCTGATGGCACATCAGCCATCAAAGGCAAGGCGTTTGGCAGCGGGAACCACCCGACCACAGCTCTTTGCCTTGGGCAGCTCGAGGCACACGTGAGGGAGGGGGACCATGTCCTGGATCTGGGGACGGGTTCCGGCGTGTTGGCCATCGCCTCCGTGTTGCTCGGGGCTGGCTCGGTCGATGCCTGCGATATCGACCCATTCGCCGCGGAAACTGCGGCCCAGAATGTGGCCTTCAACGGCATGCAAGATCAGATCCATATCACCAACGACGATCTTGAGTCGCTTTTTGGCAGCGTTGGGGCAAAGCTATACGATCTGATCATCTCCAACATCCTGGGTCCGATACACGATGTGAACATCAACGCCGGCCTGGGCCGTCTCCTGCGACAGGGTGGCACTCTCATCATCAGCGGATTCAGAGACGAGTTTGTCCAGCCCCTGCACAGCAAACTGGAAGCCCGCGGCTTCGAGGTGGTCTCCGTTCGGCCGCTGAGCGGCTGGGTTGCCATCACAGCTCGCCGGCTTTGATCCGCATGAAACCCCCGGTTGTGTTCAGGACATGCTCAACAGGTTTCCGCAAGGCGCTTGATGCCGTCGACAGAATCTTCTACCATTCACTCCGGCTAGCTGAGAGAGATGTTCGCCCCTTGCCAGGAAGCGAGGCATGCCATGCGGTCGTCTGAGCCCGCCGTCATTGTGAAGGATGTCACAAAGCATTATTCGGGCATGACGGCCGTGGATGCCTTGTCGTTTGAAGTTCGCCGCGGCGAAATCTTCGGCCTGCTGGGCCCCAACGGTGCTGGAAAGACGACCACCATCCGCATGATTCTGGACATCATCCGTCCCAGTTCCGGCGAGATCACCGTCTTGGGTGGCCCCATGGGGGAAGACACCAAATCCCGCATCGGATACCTCCCCGAAGAGCGCGGACTGTACGACGACATGAGGTTATTGGACACTCTGGTCTTTCTGGCCCAACTCAAGGGGCTCGATCGGAGCACGGCCGCCGGCAGGGCGGAGTCGATGCTGAAGGAAGTAGAGCTTTGGGACGAGCGCAATCGCAAGATCCAGGCCTTGAGCCGCGGAATGAACCAGAAGGCCCAGTTCGTAGCAGCTACGCTGCACGCGCCGGAGCTGATCATCATCGACGAGCCTTTCAGCGGTCTGGACCCCGTCAACACGCTCCTGATCAAGCGGCTGCTCTATCGGCTGCGGGACGAGGGGGCGGCGATCGTCATGAGCACTCATCAGATGCACCAGGTTGAGGAGATGTGCCAGCGCATTCTGCTCATCGATCACGGCCGAGACGTGCTCCACGGCGAGGTCAGCGAAGTTCGCACGCGGTTCTCCGACCATGCAGTCGAGGTCAATCTCACCGGAAAAGTAGATTCCGTTCCCGGCGTTCAGCGCATGCAGCCCCAAAATGGTGGCTATCGGCTGCTGCTTGAACCCGGTGTCGACCCGTCGGATGTCCTCAAGCGTTTGGTCGATACGCCGGGGCTGCGGGTCGATCGCTTCGAGCAGGTCCAAATGTCCCTGGATGAGATCTTCATCCGCGTGGTGGGGCGGGACGCGCAGCCGAGTTCAGTTTGAAATGCCAAAGATCCTCCTGATGGCACGCGCCACGTTCCGGCGCAGAATCTTCTCCAGTTCGTTCCTGCTTCTCACCCTGGGTATGCCGGCCATCATGATCGTGGCCGCCGCTGTGCCGATCCTGCAGGCGAGGCGTCCCGAGACTTTGCGTTTGGGTTGGGTTGATCTCAGCCACAAGCTGGCCCCCGTCAATGCGGTCGAAGTGGATGGAAAAACCCTGACTTTGGAGACTTTTGATGATCCAACTACGGCCCGCCAGGCCGTCGAATCGGGGAAGGCTGGACGGGTACCTCCTGTTGCCGGCCAACTTTCTGCAGGGCAACGACGCCCAGTATTTCGGGCTCGAGTCCCCATCCGCTGCGGTGGTTAATGCCCTGCAAAAGGTCGTGCGCAAGGCGCTGCTCCCCGGTGCTTCCGTGGACCTGCTGGCAAGGCTGGACCATCCGAGCACCGTCACCCTCGAAATCGGCCAAGAACGGCGCCCGGCTTGGCTCGGGGGCGGCGCTGGTGGTCTGGGTCGGTTTGCCGATCGCTCTCGGCATCCTGTTCGCCTTGGCGGTGGTGACCGGGGCGGCGCAGATGGGGTCGGCGGTTGTGCGGGAAAAAGACCAGCGGGCCATGGAGATCGTGCTGACGTCGATGAGCCCACTGCAGTTGGTGGCGGGCAAGGTCCTGGGGATGACGGCCTTGAGCATAACCCAGTTGGGGGTCTGGGCACTCGGGGCCGGCCTGGCATTGGGAGTGGCCCTGGCAGGACGCGTGGACTTCTCCGGCGTGATCATTCCATGGCCGGCGCTGGTCTGGGCGGCGCTGCTCGGGGTGCCGGGCTACTTCCTCTACGCTGCGGCCGCCTCCGGACTGGGCATCATCGCCGGCGACAGCCAGCAGGGTCAACAGCTGGCGGGGATGTTGGGATTCTTTTCCATGTTCCCTCTGGCCTTCTTGGGCGTTGTCCTGGAACACCCGGACGGCCCGGTGGCGGTGGCGCTGACCTTGTTCCCACTGACCGCCCCCATGTTTGGCATGATCAGGTTGGCGCTCACCCACGTGCCGGTGTGGCAACTGTTCGCCGCGCTGGCGTCGGTTGTGCTCAGCCTGATCCTTGCGTTGTGGGCGGTCAGCCGTGTCTTTCGGGCGGCGATGCTCCTGTACGGACAGAGCCTGCGCCCGGGCGCCATCCTCAGGGCTTTGATGGGCCGATGATCAGCCCTGACGGAAGGGAAAGGTTCACGTGAGAAACGCGCTGCTCGTCGGCTGGCGGGAGTTCCGTGTCCGAGTGCGCTCGCGCGGTTTTCTGTTTACCACCTTCTTTACCCCCGGTCTCATCCTGCTGATGTGGGCGTTTCAAAGCCAATCGTTCTCCAACCCAACACCGCCGCTCGAACTCGCTGACAGGGGAGAGCTCGACCAGCGGCCCGATCGGGCTCATCGATCCCGCCGGCTTGATCCAACGCGTCCCGCCGCCGCTCTCGCCAGGGGACTTCAAGCTCTTTCCCAGTCGAGCCGCTGCGGACATGGCTCTGGAAACTGGCAGCCTGCAAGCCTATGTCGCCATCCCTGCCGACTACAAGGAAACTGGCGACCTGACTTATGTGACCCTTGATTTGCCCACCAGCTCGCCGGACTTGCGGGCGGTGAACTGGCTCCTGCTCGGCAACTTGCTCCCCCATGCCGACGAAGCGCAACTGACCCGGCTTCTTTGGCCGTTTGGCTCCGGCGGATCGCCGGCCTTCGTGAATCTCAAACCCGAGGGCACCTCCGGCGGTTTCATGAACCTCATGTTGCCCTTCTTGGTGACGATGGCCGTCATGATCCCGCTCTTCACCAGCGGAAGTTTCCTGCTCCAGAGCATCGTCAACGAGAAGAGCAACCGGACCCTGGAGGTGCTGCTGGTCTCACTTCGCCCGCGGCAGCTCTTGCTGGGCAAGATGATCGGGCTCGGAATGCTAACAGTGATCCAGTATGTCGTCTGGTTCGGCATGGGCTCCGTGTGGCTGCAGAGCCTGCGCGGCAACGCCGTGAGCGCCGTCCAGGCGCTGCAGATTTCGCCCCTGGAGGGGGCCCTGGTGGTGCCCTTCGCATTGGGCGGATTCCTGCTGTACTCAGCCCTGATGGCAGGCGTCGGCGCGTTGGCGCCGGACAGGGAGGGCAGCCGTGCCTGGGTGTTGCTCATCATTGCCCCCATGATGGTGCCGATTTACCTGTGGACCGCCATCGTCAGTGCGCCCGACAGCCTCTTCGCTGTGGCCTTGAGCTTGTTCCCGTTCTCGGCTCCGGTGGCCATGCTGATGCGAATGACCTCAACCGCCGTTCCACCCTGGCAGCTTGCGCTCAGCCTAGGGTTGCTTCTGACCACGGGCGCGGGGACTTTGCTGCTAATGGGCCGCCTGTTCAGGGTCCAAACGCTCCTCAGCGGCGAGCCGCTTTCCCTGCGCCGCTTCGCCAGCGCATTCCGCGAGGGCTGAGTTCGTCTCTTCCCCAGCTCCAATCTGGCAGCGTTGTGGTGGTGCTGCGAGCGCCGTATACTAGCCTCCGGCGCGGGCCACGGCTGATCGGCTCCCCGTGCCATTTGTGAGGAATTTCACAATATGCCCGTCTATGGAAGGCCGTCTTGACCGTCTGGCTCAGCCTTGGCCCGCCGGGCTCCGGCAAAACGCATCTCACACTGACCCGCATTCTGGAGGTGCGCAAGGCATCGCCATTGGCGCCGGTCTGGGTGATCGCGCCGGAGCGGTTAGCCGTGGCCGCCTATCGTCAACGGCTGGGCCAAGTCGGCGGAGCCCTGGGGGTCAGGGTGGGGACCTTTGGCGATCTGTTCCAAGAGGTCCTGGCTCGGGCAGCGAGATTCGCTCCGGTGGTGCCGGGCCCAGTTCAGCGATTGGTTCTCCGCCAGGCGATCCGGGGCCTGGCAGCCGAAGGCGCGTTGCCTCACTACATGGCCCTGGCGGGCCGCCCCGGATTTCTGGAGGCGATGGCCGGGGCCATTGCCGAGCTGGATCAGGCGAGTGTTTCCCCGGAAAGTCTCGAGCGAGTCGCCGAGGATTCTGCGCCTTGGCTGGGCGAATTGGCGAGGATTCGCGCCGGCTACCGACTTCGCCTCGGCCGCGCCGGTTGGGTTGACAGTGAGAGCCTCAACGCCAGCGCCTGTGGCGGCCTCGACGAGATGCCCGATTTGCTCGAAGATGTGGCGCTGGTCGTGGTCGACGGGTTCGAACTCATTTGAGGGCGACCAACTACGCGCGCTGGCGTCCCTGGCCCGAGCCGTTCCCGAGCTGCGGATAACCCTGCCCGGGACGGAGGGGATGAATCGGAGAGCTCATCGCCGCTTCGCTCGGTCCCTGGAGCGCCTGATCGAGGCCGGCCTCGAGTTTCGCATTGAAATGCTGGCCAGCCAGGTCCACCAGGTTCAGGCCCTGGCGGACTTCGAAAAGGGGTTGTTCGAACCGGGCGCCGAGCCCGTTGCCCCAACCCCCCGTTTGGCGCTCATCGAAGCCCGTTCTCCGATGGAAGAGGCGCGCGAGGCCCTGCGCTGGCTCAAGGCGCGTATCCTTCGGGACGGTTTGGCGGCCGGGGACTGCGCCTTGGTGACACCCGATCCGGCCCGCTATCGTCCGCTCCTGCGGCGGGCGGCCGCCGAGTTCGGTGTGCCGCTGAGGTTTACCCATGGCGAACCCCTCACGTCGGCCCCGGGCGTGGTGGCGCTTTTGGATCTGCTGGCGCTGCCGTCTCTGGATTGGCCCCAACGGCTCACGCTGGACGCCGTCCACTCACCCTATTTCGAGCTGGGGCCATATGAGCTCTCACCGGTCGATCGTCAGCTTCTCGAGGCCGCCAGCCGATACGGCCAGGTTGTAAACGGACTGGAGGTCTGGCTCGACGCACTGGGCCGCCTGGCCAAAACCCCTGCCGGGGCCCCGGCGCTGGATGACCCCGATATCTCCACGGAAGGTGTGCCTCGGGGCGACCAGGCCCTTCGGCTGGGCCGCGGCCTGTCCGCCCTGGCCGAACGCCTCAGCCCCCCGGCGCCTCGGATACCCGGGGGTTGGGCGGCTTGGTTAGAAGACCTGATGGACGACCTTGCCTTCCCGGCGCGGCAGACGACCGCTAGCGACACGGCGGCGCTGGGCCGGTTGCGGGCCTCCCTGCGAGCCCTGGTCCTGGGTGACGAGCTGGCCGATCCGGAAGCCATGACGTACGCGGAGTTTGTGGGCGAGCTTCGTGCCCTGCTCGAGGCGACGGAATTCGAGGAGGAAAGTGATTGGAACAAGCCGCCGGTGACGGTGCTGCGCTTGCTGGAAGCGCGGGGAGTCCGCTACCGGGCCGTGGCCGTCCTGGGCCTTTCGGAAAGCGTGCTGCCGCAGGTCGAGCGGGAGGACCCCTTCTTACCCGATGAAGTGCGGCAAGGCCTGGGCCTCGAGCCCAGACTCGGCCGGGAGCAGACCGGCCTCTTCTACCAAGCCGTCACCCGCGCCGACGGTTGGCTGCTGCTGACCAGGCCGTATCTGGCGGATGACGGTGAAGCCTGGCTGCCATCACCGTATTGGGAGGCGGCGGCCGTCATGTGTTCGGAATCGGTGCAGCGGATCTCCACCGAGGCGCCGCGTCCGCTGGCGGATGCGGCCTCTGTCCAGGAGGTCCTGTTCTGGGGCGTGCGCCGAGGCGGCCTACCCGAACACTACCTCGCCAGCCTAGGCGAGCGCTGGGACCAGCTTCGCCACGCTCGGGATGTGCTCTCGGCCCGGTCGCTGCCAACGCCGGAGGGCCCCTTCGAAGGCGACCTGGGGATGGACCAAGGGGCGCTTGGTGCCCTGTATGGCCCGGACCATATCTGGAGCCCGAGCCGGCTGGAGACCTACGGCGCGTGTCCTCACCAGTTCTTCGTATCGGTTGTGCTTGGGTTGGAGGCGCATGAGCCTCCCGAGCTCGGATTTGACGCAGCCCAGCTCGGTTCGATGCTTCACGCCATTTTAGAGCGCGCTTACGCTGAGGCGGACGACCCCACCGATCTGCCGTCGGTCAAACGCAGCCTGGCCAGCGTTTCATCGGACGTCTTCAGCGACGCGCCGCAGCATTTCGGGTTCCGCCCCACGCCCCTTTGGGGCGTTGAGCGCCAAGACCTCTTGGCCATGCTGGAAGCAACCATAGAAGCGCTGGCTGAGCTCGATGAAGGCTGGATCCCAGCCGGACTTGAAGCAGCGTTTGGGTTAGGGGATAGCCCGCCGCTGGAACTCGAAACACAGCTGGGGACGATCCGTGTGCGCGGCTTCATCGATCGCGTGGACCGCAACCAGGCTGGCGAGCTACGCATCATTGATTACAAGACAGGATCGAGTCACCTGGCCGCCAGCGACCTACAGGAAGGCAGACGGCTCCAGCTTCCGCTGTACGCACTCGGAGCGGAGCGCGCCCTAGGGATGGGTGACCCGGTGGAAGGATTCTATTGGAAGATCCGCCAGGCTGCGCCCGGATCCCTCAAATTGAGCACGTTCGAAGCCGACGTGGACGGCCGACCGCTTATCGGACCACAAGCCGCCTACGCCGTGGCCAGCAAGCACGTGGTCCGTATCCTCATGGGAACCCGAGAGGGCGCCTTCCAGCCGATTCCGCCGAGCGGGGGCTGCCCGAGTTACTGCCCGGCCGCAGCTTGGTGCTGGCGCTACCAGCCTTCGGGCTGGGGAGGCTGATGTCGCCCATGGTCAACGGGCTCCCTCTTCTCACACCTGAGGCCCTTGAGAAATTGCTCGGCCTCACACCGGACCAACTGGAGGCGGTGGTTGAATCCGGTGGGGACGTGGTGGTCACGGCCGGTGCGGGCACGGGCAAGACACAGACCTTGGTGGCCAGATATCTCTGGCACCTGGCGCACGGGCTATCGCCAAGGCAGGTGGTGGCAATCACCTTCACCGAGAAGGCGGCACGTGAGATGCGCAACCGCATCCGGGCGCAGGTGACAGCCCTGGCCCGGCAGGCAGAAGGCGATCGCCAGCAGGGTTGGGAAGCGCTCGAGTCCCAAATGGACGCCGCCCGAATCGGTACCATTCACAGCCTGTGCGCTGAGCTGTTGCGTTCACATCCAGCGGAGGCGGCGGTTGATCCCGGTTTTGATGTCGTGGACGAGGGCTGGTCGGCTGCCTTAAAGGCCCAGGCAGTGGAGGACGCGCTTGCTTGGGCTGTAGGCCGCCAGGACGTGGTCGAGTTATTCGGGGCCTTTCGCCCGTACGCGCTCCGAACCGTGCTGTCCGAGCTGCTCAATCGCCGTCTGGACACCAGACAGGCGTTTGACGTCGAATTGGACGCCGACTGGATGGCTTCATCGGCCATCGATGCGGCGCTGCGAGGCTTCGCCGGTGATCCTGCCGTCACAACGGCATTGGGAAACCTGGTTGCGCTGTCCAGGGGCCAGGCCGAAGCAGGCGAAATGACGGACGGCATGGCCTCTCAGGTTGAGGCGCTCCTTGCTGGCTGGGATGAGGTGCATTCGGCGCTCAATGACGGCCGGCTGATCGAGGCCGCCGGGGCATTGTTTGACCTGCGCCGGGAGTCCATGCGAACCAACTTGGGTCGCAAGGATGGCACCGCCAGGTCAGCCGTCGAGGTCATCCGTCAGCGATACGGAGACACACTGGAGCCATGGCTGGGCGGAGGCAGTGCCAAGGATCCGCGGCCCGATCCCTCGATCGAAGCCCGGTTCGCCGAAGATGCGCCTCGCATCAAGGAGCTCTTCGCCGAGGCAGAACGCGGCTACCGCAAGCAGTTGGACGCCAGAAGGGCCCTCGATTTCGATGACCTCGAGGCCGGGGCGCTGACCCTACTGGCCGACCCGGCGGTCCAGCGTCGCTGGGGGGAGGCGATTGGTGCCGTTCTGGTTGACGAATTTCAGGACACCAATGCCAGACAGCGGGAGATCATCGAGCGCCTGACGGGCGAAGGGCAGGGCAAGCTGTTCGTGGTCGGTGATGCCCGCCAGAGCATCTACCGCTTCCGAGGGGCTGACGTCACGGTCTTCCGCCAACTGCGGGTCCAAAAAGCTCGCGGCGGCGGTAGGATCTTCGATCTCTCGACCACCTTCCGAACCCATGCCGGCTTGCTCTCAGGGCTGGATGAAATCCTGAGCCAGATCATGGGGACCGCCGAGGGCGACGAACTGTACGATGTGCCTTACACGGCGCTGGACCCATTTCGACAGTTACCCGGCGCGGGTTCTCCCTTCCTCGAACTGGCCCTGGGTGTGGGAGAACGGGCCGAAGACGCCCGGCCCAGGGCGGCGCAGGCGCTGTGCCGAAGGCTGCTGACGATGAAGTCGGCGGGCGAGATCCGGGCGTGGGATCAGGTTGCACTGCTGTTTCGCGCCTCCACCGGGTTCGAGGACTACGAGCTTGCCCTCGAGCAGGCGGGCATCCCCTTTGTCACCGTGGCTGGCCGCGGCTTCTACGACCGGCCAGAGATTCGCGATTTGTTGAACACTCTGCGGCTGTTGGCCGATCCCACGGATGATCTCGCCATGGCCGGTTTCCTGCGCTCGCCGGCCATCGGCATGAGCGATTCGGGGATCTTTGCGCTCAGAATCCAGAATGGGGGGTTGCGGCGGCCGCTGCGTCAGTCGGTTGCGGATTCGGGGGGCATGGCCCTGGCCTCGGATCGCGTGGCCGCCGAGCGCGCCCTGGCCGTGCTGGACGATCTGCTCCCCTGGGTGGACCGGCTTCCCGTTGTGGCGCTGCTCAAACGCGTCGTCGATCGGCTGGACCTGCGCGCTGTCCTGGCCTCTTCGCATAGCCGACTCTGGCGCAATGTGGACAAGCTGATTGAAGATGCCCAGACCAGCCAGGTCGTACGTCTGACCGAGTTCCTCGCCTACTTGCGGACGCTGCGCGCTGTAGGTGCCAGGGAGGGAGAGGCGCCGGCCGAGGCGGAAGGGGCCGTGCGCTTGATGACCATCCACAAAGCCAAGGGGCTCGAATTTGACATTGCCGTGTTAGCAGACGCCTCGCGGCGGCCTCCAACCAGCCGGGCCAGCGTGTATGTCTCGCCCGTGGTCGGTGTGGCGCCCCGGGCGGACAGGGTGGAGGGCGAGTCCCTGGCGTATCGCTTGGCAGGCGCGATTGACCGAGCGCAATCCGAGGCTGAAGCCAGGCGCTTGCTGTACGTGGCCGCCACTCGGGCCAGAGACAAGCTGGTGATCAGCGGGCATATCACACAGAACCGGGGCCGCTGGTCGGCGGCCGGATGGATGGCCCAAATGATGGCAACGTTGAACCTCGACGCTCAGTCGTTGGCGTCGTCCGGTCAGGAGCTAGCCGTCTTGGCCAGCCCGGCCGGCAACCCCCTGGCACTCAGCGTGGCCACGGAAGACATCATGTTCGAAGAGCAGACACTGAACGCCCCTGATTGGCCGAGCTCGAGTGAGAAGGATCTGTTCGCACCGATAGAGGTGACCGAGATAGAAGCTACGGACGACAGCTTGGATGCCGAGGCTGATCCCGATTGGCGGGCGACGCGCTCGGAGAGAACGGTGCCACGCGCAGCGCTGGGGCGCCTGGTTCACACTGCGCTCCAGCGCGAGTGTCGGCCGGGCGATCCTGCGTTCGAAGGCCTCATGGCAACCGAGGCGCTGCGCGCCGGTTTGGTGAATCCGAGCCAACGCGGGGAGGCCGTGGCACAGGCGGAGGCGCTTTTGGAACGCCTTGCAGACGATCCGATTTGGGATGAGCTGCAGCGGGCGGACCCCCGATTGCACGAGGTGCCCTTCACAGTCTCCCTCGGCGATCCATGGGCGCGGTCAGGCGTGATCGACGTGCTGTATCGATTGGACGACAAGTGGGTTGTGCTGGACTTCAAGACCGATCATCTGGTCGATGAGCAGGCAATGCAGGAGGCCGCCCAGGCCCATTTCAAGGCGCAGGTCCGCCCCTATGTCTTGGCCGTCGAGAGGCTGCTTGGGGAGCAGCCCGTGGGAAAGCTGTGTTTCCTGGACGTGGGCGAGCGGGTGAGGGTCGTGGATATGCCGACGTGATGCCCGCCTGGCGCCTCCGCCCGGCACCGGGCCGAATGGGTCATTGAAGTTGTGCTTGTGGGTGGCCTAGAATGCGGCCCAGAATGACAACGTCACTGCGTGGGAGTGGTCGAACACCGAGACGGAGCCCGGCAGTCTGGCTGGCGGCGCTGGGGGCTTGGGAACTCGGCCTTGCAGCTTGCACTCAGCCTTTGGCACTGCTTGCCACGCCGACCCCGACGCCAACCGCCACGCCCTTGCCGACCCATACCCCTACCTCGACATTCACACCTACGTTCACGGCCACTCTCACCGATACGGCGACACCGACGATAACGTTGACGCCCAGCATCACTCCGACGCCGTCGATCACGCCCACGCCGACTTTCGATTTCCCGGATGTCACGGTTTCAGAGGCGGCCGCCCACTGCCGCTACGGCCCCGGGACTGCCTACCTGCATGCCGGCGATCTGTACGCAGGTGATCATGGCCTGCTCTGGAATTGTAATTACAGCGCCACCTGGCTCTGGGTCCGCTTCGACAAGCTGAACTATGCCTGTTGGGTGGCGGCCTCAGTCGTGACCGTCGATGGCAACGTCAAGAGCGTGGTGGTGACCCAGACCCGTCTGCCGCATTCCGTCTTGTACGGCCAACCACACAACGTCGATGCCAAGCGGAACGGGAATGAGGTGACGGTGACGTGGGATTCGGTCTGGATGACCGAGGACGACTTTCGGGGTTACATGATTGAGGCCCGTCTGTGCCAGAAGGGAGTCCTCTTTGACACTGCCGTTCACACCGACGGCACGTCGCTCACCCTCACCGACGACACGGACTGCGACTCGCCATCTTCTGGGAAGCTATACGCCGTCGAGAAGCACGGTTACACCGACCCGGTCAAGATCGATTGGCCGTGAGCGAACCGCCCCAGACCGCAAGCCCCCAGCACCAAGCCGGTAGATTCTGATCCCCGTACCCCGACGACCTCGGCGGTCAACATCCCCGCATCTCCGAAATGGCAGGGTGACGCAAATTCACATGTTCATCACTCTCTGGCCTTCGCGACGGTAGGATCGGGGACGCCCCTAAGGATGACCAGGCTCACCAGCGCCAGGACCGCAGCGCCGGCGAACAGCCCGGCGTAGCCGAGATACACACCCGGCCGGAGCGCGTTGAGCAGATCGATGCCGGGTCCAGCTAAACGGCTGACGGCCCCGGCCCCAGCCGTGGCCAGGTTGGTCAGGCCGAGGAATTTTCCGCCCTCGCCGGCAGGCGCCAGGTCATTGGCCAGCGCCCAGTTGGCGGTCAGGAACACGCCGATGCCGCCTCCGACGACGATGCCGAAAGCGAGCACAGCCGGGGTGGAGCGTGCGGTGAGGAGCAGAAGGCTGCCACTGGCGGTTAAGAGGGAGGCGACGACGTGCATCGGCTTGCGTCCGATACGGTCCGAAAGGCGGCCGGCGAGCATGGCAAACACCATGATCGAGAGCACGATTGACGCCAGAAGATTCCCGGTCAAGCGAACCGGGTCAGCCGCCTTGAGCACGTCTTTGACGAAGTACTCGGCGAACCCCTGGACCGCCAGCACCCCGACCAGAAAGATGCCTCGCGCCAGGATCAGTCGCCAGAAGGGCGCGTGGGCCCGAAGGTCGAGCGAAAACTGGTCGCGCCAGGGCGGAGCCGGTTGTCTTTCGCCGGTTGGAGCCTCGCTGGTGCCAAACAGGGTTATGGCGGCACTGCCAACCAGAAGTGCGGCGATGATGAAGTAGGCGATGCCGGGCGAGGAAGGCTCGAGGACTCGCCCTGTGACCAGGGCGGCCAGCACGGCCCCGCCCATATCGAACAGATTCTTTACCCCACTGGCCGTGCCCATTTGCGCCTTGGGCACCCTGTCGTGCATCAAACCCTGCGCCGGACCGTGCCCGATGTTGGAAGCGATCTGTAGGCCGAAGTACGAAAGGGCCAGCCAGGGAAGCCCACCGGCCATCGCCATTCCGCCCAGAAACAGGAGATCGAGCACAATCCCCAGGCCCATCAGGGGTCGCCTCCGGCCGAAGCGCGATGACCAGCGGTCGCTCAGCGCGCCCGAGAGGGGTTGGACGACGGTGGCGATGAGCAGGCCCATGAAGGTCAGCAGACCGAGGATCGTGTTCTTCTTGGCGTCGGGAACAAAGGTAAGCAGGACCGCAGGTAGCACCAGCACGTGCAGGCTGTTCCACATGAAGGCCAGCCCCAGCCAGAACGCGTTCAGGGTAACCAATTCTCGGCTTGGTGCTCGCTGCAAGGTGTCTCTCCTAGGCGTAGGATCCGCGGCAGACCCGCCGGGAGCTGCGCAGCAATGGCGCGGATGACGGTGTCGGCAGGTGCTTCTGGCGCACCGGATCCGGGCTCGATGTGGAAGGGAGACCCAAATCGCAGGCAGAGGCCGCCCTCGGCCTCGAACACCCCAACGGGGATGAAGGCCGCGCCGCTGCGCGCCAGGTGCCCCAGGAATTGCCCGCTCCCGGGCGGCGGCGGCTGGAGGCCAGGGGTTCGCGAGTCTCCGCCCTCCGGAGCGAGCCCGAGGGTCGGCTCCGACTGCGTGGCCATGAAGCGGCAGAATCTCCCGCACGGCCCGGGCCCGGGCCGGAGCATCCCCTTCACGCGGCGGCATCGGCGGCATGGCGAAGAACCCGTAGCACCTGGCAATCCGTCTCAGGCTCCATCGGCTGGCCGTCGGCAGGATCCATCGGTGCGGCGCATGCGTGGCGGTCCATTCGCTGGTGATTACCCAGGTGATCGGCCGATCGATGCTGGACGAGACGGCGAGGGCGATCCACCACGCTTGAAACCTAGGCCGGGCGTAGTGATTGACAACCACCACCGCCCCTCCCGGCGCGAGCGCAGGTGGCTCCGAAAGCAGGCGAAGGGGCGGATTGAGTCCGGCGACCATTCTGCGGGCGTCCGAGGCGAAATCCCTGCGGCTACCAGCCAAGACAGCGGCGCCGATGGCGAGGAAGGCTCGGGAGCGAAGCGTTTGGGTCAGATCTGGCGACATGTGGCTGTTTTTGGCGCTCAAGGCATGACCATCCCATTATGCGCCGGGATAGGGCGGAGCGCCAGAGACAAGACCCGGGTATCCCAGCGCCGGTCCTCGTCCTGGGCCTGGCGGGCATGGCGGCCCGACGGTCTGTAGCGTCGCTCCGCCGGTCACTTGTGCGCAGATCCAGGGCCTTCTCCGAGTTTTGGGTGTAGATTCAAGGGCATAATGTAATGAGATGTGATTTGTGAGACTGTTCACAAATGGGAGGCGGCCGTGCCCGAGATGATCATCCCGCCCCGCGGCGTGCCCGAGGATGACGACGGTTATCTGGAACAGATGACCAAGGCGGTCTTCCAGGCCGGGTTCAGCTGGAAGGTTGTTGAACGGAAATGGCCCGCCTTCCGCAAGGCGTTTCATGGATTCTCGGTCGAGAAAGTGGCCTCCCTGTCACCGGGCGATGTAGACGTGCTGCTCCAGGACGAATCGATCGTTCGCAACCGGCGCAAGATCGAGGCGGCGGTTTGGAACGCACGCAAGGTCCTCGCGCTGAGGGCCGATTTCGGCTCGATGCAGGATTTCCTCAGATCGCTCGATGACCGCCCATACCCTGATGTCAACCGCCAACTTCAGGCGACATTTGAACATCTCGGACGCACCGGGGCCTACGTCTTTCTGTGGAGCGTCGGGGAAGACGTCCCGCCCTGGGAAGACCGCTGAAGGTCCCTTGGCGCTGTGTCGCCCCCCGGGACGACCTGGCGGGAAGGGCGGGGTTTGCGTATCATTGGAGGAACGCAGGAGGGGATTGCCGGACGACCCGCCCGGCGGTCCAATCTGGGCCGCCAGACAGAGCCTGAGGAGACCCGTCATGTCTTTGCACCACCGCAACCTTCATCGCCTCTCTCTCCCATTGGCCGTTTTGCTTATCGTAAGCCTGGCGTGCAGCCTCCCAACGCAGCTAGGGACGCCGCAGGTTTCGTCTGACCAACTCACGCTGCAGGCAGTGGGCACCCAGGTGGCCATGTCCACGCAGGGTGCGGTGCCTTCGGCGACTGAGCCCGGGGCCCCGGCCGCCACGGCTGTGCCCGAAGCGACCGCCACCGTCGCCGAACCGACTGCGACCGCCACAGTGGTTCACACCAGCATCCCGGGGAACCCCGGGTACCACCAACAGCTTCATGACCGATCGCTCATCCAAGGCCCTGGCCGCTGAGCGGCGAGCCATCGGGGACAATTTCGATTGCCCTCCTGTTTGAACGACCATTCACGTCCGAGAAGCATGGACTACCTGGGCTATCTTGACCTCACCCGGGGCGAACTGAGCGCCTCGAGTCCCTGGTACTACGTCACGCTTATCTGGAGGACTCGCCACCAACTGATGGCTCGGTCCGCTACGGGGTTGAGGTGGACATTGACAAGGATGGGCGAGGTGACTGGTTGATTTGGGGGTTGGCGCCGCCGGACACGAATTGGACCACGGATGGCGTGCAGGCGCTGCAGGACACCAACAACGACGTCGGCGATTCCACCCCAATCAAAGCCGAGCCGCCGCCCCAAACCGGCAATGGCTACGATCTGGTTGCCTTCGACAGCGGCCAGGGAGCCGATCCGGACTCCGCCTGGATTCGCCGTTCGCCCAACTCCGGTTCGCAAATCCAGATCGCCTTCAAGCAGTCCCTGATCGGCGCGCCAGGCGAGTTCATGTGGGGGGTGTGGGCCGACGCCGGACCGCAAAATCCAGCGTTCTTCGACTACAACGACCACTTCAGCCCGGTGGACGCCGGCTCGCCGGTGTCGGGGGCCAGCAATTATCCTTTGAACCAGCTGGCACAAGTCGACAATTCGTGCCGCTGGGGCTACGGGTTCACGCCCAACGGCTCCGAACCGGGTGCATGCTACGTCCCGCCGACCCCGACACCGACTCCGCAGGGGACGATTTCCGGCAATGTCTACCGCGGTACCAGCTCCAGCCCGTCGGGATCGGGCTTTGGCGGTGTCACCGTGACCCTGGGGCAGGGCTCGTGCTCCTCCAGCGGGTACCGGTCGACCAAGACCGCTTCCAACGGCAGCTACAGCTTTGGCGAGCTGCCCCCCGGTACCTACTGTGTCACCGTCAAGAAGAGCACGCTCCCTGCGGCTTCGTACGGCTGGGGGACGATGTATCCGAGTGGTTTTGGGGGAGGCGGCGATCCCTACCAGCAGGTGAATCTGGGCGCCGATGAGCACCGCTCGGGCGTCAACTTCGCCTTTTTGGAAATCGTGGGCTAGCCGAGCCAAGCGCCGGATGACCGGAGCGGGCCCTACGGGGCCCGCTCCTTGCTTGCGAGACAACCTATCTGCCTCATGGGTTGACAGAGCCCACGCGCCCACCTACAATGGAACATCCGTTCTATTGGCAATCGGGTCGGGAGGCGCATGGGCTCCGTCCATTACGAAGAGAAACGCTGTCGCTCGGCGCTCAACCGGGTACGGGGGATGTCCTTCAAGTGGAGCCTGAATCCCTACCAGGGGTGTGTCCACGGCTGCCACTATTGCTATGCCCGGCGCTACCATGGATTCCTCGAGCTCGACGCCGGGGAGGATTTCCCGACGATCATCTTTGTCAAGACCAACATCGTCGACAAGCTTCGCCTCGAGCTGCGCCGGCCGGGCTGGATCGGGGAGAATGTGATGCTCGGCACGGCCACTGACCCCTATCAGCCCATCGAGGGCCGCTACCGATTGACGCGGGGGTGTCTGCAGGCCTGCCTCGACCACGGGACACCGGTTAGTCTGGTCACGAAAGGCACCCTGATCGTGCGTGACATCGATGTGTTGCGCCGACTGGCGGCAAAACGTGCGGTGAGCGTCTGCTTTAGCCTGACGACGGTCGACGCCGATCTGTGGCGAGAACTCGAGCCGGGGACGCCTCCCCCTGAGCAGCGGCTGCGGGCGATGGCCCGGCTGGCCTCGGCGGGGGTCCGCGCCGGCGTGCTGCTGGCGCCGGTCATCCCCGGCTTGACGGACGACAGGCGGGGCCTGGAGGCGGTCGTGGAGGCGGCCGCCGACCACGGCGCACACTTTCTGGGTGTTCAGACGCTCTACTTGAAGCCCGGCACACGCGAGCATTTCATGGCCTTTCTGGAGACGGAGCACCCCGAATTGCTGGCCGCCTATCGGCGCTTCTATCCGGGCGATTTCGCGCCCAAACGGTTCCAGCAGGGTCTGACCTCTATGGTCTCAGATCTCAAACAGACCCATCACCTGTGTGATCGTCCGGGCAACTCGCAACCAACCTACCAGCAGCTCAGTCTCACCCTGTAGCGCTTCGCTTGCTCCAGACTCCCAGTCGATCACATCCCAATACCATCCATGCCATGTCGGTCCGACTAGGCTCGGCGCTGAACCTAAGGCCCCGGTTGTCCGTAATGAACGTGTAAGCGATGTGCCATAGGCTCTGTGGCGGGGAGGGGAACCTCCGCCGCGAAATGCGACGACGGTGACTTGGGAGGCGGGTGGTATGCGAACACGAATGGCATGGCTCGTTCTGGTAGGTTTGATCGTGGCAGGCTGTGGTCCAAGCGCCCCGCCGGTGACGTCCCTGCCAGCGACCACGGCGCCCACTGCGGCGCCGACGGTGGCGCCGACCGATACGGCCGCAGCGCCCGTGCCCGCTGACTCAGGGGTGACATTCGTCTTGGGCGCAGACATGCCGGTCGTGACCCATGGTCCGGCGGGTGACTACGACGGTCGCTACACGGACCCCGGTGCTGCCGGGTACGTCGACGGGCAGTTCCAGATGTTCCCCAATGGATTCGCATCTTGGCCGGCCAAAGTCGGAGTTGGGCACGCTGTGTCCGGTGATGGCCTCCACTGGCGCCGCGAAGGCGATCAGCCGCTGTTCACCGAGGACGGGGTAGATTACGCCGGATACACCCTGCTGGCATCCAGTATCTTGAAGGTCGGGGACCAATACATCCTGTACTTCTACACCTGGGATACCCAGTCCAGCTCGGCGTCGAGCAAGATCGGCCGGGCAACCGCCTCCGATCTGAACGGCCCTTGGACGGCGGATCCAGCGCCAGTACTGGAACCGGGCTCCAGCGGGGCATGGGACTCCTACACCGTCCTGGCGCCGTCGGTGATCCCAACCGATGATGGCTACGTGATGTTCTACACCGGTGGCTCGTCGACCTCAAGCAACACCTGGCAGATCGGACGGGCAACCTCGGCTGATGGTGTGCACTGGACTAAGTACGACGATCCGGCGACCTCTGCCGACGCGCTGGCCGAGAGCGACCCTGTCCTTTCACCGGCTGAGGACAGCTCCGCCTGGGATCACAGTTTCGTCCACCAGCCGCGCGTGCAGCACACCCCGGAGGGTTGGGTAATGCTGTACCGCAGCGGCGCCGGCGTGCAAGGCAAGCTTGGCTTGGCGTTGAGCCAGGATGGCATCACGTGGCGCCGGTTCGACGCTAACCCGGTGCTCGTGCCCCAACTGGTCGAGGGCGGCAAGGCCATCTGGTACACCGACCTTGTCTACCAGGCAGGCACCTACTTCGTGTACTTCGAGCTGGGAAACGGCTCGGAGACAAACGTCTATGTGGCTACCCATCAGGGAGCGCTGACCGCCCCTTAGGGCGCCGCAGCGCTCATTCTTCCTCCGGCAGGCACGGGCGCAGCCGCCAAGCTGCGCCCGTGCGCATATCCAGCGCTTGGCGCGCCAGGCACCGCCTGTGTTAGGCTATTTTGAGCAAAGTTGCCGCGGCTGAACTGCGCATAGGCACGCTAAGGAATGGCCGCGCTCAGGCATTGTGAGGGATTTCACAAATGGCACACAGCGTGTCGGAGGTCGTGCATATGTTGGCTGAAGCGCGTTTCATTGGCCCGGTGTTCAACCCCTGGGCAGATGTTGACCGGGAAAACGGTTGTGGCCGCCGAGGGCCGGTGATCCGTCGCGCACAGCTTGCGCACTACTTGGAGGCGCGCCCGCGGCCGTGCAACTTGGGTGTTGGTGGCCGAGGCGATGGGCTACCAGGGCGGCCATTTCAGCGGTGTTCCGATGACATCGGAACGAATCTTGTTGGGGCATATGGCCGAGAGCGGGGTGCATCCAACTAGCGTGCTGCCGGGCCTGTGCGCGGAGCGGACCAGCCGACAACGTCTCAAGCCGAAGGGGTTTAGCGAGCCGACGGCAACCATTGTGTGGGGAGCCATGCGAGAGGTGGGGTTGAATCCGCTGGACGTCGTCTTGTGGAACACGTTCGCCTGGCATCCTTATCGGCCGGAGCGAGGTCTGCTCTCAAACCGGCGCCCGACTTCCGCAGAATTGACGTTGGGCGAGCCGGCCCTAAAATCGGTGCTGAGCTTGTTCCCTGGGGCGCGCCTGGCGGCGGTTGGCAAGGTGGCCGCCGCGAGCCTGCAGACCGCCGGGATGGCGGCGGTCGAGATGCGCCACCCGGCGCATGGCGGCGCGCCGAGCTTTCGCCGCCAGCTTGCTCGCTTGGTCAGAACGTAGCCTCAAGCTGCGCAATTAGCTGCGCCCAGCCGGGCCGGCGCCACATCTGCGGGGACCCGGTCTCAGCGCATTCACTCGGGCGAGTTTGGCAGCTCGGGTCACTCGGAGACGACGGAGTAGACCACCTCCTGCCCCCCGGGGAGCTCGCCATTGACACCGATCTCGAGCGTAAATGAGACCTGGATGTCCCCGCGTTCGGGCCTCAAAAAGCCTCCCGCGATCTGGGTGCTCACATCTGGGATGCCCGCCACTCGGCTCGACGCAAACGCTGTCGCAGTCCCAACCCCCTCCAGCGTTGTGTCGAACGTGATCCGCGTTTGGTCGGGATCGGCGCCTTCGATCTCCATTGTTAGGTGATCCCCGTCCTGGGAAACGTGCAGCGTGCCAATCGGCGGTAGGTTGACGAGCGCAGCGTTTTCGCCGGTGTCGATCGCCACAATATACTGAACGCGATAATCGCCGGCGGCCTGGGTTACGGGCTCGGGCGTAGGAAGTGGGGTTGCCGGAGCTGGCTCGGCCGTCGCTGGTGGAGAGGGCGGCAAAGCCGGACTGGGAACCAGCCCGGCGTCCCAGGCCACCAAAGTGCTGTCGCCCGGCACAAAGCTCTCGGTCTGTCCTGGGAAGCTTCCGCCCGGGTTGACGTCACTATCCAGCCCATCATCCAGGCCTTGGTCCTGCGGGCTGAATGTGTAGCCTTCGGGCAACGTGAAAGCCACCCGGTAGGCAAGCTTCTGGACGCCCTCAAAAGCGAAAGCGCCCGAATCATCGCTGGACGTGGATGCGGCGATTTTTGAATTGGCGGCTGTCACAAGATCGACGGCGACGCCGGACCGGCCGGCCTCGCCCGGATCGCGGAGGCCGTTGGCATCGGCGTCAACCCACACGACGCCCTTGATCGTCGTGGTGCCGGGTCCGGGCAGGGCGCATAGCTGCGTGCCCAGGCCGAGGATGAAGATTGACACAATGGGGTTGAGTATACGAGAGCGTTCCATGCCTGACTCCTCCCAGAGAACCCGATGCGCCCTGCGACGATCCGGCACGGCCGGTAGACGGACTGGGGGCCTGCCGCTGGCTGAGGAAGGCTGCATTCTAAGCCACACTGCTATCAGCGGCAATGGCCAGGAATGGTGTCCCAACTCGGGTGGGGCGGGCTGAGAAGACTTCTGGTAGAATCAAGGAGATTAGCTGCTGGGACATCGAAGGACCTCGCGCCCTTGGCCCGAGGTCTTTGCATCTTTGGAAAGCTGTTGGTGGATGAACATGCTCGAACCTAGAACAGATCTGCGCAACATCGCTATCATCGCCCACGTCGACCATGGAAAGACGACCCTGGTCGATGGTCTGCTGCGGCAGGCGCGCGTGTTTCGGGAAAACCAGACCGTCATAGAACGGGTCATGGACTCGAACGACCTCGAGCGCGAGCGGGGAATAACGATCCTGGCGAAAAACACCGCCATCCACATCTGGGATGCAAAGGCGGAGCAAGAGGTCAAGATCAACATCGTCGACACCCCGGGCCACGCCGACTTTGGCGGCGAGGTGGAGCGCGTGTTAAACATGGTCGACGGCGTCTTGCTCCTGGTGGACGCAGCCGAAGGCCCCATGCCGCAAACGCGGTTCGTGCTCAAGAAAGCCCTGGCCCTGAACCATCGGGCACTGGTGGTGATCAATAAGGTCGACCGGAAAGGGGCCGACCCGGTCCGTTGTCTCAACCAGACCTTCGATCTCTTCGTGGAACTGGGCGCCAGCGACGAGCAGGCCGACTTCCCGGTCGTCTACACCAACGCCGTCACCGGGCAGGCCGGTTTGACGCCCGAGTTGGGGCCGGATCTGGGCCCGCTGTTTGAGTCGATCCTGCGCAATGTGCCGCCGCCGAACGTCGACCGGCTGGCGCCGCTCCAAATGCTGGTCACTAATCTCGGCTACGACGACTACCGTGGCGTCACCGCCGTCGGGCGGATTTCGGCCGGGGAGCTCCACGCCGGCCAGGCCGTCGCCCGCCTGAAGTTGGATGGCACCCGCGTCGATGAACAGGCCCGCTATCTGTATGTGCATGACGGGTTGGAGCGCAAGGAGGTCGACGCCGCCCAGGCGGGTGAAATCGTGGTAATCGCCGGGCTAGAGGAAGTGGCCATCGGCGAGACCCTGGCCGACCCCGATCAGCCAGTGGCACTCCCCGCCATTCGCGTCGAGGAACCCACCGTTCGCATGACCTTCGGTGTCAACACCTCGCCCATGGCTGGGCGGGAAGGGCGCTGGGGCACGTCGCGCAAACTTCGCGACCGATTGTTCGACGAGCTGCGGCACAATGTCGCCTTGCGCGTTGAAGACGGGCGAATCGGCGGAGACCTTTCTTGTTTCAGGGCGAGGCGAGCTGCACCTGGCGATATTGATCGAAACCATGCGCCGCGAAGGTTACGAATTTCAGGTTTCTCGTCCTCAGGTCATCCTGAAGGAGAGCGCCGCCGGTGGAGATCCTGGAGCCGTTCGAAGAAGTGCATATCGAAGCCACGCGCGGATACGATGGGAACGGTTGTGGAAATGCTGGGCGCCCGGCGGGGCCAGATGGTCGATATGACCGACATGGGCGATGAAGGCGTGCGCCTGACCTTCATTGTGCCCACGCGCGGCCTGATGGGATTTCGCCAGCAGTTCCTGACGTCGACACGTGGCGAGGGCGTCATGCACGCCCTGTTTCACGGCTATCTGCCGTATGCCGGCGCCATCGAATTCCCGCACTACTGGATCGCTGGTCGCCTGGGAGCCCGGTACCACCACCACCTTCGGCTTGAAGAACGCCGAGGCAAGGGGCGAGCTGTTCGTCGTCCCGGGCATGGAGGTCTACGAGGGCATGGTGGTCGGTGAACACCAGCGGCCCGAAGATCTGGCGGTCAATGTGTGCAAGAAGAAGCATCTCACCAACATGCGTTCCTCTACCAAGGACATCGAGGTCCGGCTGGCCGCCCCGCGGATGATGAGCCTGGACGAGGCCATCGAGTATCTGGCTGACGACGAACTGCTCGAAGTCACGCCTGAGAGCTACCGCATCCGGAAACGGATCCTCGATACCGAAAAGCGGGGCCGGCGGAATCAAGCGCGCCAAAGAAGGTCTGTTGGCCTAGACCTCAGACCGGCCGCAGCGCAGAAATCGCCACCATTTCGCCCAGGAAAGAAGACGGCGTCCGCGCCGCCACCCGACCGGCCTCAAATCCCACCTGTTCTGCCAACTCGAGCCACGCCGACGCTTTGCAGGGATATGGCACCGCGCGGTTGCCGCGGGCGGCGTTGTACTCGACGATGATCAGCTGGCCGCCCGCCATCAGCGCAGACAGGAACTGGCCCAAAACCGCGCCTTTGCCGGAATCCGGCACGAAATGCAGAATATTGGCGGCCAGCACGCCGGCAAGATCCTTGAAAGGGAAGGGCCGCAGAAAGTCAGCTTGGACTGCCTGCACCACCCGGGAGGCGCTTGACGCCTCTGCCCACGAGAGCAGGCTGAACAGATCCGGAGGGATTGCGGTCCATCCCAACGATGACGGCCCGCTCCCCCATGAGCTCCGACAGCACCTGGGCGAACACTCCGTCGCCGCAGCCAACGTCGGCCCAGACGCCACTGACGAACGGCCTGCGCAGGACGGCAGCAATCCCTTGGGTTTCTGAAGCCTTCGTTCGCGCGAGAACAAAGCCAGGCTGCCCTTCCAACAAGACTCTTGGCCTTGTTGTCATCCGTCTTCAACTGCCCATCTTATCGCCTTCGCGATAGAATGGCCTTCGAGTTCTGCAACCGAGCCATGAGGCAGACATGGCGACCCGCCCCAATCCACCCAAGCGCACATCCAGCACCGCCTCCCGACCCAGGTGGTATGACCTTATGGTCGTTGGGATCGGCGTGGCGTTTGTGGTCGCCCTGGCTGTGGCAGCCTACATCGTTCACGACGTCGTGCAGGCAGACCGTGGCCACGGGCGGGGGATTTGCGTTGGACCGCTTCAACCCCCAGCCGACCCAGCCCGGGCCGGGTCCACCCAGCCGGTCCCACGCCCACGCTGGTGCCCTTGGAAGCCACGGCGCCGCCCTGGACGGGCAACAGCCGGGTGACGGTCCTTCTGATGGGGCTGGACTACCGGGATTGGCTGGCGGGCAGCGGCGCCCCGCGCACCGACACGATGATGTTGATCACGATCGATCCTCTTGACCATGAAGGCGGGGATGCTTTCCATCCCGCGTGACCTATGGGTCGAGATCCCCGGTTTCGGCTTCAACCGCATCAACACGGCCTACACCTACGGAGAATCTAACCGTCTCCCTGGCGGCGGTCCCGGACTGGCGGTCAAGACGGTTGAATCGGTGATCGGCGTACCGATCCAGTACTATGCCGTGATCGACTTCTCGGCCTTTGAACGCATGATTGATGAGATCGGTGGCGATCGACGTGCTCGTCACCGAACGCATCAAGATCTCTCCCATCGGCCAAACTAGCCTGTGGCTTGAGCCCAAGCCGCACCACCTCGACGGTCGCGCAGACCCTGGCTTATGCCCGGGTGCGCAAGGGTGCCGGGGACGACTTCGGCCGCGCTCAGCGACAGCAACAGGTCGCCTTGGCGATCATCGACCGCGTGGTGGGATTTAACATGGTTCCGACGCTCATCTCGAAGGCCCCACGCCTGTACCAGGAGATTTCTTCAGGCATCCGAAGCAACATGTCCCTCCAAGACATGGTGTCGCTGGGCTGGCTGGCAATACACATCCCCAAAACCGATATCACCAGCGGTGTAATTTCCCCGCCGAAGATGGTCGGCTTCTACACTCGCCCGGACGGCGCTCAGGTACTGCGACCGGTGCCCGATCAAATCCGCCTGCTTCGGGACCAGATCTTTGTCAATTCGAGCGCCATCGGCCCCTCAGTGAGCCCGATTGAGGCGCGAGCCAACCATGAACAACGACGAGACCCGTCCCCAGGATGCCGGTCTGACCCACCTCAGGATGCGGGTCAGACCCGGCCGCAAGACGCTGGCCTAACCCGACCGAATACGACGTCGGCCACTCGGCCGACAAGCGCCGGGGAAACCCAACCCATCCACGCCAAACAGAATGGCGGGCGGCCGCGGCCTCGGTTACTGGCCATGGATTCTTGGCCGGGGCGGTGCTGGCCGTGGTGGTGCTGGGTGCTTCCGCGGCTACGGGCTACATGGGAGGCGAGCAGGAACGGACCAGCCAGAAGGCTACAGAGCAGGCGAGCCTGCTGCAAGAGCAGTTTGATCTCGGCGTGGCCGATTTGCAGAACGGCCGCCTGCAGATTGCCCACCAGCGTTTCGAATACATCCTGCAGGTGGATCCGAATTACCCCAGCGTCCGTGATTTGTTGGACCTCACGCTTCAGGGCCTGAATCAACCGACATCGACACCGCCGCCTCCGCCGACCGAGGTGATCAACACACCCACGCCCACGTTGAGTGTACAAACTCTGGAAGGCCTGTTCTCGGCTGCCCAGAGCGCCCTCAGCCAGCAAAACTGGGATCAAACGGTCGATCTCCTGCTGGCGCTGAGGCACAAGGACCCTGGGTACCAGCTGGATCAGGTCAACCAGATGTTCTTTGGTGCGCTACGAAATCGCGGGGTCGGCGAGATATTGAATGGGGAGCAAGAGCAGGGGATCTACGACCTGACGCTGGCCTCCCGTTTCGGCGCGCTCGATAGTCAGGCGGCCAGCTGGCAGACGCACAGCCGAGTTCTACCTGTACGCCAACAGCTTCTATGGGCTGGACTGGCTGCAAGCTGCCGGCAACTTCAGCAGTCTTTGTGCGGCCGGAGTGTGGGATTCCTGCTACAAGTATGCCGTGTCGGCAGCCAGCTACGGCGATCTGTTGGTCTCACACGACAAAGACTATTGCGCTGCCGTTGACCAGTACGACGCCTCGCTGACCACCCGCGACAACCCTCCGCTTTACCCGACGGCCACGGCCGCCTATAAGGCCTGCCTGACGGCCACGGCCGAGCCCGCCACAGCCACAGCCTCGGAAACCGCCACGCCCGGTACGCCCACGTTCGAGGTCTTCACAGCCACACCCAGCGCCACGTCCGCCCCGGGTGCCACGGCCACATTCACGGCGACCTCCGCGCCGGCTACCAACACCCTGACGCCGAGCCCGACCACGGGAGCCACGGCCACCTTCACTTTGGAACCGACGCCGACCTTCACGCCGACGGAAACTAACACCCCCGAGGGCTGACCCTCGGCCAGCCTTTGGCCTTGTGACGAATTTCACAAACGGAACCGCTGGTGGATCTCAGTCGTCGGACTGGACAGCACCCCGTCGGCTGGCGACCAGGCGTTGAATCTCGACGCTGCCGCGCAAGGCGGCTCCGCCCAGAACACCGGTCAGGTGTGCCGCTAGAAACCCCGTCATTTCGACGTCGGCTGCTTCGATCCTTGTCAGGTAGAAGTACGGCACCCAGGCCAGCACGCCCAGGTAGATCAGGATTTTGCTGGCGAGGATTCTTCCCTTGCCGATGGCCCGGACGTCAGATCCGACGGGCCGACGGGATCGCAGCCAGGCACCGCTCAATACTCCCGTCAGGTGCAAGATAAGGTAGGGGAAGATGTTGGGGCGGGCACCCTGGGAAAGCTGCCAGAAGAAGGGGAGCCAGGCCAGCACCCCCAGGATGATCAGGCCATTCGCCATCCGCATCTTGGTCACAAGTTTGCGCCTCGTCGAAATCGATTCGGAACCTACGGCAAGCCCGTTTGGGGTGAGCTGATGCTCCCTAAGGTGGGACCTAGTCTCCCTGCCACAACGGCTCCAGATGGTCTTCAACCCAGGCGTCATAGGCAATCATGAGTTGGCTCGTCAGCCGCCCAGGCCTTCCGGTCCCCATCGGGCGCCTCGTTGATGGCGACCACCGGCAAGATCCCGCGGCTGCTGCTGCTCATGAAGGCCTCGGCTATGGTCGGGAGCTCGGCCATCGTGACAGGCTGTAGTCGGATGGGGATCAGATTCTCGGCGACTGCTAGCACGATCTGGCGTGAGATGCCGTGGAGCACGTATTCCTCCGCCGTGCGCAACACGCCATCCACGATCGCGTAGAAATTGCTGCTGAGCCCCTCCAGAATCTCCCCCTTGGGGCCAGTGATGAGCCCCTCATAGGCGTCCTCTCGGCATGTGGCTGCGCACCTGAGCGCGCAGCGCCTCCAGGCGGTTGCTCTTAACTCTGGGGTGGGAACGCGCGAAGCGAACGCTGACAGCCCTCACGCCTTGCTGCCGGTATGCCTCCGGTAGGGACGGGCATGTTCTCCATAAGTCACCGCCACGACATGAGGCGCATCACTGGGGACGGTCAGCCGCATGCGGGTCTCAGGAAACTCGGCAGCTTGCACCAGCTCGTGCAGAGCCCGCCGCAGCCGTGGGCGGTCGAGTTTGATTGGCGTCCCTTCCCTTTGGGCGGAATTCTTCAAGGCGGTCAAGGTGGGCGTCGAAGAGCACCGTCTGGTCCCGGTGATAGGTGCGTGCGACCGTGTAGACACCCTTGGGATCGTCCAAGGCCGCTTCCTCCAGGCTTTCGGCTCGGCAGGGTAGGCGTTTGACGTCGTCGGGGGTGATGTGGGCGCATATCACGGACATGTGGTCCTCGGGTGGATCTGGAATTCGGTGCGGCCGCTGGATGGCTCTAACCTTATCACACGCGGTGCCGGCTGTGGGAGATGTGCGACAAAAAGGATCCAGGGGTGGACTGGCGCGCTGGGGGCTGGCCCTGCATCCATCAAGCGATTATCATCCCCGCATGTCTGCTCCGTTAACCGCCCTGGCTTCCGCCTCTGGCCCTGGCCTTTGGATTGGTCACGATTGGAACGTCGGCGATCTTGATCCGCCTGGCAGGGACGTCGGGTGTCGTGGCCGTGCTCTACCGGATGGCCGTCGGGGTCATGGCCACCCTGCCCGTTGTTCCTCCAGCGCCGACGCCAACGCCCCCGATTCACCTGGGCTGCCCTGTTGCCCGCGCTCCTGGCGGGTGTCTTCTTCGCCGGCGACTTGCTGGCCTGGTCAACCGGCGTGGTCATGTCGGGCGCCACCAACCCGACCCTCTTGGCCAACACAGCCCCGATATGGGTGGGCTTGGGGGCCCTGTTCATCTTCCGCGAGCCCTTGGGACGTCGCTTCTGGTTTGGCCTGATGCTGACCATGCTCGGGGCGGTGGCGGTGCTGGGCCTGGATGCCGTGGAATCCTTCCGCTTGGGTCTCGGCACCTTGCTCGGTTTGCTCGCCGGGATGTTCTATGGCACCTACTTTTTGGTGACCCAGCGGGGGCGTCAAGCGTTGGATGCCGTCAGCTTCTTCTGGATCTCGAGCCTCTCGGCCACGTTGATCCTGTGCGCCGCCGCTATTGTCACCGGGCAGCGGGTTGATTGGATATTCGGGAATCACGTATGTCTATCTGGTGGCCCTTGGTCTGGGGCCGCAGGCGCTCGGCTGGCTGGCGGTCAACTATTCGCAGGGCCACCTGCCGGCGTCCATCGTCTCTCCCACCATGCTGGGCCAGCCGGTGGTGACGGCGATCCTGGCCGGCCCGATCTTGGGCGAGTGGATCGGTCCATGGGAGGCGGCCAGCGGAGTGGTGGTGCTGGTCGGCATTTGGCTGGTTCACCGCAGCCGCAGCTCCAAAGCCGGGACCGCCGGGGCTGCTGCCTAAGTTCTTCCGAAGAAGGTCAGGCAGGCGTGAGCGGCCAGAAGATAGGCAGGAGCACGAGCAGGATCGCAAAGAGCAGGACGGTGAGCGGGAAGTCCGACCTTCAGGTAATCGGCGAAGCGATACCCACCCGGTGTCATCACCAGGATGTTGACCGGGTGACCAAGAGGCGTGATGAAGGCCATCGACGTGCCGAGGGCGACCGCCATTGCCACCGACCGAGGATCTACGCCGGCGTGTTGGGCGGCTTGGATGGCCACTGGCACAAGGACAGCCCCGGTGGCAACGCCCGCCATCACCTGACTGAGCAGGGTTGCCAACAAGAGGAATCCAGCCACGAGGAAGATCCCGCTCCCAGCGCCGAGCAGACCGAAAAGACTGTTGGCCAGTAGGGCGGCGGCGCCGGTCTTGGCCATGGCGACGCCCATGGAGAGCATCCCCGCCACCAGGAAGACACTTCGCCAGTCGATTGCCTGATAGGCCTGGTCCATGCTGATAACGCCAAGAACAGCCATCCCCACGGCGCCCGACAAGAGAATTTCGCCCAGAAGATCTGGCCGGAGGGCAGCCGTTGCCAGACTGGCAAGCGATCACGGCTGTGGCCAACAACCGCTTTAGCTTTGGGCGGCACCGCTCCTCGCTTTTCGCTCCGTCAGCATGATCAGGTCTGGCTCGGAAGCCAGCACTCCTATCCGATCCCGCGGTCCGAAAAGAAGCAGAGTATCGCCGAAGGCCAGCGGCAGGTCATTGAGGCCAGTTCGAATGGGGCGCTGATTGCGCCAGATAGCCAGAACCGACATGCCGTACTTCTCTCGGAAGTGGACGCCCTTCAGGGTCTTGCCGATCAGCGATGAGCGCGGAGCAAGAACGGCCTCGACCACGATGATGGCGCCGCTCTCCAGATCGGCTTCATGCCACCTGCGCCGGGGGAGGATCTCAAGGTAGGGCTCCCGGTCCTTGCTTTGAAACTCCTCCAGGCGTCCTTCAAGCACCAGGACATCTCCTTCCCGGATCTTCGTGTCGGGCGAAAGAAGGAGCTTGAGGACGCCGTCGCGTTCCAGGGCCACGACGTTCAGATTGTAGGATTCGCGGAAGGTCGACTCGGCGAGTGGGCGGCCGACCAGATAGGAGCCGTGCGGCACCCGCGCCCGGAACAGACGATCCTCGAGGCGATAAATGCCTACAAGGTCGGCTTCACTGTCCGCCGTTGACGGTGTGACGTCTCCGGAGGCCTGCTGCTGGCAGGAGCCGGATGCCCCACAGGGCCATGTAGGCGATCCCGGCTACGACAAGGGGCAGCCCAAGAGGGGCGAAGTCGAGCAGGCCAAAACCCTGCAGTCCCTGGTCTCGGAGCAGGCTGCTGGCGACGATATTGGTCGACGTGAGCAGCGTGGCCATACCGCCCAGGAGACTGCCGAAAGCGAGCGGCATCAGCACTCGGCCGGGATGCAGGCCAGCCTTGCGGGAGGTGGTGATAGCGCTGGGCAGCAACACGGCGGCGGCAGCGATCGTATTCATAAACAGCGAGAGCAGCGCGGCAGCTGCCATCACAAGCACCACCAACCGATTGGGTTTCTGGCCGGCCAACCGCATCAGCTGGCGTGACACCCAATCGGCGAAACCGAGCGTGGTCAGGCTCTCGGCCAGGATGAAGATGGCCATGATCGCCACGACGGCAGAACGGCTGAAGCCGGAGAACGCTTCCTCGGGGGTAAGCACTCCGCTGGCCCCAAGGCTCACCACGACCAGAAGGGCCACCAAATCCGCCCGCAGCCGTCCATTGAGGAAGAGCACCATGGCAACTGCCAGGATGACGAACGTCAGCAGCAGCGGAGAGATCACCGCTTGCCTCTCTCCGCGGACGAGCGGATGAATTCGCGACCGAAGGGCTGTGAAGGTGGAGTGGATGCTTTGGCTAGGGGGAGGGCCGGCAGCGGCATCGTTGGCGACATGGCGATGTGTCAGCCGTCCGGCGTGGACCTCGGGTCGGCCATCGTGGCAAGCGACTTGAACATGTCCCCAACTCCGTTTCCGGCTAGGGCGCTGGTCACGATGTGGGCGGCCCGCATCGCTCGAGCCATGGCCTCGCCAGGCGCCAGACTGGCCCCGGGGGCAAGATCACGCTTGTTTCCAATGACCACCAGCGGCAGGTCGGGAACCACGGCGACCAGCTCCTCTCGCCAGCGCTTGAGGTGGGCCAGGAATTCGAGGTCCGTGAGATCGTAGACCAGCGCAGCGGATCGGCTGCCGCGATAAAAACCCTCTCGCATTATCTGAAATCGATCCTGCCCGGCCATGTCCCAGATTGAGAGCTTCACTTGCCCAGCAGGCAAGTCGACGAGCTTGGTCTGAAAATCAACCCCGATGGTGGCCACGCGGGATTGCTCGAACTTGCCCTCGCAGTAGCGGCGGATGAGTGAGGTCTTGCCGACGTTGCCATCGCCGGCAATGATTACTTTGAGGACGGGGATCGTCGGCATATTGGGCGAACGGCGCTACTGCAGTCGACCCAGGAACGACGTGTGTGGGAATGCAAGTTGGTCGATGTCAATCGGGCGCTGGACCAAATGGCGCCGGTTGGCCTGTTCGAACAAACGATGAAGGTCTTCCATGATCTCGAGCTGGCGTCCGGCAGGTTCGGTGTTGAAAAGCGCCAACATGGTTGTGGCCCGGCCCGGCACGAAGCACAGCCACTTGCCGCCCTCGATTTGGGTGGAGCGCATTTCGCCGCCGAAAATCTCTTTGGTGGCGGCCCGGTAGGAGGATAGCATGGGAACAGCCAACGCCGGGTCGATCTCAAAATCGCCGATGGTGTTGAGCGGCATCCCGAATTCGTTCTCGTAGATGGCATAGCCAAGCACCTTGGCGGTGTGCTTGGTCCGAATGACGATGCTCTTGCCTTCGTTGGAGATGTCTTTCCAGTCGTCGGACAAGGCGGCCGTGTTCATCCAATTCTGAATCGAATTTCGTTCCCGCTGGTAGTGGTCGAACAGTTGCTGGAATTGATCTCGATTGATGGACCCGGAAGCGAATTCCTCGGCCAGCTTGTTGATCTTGACCTGAACGCGCTCGAGGTACTGTTTGGCATCGCCTCGAGAGGACGCGATCATGGTCGTGTCCCCGCTGTTGGCGGCGCGATGGTTCGCCCGCTGAGGTTCAGTGGGGCGCACCTGCCGAGTGACTTGGGCCGTGGGGGGCGCAGGCGAATGCGGAGCCGAGCGAGATCGCGTGGCGGATTGGGTTGGATGGCGGGCGGCGCTCACAACGGTCCGGTCGCCAGGATCAGCCATGCCCGGAGCTCGCCTCGAGGGCGGAGGCGCCGGCTTTGGTATCGGATTTGGATCGGGGCTGCCCCAAATACGGCGCAGCAGGTCGCCCAACGAACTCATAAGAGCATCAGCCTCAAACAAGATGACATAATAACCCAGCCAGCCAATGATCAATCGGCCCAGACCTGCACGGAAAAGCATGCTGGTCTGGCGACTGGCAAGCCAATCTTAGCATAGATCGTCGGTCTTGGGCTTGCGCCGGACCCTACAATCGGCTTTCGGTCCCCGTCCGAGATAACATCAACCAGGAGTTCAACCTGGCCCAAGCATCCAGGCGAAGCCGGTCGCGGCCGGGGTAGACTGGACAGGGGGGGGAATCGCACGACCCCCAGACGGGAGGTACAGCCGGATGCAGAGTTTTGAGGTCGAGACACACCAGCGAGACGAGTTGGTCGATGTCACGTCCGCAGGTCCAGCGAGTGGTCGAGGAGTCGGGCATGGCCGATGGGCTGGCGTTTGTGTTCGTTCCCCATACAACGGCCGGCGTGACGATCAACGAACACGCCGACCCCGCCGTTGCCGAGGACATCATCCATGCCCTTGAGGAGCAGATTGCTTGGTCGGATGCTGGCTATCGGCACCGCGAAGGCAACTCCGCCAGCCATATCAAAGCTAGCCTGATGGGAAGCAGCGTGACCGTGGCTGTGTCGGCGAGGCGGCTTGTTTTAGGGACCTGGCAGGGGATCTTCGTCTGCGAATTCGATGGACCACGCCGAAGGAAGGTTCAGGTGAGCCTGCTGTCTTCGTAGGGCCTACCTACGGGCAGGGCAAAACCGTGCCTTGGATATCGATGAACGGACGCGTGCCGCTCATCACCTCGATCTCACCCTCGCCCCGGATGCATTCACCCGGACGGACGTCGGCATGCGCGTGCTCTCGATCGACCAAAGCAAATGTGCCAGCCCCCTCGGAGAATATAGCAACGAAGGGGAGATCTCCGGCGGCAAACCAGCGCTTGACGACTCCGTAGACGCACATGGTCTTTCGCGCATCTTGCAGGCTGACGTTCTCCCACGAGACGCAGTTGCTGGCGGTCGCCTGGGCGGCTTGAGTTGAGGCAGGCGGCGTGGCATTCCGCGGCGTGGCGCTGGCCGTCGGCCTCGCTGTGGGACTCGCCGTGGGTGTCTCCGTCGGCGCGCCGACGGCTGGCATCATCCCGCGGAACGCATAGGCCGCCCCGACGCCCAAGGCTAACACGACGATAATCACCGTTCCTATCAAGACCGGTCGGCTGAAGCGTCGCCAATCGAACTCGAGCCACTGAACGCCGGGCACATCCTTGGGTTTGCCGGACTTATCGAGCGGGACGGCCCGCATCGGGTCCTCACTGGCCGGAGAGGCCCCCCAGTTAGGCGCGAAGTAGGGCGACGTGGATATGACAGAACCATCGGCCTCTTCTGGAAGCGCCTCGTCATCCTCCTGCGGCTCAAGTTCATCCATCGACTCGAAGCGTTCTGTTTCGTCGAAGTCTTGCTCGAGCTCGTCTTCGATCGGAGGAGGGGGAGGCAGTGGCTCGGGTGCGGGCGTGAGATCTGGGAGATCCGAGTCGAAAAGGGCGACCTCTTCGGTCAGGTCGCTCTTGCAGTAGGGGCAAAGAGTGAGATTACGGCCGATCCACTCAGCACAATAGGGGCACCTGTGTTTGTCTCGCAACCAATCGGGACGCTCGACATTCAGCCCGCAGTAGCGGCAGACGATGGCCTCATCTTGGATTTCCTTGCCGCAGTAGGGGCACGGGCGCACGATCTCTCTCCTCTTCCAGGATTCCATCTATTCTATACGCCCGACCGCAATCCGCAACAATCGCCCTTTGTACCCATTGGGCGACCTGTGGCGAGCCGAAGCTCCCCCACCGCAGTTAAGGTCAAAGACTTAATCGGAATGACGCGCACACGTGCATGAAAAGCCCGACGAGCGCCGGCGAAATGGCGCGTGGTGCGGCATGGCTGAAACGACTATCTGGCTCCCGATGGCATTCTCATTGCCCACGCCTCCGGGCTGCGCCCGCCGCAGGTTGCACACCACAGACACCGCCAGCGACGCCTGCTTGCGCAGGATCATCCAGACTCAGAAACGGTGTGCTCCACGCCCGATGGCGGTCCGCGATTCCGGCAGGTGCAGGGTAGGCTGAAGGATCAAACGGGCGGGGGAACTTAGAACCGGTTAGGGTCTAAGATTTGGGCCCTTCTCGAGGGCAAAGAAGGCCGTCAGGCCCGCCAAGCCTGCCAGTCCGGCGCAAATGGACCCCACGATGCGGAAAGTCCTCACCAGTGAGTTGTCAATCGCCTCTTCAACGGCAGTGCTAGTAGAGGGATCCAACCCTGCCGGAGGTGTTGTCTCTCCTAAGCGGTCGGCGGATTGGGCCAGAGCTACACGCTGGCCGGGGTTCAGGCCCAGTGTACGGGTGGATTGCGCCAAGTTCCCTTTGAACAGAACCAGTGTCAGGCTCCCCAAAACGGCGATCGTGAGCAAGCCAGCCGTGCGGGATACGGCATTGTTGATGCCGGAAGCGATGCCCGCCTGGCGAGTGGCAACAGCGCCCATGACAGCCGCTGTCAGTGGCGCCACGGTGATGCCCATTCCGACGCCAACCGCCGACATGGCCGGGAGGTAGGTTGTCCAGTACTCGGATGGCCCCGCTTCTCTCCCGGGAAGGGCAAGCAGGAAGAAACCGAGGCCGGCGAGTAGGGGTCCAATAGTCAGCGGGACCCTGGGGCCATGCTGATCGGCAAGATTCCCAAGCCATCGGGAAAGAGACGCGAGGAAGATGGAGAAGGGGAGCATGGCCAGACCCGCCTGACGCGGCGCGTACCCGTGGGCCTGAATCAAGACAATCGGGAAGATGAAGAAGGTCATCGAGAGCGCCCCGTACAGCAAAAGGGTGAGCGCATTTGTTCCGCTGAAGGTCCTCGAGCGGAATAGGGCCAAGGGAACCAGCGGATGATCGCTGTGGGCCTCGAAGATCACAAAGACCGCCAGACCCATCCCGCCAATAAGCAGGCTGCCCAACACCTTAGGGTCCCCGAGTGCTGTGTGGGACGCCTGGACGGCACCGTAAGATAGGCCCGCCAGAGACAGTGAGACCAGCAGTGTTCCGACGAGATCAACCGGCTTGGCTTGGTTATCCAATGTCTCCGGCACCCAGCGCCAAACGCCGAAGAGCGCACCCACGGCCAAGGGGAGGTTGATGAAGAAGATGCCTCGCCAGAGTCCTGAGCCGGCCAGGAAGCCGCCAATTACGGGGGCAGCAATGGTCGTCACCGTGGTGAACGCCGACCATGTGCCGATGGCCGAGCCAAGCGACCCTTTGGGAAGGCTGGCGGTAATTATCGAGAGGCTGCCCGGAATCAGCAGGGCGCCCCCGACTCCTTGGATTCCGCGGGCAGCAATGAGCCACCCCGAGGTTGGCGCCAGACCACACGCAAGTGAGGCGATGCCGAACAGGACAATCCCCCAACTGAAGACTCTCTTGCGCCCGATGCGGTCTCCCAAAGAACCGCCGATCAGGATCAGCGCAGCAAGCGTCAACCCGTACGCGTTCACAATCCAGATCAAGGCTGCCCCGGAGGCGTTGAGATCAGCCTGGAGCGACGGAAGGGCGACGTTGACAGCCGAAAGGTCAATGAAGGCCATGCTCGAAGCGAGAATCGTGGCGAAAAGTATGCCCGGGCGGTTTGGCGCAGGCCCGGACTCGGAGGGGGGATTGCCTTTTCTGGGTGAGATCATCGGTCTGCCAGGTCGCTGAGTCGACGTGTCGACGGCACAACAAGGCACAAATGTAACACAAGGCGGATGCGCGTTTCACGGCCGCCTTCAGATTGGTCTCGGCAGCCGGTCTGGCCAAGGGCTCGATGGTAGAATGTTGGGAGTCTCCGGCCGGAGGCACCCAGTTTTCCCATCCGCCATGTTGCCAGGAAGATATGTCGGCTCGCCGAGCTCCGTCCAACCTCGCACTAATCCCGGCCTGGAATGAAGCGGGGCGGCTCGAACGCGTGCTCGAGAAGGTCGTCCAGCACCTTCCGGCGCTTGTTGTGGATGACGGCTCCAGCGATGGGACGCAGAAGATTGCCGAGGGCTGCGGGGCTGTAGTCGTCCGCCACGCTGTCAACCGGGGGAAGGGGGCAGCCCTTCTGACAGGATTTCATTGGGCGCTCGAACATGGGTATGCGGGGGTCGTCACGCTGGACGCGGACGGTCAGCATGAGCCGGATGAAATACCTGTGTTTGTGGAGGTTCAGGAGCAGACCGGGGCGGACTTGGTGATCGGCCACCGGGACTTCTCTCGTATGCCGTTTCCGCGTTCGATGACCAATCCGTTCGGATCCTGGCTTCTCGAGCCAGGCCCTTGGCCAGACGATCCATGACAACCAATGTGGATTTCGGCTGTACCGTCGATCGATCCTGGAGATGGCCGACAAAGACGCCGTCGGGTTCGAATTTGAAGTTGACATCATCGCTGAAGCGGTGCGAGCGGGACTCAAGCTGGCCTGGGTGGATGTGGCAACGATCTACAACACAGGGAAAGTCAGCTACTTCCATCCGGTTAAGACTCGGCCAGATTCTTCGCAGCGGTCTGGCGTGCGTGGCGCCTGCCCGTGCCGAACCGGGGGTGAAGGGGCGATCCCGCCGCGCTGAGCATGGCCATGAATTGGGTTACAGAGACCGTTTTGGAGGTTGCACGCGATGGAGAAGAGACGGGCCGTCGGCCGAGCGCAAGAACTTCGGCAAATACTTCAATACCACAACTACCGCTACCACGTGGTGCAATCGCCTGTCATCAGCGACGTTGAGTTCGACCGCATGCTCGCCGAGCTGCGGGAGATCGAAGCCGCGTTCCCCGATCTCGTCACGGCCGACTCGCCCACCCAACGCGTGGGGGGTGAGCCCGTCGACAAGTTCGAGCGTGTCAGGCACCCAGCACCGATACTGAGCCTCAGCAACGCCTTTGACCCCGATGATGTCCGGGCCTGGCGCGACCGGGTAGCCAAGCTGGACGAGAGAGTGGAAGACGCGCAGTTCGTCGTGGAACCCAAGCTGGATGGGTTGACGGTGGTGCTGCACTACGCGGATGGCGTCTTCTCGCTGGGTGCAACCCGGGGCGACGGGGAATTCGGCGAAGACATCACCTCCAACCTCAGAACCGTTCGATCGCTGCCATTACGGATTCCGGTCGAAGCCGATGGGCCTTTGCCTCCGGCGCGCCTGGTCGTTCGGGGAGAAGCACTTATTTTCCGCGATGACTTCAAGGCCATGAACGATGCATTGGAGGCGGCGGGCGAGCGGACCTTCGTCAATCCACGCAATACGGCATCCGGGGCGCTTCGCCAGCTCGACCCCAGCCTCACCGCAAGTCGTCCGATCAGTTTGTTGTGTTATGCCGTCGTGGACGGGGAGGGGAATTTCCCCGACACCCAGTGGGGAACATTGGCCTGGCTGAGAGACTTGGGATTTCCGGTGGCGAGCGAGGCGACCAGGGTCGCCGATCTTGAAGCGGCGATCAGGGCTGCGACGAAGCTGGAGGATCTGCGGGACAAGCTTGCCTATGAACTGGACGGCGCTGTCATCAAGATCGATGATCTTGGGCTCTCATCTGACCTTGGGGTGGTGGGCAAGGATCCGCGAGGGGCGATCGCCTACAAGTTCGCGGCCCAGGAGGTGAGCACCCAACTGTTGGATATTGGCGTCAACGTGGGGCGGACCGGCGTTATCACTCCCTTCGCCATCCTGGAGGCGGTTGAGGTCGGCGGGGTTACCGTCCGCCAGGCCACTCTCCACAATTTCGACTTCATCGCCGAGAAGGACATTCGTATCGGGGATCGGGTCATGATCAAGCGTGCAGGCGACGTAATCCCCTATGTGATCGGTCCTATCGAAGACGCCCGCAAGGGAGGGGAAAAACCCTACAAGCCTCCTCGTCGTTGCCCATCATGCGGCGAGGTGCTGGAGCGGGTTGAAGGCGAAGTGGCCCTCTATTGTGTCAACTCGGCCTGTCCCGCCCAGCTGGTCAGAAACGTGGAGCATTTTGCGTCGCGCGGCGCCATGGACATTGAGGGCTTGGGGATCAAGGTCGCGAGCAGCTGGTTGAAGAGGGCAAAGTTGGAGATGTGGGGGACCTGTTCCGCCTTACGCAGGCAGACCTGCTTGACATGGAAGGTTTCGCCGAGAAAAAGGCGCGAGGCCTTGGTCGACGCCATTGCCGCCTCGCGCAGCCAATCTCTTCGGCGCCTGATCAGCGCGCTCGGCATTCGTGGGATCGGGGATGTGGTCGCCGGCGATCTGGCCCAGGCGTTCGGTGACCTGGATGCCCTGAGCCAGGCCAGCCTGGATTCCCTCACCGAAGTCGAGGGCGTCGGGCCGAATCTGGCATATGCGGTCCGGGATTGGTTTGAAACGTCCAAGAACAAGGCACTCCTGAAGAAACTCAAGCAGGCAGGCGTTTGGCCCCTGGCCGAACGGCGTGCCGCACCGCAGGGAAGCCTGGCACTGGATGGATTGACCTTTGTCGTGACCGGAACTCTACCCAACCTGACGCGTGATGAAGCCAAAGAGTTGATTGTGAGCAACGGGGGGAAAGTGACGGGCAGCGTGAGCGCCAACACCGACTATCTGGTGCTGGGGGAAAGCCCCGGCTCCAAACTCGAGCGAGCCCGGAAGCTGGGCGTTCCGACGCTGGATGAGGACTCCCTCCGAGCATTGATCGAACGAGCCCGAGCGGGTGGGCAGGATTGACACTCGCTGTTCATGAGGCTAGACTGTTTCGGCAAGTCGAACGGTAATGAAGGAGTTCGTTGGATGGATTTGACCCGGAATGAGGACAGCGTATCCCGGCGGATGCAGGCCATGCTGGAAAGGGTCGCCGCCGCGGAGCTCTCAGACCTTTATCTCTACAACATTCCGGTGTCTGAAATTCATGGCGGCGCCAGCGTGTTGGTCGATGGCCGGGAAATGGACATGTTCGCCTCCTACAGCTACCTTGGCCTCCTCGGCCATCCCCGGATCAACGAAGCGGCCATTCGGGCGGTGGAAACCTATGGAACGGGTACGCATGGGGTCCGCACGCTAGCAGGTACGCTGGATCTGCATCAGGCGTTGGAAGAGACCATCGCCGACTTCAAGGATGCTGAAGACGCCATCACCTTCTCCTCGGGCTACGTGACCAATCTCTCTACAATCTCCACCTTGGTGGGGCGCCACGATATTGTCTTGAGCGACAAATTCAATCACGCGAGCATCGTCGATGGTTGCTTGCTTTCCGGGGCCCAGTTCGTCCGCTTCAAGCACAACGACATGCAAGATTTGGCCCGTCGGCTCGAAGATGCGCCGGCGTCCGCCAGCAAGCTCGTGGTTTCCGATGCTGTCTTCAGCATGGATGGAGACATCGTCGATCTTCCCCGCTTGGCCGAGACTTGCCAGCGCTATGGCGCCTGGCTGATGATTGACGAAGCTCATTCGTTAGGCGTGCTTGGCGAGACAGGCCGAGGCATTGAAGAACACTTCGGGACGCCGGGCGTGATCGATATCAAAATGGGAACGCTGAGCAAAACCATTCCCAGCGTGGGTGGGTACGTGGCGGGAAAGCGAGATGTGATCAAATACCTGCGTCACCAGGCTCGGGGATATGTCTTCTCGGCCGCCCTCCCGCCGGCGCAGGCTGCGGCAGCCATGGAGTTGTTCAATGTCATCCGGGATGAACCGTGGCGGGTACAGACCCTGCGCGACAACACCCATTTGTTCATCAGCGGGTTGAAAGAGCGGGGTTTTAACACCTTGCGTTCAGAGACGGCCATCGTCCCCATCCTTTGCGGGTCGGACGACAGCGCCTTTCGTGTAGCCAGAGAATCGCACCGTGACAACGTTTTCGTCTTGCCTGTCGTCTCCCCGGCGGTGCCGGAAGGGCTGGCCCGCCTGCGGGCTACCGTCACGGCAGCACATTCGTCGCACCAGATTGAACACGCCATGGATGTTTTCGCCCGTGCTGGCCGAAAGGTGGGCGTGCTCCCGGCGGCATAGCCTTGGGTTTCTGGGTAGGAAGCGGAAGCCTGCGACCCTTAGTCGCAGGCTTTTTTGCATGGATGCATTGGATGGCGTGGTAGCCGGGGGCCAGGTCAGGAAGTCTCGGAAGCCGAAGATTGTATCTTTCTGCGCATCGAAATCCTCATCGCCTGCCGGTGCAGTTTGCGGATCCTATCGGCGGCGTCCGCATCGCCGGTTTCTTCGAGCCGGCCGACGGCCGACAGCAGCGTATTGAGGAATTGGTCGTCGATCGAGTTGGCCGACTTCTCCAAAAGACTGCGGGCTGACGCCTCGTCGTCTTGATTGAGCACCTCCTGGGCGAGCTTGAGTCCGGGAGGCAGTGCCTGCTGGACGATGTCATCCAACCTTTGCTGAATGGTGGCTAGCTTCTCGAGGGTCTGGCTGTCGCCTTCCTTCTCCGCCGCCGCCAGATTGGCCTGCAGGGTAGCCAGGAAAAGCTCATCGATCCTCGGGAGGGCCGCCTTGAGGGCCAGATCCAGATCATCGGCCTGTGCCAGCTGCTGGAGCAGGTCGGCCGATTCGGCGGCCCTCGCCTGCTGGACCTGGTCGATCTGCTGGGTGATTTCGAGGACGCGTGCCCTGACCGATTCCAACCTGGTCTTCTCGTCCCCTTCGGAAGCGTCGATCCGCTCGGACAGTTGTTGGAAGAAAGTATAGTCCAGCCCTTGGCGGGTCAGATTGACCAGGGCGATCAAACGCGCCTCATTGGGCGCCTGGAGGATCAAGTCGAGGAGCTTTTCTCGAGTCAGCTCTTCACCGAGTTGTTGCAGGCTCTCGACTGCGGCCCTCAGCTCGGCCTGCTGCTCCTCGAGGCGTTTGCCGAAGCTAGACTTAGCGAGCACGGCCTCGAGCCGCTGGCTGGCAGATGCGCGGGCGCGATCGTCGCCCACCGATTGGAGAGCCAAACTGGCCAGCTGGACGAAGGCGTCGTCGATTTCTTCGTCGTGTTCAGCCACCAAAGCTTCAAGCTGGTCATCAGGCGTATTGAGGATCTGCTCGAAAAGCCTGATCTTCTGACGTTGGCTCTCGATGTCCTCCTTGGTGATTCCATCCGCCTCGAGGATACGGTCGACCATCCCCTGCAAGGTCAGAGCCCCCTGGGGTTGCAGAAGATAGGCTTTTCGCCTTTCGGCCGGCAGGCGCTCGAGCACCCTTTGGATCAGGCTGCCAATCGAGCGTTCCTGGTCGTCCTTCGATAGTCCTGCCTCAATGGGGACGAAGGTCAGCAGGAGTTCTTTCGACGGATCGTGATAGACGATCGGCAGGGGAATTCTGTCCCTCAAAACCGCACATTGGACAGCGAACGACGTTCAAAGCGCCGGAGAGCAGGCGCCCTTTGGCCGAAGGCTCGGTCTCGACGTCGATCAATTGCTGGACCTGAGCCTGAATTGGATTGCGGCAGTTTGGGCAACGTACTTGCGTGACTGTCTGAGGCATGGTTCTCCACTCTTCCGTGAGCGTAATGGATGTCAGCTGTTCGAGGGGGCGTTGCCGAGGGGCAGGGAGAAGCAGATTCTGGCCCCGCCGACAAGCTCATCGTCGACCCAGATTTCTCCGCCATGGGCTTCGACGACGGCCTTGGCCAAGTATAAACCCAGACCTGTGCCAGGGGTTTTGGATGCGGCGGCGCGCGATCGATAGAAGCGGTCAAAGAACTCGCTGCCGATCTTCGGCCACGATCCCCGGCCCCTTGTCTTCGACGCAAACCGTTACCCACTCGGTTTCGGATTTGCCACTGATCGTAATGGCCCCGCCCGGTTCGGAGAATTTCGCCGCATTAGAGATGAGGTTGGTGAGGACCTGCAGCAGTCGGGCTTCGTCGCCTTGGATGACCGGGAAATCCTTCGGAAACGAAAGCTGGATCGGATGGTCAGCCGCCTGAACGCCGAAGCGCTCGGCGAGCCCGGCGGCCATGTCATTCAAGGCGACCTCGCTGAAGTTCAGGGGCAGGGCGCCCGCCTGCAGACGAGAAGCGTCCAACAGGTCGTCGATCAACTGTGCCAGCCGATCCGACTCTTCATCGATGACCTGCAGCCCTTCCCGCATGACCTTCGGGTCCCATTCGGCATCTTGGCGCCGCAAAGTGCCGGCATAGCCCTTGATAAGGGCAACTGGAGTCCGAAGTTCATGACTGATCACTGAAATGAAGGTGCTCTTGAGCTCCTCGGCTTCTCTAAAACGGGTGATGTCACGCACGTTGGCGACGACGGTCCAAGAATCATTCTGATCGGATACCACCGGGGCGTAGGTGATGCCCACGCTTTTCTGCGTGCCATCCGGGCGCATCAGGTCGCCTTCGACATACAGACTGTCTTGCCCATGGGCCGGCCAGCCGTCCTCGATCGCTGTCTCAAGGGTCTTGAGCGGCTGGGGTTCGGCGAAGCGGAAAACTCGGCTGTGTGGCTGGCCGATGGCCTGCATCTCCGGTATCCCGGTCATCCGAATACATGCACGGTTGAAGCGGGTGATGATCAGGCCCTGATCCAGAATCACGATGCCGTCGGCTGCGGAGTCGACCACAGTATCAAGGTGTGCCTTCTGCTCGACGACGGTCGTGTAGAGCCTGGCATTGTTGACGGCAATGGCGGCCTGGGCGGCGAAGGCCTGAAGAAGGTCATGGTCCTGGGGTGAGAACACGCCTGCATAGGCCCGGAAGATGAAGATGACCCCGATTGTCTCCTCTCGGGCAATCAGCGGCAAGCCAACGCTGGAAAGGAGCCCCATGGACGCACTCTCGGTGATGCGCTCCAGCCTGGCGTTGACTTCCGGCATTTCGTTGTGGGCGGAAACGGGGTGCACGGGCACGTCGTCGAGGAGCCGTTGTACGCGTTTCAAGAAGACTGGGCGGATCCCGTAGGCGGCTGCGATACGCCATTGATCTTCATCGCGGAGCGCGATCAGGCTGGCGCGCCCTGCGAGCAGCTCAGGCCGAGATGCGGACGATCCTGGCCAGGACCTCCTGCAGGTCGAGCTCCTCCGACAGGGCGCGCGTGGTTTCGAGCAGATAGTCGCGCTGTCGAATGCGAAAATCAGGCAGCATCAGCCCGAAGCTTCTGATTCCGCCTCTGTGATGGCCTTCTCGAAGATCTGCAAACCCTCATCCACCAGCTCCTGCCCGATATTCAGTGGAGGGCGCGATGCGAATTGTGCTTTCACCACACCCGAGCATAATCAGGCCGGTCTTGAATGCCTTTTCGACGATCTCCTCGCGCAGATCATGTGCGGGCACCTTGCTGTCCTTATCCTCGACGAATTCCACCCCGATCATCAGGCCTTTGCCCCTTACTTCGCCGATCGACGGGTGGCGTGCCTGGACCTCGGCCATGGCGTCAAGGATGTACTCCCCTTGGGCTGCAGCGTTGTCCATCAACTCACTCTCGACCAAGTCAAGGGTGGCCAGTGCCGCCGAGCAGGCCAGCGGATTGCCGCCAAAGGTATTGCCATGCGCGCCCGTGGGCCAATCCATCACGCTGGCACGCGCCAGCATGGCGCCCACCGGGACACCCGATGCAAGTCCCTTGGCACTGGTCACGATATCAGGCTCAACACCCCAGTGCTCAATGGCCCACATCTTCCCGGTTCGCCCGATGCCGGATTGGACTTCGTCGACGATTAGCAGGATTCCATGCTTGTCGCATAGCTTACGCAGTGCTGGGAAGAAACTGTCTGGGGGCACGACGTAGCCGCCTTCACCCTGGATCGGCTCGACCAGGATCCCGGCGCAGTCCTCGGGGGGCACCGAATAGCGGAGAACGACGTCCTCGATGAACCGCACCACCGTTTCACCGTAGTCAGCGCCATTCTCCCGGAGTACGGGCCGGTAGGTGTTGGGAAACGGTACGTGGGAGACACCATTCATCAACGGCATGAAGCCGCTCCGATAGACAGGCTTGCTGGCGGTGAAGGCGAGTGAACCCATGGTGCGGCCATGAAATGCCCCGTAGAAACCGATGAACCGCTGTCGGCCCGTGTGGTGCCGTGCGAGTTTGATCGCGGCTTCGACGGCTTCGGTGCCGGAATTGGCGAGGAAGACCTTGGCGGGCTCCTCGAAGGGAGCGAGCTTAGATAGCCTTTCTGAGAGCTCGATCCACTTGGGATTGTAGAAGTCGGATGAGATGTGGATGAACTTCTCGGCCTGTTCCTGGATGGCCTTGACCACGTTAGGATGGCTGTGCCCGGTGGTACACACGGCGATGCCGGCTGCGAAGTCTATGTAGCGGTTGCCGTCGACATCCCAGACCTCCGACCCAAGCCCGTGGTCCATCACGAACGGGTAGGCTCGGGGGTAGGATGGTGATACGACCTGTCGGTCTCGTTCGACCAGGGCTTTCGCCTTCGGGCCTGGTATGGTTGGGCTGCTCAAGTTGGATGTCCTCCTGGGTGTGCCGCTCGTCGGAGTGGGTCGGCCGGCCCGCAGCTGGGCTCTCTGGCGCACGCAATGTGCGCGGCCAGAAGCCCCGGGGGCAGGCGTCTTATGGTCGGCTGGATTATATCATCGCGCCTTGGTCCGGAAACCGATCCGGTGTATAAAGACGGTACACAGTGGCTGTGCTCGAGCAGGCGATCTGACAGGGAGGCGTTCAAGATGGATTCGTATCCTTGGCTTGAGCACTACGACTTGCACGTTCCTAAGCATCTGGACTATCCCGAAATCCCGCTTTTCAGGGACCTACAAGACTCCGCCGAGTCCCACCCGGACAAGGCTTGCACGCTCTTTAAAGGCGGGTCCATCAGCTACGCGGAGATGGACAGGCTGACCGACGAGCTGGCGGCGGGGCTGGTCGATCTCGGCGTTGTGAAGGGACAACCGGTTGGCATCTTCATGCCCAACATCCCCCAGTTTGTCCTGGCCTTCTACGCCATTTTGAAAGCTGGGGGGGTCGTCACCGCCTTCAATCCTCTGTATACACCTCACGAACTTGAACATCAGATGAAGGACAGTGGGGTGGAGATCATGTTCGTTATGAGCAGTTTCTACCCCAAGGTGAACGCAGCCCGGGGGGAACCAAGCTTCGCCACTGCATTGTGACCAGTGTCAAGGAATACCTCCCTGGCATGACGAAGCTGCTGTTCACGCTCTTCAAAGAGAAGAAGGAAGGGCACAGGGTTGAGTTGGGCGCAGATGACCTGTGGCTCCAGGATGTGCTTGCCTCGCACAAGGGTGCTCCGATGCCCCAGGCGGATGTCACGGCGGACAGCGTGGCCCTGTTTCAATACAGCGGAGGCACGACGGGCCTCTCCAAAGCGGCAGTGGCACTCCACCGGAATCTGGTCGCCAATACCCTTCAGATGAATGCCTGGTTCCCGGAAGGCGGCGAGGTCTTGCTGATGGCCATTCCGCTTTACCACGTCTATGGCATGGTAGCCGGGATGACATTCGCCGTCAAAGCCGCGTTGTCGATGGTCATGGTTCCCAATCCCCGCGATCTGAACGACCTGCTTAAGAACATCGTGACCTACAAGCCCACCAACTTCCCTGCAGTGCCCACGCTCTACAACGCCATCAACCACCATCCGGGTGTGGTGGCTGGGAAGTACGACATGAGTTCCATCCGGGCCTGCATTTCTGGTTCGGCGCCCCTCATGAGAGAGACAAAAGAGCGCTTCGAAGAGCTCACGGGGGGCAAAGTGTGTGAAGGCTATGGGCTGTCTGAGGCGCCCACGGCCACCCACTGCAATCCCATCGACGGCGAAAACCGGACGGGCTCGATCGGGCTCCCCTTTCCCGATGTGGAATGCCGAATTGTCTCCCTGGAAGACGAAACCACTGTGCTTCCTCCTGGAGAGGAAGGCGAGTTGGTGATCCGCAGCCCCAACGTGATGGTCGGCTACCACAACATGCCCACTGAGACCAGCAATACGCTGCGCGATGGTTGGCTGTATACGGGCGACATCGCCAAAATGGATGAAGATGGCTACTTCTATATCGTCGACCGCAAGAAGGAGCTGATCAAGCCCGGTGGCTATCAGGTCTGGCCGAGAGAGGTAGAGGAGGTGCTCGCCGATCACCCCAAGGTCATGGAAGTGGGCGTGGCAGGCGTGCCCGATCCCTACCGAGGTGAAACGGTCAAGGCTTGGGTTGTGCCCGCAGAGGGAGTTGAAGTCACTGAAGACGAACTCAAAGCGTGGTGCAAGCAGTCGCTAGCTCCGTTCAAGGTGCCCGACGGAGATCGAGTTCCGGACCGAGCTCCCCAAGACCACGGTGGGTAAGGTCCTGCGGCGCGAGCTGGTGAGCCAGCATGTGGCCCAGCATACGCCATCGGAGGCCGAACAAGGCTAGCCGATCGCTAATGTCGGAAAACAAAATCAAAGAGGCCTCGCTGCAAGCGAGGCCTCTTTGGTGGTTTCAGGTTCCGAGTGCTCGAACGCCATCAAGCTTCGGCCGGGACCGGCGTACCGCCTGTCTTGGGTGCGACCTCGGCCTGTTTGAATAACTCCTCGAATTCACTGCGGTCGATCGTCTCGACCTCGATCAGCCGGTTGGCGACGGCGTCTAGCTGGGGACGGTACTCCTTGAGGATCATCTTGGCGCGTTCGTAGGCCGAGTTGACCAGATCCCTGACCTCAGTGTCAATTCGCTCGGCGACCGTCTCCGAATAATCTCGCTGCTCCGAAATTTCCCGGCCGAGGAAGATGAGCTCTTCCTTCTGCCCATAAACCATCGGGCCGAGGTGCTCGCTCATTCCCAGCCGCATGACCATCGACCGGGCGACCTTGGAGACGCGCTCCAAGTCATTTGAAGCACCGGAAGTGATGTCGTCGAAAACGATCTCCTCGGCGGCGCGGCCGCCGAGCATGAAAGCCAAATCCGCCTTCATCTTATTTCGGGCCATCAGCGTGCGGTCTTCTTCAGGCAGGGACATGGTGAAGCCGCCCATCATGCCGCGGGCGACAATCGTGACTTTATGCACGGGGTCGGCCTCCGGAAGGACATGGCCGACAACGGCGTGGCCGGCTTCGTGATAGGCAACGATGCGCTTCTCTTCTTCGCTGATAATCCGGCTCTTGCGCTCAGGACCGGCGATGACGCGTTCGATGGCCTCTTGGAACTCATCTTGGCCGATGGTTCGCTTGTCCCGCCGAGCTGCCAGGATGGCGGCCTCGTTGACAAGATTCTCGATATCGGCGCCGACGAATCCGGGCGTCGCCTTGGCGATGATCGATAGGTCGACCTCCGCCTCAAGCGGCTTGCCCTTGACGTGAACCTTGAGAATGGCTTCTCGGCCGCGGAAGTCGGGCCGATCCAGCACAACTCGCCGATCGAAGCGGCCGGGGCGAAGCAGGGCCGGATCGAGAACGTCGGGCCGGTTGGTGGCGGCCATGATGATGACGTTGGTGTCTGTGTCGAACCCGTCCATCTCGACCAGCATCTGATTGAGCGTCTGCTCGCGTTCGTCGTGGCTGCCGCCGAGCCCCGCGCCCGCGCTGCCGTCCGACGGCGTCGATTTCGTCGACGAAAACGATGCAGGGTGAGTGGCGTTTGGCTTGTTCGAACAGGTCGCGGACCCGGCTGGCGCCAACGCCGACGAACATCTCGACGAATTCCGAGCCGGAGATTGAGAAGAATGGCACGCCTGCCTCGCCGGAGACGGCCTTGGCGAGCAGCGTCTTGCCAGTGCCGGGGTGGCCGATGAGCAGCACGCCTTTGGGGATCCTGGCACCCAAGGCAATGAACTTCTCGGGTTCCTTCAGGAACTCAACCACCTCCTGGAGCTCTTCCTTGGCCTCCTCAACGCCGGCCACGTCTTCGAAAGTGACCGTTGGTTGATCCCCGGAGAACATGCGCGCCCGGCTCTTTCCGAATGACAGGGCTTGGTTGTTCGCTGCCTTGAGCCTGGCGTAGCATGAGCCAGATCAAGCCAACCACCAGCACCGCCGGCAGGATGTAGGTCGCCAGAGCTGATGATGGTGTTCCAATCGCTCGGCTGTTTGATCTCGATCTGGAGTTGGCTGCTGGACAGCTCGGCCGGCGTCACGCCCAGGGCGACCAGCTGATCGACCATCGTGCTGGTGGGCTCTTTCCGCGAGATGGCCTTGGTGCCGTCCGCCAGGCTGACATCCAGGTTGTCGCCGTCGACGACAATCTTGTCCACCTGGCCGTTCATCACCTTCTGGGCCACGTCGTTGAGCGACACTTGGGGGGGTTGCGGTGTGTTGGCACGGAAGTTGAAGACCAGCACAACGATGATCATGACCAGGATGAGCAAAACCAGCGAATTGCGTCCGCGGGCTGAATTCACGTGTTCCTCCCTCGTACCATCACCGTCACTCAGGGCACGAGTGACTGGAGCGCTGGCATTATACCCTAGCGCTCCGGTACCGGCCAGACAGAGGGGTCAAGGGATGGAGATTGGGCAGCTGGGATAAAGCAGGCAGGCAAAGAGCCAGAGCGGGATCAATCCGCCCACAGCCAAGAAGGCGAGCAGGCCAAGGCCAACGCCCAGCCAATCGATCTGTGGCGAGGCGCCGGTTGGCATGGGTGTGGTCATTGCGTGGGCCGGATGCTCAACCGGCTCGGGGAGATTGATTACGGGTGACTCGGCCTCGTGTCGGACAGCGAAGGTCTCCAGGACCCGTCCGAGCTGGTCGGCAGTCCGGTAGCGTGCGGCAGGCTCCTTTGCCAGGACTTTGAGCACGATCTGTTCGACCGCGGCCGGCACGGCGGGATTGCGGGCGCGCAGGCTGGGGGAGGCGCCACTTGGTGTAGCTCAGCCAGCAGGGTCGGATCGGCTGCCTCGAACGGCAGTTCACCTGCCAACATCTCGTACAAGATGACCCCCAAGGCGTAGACGTCGGTGGCAGGGGAGGGCGCCTGACCTGCGGCCTGTTCGGGCGCGAAGTACTGGGGGCTGCCCCAGACGATGTCCGTGTGCTCGTCGGCGTCGATGGCCGCCAAGGCCCGGGCGATTCCGAAATCTGTGATCTTGGCGCGTCCGTCAGCGGTGACCAGGATGTTTTGCGGCTTGAGGTCACAGTGCACAAGCCCTGCCCGGTGCGCATAGCCAACGCCGGCGCAGATCTGGATCATCAAGTCCACGGCTTGATCGACCGGGAGGGGCCCTCGTCTGCGCATGAGCGTCTTGAGTTCGGTGCCTTCGACATACTCCATGACGATGAAGTAGCGGTCGGCGTCGTGGCCGAAATCGAAGACGGTGACGATGTTGGGGTGGACCAAGTTAGCTGCGGCACGCGCTTCTTGGAGGAAACGAACTCGGAAGGCGGGGTCTTCGATCAGATCCTCGCGGAAGATCTTGATCGCAACTTGCCGCTGGAGATTGAGATCCTTCGCCAGCAGGACGTGCGCCATCCCGCCCGTTCCCAGGCTCTTTAGGATTTCGTAACGATTCGCCAACAGCTCAGGAGGAAGGGGTGCCGGAAGGTTCCATCACCCCATCATTCTACTTCTGGAAGGAGTTGCCGGCAATGCAACCATCCCCCTGCGGGGGCTTGTGAAGATCGTCACAAATCGGACCCGCCTTCATCGGTCGGGCGGGGCCAGAGCCGGCCGGTCGCCTCCGGCTTTCGGCTTATAATCTCTCCCGGTGGCTGAAAAGCACAGGCGCGCCTGGCTGATTTACAATCCGGACGCCGGCCGGTTCCCTGCGGGTCCCTTGCTCCCAGGGGCGATGCGCATCTTCGCCGAGGCCGGGTGGTCGGTCGACGTCATGGCGGGGCACGACCCCGAGCACTTGCGGGCGCATGCTGTCGAGGCTGCCGCGAGGGGGTTGGAGGCGGTGTTCGTAGCCGGGGGGGATGGCACGGTTGGGTTGGTCGCCGACGCCCTGGCGGGCTCGAAGACGGCCCTGGGCGTGCTGCCGTCAGGAACAGCCAATGTCTGGGCCCAGGAGCTCGGGCTGCCGCGCCTGAACTGGGCAACCCCTTTGGCCCTGGACGAGGCGGCCCGGAGATTGGTCACGGGCACCATCCGTGAGGTGGACCTGGGGGTCTGCAATGGGCGATCATTCCTTTTGTGGGCGGGCATGGGGCTGGACGGGAAAGTCGTCAACAGCATCGGCCTGCGCCAGCCCTGGTCGCGGGCTTTCGTGGTGGCGCAGCACACAATTCTGACCGTCTGGGAAGCGATGGGCTGGTCGGGCATCGATCTTCAGGTCGAGGCCCTGAACCAACGCTGGAATGGCCGTTTCGTGGTGGCGGTGGTGAGCAACATCCGCGCGTATGCTGGCGGCTTGTTGGAACTGTCACCGGAGGCGAAGGTCGATGATGGGCTGCTCGAATTCTGGCTCCTCAAAGGCAGCTCTGTGCGAGATGTCGTGGGTTGGGTGGTGGAAATCCTGCTTGGTCAGCATGTGGACGATCCTAACGTGATCCACTTCAAAGCCGACCGAGCCGTCTTCACGGCGGATCAGCCCCTGCCGATGCAGCTCGACGGTGAGCCGCACGCTGAACCCAATCAGATACGATTTGCCGTCCGCCGTCGAGTTGTGCGCGTCTTGGTCCCGCAGGGCGGGTGGCCGGACTTGTTCAGCGATGAGCAGGAAGAACCCCCGGGCGGCTTCGAATGAGACCGTCGTTGCGCAAGCGCTGGATGAGCTCCGGGTTAGGATGTGCCTGGATTGTGGGCGGGGGCTTGCTCGGGACGTTTGTCCTGGGCATGTTTCTCATCGGGATCCCCTGGTTGGTGGGCCCCCAGGATCAGCGCATCCCCACCCCTGTGCTGACTGTCGTGCTGGCTCCCACAGACACGCCTGTCCCGCCCACGGCGCTGCCTTCGCCCACGCCTCTCCCACCAACAGCCACGGCCGTTCCACCACCGATCTCTGCCGGGGGATTTCGTCAGGGTGATCTCGTCGAGATCAGCGGCACGAGTGGCGATGGGCTCAGACTCCGATCCGACCCATCTTTGGCCGGATCGATCATCGGACTGGCAGGAGACAATGAGGTGTTCCGTGTCCAGGACGGTCCAGTAGACGCTGATGATTACACATGGTGGTTCGTTGTCAACCCTTATGATGAAACACGCAAGGGGTGGGCTGTCGCCAACTACCTGCGCCCCCTGCAGTCTCCGTAGCGCCAGGTTTGTCTGGAAAGGGAGCCGGCTCGAATGACATTTCGACCCAAGAACCTACAGGTCTCGAAGAAACGCGGCCTGCTGATCGTCGATTGGGAGGACGGACACCACAGCGAGTATCCGCTTGCGGGTTTGAGGGCGGCTTGCCCATGTGCGGCATGCAAAGGGGGCCATGAGAACATGGGTGGACCAGGATCTCCGGAGATGCTCGAGATCCCTCTCGTGTCCAGCAAGGCGACCGAGTTGGCGGAAGCTGAGATGGTGGGAAATTACGCCATCAACCTCAAATGGATGGACGGCCATCGCTACGGGATCTATCGCTGGGAGTACCTGCGGGAGCTGTGTCCATGCGGGGAGCACGAACCCGCCTCTTAGGCGGGCGAGCGGCTTCGGCCGCCCAACATTCTTCTGCGCTCTGAGCTCGGCGAGCAAGCCAGTCGGTCCGATGAAAGAACAAAGGAATTCTCGCCCCTTGACAGGCGTCCCACCCCGGGCGTACACTCTCGACCGTCCTCGCGTAAGACCTCGTCACTAATCTGGAACAAGTCGAAAACTTGGGTTGTGCAATCGTCAACAGCCGCCGGCGGCGGGAGGATTGTGCTTACAAATGTCGCGGACTACTGGTCGTGCTCTGTGGGTGGTACTAGTTGCGCTAGGTTGTGTTTCAGCCGTCGGCATCGCCTGCAATTTCTCAACCCTGAACCCTCAGGGTACCAAACTGGACGCCTCAGAAGCTGTGAATCCTGACACCAAGCCGATCCCAGTATCTCTGACTCTGGATCAATCGCACGCGTCATCTGCGATCATCGGGCCGGAGGGTGGGACCCTCGCCGCCACCGGCGCAGACGGAACAAGGTACACGCTCGAAATCCCAGCAAAAGCGCTGGTTGAAGATGTCGAGATCGGGCTGGTGCCGATCACATCCATGGATGGGATCCCCTGGAAGAACGAAGGTCTGATCGGGGCTGTCCAGTTGGAGCCGGATGGGCAGATGTTCTACTCGTACGTCAACCTCACGATACAGCCGGCAGACAACGCGGCGGTAGATCAGATCGTCCCCGTCGGGGCTTCCGGCCCAGACCACGACTTGTACATGCCGTTGGTCGACCCTAACTCCGACGCATTGACTTCTCAAATTGGACCATTTTTCATCTGCCGGGGCAACAAAGGGACTGCTCGCGGACACCGAGCCATGGCGGCAGCGGCTGGGGGGAGATGTTGAGACCCGTTTGAGCAGTCTTGCCGACGCCGAGTTGCTTGCCTATCAACAGGCCGCAAGGCAGGGAAGGGATATCCAGAGCGATCTCAGCGCTTTCTTCGATTGGTACTTCAAGACTTGGAAGCAATATGTGCTTGACCCGCGAGTGGCAGCTGCCGGAGAAAGCTGCGCCGCCGGGCGGTTGGCACTCGACACAATCACTGGATTCGAACGCCAAAGCGAGCTCTTTGGATTTGCCCACTCGCTGGATGTGAACATTGGGGATCTGCTTCCAAAAGTCGCCGGTGTCTGCATTCAGGAGGAATATGAGCTTTGCCGGGATCAGCACATTATCCACCGAATTATTCCCGCCATCCTCGGCCTGATGCGACAAGGCGAGCTTTTGGGCATGCATGGGTCAGATCAAAATACCGGTGGGGCGGCCTCCTCCTTGGACCAGGTAGAAGCCCATGCCTGGGACCTGGCCAGGAAGTGTTTGACATTTGAACTCCAGTTTAATTCGACTGCCAAAATGGGGACGGGCGATGGATCGTTCACGTCGTCCGTGGAATTGACGGTCCAGATCGAGCTTGACACGTCGGCGATCGAGCTCGACTCCTACGGTCGTCTGGTCAACGGTCTCAAGGGGACGGCCAGCCTTGACAACACCGACTACGAATTCAAGCCCAACCTTTGCTCCGCCGATGGGATCACGGGGGGTGGCACATTCCAGGTGAAGTCTCTGACCTGGGAAGACGCTCCCCCCTCTGACGGACGGCCGTACGGCCACGTCACCGCCATCCATCTCACCTATGATCCTGGCAAGACTAGCGAGTTGGCCAAGGTCACGTGCCCTGGGGCCCAGCCCGTGACGGTGCCGCCCAGTCCGATGTGGACGTTGGCCTTTGAAGCCCTGCACATGGATGAAATGAGTGGCACATCTGGATCTGGACCTGCGCCTACGGTTCCCGATCTTGGGAGCCTGCTTGGCGGGGCGGGAATCCCCAATATCCCCGGCTTGCCAGGCACCTCGAATCTGCCCGGTTCATCTGGGCAAACCCAGCCAGGGGGTGAGGAAGGCAGGCTCAGGGAGTGGCATGACTTTCACGACAACAGGATGGGCCGTGCGAGGCGGGGAACTGTTTGCTCAGAAGGAATGGCAGACGTCGGTCAATATGACGACCACCGGAACCGAAGAAGGGTCTTTCAAGCTGTATCACAAACCTCAATAATGGCGCCCCCGCTCGTGGCGGGTTCTGGGTGATCGGAGGGAGATAGGGGTGGAGCATGGCACGGGTGTGAAGGAGGACTACTCAATCCTATCGAGCAGTTGAATCAGCACCTGCCGGACACTTGATTTGCGCGTGCTGATGCAGGGCAAGACAAGATCAGATTCCTGAAGTTTGAGACCTGTGCGCACCTCATCCAGGCTGACGGCGTTCTGTAGATCTTGCTTGTTGGCAGCCACGACGTGCGGCAGACCCCTGAGATGCTCAAGCGCGTCCATCAACTCAACTGCCTGTGGTAGATGAGCTGGGTTGGTGGAGTCCACCATGAGCACGAACCCGTGCACTTCGCGCGCCAGCAGCTCACGCATGAAGTGGAAACGCTCTTGCCCTGGCGTCCCCCGTAAATGGAGCACATCCTTACCGATCGTCAAACGGCCATAGTCCATCGCCACTGTGGTCAGTGACTTCTCGTGAGACTCCAGCCAATCCGTGATGGTCTGTTCGGTGGATACGACCGGGATTTCTGAGATCGTCTTGATGAATTGAGTCTTCCCGGCACCGTAAGGTCCCGTCACCAGGATGTTGAGTCGTCGTGTCACTCCGCTCTCCCGTGCCTACGCCGCATCGTCGGATCGCCCTTTGCGAAAGTCAACGAAGCGATAGCCTACGCCCCGCTCGGTGAGGATGTATTCGGGATGGGAAGGGTCCTTCTCGAGCTTCTGGCGAAGGTAGTTGATGTACAGCCTCAAATAGTGAGTCTCGTCCCGGTACTCGTAGCCCCAGACCTTGGCCAGGAGCTGATCATGGGGTACGACCCACCCGGCGTTCTTAACCAGGTGATAGAGCAGCCGAAATTCCGTCGGGCGGAGCTTGGTGAGCTCTCCGTCGACGAAGACCTCACGGCGGTCGAAGTCGATCTTCAAACGATCATCGACGGTGATAACGTCGTGGGCCGGTTCACCCTGCATCTCTGTCCGCCGCAGCACAGCGCCGACCCGGCTGACGAGTTCCGCCGGATCGAAGGGTTTGGCGATGTAGTCATCGGCTCCGAGTTCAAGCCCCCTGACACGGTCTTCGACGTCGCCTTTGGCTGTCAGCATGATCACCGGTACGGTGGAAATCTCTCGCAGCATCCGAAGAGTCTCGAAGCCGTCGGCGCCGGGCATCATCACGTCGAGGATCACCAAATTCGGAATGTGATCCCGAAGCTTCTCCAGGGCTTCTTCGCCGCTGCTGGCCTCGAAGACGTCGTAACCATCGTGTTCGAGGTTGAGGCGGATGAAGCGGATCATCCGCGGCTCATCGTCGACCACAAGGATCCGTCTTCGGCGCGGCTCGTTGGACGACATGCTATTCGCGCACGAAACCGATCAGCTTCTCGTCTTCGTGGGTGGGGAGCATCTCGATGAAGTTGATGCGGTGGAGGGGCCAGATCACGGTCACTACGTTTCCCTCTAGGTAGGGAAGATCCTTGCCATCCCTTCTTCGGGGGTTGTTGACCGTGACTGTGTTATCGGTCGGCGCTGGCAACTCGTCGATCTCCCCGACGACGGGGTCTTCGTTCGAAACGTGGATCAAGACTGTGATCGACATCTGACTCCTCAGCTACCTAGCTTTTTCGGCGGGTGATCAGTTGTAAGCGCATCCTCCCCAACTGAAGGATGTCTCCGTGACGCAGAGGGGAGGGGGACTGCGGTTCAAGTTTGCGGCCGTTGACCATCGTGCCGTTGACGCTGTCGAGGTCGGCCAGAAAGATCCCGTTCTCCAGCATCCGTATCTCAGCATGCAGAGCGCGACACACCCATATCATAAGCTTCGCGCGTCGCCAGGTCGACATCGGGGATGACGGCCTGACCCTCGACGGAGCGGCCCAGGGTGAAATTCTCCCGCCCTACCAGGGAGAGGATCTCCCCGGACGACAAAATCCGCAGGCCCATCATCGCCCCCGAGGCCAATTCGGGTTCGGGCGGGGAGGGCTTGGTAGCGTTGGCTTCGTCCGCCAGTCGATCAGCAGGGATGCTGACTGTGGGCATCGGCGAGACGTGGACCAACCGGCTGCCGCACTCGGTGCAATACAAGGTGCCCACGAATTCCTGGTGCTTGCAGTTCGGACACTCAATCATCGTTTGTACTCGCCGACTCAGCCTGAGCAGGGAGCAGTAGCGCCCGGGTTCCGTATTTGAGTATCTTCTCACCTTCGGTTGAGAAGCGTCGGGCGTTGGCCAGGTTCTCGGCTTCGTTCAGGGCTGCTTTGGCAAGATCGCGCTGCCCGTTTGCCAACAGGTGCGTCGCCAGATTTTCCAATCGCTGGGCGGCGTGGCTGGCGTGGCCAAGCTCGGCCTCATGCCTGGCCATGTCCTGCATCTTGTAAAGCGCGATCGATGAAAGGGCTTCGACGATTTCCTGCGGCGGCGGCTGCGAGTCCGGCTGGGTCGGATACCGCGTGTTCGACCAGGAGGGCAGAATATGCGTTTCGCCACCCAGCGCCAGGAGGTCGCCGGCCACATCGAAGTGGGCCAGAGTCAGCATTTCCTGGTCGCCGATGGGATGGATGACGACTTCGAGCAGAACGCGGATAATCTCGTCGGCCGGCAGATTCCCCAGCTTGAGAGGCAGGCTGTCCGACAACACCATTGGCTCAGGGCGGAGACGGTAGGCGGATCGAAGGTCGACATACTGCGATAGGCTGCCTTCGAGACGGACGCGGCTGGCGATGACCTTGCTGAGGGAATCGAAGATGCCCTCCAGTAATCCGGTGACCGCCCTCGGGGTGTCGAGGAAGACGACATGGCCGCCGGTGCGGCCGGCGAGGTCGTCGAGGAAGCGGTCACTCCAGTCTGATCCGATGCCCACGCCATTGATGGAAATCCCGCGCTCAGCCACAATGCTGGCCAGGTCAAGACACTGTGCTTCGTCGCCGTAGGTGCGGCCGTCGGTAAGCAGGATGAGATGGTTGACCCCTTCCTTGGTGAAATTGAGCTCAAGCTGCTCGAGACCCAACTGGAGCCCCTGTAGGATCTCCGTTCCGCCGTCGGCCTGCAGCAAGCTCAGCCGCGCCCTGGCAACGCCGAGGTCACTGGCCTGGTCCGGGGAGACGATCAACTCAGCTCGATCGCTGAAGGCTGTGACCGATGCTCGGTCGTGATTTTGGAGCGACTTGAGAATCTCATGCGTCGCCGAGCGGACATGGTCGAGGCGCTGTCCGCGCATGGAAGTGGAGCGATCTATGACGATGGACAGGTTGACCGGTGGTCGGACATGACCCACCGCGCGTTTTGGTTGGATATCCAGCAGCAAGTAGTGAACCTGAGGTTCGGGCAGTTGGAGAAGAGCCCTCCGGCTGTGAAGAACGCGTGCCGTAAAAGGCGACTGCGCCGCCTGTTCCAGCTCTTCCGCGGCAAGCTCTTCGTCATAGGCGCGGCGGGCTTCACCGTCGATCAGGGTCTCATATGCCTGGCTGATTTCGAGGAAAACCTCGGTGTCCCCCGGTTGCTCATTGCGATCGGGATGGAGCCGAAGGGCGGCCTGCCGATAGGCGCGACGCAACTGATCGGTTGAGGCATTCCTGGGAATTCCGAGCAGGGAATAGTAGTTCTTCCTACCCGCCAAAGGCCGTCTCCCGATTATTCAGGTGGGAAGTAGATCAGGAGCGCGGTGATGTTATCCGGCCCCCCTGCCGCGTTGGCGGCACGGACGAGTTCATCGCAGGCGAGTTGCGGACTGGGTGCTGTGCCGATGATGCGCTGAATCGCCTCATCGGTAATAACCCCCCACAGCCCGTCGGAGCAAAGCAGGACATATCCGCCGTGGGGAACCGGATGAGACACGACATCCACTTCCAAATTGGCCCCCTGGCCAATAGCCCGGTAGAGCACGTTGCGTTGGGGGTGGGTCGCCGCCTCATCGGAGGTCAGCTGACCCAACTCGCGCAGCCTTTCAACCAAGGAGTGGTCGCGCGTGATCACCTGTGAACCGTTGCCATCTATCACGTAGGCCCGGCTGTCTCCCACGTGCCCGATGGTGAGTTGCTCTCCTAGTAACACGACCGCCGTCAGGGTCGTGCCGCCCCCCGGCACCTCATTGACTACCGACTGATTGGCATCCTCGAGGGCGGCCCGGATCATCTCGTGCAGGGAACGATCCTCGGCTCGGCCATCCGCATCGAACAGATGCAAGATCGTATCGGATGTCAGATGCCTAGCAACCGTACGAATCGAGATGGCGCTTGCGACTTCACCCGACCGATGTCCACCCATGCCGTCAGCCACCATGAACAGCCCGAAGTCCGGCATGGCCTCCTGGCCGTCCACATGCCCAGCCAGAACAAACAGCGCATCCTCGTTGTGATCCCGCTCCATGCCCCTTGACTGCGCTGCACCATAGGTGAGGTGGCGAACGGGGATCTTCCGGCTTAACCGCATCCACGAGTGCTGGATTGAGCGGCGCCGTCTTGGCGTCTTCGCGGGACTCGCTATCGGCAGCTCAGAGCTCGGCCGTCCCACCAGCCGGTCAAAAAAGCGTTTCAGGAAACTCATCCCGATCGCTACCTGCTTTCAATAAGGGACCAATTCAGGTCAGAAGAGCATAGACCCGATGGTCGGTCGAGCCAAAATACAGCGTGTTCTCGACGATCACCGGGCGTGCCGGTGATCGGGCCCCCGGTCGTGTACTTCCAGCGCTGCCGCCCTGAGCGGATAATCCAGGCAGTACATGGCGCCGTCGACGGACCCGCAAAACAGCGAGTCTTCATGGACGATCGGAGACCCGGTAACCTGGTGTTCCGTCTCGAATCGCCAGTGACTCCCGGCTGCTCCTGGCATCAATTGCGTAGATGTTGCCGTCGGCAGCCCCAGTGAAGATCTTGCCCTCTTCGATGACCGGAGTAGAGATAGACGGCCCACCCATTCTGAAGCGCCAGACCTGCCATCCGCCATCGACTTCCACCGCATAAAGGGTCCAATCCATCGATCCGAAGTAGAGCAGGGAATCTGCCATCACGGCCGAGCCGGTGACGGCACGCTTGGCACGGAAGCGCCACTTGACCTCGCCCCGGAAATCGACGCAGTAGAAGTCTCCGCTTTCACTGCCAAAGTAGATCCGTTCTTCATGAACCAGGGGTTTGGACCGAACTGCAGCCGCAGCCTCAACCCGCCACGCACGTCGGCCAGTCGTGCTGCTGACGACATGCAAGATAGCGATCATCTGAGCCGAAGAAGATGTGGCCCTGCGAGGCTGCCGGAGAGCCTCGGATGGGACCTTCGGAGGCGTACGTCCACAACATCTGCCCGGTGTCCGGGCTCAGAGCGTACAGCCGATGATCTTCCGAGGCCACATACAAGCCATCGTCGTAGACCAGGGGAGTGGTCGGGATGCCGCCTTCGGTGGCGAATTTCCAAAGAAACTTGCCGGTCTTGCCGTCGAGGGCGTACAGGTTATTGTCGTAGCAGCCGACGAAGAGTTTGCCCTTGTGGTTGACCGGTGTGCCGCGAATCTCGTCCTCGCACTCGAACGTCCACAATGCCTCGATCTCATTTCGAGGCTTCAAGGCGGCCGATGTTCGGGCGGGAAGCATGCCGGTCTGCTTGGCCGCAGTGATCAAGGCATTGCGCATCGACTCGGCGGTCTGGTAGCGATCCTTGGGGTCATACGCCAGCGCACCGTTTACCACGGCCTCCAGCTCAGGAGAGACGCTGGCGTTGATATCGCGGATCGAACGTTCGGCGAATGAGAACGGAGGCTCCGATCGGGGGTCCCGCCGGGTGAGCAGATGGTGCAGCGTCGCCCCCAGTGCGTAGATATCGCCTACCGGTGACGCCTCGCCGCGGTACTGCTCCGGCGGCGAGTATCCCTCGGTGCCGATCATCGTGCCCTTCTCGCCCGGCTGGAAGACCCTGGCGATGCCGAAGTCGATGAGACGTATGTGGCCGTGATGGTCCACCATCACGTTGGAGGGCTTCATGTCACGGAAGACAACCGGTTGAGGTTTGTGATTATGGAGATAGGTCAGCACATCCAGGAGCTCGATCGACCAAGCGACGACCTGCTCTTCCGAGAGGAACTCGTCGGTCTCATGCAGGATGGCTTCCAGATCTTTGCCCTCGATGAACTCCATCACCAGGTAGGAGCTGCTTTCCTGAGTGAAGTAGTCATAAATTCGAGGGATCGCTGGATGGGAAAGCGTGGCCAGTAGGTCGGCCTCCCGTTCGAAGTTGCGGATGACCATCTCTTGCATGGTCGGATCGGTGGCCATATTGATCATTTCTTTGACGGCTACCAGCTTCGTTACATTCGGAAAGTGCAAATCTCGGCCCTTGTATACCGAGCCCATGCCGCCAGTTCCCAGGACGCCCAGCACCAAGTAACGGTCCTGGAGGGTTACTCCTGGCTGAATCTGGCCGAATTTACTGGTTTCGTCGGTATTTAACGCGCGAGTCTGACGGCGCATAAGCTCCGATCCCTTGGTTGCGTGATTATAGCATGGCGTCTTGCCTACGCAATGGAGCGAAGGGCCAGTTAGGGCTTGCAATCACCTTTCGCCTTGCGTAGGTGCGGGTTCAGCGGCTGCGCGTCAGGAGGCGATTGGCCAAATCTTTGAGAGCTTGCGCTGCGGGGGCCGCCGGGCGGGCGTCGTCCAAGTGTTCTAAGGCAAGGTCTGTGTGCTGACCGGCGGTCGATTGGGCGTGGTCAAGGGCGCCGCAAGCCTCAAGGTCTGCCTTCATCTGATCGATGTCACTTGTTGAAGGCTGCGGGAGAGACCACAGCTTCATGAAGGCCTCGCAATGGGCCAGGCCGTAAACCACGGGTAAGGACTTCTTGTGGAAGCGAAGGTCGTCGCCGGCGGGTTTGCCGGTGATCTCCGGTAGCCCCCCAAATCCCCAAGATATCGTCCAGAATTTGAAAAGCCATGCCCATGTGATGTCCGAACTTCGGAAATGGGCTACGACATCAGGAGCAGCACCGCCGACCATCGCCCCCGCTGCACAGGATGCCGCGATCAAAGATGCCGTCTTGCCCTGGATCATCTCCAGATAATCTTCTTCGCTAATCTCTTGGCGTGCCTCGAAGTCCAAGTCCAGATGCTGACCCAGCGTCACGCGCAGGCAGCCTTCGTCGATGGTCGTTTGCACCTTCAAGGCGAGCTCTGGCCCGATGCCGGCGGATGTCAGACGCTGGCTGGTGAGGTGGCTGAGAATGAGCAGGGCATCTCCAGCGTTCAGCGCCTGGGGAAGATTCCAGGCCTTCCAAAGGGTTGGGCGGCCACGTCGGGTGGCGCTGTTGTCTTCAATGTCGTCGTGGATGAGCGAGAAATTGTGAATCAGTTCCAGCCCGCTGGCAGCAGGGAGCGCGGACGCGCCAATCACCGCCCGAGGCCTGACAGGACAGCAAGCACAACAGAGGCCGGATCCGTTTGCCAGAGCCTTCCGGCGATGATCCCCCCCAACCGAAATGGTAGGCGATCCGATCGAAGAAACCTTTGTAGTAAGTGGATTGGTTAAGGGTGGATGTGACCTCTTGAAGGTCGGCTTCGATGGCCCGGAGCATCTCGGGACGAGCGCCCTCCGAGGGGTCGAAAGACGTCATGCCGGGTCGATGAGCGGAGCGTCGCGGAGGGCCGCCAGGTTGGCGGGAGCCAGTCGCGAACATGCAGGCGCGGATTTCGAACCGCGTGTCCTGGATGACGGCCAGGAGCGCCTCATCCGATTTGTCGGCGGCTTTGAGAAAGGGGCTGGCCATCCCCGCCAAATCCGCTCCCAGGGCGAAACACTTGGCCATGTCGATGCCGCTCCGGATTCCCCCGGAAGCAATCAAGGGTATCTCCGGAAGTTCGGCGTGGACCTGCCGCACGGCGGTTGCCGTGGGAATTCCCCAATCGATGAAGGCCCCGGCAAGCTTTGCTTGCCGATCGTTCTGGGCACGGTACATCTCAACCTGAGACCAGGATGTGCCCCCGGCACCGGCCACGTCAATGCCCGCCACGCCGGCGCCCACCAATCTGCGGGCGATACGTCCCGATATCCCCCATCCGACCTCCTTGGCCAGAACCGGGACCTCCAGGCCCCGACAGACGGTTTCGATCTTGGGTAGCAGGCCCTCGAAAGTCGGAATCCCCTTCAGGCTGAAGGGCTTCTTGAAGGGCATTGAAATGGAGGTAATAGGGCGTCGGCCTCGATCATTTCCACTGCCCGCCGACATTCGTCCACCGTGTAGCCGTAGTTGAGTTGGACGGCGCCGAGATTGGCAAACAACAGGATGTCAGGGGCAACCCGGCGGACCTGAAAAGTCCTGGCCAAGACTCTTCGTCTTCAACCGCCGCGCGGATCGACCCCAGGCCCATGGCGACGCCCTCGGACTGGGCGCCTCGGGCGAGCGTCAGATTTATCTCCTCGGCCCGCGCCGTGCCGCCGGTCATGGAGGAGATCAAAATCGGGGCCTGCGGAACTGCTTGCCGAAAAATGTCAATGAAGTGTCGATCGCCGAGAGGTTCAGCTCCGGAAGTGCGTTGTGTTCGAACTGAATCTTCTCCAGCCCGGTGGTCAGGCGCGACTGGACGTCCTCTTCCAGGTTCACCCGGATATGGTCGGCCTTTCCGTCTCGGCCGTGGGCGTAACTTTGGACATGGAGGGGTGTTCCTATTGGCGGCGGAGGGCGGATGCCATATTACCAGTCGGATTTAAGGGTGTCAACTTGCCGCCCCGTCCCGTGCGGTCTACGTTACAATAGGCAAAGCTCTCGACCAACCCGGAGTGAGGAGGCAGCACATGGCAGACACGTATTCGGAAATCCAGGACATCATTGTTGAACTGCTCGGCGTCGATCCTGAAAAAGTCACGCGTGATGCGAAGTTTCGCGAGGACCTCGAGGCGGATTCCCTCGACCTGGTCGAACTCATCATGGCGTTTGAAGAGCAATTTGGGGGCGAGATTTCAGATGAGGACGCCCAGAAGATTACGACCGTGGGCGAGGCGGTTGACTACATCGACAGTCACATGAAGTAACCTTCACCCAGGACGAGAGAGAACGGGGCCGTGGATGGCCCCTTTTTTCGTTAACCTGATTCCGACCCGTCCACAAGGCTGCGAAGTTCATCTTCTTCTTCGGCTTGGCCCTTGAAGAACTCACCCATGAAGTGTGACCGGCGCAGACGGAGCGCCATGGGGGCCACGCGCCGGATATCGTCCGGCGTAGCCTTCGTTCTGCCGTCAGCCACGGCCAGGGCGCGGCGGCCTCGAAGAGCGTGATCTCCGCACGAAGTGAATCGATGTCGAGCTCCTGGATGAGTTTCAGGCCGACCTGTTCGCAGCCTCTGTCAGTCTGACATCGGCTAAGAGCCTCGCGAGCCTGCGTGAGCTCCAACTGGGCTTGGACGGTGGCTTCGGCGTAGGCCTCGACCACCTGGCGAGGATTCTGACGATAGGCGACAGATCGTCGGTAGGCCTCGAGCCTATCGCTCGGATCGGGCAGCCCTCGGGCGACCACGCGCAGGCCAAAACGGTCCATGATCTGGGGCCGCAGCCGGCCCTCCTCAGGGTTCATCGAACCGATGAGGACGAATCGGGCCCTGTAGGTTGCCGCCATGGCACCGCGATGGACGCTGTAGATCCCTTGGGCGGCGGCGTCGAGAATGGCGTCGACGATCTCGTCCTGCAGATAGATTGACTTCGTCCACGTAGAGCACGTTCTGGTCGGCACGCGCCAGCAAGCCTCGATTCAGACGCATCCTCTGGTGGACGGCGGCGCGCTCGTCCAGCCCACCGACCACGTCCTCAAGGCGCGCGTTAAGCGGAAGTTCGATCAGCCGGACCTGGTCCCGAAAGGTGAGCGACTCCCCCTGGCTGTACAGCTTGGCACAATCGGGACAGACTGCGTCCATACCCCCAGCCTCGATGTCTTCCGGGAGACAGCCGTAGGCACAACGGCTGCGTTCGACCTCAGGGAGCAGATCTGACAGGCTTCGGACGGCGGTAGTCTTGCCGGTGCCGCGGGGCCCAATCAGCAGAGCGCCCCCGAGGTTCGGATTGATGGCCGCCAGCAGCAATGCCAGCTTCATCTCGTCCTGACCTACCATGAGCCAGGAAGGGGAACGGGAGGTCCTCTGCCAGGCCGAAGTCCTCGGGAGCGGGGGCCTCAAGGAAGCGCTTGGCGCTGGATTTTTGAAGCAGTTCGGTTAGCGAGCGGACGTCGTTCATGGGTCGCCCTCCTCCCTGCGTTCACGTTCGCGCTGCGCCAATCGGTAGGCTTGACGGTCCCGCCCCGCCTCCTGGCGGCGCTTCTCGATCTCTGTTTCGGCAATCAGCCGCGGCACCTTCCTCGGGTGTCCGTCTTCATCCAACGCCACATATACAAGGTAGGCGGTGTTGGTGTGGGTTTGCTCGCCGGTTACCGGGTTCTCAGCCAGGACGGAAACGCGTGACTCAAGCGAAGTGTTGCCGACGTAGGTCACCTCCGCCTGTAGCACGACAAGGTCCCCGATCCGAATCGGTTCATGAAACCGCATCTGGTCGATGGCGACGGTGACCACGCGGCACTGGGCATGACGCATGGCGGCCAGGGCGCCGGCCTCGTCGGCGAGCTTCATAATCAATCCGCCGTGGACATCGCCCAGGAGATTGGCGTGTTCGGGCTGCATGAGCTGGCTGAGCGTGACGCGCGATGCGCTCACGGGCTTCGCGGCGGGCAATTCAAGAGCCTGTTTGGGGCTCACTCCATGTCCTCTTTCAACTCTCCGCTGTCGCTCGTGTGCAGCCGATTGGGTTCTTCGTCCAAAACATCCATCTTCTCGAAAGGCAGTTCAGCCATCATCGGGGGGAGGGGGACGGTTGCTGGGGGGCGGATCCGCTGAGGTTCTGGTGGAGGTGTGCGCCGTGGGATTGGTTTGTCGTAGATGCGCTTGCGAAGAATTCTTGGTTCGTCGGTGAGCCAGCCGACGTAGACCCCGTCGACGTCGTAGACCTGCCGATCGGGAGTTACCCATCCTACCCATTCCCCAACGGTGTTGTACAAGTAGGGGAACACGAGCAGTGCTTCCCAATCGCCCGGGGTCGTATAGATGGGGATAGGCTTAAATTTGGAGTTCACGGACATCCTGTTGCTCCAACCGCTGCCTTCCAATATCAGATTATACAAATGCCTGATGGAGAGGGTAACCTACATTCGCTTTTCAGATGTGGCGGCTCGTTAACTGACGTCACCGTACGTCCAAAAACGGTTGATCCCAAAGTTCCATGTCATAACAATCACCACGGCCAGCGCCAGGGCCAAGTTCCGGCCCAGCATCGTCGGGTCGAGGTTGGTAGGTATGGGGAGATAACGCGCCCCCAGGGCCAACAGCTGTGTGCGTTCGGCGAACCGAATGGCGGGCGACTCAACGTAGGCAAATAGAGGTGTACGGATCGCGAGGCCCATCAGGCTGACGGCGACAAACTGTCCTACCTGGTGGCGCAGCCTCTTTGAGCGCGAATCCGGGTAGGTCCAGAACCGATTCCACAAGAAGTTGCTGGTGACGGCGGCCGAGAAAGACATCACACTGGCGGCCACACTCCATACCCCAAGAAGGCCATTCAAGATGTTGAACGTGCCGAAATCGACGACGGCACCGATGCCGCCAACGACGATGAACTTCATGAAGCGCGCCATTTCGCGCTTGACGCGGGGACGATTGATACTCACAGGCGAGCCTTGAAGTCCCGTATGGTGAGGTCCAGCCCATGGGTCAGGTCGACCTTGGGTGACCAATCGAGTACTTGCTTCGCCCGAGCGATATCCGGCTGACGGCGCTGAGGATCGGATTCGCCCCGCCGGTCCGGCAGTCTGACGATCTCACTGTTGCTTCCAGTCAGTTCGCGCACGGATTCCGCCAGTTCCAGGATGGTCATTTCGGCTGGATTTCCAAGGTTGACAGGGTCTTCGAAGTCTGAGATCAGCAATCGGTAGAGCCCATCCACGAGATCGTCGACAAAGCAGAAACTCCGAGTCTGCGAGCCGTCGCCGTACACCGTCAGGGGCTGGCCTTTCAGAGCCTGGCAAATGAAGTTGGGGACGACACGACCGTCGTCCAGCCGCATCCGTGGGCCGTAGGTGTTGAAGATGCGCGCAATTCTGGTCTCCAAACCGTGATAGCGATGATAGGCCATCGTCATCGCTTCGGCGAAGCGCTTGGCTTCGTCGTAGACCGAGCGCGGTCCAATCGGATCGACGTGTCCCCAGTAATCTTCCCTCTGCGGGTGGACCTGGGGATCTCCATAGACTTCGGATGTCGAGGCGAGCAGGAACCGCGCCTCGTTGACCCGTGCCACCCCCAGAGCGTTGTGGGTCCCGAGTCCGCCAACCTTCAGTGTCTGGATAGGGAGCTGCGGATAGCCAAAGGGTGAGGCAGGATTGGGGCTGGCCGGCGAGGCGAGGTGCATCACAGCGTCGAGCTTCCCGGGCACGTAGATGAAGTTCGACACGTCGTGCCGGATGAATTGGAAATCATCGCGTCCAGCGAGGTGGGCGATGTTCTGGATGTTGCCGGTTATGAGGTTGTCGATCACGACCACCTGGTGCCCCTCGGCAACAAGTCGATCGCAAAGGTGCGAGCCGACAAAACCGGCGCCGCCGGTCACGAGAATGCGCACTTAGTTGTCCTCCTCATGGACGAGCGGTTTGCCGACGCTGCTCCCCAGAATAGAACCAGATGATTTGACGCCGCCGGCTTTCATGGTTTCCAATCGTAGGCGCGTGCCTGCCCGTCGCCCGTCAGTTGTTGGCTCTGCGACGTGGTCACGTCCACCAGCCACAGGTTGCCCTGATAAAGGATGGCCAGACGGGATCCGTCTGGCGACCAGGCCGCCGGATGTTGGATGTCGTCGCCCTTGAGTCCGGGCTGGCCGTCGGCGGGGAACAGACTCTTGACGGTTGCTCCCGTCTCGGTCGATCAGCATAAGCCTGTACGAGCTGTCCCGGCTGTCCAAAGGCGAGGTGGCTTGATAATACGCCACCGAATAGGCGACTTCCCCTGTGTCGAGGACTTCTGCCGGCGACACGTTCGGAAGAGAGAACATGCCGGTGCGCTCGGCGAGGGGAAGCGGAGCGCCACCTTCGGCGGGCAGGACCACAAGGTTGAAGACCGGCGAGGCAGCCGGGGACTCGATGCCCAACGGCGCGCCATGGTCCACCATGTAGAGCGTCCGATTGTCCTGGCCCCAAGCAATGCCTGGAACCCAGGCCCAGTCTCCAAGAGTTTGGAACGGGACTTCTTCATGAAGCGGGTCAAGAGAGGGTTGGCGGATGTCAACCTGGCCCACGCCTTCAGCACGTGCATAGGCCAGATGAACACCATCCGATGCCCACTGGAAATCGGTTCCCCACCACCCGTATTGACCTCCGGCGTTGACCCCGATGAGCGTAGTGCGTTTGATCACCCGTCCATCAGATGCGATGACGAGCAGTTCCAGATCATTGTTGGCCTGCCAGCCGGGTGCTGCTGGGCTGGGTTCAACAGTTGAATAGGCCAGCATCAGGGGATCTGATGCGGGCGCCCAGTCGCCAAAGTGGACGACATTTCGCACCTCGAGGTCGATCGGCTCGGCATTCGGGTCGGTGGTCGAAATGATCCACAAGCTATTGATGTCCCCCGAGGAATCTGCGGCCTGGCGGCTGAATAGAAGCCAGCGTCCGCTCGGAGATAGCCGAAACACGCGGCCATCGAGATCTCCGCTGACCACCAGGGGTCGCCGGTTGCCCGTGTTGGATTCCATAATCCAGGCGTTGCCGCCGGAAAGGTAGGCGAGCTTGCCGGCAATCTGGAGGGGTGTGTAGGAGGCCTGCGAGCCAACCATGACGATCTCCGGTTGCGGCTGGTCGATGATCTGGCGCTTCACCGGGTTGCGGCTGACCTCGACCCCTTCCTCTTCGACAACGCGGTAGGTGATCTCCTCCTTGCCGTTCACGCCTGCCTGGATCAGGCGGGTCTCGCCTGAGGGCAGGGACTCGTTCTTCAGCGTTTGTCTCTCGAATGGGACCACGACCTGCTCGATCTCGAACCGTTCCACGACGCGTGTGACATTGATCTCGGTACCATCGGTGACGACTGTGTACCCCGGAGGATCCACCCGGTCGAGCTCTCCCAGCTGGATGCCGGCTTCCTGCAGGGCCTGCTGTGCGGTTGAGCCAGCCGGAACAGCCTGGGTTTGGTTTCGGCCGTCAACGTGGACCGTGATTTCGATCGTACCCGCCGTGGCAGTTGGGCCGCCGCAAGCAGACGCGAGGAACGACAGTATCATGAGAAGAATCCAGGCTGGGCGGCGGCGTTTCATTGCTGGGGCATTGGGTGGCTGGTATAATCGCTGAGGTGGTTCATCGAAACCTTCCAGCAAGAGTCATTTGACCGTCCGAGATTTCGACCGTCTTTATGTCTATCCCCGTCGCTAAAGGTCCCAGGCTCCCGGCAAAAGCTTCCGTTATGGCGGATGAGATGCTGTTCTTGAGCCCATCCGGCAAGGGCACGGGCCCGAAATCGGCCGAAGTGACTTCGAACGTGAGATTGCCTTCGGGATCTATTCTAGGCGCGATAGCTATCAACAGGGTTGCACGGAGGATGCCGCGGTCCAATGTGGCGAACAGCTGAATCTCTCCCTGCCCGAGAAAGACCTGAGGGTTCTTGATGCCGAGATCGGGCCTCTGCTGAAATCTGAGGGCCACAAACGAAGTCAACTGGGTTTCGTCGATTTTCAGGCTGACATCGCCCTGTTCGCCGGCCAGGGCCAGGGCGCTGGTCCATTGCTGTTGAAGCGAGTTGGCGTCTTGACTGGATGCCTGGATGGGAGCCCCTGGCCGCTCGGGCCCGCCCAAGTTTACTTGGCAGGCGACAGATGACAGGATCAATCCCGACAGGAACAAATAGGCTCGAATCCTGCCGCCCGTTGAAGGGTTAGAACTCGACAAAATTGGCTGCTCCTGACCAAAATTCACCGGCAGATTATAGCACGGGCGTTCCCATGGACGGACGCACCGCTCATCTCCAAGCTGTAGGCGCCCGGATAGAGGCGGTGCTTTTCGTCGCTCCAAGCCCCGTCGAAGTCAGCCAGCTGGCGGCCTCACTCGATGTAACGCCTCAGGAAATCGAGGCCAGCTTGGAACTTCTCGCTGATCGGTATCAGGCGGGCGGCATAAGCCTCCAAAGGCACCGCGGCCGCGTCCAGCTGACGAGCTCCCCTAAGCACGCAAAGGACATCGAACGGTTTCTGGAACTCGAGACGACGGCCAGGTTGACCAAAGCCGCTCTTGAGGTACTGGCGGTCATCGCCTACCAACAGCCGACGACCCGCCCTCAAATCGACGATGTCAGGGGCGTAAATTCTGATACGGTTCTTCACACGCTTCTGCGGTATGGCTTGATTGAAGAGGTGGGCCGCAGCGACGCGCCCGGCCGGCCTATTCTGTATGCCACGACTCCGGATTTCCTGCACTATTTCGGTCTGCACTCGATGGAAGATCTCCCGCCGCTCGACCCTGACATAACCCTTGATCTCACGGCGCCCCCGGACGCTGAGCCAGAACCCGAGCCCGTCGATGAGTGAGCGGCTCCAGAAGTTCATGGCGAAAGCCGGCGTAGGATCCAGACGGCATTGCGAAGCGTTTATCTCGGCGGGGCGGGTCACCGTCAATGGGGTCCGAGCCGAACTGGGGATGTCCGTGGACCCACAGAAGGACAAGGTGGTCTTTGACGGGCGAGACCTCAGAGGCAGCCAACGCCAGGTCTACTTGGCGCTCAACAAGCCACCGGGAGTCCTGTCATCACGCACTTCCCAAGGTGGGCTTCCGACGGTTCTCGACTTTGTAGACGTCGAAGAACGCGTCTACCCGGTGGGACGGCTGGATGCAGAAAGTCAAGGCCTGGTCCTGCTGACCAACGACGGAGAACTCACCTATCACCTGACCCATCCGAAATTCGAAAGAGAAAAGGAATACAGAGTTCTCCTCGATCGCGTTCCGGCCGAGTCCGACCTGAATGCCTGGCGCCAGGGACATCACGTCCCTGGTCTTGGAAGCACGCGTCCCGCCTTTGTCAGCCTGGAGGCCGACGACGGCCGACCCTGGCTTCGAGTGGTCATGCATGAGGGCAGGAACAGGGAAATCCGCCGGATCGCGGAGCTGTTCGGCTACCGGGTCCTCAAACTGATCCGGGTGAGGATGGGCAGCCTCAGGTTGGGCAACTTGAAGGAGGGGAGCTGGCGCCACCTCAAGCCTGTGGAAGTCACCGAACTTCAGGAGGGCAGTCTGACTGTCCGGCAGAACGGTGAGGTTGTCTGATGTGTAGGCCGCGGCCCCGGTGATCTGGGCCCGGCTTCTGAAGCTAAACCGTCGCCGGGTGATATGCTTTGAAGGGCGAGGAACAGCCTTGCGGTGTGCGGGCGGGGGGATCCACCCCGGGCGCGGGTGGAAGGCCGAGAGCGAGCAGACGAGCCGCAGCAGCTTCGTTGGTGCGGTCTTGGGAATTGAGGCGTCGATTTCATCCGCCAAAGGAAGACGCTATACCGTCCACTTAAGGAGCATTGATGAAGCTTCAGGAGTATCAATCTAAGCAGATCTTCGCCGAGCACGGCATCGCCATACCGAAAGGGCGCGTGGTCAGCTCGGCGCATGAGGCCAGAGTAGCTGCCGAGGAATTGGGCGGCAGAGTTGTCATCAAATCGCAGGTCCTAGTAGGCGGCCGCGGCAAGGCTGGTGGCATCCGCCTGGTCAATTCTCCTGAGGAGGCCGAGGCGGCGGCGACCGATATCCTCGGTAAGCAGATCAAGGGCCTCCCCGTGCGCAAGGTCCTAGTCGATGAGGCGGCTGAAATTACTACGGAGATCTACCTCGGCGTGACCAACGACAGAGCTCGCCGACGCCCCGTGATAATGGCCTCTGCGGAAGGCGGCGTGGATATCGAAGAGGTGGCACGCACCGATCCCGAGAAGATCTTCAGGGTGCACGTTGACCCCTTGCTTGGTCTGATGGAATACCAGGCACGCTACTTGGCCACCGGGATCGAGCTGCCGCGCGATCAGTGGCGTGACTTCATCGCTATCGCCGCCGGGCTTTACGAAGCCTACGTTGAATGTGATGCTACTCTGGCAGAGATCAACCCCCTGGTTGTGACCAAGAAGGGCGGTCTGCTGGCATTGGACGGCAAAATGATCGTCGACGACAATGGCCTTTTCCGCCATCCGGATTTGGCCGAGATGCGAGATATCGACGCCGAAGCCCCTGCGGAGCGGGAGGCGCGCAAGTACGGCCTCTCGTATGTGAAGCTGGATGGGAACATCGGCTGCATGGTCAACGGCGCCGGTTTGGCGATGGCCACGATGGATGTCATCCATCTGTTTGGAGGTTCCCCGGCCAACTTTCTGGACATCGGCGGAGGCGCGGGCCCCGACAAGGTGGAGGCTGCGTTGGAGATCATCCTGTCCGACCCGAACGTGGACACGGTGCTGTTGAACATCTTCGGGGGCATCACTCGCTGCGATGATGTTGCGCGCGGGATACTGGCGGCCATCGACAAGATCGAGCGCAAGGTTCCGATGGTGACCCGACTGGTTGGGACCAACGAAGCTGAAGGACGCAAGCTGCTTTCGGATGCGGACATGATGACGGCTTCCTCCCTGGCCGAGGCGGCGCAGAAGGCCGTCGAGGTGGCAAAGGAGATCAAGGTTCAATGAGCATCCTGATTGACAAGAACACGCGCCTGATCGTCCAGGGCATCACCGGGCACCAGGGGCTGTTTCATGCCGAGTTGATGTTGGAATACGGCACCAAAATCGTGGCGGGCATGACCCCCGGCAAGGGCGGGGAATGGGTCTTAGACGGCAAAGTCCCCGTATTCGACACTGTGGCTCGCGCCGTCGAGGCCACGGGCGCCAATACGAGTGTGATTTTCGTACCGGCGCGCACTGCTGCCGACTCGATCCTCGAGGCCGCAGACGCTAACGTACCCCTCATTGTGGCGATCACCGAAGGCATCCCCGTCCAGGACATGATGCGTGTCCGCACCTACCTCGACCAAAAGAGCGTGCGTCTGATCGGCCCCAACTGTCCCGGCCTGCTGACGCCTGGCGAGTCCAAAGTCGGCATCATCCCCGGGCACATCGCCGACCCTGGGCCGATCGGTGTTGTCTCCCGTTCCGGGACGCTGACCTACGAGGTGCTGTACGCGCTCAAGCTCAAGGGCTTGGGCGCGTCGACTTGTGTCGGAATCGGTGGTGATCCCGTCAATGGAACGTCATTCATCGACACGCTTAAGATGTTCGAGGCCGATCCTTACACCGAGAAGGTGGTGATGATCGGCGAGATCGGCGGGACGGACGAAGAAAAGGCTGCCGAATTCATCGCCGATCATATGACAAAGCCGGTAGTGGGCTTCATCGCTGGGCGAAGCGCGCCACCCGGGAAGCGGATGGGACACGCCGGAGCGATCGTCGAAGGCGGGAGCGGCTTAGCGTCGGACAAGATCAAGGCTCTCGAGGGCGCAGGCGTCGCTGTGGCCGAGCATCCGGAACAAGTGGCTGAACTGCTGGGCTAGCCGGCCATCTGGCCCGCAAGGTGGACTGGGATCCAGCCTAGAGAATTTCCGCCGAGGAGGACATGATGGATGATCATCCCCGACTGGCCGAAGGCGCCCCGACGGTTGACGAGCTGAAGGAAGCGTATGCGGCCGATCCAGACAATGCTGAGGCGGCCAGCCGCCTTGGCTGGGAGCTCTATAGCCTACGGCACTACAAGGCTGCGATTGAGGTGCTGGAAGCGGCTCAGAAGCTTGCCCCCGATGATGCGGAGATCGCCTATGTATTGGGTCTGAGCCTGAAGCAGTTCAAGGAAAGGACAGCCGGGCGATCAAGGCCTTCCAATCGGCGGCCAAGAACGCAGACCGGCTTGACAACAAGCTGCGGGCGTTCGATGCTCAAGCGGATGGCGCAAGGCCAAGCCAACTTCCTCAAATCTGGGGACTGGGAGATGGAGCCGCCAGCCTAGTGAGCGCTCAGTCTCGAAGCGCGAGCGATCTGGAGGCTGCCATCGCCGGCGAGCGTGCCGATCGGCCGCCCGTCGCCCTCTGGCGCCATTTTCCCGTCGACGACCAGAACCCAGACAGACCTGGCTGAAGCGACGGCTGAGTTCCAGCGACAATTCGATTTTGACTTTGTCAAAGCTCGACCGCCGGCCTCCTCGTTCTGTCTCAAGGACTGGGGGGCAGACGATGCGTGGCAGGGTAATCCTGAAGGCACGCGGGCGTACACACGGCGGGTAATCAAGGAACCCGAGGATTGGGCGAAGCTGCAGGCGCTGGATGTGCGAGCCGGATGGTTGGGGGAACAGCTGAGTGTCTGTCGTTGTTGAAGGCGCGGCTCGACCCCGGCACACCCTTACGTGCAGACCATCTTCAGCCCATTGGCCCAGGCGAAGAACCTGGCCGGCGGGGATCTGCTGATCGATCATCTTCATCGTGCCCCCGAAATGGTGCTCAAGGGCCTTGAGACGATAGCGGCGTCTACCGTCGCCTTCGTCGAAGCCGCCGTGGAGCACGAGCCGGACGGAATCTTCTATGCCATTCAGCATGCTTCTTTCCGCTACTTTGACTACGCAAGTTATGCGCGATTTCGGGCTTGTTTTTGATCAAAGGATCTTCGAGGCGGCCAAGATCTTTGTGGCTGAACGTGCTGCACCTTCACGGGGACAGGCTGATCTTTGATGTCTGCGATGTGCTTCCATTTCAAGTTGTCAACTGGCATTCACGGACGGCGGGTCCGGCCTTGCATGAGGCCCGGCCGATGGTCAAGGGCGCAGTTTGCGGGGGATTGCGCCGTGAGGCCACGCTGGTGTTGGGGACCCCGCAATCCGTCCGTGAGGAGGCACACGACGCCATTCGATCAGTGGACGGACAAGGGATGATCTTGGGCGCAGGTTGTGTCGTCCCCACCATTGCCCCGCGGGCCAATCTGGCGGCCGCAAGATCTGCGGTTGATTTCGCATAGACACGCCCAGATCCGCGGAAATGACGCTTGGGTGGCTGCTGGGTCTCTCAGTAAGGATCCGATGAGTGGGCTGCGTGTGATTGGCGGGGAGGCGAGGGGTCGGCGGCTCAGAGGGTGCCGGGGGATACAACTCGGCCAATTTCGGATCGTGTGAAGGAGTCGCTTTTCAACATCATCGGACCAGCCATTGTGCGTGGGTCCTTCCTGGATCTGTTTGCAGGCACCGGCAGTGTTGGCATTGAGGCACTCAGCCGCGGGTGCGACCTGGCCTGGTTTGTGGAGTCGCATCCCAAGGCCCTGGAGACGATCGATGCCAATCTGGCGCTGGCGGGTTTCGTCGAAAGAGCGCAAGTCGAGCGGGCGGATGTCTTTCAGTTTCTGCGTAAAGCAGCTCCAACAGGCTTCGACTTCGTCTACGTGGCTCCGCCGCAGTATCATGGCCTTTGGTTGACCTGTCTACAGACCCTCGACGAACGAGCGGAATGGATAAACCCCGACGGTTGGGTGATCGCCCAAATCGACCCGAGGGAGTATGAGTCGCACGAAGTGATGCGGCTGCGCGAGTTTGACAAGCGGACGTACGGGAACACCCAGTTGGTCTTTTACGAGCGCCCTGGGTGGTGAGGTGGCTAAGTTCCCGGGGGCTGGGTCACCGATATCTTCAGTGAGCCGCCCGGATCGTAACGATAGGCGGCTGTGAACGGCGCCTGGCCGCGGAAGGCGCTGAGGGCCAACGGCAGAATGGTGGGGAGGTCTTCAACCAAATTCTGGTCGCCAATGGCGTGCAGCGGAATCCAAACCGGTGTGCCTTCGGAACTTGGACGGGGATCGCCGGGGGGGCCTCCCCCACGAATACATACAGAGCGATGCCCGGGGTCTGTTGCGTGTCGATAAGGACAACCCCGGTCAGACGGAACGAGGGACCCGGCGCAAGCCCGGTCTCCTCGACGACTTCTCGAAGCGCTGACGCCCTGGGCTCCTCGCCCTGTTCGACATGGCCCCCCACGCCGTTTAGCATCCCCGCCCATGCGCCACGCCCTGCGGGTAGCTTGAGCAGGAGGATCTGTTCTCCCCGGAGAAGGAAGGACAGGGTGCGGGGAACGACGCTGTAGCGATCTGGCTGGAGACGCTGACCTTCCAGGGACATAAGGGCTCACCTTCACAAAGGATGGGTTGTCGCCGATTATATGTCACCAAAGTGCTTGCCCTTCGGCGGTCAGGTGAACGTCAGTCAAAGGGATTGTCACCCGGACAAGTCCGCCGCTATAATCGGTTCGTATGGTGAGCCAAAAAGGGCTTAGGAGACCTCATGACCGACACACCGATCGATCCACTGAAGAGCGTCAAGTCCGGCGACGATCTTCTGAGCAGGATCCGAACCAGCCTGGCGGGGTTCGTGGGATATGCCGACCGGGACCAGCGCCGAGAAGCCGACCTTCTGCTTCGAGATTCTATTGCGTCGACCTATGAAGCACAGTGGTCGCGGATTTCGGAGATTCGAGCGCGAGCTGATCGCCTCCAAACGACTTCGAACTCGTCGACGACCTTGAGGCGGGCGCAATCAAGCTGCGGGCGTTCATTGATCGCATCCGGCACGCGTCCTACGGGTACGCCGGATTTTTCGATCACGTACACATCGACAGCAAGGAACTGGCTGAGATCTACAACTATGATCTGGCGCTGCTGCAGAACGCGGACGAACTAGGTCGCGCCATCGACAATGTTGAAGCTTCTCTGGGAAGCGAAGGCGAGGCGGCTGCTATTCGTCACCTGACCACGCTCTGTCAGGATGCCGTTGACGCCTTCGACCGGCGTAACGATGTCATCTTGGCCCGGGGCGACGAGGCCTAAGGAGAGGACCAATCATGGCAAGAGTTTTTGATGTTGTAGAGTACCCGGATGAGATGCGGGATGAGATTGTCCATCGGTTCCCTGAGACAGGGGCGGGCGACTTCCGCATCGGCAGCCAGGTTATCGTTCGAGAGGCGCAATCGGCGGTGTTCTTCCGAGACGGCAAGGCGCTCGATACTTTCGGGGCGGGCCGCCACACGATCACAACCGCTAATATCCCGCTTCTCGTCGACCTGATCGGCAAGGCGTTTGGCGACCGAACGCCGTTTACGGCGGAAGTCTTCTTCGTTTCGATGAAGGAATTCGCCAACGAGAAGTGGGGGACTTCTCAACCCATCATTGTTCGGAATCCTGGGATGGGATTAGGCGTGGCCCTGCTTCAGGGCTACGGGGCCTACAGCTTCCAGGTCAGCGACCCCCAACAGTTCGTGACCCAGATCGTTGGCACCACGGGCGCGTACGGGACGCGGGATATCAAGGACCGGCTTCGCTCGATGTTGCTGTCCAAGCTGCAGGATTTGTTGGGTGAGACAACCGCTGCTACCAGCGTTCCGGAACTCATCGGAATGGTCGAGGAACTGGGCAGCGGCGTCCGCGCCAAGGGTCAAGACGATTTCAAGGCGCTTGGCCTGACCCTCAAGTCGTTCTACATCGAGAGCATTAAGCCCTCGACCCAGTCGGCGGAAGAGCTGCGGGCCATGGGCATGCTGGACATGGATACTTACAAGCAGCTTCAGGCGGCGGATGCCATGAGAGAGGCGGCCCGCAACCCGTCTGGGGGAGCTGGACTGACGGCCGGGATTGGTGCCGGCATGGGTATCGGCAACATCCTGAGCGAGTCTTTGAAGCAGAGTAGCAAGGGGGACAGCGGCGGAGGCAGTGGAGGCGGGGGTGGCGGTGGAGGTGGAGGCGGCGATGTGCCAGGCGTCATGACGCCGTCGGAAGCCGCCTCGTACCTCAAAGTGTCCGAAGAAGATGTCGTGGCAGCCATCGAAGCGGGCGACCTGAAAGCCAAGAAACTCGGCAAGGCGTACCGCATTAGCAAGGAAGCCCTGGACGAGTTCCTCAACAGCTGATCAGCAGTCAACTGTCTTTCGAGTGAGACGCCACCGGCCGCGGCCGGTGGCGTCTTTTTCGTCCGTGGATGACGTGGAGGGCTTTGTTACGCGCGACGCAGGATCAATCCGCCTTCAGTCCCTGCTCCTCGGCCAGCTCGTCGATCTGGCCCTTGCTCATCTTCGTGCCTTGGCTGGCTCGCCGGATCCAGTCCTTCAGTTTGGCGCGATGCAGCACGACCAGCCCGTCCACCTCAGGTCCGGTTCGCACGGAAGCCGCGTCGCTGACGAAGACAGTGACCGGGATGACCTCGATCTGATCGGTGGCGTCGAGCGCGCGGGACAGGGCAGACTGCGCCGATGCGGCCTGGCGCTTGGCTTCCGGCTCAAGATCCTTTATCTCGGATCGGCCGCCCCGGCGCAAAATGCCCCGTCGGGGCCTCACCTGCCAAAAGCGATCGTCTTCAAACAGAATCTCCCCTTCGTCGCTTCGGGCGCAGATCGTGTAGGTGCCAGCAGGGCCCGCAACCAGATGGTCGATACCCAAACTGTAGTGGAAGACGGCAAACCGGTCATCCAGCCCCTTCAATGACGCATCGATGGTCTCATCCGGGCGCGGATGCCGCCCCCAGCGGTTGAGGAAAGTGATCCCGGCTTGTGAGACCATCGTGCCGACGAAGGCGGCCGCCAAAACCACGATCACAGCCTCTGGATTTGTGAAGGAAATCACAAACCCGCCGGCAAGGGCCGCCAAACCTGCGAAGACGAGCACGCGGCCAAGGTTGTGATTTCGGCGGACGAGGGAATGGTTGGTGAAGATGCGCATCAGGCCTCCATTCGGCTGAGGACCAGGCAGGCGTTTTGACCGCCCAAGCCGAACGAGTTGGAAAGGACGGTTGAAACAGGGAAATCCCTGGCTTGGTTGGGGACATAGTCCAGATCACATTCCGGATCCGGCGTCTCGTAGTTGATGGTGGGATGGATTTGCATGTGGGCGATGGAAAGGGCGCAGACGACGGCTTCGATCGCTCCCGATGCCCCCATCGCATGACCGAGCATGGATTTGGTGGATGACACAGGAATGTCGAACGCCCGCTGGCCGAAGAGTGCCTTGATGGCTCGGGTTTCCACGGCATCGTTCACGGGCGTGGACGTGCCGTGGGCGTTGATATAGTCAACCTGGTCCGGAGGCACGCCGGCATCGTCCAGCGCCCAGCGCATTGTCCGAACGGCGCCGGCGGCCGTGGGATCAGGAGCGGTGATGTGAAAGCCTTCTGATGAGGCGGCGTAGCCGGAGATCTCGGCGTAGATGCGGGCCCCACGCGCGACGTGCGGACTCCAGATGATTCCAACAACAGGCAAGCCGCGCCTTCGCTGAAGACGAATCCCTCGCGGTCCGCATCGAACGGCCGTGAGGCGCGGGTTGGCTCATCGTTGAAGTGGGTAGGGAGGGCCCGCAGGGCGGCAAACCCGCCCAAGGCGTAGTCGGTGATCAGCGCTTCGGCAGCACAGGCGAGAATGGCATCTGCACGACCATGCCGGATGGCCTCGGCAGCCTCGCCGACAACCTGCGTCCCAGTGGCGCAGGCCGTGGTGATGGTGCTGCTCGGCCCGAAAACCTCAAAATGATGGCTGACGTGGAAGGCGAGCATGTTCGGCAGAACTGAAGTTGTGACAAAGGGATTGAGGCGGTAGGGGCCTTTGTCCCGGACGACGCTGATCCCCTCTTCCAGTCGTTCAATGCCCCCGATGGCCGTCCCGACATAGACGCCCACCCGTTCTGGGTCCGACGAACCAACCTGAAAGTCCGCATCGGCCACGGCCAGCTGAGCCACGGCCAGCGTGATCTGCGAGGCGCGCGATGTTCGGCGCACTTCTTTGGCGTCCATGTAGCGTTCGGGCTCAAAATCCGGGATCTCGCCGGCGATCCGGCAGGGCAAAGACGAGGCGTCGAATTGCGAGATGCTGCCGGACACCGGATCGGCCCTCTAATAGGGCCGTCCAGAAGCTTTCCAAATCGGAGCCAAGGGAAGTGATGATGCCCATGCCGGTGACCACCACCCGACGTCCGCCTCCCGACCTGGTCATTCCTGGCCCTGGACCGCACTGTCTGCCAGGCGTGATTGGATGGCGATGCGCAGGGCCTGACATCAGCTCGCCCTGCACCGCCTGCCTTGCCACCCGGATGCCACTCACGACACCCTCCGCGCCAAATCTCCCGTGGCCGATGAACACCAAACCGTCCACACCCAGCAGCGGTGCGGCGCCGTATTTGGCCGGGTCGAGGATGGCATTGACGCGACGAAAAGCGGGGCGCGCCAGCAAGCCGCCCACGGAGGTGACCGGTGATGACGTGATCTCCTGCTTGATCAGCTCGGAAAGGAAACTGGCGACGGCCTCACTCGTCTTCAGGAACACGTTGCCCACAAACCCATCTGTAACGATCACATCGGCGGCGGCCGCGTACAGTTCCTTGGCCTCAACGTTGCCGATGAAATTCAGGCCGGAGGCCGCCAGCATCGGCGTCGCCTCCTTGACCAGCAGATTGCCTTTCCCGGCCTCCTCACCGTTGGACAGGATGGCGACCCTGGGTGAAGCGACGTCGAGAACGGTTTCGGCGTAGACCGAACCCAAGACGGCGAACTGCAGGAGATACTCGGGTTTACAGTCAGTGTTGGCCCCGATGTCCAGGACGACCGCCTGCCCGTCCCGAACCGGAAACAGCGCGGTCAATCGCGGGCCGTTTGACGCCGCGTATGCGCCCCAGGCGAAACAGGGCATTGGCCATCGCGCCCCCTGTGTTGCCGCAGGTGACAAAGGCGTCCGCCTGACCGGATTTCACCAGCTCCAGGCCAACGGCCATGGAGGAAACCGGCTTGCCTCGCGCCGAATTCGGCCGGCTTGTCGGTCATCTCGAGGACTTCTGGGGCGTCGACGATCCTGACCTGATCGGGCCCCAGGCCCACCGTCGGCCAGCCCGGATGTGAGTAGGGCCCTTGGTCCGACCAAGAAGACTGGCTCGTGCCATTGCGCGGAATGCCGCGCGCGGCGGCCTCAAGCTCGGGTTGCGGGATGCGTATCGGTTCCCATCGCGTCGAGCGCAATTCGTATGCTCCGCATGCAAACTCCGTCTAAAATCGGCTTCGGTTGACAAGCGATCCCCGTCGGCTATAATACCCGACGCAACGCCTGCGCTGGTGCTGGAACTGGCAGACAGGCATGGTTGAGGGCCATGTGCCGCAAGGCGTGCGGGTTCAACTCCCGCCCAGCGCACACTTCATGCGGAGCCGAATAACCGGCTCCGCATTCCCTTTAAGTGACCACCCCAGGTGATGCCTGCGCATGACGAACCAGGGGCGCCTCTCCGGCCCCAGCGGCGCGAAGCTACTCCTCGAACTTCATCCTGCGCTCGAGCAGCTGGACGATCGAAGATAGGACCAGAGTCATCGACAGGTAGAGATAGGCCACCACGTTGAATGTCTGTACACGTCAAACGTGGCTGCGCGCCGAAGTCGGCCGAGCTGGGTCAGCTCATTCACGGCCAGAACCGTGGCCAGGGACGAGTCCTTCAGGCAGGCGATGAAGTCGTTGCCGAGGGGAGGCAGAACACGCCTTCAACGGCCTGAGGCAGAATCACCAGGCGCATGGCCTGGTAGTAGGTCATTCCCAGAGACCGGGCGGCCTCCATCTGGCCTCGGCCGATGGACTGGATCCCTGCCCGAAAGACCTCGGCCTCGAAGGCGCCGTACGCGAACGCCAAGGCAGTGATGGCCCGGGCTTCAAGGCTGAGGTTGCGGATCAGTGTGGGTGATGCGATTGCGGTGAAGATTGGGTTCAGGGCGGCGATCCCCAAAGTGAGCCCCCAGGCGCCTAGCGCTTGGAGCAGGGAAACTCCAATCGGAACCATGACGAAAGCGACATAGAGCATCAGAACAATGATCGGAACGCCGCGAGCCGTTTGCACGTAGAGCGTTGCCAATCGTGTACAGCAGGGTGTTCTTAGAAGTGCGGGCAAGGCCCGTGATGAGACCGATAACCACCGCTATCAGGTAGGAGGCGAAAGTGATGCGAAATGTGGTCAGAACGCCTGTCAGGAGATAACGGAAAGTGTCGTTGTAGCTGGGGTTGGCCAGGATTAGGTAGATCAGGAGCAGCCCGGTAGCGGCAAGGATCAGGGCCCACCAGGGGAAGGTGATCCAGCGGGCGGGCCGCGCTGGGGGAGCCATTTTCTGCCGGCCTTCAGCGTAAGCTGTCATGGTCTTGTCAATCTGGCGCCAGGCCAGGCCGAGGGAGACCCCTCGGCCTGGCTGGCGATCCGTTTGTGGGTTTCGCAAGCGGTTCGGGATTACGGGTTGAACCACTTGTCGTTCAGTTGCTTGAGGGTGCCGTCGGCGGTCATCGAGTCGAGTGCGGCGTTGACCGAAGCTGTAAGGTCGCTCCCAGGCGGGAAGACGAACGCCAGCTGCTCGTCAGACGTCAGCGTTGGACCGATCGACAGCTTGCCGGGATTCTCGTTGATGAAGCCGACCGCAGAAACTGTGTCGATCACCACGGCATCGACATCGCCAGACAGCAGGGCAGCCACGGCGCCACCGAAGTCCTCGAAGCTCTTGACGCGATCGCCGAAGTTGTCCTTGGCGACGATCTCGTTGGTGGTGCCGATCTGTGTGCCCACGGTAACGTTGGTGTCGGCCTTGAACGCTTCGACATCATCGATGGTCTGGCCCGCCTTGATCAGCAGCACCTGCCCGATGGTAACGTAGGGTTCAGAGAAGTCGACCATCTGCTTGCGCTCGTCGGTCACGGTCACGCCGTCGGCGAGCATGTCGTACTCACCAGCCTGCATGGCGGGGAAGATTCCGTCCCAGGCGGCCTGCTTGAACTCCGGCGTGCAGTTGATGCGCTTGCAGATTTCGGCCACGGTGTCGTAGTCCCAACCCTCGGGTTGGTTGGTGTCCGGGTTGATGTTGTTAAAGGGCGGGTAGGCGTTTTCCACCGCCACAGTAATGGTCTTGCCGCCCAGGTCGGGCATACCGCCGCCGCTGGCTGCCGGGGCTTGCGTGGCGGCCGGCGCTGCCGCTCCACCACAGGCTGCCAGCACCAATCCGGCCAAGACGAAGAACCACAACAAATGCGCCTTTCTCATGCTCTCCTCCTCAAAGTGCTATTGGTATCGATATGATAGGTCTGTAAATGTGATGTCCTCTGCCACCTCCTTCTTCAAGCAACTCATTATAGAAGCTCAATGGACTGTGAGGAAATTCATTACCGAAGCCTAGAATAGACGGCTTCGAGCCGCAAGGCAAAGGATTCACCTAGTATAGCCCATATATCGATAAGGTCGACGACAGTGTCCGAGGTTCAGGGCTCAATACAGCTCGATGTGGGTTGTCGCCGGCCGGATAGGAAGCACCGGGGAAATCAGAGCGACGAGTTGACCGAGAGGTGAGGTCAGATAGATGTGCTCGGGCACCAGTTCCACCAAGGGTGTGAGGTCCGGGCTTTCCCCTACTGCTTCGGCTTGGGCGCTCAGTCCTTCCAGGACCCGCTTCTGCGTCGTAAGAGTGGCTTTGGCGTCCCCGGATGCCAGGCTGAGGATCCCGAGCACATCCTGACCTGAGAATGTGGTGCCGTTTACCTGCAGTCCGCCAACGAAATCAACTGCGGCGGCAAAGCCGGTGTCATCGATTACGATCCATGTATCGAAAGACAAGGGGACCGTGGCCTTGAGTCCCGACAGAAAACTCGGGTCAACCCCGGCGTCGGGGGACCAGCCGAAAGCCTGATCAAGCTGGCGGGATGGATCGGGCTGAAGCTGCAGATTGGTGGGGACGCCCAGAAGGAAGACATCCGTTACGGGCAGTTGGTAGGTCAGGTACCAAACGGCCTTGAGCGCTGGGTCGGAACTCTCGAGCGAGTCCACACCAAGAATGAGAATGGTCGTCTGGCCGCTGCCAGCGGGTTGCGTGCCTGAGGGCCCGACACTGGATGCGTTTGCCGTGCGCGTGGGATCCTGGGCGGTCTGACCACCCTGGAGGAAGACACTGTACAGGCCGAGGAGGAAGAATGCGCCTGTGACAACAATCAGCAGTGCGAGCGACGGGCGTCGGGCCATATTCCCTTCGGCTTGGATGAACGAGAATGCGCCCGGATTGTACTCCGGGCGCATTCTGCCTGCAATTCGGGTAAGAGGACAATCAGAATGCGGACATCCCCAGCAGCGCTCCGACCAATCGCCCAAGCATGAAAGCGAACAAGGCAGCCGTCACAATCGGAGCAATGCGCAAAGTCTGATATACGACTGAGCGATGCTCGACTGCCCATTCGGTGCCAAAGGCCATTGAGCGCCAAAACAAGATCTTTGCGTGGGCCAGGGGATCAAAGGAAATGTTCATGATTCACCTCGAAGTGCTCATGCGGATGATGTTGCCTGATTCGTCAGCGACGACGCGGACGATTCGATTGATGGTCCTGCCGCCGGGGAGTTCGGACTTTCCTTTGAAGATCAACAGATACTGGGCGTGTCCATTCTTGCCTCCCTGCTGGCGCACACTGGGCCGAACTCCGCCCATTTCGGGAAACGATCGAATCACCTGACGTGCGATCCGTTGTTTGGTGTCTTGGTCCATCACATGTCTCCTAGCCGATGCTGGCACGACGGCGCAGGAACGTCGGCAGGTCCAGATCCTGGTCCCCCGCAACGACTTCGGCCATGACCTGGCCGCTTGGCCCATGCTCGCCGCCGGCCTCAACCCCCCTGCCGACAGTCTCATAGACCGCGTGGGCGCCAATCCCCGTCAGGATCAGGATCACCTGAGCGCGCCCGACCATGTTCGGCTCGGTGGTGGCGCCCAGGATGAGATCAATGTCCGGATCCAGGGATTCTCGCAGCTGCGTGATCGATTCCCCGACCTCGTGCAGAGTCAGGTCATCGCCACCGGTGAAGTGGACCAGGATGCCAGATGCCTGATCCAAACTGTCCAATTCTAGGAGAGGATGATGGAGCGCCTGATGAATGGCCGCCTGCGCCTTGTCTTCGCCGCGTCCCATGCCGATCGACATCAGGGCCCCGCCGCCTTTCAACATAAGCTCTCGAACATGAGCGAAGTCGACATTAATCAACCCGGCACGCGTGATGAGTTCGGCGATGCCCTGGACGCCCTGGCGAAGGACGTCATCCGCCAGGCGGAAAGCGACTTCCAGGCTTACGTCCTGAGGGACCACCCGAAGAAGCTTGTCGTTCGGCACGGTGATCAACGTATGGGCGAACGGCTGCAACTTCTTGACACCCTCCAAGGCGCTGTGGCCCCGGCGGGACATTTCAAATGCGAAGGGCAGGGTAACCGTGGCAATCACAACCGCGCCAAGCTCCCGGGCGATTTCCGCCGCCACCGGCGCCGAGCCCGTCGCCGGTCCCCCACCCATTCCGGCCGTGATGAAGACCATGTCAGCGCCCTTTAGCGCTGCGGCGATCTCCCCGGCGCTCTCCATGGCGGCTGAGGCCCCCACACGGGGATCGCCACCTGCGCCCAAGCCACGCGTTACTTTGGGCCCCAACTGGAGTTTGACCGGGGCCAGGCTGCTGGCCAAGGCCTGACGGTCCGTGTTGGCGGCGATGAAGTCAACTCCGGAGAGCCCAAGCTCAATCATCCGATTGACGGCATTCGAGCCGCCGCCTCCGAGACCAAGCACCTTGACGCTGGGCAGTCCGGCTGGGATCAGGTCTGTCTTCTTGGGTGTGGGTTCTATGAAAGGCGCGACGGCTGGATTATCCATGGTTAACTCCTGAGGCTTGGCTGGAGCTGCTGGTATCAGAGCCTTGCGTATGGGCCGCACAGCCACACGACGCGACGGCTTTTGGATCGACCAATGACATGCGCTGCACGCGACATCCGGCGTCGCGCAGCTTGGCCTCAAACTCGGGGGAGAAGGCCTCCGAGCCGCCAACCAATGTCACTTCGGAGGCCTGGAATGCGGCCTCGGTCGAGGTGCCGACCAAAGTCTGGGGATGCGCAAGCGCAAACTCGGCAGCCTTGGGCCACAGTTGGCGAGCGGTTTGCCGATCATTCGGAAGCAGCACGAGGTGCTGCACGGCCTTCGATGCGGCCGGCATCGCTGCCTGTTTGCTGCTCCCAGAATCTCGAGACTTGAGCGCGGCGACGACGGGTAGGGGGCCGCGCAGATTTGGGAAACCAGGCGGATGCCTGCTCTTCGGCGTCGCCGTCGCTGGCTAGGAGGTAGAAGGCGAAATTCCGAAGCATGCTCCGGCAGGCCGGATCTTCATCCAATAGGCGGACGATCCCCAGGTTCTGTTCGGTGTGGCGGTGTTCGTCATCAAGGCTAGGATCTGGTTTCCGCACCGCACCGCCGGCCACAATCAAGAAACTCGGATGGATGGCGACCGTGGACTCAATGATTTGTGCATACCATTCAAAGGCTCTGAAACCGCACTGGTCCTGCGCGCCTTCCGGGGTCCGATAGGGTTGAACATCGGTCCACCGCGTCGGGCCTCCGGCGCCCCAGTCCAGCGGGCGATCCTTTGTCCAGGCATAGGCCCCGAACACCATCTGCTCCAAGAGGCCCTGCTCGCCGCGACGCTGCATCGCCTTGAGGCTGGCTCCCAGGAAAGCCGTGTCCCAATAGTCTCCACCGGGTTCCAACGCGGGGAAGACCGGGGTCAGGCCGGCTTCGCTTTGGGCTTTCCAATGGGGCAGGCAGTGATCGAGAAATCGCTCGACCAGACCCGAACGGCTCCATTCACCAACCGGCCACGATGTCTGGAGATTGGGTCGATCGAATACCATGACATGCTGCACGCCCCAACGTGCATAGCTGTGCAGCATGGGAGCCAGCTCGGATGCTCGCGCCGTCCCGACCGAAACGGGGATGGTGATGACGGGACTCACGCCGCGATCTAACAGCCCTCGGATGAAGAACTCAGGGACGGCTCGGTCTGGAGAGGCATGCAGGGTGAGCCATGAGGCGCCCAGATCAGCCAGGATGGGCCGCCAGTAGTCGAGATCTGTTTGCGTAAAATGCAGGCTATCCGGGTAGTAGTGGAAGCCTAGCTTGGATTGGGACAAAGACATTGCACCTCTCCTCTGCGTTCTCGAGGAGAGGTGCAATAAGTGTGCCAGCCCCTGATTTCTAGCGTGAGACAGCCAACTTGAGGACTTTCCCGGACTTGTCCAATGTCAGCCGGGCAAAGTGTGGGTGGTGGTGGCTGTCTGCGGCGTAGCTCTTGGAGAGCGTCACTACTACCGTCTCTCGGTTCGGAGAGGCGGGGATGGCCTTGATTCCCAGCTGGTGAGACGGGCATTGATGGTCATCGGCATTGCAGCCCGCATGCTGAGGATGGATGCTGCACGTGGCCCCTGACATGCCCGGAAGGTAGCGGGAGACGATCGACTTCACCCGCTGCCTCGGATTCCTCGTCGAGGTCTGATTCTGTCATGGCTGGCCCGCCCAGCGCGCAAGACGTCTGCATCATCTTGGGCCGGCTCTTGCGCCGGATCACGCTCTTGTGGCCAGGCATGGCGGCGATCTGCTTGGATTGATACAACGGGTCGCCATACAGGACAAAGGAAATCAAGGTCTTCTGATCCTCGCCATCCAGATAGCCTTGACGGCGATGCATCTCGGCCGCCAGCTCGAGTTTCGCCTGGCGCAGCGCCTCGCCGGCCGGAAGGCCACGATTCAGGTTTTCATAGAACCGGCGGCCGAGCAGATCGGCGGCGATCAACGGCGGCGTGACCGAGCCGTAGGAGATCTTGGTCGAGCCGACTACGGCATGACTGCCGGACGCCAGGAATTTCAGGCTGATGGCGGTCTCGGTTCCCTTCTCAATAACGTGCGCCCCGTAGCATGCCTCCGTAAACACAACCTTGGGTGCCCGCCCGCTATTGACCACGTCCTGTGGGCGCAAGGCAACGGGATACTCCTGAGGCGCCTTGGCGTCCCGCAACGGATCTCGCTGGCCGAACCATTCCGGTGAATCCGCCAAACCATGCAGGTTGTAGTAGGACAGCATCGTGGGTCGCATGGCGACGGCGGGCAGGGACGGTGCATCGATCGGAGGAGACGTGATCATCGAGCCCGGCTCCCCGATCGACCGAAAGACGGCCATCGATGCTTTTCGCCAAATGCTGGCGCTATAGCCAAGCGAGCGCGGCCCCCGTCCAAGCCAGCGAGCGAAGCGTGAGAATCAGCCACTGGCGCAGGCGCATGCATCGGACCAACGTGGCTCAGGGCAGCCATGTGCTGATCGGCAGCCAAGCGGAGCTGCTTGACGATCAGGTCGGGCTCGGCATCCACCGGGATCCGCCCGACCGGCCATTCGGGGGCGAAGTAGTTCTCGTCTTTGGTGGCATAGGGGTTGTCGGACGGCACCTGATCATCGTCATCATCGGTCGGGTTGGGCAGGAGGTGGAACGGAAGAACCCCGTGTCCCCCGACGATGAGCACGGCGCCGATCATCTGGCCATGCCCGGCTAGGCTGCGGTCGATGTCTGAGAGACGCAACTTGATGTCCCAGGCGTTGCTGGGATCGACCGGTGTGAGGCCAAACGGTCGAAGCGACATCGGGTCGTCAATGTAGACCTTGTAGGCTGTCCACCCCGGCCGGGGCCGAACGGCCTTGACCAACTGATCGATGGCTTCGTCGATGCGCTTGAAGGTATCCCCTCCGAACACCTGGGTCAATCTTGAACGGCTTGAGACGACCAGGTAGGTGGGGACGCGGCGGTCCTCGTCGGGCTGGACGGGCCGGGCTTGAACGCGGGCGGCGAGTTCTTTGAGTGGCTGATCGGCGGAAACCGGCGAGCCTTCTCCCTTTTCGGGGATTGGGTCGTCTCCCGCATTGGGCCCCTGGAACGCCTCCCCAGGCAGGGCCTGAGGCATATCCGGGCTCGTGACATCCTGCTGGGTGCCACCGACGGGAGGGCTATCCAGGATTGGCACACTCGAAGAGGAAACTTGTTCGCCTCGGTTTGAAGGTGCGCCAGCCGGCGTCTCGAGTTGGGTCGCCGACGTTTCCTGGCGGCTCTTTTCGTGGGCTGAAACGGAACTGTGTTCCCCCGACAATTGGTTTCCGCCCAGCACGGCCGAGACGTCGGCCGGGACGGGTTGCTTTGGCTCGAGCGACAGCTGTTCGGGCCATAGTTTTTGATAGGGATGAGAAGGGCCAAAGTAGCGAGCTGTGATCTGGCCTGTGGGATCATCGGATGCGGCCTTGTGCAAATACTCTACGGCGCGATCGGTTTCACCGGCGTTCATGAACTCATCCGCCAGCCAAAGCCGAAAGGCGACCGTCTCCGGCCAACGCGCGCTCCCGTCTCGGGCGAGACCCATTGCGGCCTTGCGATCGTCGAGGGCCAGATGGGCCTTGACGCCGATGAGTGTGGGCAAGGGCAGATTCAGATCGGCGCCCATCACTTGTCGGATGTGCAGGCACGCCGACTCGGCGGATCCGGCGGCCAGGGCAGCAATCGCCTGGTAGAGCGACTGGGCCCAGGACGGAGAACGGCCAGCCGCCGGAACCTGGCCCTGGAGCGCCGCTGCGATGGCCCTATGGATGCTGGCCTTCAAGGGATCGCCACTGGCCTCCCAGGCATCGGCCAGCTTGGCGGCAGCATGGGCTTGCTCGGGATCGCGGGTCACGAGCTGCGTGAGGCGCTCGATCGAGGTACCGAACAACTTCTCGCCAATCTCGATCTCCGCAAGGGCAAGCTGCACATCGCCGTCGCCGGGCCATACCGACAGCCAGTCGGCCGCCAGCTTGCGTCCAAAATCAGATCGCTTGGCGACGATCGCCGCCCGAAAGGTCTGCAGAAACTGTTCTCGATCCATCATTGTGCCACCGCCGGGGTCTGTTGGATGCCACCGTGAACCAGCTCGAGGGCCCGGACGGCCGCCAGCTGGTGGTGTGCATCCGGGTCATGTGGGTTGAGATCGACGGCGCACTTGAGCATCGCCGCTGCCTCGTCGTAGTCCTTCAATCCTTTGAGCACCAAGCCCGCCCGATAATGCGCCATTGCATGTCCTTGATCGAGGGCAATGGTCCGGCGGTAGCCATCCAAAGCCTTGTCGAAGTCTCGACGGGCCTCGTGGACGCGGGCCAGTTCATAGGCCACTTCGGCGTCATTCGGCTGCTCGACTTGGAGCGTCGACAGCTCGGCCAAGGCGTGATCCAGCTGTCCTGACTTGCGGCTCAAACGGGCCAGGCTCAACCGGTGCGGGACATCTGCCGGAGCGATTGCCAGTGCCTTTTTGACAGCGGCGGCCGCTTCTTCGATCTCCCCCGATTGCTCGTAAGCCTGGGCGAGGCCCGACCACGCACTTTCATCGTCGGGACGATTCTCGATCACTTTCATCAGCTCGAGTGCGGCGGCTTCGGGTCGCCCTGTTCGCAGGAACAGTTGGCTGCGGGCCTTCTGCGCTCGGCTGGGGTCGGTCATGCCGGATTCAGCTCGTTGGTAGGCAGTCAGAGCCTTGTCGTGCTTCCCCTGGGCGGCCAGGATGTCCGCCCAACCCATCAAGGCGTCCGAGTTCTCGGGCGCCAGGTCCACGGCCTGTGATGCCCACTGCAGTGCCGTGGCCATCTGCCCGGCGGCCTGGGCAGCGCGTGCGGCGCCGATCCGGGCGTCGGAATCCTCAGGTGCCAGTTCGCTAGCCTGGCGGAAGCGGGCCAGGGCCTGGTCGCTGTCCCCGATGGCAAGGGCGGCATAGCCAGCCTGCCGCCAGACATCGGAGTCGTCCGGGAAATGATGGAGGGCGTGAATGAAGTGCTCTTCGGCCTGATGGTGCACTCCCATGGCCTGAAGGTGTTTTGCCAGCGACAGGCAATATGTGCCGTTGGCGGGCTCAAGCTCAGAAGCCTGCTGGTAGTGCGGCAAGGCCATGTCAGCTTCGCCAACCGCAGCGTACGCCTGGGCCAGGGTGTGGTGCCATGTCGCCTCGTTCGGCCAAGCGGCGAGAGCGGCGTTCAAGGCGTCGATCGCCTCAGTGACCTGGCTCTGCTGCAGGTGGGCCAGGGCGGTGAAGTAGGCTGCCAGTGGCTTCACGGCCGGTATGGCCGGGATGGCGCCAAAGGCCTTGCGCGCCTGGACGGGGCGCTCACTCTGCAGGTGGGCGAGTCCCGCCAGCAGCGGTGCCCACGCACTCTGGCGGGCGGCGGGGTGGTCGGTGAGGATGGCGATGACTTCTTCTGGCTCACCGCTTCGCAGATGGGCGATGACCACACTCTCAATGACGGCCGGAGACGCCGTCTCTCGTTCGATGCTGCCGGTCTCGATCCTCGCCGCATTCAGAGCCAAGAGCTGATCCAGGCGCTGGCAGGTGGCCTCATCCACACCCATCCGACGGGCCTTCTCGATCCAGGTCTGGGCAAGTTCGGTAGAGACATTCGGTGCATGGGGCGAGTGAGCGGCGGCCTTTGCGCCCTCGGCATACAGCCAGGTTGCATCGGCTAGGCGAGCCCTCAACTGGATAGCGTCCACGAAACATTCGGGGTCCCTATCGACTTTCTCGACAACCCAATCGATCGCAGCAGTTACATGGGACCACGCGGCATGATCGAAGCCCGCCCTGGCGGTCCAGATTGCGTCCTCTGCCGAATCGAAGGCCACCGGATCGATGCCTTCAAGGGCCTCGAGTGAAGCGGCGGGATTGCCCAGTGCCATTTCGACGATGGACAACCGGGCGAGCACCGAGGCCGGGGCCGGGGAGTCTTTGGCGGCCACGCTTGCCAGCACCTGTCTCGCCTCTTCGTGCGAATCCATGTCGGTGAAGGTGTCGGCGATGGCGAGTCGGATGGCCAGGTCGCCCGGCACCAAAGCTGAAGCCGTCTGCAGGATCTCCAGCGCCTGAGCGGGCGTGCCATATCGCCGGAAGGCGGCGGCGGCTTCGACGGCCAGCTGCGGATCGTCGGGCGTGAGTTCCAGGGCCTGGCGCAGATTTTCCAGCCCGCGATCCGGTTCACCGTTGTCCAGGTGGGCTTGGGCCAATCGGATCGCCAGGCTGACGTTCTTCGGATCTTGGACCAGGCCTCGCTGCCAGTAGCCGATGGCGGCTGAGCGGCGTTGGAGGCGCCACAGGCTCTCGCCAACGTGCCGCAGCGCCGTCTGGTCTTCGGGCGAACGCTCGGTGATCACAGTCCACGCATCCAGCGCAGTTTGGTAATCTTCTGTCCGCTCGGCGGTCTCAGCCAACGACTTCAAGATCGCCTGATCTTGGGGATCCGCACTTGCAGCTCGCTTCAGGAGTCGAACAGCCTGCTGGGGTTTGCCCAGCCGGATCAACAACTGGCTGATGGCCAGCGCCGTGGATGGAGCCGTACCTCCCAGCCGCAGGGCCCGAGCCAACGCCGATGTGGCATCGCCTTCCTGGGCCAGCTGATGGTGAAGCCGTGCCTTCTGGATCCAGACCTCCGGATCACGTGGGTTGGCCTCGGCCCAGCGATTGATTTGGGCCAGTGCGGCTCCCCATGCTTCGGCTTCCATGGCGGCGGCGACGACTTCGGATCTGGCGTCGACGCTTTCGGGATCCCGCGCAAGGGCCTCCATCGCAGGGGCCAGGGCCTCGTCGGCCAATCCGGCCTTGCGGTAGGCTTTGGACAGCAGCAGAAGGCTCTCGGGTGACCCGCCGGAGGCCTGGCGGAGGGACTCCAGGACGGAGATCGCCACGGGTGTCTGGCCGGCGTCCATGGCCGCTTTGGCCAACCCCTGACTGGCCTGCACATGGTTCTCTCCGGTCAGCCGATGCTCACCACTCAGACAGGTCTGGTAGGCCGCCATGGCCGCTTCATACTGCCCGGTTATGCGCAGACCTTCGGCGATCCAGAATGCATTGTCCGGTTCGGATGCTGTGGTGGCTGCCAGGCGAAGCCGATGCAGCCCGCGCTCGGCAACGTGTGTGTCGCCGGTCTTCTTGGCGGCCTTGATGGCGAGCCGTCCGGCGAGGCGCTGCGCCTGGTCCGAGGCCCCATCGGCAATCTGGCCGACCAACTCATGCGCGGCGGTGACGTCTCCGATGTGCTCGTACGCCTCTGCCAACGCGATGCGGGTGGGGAGGTGGGCAGAGCGATGGGCATGCGCCTTCTCCAGTGCAGGGAGGGCCTGGTCGATGTGGCCGAGTTTGATCAGCAACTGACCGTAGCCGAGTTGAATCTCGGGATCGTCCTGCGACAGGCGAAGTGCCTTTTCGAAGTGTTCGAGGGCTTCGGTAGTGTGCTCCTGTTCAGCCAACATCTGCCCCTTGGCCGTCAACAACGAAGGTTGATCGGGACAAATCTGAATGGCGCGCGCCAAGGTTTCATCGGCCAGCTGGTCTTCTCCGGTTGCGCGTTGTGCTTCGGCGAGGGCCAGCCAGGTTTCGGGAGACTGTGGCGCTCGCTCGGTGGCCTGGGTCAGGTGCTGCTTGGCCGCCTCCACGTCACCACATGCTGTCAGGGCCCGGCCATAGTGGACAAGTGCTTGCGACGAATCGGGGTCGAGGGCCAGCCATCGGGCGGCCTGTTCACGGGCCAAGTCCACTTGGTCGGCCTCCAGGGCGCATTCCACGACATGCTTGAGCATCCGGGCGTTGGAGAGAGCAAGCTGCTGCCAATGGGCAAGTGCCAGTTCGGGCTTGCCTTGCGCCTGAAGACTCTGGGCGAGGATTCCCCGCACTTCAGCGTCATTCTCATCCTGGGTCAACAGGACCTCGGCAGTACTGAGAGCGCCTTCCTCGTCGCCGGCAAAATGGCTCGCCTCGGCGAGTGCAATGCGTGCCGATCGACTTCCTGGCGATGTATCTGACCATTTCTGCGCAGCTCGGGCGGCCTCACTTGGGTGTCCCAATCCCATCAAGGCATGCGTCAAGCGTGCCATCCATCGCGGATGCAGGTCGGCGCCCTTTGTGATCCCATCCACGGCCGACAGCAGGTAGTGGGCTGCTTCCGCCGGTCGCTCATCTCGGGAATAAGCCAGCCCAACGGCGATTAGCTCCGTAGGGTTCTCTGGGGAAGCTGGCAGCATCGCCAGGCCTTCATCGATCTGGCCAGCTTCAATCAGGGCCAGGGCGGCGCGGGCTTTGCGATCGGTGGTGGGATTCTCGCCCATCGCCTTCCGCAGGGCCTCCGCAGCGACCACCGGCTCGCCGGATCCTTCGGCGACATCCGCCAGCCGGTCGGCAATTTCGGCGCGCAGATGGCCGGCGCGATCCCACGCAGCGTCTAGCAGATTCTGTGCAGCCGCTGGGCCGTTGACACGCTCTTGCGCCGCGGCCTGGTCGATGAGCGCCTCGACGGGATCATGCCGGTGGCTGCGTGACGGGTCATCCGAGGCCAGGATCTGGCGTGCGATGGCCTCTGCCAATTCGTCCTCGCCCAAATCGTGCAGATGCTGGATCAGCTTGTGGTCCGGCTGAGGGAAGGCGTCGGTCATTGACTTGGCGGCGGCTTCGGGGACTTCGTGACTCAGCAAGCAGGCTGCAGCAGCTTTGACAGCCGCAAGATCGCACGGCGACAGCAAATCGACCAACACGGCTTGCCCGTCAGCGAAATGTGGCCATGCGCAGGCGAGGGGGGTCAGCCATAAGTCAGGGTGTGCACGGACACGCTCGACGACCAAGTGCGCCCCGTCCGGCTGGCGCTCAATTTCGATCAGGGCCAGTGCACGAAGCCCGACCGGTGCGACGTTGTCTGACTCGGCCTGTTCGCCGGCGTCGGCGGCAATCAGCCGCTCGAGGTCGGTGCGTAGGTCGTCTGGCAAGGTCGTGACGTCGGGGGTCAGAGTTTGGCCGGGGAGACCAGCGAAAGCGATGGCGTCAGGCGTCAAGGATTTGGCGTCGGACGCGCCTGTCCCTTCCATCGTCTCCCAATCGGCCAGTGCTTCCCAGATCTCCGGCAGACGGAGAAGGCGGCCAACCGTGTCGGCCAGCTCATCGGAATCCAGCTGTTCTCGAAGCCTGGCCAGGACGTCGCTGTGTGTTGGCATCATGCACTGCCCTTTGCGTTAGAGAGTGGACCAGTTGACCTGCATCACGACGAGGTAAGCGGCAACAATCATGACCAGGCCGGTGCAGGTTAGGAAGACGCCCACGCCGGTGGCGGTCTTGACCAACTGGTTGATAGCCGCAACGAGTTCGGACGCGCTCTGCACGACGCCGGTGAGGTCCTGGCCGATACCTTTCTGCCCGATCTGTGCCGTGTGGGCCGCCAGCGTGCGAACCTCGCCTGTGTAGCCGCGAGTCATCAGGACGAAGATGCCCAACAGAATGGAGATCAAGCCCAGGACGAACAGGGTAGCAGCGATCAGGATCTGTGTCTCAGCCATCGAAAAGGGGATCATGGAGGCCTCCAGACGAGTTCATAGTCTGGAGGCCTAAGATGCAAGCTCCGTGCCAACGTCCTTGGAATGGGTAAGGGATGAACCTATGGGGTCCCGGAGGGGCCTGGAACTGTCGGGGCGGTAACTCGGAGAAACGTTAAGCGAAAAGGCTTAAGACGATGAGAGTGCCTGAAATTCGGGCGGCAGATGGCCGAGATCGAGAACATCGTCATCGCAGAAGAGCATGGCCGCGTTCGACGACGTGACGCAGTTCGCGTATGTTGCCGGGCCAGGGGTGGGCCTTGAGCGCATCGATGGCGCGAGGCGTGATATCGGTGACGTTGTTCCCGGTGCGCTGATTGATGGTGCGGATGAAGGTGCCGACGAGCGCCGGAATGTCCATCTTGCGGTCGCGAAGGGGTGGAAGGTGCAGATCAACGACTTTCAGGCGGTAGTAGAGGTCTTCGCGAAATGTGCCCTCTTCGATCATCTTGAGGCAGATCACGGTTGGAGGCGGCCAGGATCTGGATGTCGACGCTGATCTCCTTCACGCCGCCAACCCGCCGAAACCCCTGGTCTTCGAGCACGCGAAGGAGCTTGGCCTGCATTTCGGTCTTGGTGGACGAGATCTCGTCCAGGAAGAGGATGCCGCCATCGGCGACCTCGATCAGCCCCGGCTTGCGCTTTTGGGCGCCGGTGAATGCGCCGGCCTCGTGTCCGAAGAGTTCGGACTCGATCATCGTGTCGGGGAGGGCGGCGCAGTTGATCGGAATGAATGGCTTGTCCGCCCGTGTGCCCATCGTGCGGATCGCCTGGGCCAGGACCTCTTTGCCGGTGCCGGTCTCGCCTGTGATCAAGACCGAGACGGCCGAGTTGGCTGCCCGCTGGGCTTCCTTAACGACGCGCTGCATCTCGGGCGTCTCGCCCACGATCATCTCGACCTGCCCGGTGCTTGATTGGCGGAGCAGGTCGAGCTCCCGCCGCAGGGCGACCATCTCGCGCGCCCGTTCGATGGCCTGAATAAGCCGTTCCAAATCGAGTGGCTTCTGCAGGAAATCCTGCGCACCCTTCTTCATGGCCTCAACCGCCGTGTCGACCTCTCCGTAGGCCGTGATCAGGATCACGGGCGGTGAGGGATTCTCTAGGGCGATGCGGTCGAGCAAGCTCAGGCCAGAACCATCAGGCAGGTTGAGGTCCAGCAGGATGATGTCCGCCGATCCGGTTTCGATGACTTTGTTGGCTTCCTTGAGCGTTCCCGGCCTCCAAAGGTTCGTAGCCACCATCCGACAAAGCGGCGCTGATGAAGCTGCGGGCAGTGTCTTCGTCGTCCACTATGAGGACGGTTGCAGTCATGCCGTTTTCGCCTCCTGCAGGGTGTTGGCGGGCGGGATGTGAAGCGTGAACACGGTGCCGGCGTCAGGAAAGCTCTCGACCTGGATGCTGCCCTTGTGGGCGGCCACAATGCGCCGACTGATGGCCAGGCCCAAACCGGTGCCGTCCTTCTTGGTAGTGAAGAAGGGGTCGAAGATGCGGTCGATTGTTTCTTGCGGGATGCCCGGCCCGGTGTCGGCGATCTTGAGTTTGACCATCTCACCTTGCGCCGAGTCCGTCGACGCCAGTGTCATCGACAGCGTCCCGCCGTCAGGCATCGCCTGCAGGGCATTTGTGATGAGGTTCACAATCACTTGCTCGAATGTGCGCGGATCGGCAAGCACGGTTGGTGTCCGTTCGTCGAACTCCAAATGGCTGGTGACGTTAGCCTGATTGAGGCGCGGTGCCCAGCGTTCCATCAAGCGTGTCAACATTTCCCCCAGGTCAATCGGCTCCATTTTGAGTTCGAGACGGCGGGTGAAGAACAGCACATCTGTCATGAGCTGATCCAGCCTGGTGCATTCCTTGCGGACCCGCTCGAGCGACTCGTGCATGGGGTGATCTTCGCCCAGTCTCGAAGCCACCAGTTGGATGCCGGTGCTGATGTTATTGATCGGGTTGCGCACCTCGTGAGCGAAGATGGCCGAGACCTCGCCCAAAAGGGCTCTTTGGGCCAGCAACTCGTTCTGATCCTCGATCGCCTTGCGCTCGGTCTGATCGCTCAACACCACCAGCAACCGCGTAGGGGACTGGCGGCCAAGGGGCATCGCCCGCAGATGGACGGGGAAGGGCGTGCCGTCCCGGCGGTGGAGAGTGATGTAGGGGCGCTCCGCCATTCGCTCGTGGCCCAGAGCGTCAAGCAGACTGGCCACCACGTCTTCCGGGCCAACCAGGATATCCTTGACATCCTGTTCGAGAAGTTCAACCGATGAGTAACCGAGCATTCGGCAGGCCGCCTTGTTGGCGCGCAGGATGCGGAGATCGCCATCCAAGCTCAGGACGGCTTCGTTGACTGCCTCAAGCTGGCCGCCTGTCTCGGCCTGAAGCCCTTTCAGGGTTCGCCCGATCTCGGCCACGGAGGCTTGCTGCAAGCTGAGTTGAATGGCGCCGTGGCACAAGTTGGCCACCAGGCGCATCAGGCCCTCGATGTCCTCGGGGACGTCGCTTTCTTCGTCCCAGCCGGCGGCCAACAAGCCGATCCACGCGTTAGGGGAACCGATGGCCGATGTCCGCAGCGCCGCCAATCCGGCGGCGCGGGCGGCTTTGTGAAGCTCGTGCTCCGGCCGCTGACCCAGCGACCACTGTCCGCTGCGGTGGAAGGACTTGATCGACCCGGCAGGCAGTCTCTCCGGAAAGGCGTCCGCCAGGCTGCCTTCGAGAACGTAGTCGGGACTGCTGGGGGACACACGGTACAAGCCAAGGCACGAGGCGCGGAGCATGCCTTGCGCCTGATCGAGGCTGGCGGACAATGCACCCACGGCGCCTTCCATCAGCCGCTCGGAAATGTCCACCAGCGTGTCCACTCGGGTGGACTGGGCGCGGGCCTGATCTTCAGCCTGCTTGCGCCGCAGGCTTGGGCGGGCGATGAGCAGGATTGGGCCATCGTCTGCGCCGATGCGGGTGGCGTTAACGTCGATCAGAACAGTGAGATCGTTGCGGGTTTGTATGGGGATGTCTTTGGCTTCGACTTCTTGACCCTGGGGGAGGCTCAGGGCGTCAGCCAAGGCCCTCGCCCCCGGTTCGCCCATGAACAGATCGGAGGGGGACATGGCGTCCACCTCCGGGCGTGTGTAGCCGGAGAGCAGCAAGAAGGCGTGGTTGGCGCCCAGGAACTCGGTCCCCTCCGGGCTGATCAGCAGGACGCTCTCGTTGAGTTTGTCGGCCAGGGCCCGGAAATACGCCTGAGGTGTTTCAGGGCGGAACAGGCGCTTGAGGGGGTTGCCGGTGGATGGGTTCCTGGCCAAGGCGAAACCTAAGCGTGCATGGGTTGAGCTGCCCGCGACCTTCTTCTGATGCCGGAGGCGGGCGGGGAGGATGCCTTCCATGGACCGGTACTTGGCGACGGTGCGGCGGGCGATATGGACGCCGTAGCGCTCCAACCGCTCGACGATTTCGTCGTCAGTCAGGGCCTGCCGCTCGTTGCGCACGATCTCCTTGATGCAGTCCCGGGCGGGCAGGCTGCGGTCGAAGAACTTCGACATAGGGATGATACGTCCGTCGGGCAGGGCCACCGATTTGCTGGACACAGCCCGTGACACGGTTGACTCGTGCACACCGAGTTCCTCGGCGATTTCAGCGCGAGTCATCGATTGCAGGTGGCGGTCGCCCTCCAGAATGAACCCTCTCTGGGCATTGACCAGGATCTTCATCATGCGGCGCATAGTGTTGTTGCGCTGTTGGATGCACTTGACAAACAATGATGCCTTCTCCAGGTGCTCCGCCCAGGCTTCGGGGATCTCATCGTCCTTCTTCTCTGACAGGGCTTTGCGGAAAACCGGGTTGACTCTCAACCATCCGGAAACCGGAGCAAAGATCTCCACCACCAGCTGTCCATCGGGCTGGGATGCGCTCTGGCTGATCTGTATGTCGGGCTCGTGGTAGACGTTGGGATCGGCGTTGGGAGCAGCTTGCTGATGGCTGGCCCAGAAACTGCGAGCCGGATAGGGGTTCAGATGCTCTTGGATGAAGCTGGCGGCGGCCTTAACTTGGCCGACGGTGACGCCGAACATTTCGGCGATGGCCTCGAAGTCGTGGCGTCCGAGTTCGTTGAAGGCGGAGATCAGGATCTGCCGGGCCAGTTCAACCCGAGGCGAATCACCGGCCAAATCGAGTTGAGCCAACAGCGCCTGGCGTGGGCCTTCGGTGGCCAGGCCGGGCGGATCGACGTGCGATATCTTGTCCAAAACGCGCTGCACCTGCGCCAGGCTGGCGCGTGTCAGGCGGGCAATCATCGGCGGTGCATCCTGCAGAAAGCCGTTTTCATCCAAACTAGCCAGCACATAGGCCGCCAGCGGGCGGTCGTCTTCTTCCAGTTCCGAGGCCAGTTGCTGGAGCACGTGAATCGACAGGTCCTCGGGCGCTGCCGGCTCGCGATCCGGCATTTCTTCCTGCCATGTGGTGCCATGCGATGGGCGGTAGGAGTCGCGCGGCGACATGAATACGATCGGACCCTCATCGGCGAATCGCTGGCTGCAGATGGGGCAGGGGCCCGGGTGGACCAGCCGGCGCTGACATGTCGGGCAGACGCGCTCTTCCAGGAGCTCCAGCGCCGGGTTCTCGGCCAGGGCTTTCAGGACTTCGTCGCGCAGCTCCTGGTTCGACAGCACGAGCAGGCTCATGGTCTGCGCCAGGTGGGCGGTGGTCAGCGGTGACTGGTTTTGGCCTTGAATTTGCAGCATCTTGCGCTCCTAGCCGGGTGAGTATACAAGAACCAACGTATCCGTGCAACAGGGTTGCAAGATGCGTGCCGAGAACGCCGTGTTAGAATGGCCGCCATGGGAAAAAGGCCTTGGGTGACCGTTGTGGGCGGGGGGCTGGCGGGCAGCGAAGCCGCTTGGCAAGCCGCCGAGCGCGGCCTGTCGGTCCGCCTTTTTGAGATGCGACCCCTGCATGAGACCGGTGCACACCGGACCGGCGACCTGGCCGAGCTGGTGTGCTCCAACTCGCTCGGCTCGGCGCTGCCGGACAGGGCCTCGGGAATCCTGATGCATGAACTGGACCAGCTGGGCTCGATGCTGCTGGCGGAAGCGCGGCGTGCGGCCGTGCCGGCAGGCGGGGCGCTGGCAGTCGATAGGGAAGCCTTCAGCCGAGGGGTAACCCAGCGCCTCGAGAACCATCCCACCATCACGATCGTGCGAGAGGAAGTGCAGGCGATTCCCCAGGGCCCGGCGGTGATTGCAAGCGGTCCGCTGACGTCCCATGCGCTGGCCGATGCCCTGCGGGTGCAGTCGGGAGAGAGCCACCTGTACTTCTATGATGCCCTGTCCCCAATCGTCGAGTACGACAGCATTGACATGTCGATCGCCTTTCGCGCCTCTCGCTATGGCCGGGGGCATGCGGCGGAGGGCGACTACATCAATTGTCCCTTAGACGAAGCGGAGTACACGGCGTTCGTGCAGGCACTTCTCGACGCGGAGCGGATCCCCTTGCGCGAGTTTGAACACGATATCCAGGCGGGGGTAAAAGCGGGTATGGACAGCTTCTTCGAAGGCTGTCTTCCCATCGAGATTATCGCCGACCGAGGCGTTCAGTCCTTGGCGTTTGGACCGATGCGTCCGGTCGGGCTGACCGACCCGCACACCGGCCGGCGGCCGCACGCTGTCCTGCAACTCCGGCAGGACAATCTGGCAGGCGATCTATACAATCTGGTAGGGTTCCAAACCAACCTTCGCTTTCCGGAGCAGCGGCGGGTTTTCCGGATGATCCCCGGCTTGGGGGGCGCTCGCTTTGCCCGCTACGGCCAGATGCATCGCAACACCTTCGTCAACGTGCCCAAACTGCTCGAGCCTTCACTGCTCTGGCGGGGACGATCCGACCTCTTCCTCGCCGGTCAAATTACCGGCGTCGAAGGCTATCTTGGGAATATCGCCACCGGCCTCCTCGCCGGGCGCAATTTGGCCCAATCCGTTCTGGGCGGTGCGCCGCTCGTCCTGCCGCGCACCACCATGCTGGGTGCGCTGTGTCACTATGTCACCCACGCCGACCCTTCCCAATTCCAGCCAATGAAAGCCAACCTGGGTCTCCTCCCGCCGCTGGCGCTTGCTGACCGCAAACTCAACCGCCGGGAGCGTGCCCAGGCCCACACCGAACGGGCGCATCGGGCGCTTGAAGGCTATATTGCAGACCGAGGCGCCCTCTTGCGCATAGCCACCTAGGCAGGTCTCCACACCTTATGGCTCCATTTTCGAAATGTCGAGAGGCTATGCGCAGTGTGGCGCTTGTGGGCGTGCTCATGTTGCTCCTGTCCGCCTGCGGAGGGCAAGTCGGGTTGCGCACACAGCCGGCCGCCACCGCAACGGAGCGATCGCCTGGGATCTTCGACGGGCAGCGGGCGCTGGCACGAGTGGCGGCACAGTTGGTGTTCGGGGATCGCTCCCCGGGCGCGGATGGCCACCAGGCCATCCAGAGCTGGATCAACGACGAACTTCAGGCCGCCGGCTGGGCGGCAACCGCTCAAAGCTTCGACTACCGGGGAGTGGCGCTTTCCAACCTGATCGGGAGCTCGTCCGAGGCCGGATCGCCATACATCATCCTGGGGGCGCATTATGACAACCGACCGCTCGCCGACCAATCAGCCGAGCCGGATCCGGGGCCAGTGCCCGGGGCGAATGACGGCGGCTCCGGGGTAGCCGTGCTCCTGGGCCTGGCGGACGTCATGCCGCCCGAGCACCTGGGATGTCGCTTGCAGCTGGCGTTCTTCGATGGCGAGGACAGCGGACAGTTGAACGGGTGGGACTGGGTTGTCGGATCGACTTACCTGGCGCAGCATCTGGAACAGCCTCCGGATGCCGTGGTGGTGGTCGATATGGTTGGGGATCGAGATTTGCAGCTGTATTACGAGCAAAACTCTAATCCCGCCCTGCGCCAGGCTATTTGGGGCACAGCGTCCGATTTGGGGTACAGGGCCTTTATCCCCCAGCTCAAATACAGCATGATCGATGACCACACGCCATTCTTGACCGAGGGCATACCGGCTGTCGACATCATTGACTTCGATTACCCCGCCTGGCACACGCCGCAGGATACGCTGGACAAGGTCTCTGCCGACAGCCTGCAGGCGGTGGGGAGGACCCTTCAAGCGTGGTTGTCGGATGTCTGCCGCTGAGGCTTGGCTGGGTGTGAACCACAGAGTAGACTCTGAAGTAAGTACGGGGGTTCCATCGTTCCGCGCAGGTCTCTGAGAAGGAGCTACTTTGTGAAGGCGATCCATCCCGCCGAGCGTATGTCTCGGATCCCACCCTATGTCTTTGCCAAACTCGGCCGCCAGATTGCCGAACTCCGCGCCCAGGGCCTGGATGTCATCCGGGTTGACATTGGCTCGCCCGACCTCCCGCCGGCGCCGCCGATCATCGAGTTGCTGATCGAATCCGCACGGCGGGATGATGTCCATGGGTATGCGCCGTTCGGGGGGCCGGACGAATTCCGCCGGGCAGTGGCGGCCTACTACGACCGCAGGTTCGGCGTGCAGCTTGACCCCAAGGACCAGATCCTCGGGCTGATTGGCTCCAAGGAGGGTTTGTTCAACCTGACGCAGGCCATGGTCGACCCAGGCGACGTGGTACTGGTGCCCGATCCGGGCTATCCCGTGTACTCGGCAGCAGCCGAATTCGCCGGGGCTGACGTGGTCAGCATGCCCCTGCGAGCCGAAAATGCCTTTCTGCCCAATCTCGACAGCATTCCGTCCGAGGCACTCGACCGAGCGCGCTTGATGTGGCTCAACTATCCCAACAACCCGACCGGCGCCACCGCTGAGCTGGCCTTCTTCCAGAATGTGATCGATCTGGCGGGACAACATGGCTTCCTTGTGGCGCACGATGCCCCGTACACAGAGGTCTGCTTTGACGGATACGTGGCGCCCAGCTTGCTTCAGGTGCCCGGAGCAGTGCAGGTTGCCGTGGAATTCAACTCGCTCTCAAAGGCTTACAACATGGCCGGCTGGCGCATCGGGATGGCCTTGGGGAATCCCACGGCGATCGACGCGTTGGCGACGCTCAAGAGCCAGATGGATACATCCCAGTTCACCCCGATCTGGAATGCAGGTACGGCGGCGCTGACCGGCGACCAAAGCTGGTTGGAGGAACGCAACGCCATCTATGAAACCCGGCGCGATCTCGTTCTGGATGCCCTGTCTACGATCGGGATGACAGCCCCGGCGCCCAAAGCTGCGCTGTACGTGTGGGCCCCGCTGCCCGATGGGGAAAGCTCGTCGGCGGACTTCTGCAACAGGATGCTCAGCCAAATCGGGGTCAGCGTCACCCCAGGCGTGGCCTTTGGCGAGGAAGGGGAAGGCTACGTCAGGATCTCATTGGGGACGAAGACCGAACGGATGGCAGAAGCCATGTCGCGCCTGAAGGCGTGGCGACCGGCCTAGACACTATCTCTTGTCGGAAAGGTACTCTCGAAACCATTCCAGGGTCCGCTGCCAGGCGTCAGAGGCGGCGGCCGGGTCGTAGATTCCCGGACGTGTGTCGTTGAAGAACGCATGGGAAGTGCCTGGGTAGATGTGGATCAGATGCGGGACCTGCAGCTTCTCCAGCCCCTGCTCGAATTGTTGGACGTCGGCTGCGGTGATGCCGTGATCGTGTTCGGCGTACAATCCCATGACCGGTACCTTCAACTTGGCTGTGTCGTCAGCTGAAAGAGGTCTGCCGTAGAACGCGATAGCCGCCCCGATCTGCGCGCCGTCGGCTGCCGATGACAGGGCCAGTCCGCCGCCCATGCACCATCCGACGACGCCCACCTGCTTGGGCGACACATGCTCCAATCCGACCAGGTACTCGGATGCGGCCCGGATCTCGCCCACAGCCTGGTCGCGCTCAAGGGCCATCGCAAGTTTGCGGGCTTCGTCGGGCTCGGCGGCGCTGTGGCCGTGATACAGATCGGGCGCCAGCGCGACAAACCCCTCCTGACTGAAGCGACAGCAGATGTCCTCGATGTGTGGGACCAACCCCCACCATTCCTGGATCACGATCACGGCCGGATGCGTGCGGTCGTCGTCGGGTTCGGCGAGGTAGCCCGGGGTCAGGCCCCCAGGGCTGGCGAATTCGACGTTTCGGGTGCGGTAGGCTGGCATCTTGACCTCCTGGACGAAGACCATCCCAGGGATTTGTGAAAACTTTCACAAATCGGTCCCGTTGACGGGGCGGACTGGATGGATGACGGTCTCATTATGACACATGCGGTGGGCGCTCTAAGTGCGGGTTGGGCCGAGCGGGCAGGGGTTGCCCAAGTTATAATCCACCTGTCATGATGAGCAAAGCCACGGTTTCGACACGCAGCCCTAGCGAGAAGGCCTTCTTGGTAGGCGTGGATCGTTTCGATCATCCTAGCGCGCTGAGCATTGATGACTCGCTCAACGAGCTGGAGCTGTTGGCGCGCACGGCCGGACTGGAGGTCGTAGGGCGCACATCGCAAAAGCTTCGACATCCCGATCCGAAGACGTATGTCGGGTCGGGCAAGGTAGAAGAGATCAAAGCGCTCGCCGATGATCGCCTGGCGGACGTTATCATCTTTGATGACGAGCTCTCTCCCCGCCACCAGCGCGAGCTTGAAGAGGTGTTGGGTGACGCCATGCGCGTGGTGGATCGCACGGCGTTGATCCTGGACATCTTTGCCCAGCATGCCCAAACGAGCGAGGGCTCGCTGCAGGTGGAATTGGCGCAGTACGAATACCGCCTGCCGCGCCTGACGCGCGCCTGGACACACCTGGCCCGCCAGGCCGGCGGCGGCGCCGGCCGCTCGGGGTCCGTCGGAGGCGTGGGTTTGAGGGGTCCGGGTGAGACCCAGCTTGAAGTCGACCGGCGGGAGATCGGAAGGCGCATCAGCCATCTTCAACGCGAGCTCGAAAAGGTGCGGGCACACCGGGGGCGGCACCGTGAGCGCCGGCGCCGCGCCCGCATCCCCACCGTGGCCCTGGTGGGCTACACCAACGCCGGAAAGTCGAACTCTGCTGAACCGCCTGACCCAGGCCGATGTCTACGTCGCCGACCAGCTCTTCGCCACGTTGGATCCGACCACGCGCCGGATTGAGCTACCTGGTGGACGCCAAGTTCTGGTAACCGACACCGTCGGTTTCATTCAGAAACTGCCCACCATGCTGGTGGCCGCCTTTCGGGCGACCCTGGAAGAGATCACCGAGGCCGATCTCCTGGTGCACGTGGTAGACGTGACGCATCCCAATCTTGAGGCGCAAGCCGAGGCCGTTCGCCAGACCCTGGATGATATCGGTGTGGGCCGAACCAACATCGTGACGGCTTTGAACAAGGTCGACCTGTTGGAGGGGCGCGAAGATGTGCAGGACCGCCTCTCGGAATTTGAACGAGCGGTGATCATCTCGGCGCGGACAGGCGAGGGTTTGGACAGTTTGTCTGGTAGCCGTCGAACAAGAGCTGTTCGAGGGCATGCTGCAGGTCAAGCTGCGCATCCCCTACAGTCAGGGGCGGCTGATCAGCCTGTTTCACGAACACGGGGTCGTTCGGGATATCCGCCACACGGATGCCGCCGTCGTGATTGAAGGCAGTATCCCCATACGCTACGGCGCCGAGTTCGAGCCCTTCATCTTCGACCGGGTTCCGGCCGAGCCGGCGGAGGAGTCATCCGGTCAAGGCTAGCCAGAGGGCAGGGCGCTCGGCAAGCCCTCCTGAGTGGAACAACATCAGACGGTCTCGCAAGGGAGTCGGAAAGCCATGATTGACGCGGTTGAAGCGGCCGACCTGCAACGAGCGTTTCAAGCGGACCTGCGGGGGGAGGCGCGTTTCGACCCATTGAGCAGGGCGCTCTACAGCACCGATGCCTCCAATCATCAGATTCAACCATTGGGCGTCGTGATCCCGAGCGTGGACGACGATCTGTTCGCTATCGTTGAGCGCGCCGCCGAATTAGATGTGCCATTGATCCCACGCGGAGGCGGGACCGGATTGGCCGGTCAAACGCTGGGCCGGGCGGTCATCGTCGACGTCTCAAAGCATCTCACCCATGTGCACGAGATCGACCCCGAAGCGAGGGAGGCGTTGGTCGAACCGGGGGTGGTGTGCGCTGCGCTCAATCGGGCCGCTGGCCGGGCCGGGCTTCAATACGGTCCCGATCCAGCGTCTGCCGACAGGGCGACTGTGGGTGGCATGCTGGGCAACAATGCCACCGGAGCACACTCGATCCGCTATGGGATGTCGTCGGACAATGTGTTGTCGCTGGATGTGGTCCTAAGCGACGGGACGGGGGCCACTTTTGGCCCTCGATCATTGGACGAAGCGAAGGGGATCGCCGGCCGAGATGACATGGAAGGCAACATCTACCGGGCGGCACTCGACATCCAGCAAGTCGTACGCTCAAACGATCCAGGCGCGCTGGCCGCGCACGTGGCGGCGCGCCTCAGGTTATGGTTTGAACTACCTTACCGGCTACTCGCCGTCAGAACCGCCGGCATGGTATGCCTCTCCCCAGCCCTATCCACCGGAGAATGGATTCAGCCTGGCGCCAGTCCTGTGCGGCTCAGAGGGCACGCTGGCCCTGACACGGCGGGCTCGCCTGCGGCTTGTCCCCAAGCCCAAGCATGCGCTGCTGGCTGTCCTTACATTCAACAGTGTGGCGCAAGCCACCGAGCGAACGCCGGGCATCCTGGAGTCTGAACCGTCGGCAGTCGAATTGCTTCCGCGCACTTTGATGGCACGCGCCAGAAGCGTGCCGGGCTACGCACGCCACCTGACATTTGTCGACGAGATCCCGGAGGCCCTGCTGGTGGTCGAATTCTCCGGCGACGACCCGCAGGCGCTTGAAGCCGCCGCCGCCGGATCTGGGCCCGGGCGCCCGGCTCCTGCGCACCCCTGAGGCCCAGAACGACCTGTGGACCGTCCGCAAGGCTGGTTTGGGGCTTCTGATGTCCGTCCCTGGTGATACTAAGCCGATCACGTTTATCGAAGATGTGGCCGTGCCAGTCGAGAAGCTTACGAGCTACGTGCGGGAAGTCGACCAGATCCTTCAGGCCCACGACACTTATGCAGAGTGGTACGCTCACGCATCAGCCGGCTGCCTTCACCTGCGGCCGATGATCAACCTCAAGACTGCGGCCGGGGTCGACAAGATGCGCTCCATCGCAGATGCCGTTGGTGACTCTGGTGATCGCCATGCAAGGGACGATGTCCGGCGAGCACGGCGATGGCTTCTCCCACACCGAATTCAACGAGAAGTTGTTCGGCCCCGAACTGATCCAGGCCTTCCGGCAGCTCAAGCTGGCTTTTGATCCGACAGCGCCGCTTCAATCCGGCCAAGGTCGTGCTCTTCGACGATGACGAAGCCCCTGCTCTGCACCACAGCCTGCGGTACGGGCCCGAGTACGAAACCATCGAGCTGACGAGTCACTTTGCCCATCGCCGCGAGGGCAGCTTGGCCGGGCGCGGTTGAGGCCTGTACGGGTCTGGGCGTGTGCCGCAAGGATGACGGGGTGATGTGCCCTTCGTACCAGGCCACACGGGATGAGCTGCACCTGACGCGCGGTCGGGCGAATGCCCTCCGGGCAGCGATGTCGGGCGCGCTGCCGGCGAGGCACCCGACGGGCCAGCAGATGCATCAGGTTTTCGATCTGTGCCTGGAGTGCAAGGGATGCAAAGCCGAGTGTCCCAACGGCGGTCGACATGGCCCGGGTCAAAGCCGAGTTTCTGGCCATGTACCAGGCAGAGCATGGCGTGCCTCTGCGCAGCCGGCTGTTCGGCGAGATCCACATGGTGTCCTCGCTGGCGGCGCCCGTGGCTGGTCTGGCCAATTGGGTCGGCGGCTGGGGGTTGAGCCGCTGGGCTGCTTGAAAAAGCGGTTGGCATTTCCCGCCACCGCCGCCTTCCGCCGTTCATGCGGCCGGGGTTTCACGCACGGTTTCAGGCTGAGACGAGCACAGCCGCGTTGAACCCTGAGGTGCTGCTGTTTGTCGATACCTATTCCGAGCACAATTATCCTGGGATCGCCGAAGCGGCGGTCAAGGTCCTACGAGCGGTCAGGATGCAGTGTGCTGGTCGAGCGCCAACAGGGATGCTGCGGCCGCCCGATGATTTCCAAGGGACTGTTGGCGCAGGCAGCGGCGCATGGCCGAGCACAACCTTGAATCCTGGCCCCTTACGCAGCGCAGGGGATACCCATCGTCGGCCTGGAACCGTCTGTGTGTCTCGGCTATCAAAGATGAATACCTTGAGTTCTTCCCGGACGATCCACGGGCCAGGCCCTGGCCGAGCGCACGCACATGATCGAAGCATTTCCTCACCCAGACGCAGAGCGATGGAACTCGGCCGGTGGACGGCTTGACGCTTCAAGGGTGGATTGGCAGGCGTGGACGTCCACGTGCACTGCCATGCCAAGGCTCTATTCGGCAGCCAGGCGACGCTTGAGATGTTGCAGGCTTCCGGAGCGTCCGTGTCAGAGATTCAATTCGGGCTGCTGCGGAATGGCCGGATCATTTGGCTACGAGGCCGAGCACTATGACCTTTCGATGCAGGTCGGAGCGCTCAAGTTGTTTCCGGCGGTTGAGGCGGCACAGACGAGTGGGCGGACAGTGCTGGCGCACGGCATGTCGTGCAGAACCCAAATCCAGGATGGCACCGGCGTGAACGCCTTGCATCCGATCCAGTGGCTGGCCGACGCCCTGGGTGACGACTGATGGGGCCCCAGTTTGAGAGCCCGGTGCCCCCAACATGACGGCCGACCACGAGGTGGCGATCCGTCCGTCCAGTCGGCTACCTGGAGCTGGTCCGGCGGAACATCAACTTCCGCAATCTGTGGACGGGCCAGATCGTCAGCCTGCTAGGGGACTGGTTCAACCTGATCGCTTCGGCGGCCTTGATCTCGCAGCTGACGGGTTCGGGCTTGGCCGTAGGCGGCCTGTTCGTGGTCCGGATGCTGGCCCCGTTTCTGGTCAGCCCGATGGCGGGTGTGATCGCCGACCGGTTCGACCGGCGGCGGGTTCTGATTCTTACCGATCTGAGTCGGGCGGTCGTAGTGCTCGGCTTCCTGTTCGTCCGGCAGCCGGAGCAGGTTTGGCTCCTGTACGCGCTTACAGCGGCGCAACTTGGGATCAGCGGGATGTTCTATCCGGCACGGAACGCCATCCTGCCCGATGTGGTCGATGACAATGAACTCGGCGCCGCCAATGCGCTGAGCGGGATCACGTGGTCAGTGATGCTGGCCTTCGGCGCCGCCTTGGGCGGGCTGGCGGCCGGCCTATGGGGAATCTATCCTTCGTTCCTGCTTGATTCGAGCTCTTTCCTCGTCTCGGCCTTCTTCGTCAGCCGTGTGCGAACGGCTTCCGGCAGACCCCGCGGAGCGAGCTCCATTCGGCAACCCGATTCGCGGCGCCGTCGAGCAGTATGTGGAAGGGCTTCGCTATCTTGCGGGGCCGGCTGGATGTCCTGGCGATCGCCAGCCAGAAAGGGATCATTGGCCTGGTGGTCAACGGGGGCTTCCAGGTGGCGATGGTTGTGATGGCGGAGAGAGTGTTCGTGATCGGGGAAGGCGGCTCCACCAGCCTGGGCCTGATGTATGCTGCTGTGGGCATCGGGCACTGGGCTGGGCCCCGTCCTGGCACGCCGCTTGACGCGCGATCGTGTGGAGCGGCTGCGGACGGCCCTGATGCTGTCCTTCTTCGTCACGGCGGCCGGTCTGGCCCTGGTCGCCCCAACGACCAGCTTTGCGCCTTGTGCTCATTGGCTCGCTCGTGCGCGGCTTGGGTTCGGGGGTCAACTGGGTACTGTCGACTCAGGTGCTGCTGCTGCATCGTCCCCGGCAAGGTGAGAGGCCGTGTGTTCTCAGTGGAATTCGCCATCTTCACGCTTGTCCACGTGCCATCAGCTCGGCCGGGGCCGGCTGGCTGTTGGACAGAGACGTCGGTAAGCGTGCAGTCCCTGCTGGCGATCATGGCCGCGGCGACCGTCCTGCCCGGCTTGATCTGGGCGGCGGGTCTGGGCTCTCGCACGCGCCCGCATGCGACCAACGACGGCATCTGAGCGGCACATGCCACCGGTCGCTTGGCGGCCGTCTGGGCCCGATCCGGTACCCCTGGAATCTCCAGACCTCACACAGCCCGATTAGGAACAGTGACGTTCCGGTCACGGATCGTGAGAGGTCGTCATGGGGAAGGGGGCTGCCTGATGGACAGCCTTCGCCAGGTCGAGATCGACGGCGCTGCGGCCTCGTCCTACGTCTTCTCCGGAATTCAGCATGCGTGTCTTCACGTCGCATTCTGCTGGTGGGGGAGGTATTGACAGAGCCATCAGGCCCTGTGCTAAACTCATGTCAATGCAACTAAAGGTCTGTTATATTGCATTGACTACCTGAATTGCACGTCCTGGGATACCAGCCCCATGGAGGCGATAGCCATGGACCCCTTCCAACTCCCCAACCCTTGATGAAGCTCTGGATGCCTTCTGCGCCCAAAGCAATTTGAGCCCAAATACGCTGCAGACCTACCGCCATGCCGTTGACCACTTTCTTGACCTTCCTGGAAACGTCTGAAATGGCTCGCAGGACGACACTTGGCGGTCCGGACGCCCGATCGCGCCGTCTGACGCGCCTGGGCGCCTCCCAGGATGACGTCAATCTGCTGGTGTGGTTTGTGAACTATCTGGGCCGTGATGTTGAGCTCACCGGCCGGCGAGCGCTGCCCGGCGTCTTCGGCGCTGCTCGAACCGGCCACGGTTCGCCTCTATGGCCAGGCCGTCGTCAGCTGGTTCCGCTTCATGGCTGACGAACTGATCTTGCCCGAGTCCTACCCTGCGTCGTCGGCCATGCGCAAAGCCTCCCGATTGCTTAGAACATATGTTCCAGCGAGTGAGGCCAGGGACGGCGCCCCCGAGCCCCCGGAAGGGCTGGAGACCCTGATCCACGCCTTCGACGAGCTGGAGATCGATCCCGAGGCAGCGCCCAAGGAGGCCAAACGCCAGGAGCTGGAAGGCTTGCGGAACCGGGCCCTGGTGTATGCTCTGGCGGACAGCGGAGCACGCGTGAGCGAGATCTTGCGGGTCTCCGCCGATGAGGTCAGGCGCGCCCGGCTCAACGAGCAAGGGATCTGGCAGGTCCGTGTGCGAGGGAAAGGCCGTGGCCGGTCCGGCAGACTGATTACCCTCCGCTTCACCCGCCCCACCCTTGATGCAATGCGCGATTATCTGTCCGCGCGCAATGAGCCCGGGGCCACGTCGTTGTTCGTAAGCCACGCCAAGACCCGGCCGAAGAACCGTGGTATGCCGCTGTCACCCAACGCTGTGTGGCGTATGCTGCGGCGAACGGCCCGCGAGCTGGGTCTTTCAGCGATCCATCCTCACGATTTCCGTCATTGGCGCGCGACCCAGATGCTTCAGGAGGGCGTTCCGATCGATCAGGTTCAGCGATTTCTCAACCACCGCAGTCTGCGAACCACGCAGCTGTATGCAAAGACTGCCGAGCGACACGTTGATGAAGCCGGAGCCCGTACCAGTCCTGTGGGCTGGCAGGGTGACGATTGATCGATTCCCAGGGATGGCCTTCTAGAATTGAGCGCGCCCTACTTCGAACCCTGCCAGCCGTTCAAGGGCTTTGATCAGGGCATGGTTGCCCTCCCCACCCAGACCCGCATGCTGCAGCGTCGCATATAGCTCATGGATCAGGCCAGTTGCCAATAGCGGCACGCCCATGGCTTCTCCCTGCTCCAGCGCCAACCTCACATCCTTCTGCTGAAGATCGATGGTGAACCCGGGCCGCCAGTCCCGCGCAAGAATCTGCGGACCGCGATGGCTGAGCATCCAGCTCCCTGCGGCACCGCCGGACACCGCCTCCAATGTCTTCGCCAGATCCAGACCCCCGGCCTGACCGAACATCAAAGCCTCGCTCATTGCTAGGGCATGACCGACAACCAGGATCTGGTTGACCATCTTGGTCATCTGTCCGTGACCGTGTCCTCCGACATGGGTGATGCGCCCGCCCATCGCCTTCAGGAAGGGCATCGCCCGTTCCACTTGATCGGCCTCGCCCCCTACCATGATCGCCAGCGTCCCTGCCTTGGCGCCCTCACTGCCTCCGCTGACAGGCGCATCGAGCATGTGAATTCCGGCGCTCCGCCAGTTCTGCGGCAAGGGTCTGCGCAGAGCTGGGTCGAATGGTGCTCATGTCCACGACCAATGCCCCCTGACGCGCACCCTTAAGAACCCCTTCCTCGCCGAGGATGACCTGCTCGACATCGGGGGTGTCACTGACGCAGATAAAGATCACATCTGCGTTGTGTGCCACGTCTGCGGCCGACGCAGCCGGGACCGCGCCCGATGACACCAAGGACTCCATCTTGCCCGGTGACCGGTTCCACAACATGAACGACGAAATCCGGCCTTTACAAGATTGCTGGCCATCCCCCCGCCCATGATGCCCAGGCCGATGAAACCCAAATCCGCCATGTTCTCTCTCCTGGCCAACCCTGTGCCCGGCGTGCCGACCGAATGCATGCGCGTAGCCTTTGCTCTAACTTGGAGAAGGGAGGAGAATGTGTCGATGTGCTGCAGGATGTGGCTATGCGCATGGGGATTCCTGGGCTGTTGTATCCGCAGTGCTCGTGGACGCTTGCACGGGAATGGCAGTTACTGCCACGTGGCCCGTCTCACGCCGGAAAGGAGCCAATCCAGCTTCCGAGGCCTAGGGGCGGAGTTCAAGACGATGCGTCGGACTGGATGTGATCGTCGCCGTTACTTGAGGGTTGCGTATCCGTAATCAGGGCCTCGAGCGTTCCCAACTCCCAGCAGTCCCGGAAGGCTGCTACCATGTCGGGGTCGAAAAGCCTGCCCGCTTCGGACAAAATCGTCTCATAGGCGACCAAGGCAGGAAGCGCTTGGCGATAAGGGCGATCCGATGTCATAGCATCAAATGTGTCGACGACCGCCAGAAGGCGGGCTTCTAGCGGGATGGCATTCCCCTCTAATCCGTCGGGGTAGCCGCTGCCGTCCCAGCGCTCGTGGTGATACATGACCACCGGGATCGCCGACGCCAGGTAGGGGATGCCCTCGATCATCCGTGCGCCGACCTGTGGGTGTTCACGCATCTCCCTCCACTCATCCCGCTTGAGCGGTCCTGTCTTACACAGGATCGCCTCGCGAACAGCTATCTTACCGATGTCGTGCAGGATGGCGCCGAACTCGAGCGCGGCGATCCGGTTTGGGTCCCAGCCCAGCTGCTCGGCAAGCGCCTGGGCGTATGAACTTACCCGTTCAACGTGATCACGAGTGTAGTGATCGCGAGCCTCAATTGCGTTGGCCAGGGCCAGAAGGCTCGCCTTGTAGGCGGCCTTTAGCTGGGCCAACATCAATTCGTCGGTGCGATTCAGGCGAGCTTGAACAGCAGCCAGAAGCTCTTGGCTGGTGACGGGCTTGGTAATGTAGTCATCGGCGCCGAGGGACTTTCCGGCGAAGATGTCCTCCCGCGTCCCCCTGGCAGTCAGGAAGATGAAGGGAATGGCTGTGCCATTTGGCCTCTTGCGCACCTTGTTGAACAGCTCGATCCCATCCATGACCGGCATTGAGATGTCGGACAAGATCAGGGAAGGCTCTTCGCTGCCTAATACGTCGAGGGCCGCCTCCCCGTTGGCAGCCGTACTCACTTTGTAGCCGGCTCCTTCGAGGATATCCCGCAAGGCGACAAGCATCGCCGGATCGTCTTCGACGACCAGCAGGGAGACCTGACTCTGGTGCTCTCTGATATCGGGTAACGTCACATCCATCCTCAAGAGCGAATCGGGCGCAAGTGCCCCTAATTATGCTCGCCAGTCGCTCCCGATGCAACCGTACTTATGACCGATTTGCGCTCCCCGTCCCCGCTCCGGGGAGCCAGTCAACCTTCAGCAGCCGAATCGGACCAGGCCGCCCACGCGCCAGACCAAGGGCGCTCTGATGCTGACTTCTTGGGTAGCTTCGCTCCGTTCACATGAGCGGCCAGCTTCGCTGCCGCCTCCGTGCAACCAGATAGGTCCCCCCGCTCCAAGCAAGCAGTGAGCTGACGATGTGTTTGCTCGGCCCACAACCACTCGACCCGGAACCGATCGGCTTTCACCCAGTAGTCTCGCTTCTCCCAGGCAGCCACGGTCTCATCGACTGAATCGCAGACTTCCCTCAGGCTAAGAGACAGGAACGCAAACACGTCTCGCTGGGTGGACTCCTCCGCTTCACCTGCGGCCGCATGCCTCAGAGCCAGCGCCATCTGTTTGATCAGTTTCGCCCGGCGCCGTGCACCTGATTCCGGATTAACCACACGTGACACAAGTGCCTCCTGCTGACCACAAAGACCCAATTATAGCCCCTCCCAAGCCCACCGCTCGGCATTCCACCATGCTACAATCACGGCGCTCGGGTGATGCGCCCCACTTGCAGTCAGCACACATGCCTTGAGATTTGAACATGACGGAAGACGTGAAGATCGTCTCAACCAATCGCAAAGCGACCCACGACTTCTTCCTCGAGGATAGGTTCGAGGCGGGAATCGCCCTCCGCGGTTCAGAGATCAAGTCGGTACGAGCCGGGCAGGTGAGTCTCAGGCAGGCATATGTAACCGTTGACCAGGGCGAGGTGTGGCTCGTAGGGGCGCACATCGCACCCTATGACCCGGCCAGCACCATGAACCACGAACCAACCCGCACCCGAAAGCTTCTCCTGAACCGCAAGGAAATCACAAAGCTTGAAGCGAAGATCAACGAACGCGGTTACACCATCGTTCCAACGAAAATGTACCTGACCCACGGCCTCGCCAAAGTGGAGATCGCCCTGGCCAAGGGCAAGCGCCAATGGGACAAACGACGTGAGATCGCCAAGCGCGACGCCCAGCGCGAGGTTGACCGCGCACTCGCCAACCGGGGACGCCGCTAACCTGCCGAATTCGCGTAGCCTCTTAGGCATTTCGGCTGAAATGTAAGGTGGATATGGAACCCTTTCGTGGCTATGCGCAAATCCCGCGTCTGTTTGGCCGGGACGTGGTATACTCATTTCTCCGAGGGGATGAACGGTTTCGACGGGAGTGGCAGACCGCGAACTGCAAGCCGAGAGGCGCCGAGCTCGAGAAATCAGCGCACAACCAAAAGTGCCAATCGCACTGACTACGCGGCAATGCCGCTCGCAGCCTAGGCTGACGGGCAGCTGAGCCCAGGTCCTCACGGACCCGTCTGCCTGAGCCGAACCTCGGCCGGTGAGGGACAGACGACAGAATGTCGAGGTGCAGCTCGGGGAGCCATGACCCGGGCCTAAGGCGACCTCGGTCGCGATGTGGCTGGCTTGTCGGACACCCTGTCGGCCGGGGGCTGACGAGCGAGAACTAAATTGGCTGACTAAGCTTGTAGGCGTTCGCAGGTTGAAACTTTCGGACGCGGGTTCGAATCCCGCCATCTCCACCTAATCAAAGGCGCCCCCTAGGGGCGCTTTTGATTACACAGCCTACATCGGGCGTACTGGCCCATCAAACCGGATTGTCGAGACGAAAGCCGTGTCCCCGAACTGTGACGACGTAGTCGTGCTGCGGGTCGACCTCGCCGAGACGATCCCTTAGCCGGCGAACCAACGCGTCGATCGCCTGTTCTGAAACACCGGCCTCATCCGATTCGGACCACACACTGTCGACAACTTCCGCCCTCGATACAACCCGCCCGGAGCTTTCATAAAGCAGCGCCAGCAAGGCGTATTGGGCTGGCGAGAGCGGGGGTTCAATCTCGATCTCGTTGATCCATGCCCGATGGGCATCCGGGTCCATGCGAAGCCGACCAAGGCCGAGGTGGGATGCCTCGTCAAGCGACAACGGCAGCGTGGCTTCGGTCCCGACGAACATGAGGCTGATTGCCAGCGCCACTTGGATCACGTCGCCATCTTGCAGCGCCACCGGACTTTCGATCTCAACTCCGTTCAAGTGGGTTCCGTTCTTGCTCCCAAGATCCTCGACAACATATCCCCTGGAGGTGCGCATCAGACGTGCATGGTGTCTGGAAACCTGGCGGTCGGGAACCACCACGTCGCATTCAGGCGCCCGGCCGATGATGAACACGTCTCGATCAAGCGGCCACCTTCGCCCCTCGAATTCCCCAGTCTGGCTGATGAGAACCGGCGCCTCGTCGAGACGCTCCGCCGACATACCGCCTGCCTTGTTGTGCTCGGAATACATCAACCCAGAGTATAATCCAACTCAACGCCGGCGCCCTTCGGGGCGCACTTGGGGGACAGACGCAAGCAAGCTGCGATTTCGCCCGTTCCCCGCACTGAAACTGAACACCAATCGAGAGCAGCGAGGCCGACCGGTGCACGAACCGATGCAGACGGGCCACGTCCTGCGCGAGCGCTATGCGATTCGTGAGATTATCGGGCGCGGCGGAATGGGTTCAATTTACCTGGCAGAGGACAATCGGCTGCCGGGGCGTATCTGCGCCATCAAAGAGGTCCGACAAGATCCGGATCTCAGCGAAGCCTTGCGCCAGCAATCCAGGGATCAGTTCTACCGGGAAGCTTCTGTCTTGGCCCGCCTCGACCACCCCAACTTGCCCAAGGTGTCGGACTTCTTTTCCGAAGGCGACCGCGATTACCTGGTGATGGACTACGTTCCCGGCGATGACCTGAAGACTTTGATGGATACGGCGCGCCGAAAGGGCGACAATCTTCCCCTGGAGGACGTGTTCACCTGGGCGGATCAGCTGGCGGACGCGCTGGCTTATATGCACCGCCAGGACCCTCCCGTGGTCCACAGAGATATCAAGCCCAGCAACCTCAAGGTCACACCCAGCGGCCTGATCAAACTGGTGGATTTTGGCCTGGTCAAACAGATGGTGCCCGACGAGGTGACCGTCACCGTCATCCAGGGCCGAGGGACGGCGCTCTACACACCATTAGAGCAGTACGGAGGGGACACGGGCCACACGGATGCCCGTAGCGATATCTACGCGTTCGGCGCCACCCTGTACCACATCGTTACCAACACGCCGCCTCTTGAGGCCAAGCACCGCTTTCTCAAACCCGATGCCTTGGTGCCCCCGAGAAAGCTCAACCAGGACCTGTCTGTCCCGGCCGAGGAAGCTATCCTGTGGGCCATGGCGCTCCATCCGGACGACCGGCCCCAAGACATTGACGCATTCAGGGAAGCGCTCATCGAAGGGTTGGGGCACAGCTCACCCCATACCACGTCCCAGGCTCTGACTGAAATGGGCCGGTGGCTCCCAACCGAGTGGGACCGCAGGTTGGCATTCGTTATCGGGGTCCTGGTGGTCGTCGCCGCATTAGCCTCTTTCCGCTAACCGCCACGGCGCGAACCGCGCCCAGGCCCAAACCGCAGCCAGCGCAAGTAGCCCGCCCACCATCGCCGCCAACAGCCCCCCAAAGCTCCCCAGCCCATCCAAGATGGATCCCGAGCCTGGCAGTCCAAGCGCCAGGTAGTTGTAGCCGACCAGCGCACCTACCGCCGCCATCAATCCGCCACGAATCCGGCTCGCCCCTAGGTTGACCACGGCCGCCGCGGCATATCCAACAGCACCCGCCACCAATGCGCCCAGCAAGCCACCCAAGAAGACCATCAACCCCATGCCGCCCGATGAAACCGGACCGGCTGCACCCGGCTCGTTGTCGGACGGCGTTGCCGTCGCCGGACCGGGAGTGTCGGTGGGCGGAAGCGTGTTGGTGGGCAGCGGCGTGGGTGCGATGACCGTTGGGAAAGCAGCCACGCCTTCTTGAACATTGAGTTGGAGCACGCTCGAGCGCAAAGCAGGATCGCTTCTCGCCTGAACGGTTAGGAGGCCCAGACGGTCGAGCCGGAAGGTCGTTTCGGCAATGCCATCCGTCGTTTCAGCCTCTACCGTCTGAGACAGGTTTTCCCCCTGGTAGGAAAGGATGAACTCGACCGGCGTCTCATCCGGCACGGGATGGCCGTTGACGTCCAGGATGGGGCCTGTTTGCAGTGCCACGAGATTCCCTTGCAGAAATCCCGTTGGCGTAGGTGTGGAGCCGTTCTCGCCGCTCTCGCCCTTGATGGTCAAGCCAATGGTCTGGTTCGGATCGGGTTTGAGTGCGTTGATCAGATCGTAACCTATGCCCGTGACACTGACAGGAAGTGTTCCAGGGGCACTCACCTCCTGAAACAGCAGCCGCGCCGCGACGTCCACAAAGCTCGGCAAGGGGGAATACAACCCGTAGTACAAGTCCACCTTGCTGACATTTGTGGCATCGAGGCCGTACGGGATGTCGAAGGAGAAGACCACCACGCGTTTGGAGCGCGTCAGGTCGGGGCGCGCCTCCAGGAGTTGCTTCAAGGCATCGGCGCCGTACACCGAATCATTTGAGTCCAAGACCGAAAACACGACCCAATCAGCCGCCCTCAAGGATTCATCGACTGTCTCCGCCGGGACGATGGGAACAGGAGACGGTTTCGACGGGGAGTTGCCCAGGTAAGACGCCAGATCAGCCATCGTGTACGACTCGATATTCCAATTGCCAACTTGTCCAGCCGCGCCCGGGCCATACAGGCTCAAGACTCGGTTCTCCAGTGCGGCCGTGGCCATCAACGGGGTGGCTGGGCAGGTCGAGCAGGACTGTACCAGCCTGACATCTGTGAAGAAGACAATCCTCTGCCCAAGCTGAGGCGGCCCGCCCACGCGGTCCTCGATTTGGTTTGGCCCAGGACTGATCAAAGTCGCAGAGTCCCGCGCCACGGTGAACGAGACATCACGGTTCTGTCCAACGGCCCCAAGTTCCCCGGGGTTTGGCAGCACCGTGTCAAGATTGAAAGTGCCACCGTACAGCCGAAGCTTGGCTCGCAGGATCCGCAGAACGGCCTCGTCCACCCGCTGTGCAAAGACCTTATCCTCCTGGTATTTCTGAGAGAAGAATGCCAACGTCGCCTTGATGGTGGTCAACTCATCTGGATCTGTCGGATCACGGAAGTTGGATAGGTAAAGCAGGTCATTGCCCGCCACCAAAGCATCCCTCGCCACGAGATGTGCCGGAAAGGTGCGCTCGGTTGGGTCGCGGAACCGACGGATGGCGCGTGACCCCAGGGAGTCGCTCATCGTCAAGCCGCCGCCCGCCCGCCAGGCCTTGAGCGGGTCGAGCGACATCAACTGGGCGAAAGCCTCGGGGTCGAGGCTGATCGGGCGCGTCGTTGCCCTTATGTTGCCCTGAAAGCCCTGATACCGGATGTGCGAGGTCAGCAACCCATCGGCGATGGAGCCGTCTGAGCCGGGATCGCCACCCGTAACAGAAAAGAAGGGCGGAAGTTCTATCTGCATCAATTGGTCCAAGGACTTGCGAACAGTTGCGACCTCTTCCTGAAGCGGTCGGTCACTCCCTCCGTGTCCCGGGAAATGTTGGGCGATCACGCCAATCCGCCCACTGGAACCCTCGTGGAGGCCTTCAATATAGGCCTGGCCCATCTGGCTGACCCAGTACGGGTCCCCGCCAAAGGTCTCAACGCCGAGGTCGCCGGGGCTGCCAAGGCCGGGGTCTTCGAGCACATCGAGCGACGGGCCGACGTACAAATTGATCCCCATCGCCTCCAGCTCCTGGCCGAGCACCGACCCGACCGAACGAGCCAGGGAGGGGTCCCACGTGGCGCCGATCGCCATTTCGGAGGGCAGAGGCGACATGCCGCTGATCACATCCGTTAAGGGCACAGAATTGGGTGGATCAGACACTCCGATGAACAGCGGAACGTAGACCGGGCCGCTCTCGCCGGCCGACGAAAGCGCCGGAGTGAAGTCGGCCGGATTGGCCGCCTCAGCGTTCAACAATTGGAGTCGGTCAGTCAGGCTGTGGAGAGACGACACCGTGTCGGGCGCGCCGACGAAGTTGTCGTTGTCCATCGACAGCACCACCCCCGAGACATGGTTGTCCCGGATGAGGCTGGCGATGTCCGAATCGTCCGGGGCCTGGCTGCCGCGAAAGGTCACCAGGAAGAGTTGGCCGATCCGTGCTTCTGGGCTCATCTGCTGAAGCAGGGCCTCGGCCGTGTCCGTTGACTGTTCGGCCAGTCCTGGTGTGGGAACGGCGACGAATGAGCCAAGAACAGCCGCCAGGACGAGGGATCGAATGAGGCGATTCATGGGTCCAAGTATACCTGCGGCAGTCACCCCAAGACAGCCAGTCAGATCGGAAGAATGCAGCAGATCAACCTGGTTGGCCCGCTTCCAGCTTCAACAGATGCCGCAGCGCGTCACGCCTGGTGGACCCGCTCATGAACTCGAGCCGCCGCACACCCAGTGGGTCAACTTCGCGTCTCAGCACTTCCAGCTCGTGGGCCGACGGCGGCGGCGTTTCTTGGAGTCGCTCCGGCCGGTCAAGCGGGAAGCCGGTGTGGCGCTGGACGAGGTCGAAGTCCACTCCCGGATGGAGGCTGGAGATGCGCATCTTCCCCTGGGGATAATCAAACTGGCCAAGGTCGGTCACGAGGTAACGCACGCCGCCCCCCGCCCTCCTGGCCGCGTTGTGCCCCAACCCTGAAACCCGCGCCAGTTGCGAAACGAACGTGACCCGCGAGTGGCGAGGTACATAGAGGTATACCCCATGGGCGTAGCTGGTGACATCCGGGATGCCCCCCACACCGGGAAGGCGAAGCCTGGGGCGCCGCAAGTCTTTGCCGATGGCCAGGTTGTCGAAGTTGCCTTCAGCATCCGTCTGCCCAGGTCGGAAGAACTCCTTTGGCTGCACGGTCGGGAGAAGATCCAGCACGGCCGAGACGAAGCCAAAGGCATTCATTGCCCTGTCCAGCCACAGGCTCTCAACCGTCGCCAACCCCAGAGGCGCCCCCTCGCGGCATACGCTCTGCCCGATAGCTGAGGCGAAGTACGCGTTCGGGGCGTGCGTGCGCCAGGCCAACAGATAGCCAGCGGCCACCAAGGGTGTGGCCAGGCCCTGCGCCAGCACGTCCCCGTCTTCCACCTGGCGAGCGATACAAACACACATAAGCTCATCAATTGTGAAATCCATCACACGCCACTCTCAAGACGATGCCCAGCTTCGAGAGCTTGCCGGAGATCTGGAGAGAGATTGCCACCGCTGAGGATCACCGCCCGCATGCGCCCGTCGTCGACCCTCAACGCCGCCGCCAAGGCCACCGCCGCCGAAGGTTCGACCATCAGGCCATAAGAGGTCCATGCCATTTCAAGCGCATCGACCAGATCCGATTCGCTCACGAGCTGGATCTCATCGACGGCCTTGGAGAGGAGATTAAACGTGATCGATCCACGCTCGACCGGTCCAGCCAAGCCGTCCGCCAGAGTCGGGGTCTCCACGACATCTTCAGGATCCTCTCCAGACATGAAGGCCGCCATGTAGGGTGCCGCCTGGGTCTGAACGCCAATCACCCGATAGCGACCAACGCTCTTAAGGGCCAGGCCAACGCCGCACGCCAGCCCACCGCCGCTGATGGGGACATAGATTTCACATTCGCCGAGGCCGCCTACCTGTTGGCGCATTTGTCGGTCGAGCTCCAACCCCAAGGTCCCCTGCCCTTCAATCACCTGCTCGTCATTGTAGGGAGAGATCCAGATCGCACCCTGCTCAGTTGCCAGGGCGCGCCCTCGAGCTTCGGCAGCACCGAAGTCTCCCGGCACCGAGATCACACGACTCCCGAGCGCCCGGATGCCGTCCACTTTGGTCTTGACGGCCTTCTCAGGGACAACGATCGTCGCCATCGCGCCGGCTTGACGGGCAGCAAATGCCACGCCCAATCCGTGGTTCCCCGCCGACGCTGCCACTATGCCTTGCGCCAAGGCCTCAGGCGAGAGTTGCGCCACCTTGTTGAGCGCGCCCCGCACCTTGAAGGAGCCGGTCACCTGGCTCTGCTCGCATTTCAGCAACAGCCCGGGCAGATTGGTCTCGAGCAAAGGCGTCTCGCGGATGCTGCCGCCAATTCGCCGCTCGGCAGATACGAAATCAAACCCCATAACCCTTCGTCCTCGATCGTCCTTCCCAACCAGCAACCACCCAGAAGACAGGCGCCCCGCCACAGGCCCAGTCAGAACTCTGAGGCGGCGGGGCACCAACTTGGTTTTCTTTGAGGCGGTTCAGATTTCGACGAAGTAGGCTTCCGCCGCCCGGTCGAGCAGATCCTTGCTCATCGTGGGTGGCACATTCAGATAACGGGCAACATCCAGAATCTGGTCACAGATATCTCGCGGGTGCGACGCCCTTAGCTTGCGATTGCGCTTGATGTACCACTCCTGCAGCATATATGCCAGGCCGCGATCGGAGTACTCCACGCCCTTTCCATCGGCGATCCGCTTGAAGATTTGACGGTAGGATTCGTACGAAGGGTCCTCGACTTCTATCTTGTGCCGCAGCCGCCGCAGGAAGGCCTCATCCACCAGGTCCCGCGGAGGCAGGTTTGTCGAGAAGACCACCAGCACGTCGAACGGAGTTTCAATCTTGCGGCCCGTGTGGAGCGTCAGGTAGTCGATTCGATTTTCGAGAGGCACAATCCAGCGGTTCAGCAAATCGCGGGGACGCACCTGCTGCCGCCCGAAGTCATCAATAAGCAACACCCCGCCATTGGCCTTCACCTGAAACGGCGCTTCGTAGAACTTGTTGACATCATCGAAGACCAGGTCCAAACCGGCCATCGTTAGCTCACCACCGACGACGATGAACGGCCGGCGGATCTTGACCCAGCGTGGGTCCCGCTTTGCACCTGTTCGGAGCGAACCGGTGCCCGAAGATGTCACATCCTCTTCAGGAGCGAGCTCGTGGTTCACGGAATCGTACAGCTTCACGACCTGTCCATCGACATCCAGAGCATAGGGGATGAACATGTCCTCTTCGAGGATCATGTTCCCGATCGCCCGAGCGATGGATGTCTTGCCATTGCCAGGAGGGCCATACAGAAAGATCGACGTACCAGAGTTGACCGCCGGCCCCACGCGATTGAATGTCTTCTCCGACAAAGTCAGATCAGCCAGGGCCTGACGCATGGCGCGTTGGTGCACAGTCGGTCGGCCACGACTCTGTCGCCGAATGGCCTCGTTGTAGGTCTCAATCGGCACGGGCGCCGGGCCGGCATACTGGCTGCGCTCGAGGGCCTCACGGGCACGGGCGATACCGGCTCCGGTGATGGCATATTGGTAGGCTCCCTCACCGAACCCGACTTGCGTCTTGACTTCTACGAACTTCTCACGCTTCAATGCTTCGAGCAACTGGTCGACGAGACCGGCGAAGGGCAGAGCCAAGGCCTCTGCCACTTTGAATCCTGTTTGATAGCCACGAAAATAAAGAATTCTTGAGCGCCAGATCCTGAAGCCAAAGCTCCGCCAATCCGGTGTCTTCGACCCGGCTGACAGGCGGCGGAACGAAACGAAGATTAGATGTTGACGGGGACCCGTCTCCCCCTCCCGATCTGACCGGCGCCCTGGGTAGCGTCATGACGTACCTCCACCTATCTCAACGAGCCACTTATCGCCGCAGCCGAGGATCTGATAACCGACCAAGGGGACACTCGGCAGCGACATAATCGCTCCCCACAGTCAGGAAGATTATAGCCATCCTGTTGGGCCGGGCAAATCCACCAATTGTCCCGCCTGTTCCCAGGCTGTACAATGGGCCGCATGAGACTCTCGGTTGTCATCCCAGTGTTCAATGAAGCCGCCACCATCAGGGAAATCGTCCAGCGTGTGCTCAAGGCCGGGCTGGCAGAAGAGATCATCGTTGTCGATGATGGGTCCGCCGACGGCACCCGGGACATTTTGTCCGAAATGGCACAATCGATCTCTCAGCTTCGCCTGATCATGCACGAGGAGAACCAGGGTAAGGGCGCCGCTGTTCGGACCGGTATCGCCGCCGCGCAAGGCGAGCTTGTTCTGATCCAAGATGCCGACCTCGAATACGATCCCCGCGACTATCCCAAGCTCCTGGAGCCTATCGAGGAGGGCCGGGCCGACGTGGTCTACGGTTCTCGCTTCCTGGGCGGCGCCAGGCGGAGCACGATGTATCTGGCACATGGTCGCCAACCGGATGCTCACCTTCATGACCAACGTGCTGTACAACAGCATTCTTTCGGACATGGAAACGGGCTACAAGTTATTCCGCCGCGAGATCATCACCCCGATTCCGCTGCATGCACGCCGGTTCGACTTTGAACCGGAAGTTACGGCAAAACTGCTCAAACGGCGGGTGCGCATCTTCGAGGTCCCCATCACTTTCAACCCCCGCGAGTACGAAGAAGGCAAGAAGATCGGCCTGAAAGATGCCTTCGCGGCCGTATGGACTCTTCTCAAGTACCGCTTCGTGGATTGATCGAGCGTGGTCCCTTCGCCGTTCCTCGAAGATCGAGGATATTCAGCTGCTGGGTGATGCGCCCCATGTACTCGTTACGCTCGAAGTGAAAGACGGCGTCCACCCGATCCGGCAGGCGCACCAGCCGGTCGCCCTGGCGAAAGGCAATCCCCTCCCAGACCCGCTGGTCACTGGCCAAGGTCAGTTTCAGATGCGCTGCGTTGCCACCCACGGTCCGTTTCTCCACAACCCGCAGCCCGCGGGTCAGAAACACCGGCCGGGGATTGCCCTCACCGGTCGGTTCAAAACGCTCCAACGAATTCAGCAGTTCTTCATCAAGATCGGTCGCCGCCACCTCCCCGTCGATCGTCAAGGAGGGCCGATCGGGCTGCGGCACGCCCATCGCCTCGGCCACTTCGGCCAGCCGCTCCAACAAAGAATCGAGATTCTCTTCCTTGAGCACAAATCCGGCTGCGGCGGCATGGCCCCCAAATCGAACCAGCAGATCAGCACAGGCTTCCAGGGCCTGAGTGATGTGGAAACCCGGGCACTGAACGCGCAGAGCCCTTGATCAACCCCTCCCGCTCTGCGGGCCACCAAGGCCGGCCGGAGAATTTCCTCGGCCAACCGCGATGCCGCCAGCCCAACCACGCCTTCGTTGAACGACGGATCGATGGCAAAGATGATGGGGGAGTCGTCCGCCGACCAAGGACCAACGCCCCTGGCAGACTTCGACGATCGATCTGGTAAGTGTCTGGCGCTTCCGATTGGCTGCGTCCAATTCCTGAGCCAAGCGATCGGCCTCCCCCGGGTCTTCGGTCGCCAGGAGGGCCAAGGCGCTCTCCGCTGAGCCCAGTCGCCCAGCAGCGTTGATCCTCGGCCCCAACCCGAAGGCGATATTCTCCGCCAACAGGGTTTGCTGATTGAGGCGTGCGATGCGGATGAGGGCTCCCAAACCTGGTCGCGGCGCGCGGCGCATTTGTTCCAAGCCGCGGGCAACCAGCCAACGGTTCTCGTCGACCAACGGCGAGACATCCGCCACGGTTCCCACTGCAACCAAGTCGAGGTACGCGTCCGCATCAATCACTGGCAAGCGAGATTCCAGAGCCTTGACCAGCTTGTAGGCCAGCCCCACCCCGCTCAGTCCGGCGAAAGGATAGTCTTCTCCAGGTTGATTGGGATTGACGATCGCAAGCGCCGGCGGGAGGTCCGGGCCTGGATGATGATGATCGGTAAGGATCACGTCCATCCCCAGCGCCACGGCCTGTGTCACTTCCTCAACGGATCGCACACCGCAGTCGACCGTCACCATCAGACACGGTCCTGACTGACTGATTGACCGAATTGCCTCCAGGTTCAGCCCGTAGCCTTCGTCGAACCGATTGGGTATGTAGTGTGAAACCCTGGCCCCGGCCGATGCTAGGGCCAGGGTCATCAAAGCCGTCGCTGTCACGCCATCGGCGTCGTAGTCGCCGTAGACAACGATCGGTTCGCCGGCTGCGATGGCAGATACCACACGCCCGGCAGCTCGATCCATGTCCTTCAACTGTTCCGGCGCCCGGACAATGGATGAATCAAGCGTCAGGAAACGCTCAGCCGAATCGCGGTCGGCGAAGCCTCGATTGAAAAGCGTCTGCGCTACCGGCCGCGACAGGCCGGCAAACGCTGCCAGCTGCGCCTCTGCCATCTGGTCGGGTACAACCCAATCGAAGCCTGTCATGCCCCCTGCCTCCTGGCCAAAAAGAAGAGGGCCCGCGCTAGCGCGGGCCCTCTGTTTGATCCTCGCAGTGCTCAGACCCAACCCTGGTTCTTGACGAAATTCGTCACAACAGGTATGACGACGTATTCGCCCTGATAGGCCTTGTATCCCCAATAGACCATAACCAGCCAGACAATCATGGGTACACAAATGAGGATGATTGTGAACGAAAGCACAAACGCCAAGATGATGTTCACAATCCCGAGAACCAGAGCCTGCATGTTGTGGTACTTGATGAATGGGACGCGCCTTCTTGTCCTCCATCAGAGAGCACGATGATCGGCACCAGTGGGGAAAGAACATATCCCAAGAGCGCCCAAAGCTTATCGTCGTTCGTAATCTGGGGTTGGTCTGACATTCTAGCGTCTCCTTCTACGTTGGGTTGTGTGTGGGTGCGGCCGGCAACTGGTTTGCACGTACCCAGACTTGGATTGTACTCACAAAGCCGAAGGTGCCGCAAGTTCCCTTAATATAACCCCTTTCCCTCCCGTAAGTTGCTGAGCCGCACTGGGTGCATGATAGGATGGGCGCATGAGAATCGGTCTTCATGGGATCCCCCGAGTTCGCCGTCCCGAGCCTGATGGCCGTGGCTGAAGGCTCTGATCTTGTCGGCGTAGTCACCCAGCCGGATCGGCAGGGCCGGCCGCGGTCGCCGGTTGGCCCCCAACCCGGTGAGGGCCTGGGCTACCGACCACGACATTGAGGTCCTGCAACCCGAAACAGTTAACCAGCCTGAGGCCCAGGAGCACGATCCGATCTTGGCGGCCCGATCTGATCGTAGTCGCAGCCTACGGCCAGATCCTCCGTCCCCATTGCTGGCCTACCGCCACTTGGGTGCGTCAACGTCCACGCCTCGCTGCTCCCCCGTTGGCGTGGCGCAGCACCCGTCCAATCCGCCATCCTGGCAGGGGACGCCCAGTCCGGGGTGTCCCTGATGCAATTGGATCCGGGCATGGACACCGGCCCAATCCTGGCTCAAATCCCGCTCGCCATATCCCCCGACGACACAGGGGGCAGCTTGACGCGGCGTCTGGCCGATCTGGGAGCCGTACTGATCCGGGCCAATCTTTCCCGGATCGCTGCCGGCGAGCTGACGCCCGAACCACAGGACGACACCGGGGCCACCTACGCGCCGATGCTGAAGAAGGGCGACGGACGACTGAATTTCCTCCAGTCAGCCGAACTTCTGGCTCGGCAAGTGCGCGCCTACGAGCCTTGGCCGGGCTCATTCTTCTTCTGGGATGACCTGCGGGTTGTCGTTCGCCGCGCTCATGCCGTCCCGACGGGCCTTCTGGGTCGCCGGGGCTTGTGGACGAGACGACGACGGGCGCACCCATGATCCAAACCCCCTCAGGGCAACTGCTGCTGGAGATGGTGCAGCCCGCAGGCAAGCCGATTATGTCAGGCAGGGCCTTTTTGAACGGGGCCCGGGGAATTTCGGGAAGGTCGTTCGGGCGTCCAGCAAATGAGATTTCACCTCTTCCTTCTGCGCCACGGCGCATCCACGGGGAATCAGGAAGCAATTCTTCAGGGCCGGCTGGATTATCCCCTGTCGTCTGAAGGTAAAGCGCCAGATCCACCGTTTCGGGGTCCATTGGCATGCAGCCAACGTGACATTTGACGAGATTATCACCAGTCCGCTCTCACGGGCCCGGAGCTCAGCCGAGATCTTGGCCAAACAGCTATCGGCGCCCCCTGTCGGAGGAGCCCCTGTGGGTTGAACACGACGCCGGCCGGGCCCAAGGCCAATCGCTGGAGGCGGGTGGCGCATTCACTGCCGCTGGCAACCGCCCTCACGCCTACGAGCCCGTCTACGTTGACGGCGAAAGCCAATCCGAACTTCATCTCCGCGCCACGGCCGCCCTGGCAGCAATCATAACCAAACCTCCCGGGACCTACCTCGTCGTGGCGCACGGGGGCATCCTCGGCGCTGCCGTTCGCGCTGCGATAGGTCTCCAACCATCGGCTTGGAACGTCCCTGTCTACTTCCGGTTCGATAATGCCGCCTTCGCCGAACTGGTCCTCGACGATCGGCATCTGTCCTGGAGTGTCATGCATGTCAATTTCAGCTTCCCAGACCTCGACGGCAGCCAACCGTCCTAGCACCCACCACCCCGAGACCGTCCTTCATAACGGTACGATCCATGTCATGGACCGGCCTGGCCATGTCTCATCAGCGCTGGCGGTCAAGGGAGAGCGGCTCCTCGCTGTCGGCACCGACGCGACGATCCTCCCCCTGGCAGGACCAGAAACCGACATCATTGACCTTGACGGAAGAACCGTCTTTCCCGGCCTCACCGACGCGCATATCCACTTGAAGAAATATGCTCGCACCCTGGCTCAGGTCGATTGCGGGACCGCTGCTCCACAGGCGTGTCTGGATCGCGTGGCCGCTCGGGCCGCCGCCATGGGGTCCGCCTCGGGCTGGATCTTGGGTCATGGTTGGGATCAGAATGCCTGGGGGAGGTTTGGGCACAGAGACGAACTCGACGCGGCGGCAGGACGACACCCCGCGTACCTCACCGCCAAGTCGCTCCACGCAGGATGGGCTAACTCGGCCGCCCTCCGGCTTGCCGGCATTGGCCCGCAGACCGTCGATCCGCCCGGCGGCGAGATACGAGCGCGACGAGCAAGGCCGCCCGACGGGGGTCTTGTTCGAAGGCGCTATGGCCATGGTGGCCTCCAAGATCTCCGACAATGGTGGAGATTCCCTCCCGGACGACCTCGCCAGGGCTCAGGAGCGCCTATGGAGAATGGGGCTGACCGGCGCCCATGATTTCGATGGCAGGGACTGTTTCGTCGCGCTCCAGCAATTGCGGGAGGAGGGCCGGCTCGGTCTACGGGTGGTGAAGAACATCCTGGTGGACGACCTTGAGGCCGCCCTAAAGACGGGTTTGCGCACGGGCTTTGGGGATCCCTGGCTTCGAATCGGAAACATTAAGATCTTCGCCGATGGTGCTCTGGGCCCACATACCGCCGCGATGCTCCAACCTTATGAAGGTGAACCGGACAACCTCGGCATTCTCCTGAAGGACGAGGAAGAGCTATTGAGCCTGGCCACATCGGCCGCTGACGGCGGCCTGGCGATGACCGTCCACGCCATCGGCGACCGCGCCAACCACGCCGTGCTCAACGCCTTTGAGGGCCTGAGGCAACACGAGCTGAAGGAGCACCTGCCACGCCGCCGACACAGAATCGAGCATGTCCAACTCCTCCATCCTGACGATCTGGGGAGGCTTGGAGCGCTCGACCTCGTCGCCTCCATGCAGCCCATCCATGCCCTTTCGGATCGGGCCATGGCAGACAAGTATTGGGGGAAGCGCGTCGCCCACGCGTACGCCTGGAAGACGCAACTTGACCAGGGAACCCAGCTAGCGTTTGGCTCGGATGCCCCAGTCGACAGTCCCGACCCGTTCCTGGGCATTTATGCTGCCGCCACGCGGGGCCCTTTGCCGCAGAGCCAAGAGATGGGGGCCTGGCATCCCGAGCAAACGATCCCAGTCTGGGATGCCATCCGCGCCTACACCTCCGGACCCGCATTCGCCTCTTACCAGGAGCTATTGGCCGGTTGCCTTCTCCCGGGGAGGCTTGCCGACTTGATCGTAGTCCAAGAAGACCCTATGGCTGTTCCGCCTGAGAATCTGCTAGACGTGCATCGCTTGGGGACGATGGTAGGGGGCGTCTGGAGGTTGAGGGAGTTCTAGCCTGGTCACCTTCGGGCTGGATTGATCCGCCGGACGTCGCCATCACGAAGCGTGAACCCCTCGGCGTCAAGGTGTTCCATGAATGCCAAAACGTACTTCCTCGAACTGCTGAACTTATCCCTGACCTGAGCGACCGTCAGTGTTTCCCCCTCTCTAAGAACCTCCAAAGATTTTGCCAGCCAGCGATCATACATCGAGCTCTCAAGAAGGACGTCGCGGGACAATGCGACCAGTTTCCCATCGTTAATTAGATGCCGAACGATGTCTTGCCCGGCCATTTCCACGGCCTCTTTCATTGATGGCGGTGCCGGGGCAGACCGAAACGCATCCAACAATCGATCGGCCTGCTCCTGCTGATCAGCACTCAATTCAACCCTGAACCCAGGGGCCCGAAGTTCAGGCGGATGGTGTTCGAGCTCACCTCCCGCCACCAGATCTTGGACCAAAGCGCCGAAGACTTCTTGGTCCAACCCCAAGCGGTTCTTGACTTCCTCCTGTGGAATCCCGCTTCGCATGGGCTGTTCTGCATGGAAGGCATCCACGATATCCAACAATCGTCGGGACCACCCCTGCCAGACCCCGGCGCCTACGACGCGGGTCGAAGGGGAGATCGAACCGGGGGAGAGAGGTCGTATTTTGCCTTCGCCGGCCAGCGCTTCCGCTGCCGCCAGTGTTTCGGGGATGCCCAGTCCGGAGGCGACGGCTGCTTCCTTGGCTGGGGACGATCCTAACCTGGCGATAGCCGCCAACAGCTGCTCTTCTGGGCTGCCCTTGAGCGCCACCGCCAGGTTCTGGACCACCTCCACGTCTTTCAAACGGTGCCGCAGCCCAGGGCGAGGGTCGACAATTCGCCCACCCCCCAGCGTGCCGGGGGGCGATGGACGCCGCAAGATATACCTATCCCCCTTGGCGGCAGCCAGCGGTTCGTTCAGCACGACCTGGAGCCAGCCCTCCTCTCCTGGAGATATTGATCTGGTCGGGCCGAGAATTCGAATCTTTCCCACCCGCTGTGCCGCGCCCAAAAAGAGTTTGACTTCTTCATTGTGCTTCAGACGGCCGGGGGCACTCGACAGTTGGCGCACGTGAACATCCAGGAGGCTTGAAGGCGGGATCGTGCCAGGATGAATAATCGCATCACCTCGTCTGAGTGCATCGACCTCGATTCCCGTCAGATTGATCGCCACCCGACTGCCCGGCTGAGCCTGCTTAAGTGGCGTGTGATGAGTCTGCAACCCGCGGATCCGTCCCTTGAGTCCCGATGGAACGACTTCCACCTCGTCCCCTACTGAGAACGCCCCATCTAACAACGTGCCGGTCACGACGGTACCGAAACCCGCCACGGTGAAGCTCCGATCCACGGAAAGCCGGGGCCTCCCCAGATCCAATCGTGCGGGTGAAGCCGCGACGACTCGATCAAGCGCCTTCGTGAAGGACTCCAGCCCTTCTCCTGTCTTGGCCGAGACCCGGACGATAGGCGCATCTTCGAGCACGGTGCCATTCAGCAAGTTGCCCACTTCTTCTTCTACAAGATCGAGCCAATCAGCGTCATCGACCGCATCGACCTTCGCAAGCGCGACCACGCCTTTGCTGATGCCCAACAGCTCAAGGATATCGACATGCTCTCTTGTCTGCGGCATGACACCTTCATCGGCCGCGACGACCAGGATGGCAGCATCGATCCCGCCGACGCCGGCGAGCATGTTCTCGATGAAATCGATATGACCGGGGACATCGACGATACCGATGGTCTGTCCGCTAGGGAGGTCAAGCCAGGCGAAACCCAAATCGATCGTCATTTGGCGCTCTTGCTCTTCGCGCAGACGATCGGGGTTTATACCGGTAAGCGCCCGAACCAGGGTTGATTTGCCGTGATCGACATGTCCGGCGGTGCCCACAACGCGCATCGTCAGGTCTGCTCAGGTGGAGGAGCTTCGCAACAAAGGGGATGAACAGGGGAAATCATGGCGCCATCACCCGCCGGCTTTGGTCTCCAATTTGTCAGCCCAATTCCGGACCACCCCGAGCAGGTCCATGACCTGGCTTTGTTGGGTCACCGCGAGAGTCTCAATGCCGGCGATGGTGTCGGCAAGACCCGATTGAAGGCTGTCGAGCTGTTTGGCGATCTTTTCGTGCTGCCGGGAGTACTCACGCCATTGCTCGTCGTTGGTCAGCTTGTAGGTATTCCAGCGCTTCTGATCGTCGGCCCGGAATCCGGACCACTCTTGTTTGGTCCGATCTTCGGCCAGCCTCTGCATCTCGGTAATCTCGTTGATGCGGCGATCGAGCCGCTCGATGACCCCCTCCAACTCCTTGTGCAGCTGCTTGATACCTCGGTACGTTTCTTCGTAGGTTTTCATCCGCTCATCGAGCTCCTTGGCCTGGGCCTCAAAACGCTCGAAGCGGTCCTCCCACTCACGCCAAATTCGCTCGAAATCCACCAGTTTGCGCTCTTGATTCTCCGTCCAAGCCGTTAGGGACTCTCGACGCTCACTTTCGCCGGTCGCCAACTCGCCGACACGAGTCTCCAGTCGCCGGATCCGATCATCGACCGCATCCAGCGAGCCCTGCGAGGCGTCGATCTTGCGGCGCAGTTCGGACGTTTCGCCCTGGAGGTCCGTCACGCGCTTGCCCTCCAGCTTCCGCGAGTCCTCAGCTGCCGTCAACGCCCGCACGCTATCTTGAGCACTGGTCGCCAGATCGTCCATCTTCTTCGTAAGGCCGTCTATCTCTCGGGAGAGTCGGGCCTCTTCATCCTTGCGCGCCTCGATCGCTTGCTCGGTGCCAGCCAACCCCTTGTAACCGGCATCAAGCGCTTCAATTCTGCGAGAAATGTCCTCCTGGTCCTTCTTGCGCAATTGCTCAAGCTGCTTGTCACGCTCAGCTCGCTTCGAATCGAGGTCATCCAAATGCCGTGTGATCTCCTGCCGATGCTTATGCAAGCTATCGTCGAATTGGTTGATCCTTGTGGTTAGGGCCAGCAGCCGCGTTACGTCGCTAGAGAGGGATTTCAGCTGCTCGCTCTTGGAGGCCAACTCCTCTTCGAGCCGCGCAATCCGGTCTTCGATCTTCTCAAGGCTCTCGACGTCCTTCCGACGCTGCTCGTCGAGCCATGTGACCTTCTTTTCTATCTGACCAGCTTCCATCGGGCGCCTCCATTGCGCTGCCAGACCCAGTATAGCAGTAGGCTACGCTTTGGATTGTCAGCGAATCCACATTAGAGAAGGAGGTTCTTAAGTCCGTTAAGGGTCTGGACCACCCAAGGGAAGATCAGCTGGGGGAACAGACCGAGGGACAAGCACAGGGCAATTCCCAACCCGAGAAACGCGAACTCTCCCCGGGATCTGGACGGCGATTTGTAGTTCGTGTACGGCGCCAAGGCCCGCCTCAGCCATTTGACGCAGGTGAGGCCATTCGCCATGATCGAGCCCGCCACTAGCAGCGCCACCGATGGTGCCCCTCCCACCAGGGCCGTCATAACACCCCAACGGGCAGGAAAGCCGGCGGTCATCGGCAAGCCGCTGAGTGAGGCCAACCCCACCAAGGCGGCCGCTGTTGCCAAGGGCTCGTTGAGGCCTTCCCCCAGCAGGAAGGAGGTCGAGCCGCCTGCCGTCCGGACCTGCAGGACGGAGACACCCAACCCCCAAACGGCCATGCTGATCACCCTAACGGCCGACAAGCCGAGCGCCAATTGATAGCCCACCGGTGTGTTAAGGCTTATCGCAACCAGAGTCACGCCCAGGTCTCCCATGAGGACGTAAACGACCGATCTCACCATCGACCTCTCCGCCAGAGCTAACAGTCCGCCGATCACGATCAGCGCCGTCCCTACCACTCGAATGTTCGTCATCAGTCCGGCGTCCGTCCGAAGCCAATCGTAGTTATCGAGAAACCGCAGCATGAAGAACAGCCCGGCACTCTGGAGCACAGCCACCAGCAGTATGACGGCATAAGGGCTTGCCAATTCAAAGGCGTCCAGCAGCCAGATGTGAAAGGGAGGGACGAGCATCAGAACGGCGAAACCCAATGCCAGAAGACGGATCGCCCTGGCAGCCAACTCCGGGGTCGCGCGGGTCACCCCAACCGATGGGAGCATCCAGCCGGTCACCAAGATCGCCAGCATGGCGAACGTGTAAAAGACCAGTAAGCGCTCGCTTCCACGGATCGCTGGACGTTCTGGGGGGGAGATAAGAAGGACGCCCGCCAGGGCAGCTATCTCAAGAAACGCCGCCGCATAGAGGAACGGGCTGATCATGAGGGCTGCGACAACGGCCCCCACGAAAACTATGCCTGCCGGAAAGAAGTACGCGCCAGGCCTCGCAGCCCAGCCGGCCCCGAACACAAAGCTCGCAGCTACATAGAGAAACCCAACCACGGCGCGGTTGCTGGCCGAGAGCGCCAAGGAGCGGCCCAAGAGCTGAAACGATCCGCCGACCTTCAAAGCGATCCCGAAGAGTTCGATCGGTTGATCTAGAGGCACACGCAAAGCGAACAGGGCTAGCGCCAGGGCGCCCACGGCCGTGACGATCGAAGATGCTAGCTGGCCGCCGCCTCAACCCGATACCAAGGGCAAACACGACAAGGCTGGTGAGCCCAATTACGAGGGGAGCGCTCACCGGTCAATTCCCCCCTCTGCGTCTCCCGTTTGAAGAATGGTTAGATAACTTCCTGCAAGGGCCAAACCAAGCAGGACAACGATCAGAAGAGCGAAAACCGCCAGGGACGATTCAACGGCGCCATAGGCTATTCCGAAACCCGAGAGCACCGTCAGCAGTCCCAAAATGACACGCATCGGAACCCGATAGAGGCTGGCCTGAAGGAGCCCTAACAGCATCAAGAAGCTTGCCCCAAGAGTCCCCGTCCGCGATAAGCCGGGGAGCCCCATCCAATCACGGCGCCCCAACCCCCACGCAGCGAACAAGACCAGAAAGACCGCGACCCAACGGAACGAACGCACCGACATGAGATCGTTTTCAGATGATGCGGGCCCCCCGGCACGGTCGGCGCTTTCCCAGGTCAGCCAGACAATAGTCGTCGCCAGCAGTCCGCCCAAGATCTGCACCCCAGCGACACCCACGCCAAGCGAACCTGCGACCAACAAGCCCGCGAGCACATACTGGACGGCCAGCGCGGCCGCAAGCAACCGGTGCCCGTTCAGGACCACAAGCATCGCCCCGCTTATGGCCACCCCAATCACCGCCCACGGCGCATACACCGTCAGCGCAGCGTTCACGATCCACTTCCCACGATTGCGGCAAACACCAGGAGAAGGAAGAGTATCCAGAGCAACCCTGCATCTCCCTGGATCAGGTCTCCGAGCCAGGACAGAGCATTCAACGGCTCGGTAATGAACCACGAAAGGTCACGCCGCGGGGCCAAGCGGGAGATCGGCTTCGCCACGCCCAGCGCGAATCGCTCGGCAGCCTCCCTCTCCTCGAAGGAACCCATAATACGCTACAGCAGTGGCGCCCGACATCGCTAGGAACACGCCAATCGATCGTGCGCTGGGAATGACCGAACTGGCCATCGAAATGACGATGCCCGCCACGACTATCGCCATGACGCCTACTACGTACGAAAGGCGGACCAAATCTTCCCCACTGGGCCATGGCACCGGAGCAATATCGGCCTGCCTAACGATACCCAGGGTCAAGAATACAGCTCCCATAATCCCCAATCCGCCGGCCAGCGCCCGGCCGAACTGTCCTCCCCCGATCATGGCCTGGAGGACATGTTGACCAGGGGTGAAGGGTGCCCCTATGAGCATGCATGCCGCCAGAAGCACCCACCACCTTTGCCAGGGCTCATGGGCTTCAGCCAAGGACACCATACCGCCGATCAGCACGATCGATGCAGAGCCTCCCAGAGAGATACGATTCGGCCGCGCCGGCGGGAGAAAGACCACCTGCGCAGATGGTCATGCCAGCCAATCCGAGCATGAGCATCGGCCGGCTTTCAACAGGATCCCCGTGGAAGGCCCAGCCGACCCCACCCACCAGGGCCATCAGACCGCCCAGCCACGCCAGACCCAACATAATCTCGGGAGGAGGTTGATCGTGGAGAAGCCGAGTAACCAGGACCATGCCCATGGCGATCGGGAGCAGACGAAGACAAGTCCCTAAGCCACGGCGGATCCCGGGTAGACCAGGGAGAGGATAATGCGCAGGAATAAGCCCCCACCGAATGAACGCGGAGGCAAACCCCAAGACAAACCCCCACGATGCCAATCCCGGGGAGCCAGGGACTCCACCGGTCCCAAGCAGGACGGCAGCCCCCAAGAGAAGCATGACGCTGGTCCCCTGAACGGCCAGGCGGAGGACTTCGCGGGGATGATCTCTCGCTGCCCAACCAACACCAGGCTTGTCGCGAAGGCGACAACCTCAATCATCGCCCAAATCACTGCCAATGTGAGCAAGTTGCCAGCAATGACCGCCGCCATGCTCAGCGCCCCGTAGATCGATAGGAAGGCCCGGGTGGCTGGGGTTGCGCTGCCGGTTCTGGCTGACGAGGTCAACCCTATGGCCAGCAGGATCGTGGCGATCACAAATGCCATGGTCCAGCCAGTTGGATCCAAGGAAAGTACAAGTGGCGTGCGGAAAAGTTCCGCCGGCCGCCAGACAGAAATGCGCAATTGATCGGGAACGAAACGATGGATGCCGAGCAGCGCCAGCCAGACCAGCCACTGGCCCGTCACGGACACCGCCCACACTACGCGCTCCGCGACGGTGCCGAACAAGCCAGACCAGAAGGCCAAACGCGAGCAACAGAGCAGAAGGCAGCAGAGGCAAGTTAAGTCCTCGAAGCACCGAACGAGGGAAAGGAGATCAGATCGCCAACGGGCGAGGCTTAGGATACCATGCTCCTAATCTTCGATATCTGGGAAGACGATGTGTCGACGAGTGGTCAATCGCCGAAGTCAGGACGCCCTTCCCGGACAATCTTCCGCACGGCTAAGTCATGCGGGTAACTGTCCTGGCCCCCCGTCAAGTGAGAACGCTGGCGTCCTGGCCGAGCAGCACCTCCTTCGCCTGACCGATCCCACGAGCAACCACGGCCCGCATTCCCCTGCCTCAGCGATGTTCCCTGCTATCGACGCCCTCAGATCAGAAACGCTGAGCGAAAACTCAACCTCCCGGCTGGCTCCCTGCCGAGGGCAGTTGCCCGCCAATCGGTGGCCCCGGCCCACATGCTATAATCGACTGCCGAACTGCCTTCCGCTCGCCGAGCACAAGCGCTTCACCCAGAGGGACGATGTCCGACATTCAGGCCGTCAAAGGCACACGCGATTTCTATCCCGAGCAGATGGCATTTCGTACCTGGCTCTACGACCGAATTCGCCAGGTTTCCTCCAGCTTCGGCTACCAGGAGTACGACGCGCCATTTCTTGAGCACCTGGCGTTGTACGCAGCCAAATCTGGCGAGGAGCTCGTCAAGGAGCAGTCCTTCGTCTTCCCTGATCGCGGCGGCGAGATGCTCACCCTCCGCCCCGAGCTCACCCCCAGTCTGGCGCGCATGATAGCCGCCCGGGTCAAGACACTTCCTTCTCCGATACGCTGGTGGTCGTTTGGACCTTGCTGGCGCTACGAGAAGCCCCAAAAAGGGCGCACTCGCGAGTTCTTCCAGTGGAACATCGACCTGTTGGGCGTGGATACACCCGCCGTCGACGCGGAACTCGCCGGCGTGGCTGCATCCTTCTTCGACACGATCGGCCTCTCACCCGAGCACGTACAGATCCTGGTCAACAGCCGGCAGTTGGTGGACCAACAGCTAGCCGAATTGGGAGTCCCAATGGAGCGCCGCCCTGACCTCTACCCCTTGATCGACCGCCGCGAACGGATGTCGCCGGCGGCATGGGACGCCTATGCGAAAGAGAATGGTGTTGAGGACGAGCTCCTCTCGGGCATCCACGCCATGCTTGAAGACGTGGAGGCCTGGCAAAAATCCGACGACCTGGCGGCATTCTTCGAGGCCTCCAGGTCTCTCGGCAGCCGCGGCTATTTGCGCTTTGACCCAGGCATCATCCGGGGACTGGATTACTACACTGGCATCGTCTTTGAAGCCCGTGACACCAAAGGGGAGCAGCGCGCCATTCTGGGTGGCGGGCGCTACGATAACCTGGTCGCAGACGTCGGCGGGGACTCGGTACCGGCGACGGGCTTCGCTATGGGAGACGTCGTTGTCGGATTGGTTCTCGAGGCGGCCGGCGCTACCCCCAGCCTCAACCCGGCACCGGCCCATGTCCTGGTCACGAATTTCGACGAAACTCTTGAGGCCAAGAGTCTGGCCCTGGCCAACACGCTTCGGCGCGGAGGGTTTCGGGTCGAATGGTATCCAGAGAGCGCCCGGATGGGCAAGCAGCTCAAGTATGCGGACCGCTACGGGATTCCTTTGGTGGCCATTCTGGGGCCTGAGGAGGACGCCGCCGGCAGCATTACCCTCAAAGACATGCGATCTGGTGAGCAAGCCACCCTTCCGCAGGCAACCCTCGCCGACGAATTAGCGAAGCGCCTGGCCTGATCATCGGCCAGCGCACGCAATTCCCCCACTAGAAATCATGTTACAATGGCCCGCGGTCGGTCAAATTGACACCGGCCCATGGTGGCTGTAGCTCAATGGCAGAGCACTTGACTGTGGATCAAGGGGTTGCGGGTTCGAGCCCCGTCAGCCACCCCTCAACTCGCCCTTGCGGGCGAATTCTCGTTGTTCCCCCTTTGTGAAATCTGTCACTAGTTTCGTGGATTTGGGCCTCTGCCCTGTTAAATGACCGCCGTCCGTACCTTTGCCGGAGGGAGGAAGAGATAAGGTACGGACGGGCTGGTCTGGGTAATTCGGTTGTGATGGTGAGGCTTTACCCAGACTTAGGTTAGCATGCATCGGTGATTTTCGACCTTACACCCACCTTTCAACCTCCCCCAGACCTGCCAAATCGTGATTTAATGACCTTGCACCTTTACACGGGCAACCTCCGCCCGTATTCCACTCTCGCCTTGGTCGCCGAATGGCGACCTTGTGCGTTAAATCGGCACTGGGCCTCTGTCATGTCATATAATGATGCCTGCCATCTCACCAACATAGCCGGAGAAGCCTATGTCCCCAGATACCTGCGTCGAGTTCCAGCGCGAGCTTGATGCCGCCCTGGCCGATCTCAAGCAAATTCAATCCAGCACCACTCCCTTCGCTGGACCCGATGGCGCTGCGCACACCTCGCCGATCCAAGGGGCCGACATGAGCATCCGCTTATATGAATCCATCCGTCGCCCGGAGGCTGCCAAGAGAAGATACCGGGCAGCGATCAGGGCGTTGTCCGAGTGCCAGAGCAACCGTCCGGCCTAGGCGCTGTCGGCAGCCTCGTATCTCAGGAACCCACTTTCGATGCCTTCGGCAACGGCCATCTCCCATCCCAACATCGCTTTCATAAAGTATTGGGGGGTCAGAGACGACACCATCAACCTTCCGGCATCTGGCTCGCTGTCAATGACACTCGGCGGACTGGAGACTTGGACCAGTCTTACGTTTGACGACGCCCTGTCCGAGGATATATTCGAACTCGACGGCCACCTGGCAGACAGAGATTCCAGGTGGCGTGTGTCTGCTCATCTGGACCGAATTAGGAAGATCACGAATACGACCGCGCACGCCCGAATTGTCAGCCAAAACAGCTTTCCATCCTCGGCCGGCATTGCCTCGTCGGCATCGGGTTTCGCTGCGCTGACTCTGGCCGCCTCGGGCGCCCTTGGCCTGGACCTGACTCCCAGGCAGCTTTCAATCCTCGCCCGAAAAGGGTCTGGTTCGGCGGCCAGGTCGGTTTTCGGCGGCTTTGTTGAGTGGCGGCGAGGTGACGACGATGATTCGTCGTTCGCCGAACAACTTTGGCCCCCAGACCATTGGGACCTGGTTGATTGGATCGCCGTTGTTGAGAACCGTCCAAAATCCACCGGTTCGAGCGAAGGTCACAGGCTGGCCGCCAGCAGCCCGCTTCAGGAAGCCAGGCTGGCCGGTGCCCCCACTCGGCTCGCCGAATGCCGTTCCGCCTTGGACGAATGCGATTTTCATCGCCTGGCTGGGGTTGTAGAACTGGACAGCAACATGATGCATGCCGTCATGATGACATCGTCTCCGCCCTTGTTGTACTGGGCCCCTGAGAGCATCAGCCTCATGCAGGATATCGTCGCTTGGCGCGCCGAGGGTCTGGATGTTTGCTACACACTCGATGCCGGCCCGACGGTCCACTGCGTCACCACCGCCGAGCACGCCCCCCAGCTGGAAGCACTCCTTCGCTCGCACGATGGCGTGCGGGCACTGTATCGGGGAAACCCCGGCCCGGCTGCCCGACTTCTGGCTTCCGACGATTCACCTGACCCTGAATGATATAATCCTCGCGTTTGACCACATTCCGAAGTCTTTTATACGAGGCGCACCCGCTTGCTTGATTTTGTGCTGTTCGTGGCAGTTTTGGCTGTTCTCATTTTCGGACACGAGCTGGGCCATTTCTTGGCGGCTAAGGCAACCGGCGTAGTGGTCGAGGAGTTTGGCTTTGGATTCCCTCCCAGGCTGGCGACTTTGTTCTACTACCGAGGAACCCGGTTCACCCTGAATGCCATCCCTCTCGGGGGATTCGTCCGGCCAGCCGGAGAAGATGATCCCGATGTCCCTGGCGGTTTGGCCAGCGCCTCCAAGCGGGTTAGAACCGCCGTTCTCGTGGCCGGCCCCCTCGCCAACGTCTTGCTTGCGTTCGTGGCTTTCACGGCCGCCTACAAGTTCGCCGCCCCTGACCCGTCCAAGGTCATCATCACGACCGTCGACACCGGGTCGCCCGCTGAGCAGGCTGGCCTTCAGGCCGACGATCTCATTCTCACCGCCGACAGTCAGGCCGTGGACGGCTTTGACACACTTCAATCAATCGTCAACGACCATCTGGGGCAGCCCATCAGCCTCACCCTCGATCGCCACGGCCAAACGGTGGAGGCTACACTCATCCCACGCACCAACCCGCCGCCGGACGAGGGGCCAATCGGTATCACGCTCGGAAATCCGTCCAAGGCGGAACCGCTTGCAGAAGCGGTCCGACTGGGCTGGGACTCCACGGCCACGCAGGTTACCATGATCGTTCGCCTTCCGGCGCGCCTCATGGAGGGCCAGATCCAACCCTCCCAAGCGCGGGTCAGCGGCCTCAAGGGGATGTACGATATGCTCGCCTGGGCCGGTAGAATCGACCGCAACACACAGCGCCCATTCCTCACCTTGAATTTGATCGGCGTGATCAGCATCGGCCTGGCCATCGCCAACTTGCTTCCCTTCCCTGCCCTTGACGGCGGCCGCCTGATGTTCGTCGCCTACGAGGCGATTGCCGGGCGTAGAATTGCCCCCCGTTACGAAGGGCTGGCGCATGCCATCGGGTTTGCGGTGCTTCTCATCGTGATGCTGTACGTCAACTTCCAAGATTTCGTCAACCCAATCGCCCTCCCGCACTGAGCCGCGCCCTAGACATGCCCGACAACCTGCACAAGATACTGGACTCTCTCCTCGACGAAAGCCAACCGGTCCCGACCCTAGATCTGGCACAATTGTCAGATCTGGACTCTGCCGGGGCACAGACCGTTACTGAGCGCTGGAAGGACACGCCGACCGCCAATCGCCAGGCTGTCATTCACCAGTTGGGCCAGCTCGCTCAAGATCACTTCGAGCTGGATTTTGAATGCGTTAATCGCATCGCCCTCGACGACACCGACCCGGAGGTGCGCCGCCAGGCCGTGGCCAACCTCTGGGAGTGCGAGGATCCCGAACTCGCTCGCAAACTGATCCAACTCATAGGAGAGGACGAAGACGATGCGGTACGGGCTCGAGCCGCCGAGGCTTTGGGCCGATTCGTGTATCTTGGAGAAGTCGATAAGCTAGATCCAGCGCTGCACAAGGCTCTCGAGGATCACCTGCTTGCACTGGTGCAGGCCGAGAGCCCCAGCGAAGTAGGCTTGCGAGCCCTTGAGTCGCTTGGATATTCATCGCGCCCAGAAGTTGGTGGCCTGATTGAGGTGGCCTACGCTTCGTCTGAAGAGGCCGTCAGGCGCGCCGGCGTGATGGCCATGGGGCGCTCTGCCCACGAAAAATGGGTACCGGCGGTCGCCGAAGCGTTGCACAATCCCTCCCCGCACATCCGCGAAGAAGCGGCACGGGCGGCGGGGGAACTCGAAGCGCGCAGCACCGTGCCGTCGCTGATCGAACTCCTGGAAGACGCGCGGCTCTCAGTGCGTCGGGCGGCCATCTGGTCACTCGGGGTCATAGGCGGACAGCGGTCGGAGAAGGCGTTGTTGGCCATCCAGGAGAACGAGGCGTTCGCCGAAGACGCTGGTCTGATCGAGGACGCGCTGGACTACCTCAACTTTCTGAGCAGCACGCCGGACTTCCTTCTGATGGATCTCGATGGGCCGGACGACGATGAAGTAGACCCCTTGGAGCTCATCGACCTCGACGAATGACAACCGCGCAAAAGGCCGCGATGGCGAAGCCCGGCCGCAACCCCGACCTCCCCCAACGTCTGCATCTGCTTATCTCAGGCAAAGTCAAGCGAGTTCGCTTCCGCCTGTTTGTCAAACAGCACGCCGAGTCGCTTGGCTTGGTGGGATGGGTGCGCAATCGTCATAAGGATCGCGTCGAAGTCATAGCCGAGGGCCCGAAGCCCAGCCTTGATTCACTGTACAACGCTGTACAACACGGTCCACCCGAAGCCGTGGTTGAATCGGTAGACGCGCACTGGAGCGAGCCACGCGGAAAGCTCAAGGGCTTTCGAATTCGTTGGATTAGTTTCCTCTAGCTGGAGATATTCCTCAGAAACCGCGCTGTCCCAGGGCTTCCGCAATGCCCATCTGAGGAACGTCGGCCTGACGATCGCCGCCCGCCTCATAATCCAGATCATTCGCCAGATCGACGCAGAACGCCGCCCCTACATTGGGTTCAGATCTGAGGCGTCGAAACAGCGCCAAGATGGCCTGCGCCCTCGCCATGCCACTGCCCACAACCTCGGGCGGTGCTTCCACGGCCACGAAGAGGAGCTTGTCAGGGAAGGAAGCCCGGTAGGCGGCGATCGTTTGAGACAACCCCTTCTCCCACCCCGTCGCAGGCGGTCCCCCATAGCAGTCCACACCAATCCAATCGGCCTCGTTGACAGCGCCCTGTGCGTCGGCCAAGAACCTTACGGCGTCGCCCCTCCAACCGACAACTTCCCCGCCCGGCGCCAAGCCCGGGAACCCGAAGCGCGCCTGAGGTGCCGCGTCCTTGAGGCCGGCCAACACGTCCTGAAACCAGGTCCCAAACTCAAGACCTGTTCGCCACGACCGGCCCCAGCCCCCGGATTGCAGGTTCGGCTGTTCGGCAACCTCGAAGTAGTTGACCCCAGCCTCAGACAGTCGCCGCAAATCATCTGAAACCCCGCGGACGAATTCGGCAGAGGAAACCAGTCCATCGGAGAGATCGGCGGTCAGGCTCGCAACGACGAGCATCCCGGGACGGATTTGGCGCAGCGCAGCCACGTTCTCAAACGACTCGCATGCTCCCACACGCACAGCTTCTAGGCGGGCGACTTGGATATGGTCCAGGTCTTCCGCCGTGAGTTGGCTACTTCGCTGGGCGCCTCCCCCGACGAGGCATCGTCCGGCGGGCCACGTCAGGGAGGGCAGGCTCTTCTTGAGGGGGCGATCCGGCCATACCATGAATGGCGTGGGGTCAAGCACGTCTTTCGGATACTTGGTCTCTTTGCGAGCCGTCGCTCCGTCCCGCTCAAGCGTCAGGTGTAGGTGAGCCGCCGTCGACGCACCTGTTGAAGTCAGCCTTCCCGAGCACCTGCCCCGCCTCCACTGCCTGGCCCACACTGACCAACGCACGGGCCAGGTGCCCGTACACCGTCCGGTAGCCGTCCTTGTGTCGTAGTCGAACATGGATCCCATAGGGATGGTCTTTGGGATTGGTATGCACTTCGTAAACCGTGCCGCCTGCACAGGCATACACGTTAGTATTAGTGAGGGCCCTGATGTCCAGGCCCTCATGACCGGGCATCCCAAACCGTTTGTAGATCTGGGGATTGGCGCCGAATGCCTGCGTGATCACAGGATAGTCGGTGGGCCACAGCAGGTAGAATGGTCGCTGCTTCTGGCCATAACGGTCATCGTCCTCCAGGCGCTGCTTGAGGGCTGCCTTGAGGTCCTTGTGGGACTTCACGTCCAACGGATCGAGACGGATTCCAGGTGCTGCCTCTTGCAGCCAGCCTAAGGTATCGGCGTGGTCGGCGAATATGCCATCGCCCGCCGGGAATGTGATCACCTGGCCCGGGGCCATGTACCCGATCGCCGTCTGCGGATCGTCGGTTAAGTTGGCGCCGAATGCAACCACATACTTCGAGCAGGCGCGAACCCATTGCCAATAATCGCGTTTCGGTAGAAGAATGACCTGGTAGTCAAGTAATACGTTCATGGTTCACCCAAACCCCAGCCCCTGGGCCTTGAGCGACACGTACCGTCCCCGACCGATGACCAGATGATCAAGCACCTCGATATCCAGCAGACGCCCGGCTTCGACGATCGCCTTGGTCACACTCACATCTTCGGGACTGGGCGTAGGATCCCCGCTGGGGTGATTGTGGGCCACAATGATAGCGGCTGCGTGGTAGCGAACCGCATCCCGAAACACCTCACCGACTCTGATCAGCGACGTGTTCAGTGAGCCTCGATAGACCTCCACTGTCCGGACTAGCCGGTTGCGCGTGTCTAACAAGAGAACACGGAGGTGCTCCTGTTCCAGGGCTGCCATCTCGTAGAGCAGCAAGCCTGCCGCATCCTCCGGAGACTGGATCGAAGGCCGCTCCTCGGGCGAAGCAACCGCCATTCGCCGCCCCACTTCAATGGCCGCCTTCAACTGGGCGGCTTTGGCCGGTCCCACGCCACGCCGTTGGCAAAGTTCGGCATACGCCGTGCGGTGAAGGCCCGCCAACCCACCGGTTTGTACCAGGATTTCCTGTGCCAGCTGGACAGCATTCATGCCCACAATCCCCGAACGGAGCAAAATGGCGAGCAGCTCAGCGTTTGAGAGTGCTGCCGGGCCGAGCCTCGCCAAACGCTCCCGCGGCCGCTCTGATACTGCCAGATCGGTAATGCGATACGAGTCCCCGCGCCTGGACATGTTTTCCCCCTCTTTTGACTATGGAAGGTGAAGCTGGAATGGCTCAACTCTAGATCACCTTGTCCAGGCTGTCAACGCGGCCCGAAAGTTGCACACCTGTTGGCGAAGATCCGCATGCTATAATCGCCTCTTACGGGAGCAAGGTTCATGCCAACCGGCCTCAACTTGGGATCACTCGCCAACCTGTTTCTGTACGTTACCGCCTTCTTCGGCGCCTTCTTGGCAGCGCTGTGGTTGAGCCTGGCTTTCTGGGCATTTCGAGACGCAGGTGCACGCAGCCACGATCGTCTGGCGCAGATCCTGGCGGCCGCCGTCGTTCTGCTGCTGGGCCCGGCGGGCCTGGTGGTCTATCTCGTACTGAGGCCGCGTCAGACCTTGGACGAGGTCTATCAACGGGCCCTGGAAGAAGAGGCCCTGCTTACCGAAATTGAAGACCGGCCGGTGTGCCCCGGATGCGGCGCACAAACTCGGCCGGACTGGCAGGTCTGTCCCCACTGCCATACAAGGCTGCAGAAGGCGTGTACCCACTGCGGCCGGCTTATGGAGCTTCCCTGGCAGGTTTGCCCTTACTGCGCCACCCCCATCCCAGGCAACCGCGCCCCCGACACAGGCTCAGTCGACCAGAGCGACATCCCCTAGCAGCGTGGCGGCCATCCCCGCCTGAGTCAATCTCGTTTGAGCGCTCCCCAGCCTGCGTAGGCTGCCTCGGACCCCAACTCCTCTTCGATTCGGAGTAGCTGGTTGTATTTCGCTACACGATCGGATCTGGCCGGCGCACCGGTCTTGATCTGCCCCATATTCAGCGCGACGGACAGATCGGCAATAGTCGTGTCTTCCGTTTCGCCTGATCTGTGGGACGTCACCGTCCGCCAACCCGCTCGCGTGCACATCTCGACCGCCTGGATGGTCTCTGTCAGGGATCCGATCTGGTTGACCTTCACCAGCAGTGCGTTGCAGGAGCCCTCTTCGATTCCGCGCTTCACACGCTCCGGGTTCGTGACCAGCAGATCGTCTCCCACGATCTGGACCTTGCCTCCGAGGCGTTCGGTCAACAAACTCCACGTTTCCCAGTCGTCCTCACCCAGACCATCCTCAAGGGACACGAGCGGGTACTGTTTGATCCATGCTTCCCAGAAATCGACCAATTCCTCGCCCGATAGCTCGACGCCTTCCTTGCGAAGGATGTATTTCCCCTTCTCTTTGTCGAACCATTCGGAGGCGGCCGGGTCGAGTGCCAGCCCGACGTCTTCGCCGGCCTTGTACCCGGCTTTCTCAATCGCCGACAGAATGATCTCGACGGCCTCTTGGTTGGCCTTCAAAGCAGGAGCGTAGCCGCCTTCGTCCCCAACCAGCGTAGCGTAGCCCTTGTCCTTGAGCACACCCTTCAAGGCATGATAGATTTCTACGCCCCAGCGCAGCCCTTCAGCAAATGACGGCGCGCCCAATGGCATAACCATGAACTCCTGTACATCTGTGGATTGCCAGCCGGTGTGGGCCCCGCCGTTTAGGATATTCATCATGGGGACCGGAAGCACATGCGAATACACGCCCCCGATGTAGCGATAGAGAGGCAGCTCGGCGGACTGGGCGGCCGCTTTGGCCACCGCCAGGCTGACCCCCAGGATTGCATTGGCGCCGAGCCGCGACTTGTTCTCGGTGCCGTCCAAGGATAAGAGCATCTCGTCGATGGCTTTCTGGTCAGCAGCATACCAACCCACCAGGTTTTCGGCGATTTCCTCGTTGACATTGGCGACGGCGGTCAACACGCCCTTGCCCGAATAGCGATCCTTGTCTCCATCCCGCAGTTCAAGCGCTTCGTGGACACCGGTCGACGCGCCCGACGGCACGATAGCCCGCCCTTGACTGCCATCCAGCAATCCGACTTCCACCTCCACTGTCGGATTCCCCCTGGAATCCAAGACCTGGCGGGCGTGAACGAGTTCGATGATGGGGTTCGACATTACGCGCCTCCTCCAAGACAGAGCATCCCAGACATTATACCTAGCGTCGGCCGAAGGAGCGGTTGGGTCCCCATGATAGAATGCCCGCATGGCCGAGACCCGTGTTTACCTCGATCACGCTGCGACCACGCCGGTCGATCAGCGCGTCTTGGACGCAATGCTTCCCTACTTCACCCGTACCTACGGCAACCCTTCTTCCGTTCACCGCTGGGGTCAGCAGGCCGAAGCCGCCGTCGAGCGCGCCCGATCCCTGATGGCTGAGGGGCTCAATTGTGAACCATCTGAAGTCATCTTCACCGGATGCGGATCCGAAAGCGACAACCTGGCGGTCCGAGGTGCAGCGCTGGCGGCGCGCAAGGAGAAAGGCGCCAATCATGTGCTCGTCTCCGCCGTCGAGCACCAAGCTGTCCTGAACACGGCCCTGGCCCTCGCCAAACAGGAGGGGTTCGATTGCGAGTTGATCCCCCCCGACACATACGGCATGATAACGCCGGATGCGGTTGAATCCCGGCTTCGGCCAGACACGGCTGTCGTTTCAGTCATGACCGCCAACAACGAGATTGGAACGCTCAATCCTGTTGAGAAGATCGGAGCCATTTGCCGTGCGCACGGCGTCGTCTTCCACACGGATGCCGTCCAAGCCGGCGCCCACCTCCCACTCGACACGCAAATCCTGGGCGTTGACCTGCTTTCACTCGGCGCCCACAAGTTCTACGGCCCGAAGGGTGTCGGCGTCTTGTACGTCCGGAACGGCACTCGCCTCGTTCCCACCCTAACCGGCGGGGGCCAAGAGGCTGGATTGCGGGCGGGCACCCACAACGTGCCGCTGATCGTGGGCATGGCGGAGGCCTACCGCCTGGCGCTCCTGGAACAGCCCGGCTACAACCGCAAGGCGAAGGCGATGCGCGATCGGCTGATCGAAAACGTCCCCAAAGAAGTCCCCGACGCCAAGCTTACGGGCCACCCCAACCTTCGCCTCCCAAACCACGCATCTTTCGTCTTCCATGGCGTGGACGGGAATCAACTCCTGACCGCCCTGGATATCGCCGGCTTTGCTTGCTCATCAGGATCCGCCTGCAAGACGGGCGACCCCGAGCCGTCGGGCGTCCTGACGGCGCTCGGTCTCGACCGTACGTGGGCCCTGGGCTCCCTGCGGGTCACCCTTGGCCGCAGCACCACCGATGACGATATCAGCCGACTGCTGGATCATCTTCCCCTCCTGATCAAAAGACTACGCGCAGCGGAGTCACTCCCGGCATGAGCGACAAGCCCAAGATCGCGGTCGCCATGAGCGGCGGAGTGGACAGCTCGGTGGCAGCTGCCATCCTGGCGGGCCAGGGGGTCGAGGTCTTCGGTTTGATGATGCGCCTCTGGAGCCAGGGCCCCAAATATGTCAATCGATGCTGTTCACCGGCCGACATGTCTCGGGCGCGGTCTGTCGCCGCCCAACTTGATATCCCGTTCTACGCCCTGGACGCTCAAGACCGATTTAAGCAGCAGGTCGTGGACTTTTTCGCCGAAGGCTACCGCCTTGGTTTGACCCCAAATCCATGCATAGAGTGCAACCGTCACATCCGCTGGGGGTTCCTGCTGCAGCACGCTCTGGCTATGGGAGCCACCCACCTGGCAACCGGACACTATGCTCGTGTGCGGGAACAAGACGGCGCCTTCCAGCTCCTACGGGCGGTTGACTCCACCAAGGATCAGTCCTACGTCCTCAGCGTGATGGGCCAGGATGAGCTGGCCCACGCAACGTTCCCTCTCGGTGACTACACGAAAGCACAAGTGAGGGAGCTGGCCAGGGCTCTCCACCTCTCCGTGGCCGATCGGCCCGAGAGTCAGGACCTGTGTTTCATCGGCGGCGGGGACTATCGCGAGTTCCTACACGTCCAGGGAGTCCGCCTACCTCCACCGGGCCCGATCGTCGACGAATCCGGCAGTCAGGTCGGCCAACATCAAGGCCTGGCCGGATACACAATAGGTCAGCGGAAGGGGATCGGTGTGGCTGCCGATCACCCCCTATATGTCCTGGCGAAGGACCTGGCAGGCAACCGGCTGGTGGTGGGACCCCGCCAGGCCCTCGGGCGTCACAGCTTTATCGTGGATCGTGTCAATTGGATCGCCGGCGCCGCACCACGCGCGGAATTTGCCGCGGGGGTCCAGGTGCGATACAAGGCACGCCAAGTGCAGGCGCTGATCACGCCCACCTCCGCCTCGGCTGCAAAGGTCTACATGGCGGAGCCCCTGCCGGACGTCACCCCTGGCCAATCGGCCGTATTCTATGACGGCGAGCTGTGCCTGGGTGGAGGCGTGATCCAGCCATGACCTTGCCCGGCATTGTGTATGGCTTCCTGATCGCATCGGCTGCCGGCCTCGCATTTCATCTCATACGCGGGGGCCGCTTGGGCAGGCTGGGCATGTATTTGGTCAGTGCCTGGATATCCTTCGCTGTCGGACATACCGTCGGAGGATGGATCGGCCTGCACCTTTGGCGGTTCGGTCCACTCAACTTGTTTCCTGCGCTTGTCGGAACGGTCTTGGGATTGATGACTGCGTCGTTTCTGGCCGGGCCGGAAACCCCGGGGGCTGCGGGACCAGGCCGCCCACCGACTGCGCGTGGCCAAGACAGCTAGCCCAGCCTCGCCAGCGATCTTAAGGGACCAGCGGATGAGAACTCCGTACCCCATTGTTCACGTCATGCCTAGCACTGGGTACTGCCGCCGTTCTTTCTGCATGTGGGCTTTTCGCACGTCCACAGCCGACATCGGCGCCCGACGCATCGCGCACACTTCAACCCAGCCCCACCCCGCCCCCCACCGCCACGCGTACGCCCGGCCCCCCGGTTGTGCTGCTCATCCTGCCCGCCGATCTCGACCCGGTTTTGGTCCAACAAGCCCAAGCCGCCATCGGCGATCTGGCGGCATCCACTGGGATCGTCTTTCAATCCCAGCCGGACCTGCAGTCGGCCGATCTGCCACAAGATCTCGCCTATTTGGTGTGGTTGGGAGCCCCATCTGCCGAGGATCTGACGGCGGCCACAACTCTCGCATCCACGGCCAGGATCGTCGCGCCTGGGGTGGACGGCTATTCACCCCAGCCCAACCTCACGCTGCTCCAACCGCCCCCAGACGCCGACCTGCAGAGTGCCTTCTTGGCCGGTTTCACAGCGGCCTTGATCACTGAGGACTACCGCGTTGCCAGCCTGGTGGAGGATTCAAGCGACCGGGCAACGGCTGTGGCAGATGCCTTCCGTGCCGGGGCTGAATACTATTGTGGCCTGTGCCGCCCCGAACGTCCTCCGTTTGAGGCCTACCCATTGACCTTCAGCTATACCTTCACGAGCGGTTCGCCGGCATCGCTGCTGTCTGGGACTGGCGTCCAAACCGTGTTCTTGCCCCCTGAGCTGGCCGAGGCCCACACAGTGGCTGATCTGGCTGACGCAGGAATTACGCTGGTGGGCACCATCCCGCCACCGCCCGAAGCCTCTCAACATTGGGCCGCCACCTTCCAGCCAGCGCCGCTGGCCGCCGTTGAAGCGGCCTGGCCCGAAATCACCGGATCATCCCCGCCGGCCACCGTAACCATGCCGATAACGGTTCAGGACGTCAATGATTCCCTGCTCAGTCAGGGACGTTTGCGGCTCGTTATACAGACTCAAAATGATATCGCCATGGGCCTGATCGATCTGAGCGGAACCCCCTGAATCAGGACGCGCCAGCGATTGCCGGCGCCAATCCCCCCAATCTTCCGTACTCGTCGGTCAACTAGGACTCGACAACGACCACGCGCGTGCCACCCGGCATGCCAACCGTCACATCCCCCGGATCGTAGGGCACCCGGGGTGTCACCCAACGGAACACCCAGCGCGAGTCCTCCGGGCGAGCATTGACACAACCATGCGAACGCGGCACACCGAAGTCATTGTGCCAAAACGTAGAGTGAATGGCGACACCGTTGCCGGCAAACAAGGTCGTCCAACCAATGCCTGGCAAGTCATAGCCCCCTCCAGTCGTGCCGCCGACCATGTGGAGCGAAATTACCTTACGCCAGATTGGATGGCCGCCGACGGGGGTCGACCATTTGTCGACAGCGTTCCCCTTCGCGTCAAACTTGGCGCCCGTGGACACCCGGGCAAAGTAGACTTCGCGCCCGTTTTCGAAGCAGGACATGGTCTGCCGGGTGACATCCACCTCGACATGTTTGTCGTCCACATCGGGGGAGATCGGGGCGATATCATCGGCGCTGAGGGGCCGGAAGGCTTCGCCTGGTGCCCACAGCAAATCGCCAAATCCGTAACGTTCATTCGCCGCGATACCAGACCTGGCCGCCATCGTCGGTTTCTATCTCATCGATCCACAGAACCTGGCTGTAGTACAGACGAGGCGAATCTGTGTTCTTCAACCAGGGTGAGCGAGGCGGGGGATTGTCAAGCACAACCGGCGCCCAGGGAACCGTCACCTCGGCCCACATCCCGGGCCCCAGACTTGTCTGAGGCAGCCCATCCAGCAGGGTGTTCGGGTGATTCTCAACGGGCTGGAGGACTGGGGCGTAGATGTAACCGTCGGGCGTTTCAACGAACGTCTGGTTGATAGCCAGCGGGTAGCTGCCCACCCTCTCCCGAAGCCAGGGCACGACAGCGTCCTCGTACAGAACGCCCACCGTCTGGCTGCCGATATCAGGACGAGACTTGACCTCCACCTTGCCCACGCATACCCGCCCCAACCTTGGCGAGTCCGGGAACGGTGCCTCGGCAAAGACGCCCCGACCCGGCTTGAGCAGCAAGCCGCCGACGCCCACCGCGCCGACCTTCAAGAACCCCCGACGGCTGATGGTGAAGGATCGCCTCTGCCATCGCCTGCCAGCAGACCCTGGCGCCGGGGAGCCAATACGATCTCTGGTCACGGCAACTCACCTGCCCCGCTCATCCAATCCATTGGCGGATTCTACACCACACGTGGATGCGCCCAAAACAAGATTGCGTGTTTGTGAAACCTGTCACTATCTGTCCCCGGTTCCTTCGTGCTCCAGGCATGGCGAGCTGCAAGACGGCTCGATGGCGCCTGTGTGTTATACTGATTCGAGATGCCAGATAACGCTGAAATTGCGCCCGACAGCATGCTCCCACCCGACAACGCCGGGCCTACACCGAAGCAGCGAGCGCTGATTATCGGGGGGATCCTGCTCCTGCTCTTGCTATTGGTCGGCATCGTCGCGCTGGCGGTCGCCCTTGTCTCCAATCCGGCCCAAACGGAGACGATCCGCGATGTAGTTATCATCTTCATGGCTCTGGAGTTCTTGTTCGTCGGGCTAGCCCTTATCATACTAATCGTTCAGTTGGCGCGCCTGACAGCCTTGATACAAAACGAAGTCAGGCCAATACTCAACTCGACCAATGAGACGGTCAGCACCCTGCGTGGCACGACATCGTTCTTGAGCGAGCATCTCGTGAGCCCAGTCGTAAGAGCCAATAGTTCATGGGCCGCAGTCCGGCGGATGCTCGACATCTTCAGATCGTAACCAGCCAATCAGCACAATGAGTTCGCTTTCGAGCGACGTCAGAGGAGGACGCAATGGCCAACAACGACAGTGATTTCGGCGCCTTCGTTTCAGGATTTCTCATCGGTGGCTTGGTAGGGGCTGCAGTCGCCCTGCTGATGGCGCCCCAATCCGGCGAAGAGACCCGGACGATGATCCGGGACAAGGGAATCGAGATCAGGGACCAGGTGGAGACCAGCGCCACCGAGGCCAGAACTCGCGCCGAGGCAATGGCCAAGGAAGCCCGCAGCCGTGCCGAAGATCTTCAGAAGCGCGGACAGGTAATTCTCGAAGAGCAGAAGACCAAAATCGAGGACGCCGTCGAGGCCGGCAAGAAGGCAGCTCGCCGCAAGAAGGACGACCTTTCCGAGGCCTAAGCCGCACAGGTCTCAGCCCTACAACCTACGCATGGATTCAGGAGGCGCGCAATGTGCGCCTCCTTCTGCTATGCCTCGGGCGCAGCTTGGCAAGAGGAGCGGGCCCGAGCGGGCCTAGGACTCACCCGAAGCAATCGTCTCCATCGCCTCTGGCAGGGCGCCGATCACGTCACCGGCCATCACGCTGGCCTCGGACCCCAACATCTGTGCCGCCAGCTCGCCGGCCAGCCCGTGAAGGTAGGCGCCCAAGACGGCTGCCTCGTAGCCAGCCACACCTTGTGCCCGCAATCCAGCGATGGCCCCAGCCAACACATCTCCTGTCCCAGCACTAGCCAGGGCCGATGTGGCGAAGGGCAGCACACTGACCCGACCATCTGGAGCGGCAACTACCGTGAAGGCGCCTTTGAACACCACCACATGGCCCCACGCAGCGGCCCATTTCTTGGCCGACGCCACCCGATCCGCCTGCAGGCTGCCCTTGTCCTCCCCGGTTAGGGTTGCCATCTCCCCGGGGTGCGGCGTCAGAACCGTTTCCGGTGGGAGCCGACTGGACCAATCATCGATCTCCGGCAGCAGGCTCAGGGCATCTGCGTCAACGACGCACGCGCCCAAACCTAATCCCGGCTCAGTTCCTTCCTGCCGACTCAGGCAGAAAGCCCAGACGGCCTCGATGCCCCCCGCCTTCCGCCCCTAACAAGCGCCGCAGGAATCTACCAGCCGACTCTTCCCGTCCCATCCCTGGACCGATCAAGAGCACTGGTGACCCCGACACGGCCTCGACAAGCACGTCGACGGCGGACTCATTCACGATTCCCATATCATGCGGCAGCAGAATCCAGGTGGCCTCCGGGAGCTGCGCCGCCAGCAGGCCCTGGATCGCAGAAGGCACTGCCAGCGTCACGAGACCAGCACCGGATCGATAGGCCGCCGTGCCCGCAAGCACGGCTGCACCTGGCAAAAGAATGGATCCACCTATAACAACCACTTGTCCGAATGTGCCCTTGTGTGAGTCCTTCGGGCCTCGCCGGGAGCCATTCCCGGACGCTTTCTTGGGTAGCAAGCTCGAGCTCCACGTCTGCCAACTCCTGCTGCTCGGATGGAATGCCTATGTCAGCCACAATCAACTGCCCTACCTTTTCTGCGCCCGGGAATTTCAGTCAGACCGGTCTTGGCAGCCGCCAGCGTCACGGTCACGTCGGCCGCCAGGGTCTCCGGGGCCAATTCACCGCTGTCCGTGTCCAGCCCCGATGGACAGTCTACGGCCACAACAAGCGGCTTGGGCGTTCGCTTACCGATCACCCTGTTGGCCGTCCCCAGAACCGTCTTCGCCGGTCCCTTCAACGGCAGTTTCAATCCGGTCCCGAAAACTGCATCGAGCACCACATCCGCCGTGGAGAGCATGTTTGTCAGAACGCCGCGACCGTTGATCTTGCTCGGCCTCCGCCACAAGCAAGCCCCGGGCCCTGAGCGTGTCGAGATGCGGATCCGGGCTCGGCCTCGGCTTGACGAGATAGACGGACACCTGTGCCCCAGCCTCAGCCAGCACATCTCCGGCAACAAGGCCATCCCCTCCGTTGTTGCCGCTGCCGGCCAAAATCGCCACGCGGCTGCCGGCGGGCACGGGGAGTCGATTCAGGACTGCCTCCGCCACGGCCCTACCGGCGTTGATCATCATCTGATCGTAGCTCAGCCCGGCCGAGTCGGCGGCCTGTTCGATTGCCCTCATTTGCTCAACGCTAACGATCTTCGCCACCGGCGCCTCCGAATAAACCTGCCGCCTTCATGATAACGGCATCCACCCTTTGCTTACCAGGTCTTCGATGCCGTTTTGTCTCTCGGGGACGGAGCGCATAGCGTGTTCGGCCAGCGCAGCTATCGTTAGGCTCGGGTTGATGCCCGGGTTGGCCGGCATCATGGAACCGTCGATCACGTATAACCCATCGTAGTTGAAGACCCTGCCGTTCACATCAATCACCCCCTGATCGGGATTATCGCCCATAGGACACCCGCCCAGAATATGCGCCGTCACCGGCATGCCCAGGAGACTCTCGACAAACGACGTCTGCGGATACCCTTCCACCTCCCCTGCGAACTCCTTAGCAAGCTCGTGCCCAAGAGGTATCTCGGCCGGGATCCGTCGTGCATGGTCGTGGTGAACAACCAGTCCATAGCCCATGCCCCGCCACCATCGGCGCCGCAGCCGGATCCGCATCAGATTGTCCTTCTTCTGCATGACCAGAAGAATCGTGGTTCGTTCCGCCCAACCCGATCCCAACTTGCTGCGAAGGAACGCCATCGGGGCTCGCACGACTCCCCAGAGCGTTCGCATTACCCGGCCGAATATTCCATGGCCGGCTTCGATCAGAGGCGATCCCAGTAGGCGCATGAAAGAACTTCCGCTCGAGTAGCGCACCGGTTCGACATAGGTATCCTCGTCGGCGCCAAAGCCTGACGTGATCGACACCCCATGCGAAAAGTCCCGCCCCGGGTCGTTGCTCGAAACGCCGAGCAACGCTTCACTATTTGTGCGAACGCTCGATCCGAGTTTCGCAGACAGTTGCGGCAGCGACCTCGTCACATCTCGGCAGTGAAGCAGCAAACCAAGGGTGCCGAGCACACCGGCCGAAACCACCACGTTCGTACCGAGCACCGCCTGCGTGTCGTGTGCCAACCAGGATGTTGAAGATTGGTGGACCACTTCAAAACGAGCCTGTGTGCCCTCGGCGGCCACTGGCCGAATATCGATTGCCCGACGCTCGGACACGATTCGGACGCCGAGATTTTGGGCCAGAAAGAGGTAGTTCTTGTTGAGGGTATTCTTGGCATTGTAGCGACAGCCCACCATACACCCGCCGCAATGGGTACATCCACAACGGCTCGGCCCGCGTCCGCCAAAGTAGGGGTCAGGTACCTCTTCGCCCTGCTCACCAAAGTACACGCCGACCTCGGTGGGGCGAAAAGTCGACTCTCGCCCTCGTCTGGCGGCCATCCGCCGGAGCACATCGTCGGCCGGCGTCACGAGCGGGTTGATGGCCGCCCCCAGCATGTGACGGGCCGTGGCAAAGTGGGGGGCCAACTCCGAGCGCCAGTCGCGCAGGCTTCCCCACCCTGGCGCTTCATAGAGCGCTTCGTGCGGCTCCATGAGCACGCCCGCATACCCCAGACTTCCCCCTCCTACGCCGGCGCCATGCAGCACCAATACCCCTCGAAAGAAGGACATCTCAAGCAGCCCGAAACAGCGCCAACGCGGCGCCCACAGATATCGCCTGAGATCCCAATTGGTGCGGGGGAAATCCCTGTCATCGAACCGTTTGCCCTGTTCGAGCACAAGGACCGTGTAGCCCTTCTCGGCCAAGCGGAGGGCCGAAACACTCCCGCCGAATCCAGAGCCTATCACCACGAAGTCGAAAACTGCTCGATCCAATAAGTGTCCTCCCAGGTGCCGCGCACCGAGAATTGCATCTCTAAACGCGCCGAACCAAGCCGCAAGAGATTATCTTCCCCCGTGGGTGCCCTGTCAAAGCCGCCGCATTGACAGTCAATCCCGCACTGGGTTACACTCACCTCGCCATGTCTCAGTACTCGAATTTGATTTACACTCGACGGCGGCTGGAAGCCATCGAAGACGAGCATCTGGCACCCTTCGGGATGCGAAGCAGTCAATCGAAGGGCCGAACTTATCCCGAAGACGAACCGGGGTATCGCACCGTCTTCCAGCGGGATCGCGATCGCATCCTGCATACTACGGCCTTCCGCCGACTGGAATACAAGACGCAGGTCTTCGTCAACTCCGAGGGCGACTACTATCGCACACGCCTTACCCACACCCTGGAGGTAGCACAAATCGGGCGGACGCTGGCGCGTGGCCTGGGCGCAAACGAGGATCTTGTCGAAGCCATTTGCCTCGCCCACGACATGGGCCACCCCCCCTTTGGCCACTCAGGCGAAGTCGACGCTCAGCGTACTTATGGAGTCGCACGGCGGCTTCGACCACAACCGGCAATCCCTGCGCATTGTTACAGAACTCGAGAATCGCTATGACGACTTCCCGGGCCTGAACCTATCCTGGGAAGTTCTTGAGGGCATTGTCAAACACGAGACCGAGTACGACGTCTCCGATGCTGCCCAGTACGATCCCGAAAAGCGGGGACACCTTGAGGCCCAGATCGCCAACGCGGCCGATGAGTTGGCTTACACCGCCCATGACCTGGATGACGGCCTGCGCTCCGGCCTGCTGGCCCCCAAACAGCTTGACGGCCTGGGTATGTGGGAAAGGCTCCGCGAAAGTATCGGCTGGAAATCCAATGTTCTGGATGAGCTGACCCGCCATCGGCTCATCCGCCGTCTTATCGGCATGGAAGTCACCGATCTGTTGCAGGCGACCAGCACACGGCTCGAGGCCGCCAATCCATCGTCGGTCGAGGAGCTCCAACTTCTGGACCACAATGTAATTGGCACTTCGGACGAAATTGCTGGTCTCAACCGCCAGCTCAAGGACTTTTTGTATCAGAATATGTACAAGCACCACCGAGTGGTGCGGATGCAGGCCAAGGCTGAGCTCTTCCTGCAGGCCCTTTTCGACGCATACATCGGCAATCCGATGATCTTGCCCGAAGAAATCCAGCAACGAGCGCAGCAAGCCGACCTGTATCGGACTGTTTGCGACTACATCGCGGGTATGACCGATCGCTTTGCGCTTCAAGAACACGCCAAGCTGTTCGATCCCCAAACGCGACCCTGAAGGCTGTCCCATGAGCAGAGACGAGCGAGACTACATCCTCACCCGAGAGGGCGCCGACAAGATTCAAGCCGAACTTGAAGACCTTCGCGGACCCAAGCGCACCGCCCTCGCCAAGCGCCTGAGAGCCGCCATCAAACAAGGGGACCTGTCCGAGAATGCCGACTACACAGCAGCCAAGGAAGCGCAGGCCTTTCTTGAAGGTCGCATCCAAGAACTGGAAGCCATCCTCCGCGTCTCCCAAATCATCGATAAACCGCCATCGAAGGAAATCATCGGCGTTGGCTCAACCGTGGTTGTTGCCCTCGACGGTCGCCCCCCCGAGACATATCACTTGGTGGGTGTCACCGAGGCCAATCCCCGGGAAGGAAAGATCTCCCACGAGTTCCCGATCGGAAGCGCCCTAGTCGGCCACAAGGCGGGCGACACAGCCGTGGCCGAGACGCCGGCTGGCACGATCAAGATTAACATCATCGAGATCCGCTGAAGCCTGACCCCAACCAGGCAACCAAATAGGGCGGACCGGTGGGTCCGCCCTATTCTTGTGTGGTCTCTTGGACGCCGGCCGTCCTAGCGGGGATACGCGTTGATCTCGATCGTCATTTGGTCGAAGAAGCTCTCTGCCGGAAGGGCGCTCTGCCCGTACGACATGTCCACAACTCTGGCTTCCACGATCAAGGACTCGGTCTCCAAAGTCACAACTCCGCCGTTTTCGGCCAGGATAGGATCCCCCTTGGCGGAGAGCTGGGTTCGTGTGGCCTCATCGTTGAAGGCGTACTTGCCCATCAGCACCTTGGTCACCGTCTGAATATCGTTCTTGTCGAACAGCCAGACTTCGAATGCTGAGACCTTCTTGGGTTCCCCCGCCCCCATCACATCTCCGATCCCAACACCGCACTCGCCAAGGAAGTCCCCCGATGGGCTCTCGATGCTGAATGAATCGTCGTAGATATCATCGCCGAGGTTATAGATCGTGCGGAAAGTGCCCAAGGCCTCGGCCGCGGGCGGCTCAGCGACTACCGCTTGGCCGAAATCCTCTTGTGGCATCACCGGCTCTGTCGGCGGATATGGGTCTTCCATCTCGTGGGCTGGTCCCTGGGGGAAGTCTTCCGGTAAGCCGTAAGGATCTGGCATATCGTACGCTTCATCCAAGGCCGTCTCTTCCGTGGACACACCCATGCGGCCACGAAGGATCAAGGCACCAAGAAGGAGCAGCCCGAGAAGGAGCGTGACACCGCAGACTGGCAGGATGTAGCTCGTGGCTCGGCTGCCGCGCCGAGGCCGGAGCAGCCGTTGGAGCGGCCGTCGCCTCGCTTGGCTGGGTTCCCTCGGCAGCCTGCGTAGTCTGTCCACCCGGTTCAGAAGTTGCTCCACCCTGGAAGATCTCGATCAGTGCGCTGAAGTTCTGGATGGCCGTTGGACTTACTTCGCCGGGATCGGCGCCGACTTCCTTGAGCGTTTCCGGCACCACTTGCCCCAAGGCCTGATAGCGCTGCATCGCCAGATCGACGTCCTTGTTGACCGTGTAGGAGTCGATGGCCATGCGCAGGTAATCCGCCCGCAAGATCTGGTCGGAGGAGCGCCGGCGTGGCGTCCTTCCATTGGACGGGCGAAATGGCCCATCCGTAGGTCAGCCCCAGGGCGATCCCAATTACGACCGCGACGGCGGCGACGACCCATTTCTGCTGAAGTCGATCGGTTATGGCGTCCATCGGCCCTCTCTTCCGGCACTCGATCGGCCAACTACTCTTGTCGGTTTAACTGCGCCGCATTCTAGACGCATCCATGCGGCAAGGCAAACAGACAGGTGCAGGTTTTATGCCGGATCGGTCTCCGCCGGTTCGCAGGGCCTCGAGGTCGAACTTGCGCTCACACTGGGTACAGCTTGCCTGGTCCTTGCCTTCGATAACCAGCAAGCCGCCACAATTAGGGCACGGCGCAGCCAATCGGACGCTTCCACGACGTGAATTCGCACTCCGGATAGTTGGCGCATCCGTAGAACACTCTGCCCTCGTCGAGTGCGGCGTTCCACCAGATCGCCGCCGTCCAACGGGCAGGTCACACCGATCTTTTCCAGCCACGGCTCGGTATGGCGGCACTCGGGGAAATTGGAGCACCCGATGAACTTGCCAAACCGTCCGTGCCGGATCATCAGCTGATGGCCGCACTCGGGGCAAATGCGATCCAACAACTCCGGCTCGGGCTTCACTTCCGGCATCTCTTCGGCGGCCTTTTCCATTTGGACAGCAAAAGGCCCATAGAACTCACGGATCACATCCACCCATGCAAGATCGCCTTCGGCGATCTTGTCGAGTTCGTCTTCCATTCGAGCGGTGAAATCCCAGGTCGACGATTTCCGGGAAGTGATCCACCAAGAGCTGGTTGACGGTCTCGCCAATCTCCGTGGGGACCAAGCGGCGCGATTCCCGGCGAACGTAGCCTCGCTGCTGCAGCGTGGTCAAGATGGGTGCATAGGTCGACGGGCGACCAATGCCGTTTTCCTCGAGCGCCTTGACCAGGCTGGCCTCGGAGTACCGCGGGGGGGCTGGGTGAAGTGCTGTTCGGGATAGGTCCCGATCAGGTCGACCCGGTCACCGACCTCGAGCCTGGGAAGTTGGTCGAGGACCGCCACACGGCTGTTGTCATCATTGTCACCGTTCTCTCCCGTCTCCTGATCCTCGTACACTTCGAAGAAATCCGGAAAATCGCAAGCTCGATGCCGTCACCCGAAGAAGAAATGCGTGCTCCGGGCTGTTGCCGTCGACTTCCATCCGGAGAGTGTCGTATTCCGCAGGGCGCATCTGAGACGCGACAAATCGCAGTCCAGATCAAACGGTACAGCTTGAATTGGGCATCGTTGAGGTAGCGGCCGTACGGCATCCGGCTCGCGTCTCACGGAGGTAGGCCGAATGGCCTCATGCGCTTCCTGGGCGCTGCGAGCCTTGGTCGTGTACTGGGGGATGGTCTCAGGCACAAAGCGCTGTCCATACTTGTCGGCGATGACCTGCCGGGCCTCCGTCTGGGCCTGCTTTGAGACCTGGGTAGAGTCCGTTCGCATGTAGGTGATCAGCCCACCGCCGTCCTCTTGATCGCCGTCCAGCCCTTCGTAAAGCTGTTGGGCCACAGCCATGGTGCGCCGAGCGCTGAACCCAACTTGCGTGATGCATCCTGCTGAAGGGTCGAGGTCGTAAAAGGGGCGGATGGCTTGCGCCGTCGCGTCCCGCGCTTGACCATGCTCACAGCATAGGCCGCCTCGCGGAACTCAGCCTCCAACGCTTCGCACATCCCCCTCCGCCCCAAGGCTGGGCTTCTCGCCATCGACTTCCACCAGCAATGCCCGGAAGGCCGGCGGCGACTGCGGCTTGAGAAACTCCCCATCGATTGACCAGTACTCTTGGGCCTCGAAGTCCGCGGATGGCGTTCTCTCGGTCGACGACAAGTCGGAGCGCCACTGACTGCACTCGTCCCGCCGACAGCCGGCTTTGGACCTTTGTCCACAGAAGCGGGCTGAGGTTGTAGCCGACGAGCCGATCGAGAATGCTGCCGCGCCTGCTGTGCATCGACCAGGTTCATGTCGATTTGTCGATGGTGCTGAAATGCCTCTTCGATAGCGGCCTTGGTGATTTCGTGAAACACCACCCGCCGCACGCGATCGGGGTCAATCTCAGCGGCCTCGAGCAGGTGCCACGCGATCGCCTCGCCCTCGCGGTCCGGGTCGGTCGCCAGGAAGACCTCTTCTGCCTTCTCCGGCTTCGTTCTTGAGCTCCTTGACGACGTCGCGCTTCTCGTTTGGAACCCGGTAGCGAGGCTCGAAATCGTTGTCAACATCAACAGAAAGTTTCGATCGGAGCAAGTCTCGAACGTGTCCGACCGAGGCCCTTACGCGGATAATCTCCGCCCAAGAATCGCCCGATGGTTCTCGCCTTGGCCGGCGACTCGACGATGACCAGCCGGCCCTTGCGCTTGGCTTTGGAGCGCGGGTGCCTTCTTCTTTGGCACGGACTGGATCTGGGGCGATCAGGCCTTCGTGGGCCGGCGTGCGGCCCATTCGGTATAGACCGGAGCCACACACAGGACATTTGCCGCGCGTTGCGGGCGAGCCCGACCGTGTGAAGTCTGGCTCCGCATCGATCATCTCCCGCTTGGTTTTACATTTGACACAATACGCTTCCACTAATTACTCCTACAGGTACCGTCCACCTTGACCCGCCTCGACTTGCTTGCACAAGTTCGCGGACTTCTCCGCCTTGTCCCGACTTGTCACCAAGATCGGCGTCGCCTGCGTCGATGACAATCAAATCTTCCACGCCAACCAGCGCAATGAGACGGCCAGGCTCCGGCCGTTTCCAATTGATACACCAGGCTACCCTTCGTCTCGAGCACCGAAACCGCCTTGCCCAGGATCACATTCCCGTCGGCATCGCTGGGCAGCGCATCAAACAGCCGTCCCATGATCCCACATCCAGCCAGCCGAGATCCCCGACCTGAAGCATCGCCACATGGGCTGCTTTCTCCATGACACCGTAGTCGACTGTCTGAGGCTCGAGTCCGGGCCACACACGCTCAACCGTGGCCCGCGCCTGACTTCCGCGCGCCCTCGATTTCCGAGAGCGCCTGGCCCAGGTCCGGCATCCACCTGTCGATCTCGCTGCAATATTGGCAGGCACCTCCAAATGAAGATCCCGGCGTTCCAAAGATACCGCCCACTCCTAATATATTCTTCAGCCTGGCTGCGCGTCGGGCTTCTCTTTGAACGACCGCACTTCGAAAGCCTCAAAGCCGCCGTCGGACTCCAAGGCGTCGCCCTTTTTCAAGATAGCCATAACCCGTCTCCGGTCCCGACGGTTCCAGGCCCAAGGTCACAAGGTAGTCTTCTCTGGCGAGCTTTTCAGCGGCCGAAAGGGCCTGCCTGCAGGCGCTGGTCCTTACGGAAGACGTGGTCCGCCGGCAGGCATCCATCACCGCCTCAGGGTCCCGCCGAGCTAGCTCAACCGCTGCCAAACCAATCACCGCGGCCGTCCCCCGAGGAGAAGGCTCGATCAGGAAGTTGTCATCCGGAGACCTGACTCGCCTGACGCCGCAGCAGTTCCGCCTGTTCTGCGACGGTCACGACCAGGATGCGCTCCGGCGGGATGAGAGGCAGGAGACGGGATAAGCGTCGCCTGAAACAGACTCTCGTCGCCCAAAAGCTTGAGCGCCTGCTTGGGCCGATTGCGCCGCGAAATCGGCCAAAGCCGGGTGCCGCCCCCGCCCGCCATCACCACTGCATACAGCGAATCTGACATCAGTCCACCCTGTACCCAGGTGATGCCTCACGGGCCAGGATGTAAGTCATCCCGCCCACCTGCCGCACCTGGCCCCGCAGTTCCAGCATCGCCAGCGACGCGCTGATTTCAACGATCGACATTCCGCTGCGCCGGCTTATCTCGATCAATATGAAGCGGATCATCGCCCAAGGACTCCAGAATACCTCGCTCCGTAGCGTTGGCCGGCAGCAGGCGGGAAGCCGCCACTTGCCGAGTGACCATCTCCAGATTCAGCGCCTCGAGGAGCGCGTCGGTGGAGACCATCGGGAAGGCCCCTGAGGCAATCAAGCGGTTGGCACCCCTACTGGCCCGATCGTGAATTCGACCAGGAACGGCAAATACGTCTCGCCCTTGTTCAGCGGCGAAATCGGCCGTGATCAGCGCACCGCTGGACTCACCCGCTTCCACCACTACGACCGCCAGGGACAGGCCGGATATTATTCGGTTACGGGGCGGAAAGTTGCCACCTTCTGGCCTCGTCCCCAAAGGATAATCGGAGACCACGGCGCCGGAAACTGGATATGGCTTCGGCCATCTTGCGGTGCTCCGGCGGGTAGATTTCGTCCAGTCCCGATCCCAGCACCGCGATCGTTCTGCCACCCGCCTCCAGGGCCGCCCGATGGGCGATTCCATCGATCCCCCGCGCCAAACCTGACACGACGGTGACGCCACTGGCGACCAGGGCCTGCACAATGCTCGGGTGACGCCACGTCCGTATCCGCTTGGCCGTCGGGTTCCCACGACCGCCACCGCCAAGCCCGTCCTGTTCGCTCAATCTCCCCCCAAACATAGAGACTGGCGGTGGGTATTCGATCTCTTTCAGCCGAGGGGGATAGTCATCATCCTCCCAAGTCAGGAGACGGTAGCCCCGCGCCCCAATCCGTTCGAACTCGTGTCTCCAAGTCAAGCTCTCGCCGAGCTCGGAGGAGGGCCGCCAAGGCATCCCGGGGCAAGCCGGACGATTTCAGCGCCTGGTCGGGGGCCGCCATGCGGCCTCGGCCGAGCCAAACACCTCCAATGAGCTGCCGCAGCCGCCCGGCCCCGATGCCGGGGACAAGACTTAAGCCAAGCCAGTAGAGCCTAGGGTCGCTCATCATGCACCCCCTCTTGCGACCTCGGTTCCCTGAAGATGGCCGGCCGAGCATACCACGCTCAGATTCGATGGTGTCAAGCTCCTGCGCTCCGACGGCCGCGACGGCTCGCCTCGAATACCGTGACGGCACCTGTTCAGGCTTATAGGCACGTTCGGTAGATGTGTGTCAGGCAGCTGCCCGAGCAAGTTCGCGCCAAGCACCGGCTCGATCGGGCACGTAGGTCACACGCTCTGCCAGGCTGGCGTCGATCAATTCATGCACTCGCACCGCGACTTCAATCTCGGCCACCTGATCCAGCTTGGCCCGCGTGGCAGGGTGCCGGGCGACGATGGAACAGCAATCCTTGTACGCACGATTGGCGGTCTCGTCGAGATCAAGCTCGATGCCAAGATCGATGATCTCTTGTTTGTCGTAGGCGATCAACGGGCGGAAGATTGGCAGGCTGACGGCTTCGTCAACAGCCGCCAGGTTCTCCAAGTGTTTGCGACGCCACCTGTCCCAGGTTGTCCCCCGTGAACAATCCAAGGACGCCCACGCTCTTGCGCCAGGCGCTCGGCAGTCAGGGCCATAAAGCGCCTGAATACGATCAGTTCCTGACGCTGGTAGGCTGAAAGCCCGGCCGTGGCCAGCTGAAAGTGATGGTACGGGACGTAGTGGAGCACCATCCGCGGGATGTACTTCGTCAGGCGCCCAGACAGTTCGCCCACTTTTGCCTGGTGAGCCTCCGCAGCACGGCCGAACGCATGAAAGTGAATCAAGTTCGATGTCAGCGCCTCGTTTGGCCATGAGGAAAGACGCCACGGCCGAATCTATTCCGGCGGAGAACAAACCCATCAGCTTGCCGGAAACCCCCACTGGGAGCCCGCGCCAGGCATGGCCCTTCTCCGTGTAGAGGATACGTGCCCGAAGCGGTGACTTCGACGTGCAGCATGTATTCCGGATGGGTCAGATCGACCCGGGCCTCGTACTCGGTGATCGAGCGCGGCCCCGATGATGCTCTCAAGTTCTTGTGAGGTGTGCTCGAACTTCTTGGTCGCTCGCTTGACGCGCACGGCGAAGGTATTCGCCTGACGGATATCTGTAGCAGCCAGTAGCCAAGGCCGCCTCGACGATCTCTTCCAACTCGCCAGGTACCCGCTTGACCTCCGACCACCAAGCCACGCCAAACACGTTGCCCAAGTCAAGAGGTCGTTGGCTCTCAACGGTCAGGCGCCCTCGGCGTCGCTGGACCCGGCACCCCGGATGCTGCTGCTTGATGTTCCGAACGAGCTGGTTCTCGAAGTCGGGTCGATTCTTGCCCTTGAGCGCTATCTCCCCGTAGTGAACCATGTAGAGATGGGACCATTCCGGCAAGCCTCGTGTTCTGGCGGACGCCCTGGCAGCTGCTGTCAACTGCGGGCGAGCTCCGCCTTCAGTGTGATCTCCACACCGCGCCAGCGCCCGAGAAACCGGGCAGTTCTTCTTGGATGTCTGGGCAATTTCCTGGAAGCTCGACTCCATCAATGCCGGGAACAACCGCCATGGTCACCAGTTCGACATGAGTGATCGTCCAACCAGCTTCCTTCTTATCCAGGGTGACGTTGGCCTGCGTGTTGATCGAATCGGCCACATGGCCGGCTCTGGCAAGCGCCGCGGCGAAGGCCATCGAAAAGCACCCAGCATGCGCAGCGCCGATCAGCTCCTCTGGGTTTGCTCCTTCGGCCAATTCAAACCTCGATGGCGCAGAGTAGCTCGCCTGGTAGGCCCAATCATCGCGGCCCAAACGAGATCGTCCCCCTGCCTGACACAAGATCGCCCTTCCACTCAGCTTTTCCAATACGTATTGGCATAGATATGGCCTCTCTTCCCCAAGGTGACCCCAATTCAGTCAGCGTTGGAAACGGGGAGATTGCGAACTCCGCACTATCCGACGCTCCATTATAACGGCCCAACGCTTCCCCACGCCTGCCTGCCGAGTGACGGTGTTATGCTAAGAACGATCTCCTCCGCCGACAGTTTCCGTCCTCTCACGCTGGGAGCCGCCTGTGTACCGAGCAGTCGTGTTCGACCTGGATGGGACACTGGTCCAGACCGAGCAGCTCAAGGCAATGTCGTATGGACGGGCGGTGCACGAACTCCGTCCGAGATCGACCCATCCGAGGTGGTAGAGGCATTCAAGGTTGTCGTCGGGACGTTCACGGCACGAAGTTGCAACCGCCTTGTTGTCGCGATTCGACTTGGAAGACGCTGCCCGCCGCCGTATGCCCGAGTTCGGCGTGCAGACCCCGTGGCAGGCTCTGGTCCAGATCCGGCTGGCTGTATATGACAGGTTGATTTCAGATCCCGATACGCTGCGTCGCCATCGATGGCCTTACAACCTCGAGCTGGTGGAAATGAGCCGGCGAGCCGGGTGCCGCCTGGCGCTGGCGACGATGTCTCATTGCGATCAAGTGCAGCTGGTCCTGGCCGCGCTGGAAATGCAGTCCGCCTTCGACTTTGTGGCGACACGCGACGACGTCGAGGCGCCCAAGCCGGATCCTGAGATCTACGAGCTTGCTACGCGCCACCTTGCCGTCCCGGCATGGGAGACGCTAGCCTTGGAGGATTCGCCGGCCGGTGTGAAATCCGCCCTTGCCGCTGGGCTGAGTGTAGTGGCCGTGACGACGCCCTTTACACGTGACCAAATCCACACTGGCCACTTGCTTCCCCCCGAGCGCATTATCGACAACCACGCCGCCGTCATCCCACTCTTCGACAAATTGCTCAGCGGGAGCGGTTGAGTTCCCTTTCATGCTCTGGCAGAGCGCGTCCGTGTGTGATTTTTTTCACATTGTGTGTTATTATCGCCTCGAGCGGAAGGCAATCTGTCGCGCCGGAGAGGTCAGCAGGTCCCACCCTCAACGCACGTCCAGCCTTCCCTTTTTCATAGGAAGACAGCGCCCGATTGCGTCGGCCGGGGATTGAAATTCGAATACGTGGCGTCTGATCCCAGCACTGGACGGACACTCGGCCTCGGAAAACCTGCCTGCGCCATGTGAGGCACGAGTCGTTTTTCAGATCACGGGGCGCAAGGGGGTAGTCGCTATCTGCACACCCCTTGCCGAGGTGCCGAGGCACTCGGCGCAGCGCCATCAGCGCTCAGCAATCAGTTTTTTGCCGAGACCGTAGTCGATGTTGGATGGCGAGCCCTTGATCCCCAGAATCGCTCATGGTAAACTCGCCCGGGGCCAGCGGCTGGATTGAAGAACAACCGGAAGGTAGTGGTCGTCTTTCAGGTAGTAGGCGTGGGCTGGTACATGGCCCTGTCGCTCCTGGCCGGCATCTTGGGCGGCCTTTGGCTGGACCATCGGTTCAGCACCCTTCCCGTCTTCACACTCATAGGCCTTGTTGGGGGAAGCGTCCTGGGTTTCTACGGGGCTTATCGCATGGTGCGACCGCTTATCGGTCAAGATGACGACACCGAGGACGGAGGTACTTAGTGTCGCCCAACGCCAAGCTTAAGATCGCTGCAGCGGCGGTGGTTGTGGTTGGCCTCGGTATTGTGGGGCTCTACGAAGGCGCGATTGGCGCCGCTTTTTTTGGCTCGCAACAACTCCTGTCCATCCCACGAGTGGAGCTTGGCGGCACCCAAGGTCTTCAGTGTGGCAGGTCTGGGAATCAGCAACACTATCCTTTCATCATGGCTCACAACTGTGGTCCTGATCCTCTTGCTCGCCGGCGGAATGGGCGCTGAGAAGTTGGTCCCTGACGGCCTGCAGAATGTGGTTGAGTGGATCATGGACGCCCTCTACGGCTTTGTGGAGAGCGTGGCAGGAGAACACTACGGCAGGATGTTCTTCCCCTCATCGCCACGATCTTTCTGTTCGTGTCATTCAATGCATGGCTAGCACTCATCCCTGTCTACCAGAGCCTTGGGTTCATCAAGGACGGCCATATCACCGTCCACCTGCTCCGATCGGCCGGCACCGATCTGAATATGCCGCTGGCCATCGCCCTCGTCTCAGGTGTCTTCGTTGAGTACTGGGGCTTCCGTGCCCATGGCATGAGGTACGTCGAGGAGTTCTTGCGTTTCAGGCAGTTGGCCGACGGGCTGCGCCGCATTTCCGCCCTGGATATCTTCTCCGGGGTGGTTGATATCGCAGTCGGGCTGCTAGAACTATTGAGCCACTTCATCCGGGTCGTGAGCTTCACCTTCCGTCTTTTCGGCAACATGACGGCCGGCGAGATCGTGCTCGTCGTTGTGGCATTCCTGGTGTCCTTTGTTCTGGCGGTTCCATTCTACGGCCTTGAGCTTCTGGTGGGATTTATCCAGGCGCTTATCTTCGCCGGGCTCAGCCTGGCTTTTGTTACGGTGGCTGTAGGGAGTCACGGGGAGGAGACCTAGCGACGGATCTGAAGACTTGACTCGGCCACGCCCCAGCCTTGTCTCTTGTGCCCAGGCGGGGCCCGATCGTGAAGTCCGATGCACCCAAGACACGTCGCGGTCAATGTGGCTTTGAAGCCGGTCCTGCGTTACGAGTGGGCCCCGAGCTGACCGCACCGCTGATTTCTTAAGGAGGAGTCGCAATGGATGTAAGTGTTGCCAGGATGATCGCCGCAGGATTGGCCACTGGGCTCGGGATGTTCGGCCCGGCCATCGGTATCGGCATCATCGGTTTCTCGGCCATGAATGCTCTGGGGCGCAATCCGGAGGCCCGCAGCGCTATCCTCACCAATATGATTCTGGCCATCGCGTTCGCTGAAGCCATCGGCATCTACGTCCTCATCGTGGCCATCATCCTCGCCCTGGTCGCCGCTTAGCCTGCGGCGACACCAGTCGCAAGAGAGGCCCACTGTGCATTTCGCAGGACTCATGCAGGAAGGCGGAGGCGGCGGACTGGGGACGCTGGGCTTTGACCTACCAAGCCTGATTGTCTATCTGGTCAACTTCTGTCTCCTTCTGGCCATCCTCTACTTCTTCGCCTACAAGCCCTTTCTACGGCTTATGGACGAACGTACTCAGCGCATCAAGGAAGGGCTCGAATCCGCCGAACGCGCGAAGGAGGAGTTGGCCAGGATCGAGGCCGAAATGGAACGCCGCCTGGACGAAGCCCATAAAGAGGGCCAAGAGTTCATCGAACGTACGCGGCAGATGGCCGACCGCTATTTGCAGGAGGAACGCCAAGCCGCACGACGCGAAGCCGAGGCCTTCCTGGCGAAAGCCAGGGAGGAAATCCAGCGCGAGCGCGACGATGCCATGCAAGAGGTTCAGCGCCATTTCGCTGATCTCGTCTTCCGGGCCGCCGAACAAGTCATCGGCCGCTCGCTCGACCGGAAAGCGCATCTGGAAGTTATCGATGACGTCCTGGCCGAGAGTTCTGGCGGGGAGACCGGCTAGCGCATGTCCCGCCTTTCTACCGCCAGAAGGTTCGCACAGGCTGCGCTGGCATTGGCCCGGGAACGAGACGAGTTCTCGGGATGGCTGGACGAACTCCAAGCCTTGGCTGGGGCGATGGCCGACGCCGATCTGCGGGCATTCTTCGAAGCGCCCCTTGTTCCAGATGGCGAGAAGCTGTCCACGCTAAAGGCTCTGGTGCCGGACAGCCCAGCCTTGGTTCATAACCTGGCGGGCGTGCTGCTCCAAGGGGGACAGCTGGCCCTGCTCCCGCTAATCGCGGCCGAGTACCGGCACCTCTTGGATCAAGAACAAGGCGTCGAGCGCGCCACGGTGACGACTGCTCTCCCAGTGACGGACGAGGTTATCGACTCTATTCGGCACTATCTGGAAGAGATGACCGGGAAGAAGGTCATCGTTGCCGAGGAGGTCGCCCCCGAGATCCTGGGCGGCTTTGTTGCCCAGGTTGGTGATAAGCTCATCGACGGCAGCTCTCGGGACCGGCTCAGCCAACTTCGCGCCAAGATGATCGCAGGGCGCCCTTGACCTGTTGACGGTCATCGATCGAAGGCGGCAAGAATGCCTTGACCGGGTCTGCCTGACCTGCATTCGAGCTTCTCTTCATGGAGCGCCCATACTGGCGCCGTGATGATCGGGCCACCCCTCCGGACGGGGTCGAACCAGAGCCGGTGGTCTTACCAAATCAGTCCATTTGCACCTGCCTCGGGCCGTCCGCCGCTGCGGGTGATGTCGACCCACGAAGTGGAGGTTAGCTACATGGCTGTCCGCGGACAAGACATCACGTCCGTTATCAAGCGCCAAATCGAAGAGTTCGGCGGCAAGACGAGCATGGTGGATGTCGGCGTCGTCGTTGATGTCGGCGATGGCATCGCTCACATCGACGGTCTGTCGGGGGCGAGATTCGGCGAGTTCGTTGCCTTCCCGAGCACCGGGAGCGGTGAACCCATCGTCGGGCTGGCTCTGAACCTGGGCGAAGATATCGTCGGCGCCGCCATCCTGGGTGACGATACCGAAATCAAACAAGGGGACACCGTCCGCTCTACCGGGCAGCTGGCTGAAGTGCCGGTGGGAAAGGCACTCATCGGCCGCGTCGTGGATGGCCTTGGCCGGCCGATTGACGGCAAGGGCCCCATCAAGGCTTCTGCAACCTACCCCGTCGAACGATTGGCCCCTAACGTGGTTACCCGCAAGCCGGTCAACACGCCTGTGCAGACCGGTATCAAGGCGATCGACTCCATGATCCCATTAGGCCGCGGCCAAAGGCAGCTCATCATCGGTGACCGGTTCACCGGCAAGAGCGCCATCGCCATCGACACGATCATCAACCAACGTGGCGGTGACCTGACCTGTATTTACGTCGCCATTGGCCAGAAGACCAGCAAGGTTGCCCAGGTCGTGGCCACACTGGAAGAGCACGGGGCGATGGACCACACGATTGTCGTTGCTGCCAATGCCGCCGACCCAGCCCCGCTCCAGTACCTTGCGCCCTATGCCGGCTGCGCCATGGCCGAAGAGATCATGGAAAATGGTCGTGACGCCCTCATCGTTTATGACGATTTGTCGAAACACGCCTGGGCCTACCGGCAGATCTCCCTATTGCTCCGGCGGCCGCCGGGCCGGGAGGCATATCCGGGGGATGTGTTCTATCTGCACAGCCGACTCCTTGAACGAGCAGCCAGGATGGACGACAAATACGGCGGTGGATCGATCACGGCCCTCCCGATCATCGAGACCCAAGCCGGAGACGTCTCGGCCTACATCCCGACCAACGTCATCTCGATTACCGATGGTCAAATCTATCTCGAGGCCGATCTGTTCAACTCCGGTATTCGCCCCGCGGTAAACGTCGGTAACTCGGTCTCCCGGGTGGGTGGCTCCGCCCAGACCAAGGCGATGCGCCGGGTGGCAGGGCGTCTGCGACTGGATCTGGCGCAGTTCAGGGAACTGGCGACCTTCGCCCAATTCGGGACGGCAGATCTCGACGCCGCCACACGCACCCAACTCGAGCGTGGGCAGCGGATCACGGAAGTGCTCAAGCAGCCCCAGTTCGAGCCTATGGAGCTCGGCCAACAGGTCGCCATCATGTATGCGGTAATCAATGGCTTCCTGGACGATGTGCCGATTGACAAGGTGAAGTCCTGGGAGACAGAGTTTCACACGTTCCTCGGAGCTGCCCATCCCGAAATCCGGAGGCAGATCATGGAGACCGGGCAGCTTGACGACGAGGCACAAGAGAATCTGAAAAAGGCCATCGAGGAATTTAAGAAGGCGTTCTCCATATAACACGGCCCAATCTCCTGGCCCGCGGCTGACGAACGGGGGTCCGGCAGCTTCCGCCGGCATGGCTGGGCACGGAAGTCTCAAGAGAGCAAAGTATGGCTAACCTGCGGCAGATCCGCCGCCGAATCAGAAGCGTTGAGAATACCGCCAAGATCACGCGCGCCTTGGAGATGATCGCCGCATCCAAGATGCGCTACGCGCAGCAAAGAGTGTTGGCGGGACGCCCCTACGCCGAGAAAATCCGCGACGTCCTGGCCGATCTGGCCGCCCAACCGCGCGGCGGCTCCGAGCAGCCTCTGCTTGAGTATCGGGAAGTCAAAAGCATTGGCATTGTCCACATCTCTCCGGACCGGGGCATGTGCGGTGGCCTGAACGCCAACCTGAATCGCGCCGCCGGACAATTCATCGTCGACGCCGATGCACCGGTTCGGCTGATCACCGTGGGGCGAAAGGGGCGCGATTTCATGATGCGCTTTGGCCGCGATGTGCAGGCCGTCTTCACAGACATTGGCGACCGCCCGGGAGTGCAGGATGTTCTCCCAATCGCCCATCTGGTGATCCAGGACTACGCTGAGCGGCGGATTGACCGCGTGTATCTGTCTTACAGCCGCTTTGTCAACACCGCCGTTCAAAAGCCGGTCATGGAACAGCTGCTCCCAGTCGAGCCGGCTCCGCTCGAGGCCTCGTGGGCCGTGGGGTACATCTACGAACCATCCAGCGACGACGTTCTTGAGGAGCTGCTGCCTCGCTTTGTCGAGATGGAGATCTACCATGCCATGCTGGAGGCGGTGGCCAGTGAGCAATCGGCTCGGATGGTGGCCATGCACAGCGCCACCGACAACGCACACGATATGCTGCTTGATTTGACCCTGCTGAAGAACAAGGTTCGGCAGGCCACGATTACGCGAGATCTGCTTGACATAGTTGGAGGCGCGGCTGCGCTTGAGGGCTAGGTCCGCAGTCGCAGCTCGGCCATTCGATCCAAGTCACGTCAGATGATGACACTGTCGTTGAAGACGGAGATGGAGTAACCGATGGCAGAAGGCACCAAAGGCAAAGTCGTTCAGGTGATTGGCACGGTCATTGACGTGGAGTTTCCTCCCAATGAACTGCCCACCCTGCTCAGCGCCGTGGAAATCAGCCAGCCCGACGGAAATCGACTGGTGCTCGAGGTCGAGCAGCACGTCGGCAACAACTGGGTCCGCTGCCTCGCCCTTGGGCCCACTGAGGGTCTGATGCGCGGCGAGGAGGTGACCGACACCGGTCGCCCGATCGCCGTGCCTGTCGGGCGCCCCACCCTGGGCCGGCTCTTCAACGTGGTGGGCGCACCGATCGACGACCTCGGTCCGGTTGAGGCCGAGGTGACATGGCCCATCCATCGAGATCCGCCACCTTTCGATGATCAGCAAACCAGCACCGAGATCCTCGAGACCGGCCTGAAAGCGATTGACCTGGTGGCACCCTTCACCAAGGGCGGGAAGGTCGGGGCCTACGGAGGAGCCGGCGTCGGCAAGACGGTCATCGTGCTCGAGCTCATCCGCAGCATTGCAGCGGTGCATGAGGGCTTCTCTGTATTTGCCGGCGTGGGCGAAAGATCACGAGAGGGCAACGACCTGTGGCGTGAGATGCAGGAATTGGGCGTCTTGAAGAACACCGTGCTCGTGTTCGGCCAGATGAACGAGCCCCCCGGGCGTGCGCGCCCGCATCGGCTTCACCGGTCTGACCATGGCCGAGTATTTCCGAGACACCGAGGGCCAGGACATCCTGATCTTCATCGACAACATTTACCGCTATATCCTGGCCGGCATGGAAGTGTCGGCCCTCCTGGGTCGCATGCCTTCCGCCGTGGGTTACCAGCCCACGCTTGGGACGGAACTTGGGGACCTCGAGGAACGGATCACGTCCACCAAGAAGGGCTCGATCACTTCCTTCCAGGCAGTTTACGTTCCAGCCGACGACTACACAGATCCCGGGATCGTCACAACCTTCGGCCACCTCGACGCGGTCATAGCGCTTGAACGGTCCATCGCTGAACAGGGTCTGTATCCGGCGGTGGACCCCCTCACCTCCACATCGCGCGCCTTGGACCCGAGGATCGTCGGCGAGGAGCATTACAACGTGGCGCGCGGCGTCCAGCAGGTCCTTCAGCGATACAGCGACCTGCAGGACATCATCGCTATTCTGGGGATCGAGGAACTGTCAGAAGAAGACAAGGTAACTGTGGCCCGGGCTAGGAAGATCCAAAGATTTCCTCTCACAGCCGATGTTTGTCGCTGAGGCTTTCACAGGACGCGAAGGCAGGTACGTCCCCGTCAAGGAAACGGTAAGGGGCTTCAAAGAGATTCTGGAGGGCAAGCATGACAGCTTGCCCGAGCAAGCCTTCTTCATGGTGGGCGGTATCGAGGATGCCGTCGAGAATGCCAAGCGCATGAGCGAGGGAGCATAGCTCTGTGGCTACGCAACGCCTTGAGATCATGACCGCCGAACGGCAGCTCTATTCTGAAGATGTCGACCTGGTGGTCGCGCCGGGAGCTAGCGGACAGCTGGGCATTCTCCCACACCACGCCCCTCTGCTGACCCTGCTTGAACCCGGGGAGCTCATGGTGCGAAAGGACGGCGAAGACGAGTACATTGCAATTACCGGCGGCTTCCTCGAGGTGATGGCCGACCGGATTGTTGTTCTGGCCGACGCCGTTGAGCGGGCGGACGAGATAGACGAACAGAGGGCCCTGGAAGCCATGCAGCGCGCCCAGGAACGCCTGGAAACTCGAACCTCAGATCTCGACCTACGGCGTGCGCTTGCTTCCATGCGGCGCGCTCAGGCGCGTCTCAAGGTGGCTCGCAAACGGCGGCGCAGAGAAGGCGGCCCGCGGGGTCCCGACGGTTCGCGCTGATCTTGGCCGGCTCCCTATCTCGACAGGACATCCTTCCACCCGAACGCGCCCCAGCACGGTCAGATCTGCGTGGCCTCTAAACGGGACCTCACGAGCCCGGCATCGTCACCGCCCCGAGCAACCCGGAATGGCATCATCGACTGTGTGGTCCAGTCGGCCGAGAGTCGGAAGTAGGCTGGCTTCGCGATGCGGGCGCATTCCCCATCATCCCATAAGCTCAGATTGACGTACGACGCTCCCTAGTTCCCCACCTTGACGCCCTGCGTGGAATCACATGGTGGGCCCCCGCTCCCGGCGCCTGTGAGTCACTACCCACTCGTCATCCGGTAAGGAATAGTGGCCATTGTGGCGTCATTCAAGGCCTTGCCAATTTCTCCGACGGCGGCCTGGCCCGTTTGCCTTCCTTTGTGCACTTAAGTGCTACCCCCCCTCCAAACGCATCATCGACTGCAATGCAGAGACACTTGACTTACCCCCCAAAGTATGCAAGAATGTGTTATTCCGGTAACGTTCCCGGTAACCTTATCGGAGCCCCCAGAGTTGAATACCAAGAAGCGGTCGGTCACAATCTTTGACGTTGCTGAGAAGGCTGGAGTCTCAGTCTCAACCGTATCCCGCGTTTTGAACAATAAGGATGATGTGTCCGCCTTAACCTCGGCGCGCGTCCGAAAAGTCATCGACAACCTTGGTTACGCCTCGAGCCTAGCGGCGCGCAGCATGCGCAGCCACAGAAAGAACCTCATCGGGCTCGTGGTTCCAGACATTGGCTTCCCCTACTCCATTGAAATCATGAAGGGAATCAACAGGGCTATAGCAGAATTGACGTTTGATTTGCTGGTCTACACAACCGGAGACGTCAGAAAGGTTGGCGCGGCATTTCACGAACAGCACTACGTTTCCCTTCTAAGCAATTCGATGTCGGACGGCGTGATCATTGTGGCATCCGCCGCAGCCGACTTCATCTCAGATGCCCCCATCGTCTCTGTTGATCCCCACGGGGATGACCCGAACTACCCCTATGTTCAAGCCACGAACTACCAAGGTGCCGTGGACGCAACGGAATATCTGCTCCAACTGGGCCATCGGAAGATCGCCTTTATCACCGGCCGACCCGAAATAGGAAGCGGCCAGCGTCGGTTGCAGGGGTACCGGGATGTGCTCGTCAACGCAGGCATCGGGGTGAACGAGGCTTATGTCGCCCAGGGGGACTTTACGGCTGAGACTGGCTATAAGTGTGCACTCAGTTTGCTCGGCCAGGAGGCTCCTCCCACCGCCATCTTCGCTGCCAATGATCAATCTGCAATTGGGGTGTTCCAGGCGGCTGAAGAACTGGGCTTGCACATTCCCGAGAATTTGAGCGTGATAGGTTTCGACAACATTGCCGAAGCGAAGTTCATGGGTCTCACCACGGTTGACCAATCCCTGGAAGAAATGGGGTACATCGCAATACAGATGCTTATCAAGCTCGTCGATCACGAAGACCTTGACGACCAGGTCTATAAGATGCCCACAAGTTTAGTAAGGCGCAGTTCCTGTCGAGCTTTGGCAGGAACTCTTTAGTTCAATCACCGTTGGCTTCGATTCTGTGAGTAATGAAGTCAACCCAACAACCAAGGGAGGTGAGGCTGAAGAACTGGAATGAAATGCGCAGGTCTTCACTTCTGCCTTGACCAGACGAAGGAAGACCTGCACACTCAAACGGAGATTTCTCTCCACCCAGAGCATACGAAGGAGAAGGAAGATGCGCAAGTCCGCAATATCTGCCCTAAGCTTTGTTATGGTTGCCAGCATGCTGTTGGTTGCATGCGGTGGCGCCCCAGCAACACCTGCACCTCCGGCAGGAGGCGAAGCCACTCAACCCCCTGCGGCCGCTAACACAGCCGCCCCAGCGGATCTTACCGGCACCCTCAACGTGTGGTCGTTCACCGCCGAACTAAGGACCATGGCGATAGCGTTTGAGGGTGTCCACCCTGGGGTGACGGTCAACTACACCTTGATCCCGATGACAAACGGCGAGTATCAAACCAAGGTGAAGGCAGCCGCCGGCACCTCTGACTCTCCCGATGTGGTTGCGCTGGAAGCCGCGTTCGTCAAAGAGTGGGTTGAGTCGGATCTGCTGGCCAACTTGAACTCGCTTCTGCCTCTGACCGAAACCCTGAAGACCTACCAAAATGTGGTTCAGGTCGGCACCTTCAACGGTGAGACCAGGGCGTACTCCTACCAGGCCACCCCGGGAGCATTCTTCTATCGACGTAGTATCGCGAAAGAATGCCTGGGCACCGATGATCCGGTTGCGGTTCAGGCCATGGTCGCCGATATGGACAAGTTCCTTGAAACGGCCGCCAAGATCAAGGCCTGCGGCACAGGCGACTACTACACGGTTGGAACCGGCGCCGAGCTCTTTACGCCCTTCCTCTCCAATCGCTCCCAGCCATGGGTTGTCAACGACACTTTGGTGATTGACCCCAAGATCGTGGAGTACGTCCATTTCGCCAAACTGATGCGCGACAATGGCTACGAATCTGGGGCGACACAGTGGACGGAAGGCTGGTTTGCCGGCATGAATGACACTCTTGTGGATGCCAACGGCACCCCCAAGAAGGTCTTCAGCTACTTCCTCCCCACGTGGGGTCTTCCCTATGTCTTAAGCCCCAACTCCGTCCCCGCATCAGGTGGGGCCGGCACCGGCGGTGACTGGGCCATGATCAACGGTCCGCTGTCCTACCAGTGGGGCGGCACATGGGTTGGTGTCCTCAAGGGCAGCCCGAATAGTGAGCTGGCGACCGAATTCGTCAAGTTCGTCGCGCTGGACGAACAGAACCTGACCAATTGGGCAACCGGTGTTTACACCAATGAGTACCTCAAGGCCATCGATCCAAACACGCCCGATGACCAGGCTCAGGCAGCTGGCGACTTCGTCTCCAGTCAGGTGGTGGTCGATAAGATTACGAGCAGCTTCGACAACTCCACCTTGTCCGAGTTCCTCGGCGGAGAAAACTCCTACGGAGCCTTCGCCAAGGCAGCTCCGAGCGTAAATGGCGCATTGTTGACCGGCTCTGACGACGCCATTCAGCGCGCCCTCAATGACCCGCTGGCCGCCTACCTCAGCGGGACGACTACCGAAGCAGAAATGTGGTCGACGTGGCTGGATGCCGTTCGGAATGAATTTCCCGATCTAACCATCCCCGCCCCGCCGGTACAGTAGTTCCTATCCACCAATGAAGGGTGGGTCAGGCTATCATCCGTGATGGCCCGACCCACCCCCATCACTCGACCACACGGTCCCGTCTTTTGAGCTCAGGGGTACCGAGAACTCGAGGTCAATATGAATCAAGCCAAGTTTCGGAGCAGTTACTACGGTTACGTGTTTCTTGCGCCTTTCGTCATTGGCTTTCTCATCTTTGGCCTATACCCTGTCTACGAAACGCTGGCCCTCAGTTTCACAAACACCACATTGATGTCCAGTACGAGCAAGTTCACCGGCTTGGCCAACTTCCAGCGCCTGTTTGCCGATATCGTCTTTGTGCGGGCAGTTGGTAACACTTGGTTGATCTGGTTGCTGAATTTCATCCCTCAGATCGGCATCGCCATGTTGTTGTCCATCTTGTTCACCAGCGCCCGGCTGAGGATCAGGGCCGTCGGGGTATGGCGCGCTTTGTTCTTTCTTGCCGAACCTGCTGGTGCCGGCCGCCGTGGCGGCCTTATTTCATGCATTGTTTGATTACTATGGCCCGGCCAACCAACTACTGGTCAGGTTAGGTTTCTTGGCCGAATCCATGCGATTCCTGGAGAATGTCTGGATCACGCGCGGGCTGGTGATTTTCATCCAGTGGTGGATGTGGTTTGGCCAAACGGCAATCATCCTCATGGCAGGCATGACCTCCATACCAATCCACCTCTATGAAGCAGCCATGGTCGACGGCGGAACCGACTGGCAGATGTTCAGGCACATCACCCTGCCATTGCTCAAACCCATCCTCATCTTCATCTTTGTGACATCGCTCGTGGGCGGCATGCAAATGTTCGACATCCCATTCCTTTTGACAGATGGCCGAGGCTCACCATTGAGTTCGATTCAAACCAACAACATCTTGATGTATATGAAGTTTGCTAGCAGCCAGGGCCACATCGGGGCAGCATCTTCGGTGGGCGTGATGGTATTTATCATGACCAGCATCTGTGCCCTGGGAATCTTCTATTTCCTGCGCGATCGGGATACGGGCGACGGGGACCAGAAGGACTCGAGGCGCTTCAAGAGAAGGACCAGTCAGAGGCCGCTATCATGATCAACCAATATAAATTCGGCACCTACGTGTTCCGCGTGCTCGTCTACATCTTCCTGATCCTTCTTTTAGCCATCACGGTTCTCCCAATTTGGATGTTGATCGTGAACGCGACCCGGTCAACAACTGAGATTCAACAGGGAATCAGCCTCTTGCCCAGCACGCATGCCCTCGAAAATTACGGGATCTTGATCGGCAGGGGCTTGGACATGCCGAGAGGCTTCGCGAATAGCCTGTTTCTAGCCGTCGCTTCGACGCTCGTCACAGTCTACTTTTCAATGCTCACGGCCTATGGCCTGGTTGTCTATGAGTTCAAGGGGAGAAAGTTGTTCTCCAACTTCATCATCGTTCTAGTCATGATCCCCATGCAGCTATCCATCATAGGTTTCTATCGCTTTATGTCCACCCTCGGGCTCACCGACAATTACGCCTCGCTCATCTTGCCCCTCATAGCCAATGCTGGTGCCGTGTTCTTTGGCAAGCAGTATTTCGAGTCGATGTTGATCCAGGACTTGATCGATGCGGCCAGGATTGACGGTGCCGGCGAGCTGGGGATCTTTCACCTGATCATGCTGCCCCTGGCCGTTCCCGGAGCGGCCACCATGGGCATCTTTGCCTTCGTCAGCCTCATGGAACAACTTCTTCACCCCGTTCATCCTGATTTCATCCATAAAGAAGTACACCCTGCCGATGCTCGTGCAAACCATGCGCGGCGACGTGTATCGCACCGAGTATGGCGCCATCTACCTAGGACTGGCCATTACCGTCGTCCCGATCATCATCATCTACGCCATCTTCTCGCGCTACATCGTCAGCGGCATAGCCCTGGGTGCAATCAAGGAATAGAAGAGATAGATATCGAGGCACTATGCGTTATGGTCACTTTGACGATGAGCACCGGGAGTATGTGATTGAGCGCCCGGATACGCCATTGCCGTGGATCAACTACCTCGGCGCGCATGACTTCACCGGCCTCATCTCCAACACGGCCGGCGGTTACTCCTTCTACAAAGATGCCCGGCTGCGGCGTCTGACCCGATATCGTTACAACGACGCGCCCTTGGATACATGTGGGCGCTACATTTACCTACGCCTCGACGGTCCGCCTACGAATCCGAACGCGGCTCAGTTTTGGTCACCCTCATGGCAACCGACGCGCACCCCCCTGGACGAATATGAATGCCGGCATGGCATGGGATACACCACCATCCGTTCAAAGTTGTTCGGAATAGAAGCATCGACAAGATACTTCGTCCCGCTGGAGGAGAACCTTGAGATCTGGGACCTTACGCTCTCCAATCTCGGGGATACCGCCATCCAGCTATCGGTGTTCTCGGCTGTGGAGTTCAATCTGTGGGACGCTTTGGACGACGCCACCAACTACCAGCGCAATCTTTCCGTAGGCGAAGTGGAGGTTGCTGACGGCGTCATCTTCCATAAGTCCGAATATCGGGAACGACGGAACCATTTCTCCTACCTGGCCTGTTCCGAATCTGTCGTCGGCTTTGATACGCAACGCGAGGCCTTCCTGGGACCCAATCGGGGCTGGGATTCGCCGTCTGCGGTCGAGGCGGGCCAGTTGACCGGCTCGATCGCGCATGGTTGGCAACCGATTGGAGCCCTCCAGGCGGGCATCCAATTGGACGCCGGAGAGCGCAAGAAGATCATTTTCGTCCTTGGCTATTTCGAAAACCCGCCTGACGCCAAATTCGATCCTCCGGATTCGCAGGTCATCAACAAGCGCGGAGTGACGTCGACTATCCATCGGTATCTGCAACCGGATCAGGTGGAAGACGCGTTCAAGTCAATGCGCCAGCATTGGGGCAGCTTGCTCAACCGGTTCCAGGTTACGACTCCGAACTCCCACACCAATCGCATGGTCAATACTTGGAATGCCTATCAGGTGATGGTCAACTTCAGACTGTCGCGCTCCGCCTCGTATTTCGAGTCGGGGATTGGGCGCGGGATCGGCTTCCGTGACTTCGAACCAGGACTTGCTCGGGCTCATGCCGTTCCTGCCCGACAGAGCACGGGAACGGATTCTAGATCTTGCCGCCACACAGCTGCCCAGTGGCGGCGCGTACCACCAGTATCAGCCATTGACCAAGCGGGGCAACGACGACTTGGGCGGGGGCTTCAATGATGATCCCCTTTGGATCGTGCTGTCAGTTGCGGCCTATCTCAAGGAAACCGGCGATTGGGGCATCCTCGATGAGCCAGTCCAGTACGCCAACCAGCGCGGCACGGAAGAACCACTCATCGGCCACTTGAGGCGTTCGATCCAGTACACGCTCGAGCGACGCGGCCCGCATGGCTTACCCCTGATCGGCCGAGCAGATTGGAACGATTGCCTTAACCTGAACTGTTTCTCGGATGAGCCAGGGGAGTCATTTCAAACCACGTCGAACAATGAAGGCACGGTCGCCGAAAGCGTCTTTATCGCCGGATTGTTCGTGCTGGCCTCCAAGGAGATGAGGGATATCGCCGACCACATGGGAGACACCCAACGGGCAGACGAGTTTTCGAGGGCCGCACAGGCGATGGAGACAGCCACATGGTCCGCCGGGTGGGACGGCGCCTGGTTCCGCCGAGCCTTTGACAGCTTTGGCTGCGTACTTGGCTCAACAAAGAACGACGAGGGCCAGATCTTCATCGAGCCCCAAGGAATATGTGTGATGGCAGGTCTGGGCATCGACGACGGCCACGCCATCCAGGCGCTAGACGCGGTAGCCGAGCATCTCGCAACTCCGCACGGTATTGTCCTTGTGCAACCAGCTTTCAGTAGGTACTACTTGCATTTGGGTGAAATTTCATCTTACCCACCTGGTTTCAAAGAGAATGCCGGGGTCTTTTGCCATACCAACCCATGGATCATGATCGCCGAGTCCATGATCGGCCGGGGGGATGTTGCCCACGACTATTACCTGCGAATCAATCCTTCGGCGCGTGAGGCACTCGGCCAACTTCACAAATGCGAACCTTATGTCTACGCCCAGATGATTGCGGGCAAAGATGCACTCACCCATGGTGAGGCCAAAAATTCCTGGCTGACAGGCACCGCAGCCTGGAACTATGTCGCCATTACGCAGTGGATTCTGGGGATCCGTCCAACCTACGATGGCCTGCAAGTCGCACCGGTCATTCCCACGGGCTGGAATGGATTCCAAGCAGAGCGCCTTTTTCGAGGTGTCCACTATGACATCGATGTGAAGCGAAAGGGACCCGGCAACACAATCCAATTGCTCGTGGATGGGACACCGATCAAAGGAACTGTTCTTCCGCTGCCTCCCGATGGGGTGAGCCGGTTACAGATCCAGGCCTGGTTGGGTTGATAGGAGATAGGACCAGTGAGCCAATCTATTCACACGTTCCCGCGAGATTTTGTATGGGGGGCTGCGACGGCCGCCTATCAGATCGAGGGCGCTTGGAATGAGGATGGCAAAGGCGAAAGCATTTGGGATCGCTTCAGCCATACCCCAGGCATGGTCTCGAATGGCGACACCGGTGATGTCGCCTGTGACCACTATCATCGCTGGCGTGAAGATGCGGCCCTGATGAAGGAAATGGGCTTGAAAGCGTATCGTTTCTCGATCGCCTGGCCGCGAATCCTGCCGGAAGGTCGGGGAGACATCAATCTGGCCGGGATTGACTTCTACAGCCGGCTCGTGGATTCGCTGCTCGAAGCCGGAATCGTCCCCTACATCACTCTTTACCACTGGGACCTGCCCCAGGCTCTGCAAGACGAAGGCGGGTGGCCGGCGCGTAAGGTCGTGGACGCGTTCGCCGAGTATGCCGATGTTGTCAGCCGAGCATTGGGGGATCGGGTTGAAAAGTGGATCACCTTGAACGAACCTTGGGTCAGCGCGTTTGTCGGCTATCGGGACGGACGTCACGCTCCCGGTCATACCGATCTGGCAGAGGCCTTGGCTGCCTCCCACCACCTGCTGCTCGCACATGGGAAGGCTGTGCCGGTCATTCGCTCCAATTGCTCAGACGCAGATATTGGTATCACGCTGAATCTTTCTCCACAAGAACCGGCCTCCCCAAGCGCTGCGGACAGGAAGGAATCCGCTTGGGTTGATGGCTATCTCAACCGATGGTTCTTGGATCCCCTGGTTGGGCGCGGTTATCCAATGGACATCACCACCGGCTTTGGCAATCCCATGGAATGCGTCAAAGCGGGGGATTTGGATTTAATCGCTGTACCTGTTGACTTCCTGGGTGTCAATTACTACGCACGTGGGATTGCCAGGTCAACCGAAATCAGTGAAGCGGACAATGAGCCTCGTACCGTCTTCCCAAGCGACGAGATCACCGATATGGGTTGGGAAGTCTACCCGCAGGGCTTGTACAACATCTTGGGGCGGCTGCACTTTGACTACGAGTTCCCTGCGATCTACATCACAGAAAACGGTGCCGCCTTTGCGGACGAGGTGGATCGAGACGGGCATGTAGATGATCCTGCCCGGCTGGATTACATCAAACGTCATCTAGAAATGGTTCAGAAGGCCATCCAGAACGGGGTCCCGGTCCATGGGTACTTCGCCTGGTCTTTGCTTGATAACTTCGAATGGGCCTTTGGGTATTCCAAACGATTCGGGCTCGTCTTTGTCGACTTTGACACCCAACGCAGAATTCCAAAATCAAGTTCGAAATGGTACCGAGAAGTGATAATAGGGAACGGTATCCAAATCGATACATAGCGCCGTCTCTGCCGAGACGATATTACCTTGCCGCCCTGGCTCATGGCGCACTCAGATACGTTCCGGAGACTCGAAACATATGTGGTGCGATACAAGTCCTGACAGAGAGGTTTCATGACATCCACTTTGCAGCCCATCGAAAGACTCTTGTCACAAATGACGTTGGACGAGAAGTTGGCGCAACTGGGTTCTTGTTGGATATACGAACTGCAAACGTGCGGGAAACTCGATCCCGACAAGTTCCAGACAAGGCTCAGCCTTGGCATTGGTCAAATCTCCAGGGTCGCCGGCGCTTCGACGCTCGAGCCTATGGCAGCGGCCAGAGCGGGCAACCAGATTCAGAAGTTTCTTGTAGAAGAGACTCGCCTGGGGATACCAGCAATTCTTCACGAGGAATCCTGCTCCGGGACGATGGTGCTTGGTGGAACGATGTACCCACAGATGCTCGGCCTGGCCGCAACTTTTCAGCCTGAGTTGGCCGAACGAATGACCAGCACCATCCGCCAACAAATGCTCGCCATCGGGGCGCGCCAGGCGCTGGGGCCAGTGCTCGACGTCGCCCGTGACCCACGTTGGGGACGAACCGAAGAGACCTTCGGCGAAGACCCCTTGCTGGTCAGCCAATTCGGTACGGCCTACATCCATGGTCTGCAGGGGGAAGACCTTGCCGATGGCGTGATGGCGACCGGGAAACACTTCATCGGGCACAGTCTCTCTCAGGGCGGGCTGAACTGTGGGCCCGTCCATGTCGGCTGGCACGAAATGTACGAAGTTTTGCTCGCCCCATTTCAGGCTGCAATCCAGGATGCGGGATTGGCAAGCATCATGAACGCCTATCCCGAGGTGGACGGGGAGCTGGTCGCGGCTTCGCGCCGCATCTTGACGGAGCTCCTAAGGGAGAAACTCGGCTTCGACGGCCTGGTCGTCTCGGACTATGAAGCTGTTGTGATGATCCATAGCTTTCACAACGTCGCAGGGGATAGGTCTGAGGCAGGACGTCTGGCTCTGGCCGCAGGCATCGATGTGGAACTACCGACAACCGTCTGCTATGGGGAGCCGCTGATGGCTGCAGTTCAGGCTGGCGATCTTGACATCGAAACTCTCGATGCCGCGCTCCGCCGGCATCTGCAGAAGAAGATTGAGCTGGGTCTGTTCGACCAGCCTTACGTGGACGAAGGGCGTGTGTCCGAAGTGTTCGAAACAAGCGAACAGCGCAAATTGGCCCGAGACATAGCCTGTCAGAGCATGGTTCTCCTCAAGAACAACGGGCTATTGCCGCTCCGCAAAGACATTGGCACGCTGGCCGTTCTTGGCCCCAATGCAGATCATGCTCGCAGCCTGCTCGGGGACTATTCATTTTCGGCCACCATGGAGCTGATGATCTTCCAGTCTCCCGCCAATTCGTCGTTTGTGAATGTCGACACAAGTGCTGTTTCCAAACATCAGATCCAAGTTGTCTCGGTGCTTGAAGCCATCAAAGCGGCCGTCTCACCAAACACTCAGGTGCTGCATGCCAGGGGCTGCGACAACCTCGATGGGGACATATCCGGCTTCGATGAAGCGTGCGAAATTGCACAACGAGCCGATGCCGTGATTCTTGTTCTCGGTGATCGCTCCGGGCTCACGCCCGAGTGCACCACGGGGGAGACCCGAGACAGTGCTCACCTTCGCTTGCCTGGGGTCCAGGAAGATTTGGTCAAGGCCGTGCTCGCCATTGGCAAACCGGTGGCTGCTGTGTTGATCAGCGGGCGACCTTACGCCATTCCTTGGCTTGACGAGAAGGCAGATGCCGTCCTCGAGGCCTGGATTCCCGGTGAAGAAGGCGGCACTGCCGTGGCGGATGTCCTCTTTGGTCACGTCAATCCAGGTGGCAAGACCCCGGTCACATTTCCACGCCATGTTGGCCAGCTGCCTATCTTCTACAATCACCCACCCTCTGGTATGAAATCCCACTGGTATGGAGACTACGTTTCCGAAAGAACGACACCGCTGTATCCCTTCGGCCACGGCCTGAGTTACACAACTTTCGAGTACAGCAACTTCTCGCTAGATCGGCTCCAGGCAACATCTAGCGAGAGTGTCGGGGTCGCTGTTGAAGTGACCAATACTGGCTTGGTGGCCGGCGAGGAGGTTGTCCAACTCTATGTCCGGGATGAATTCGGGAGCTCACCGCGGCCCGTGAAACAGCTCGTGGGCTTCACACGAATTTCCCTTCAACCGAGCGAGCGCAAGAAGATCACGTTCAGGCTGCCCGTCGCCCTGCTGGCTTTTTACAACCGCGATCTGGAATTGGTGGTTGAGCCCGGTCGAATCCTGGTCATGGTAGGCAGCTCGTCCGAAGATATTCGTCTTCAAGGCGCGTTTGAAATCGTTGGGTCGCAGGCCGAGGTGATAGAAAAGCGATTGTTTGCATGTCCAGTTGAACTCGGACCCTAAATGCAGAACGAAGCCAGGCGGGCGCCAGCGCGCCACCGGTGGCAAAGAGGAGAGATCTGATGTCGGACCCCTATCAACCCAAGCCTGAGGACAAATTCACTTTCGGCTTGTGGACCGTTGGGAATGTAGGACGTGATCCGTTCGGTGAACCTGTTCGCCCTCCGCTGTCTCCGGTTGAACTCGTGCACCTGCTTGCGGAAGTCGGCGCCTATGGGGTCAATTTACACGACAACGACCTTGTGCCCATCGATGCCACGCCGGCTGAGCGCGACAAGATCGTCGGGGAGTTCAAAGCGGCATTGGAGGCAACCGGACTCTGCGTGCCCATGGCAACCACCAACCTGTTTGGGCATCCCGCCTTCAAGGACGGTGCCTTCACCGCAAATGACCCGCGCGTGCGCGCCTACGCGCTCCAGAAGACGATGCATGCGATCGACCTTGGCGTGGAGTTAGGTGCAGGGGTCTATGTCTTCTGGGGCGGCCGTGAAGGGACTGAGACCGATGCAGGCAAGGACCCTGTCACAGCGATCAAGCGAACACGTGAATCCATCAACTTCCTCTGCGAGTATGTCTTGGACAATGGCTACAATCTGAGATTTGCCCTGGAAGCAAAGCCAAATGAGCCTCGGGGTGACATCTACAATGCTACGACAGGGCACATGCTGGCCTTCATCGAGAGTCTTGATCACCCCGAGATGGTCGGCGTAAACCCCGAGGTCGCTCACGAACATATGGCTGGTCTCAACTTTGTGCACGCCGTGGCCCAAGCACTTGAATCCGACAAACTCTTCCATATCGATCTGAACGACCAAGGTTTTGGCCGATATGACCAGGATTTTCGTTTCGGCGCAGTCAATCTCAAGAGCGCATTCTTCCTTGTCAAACTGCTGGAAGATTACGGCTATGCTGGCAGCCGGCACTTTGATGCGCATGCCTACCGAACCGAGGACTACGACGGCGTGAAGGATTTCGCCCGAGGCTGCATGCGAACCTATCTGATCCTGAAGCAAAAAGCCGCCCAGTTTCGCCAGGATGCTGAAATTCAGGCCCTTTTGTCAGAAATATCCGCCGATGATGGCGAGATGGATCATTTCAAGGGAGAGTATTCGCCGAGCAAAGCCGCGGATTTGAAGGCCTACACTTTCGATCGGCAGAACTCTCGGCGCCCGCGGAATGGACTATGAGCGCCTTGACCAGTTAGTGGTTGAACTTATCATGGGCGTGCGCTAGGAGCCGTGCAAGTCTACGCGGCGAGACATGGAAACAATTGAGTTTCAAGGCCTAGAATGCGCTGAGATCGCCAATGAGCACATTTCCGTTTTGGCGACCATTTCTGTGGGGCCACGCATCCTATCGGTAAGGCCAAGCAAGGGTGACAATCTGCTGGCCGTGCTCCCGGAGTCCACCTTGGAGTATCCGGGACAGCCTCCCTTCCATTTCTATGGCGGACATCGCCTGTGGCACGCCCCTGAGAACCCGCGGATTACCTATCTGCCGGACGACTCACCAGTTGGTGTAGAAGTCATCTCGAATGGCCTTCGCCTCACGCAGGCCGCCAATCCGATGACGACTGTTGAGAAAGTGCTTGAGGTTCACTTGGCCAGCGATCTCGCCTCGGTAGAGCTCAGACACACGCTTACAAATCATGGGGACAAGGAACAGACCCTGGCGCCTTGGGCCATTACCCAACTGAAGCCAGGAGGTCTTGCCATCTTGCCCCAGTCTGCCGGCAGCAGCGATGGCAACCCCACCCTGCCCAACCGCACCATCACGCTGTGGACCTATACGGACATCAATTCGCAATACATCACTTGGGGCAATGACAACATCCTTGTTCGTGCCCTAATGACAGAGGGCCGGCTCAAAGTAGGATTCCCCAACCCGGCAGGGTGGATGGCGTACTGGATAGACGACACGTTGTTTGTCAAACGGGCGAGTTTTGTTCCTGGCGCCGAGTATTTCGACCGAGGCAGCTCAAGCGAGTGCTATTGTGATCCGCGGTTCCTGGAGCTGGAGACGATCGCGCCAATCACGCTTCTATCGCCCGGGGAAAGTATCGGCCATGTTGAACATTGGGAGCTGCATGAGGCCGTCGAGTGGTCGGATGACCTCGCGCAAATCCTCGCGATCGTAAGAAAGGAATAGACCAGGATGGGCTACTATCTTGGCGTCGACACCTCGACCACGGCGACAAAGGCGCTCTTAGTTGATGACAAGGGTCGCGTCCAAGCTGTCGCCTCCTCCCAATACACTTTCGACACCCCGCGCCCTCTTTGGAGCGAGCAAGACCCCAGGCTATGGTGGCAAGCAACTGTGGAGAGTATCCACGCCGTCATGGAGGCGTCCGGGGTGTCGGCCCTCGAGGTGAAGGGGATTGGGCTCACCGGTCAGATGCACGGACTGGTCCTTTTGGACAGAGACGGCCGGGTGATCCGACCCGCCTTGCTTTGGAACGATCAACGTACCGGCAAACAGTGTGATGATATCCGGCAGAGGCTCGGCAAAGACCATCTGATCCAAGTCACGGGCAACGATGCCCTCACGGGCTTCACTGCGCCTAAGATCCTATGGGTACAGCAGGAGGAGCCAGATCAGTACAAGAAGATTGCCCACATCTTATTGCCCAAGGACTATGTCCGCTACAGACTAAGTGGTAAATTCGCCACGGACCGTGCGGGAGCCTCCGGGACTTTGCTCTTCGACCTTGGCACCCGCGATTGGTCCTTTGAGATGCTGGAAGCGCTTGAGATTGACCCCCAGTGGCTGCCCGACACATATGAGGGTACCCAGACAACCTGCACGTTGAGTGCTCTCGCGGCTGAAGCCACGGGGCTTGCTGAGGGGACGCCGATCGTGGGAGGTGGGGGGGACCAGGCCGCGGCCGCTGTGGGCACGGGTGCAGTCGAAGAGGGGATCGTCTCAGTCAGTTTGGGTACTTCCGGGGTCGTGTTTGCCACCACCGATCAGCCCACCATTGAACCGGATGGACGCTTGCACGCGTTCTGTCACGCTGTCCCTCAAAAGTGGCACCTGATGGGCGTGATGCTCTCCGCAGGGGGGAGTCTGCGCTGGCATCGCGACACCTTTGCCCCAGAGGCAGACTTCGACTCCCTGCTGGAACCGGCGAAAGATATTCCCCCGGGAAGTGATGGCCTGTTGTTTCTGCCCTACTTGACCGGCGAGCGTACTCCCCATCCAGATCCTCTAGCCCGTGGCGCGTTTGTCGGCTTGACCGTGCGCCACGCATTGCCTCATCTGAGCCGATCTGTCTTGGAGGGCGTCGCCTTCGGAATGCGTGACGGCCTTGAACTCATGAAGGCCGCCGGATTGGGAGAGACCACCCAGATCCGGGTCACTGGGGGCGGCGCAAGAAGCCCGCTTTGGCGACAGATCCTTGCCGACGTCCTCCAAACCGAGCTTGTTACGGTCAACTCAGGGGAAGGCGCGGCCTACGGAGCGGCGCTCCTGGCTGCAACCGGAACCGGCGCCTTCTCCGATGTGCCTAGCGCTTGCCGAGAAGTTATTCAGGTCACTGGGCGGACGCCTCCCGGCGATGCCGCCGCCCGGTACGATGAGCTCTATCCCATCTATCGTCAGCTCTACCCTTCACTCAAGCCTTCTTTCCATGCCCTTGGATCAGGCTAGCACAGGCCATCGACGCATCTACCCTTCTCACCGCTGACCTTCGGGGCCAACCACAACCGGGGCAGTTTGAGCAGACGCACCTGCCAAGGAGCACATGGATCTCAGCTTGGCGTGCTTGCCTTTGAGTGGAGTAGCGGTGAAGAACTTGATGGCCGCGCCTCGCGAGTCGAAAGGATTCGACGGCGAACACCTCCCCTGACCCACCCGTCGCAAGAACACAACCCAAGCGTACTTGTGCCTTTCTTCACAAATGGATGGTGTAACTTGAGAATTGGTATGCGGGTAGGCTACACCTAACGCCCTCCGAGAGCGGCGAATTAGCGCCGCAGGCTCACCTGCATCCGGTAGCGCGAGCCACCAAAGAAGGCCGTGGCGAACTCCGCCATCACTTTAGGCTCGAAGAACTTACAGCTGAAGATATCGAGATAAGCGGAGTTGGCGGCGTTGGCGAAGTGACCTGATACGAGCGACGTCTCAATGAGCTGGGTCATGGAAAACCCGGCCACGCGCTCTTCCTCCCCAAAGCTGACCACATGACACTCCCCAAATCTCTTCATGTCCAACCGGTCGCATAGCTGTCGGACAAAGTCTTTGATCCTATCAGCGTCCCGGATCGCAGCCGGATCGCAATCGTAGATATCGACGGAGGTTGACAAACCCCAAGCTTGCGCTTGCGTGTACTTCTCTTCCCAGGACCAGGTGAACCGTTGTGACTCTATTCCGCTTCCCGAGGTGGCGCTGTCGGCTTGGTCGCCCCATGGAATGCCCCGATGCAAATCAGCCGAAACCATCACATTGGCCGCCCCCAGGCCGGCCCTGAGAGACTTCAACGGCGGCATCGAGGTCCAAGGCCGGATTGCTAGTGAATAGATCTACGGCTGCGTAGCCGTGTTCGGGCCAGGCGTGGACGGCGAAATGCGACTCGCCGAACGCCAGCACACCGGATACGACCTGCCGGTCCTTGCTCCCGGACCCAGTCTCGGCGAACCCGGCTCCGCTGAGTTTGGCGGCCCGTTGGAGCAGCTCTGTCATCTCGGCGCCACCCTCCACCCGCGATAGGTCACACTCATACATTTCAACGTTCAAATGACGGGCCAGCGCGTAGTTGGCCGCCGTTCCTTCGCCCGTGCTCCGACGGGTGGACGCACCGACCCTGCGCGTCTTCGAGTGCATGCACGCCTCCTTGAATTTGGATAACTGCACGCCCATCTGGATTCAAAAAGACAGGCGCGCTGTGTGACTGCCACAGTGCGCGGCCTGTTTTGCTGTCTCGCCGATTGGTGGGCGTGCGAACCCGATATCTCGATCTACAGACAGATTCTAATCCTATTGCGGCCGTTGTGGATGGCCGAATGCTATCAGCTTCGTGTGCCTTATCGGGAAACAAAACTCGGATAGCCGCCCTAGGCCGACGGCCAATGGGGCTATCCGAACTGTGGGAACGCCTGCGGGGATGACGGGATTCGAACCCGCGATCTCTGCCTTGACAGGGCAGCGTGTTGGGCCACTACACCACACCCCCAGACGAGCGGAAGTCTACCATGAAAGCAGAGACAGGGTCAATGCTCCCCCCTGCCGGCGCCGCTTCCATCACTAGGTGCGGCAGAACTACGTGGAAACCGACCCTTCCGGAAAGGGTTGGCCCGCACGTTCGAAGGCGAATCCGGCGGCTCCGCGATGGCCCCCTCCACCGTATTTCCGAGCGATTTCCGAAACGTCGACAGCGGCCGAGTAGAGTGTCACAAACGTCTGGCGCTTTCCGCTGCGAATTGCTTCGACGTAGCAATAGGCGATCGCGTAACCTGCCTGCCGGATGGCCTCGCCCATGTCGCCCGTCCCGCGGTCATTTATCGCCAAGGTGTGATGGCCCTCGAATTCCACCTCGAAACCGTAGCCGTCAATTGTTTGACGTATCTGATGTAGCCGCGCAGCATACAGGACCTCGCCATCAGCGATGATCCGCTCCACCAGGGTCTGATCATCATTCAGAAGGGGTTCCCACAGCTCAGCATTCGTGGGATCGGCGTCCAGTTGGTAGAAGCCTTCACCAAACGGGCGTGCCTCTGTGTAGGCGTGCCGCCAGATATCCCGGTCACCGATGTAGACTACGGCCTTCGGGATCGGCTGGTCCGGGAAAAAGGTCATCCAAGTCAGAACACATCCGGCTTCTTCCACGCTTCGAACACCCGGTACGTCGGACATAGCTTCCCCGAGCCGTTCAAGTGCAGTGACATGGTGATCAACCCATACCAGTTCGGCGTGGCCGCGGATGCGCTCCATATCTTCAAGCGGGAGCGAGTAATCGACAATGACCACCAGATCGGCACTATCCAACGCCTGCCAGGGAAGCGGATCACCAATCTCAAGAGCATGGAATTCCATGCTGTCCCCGAGAGCACGCCGCACGATGGCTGCCGAACACTGCCCATCTGGGTCGTTGTGATACAGACATACGCCCTTGTCATAGAACCGGTCCTTGAGGTCGGTCACCAATCGCGGTCTCCTTCGGTGACGATTTCCGGCGAGGAGTGTATCAGAATCGCTGGTTTTGTCCTACCATTGGAGACCTGACGCGGTCGCCGACCACGCCCCAACGGACAGCCGTCTGCCAATGCAGGAGCCCCATGCCCAAGGTATTCCTCCGAAAACAAACCTCCCCACTCGTCTTGGCGCTTCTGGTCGCCGCCTGTACCCACGGCACGCCTGCGCCCAGTCCAGCTGCCGACCACATCGTCATCAGCGAAATCCTGGCGGGTGTCCCCGGCGACAACAACCTAGAATTCATCGAGTTGTACAACCCGCTCCTTGAGCCCGTCGACCTGCATGCTTGGCGCCTCACGTATCGCATCCCTTCTTCCGCCAGCGACCTCCCCGTCTTCGCTTGGGACCGATCAACCGTTCTCCCCGCCCACGGCCATTTCCTGTTGGTTCGCCAGGGTGAGGACGTTGGCGAACCGGCGGACGCCACCTTCGATCAGCCCCTGAACACAATCAGCGGCGCGCTGGCATTGAAGGCGCCCGACGGCACTCCCATCGACGCCGTCGCATGGGGCCAAGGCGTACCAAGTATGACAGAAGGACAAGCGGCCGCGGGCCTGGCGAACGGCCAGTCGCTGGAGAGACGCCCAGGGGCCAACATGGGCAACGGATCGGACACCCAAGACAACCGTGGCGATTTTTTCCTGAACGCATCGCCGAACCCCCAGGACACCGGCAGCCCAGTGGCTCCGGCTCTGCCCCAGGGCCTCCAGCTCAGTCTCACCGCACCGGCGAGTGTGCAACCCGGCGCCGAGGTTGGGCTTGAGCTGCAATTGACCAATACAGGCCAATCGGCCGTCTCAGGGGTGGCGGTCACTACATGGCTCCCTCCGTCGTTCTCAGCACCCCATCTGCCCGCCGGCACATCCGTCGACGGCGGCCGTCTGACTTGGACGGTGAGCCGCCTGACGCCAGGAGACTCGCAATCCGTCAGCCTGTCCCTCACTGCCCCATGGAGCCGCGGCAGCTTCGCCATTCTCAATCCGATGGCCACCAGCCCGATCTGCGCAACCGCTTTCGCCTCCCCGTGTGGATCACCGTCGAGGACGGACCGATCCCGATTGGGTGGCGCGAAGATCGCTCAACCAAGCCGTCACCGTCGAGGGCGCCGCCACCATCACCACCGGCGCCCTCTTCGCCGGTTCCGGGAACACCAAGTTCTACATGTCCGACCCCAGCGGAGGTGTTCAAGTTTGGGTGCCCGGCGGAGAATTCGATCTCGACGTCCCGCTTGGCGCCAAGGTTCGGGTCCATGGCACCCCCAGGACTACCGGGGTACGGTTGAGTTGGTCGCCGATAGCTCCTCAGACCGATCGAGGTCATCACCCAGGATGCCGCGCCAGCCCCCCAGGAAGCAAGTATCAGCCAGACACAGCAATCGCCCGACGAGTTGGCCGGGGATCTCATTCGCGTTGAAGGGCAACTGACGCAGTCCATTGACGAAGCATACAGCTACAACCTCACTCTGGCCGACTCCCAGGGGGAAACCCTCAATGTCTACGTTGACAAACAGACCCAGCTTCAGGTCGAAGGCCTGGCTGTCGATCAGCCCTATGCCATCACTGGCATTTTGGAAACACCGGATGGTGTGCCCACGCTGTACCCGCGCATCCCGTCCGATTTCGAGCGGTCCTATCCTAAAGCCCTCTTGGTCGATCTGAGACGTTCCGGCCAGCGCCCCCCAGGCAGCACGTTTGAGATCACGGCCACTGTGAGCAACCATACTGGCGGCGACGTCTGGGTCTGATTGTGACGACCACGGCCCCTGCCCCGTGCTCAAATCGTCGAGATTGGTTCCGGGGGCGAGCAGAGCGGATCGACGATCACGTGGCAACTCGGCAATCTCGCCGCTGGCGATGAGCGAACGCTTACCTATCAGGCGAGGGCCACCGGCTACCGGCGGCGCTCTTGACATCCCCGGCTTCCGGGCCAATTCAGGCGACACATTGGCGAATTCAGTAAGTGGCCGGCTGTTCGTGGGGACCATGGTCCCCATCTGGGCCATCCAAGGCGACGGCCCACGGTCCCCGTATGTCCTGCAAACGCTTTCCACCCAAGGCGTGGTTACAGGTGTCTTCCCCGGTCTGTCCGGCTTCTGGGTCCAAACCACACGTCCAGACGGAAACCCCGATACGTCCGACGGGCTTTTTGTCAACGTTGGCGCCTTGCGCATCGAGGTGGCCCGGGGATCTGGTCAATGTTTCCGGGCGAGTGCGCGAGCTTTCAGAGCAGACCCAACTCGAGCCCGCAGTGTCTCTGACGTCGAGGTGATCCGCGTCAGCCGGTTGCCCGCCCCAACCGCCTCTGGATCCACCGGCCGACGATGACGCCGCTCTTGCCTACAACGAAGCCCATGAGGGGATGTTGGTCGCCGTCGCAGGACCGGCAGTCACCGTCGGCCCAACCAGTATCTATGGGGAGTACACGCTGGTGCTTGCCAAATATGGGGTCGATCGGCTTATGCGGGGCCAGCCGGCCGGGCGACGTATCGTGGTCGATGACGGCGCCAACACTGTCCACGACACGCGTGAAGGCCTGCCCTACGTCGTGACCGTTGGCGATCATGTCCAGGCCTGGTCGGACCGCTCGCGTACACGTTCGGCCAACACAAGATCGAACCGCTGACGACGCCCACAGGTACCACGACCGAGTCTGCCAAGCCCTCCCTGCCGCCGACTCCCGAAGGCGAGTTTCGCGTGATGACCTGGAACGCCGAGAACCTGTTCGACACGCTCCCGCCCCACCCCAGCGATCCCCCGCCGCCGACCCCCTCCGAATACCAACGCAATCTGGAGAAGGTGGCCGCCACGATCCTGGCCGCCGGCGCGCCGACGGTCGTCGCTCTGCAAGAGGTCGAGAACATCGACATCCTCAACGATCTGGCGGCTCTCGACGTTCTGGCCCCTACCACTATTCGGCCTATCTCATGGAGGGCACGGACAGCCGGGGAATCGACGTCGGCTACTTGGTGCGCCCCGACCGCGCCGATGTCAGCCAGGAGCGCCAGCTGCCGGTGCCGGAGGGCCTGCTGAGCCGCCCGCCCCTCCAGACTCACCGTCCAGCCCAAGGGTATCGACGGTCTGGACTTCGATCACTCTGTTCAACAACCATTTCACGGCCCTATCCGGCGGGATCGAGATTCACCCGCCCAAGGCGGGTGGCCCAGGCCGAGCTCAACGCCCAGGCGGTCCGAGATCTCCTGACCGACGATCCGTCGGCCCCGGTGGCCGTCCTTGGGGATCTGAATTCGTTCTACGATTCTCCGCCCTTGCAAGCGCTGGCCACGGCCGGACTCACCGACCTGTTCGACGGCCTTGGCGCCCGACCAACGCTACAGCTACATCTACCAGGGCGTGGCCCAAACGCTGGATCACATCCTTGTCTCCCAAGGACTGGACGCCTGCCTGACCGATTTCACCGTCTTGCATCTGGACTCACCGTACCCACCCCCGCCGCCCGATGACGCAACGGCCGTCCGCAAATCGGATCACGATCCTTTGGTCGCATCCTTCCGCTGCTCAGCCCCTGATTCGCGATGCTCCCGCCAGACACAAAAGAAGGGCGGTGGCTAATGGCCACCGCCCTTGATCTTCAACTCGCTTTACGAGTGACCGGGAGACTACTGGGTCTCCTGGACTGCCTGCGCTGCCGTGTCATCCAGCTGCGACAGCAGATCTGGAATCTGGCCTGGCGTCGGACTGCGCGATGGTGTCGAAGGTCGTCTGAACCTCACGCCGGACCGATGTCCATGACGGCAGGCTCGGCTCGGACTGACCGTACTGCACCAGATGCAGGCCCTCGTTCCAGTATGCGTCCTGGCTGGCATAGTCGCCCAGCAGATCGACCGTGCTCTTGCGGGTCGGATAGTAGGCGCTGGCCTTGATCCATTGCCTGGGTCTCGGGCGAGGTCAGGTACTTGAGGAACAGCCACGAAGCCAGGGTTTGCTCGGGGGTCGTGTTCACCACGGCCACATACTGGCCGAAGGCGTTCACAGCCTTGCCGCCGTTGGGCCCGACGAACGGGATGATCGACCATTCGTCCTTGATGGCTCCTTCAGCGTCGAAGGCCGATTCCTGGTAGGGAATCCCGGCCGTCGAGCTAGCCACGAACATTGCCTTGCGGGAGGCGAACTCGGGATTCGGGTAGCTCTCGGTGGCGAACGCGCAGCCGGAGTCCCACAAATCCTTGCGGAACTCGGCCACGGCCTTGACGGTGTCATTCGAGAAATCGTACCCATCGCCGGCGGCGTTCAAGAACGATCCGCCGTAGGCGAAGATCCACGAGGCGACGTTGGAGGCGCCGTTGTACATCACGAAGCCGCCCGTGCCGTCGTTGTCCGGGCTGGCGTCTTTGTTGTTGGCGTCCGCCGCGGCGCAGGCCTGGGCCTTGAACTCCTCTGGCGTGGTTGGCGCCGAGTCAAAGCCAAGTTCCTTGGCCCAGCCGCTGTTGTAGAACAGGACGTTGGCCGACTGGCTGATGGGATAGCCGATACGCGAGCCATCGGCGATGGTGCCGCCGTCGAACGCACCGGTGTAGAAGTCAGCCTTCTCAGCGTCCGTCAGACCCCACATCGGGTCATCGACGTACGGGTTGAGATCGACGATGGTGTTGACCTGATACCAGTTGGACAGGCGCGTTGGTGTAGCCCACGACCACCGAAGGCACGTCTCCGGATTGGATGGCGGCGTTCATCGCATCTTCGAGATCGCTGTAGTTGCCCTGCTCCACCGCGTTGACGGTGATGCCATATTCGTTGGTGGCATTGAAATTATCGACGACGGCCTTCATGCCATCGCTCGGACCACCGGTTCCCCACACGTGCCAGAAGGTAACTGTCTGGCCGCTGGGATCGATGTTGGCCATCGGGCTTTCCGGCATGGTCGGCGCCTCGGTCGGTGCCGGAGCCTGCGTTGCAGCAGGTGTCGGGGCTTGCGTGGCCGGGGCCTCGGGGGTGCCGGTGCCGGGCTGCAGGCCGTCACAATGACGCCGCCCAACAGGGCGATCAGCAGCAGCCAGGCCAGCTTGCGGTTCATCATCGAATTCTCCTCCTCTAGTGATTGTGAAGAATTTCACATACCGGGCATGGGGTGAGTGTACGCTGGACGTGGCCTCCTCTCGAGCTAGCCCTTGAGCCCGCTGCGGGCAATGCTCTCCGTAAACTGACGCTGAGTGATGAAGTACACGATGAGCACGGGCACGATGGTTATCACCGCTCCGGCCATCATCAAATTGGTTTGCTGTCCTGCCTCTTGCACAAACGATAGGAGCCCGACGGCGATCGGCCGCCATTCGGGCGAATTCGTCACCAACAGCGGCCAGGCCAGCGCATTCCATGACCCGATCAGCGACAGCACGATAACAACCATCAGCGGCGCTCGCGAAAGCGGAACGACCACTTGGAGCAGGAAGCGGAAATGCCCCGCGCCATCGATTTGGGCAGCGTCAAAAAGCTCCTCGGGAATTTGCGCGAAGAACTGTCGAAGAAGGAAGATCGAGAAGGCGTTGCCCATGAAAGGGATCGTCAACGCCGGCCAGTTGTTGATCCACTTGATCGGGCCGATTCGCCCCAACCATGTAACGGTCAGGAAGTTGGGAATGATGAGCACCATCGCCGGAATCATCATCGTGCTCAAGACGAGCGCAAAGATAAGGTCCTTGCCCGGGAAATTGATTCTGGCAAAGGCATACGCCGCCAGCACGCACACCACCAATTCTCCGACCAGCGTGATCAAGGAGATCTCGACGCTGTTGACGAAGTACTCAGCGAAATCGGCCTCTTTCCAGGCGTCGGCATAGTTCTCGAAGTGCACCTCGGACGGAACCACGCGCACACCCTGGGCCTCCCCCAAGCTCATTACCGACGTAGATATCATCCACAGGAAAGGAGCGACCGAAATCGCCCCGCCGATGAGCAGGACGGCGTAGATCAGGAAGCGCATCAAGAGACCTGAGCCAGCTTGTCCGGAACGACACTCTAGCGGCAGGCTGCGGGGCTGCCCTCTCGATCATCACGTCAGCCATAGAAGACTCTCGAACCCTGAATGCGGTTGTTCAACAGGGTCAATCCCAAGATGACGGCGAACAGCACAAAGGCCAGTGCCGAAGCATAGCCATAGCGCAGCTTGCCATAGAACTCACGGAAGATCACCACACTGAAGGTGTCGGTTGTTCCAAGCGCGGTGCTACCGCCCCCTGGCGCGACGGTCATCACCCAAATCTGTGTGAAGGCCTTGAAGGTTCCGATGACCGCAATCAGGGACAGGAAATAGGTCGTCGGTGAGAGAAGCGGGAAGATGATATGCCTGAAGACCTGCCAGTTGCTCGCCCCGTCGATCTCGGCGGCTTCGATGAGCTCGGTGTCGATGTTGCCTAACCCCGCCAGGTAGATGACGGCGTCGTAGCCGGCGTAGGTCCAGATAGTGAAAATCATGATCACCACCAGCGCCAGGCTTGGTCCGGCTGCCCAAATCGGCAAGTCGATCCCTACGCTTTTGCCCATCATCTCAAACAAGCCGGACGGTTCCCTGAGCCACTGCTGTGCCGGCAAGCCCAACAGTTTAAGGATCTGATTGGCAGGGGACTGCAGCCGAGTGGAGAACAGCTGGCGGTACACAGCTGCGCCCGCCACGACCGGCGTCACGTAGGGGAGAAAGTACAGCATGCGGAACAGCTCAGACCCTCGCAGTTTCTGGAAGAGAAGAATTGCCAGGAGCATCCCGAACGCCAACTGGAAGGGCACCGTCCCCAGTGAGTAGTAGACTGTGACCTTGAGCCCCTGCCACATGTCCGGGTCCCCTTCGGCGATGACAGTCGGCAGCTCGGCGATCAGCAGCCATGCCGCCACGAGCAGGCAGGCGGCCGCAGCCAGCTTGAGAAAGAAGGCTCCATCGGTCTCCGAACGGGCTCCGGATTGCCATGCCAGCCAGCCGAGGGCCAGGGCTACCACGCCAGCGCTGATCAAAATGACGTGGATTGCGGGGCTCACCGGCGCCCCACGCTCCAATGCCGCCTGTCCGGCAGCAACCACGCCACGGAATGTGATCCATCCCAACACAACCGCCGTCCCAATCGACAACCAGGTTATGGCAAAACGGGCTATGACCCCGGCAGAACCAGCGGCCCGTTTCCACCGAACCAGGATCGCAGCTGAGACCGCGCCCAATGCCAGGAGGCCGACCGCCTGCCAGCCGGCTGAGACGACCTCGGGTGTTGACAGTGCCTCTCCCAAGAGCTGCACAAACAGTTCCCTCGATTTTTCCAGCCCGATGATCTTGTCGGCAATGTCCAGCATTGGGGGGAGGGCCGTTACCCCCCAACGCAGCGCGGCCGCCGTCGCCCCACCGAAGAAGAGGCCCGGAAGGGCATAAAGCCATATGCCGGGCCCGCTCCGCTCCGCATCGGTTCGCATCTGCCGGATCATAATGTAGCCGCCCGCGCCGGCAACCACCGCCAATACCAGCAGCAGGACGTAGATAAGGTCGCCGGTGGCAGTGACGTAATTCGTCAAGCCGATGAAGTCGCCTCGCTTGAGGCGCCACTTGTACACACTGACAAACAGGGCAAAACCTACGGGGAAGATTCCGAAGAGGAAGATCAAGGCGGCCGCCGGCAATATCATGAGGTAGCCCGTGAGCACCTCACGAACCCGGCGCCCTCTCCCAAAAGTGAGCGTGGGCCACCGGCTCGGCCGGGACCCATCACCGCTCAGACTTGGTCGCTTGAGTCTCTCCAGGGGTTGCAGATCTCAACTCCTTGGCCCAACTCTTCGGGTGACCACGTTGGCGATTATAGGCGCGAATTTTCCTCAGGTCGAATCCCAGTTCTTGCTCGGCGCAAATTGGCCGGCGCCAGGATCCTGGTCACCCCAAGGTCATGCCCTATCCCGCGTGCCTCGTGTACAATCCTCCACTATGATCCCCCAATCGGAGACGATCCTTGTGACCGGGGCCACGGGTTACATCGGTTCCAACCTGACCTCCCGGCTGCTTCAAATGGGCTACGCCAATGTCCGCGCACTCGTCCGGAATCCAGCCAAGGCTGCCACACTGGCCATTCAAGGTGCTCAGATCGTCGAGGGTGATTTGACCGACCGTTCAACTTTGGCAGCGGCGGTGAAAGGTACGACCTGCATCTACCACACCGCCGCCTGGGTCGACGAGCAAGGTTCGCGCGACACAGATTTGGGCCGTGAACGTCGACGGGACTCGCCACCTGATCGAGGCGGCCTTGGCAGACTCCCGACCGCGCTTTGTCCACCTTAGTTCTTGCGCCGTCTATGGATCCCCCCAGGTCTTTGGGATAACCGAAGACACGCCATTACGCGAAGGCGCCAGCCTGTATCACGACTCCAAGATCGCCTCTGAAGACGTCGTATGGGCGGCCCAGACACGCGGTCTGCCGGCAGTGATCGCCCGCCCATCCCAAGTCTACGGACCGGGCTCCAGCCAATTCACGGTGCGGCCTTTGCAGATGATCCGGCACCGCCAAATGATCTTGATCGACGGCGGACGGCACCTCTTCAAGCCGGTATACATTGACAACCTGATCGATGCATTGATCTTGTGCGCAACCCATCCTGGTGCAGTCGGCGAGGCCTTCAACATCACTGACGGCTATGCCATCCCGTGGCGGCTCTACTTCGGTGCCTATGCGAACATGCTGGGCGTGGAGAAGCTCCCGTCCGTTCCCTATCCCCTGGCGTGGTTGGCGGCCGCCGGCTATGAACTTGTCGGGAACATCCGAGGCAAGCGCGTTTCTGTCACCCGCCGCGCCGTGGCATCGCTGCGGAGCTCAAATAGCTTCAGCAATCTCAAAGTTCGTGACATGCTCAATTGGGAACCCAGAGTGGGGTTCGAGGAAGGCATGCGTCGAACGCGAGAATGGCTGCTCGAGGCCGGCCTTTTGAGTTAGCCCAGCTAGCCGCACACCCCATCCCATGCCCCGCAGCTCTGGACTACCCTCGGGAAAATACCTCGGAGAATGACTCGAACGGTGCGGTCGACCCCTTCATCGTCGACCCAGTAGTGCGTGACCAGTCGCATACTTGTCGGGCCACGCCGCACGGTACGGATTTGGTGCTCTGCCAGCCCCGCCACGACAGCTGCGGCGTCGAGCCCGGAGGCGGAATCGAACGTCAGGTACACCATGTTGGAGGCTGGTTCGGGGTTGTCGACGACGACCCCGGGGACAGTCGAGAGTTCCGCCGCCAGCCGCCTGGCGCGCACATGGTCCTCGCCCAGGCGATCAGCCATCTTCTCAAGCGCCACGATCCCGGCCGCTGCCAGGATCCCGGCCTGCCGCATCCCGCCCCCGAGCTGCTTTCGCATCCGGTGCGCCCTCTCAATGAACGCGGTGTCGCCGCACAATAACGAACCCACGGGGGCACACAATCCCTTGGAGAGGCAGAATGTGACCGAATCAGCATCGGCTGCCAGGTCAGCTGCTGGGACCCCGTTCGCAGCGGCTGCGTTGAAAATCCGAGCCCCGTCCAGATGCAGCTTCAGGCCGTGCCGCCGGACAACTTCCCCCACTCCGCGCATGTAACTGGCCGGAAGAACCGCTCCGCCGCACTGATTGTGGGTGTTCTCCAGGCAGACAAGGCGCGAGACAGGGAAATGATCGTCGCCCATGGGGCGTATGGCAGCCTCTATGGCTTCGGGGTCCAGGCGCCCATCCTCACAGATTCGGCAACGTGCGAGGCTGCACGCCACCCAGGGCAGCCGCCCCGCCGGCCTCGAATAGGAATGAGTGGGCCTTGTCGCCCAAGATCATCTCATCGCCGCGTCCACAGTGACTCAGGATCGCCGTCAGGTTGCCCATCGTTCCCGAGGGCACAAACAAGGCGGCCTCCTTCCTCATCCTCTCAGCAGCCATAACTTGCAGGCGGTTGACTGTCGGGTCGTCTCCATACACGTCGTCCCCGACCTCCGCCGCCGCCATCGCCTCCCGCATCTCGGGCGTTGGCTGCGTCACTGTGTCCGACCGCAAGTCAATCCACCTCATCTTCAGCCCTTTCTCTCTCTCGAAAGACGCGCTACGCCCGAGTTCTTCCAGTACCCCCGAAAGATCAGGTGGCAGTGGTGCCTCGAACGTCACCGGTGAGGCCCCCCGGCGAGTGCTGATTCGCAACCGATAGGCATGCAAGAATGGCCGATCCAGCTGCAGGCTGGGCAGGCGCCGGCCATACACACGATCCCCAACGATCGGGACTCCCACAAACGCCAGATGCACCCGTATCTGGTGTGTGCGCCCAGTCTTGGGTTGGACGGACAACAGCGAGTGGTCCCGAAACGCCTCCAGCGTCTTGAAGCGCGACTCAGCTTCCCGCCCGCTTGGCACGACCGCCATGCGTTTACGATGCGACGGATCCCTTCCTAAGGCAGCACGTATGATGCCCTGCGCAGAAGGAGGATGGCCATCGACCAGGGCCAGATACTCCTTTTCGACCTCGCGTTCGGCAAATTGGGCCTGGAGCCATCGGTGCGTGGTGTCATTCTTGGCCATCAGGATCAACCCAGACGTCCCCTTGTCCAGGCGGTGAACCACGCCGGGCCGACGGCTGCCTCCGACGCCCTCCATCTGGGGTGCGTGGGCCAACGCCGCATGGACAAGGGTTCCCCGCTCGTGTCCGGGCGACGGATGAACAACCATACCCGCCGGCTTGTCGATCACCAGCAGGTCGTCGTCTTCGAAGATGATGTTCAGGGGAATTGGTTCAGGCTGGATGTCAGTTGCGTGCGGGGCCGGGATTGTGGCCTCGATCCGCTCTCCGCCGGTCAGTGCCTCGGAAGGGCGAGTCGACACGCGCCCATCAACGAGCACCAACCCTTCCCGAATGCACTGCTGCCACCGGGTCCGCGAGACGGCAGTCGTCCCGTTCCGCCAGAAGGCGATCGAGACGGCCCCCGGGATGTGGGACGTCGAATGTGAAGTGTCTTTCGGTCACCCCAAAGCACGGGGCGCGTCAGCTGGCCCTTCGCAGCTTTCGTGGGCCTCCCCGCCGACCTCCTCTTCTCCTCCCTGCTCATGACGCTCCATCCAGCCACATGCTCACCACGAGCAAGGCCACCCCAATCGAAATACTGGCATCGGCGATGTTGAACACGGGAAACTGCCCCACCGCCACGAAATCGGTCACCGTGGCGTGGAAAAGCCGGTCGGCGAGATTGCCGACAGCGCCGCTCAACTGAAGGACCAGAGCGATCCGCAAGCAGCCCATGGCCAGCCGGGATCCTCGGATAGTAGTAGAGAATGGCACCGGTAACCGCTGATCGCCACGACCGTGAAGATCAATCCGCCGGAAGGGAACAGGCCAAATGCAGCCCCCGTGTTGGTCCAATGCACGATGCGCAGCCAGTCGCCGCAGCCCTGGAATTGGCGCCCACGCTTCCCCAAGCACGAGCCGGGACCGAACAAGGTACTTCGTGATCTGGTCGACGGCCACGACCACGCCGGCCGACCCCAAAAGGAGAAGATAATCCCTAACTTTCGACATCCGACCTCCTAAAATACCAACTCTGCCCCGGCAACACGGGAAAGATCGCCCAATGGTATCACAGGCGATCCCCCGGATCATTCGGCCTTCCGCCGGACGACTCCCAGGGTGAGCTTCTCGCCATTGATCTCGAATGTCTCAACCGCTTCGCCCGTGGGAGAGTCGGATATCAGGAATTCGTCGGCCAGAGTTTCAGCCTGGACGTACCCCACGAAGTCCTTCAGGGCACGCTGGATATCGGTCAGAGGTCCGGCTTGGTATTCAACACGGATGTGGTCATCGACGCTAAGATCGGCTTTCTTCCTTACATCTTGGATGCGCCGGACCAGTTCCCTGGCCAGGCCTTCGCTGGCCAATATCGGGGTGATCTCTGTGTTCAGGGCCGCCACATAGCCCCCATCGGCCGCGGCGGAGAAGCCTGATTGTGCTTCGATGCGTACCTCAACTTCGGTCGGCTGGATTTCAAGCTGTTGCCCATCCACCTCGATCTCCAAACCTTCGCCGGCGAGAAGCCTCTGAGCAGAGGCCTCGGGATCCAACCCCATGATTGCCTTCCGAACGGCAGGGAACTCGGAGGCAAACTTCTGCCCAAGCTGCTTGGGCAGTGGATGGAGCAGATACGTGACCACTTCGGATGCGGTATCCAACAATCGCACCGATTTGACGTTAAGTTCCTCCTCGATGATCGGGGCGTAGCTCCGAACCACCCGCCGCTCATCCGCCGATGCCACGGCAAATGCGGCCTCTTCCAGTGGCTGGCGCACTTTGACGTTGGCCTGCTGCCGAGCGGCGTGTCCCAGAGAGACCAACCGCATCACGAGGGCCATTTCGGCAATGAGCTTTGCGTCAGCGCGCTCGGACACAACCTGGGGCCAAGATCCATGGTGAACGCTCTCGGGCGCAGCCGTGTCAACCCGGCGAACCAGATTTTGATAGATGGCTTCCGTGACAAACGGGACGAACGGAGCCAGCAGCCTGATCAGAGTCTCCAACACGTCATACAGTGTCTGGTAGGCCGCCTCCTTGTCCGCGTCGGATGCCTTGCTCGCCCCGGCCTTGGCCCAGAACCGGCGCCGGCTGCGCCGAAGATACCAGTTGCTGAGATCGTCAATGAAGCGCGTGACCGTTGTCGTTGCCAGATCGGGCTCGTAGGCTTCCAGCCGCTGCGTCACCTCGGCCACGGTCTCGTTGAGTCGCGCCAGGATCCAACGATCGAGGTCGCCCTTCCTCTCGACCCCGGCTGTACCTCCGGGAGTCCAGCCGTCGATGTTGGCATAGGTGACGAAGAATGCGTATACATTCCAGAGCGGGATCAGGAACAGCCGGCGAACCTCATCCGCCCGCTCGTAGCCAAACAACAGGTCCTTCTCGGGCTTGTGGTCGCAGTACATCCAACGCATCACGTCGACGCCCATCCGATCGGCGGCTTCGTTGAATTCGATCATGTTCCCCCAGGATTTATGCATCGGACGGCTGTCCTCCGCCAGCAAAGTCGCATAGCTGAAGCAATCCCTGAAGGGTGCTTGCCGTTCGAGAATAGTGCTCATCGCCAACAGGCTGTAGAACCAGTTTCTGAACTGACCGGGAAAACTCTCGCTGATCAGATCCGCCGGGAACCACTTCTCCCAGTAGTCGCGATCGTGGTTGTAGCTCAAGGTGCTCATGGCAACGACCCCGGCATCCAGCCACGGATTGCCGACATCTGGAACCCGGTGTGAGGGCTCACCGCATTGGCTGCACGCAATCACCACCTTGTCGATGTATGGCCGGTGCGGACTGTGCCCGTCGAAATCGGCCCAGCCTTCGATCGCGCGCGCCTGAAGTTCCTCACGGCTGCCTATAACGTCGAAGTGGCCGCACGAATTGCACACCCAGATCGGCAGGGCCAGCCCCCAGTAGCGCTTCTTCGAAATCATCCAGTCGTGCATGTTTCGCAACCAGTCGAGCTCCCGCTCTTTGCCGAATGATGGATGCCAGGCAGTCTTCTCTTCCACAATCTCCATCATCTGGTAGCGAAGGTTGCCGGCTTTCTCTTCCTGCGTGACCTCGGCATACGGCTTTTCGAGTTGTTCTCCCATGGAGATGAACCATTCGTCAACCAGCCGAAAGACCAGCTCTGAGCCACACCGCCAGCAGACGGGGTAGCGGTGGGTGTAGTCCTCGACGCTGTAGGAAAGCCCCTTCTCAAACAGGTTCTCAAAGATGGGCCCAGCGACGTCGTGAACCGAGAGGCCAGTGAGCCAATCAAAGCCCTCGACAAACAGTCCGCTTTCGCCCAGCGGCGCGATCACCGGCAGCCCCTCCGGCTTGCTCAGAGCGAAGTCCTCGGCCCCGCACCCGGGGGCGATGTGGACGATGCCCGTCCCCTCCTCCTCGCCAACCTCGTCCCAGGCGATGACTCGGTGAGCCTCGGGCGCGCCGGATTCGATCTGAGCCGGGAGCTCATCGAATGGTCCTTTGTAACGCCACCCGAGCATTTCTTTGCCGGTCAACTCGCTCTCGACCTCGTACTTGCCTTTGAGCATGCTGAGCGTTCCCTTGCTCAAGTAGTAGATGTCTTCGCCCTGCCGGACGCGTACGTAGGTGAGCTCCGGTCCCACGGCGGCTGCGACGTTGCTGGTTAGGGTCCAGGGCGTCGTGGTCCACACGAGGAGATATTCTCCCGGGCCTATCCACCAAGGGGAAACGGACGGCAATGCTGGCGTGAGTCAGCTCCTGGTAGCCCTCGGTCACGATTTCGTGCTGGCTCAGTCCCGTCCCGCAGCGTGTGCACCAGGGCATGACGTCCCTGCCCTTGTAGATCCAGCCCCTATCATCGCAGGACTTCAGCGCCGACCAAATGGTGTAGTTGTTCTCATCCGAAAACGTGAAGTAAGAGCCGCCCAGCTCCGGCATCCCCAATCGGCCCACAATTGACTCCACCGACCCCGTAACTATGCCCTGCTTCCCCTCGACCGAGACTTCTTGCTGCGCATCCTCCTTGAGCATCTCGCCCAGCCGGCGAAGCTGATCCGGATCGTTCCAATCCATCCAATAGCCGAGGCGTTGGCTCTGCTCGGTTTGGACAGCCGCGAATCGCAGAACGCGTTCTTTGCACAACAGAACGAACTCGGCCAGCCCGAAATCTTCGATGTCGCGCTTGGACGAGAATCCCATTTCTCGCTCGACATTCGACCTCCACCCACAGACCCTGACAATCGAAGCCATTCTGAAATCGCAACTGGTGGCCCTGCATCGCCTTGAACCGCTGGAAGAGGTCTTTGTAGGTCCTGCCCCAACCGTGGTGCACACCCATGGGATTGTTGGCCGTGATCGGGCCATCGATGAACGACCAGCGGGGCATTCCCAGGCGAAGATCTACAGCCTTTTCGAAGGCGTGCGTAGCCTCCCAGTGGCCCAGAATTTGATGCTCAAGCTCAACGAAATCGACTTGACTGGATACCGAATCGAAGACGGACATCTAGGCTGCCTCCAGCTCCACAACCAGACGCTTGTTGATCGCGCCCTTGCTCTTGTAGTCAACGATATGAATCCGTCCAACTTCGCTGGTGTTGCGCACATGCGTCCCCCCATCGGCCTGCAGGTCGAGGCCCTTGATCTCGACCACCCGAACTTCCTGAATGCCCTCCGGAAGCAGGTTGATTTTGGTGCGGATCAGGTCAGGGATCGCGAAAGCCTCCTCCCGGGGCAGAATGCGCGAATTCGACGGGGTGCGCCTTGAGGACCTCTTCATTGATCCGATCTTCGATCTGCTGCACCAGTTCCTTCTGCATGCGTTCGAACTCGAAATCCATTCGCCCATGGAGCGGCTCCATGTTGCCTCCCGTGACGCTCGCCCCATAGTCAATCCAGACGACACCACACAACACATGCATCGCGGTATGCGTTCTCATCAGCTGGTACCGCCGGTCCCAATCCAAATCACCGTGAACAGGTTGTCCCACTTCTGGAAGGGACGCACCATCTTCCAGCTCATGCCACACCTCACCGTCCCGCTTGCGGGCTCGAAGCACGGCGGCCTTGCCTGCCGCGAAATGTAAGGTTGCCTCTGTCTGCAGGCTGACCCCCGCCCCCTGGGTAGAAAGCCGTCTGATCCAGCGCCACGCTCTGCACATCGGTCGCTACTACTTTGGCGTCGAAAGACTTGAGATACGCATCTTCGAAATAGAGAAGACCTGTCACTTTTCACCTCCTCAACCAGATACCCGTGGGCGTAGATGACACTCCGGAGCCAGAAACACGAAAGCTCCCGCCCTGTCAGGGGCGAGAGCCAAGTCTCCCGCGGTACCACCCCGCATTCCCGCCGTCGGCGGGCGCTCGACCGGGTACGGCGGTGCGCTTATACCCGCGTCCGAATAACGTCGAACGACACCGGCTTCCCTACTTGCCTGGTACTCAAGCGTTCAGGTTGCTGCTCCGGAGGGATATTCGGCCCACCTACCTGCCCCGGCTTCCACCATCCCGGGTTCGCTTTCAGGCATTGGAGGACCTACTCGTCTCCATCAGCGCATGCTGCTATGCAATTGTCGCCATTATGCCACACGGGTAGTTGAGGGTCAATGACCGAGGATAGCAACAGAGTCTTCACGAGGTTGATGGATGAGCTTCACTTCACCGAACGGCTTCAATAAACTGCGGGTTTCGTCTCGCAGGCGCTTCATACGGGAGTCCTTGGCCTTCCACCGGCCGGATAATTGCCGAATGACCAACTGTGAGTCACCCCGGATCTCAACCGCGACCTGGGATGGATCCAAACCGCGGCCCTCAAGGAACGCCAGAAGTGCCGCGCAGCGCAGCTTGCAAAGTCCAGTATTCAGCTTCGTTGTTCGTGCCTCGCCCGAGCTTGAGACGCGTAATCTTTCCTGATGGGGTTTGCCAAGGGCGGATCCTGAAGGAGCCATAGGCCGAACCGGGATTACCCAGGCTACCGCCGTCAAATACGATCGTGTACGAGTTCTGTCTGGTTGCCATCATCGGGGGCGCCGCCCACCGCCGGTCTCAGGCAAGAGAATTTGCCTTATCGGGATACCACTTTCGGAGAAGCGCTCTGAGATTTCGTTCGTGCAACTCGCGCGCCAAACCATTCAACAGGATTCTGCTCTTGCCGCAGCTCTCAATATCGACGCCATCCAAATAGGCCATAGGGTCTTTGCGGCGCCCTGCCTTACGCACGTGTTTCCGAAGCTGATTGAGGTACAGAATGTTGGCTTTCACGGCTGAACCGACTTCGCCTCGCAATACCACATCCCCATGGCCCTGAATGAGACTCTCGAGCTTGAGCTTGGGAATCCTCTTCAGGCTGTCAACCATCTCGTCATAGTCCCCATCTACCAGGTAGGGCACTGCCATCATCACGTCTCCGGCGAAGAGCACATGCTCGTCCACCAGATGCACGCCAATACCGTCTGGGCTGTGCCCGGGGAGGGGCAAGATCTCGACGGAACGCTTCCCGAGTCCGCAAGACGAGCTTCCCCTGTTCGACGACCACATCGGGCAGGACGATCTCCACGTCGCGGAACTCGGTACCAGCCGTTTTGGCTTGTCCAAGGCCCTGACGGCCCAGTGTATCCAAGCAGCTCGCGGCACCGGGCGTGGCCGATGACGACCGCGCCCGGGAACCAGCTGGTTCCGAAACTGTGGTCGGCATGATAATGCGTGTTGATCACATAACGGACATGACTACCCAGATCCTTCTCCAGAAAGTCGCGAATCTCACGTGTCTCTTCGGGAAATGCCAGGGTGTCGATCAGGATCGACCAGTCGGGTCCGATAACCGCCCCGGCATTCACCGAAGCGTAGATATCGCTTGTGAACACATACACGTTTTCGGCAACGCGTTCTCGTACCATACTGGTGCTCCACGGGGCATGGGGACGGCGGAAGGATATCACACAGGCAAGAAGACTGTCAAATTTGCTTGACATAATTGTGACTTGTGATCGACCGACCCGTTGCGCCGGATGGGGCGAATCGGAAGGTGAGCCTACGAAGAGGGCGGCTGCGCAGATACCGGGGTCTGGGGAGACGGCGGCAAAAATCCGCTCCTGCCGGCAAACCCCACCAAGTTGGTGATTCCGGGGTAGACATAGAGCTCGGTGTTGAATGGGTGCCCGGCGAAGCTAATATAGACGTCGTATACACCGGCCGGCAAGTCGCTCATCACGAAGTTTTCCCCATAGTAATCATCCGGATGGACGGTGTCCGCGGCATAGGTCAGGACATCGAAGACCTGGCCGGTTTCCTTTCGTGTGACCTGAACCAGCGCTTCATCGAGTGGGCGACCCAAGGTGTCCATGATGCGGCCCGCCAACACGCCCCAACCTTGGGGAGAAACCATCCAGAGTTCGGGATTGCGTGTGTTGAAGTATCGGTTTTCGCCCAAACGAATTTCGAAGTGGAGGTGCGGACCACTGGCGTGACCCGTCATTCCGACCACCCCTATATTGTCACCGGCACGCACTGTTTGACCCAGCCAGACGTCTACCCGGTCAAGGTGCGCGTAGACCGTATAGAGTGCTTGCCCTTTGTACCCAAAGTTGTGCCGGACTGCCACCGCAAGGCCGTAGGGATCGCTCGTGTCGTAGACGCCCCGATACAGGCCGTAACCGGCCCAGACCACTTCGCCATCCCCCGCTGCCACAACCGGGGTTCCGCGGTCCGCTACCAAATCGACTCCGGTGTGCGTCGGCTCATTGCCGGAGTTGGTGCAGCCGTAGCGGTATTCGCTGTTGATCCGGTACGCGTAATCCGACGGAATGGGCCGCCGAAAATAGAAGTGGTCATTCGGCTGGATTGCCCAGGGTGCCGGATAAGGCGGCGGCGCCAACTCCAGCGGCTGGGTGGCCGCAGCTGTGGGGAAGGTGGACAGAGTCCCGGAAGCGCCGGCACAGCAGTCAGAGTCGGTAGCGCTGGCTCTGTCCCGCTCAACGCAGAGGGCGATGCCGCAGGCGGGTGGCGCGAGTGTTTCCAGGGACGCCGATATGGGCGCCGGTTGTGCGGTGCAAGCTGCCAGCGTCGCCACCAGCACAGCCAGGCTGATTTGTCGGGCGGCGCATCGAGAAACCAGGATCATGGCGTCGAGGGAACAGAAAACGTCGGCGGCGGGGTGGGACTGGCCGTCGGAGTGCGCCAGCGCCACCACCACGGCGTTGGCGTCGGGCGCGGCGTGTTGGTCGGCGTCACGGTTGGGGTACTGAAACGGGTGGGCGTAGCGATGGCAGAGGCGGGATAGAGCTGCAGCATCGCCGTGACCCAATCCAGTCCCTGAGTGAATGCGAACTCATCAAAGCGTGCCCCCTCGTAGAATGTCCGCCAATTGGGCAGAGCGGGTTGCCGCTCGAACCCAAAGGCGGCTGCCAGCGACGAGAAGTCGACATAATAGCCAGTTGGCATGTCCTTCATCGGGGCGCCGCCGCGATCGTAATGGTTCGGATCGCCGTCGAATCTAGCAGCGAAATCCCACGGATGGCGCCGCAACGGTTCACCCTCTGAGCCATTCTGGTTGTTCGCCCGCACGTACACCCGCCAATAAGTTTGGCCGCCCAGGTCCTCGCGCACGACCACCAGCCAGCCGGCATCTGCGACATCCTTGGCCACCGTAAAAGCGCGCCCCGTGTAGAGCCAATCATTGTAGGCATAGCCCGGCGGGAGGGGATCGTTGAGACCGACAAAGGCGTCGTCAAGCCGCCCCAAGAAATCCCACCCAACCCGCTCCGCCACAGCTTCCCGGAGCGCCTGGAAGGCCTGGTTGGCGTCGCCCGACGAGGGTCGGCATTGGGCGCCCGAACGCCGCGCAAGTCCACCAAAGAAAGCCGGCCAGCCGCCTTCTCCGGCGTGCCAGTATCGGGCAGCCGCACCCCGTCCGTGCCCGATGTAGCCACGGGGCTGGTGAATGATGCAAAGCCCCCTTCCGTCCAGGTGGCGCGCAGTCCTGCCCCGGGCTGGCGGACGGAGACCGGAGAGATCCCTGTTCCGTCAAGTCCGTATCCGATCAGCCGACTTTCTTGTGGTGAGACGAGTTCGGCGACAATCATGCTTCCATCGGGCGACCAGGCCGGCGCCCTTCCCTGCCCAATCTCAACCGCCGGCCTGTCAACTTGACCAAGATCAAGGCTCTTGATCAAGTCAACCCCGCCCAGATTGACTGCGAACGCAATCCGGGTGCCGTCCGGGCTAAACGCCGGATCGGTCTCGTCGGTAGCCCCTGAGCGGGTCAAATTGGTGAAACGGTCTTGAGGATGGTCGAGGTCGGCCAAGAACAGGTCCTCGGAGCCATCCCGGTCGGACACGAACACGATCCTCCGCCCGCCGGCAGGATCCCAGGTTGGGCTCATATCTTTGCCGGGGTGGTTTGTCAGCTGAATTGGGGCCTGAGCTCCATCAACCGACAGAATCCATATGTCGTAGTCAGAGCCGCTGTATGAGTTCATATGCGATCCAACGACCGTCTGGCGACCACGTCGGGTGACCATCAAAGGCCGCCGTGTCGGTCAAGCGCTGCAGCGCTCCGCTGCCGAGGTCGAGGGTGTAGAGATCCCAAGGCCCATCTCTGTTGGATACGAATGCCAGCAGCCTGCCATCTGGGCTGACGGCGGGATCCTTGTCGTCGAAGTCGCCCTGGGTGAGAAGGACTGGCGTCGATTCGCCGGGCAAGACCGCCCAAAGATGGCTGAATACGCCCTGTCGCGCCACATACACAATCGTGCCGAGCGGTCCGGACTGAGTAGGTAACGGACTAAGGGTTAGAGACGGTGACGGCTCAGGCTGAGTGGCCGCTGCGCTCGGACGGCCGTTCACTTGTGTGGCAAGGGCGACCAGGGTAGCCAACGATCGGTCTTGCTCGCCCTCCGCCTGGCCCCGCAGGCTCAAACTCGCCCACCCCAAAGCACCCATTCCCGCAAGAACCCCCACCAGAAACAGGCGGAAGAGCCATTTGCGGCTTCCGGGGCCCGATGAATCGGGAGAGTCAGGATGTGGATGGAGACGTCACGCAATGCCAACCCTTCTCATTCCAATCAAACCTATAGAGGCCGAAAATCACCCCTCGTAGGGATGCAAGCTCAATGCCACGCCCAATGCCGTGTAGACCAGACTAAAGGCGTGCAGAACAGTTAGCAATGGGATGAAAAGGCTGGTCCGCCGGCGGACGGTGGCTCCATTAGGTCCAGGGGTTTTCCATAGTTTGGATCAGGATTGGGGTGCCGATCTTGATATTGGGGCGCCGCGTCACGAGCCAGACCACGAGGTCGGAGATGTCTTCTGGCGTCAGGCACTTCTCAGGATCCAGGCCAGGAGACCCTTCAGACATCGGTGTCAGCACCATCCCCGGGCAAATAGTGTCCACACGGATGTTGAAATCCTGGTTTTCGACCTGGATATATTCTGAAAGCGCGTTGCAGCGCGTGTTTGGACACCCCGTAGGCTCCGTTGCCTGCGTAGTGGCGCAAGGCTGATTCGGAACTGATGTTTACGATGTGGCCGCGTTGTTGCGCCCGCATATGAGGCAGGGCAAACCTGGCCATCAGGAATGGACCTCGGAGGTTGACTGCCATGACCTCATCCCAGCGCTGGTAGTCATGATTGTGAATCATGCCGCCTCCGCCGATGCCGGCGTTGTTCACCAAGATGTCGAGCCCACCCAACTTCTCCAAGGTAGTTTCCACGGCCCAGCGAACATCGTCCGCGTCGGCAACGTCACCCGGGATGGCCAAGCAGTTTGCGCCTTCTCTCTCCAGCGCTTCGACGGTCGCATCCAGCGGCTCTGTACGGCGACCAAATACGGCCACCCTACAACCGGCGGCTGCCAAGCCACCAGCAACCCCGCGGCCAATTCCCGTGCCGCCACCTGTAACCAACGCCACTCGCCCCTCAATCTCTTCCATGGGTAGGTCCTTTCACGTCGCGGCGCGCTTCCACGATCGGGTGGCATGCCGCCGACATCAGAATTTGATCGGGTTGAAGACTGTTTCGCGATCGAAGGTGTCCATCTCCTCCACCCGCTTAAGCGCATTCACCGCCAGATAGGTAAACGGAGTGGCCAATGTTTCATAGGCGCTCTTGAACAGCCATTGAGAGAGGATCGTAACCCCCAGGTCGCCAAGTTGAAGTACGCCGACAAACGCCAGGCTGATGAAGATCGCCGAATCGACGCCCTCCCCTACTAGCGTTGAGCTTATAGTCCTCACCCACAGGTACCTTCCGTCTGTGGCAACTTTCAGGCGGGCCATGATGTACGAATTCAAGAACTCGCCCGCCAGATAGGCGATGAACGACGCCACAAGCAGCCTGGGAGCGAAGCCCAAAATCGCCTGGTATGCCAGCTGAGCTTGTTCGGGTGAGTTGAAGGACCCGGCGGACCAGAACGGTGCGGCCGGGAGCCAGCCGCCGGCCGTGAGAGCCGCAACGGCCACCAGGTTGCAGCCAAACCCGATCCAAATCGCCTGTCTGCGCGCGCGTAGCCATAGACTTCGGTGAGCACGTCCCCGAAGATATATGTCACAGGAAACAGAATGACCGCAGCCGGAAGGTACAGCCCCAAAACATGCACCAGCTTGACGGCCATGATATTGGAAATGACCAGGGTGGTAGCAAAAAGGGCGACCAGAACGTGAAAGTACTTGGCGGTCACGCTCCCTTCCCCGGCCGCCGCCCATGCTCGGCCTCCACACTGATCCCAATCCCGCCGCGAGCATTGAATATGCCTTGCACCCGGCACCATCTGGGTTCCAGCGCTGCGACCAGGTCGTCTAAGATCGTGTTCACAACATGCTCGTGGAAGACCCCCTCATCCCGATAGGACCAGAGATAGAGTTTGAATGACTTGGATTCGACCACCTTTTGGTCAGGAACGTACTCCACAAGGATGTGCGCAAAATCTGGCTGCCCCGTGGCTGGGCACACACACGTAAACTCGTCCGTCTCCAGGCGGACGATGTAGTCCCGGTCGGGGTGGTGATTGGGGAATGCCTCCAGGCTCTTGCTGGGTTGGGCCTTGCTTCTTCCCAGCTTTGTCAGCCCATCAAGATCGGATGCGTCGGTCATGCGGTCCTCCCGTTGTCAGCCGTCGCCGTCGTGACGTGCCATTGTACCGCCGGCGTCTTCTGTTCTCCCACGGACAGAGATTGGTCTCGACAGACAGCCGGTGCGTCGAGTCAGCTCAGGCTAACAGACAGGCCGCAGGGAAGGCCAGATATTCGGCGAAGAAGAGCCCCCAGACGAACATGTAGAACGATCGGACTGAGGCAGGATTTGTCAAATCCACCCTGCGGGTTGCGGTCAGAAAGACCCCCAGCAAGACCAGATGGCTAGCCATGAGCACGGCAGGATTGACCCCCGGCAGCCCAAGCCAGCCTGCGGCTACCACTGCCAGATACACGCCGGCGAGCAGCAACGCGCCCAACTGGACGACGCGGCGGGCCCCCAAACGTGCCGAGAACGTCCAGATCCCGTAGCGGCGATCGCCAGCCATGTCAGGGATATCCTTGTACCATGCGATCACCAAACTCAGTCCCAGCACTGCCCCCGTAAGGACCCAGATCTTGGGAGGGATCTCGCCTTGCGAAGCCGCGCCTGTCGAAAAATGCAGAAAGATCAGCAGGTTGACAACCACCCCTCGAACGGAGGCGATGCTGGCCCCGGCCCAGAACGGGAATCGCTTGATCCGTATGGGTTCCAGCGAGTAGATTGACCCAATCATGGCTGCCAGCAAGATCGCCGCCAGCAGGAAGAGCCCTTGCGATGCTGCCACCAGCAGCGCCGTCAGCAGGCCGAGGATCGTCACCGACCAAGCAGCGGCCAAGTCCATCTCACCCGATGCCAGAGGCAGCTCGGGCTTGTTGATGCGATCGATGGGTATGTCGGTGATCTGATTAAGACCGACGATAAACACGTTCACACCCAGCGCACTCACGATCGCCCACGCAAGCCGCACGACAGAGAACGACACGCCTGGCTCGACCGAAGCGATAGCGCTCAATCCAACCAGGCTGAGAATCGTCCCCACTATGGTGTGAGGACGGCTGAATTGGAAGATAGTTTGTGCCGCCGAAAACATGCCGCTTCTCACCTCGGCCGCCTCACAAAGCCTGGCTTTCCGAAAATTCCGCTGGGCTGGCCTGCCCGCCTTGGCGAAGAGACTCCTCAATATGGTAGTCGATTTCGGCGACAGCCCACACCCGGACTCGGTTGTGCAAATGCCTTGCATTTCGCGATCGACGTGTTATCCTCCTCGCCGATCCAGCCGATGGGCTGACTTCGCCAACACGCCGACCGCTCCCAAATGACCAACGCCACCACCGCCGACGCCCAACGCCATGCCAACTTCCGGCATCTGTACGCGGACGTGGCCTGGTTCGGCGTCCTCTCAGGCAGCACGCTTGCTTTTCTCAATGTTTACGCCGCCCGCCTCGGTGCAGACGCCTTCCAGCTCGGGCTGATCAGCGCTGGCCCCGCGCTCGATCAATTTGGCCGTCTCCCTCCCTGCAGGCGCGTGGCTCCAGAGCCGCCCCGTCCTGCGCGCTACCTTCGTCTCTTCCCTGTGGAACCGATCTGCTTACTTGCTACTCATTCCCCTCCCCTGGCTGTTCGCTGCCGATGGGGAAATCTGGGCTCTGATCGGACTGACAGCGCTGATGTCGATCCCAGGCACATTCTTGGCCATTGCCTTCAACGCTACGTTTGCGGACGTCGTGCCGCCGGAGTGGCGGGGACATGTTGTCGGACGCCGGAATGCTCTACTGGCGCTGACGATCCTGACTACCTCCTTGGTGTCCGGGCTGATCCTGGATCGGATCAGCTTCCCATCCAACTTTCAAACGGTCTTCGCTCTCGGCGTTTTGGGCGCCGCAATGAGTAGTTTCCACTTGGGACGGCTATCACCTTTGGGAACCGGCGGGGCGCCGCCCGCCGTGGACCCGAGACCGCTCAACGACGCCGCCCGCCCGGGAATGATGCGCTTCATGGACGCCATTCGCCCGGCGTCGGGTCTTCGCTACCTCGCCCGGGCGCGACACAGGCTAATTGGTCCAGACATCTTGCGCGGCCCGTACCGCAAGGTACTCATCGCCTATCTCTTCTTTCATGCGGCGCAGTACTTCTGCATCCCCCTCTTTCCTCTCGTATGGGTTTCCAGCCTAAATCTCTCCGACAGCGTCATCAGCGTCGGGAACGCCCTGTTCTATGCAGCCATGCTCATGGCTTCGCTGCCGCTTGGATGGCTCAGCGCCGTCGCCGGGCATCGGCGTGTGCTTATCACCGGTTCTTTGCTTTACGGCCTGTACCCTTTGCTTCTGGGCCTGGCCACATCGGACACCCTGTTTCTGGTGGCGTCTACGGTCGGGGGCGGCGTTTGGGCTATTCTGAACGGCGCCTTGCTGAACCATCTGATGGATCGGACCCCAAAGGACGAAATGCCGGCCCACATGGCGGCCTACAACCTCATCTTGAATGTGGGCATCCTCGGTGGTTCGCTCGCCGGTCCGGTCGTGGCAGCCACGTTGGGTATGCAACAGACATTGTTCGTGGGCGCGGCGCTTAGACTGCTCGGCGCCTTGCTGTTTGCTGTTTTGGTCTGACTCCATCTGCTCGAGTGCGTGTGCCGGTGCGTGTGGGATAATCTGATTGCCATGCGCAGCGACCTCCGTTTCCAGGACAAGCCTCACCCCATCCTCGCCCGGGCCATCGTTGCGGGCATGGCCCTGGCCTGCCTGGTCTTGTTGACGGCATCGGTCCAGCCGTTTCCGGGGGCAAACGATGCCTCGCGCGCTGCCCAGCTGATCGCTGAAGTCAACGCGCTGCGTGCCTCCAGCGGATTGCCGGCCTACGTGGCCGATCCTATTTTGATGACCGTCGCCGCACGACAAAACGACTGGCGCATAGCCGTCGGGGCCACAACCCACACCGGCCCGGATGGCTCTACGCCAAAGCAGCGCGCCGCAGCAGCCGGCTACGGCGGAGGAGCGACCATCTTCATCTCGGAAAACATCGTCGATGGAACTGGCCTGTCCCCAAGCCAGGCCGTCCAATGGTGGACGGGCGACGCGCCGCACTTAAACACCATGTTGGGGCCCAACTACGTGAACGTCGGCGCCGGCGCCGGAGAGTCAGGCGGTATCTGGCGCTACACGTTGATGGCAGGCTACGTTGCCGGCGGCAGCTACCAGCCGGGTCAGGCGCCCAACCCCCAACCGGCGCAACCCCTGGCTCCTCCGGCCGCACCACTCGTCAAAGCCACCACCCTCCCCAATGGATCGTTGGTGCATGTCGTGGGACCGGGTCAAAGTCTTTGGACGATTGCTGCCATCTACGGGGTCGACCTAGACACACTCATGACCCTCAACGGGCTAACATCGGCTTCCGTCCTTCACGAGGGCGACAAGATCATCGTCGCGCCGAGCTGGACGCCCACCACCAGCCCTTCACCAACGGGGACGACAACACCGACCCAGGCCGTCGTCTCGCCCGCCACCCCCGAGCCAAGTCTCCAACTTAGCTCGGTCACTCCTCCCGCCACCGCCGCCTCCACACCCGTCGCCGGCCTGGCGCAGCGTCTGGCCGCTCTGCGCCCTGCCAATATCATCCTGATCGCCTTGGGCGTCTTGCTTGTGCTCGCCGGCATCGTGCTCGCCTTCCGAAACTAGACGCGAACGATCCCCCGAGTTTGTGAAACTCTTCACAAAGCCCCATCACGTCACATCGGGTCGTCGCACCGGAAAGGTCCGCCCAATATCGATCCTTTCGCCAGGTGACATCCAGCGTGGGCGGAGGCGCGTCTTGTCACTTGAACCCAGGCGGTGGTCATTTATTGTGGAGTCGTCATTTTGAACTCATCTTTGCCGATGGGATGCGGATTCGACCGCTCCTGCCGTCTGGCGCGCCGCATTATGCCAGCGGCCGGGGAGCTCAGACGAGAGCGGTAGGCGCACCTCATCACCGCAGCGGAGCGGCCTGCGGTCGTCTCAAAGCAGGGAAAGGAGGTGGTCTGGGGACCGCGTCCAGCCCTTGAGGGAAGAGCCGGAGGCGAGGCTACGGCGATTTGGGAGAGAGTGCCTCGCCCTCATGGGTCGCCAAGAAGTGACAACTGCGGATACGCCCTTGCTCAAAGGGCCTCTGACCCCATCCGGTGCATCCGTGTGCACTTCCCCTCTCAGGAGCCCGGCGCTCCTTCAAGAGACGAGCAGCCGTAAGGCTCACCAAGCCACGCACTTGATTGCATATCGCATTTAAGGAGATACAAGATGGCTACATCTAGCCAGCCCATGGACCAGGAGAAGCAACCAGTCTTCGGGTACATGCCGTACGACACGCCGCCCATAGGCGCCATGCTCAGCCTTGGCTTCCAGCAGGTGCTGACCATGTTCCCGGCGACCGTGCTGGTGGCCATTCTCACCAAGTTCGACGTAGGCGTGACGCTGTTGGCCAGCGGTATCGGAACCATCGTGGCTCTGTTCGTGTCGGGGCGACGCATTCCGATGTACTACGGCTCCAGCTTCAGCTACATCACTGTCGTCGTTACCGTTATGACCTTGTATGCTTCCGACTGCTTTGGCAACCCAGCCACGTTCTACTGCCCAGAGGGCGTCCGGCTGGTCCAGGTCGGTATCATCGGCACGGCTGTCCTCGAGATCCTGGTCGGGTTCCTCATCATGCGAGTCGGCAAGGATGCCCTGGATAAAGTCCTACCGCCTGTCCTTACGGGCACGGTCGCCATTACCATCGGTGTTGCGTTGGCCGGAGCTGCCCTGGGTGAAGCCGGCGCGCACTGGGGTGTGGCACTGTTGACCCTGTTGGTCACGGTCGCTTTCTCCGTCTACCTTTCAGGCAAGGGTGTCTGGGGGATGCTCCCCATTCTCTACGGGGCCGTCGTGGGCTATCTGGTCGCCATCCCCCTGGGGTTGGTCGACTTCAGCCTGATATCTCAATCGGCCTGGCTGCGGGTCCCGAACATCACCTTCCCCGCCTTCACGGATCCCAATGCCTGGGCCGTCGTGGTCAGCATCTCCTTGATCGCCATCGCCACGATCCCGGAGAGCACAGCTCACCTGTACCAGATGAGCCTGTACATTGACCAGCTGGCCAAAGAAGTCAAGAAGCCGGCGCTCGAAATCAAGAACCTCATCGGCCTCAACCTGGTCGCTGACGGAAGCGATGACCTGATCGTCGGCTTGCTCGGAGGTTGTGCCGGCACCAACTACGGTGAAAACAACAGCCTGATGGCCATCACCCGGAACTACTCGGTCCCGGTGCTGATGGCGGCGGGGATCATCGCCATCTTCCTTGGCTTCATCGGGAAGCTGGCAGCTCTGATCAACACCGTCCCCACAGCGGTCATCGGCGGACTGTCCATTTACCTCTTCGGCGTCATCGGGATGCAGGGCGTGGCCCTCATCCAGTCCGAAAGGGTCAACCTGTTCGAGCCGCGCCAATTGGCCATCGGCGCCACGGTGTTGATCACCGGCATCGGCGGCAACCTGGCGTTGCAGGACGGTCTCTTCCCGTTCAACATCCCGGTAATCTTCCCGAACGGGATCCCGGCGATCGTGTTCGCGGCCATCGTCGGCATCCTGTTGCAGCTGCTGTTCCTGGTCCTTCCGCCTTCTATGTTTGGCGTGAAAGACCGCGAGAACATCAACTACTAGACCGTACGATCGAGCACTCCTGGGGGGCCGAGGCCCCCCAGGAGTTGATCATTTTGGCGGAGCCAAGGACGCCGGACAAGCAGGGGCTCCGCTCTTCCATGAAGAGGTGAACCATGGCCGACGCTCATCCTGGCCTCCCTGAATTCGACTACATCCGGCCTGGCTCGCTCGCCGAAGCGTCACAGTTTCTGGCGGAACACGCGGGTGAAGCACGACCGTTCTTGGGCGGTACCGATACCTTCGTGCGCATGCGAGACGGTGTTTGGACCGACCGCTATCTGGTCGACGTTAAGCACCTCGATGGCACATCCGACCTCACTTACGACACCAAGCTCGGCCTGCTGATGGGGGCGGGCGTTCCCATGAACGCCCTGATCAGCTCCGAATTTGTCCAGGAGCACTACCCCGTGCTGGCTCAAGCAGCCAGGTCGGTTGCCGCCTATCAGCTGCGAAACCGCGCCACCGTGGTGGGCAACATCTGCAACGCCTCACCGGCCGGCGACACCATCGGCGCCTGCCTCGTCTACGATGGCATCCTGATCGTCCACGGACCTACCGGCCGGCGCGAGGAACCCCTGCGGACCTTCTTCAAGGGCCCGGGGCAGACCGTGCTGGCTCCCGGCGACATCGCCCTAGCCATCCGCCTGCCTGTGCCGCCGGCGGGACACGCCGGGCGTTATCTCAAGCTCGGCCGCAATCGGCTCAGCGATCTGGCCATCGTTGGGGTGACGGCCATGGGCTATCCGGACTCCGAAACTGCCTCCGGGTTCCGTTTCCGGCTTGCGTTGGCCGCTGTGGCTCCTACGCCGCTTATTCCGGGTGAAGCGGAGAGGCTGCTGGCCGAAGGCCCGCTTGACAAGTCGGTGATTGCACGCGCGGCTGAGTCGGCCATGCTGGCGAGTTCCCCCATCGATGATGTCCGCGGCAGCGCCCGCTACCGCCGCTTGATGGTCCGCAATCTCACCCGCCAGGCCGTCACAGCGGTCCTGGCCGACCTGACCTGATCGGTATCTGCCCACCGGCCGGAGCCCTTTGCCCTTGACCGGCCCACAGCGAGGTTGACACAACCATGGCCCAACATACCCTGAACCTTACCGTCAATGGCGCTACCACCACCGTCACGGTGCCTTCGCACTTCACCCTGCTCCAGATGCTGCGCGAGACCCTGGCTCTGACGGGCACAAAGAACGGCTGCGCAGCCGGTGAATGCGGCGCGTGCACAGTCATGTTGGACGGCGAACCGGTCAACAGCTGCATGGTGCTGGCTGCTGAATGCGACGGTGCCCGCATCGAGACCGTGGAAAACCTGGCCCAAGACAGCCAACTCGACCCCATTCAGGAGGCTTTCATCGAGACCTCGGCCGTGCAGTGCGGTTTCTGCACGCCTGGGGTGCTCGTTTCGACACGGGCTCTGCTCGACCGCAACCCAGATCCCACCGATGCCGAAATACGAGAAGCCTTGGTGGGCAACTTGTGCCGCTGCACCGGCTACCTCAGCATCATTAAGGCCGTTCGCAAATCCGCCAGAACCCGTGCAGAAGCCAAGGTTTGATACCGGTTCCACCGTTGGCATGCTCAAGAACCGGGCGGACATCTCCAGGAAGGTCATGATGGTCAAAAGCATGGAAAATACACTTACATCGCACACTTCGACCAGTCCGGTGGGCGACAATGCTCCACGGGTGGATGCGAATCAGAAGCTCACTGGCGCTGCGACTTTCACCGACGACATCCAATTCGGGCCAGGTCTGCTCCATGGACGCGTCGTTCGCAGCCCGCATCCCCACGCGCTGATCAAATCCATCGACACATCCAAGGCAGAGGCCTTCCCAGGCGTTCGCGCTGTCGTCACGGGCGCGGATTATCCCGGGTACCTCGGCCTCTACCTTCAGGACCGGCACATCTTCTGCCGCGATCGGGTTCGCTACGTTGGCGATCCCGTGGTGGGCATCGTCGCCACCACCGAAGACATCGCCGAGCAGGCTCTTGCTCTGATAGACATCGAATACGAGGAGCTCGAGCCCGTCCTCGACCCGGTCTTCGGGGCCACCGCAGACGCCCCGCTGATCCATCCCGACCTGGGCGACTATGTGGTTGCCAACTTCATATTCCCCAAGGCCGGTACCAACATTTCCAACCATTTCAAGATTCGCAAGGGCGACACAGAGAAGGCCTGGAAGGAATGTGCGGCTGTCGTCGAGCGGACCTACCGTATCCCCCACGTTCAGCACGTCCCGCTGGAACCGCACACCGCCATCGCCCGCGCTGATCAGGACGGGACCGTCACTCTGTGGAGCTCGACCCAGTCACCCTTCGCCCAGCGCAATCTTATCGCCAAGGCGCTTGGCAAGTCGCAAAGCGACGTTCGGGTGATCGGACACTACGTGGGAGGCGGATTTGGCGCCAAGGCCGGCGTGACCATGGAGGCCCTGGCGGTGGTGATGGCACTCAATGTCGAAGGTCACCCGGTCAAACTCAAGCTGACACGCGAGGAAGAGTTCTACACCGCATTTGTGCGCCAGGGTCTCGTCGCCGAGATCAAACTGGGATGTGATACTGACGGCAAGCTCCTCGCCATGGAGAACAAGTTCTATTGGGATGGCGGCGCCTACACCGAATACGGTGTCAACGTCACCCGCGCCGCAGGCTATAGCAGCACCGGCCCCTACGAGGTCCCCAACGTCAAGACCGACAGCTACTGTGTTTACACGAACCATCCGGTGGGCGGACCGTTCCGGGGGTTTGGGATGCCCGAGATGCACGCAGGCATCGAACAGTGCATCGACGAGCTCGCCCTTGAAATCGGAATCGACCCCGTTGCGTTCAGGCGCATCAACTGTCTGAAAGAGGGCTCCATTCTGGTGACCGGCAGCCGAATGCATCCCACCGGGCTCCCTCAATGCTTGGACAAGGCGGCCGAAGCCATTGGCTGGGGCCACAAGTCGGAGCCGAGCGGTCCGAACAAGCGCCGCGGCAAGGGCCTGGCCCTGATGTGGAAGGCGCCGGCCATGCCGCCCAATGCGGGTTCAAGCGCCTGGGTGGAGCTGCGTGAGGACGGGACCCTGAACGTCGGTCTCGGCGGGCAGGAGATTGGACAAGGCACCTTCACCGTGGCGGCTCAGATGGCGGCAGCAACGCTTGGCGTCCCCTTCGACTGGGTCCGGATTGCGTCCCCTGTCGACACCAAGTACAGCCCCTACGAGTGGCAGACGGTCGCCAGCCGACTCACATGGAGCATGGGCAACGCCATCGTCAACGCCGCCAAGGACGCCCGCAAGCAGATCATCGACCTGGTGGCCGAGGCATGGGAAGAGGATCCCGCGGACTTGGATATCGTCAACGGCGAGGTCATTTCCTACAAGTCCGAAGAAGCCATGTCGTTGAAGGACGTCGTCATTTATGGGCTTCCCAAGGAAGGCGATAGTGGCTGGATCGGCGGCCCCGTCGTTGGACGCGGGCGGTTCATGCCGACTTATGTGACCGGTCTCGACCCCGACACCGGCCAGGGTGAACGAGCGGTTGTCCACTACACAACCGGCGCCCAAGCTGTCGAGGTTGAGGTCGATATGGAAACCGGTCGCGTAGAGGTCCTTCGGGGCGTTGCTGCCTTCGACATGGGCAAGGCCATCAACCCCGACCAAGTTCGCGCCCAAATGGAAGGCGGCCTTGTCCAGGGGATGAGCACAGCTCTTTTCGAGGCACTGAAACTCGAAGGCGGACATGTCCGCAATCCAAGCTTCGTCGACTACCGAATTGCCACGACGGTCGACACACCTGACCAAATCGAGGCCATCATCGTCGAGGTCCCGCAGGACGACGGACCGTTCGGAGCGCGTGGTATCGGTGAACACCCCATGGTGCCGACTATTCCGGCCATCGCCAACGCTATCGCCGACGCACTCGGCATCCGCATCTCTGAGCCGCCCTTCTCGTCCGAGAAGGTCTACCTGGCCATGGTCGACAGCGGTCTGATCGAGTAACCGTAGCCTGCCCAGGGAGGCCGAGATGTCAGATGCTTTTGACATCCTGATCCGCAACGCAGCGCTCCGGTCCAAACCGGGTCAGGCCAGCGACATCGGCATCACACAAGGAATGATCATGGCCGTCGAGCGCAGGCTCGACGGCCATGGCGTGCTCGAGATCGACGCCGGCGGTGGCCTGGTTACCGAGTCCTTCGTCAATCCCCATCTCCACCTGTGCAAGGTGTACACGTTAGAGATGATGGACGAAGAAGCCATGAAGGACTACCACGGTGGCGGCATGGGCAAGGCCATGAACGCCATCGAGCTGGCAGCGCGGGTCAAAGAACGTTACGAGGAAGGCTGGATAATTGAGAATGTGCGCCGCGCGGTGGCCTTGTCGGCCCTGTTCGGAGGCACGCACATTCGTGCCTTTGCCGACGTAGACTCTAAAGCCAAGCTGGAGGGCGTCAAAGCCCTGATCCGGGCGCGCGAGGAGTTCGAGGGCATCGTCGAAATCCAGGTCGTGGCCTTCGCGCAGGACGGCCTTGCGCGGGAGCCGGGTGCGCTTGAGCTTATGTCGCAAGCGATGGCCCTCGGCGCGGACGTGGCAGGCGGCATACCCTGGATCGAATACACCGACGTTGACATGCAGCAGCACGTGTCGCAGATCTTCGATCTGGCCGCCGCCCATGACGCCGACGTCTCAATGCTGGTCGACGATGCCGGCGACCCCGGGCTGCGAACCCTGGAGATGATGGCCGTCGAAGCCATCCAGCGCGGCTGGCAGGGGCGCACCCTTGCCCACCACGGCCGGGCTATGCAGCTATATCCCAAGCCCTATCTTCAGAAGATTGCCGCCCTGCTCAAGCAGGCGAAGATGGGCGTCGTCACCGATCCGCACACCGGGCCGATGCACGCCAGGGTTCGTGAACTTCTGGATGAGGGTTGCCTGGTGTGCCTTGGCCAAGACGACATTTCCGACGCCTACTATCCGTACGGCAGAAACAACATGCTCGAGGTCGCCTTCCTAGCGTCCCACCTCCTGTGGATGACCACCAAAGAGGACATGGAAACGCTGTACGACATGGTCACGGTCCGGGCCGCCCAAGCCATGGGCATCTTGGAGTTCAAGCTGGAGGTGGGTGCTCCCGCCAATCTCGTCGTGCTGGAAGCGCCCAATGTGCTCGAGGCGCTGAGATCACATGCCGCCCCACGCCACGTGATCAGCCACGGCCGCCCTGTGGAAACCGACCTGATGGCGGATTTGGCCACATCTGGGCTTTGGCCGGCTGGCGGGCTTTGAGGTGTTGACCCAATTGCGCCTTTTTTCACAATCGTGTACTTCGAAGACGCCGAAAGCGGAAACTTGAACGGCAAAACGGTGACAATCGTCGGCTGTGCGTGCGCCTTGGCTTGCATACGCTCATAGCGACGGGTGGCGGGCCCGGGAGTCCAACGCTGCATTGTGACCGACGGGCAAACTAGCCCAGAGGCTTGTTGCTCAGGGAGGCCGCATAGTGGATCATCTCCAGGCTCCGGCAGACGACAATCACAAGACAACGGGTGCGGGTTCGCCGCCGACCCATGCCGAGCTGGCCGAAGAATTGATCCAGGCACGCCGTGAAGCTGCCCTGGCTGGCGGGGAAGAGCGCATCGATGCCCAGCACGAAAAGGGAAAGTTGACCGCACGCGAACGTGTGGCCTTGCTGCTGGACCCCAACACCTTTCAGGAAGTAGATCGCTATGCGAGACACCGGCACACGGACTTCGGCCTGTCCGAGAAGAACTTCCCGGGCGATAGCGTCGTAACCGGTTTCGGAAAGATCGATGGCCGTACCGTGTGCGTGTTCGCGCAGGAATTCACCGTGCTGGGCGGATCCTACTCCGAGGTCGCCGGCCAGAAGATCGCCAAGATCATGGACCTGGCGCTCGAATCCGGCGCCCCAGTGAGTCGGCTTGAATGACTCGGTTGGGGCGCGGATTCAGGAGGGCGTTTATAGCCTGGCAGGGTACTCAGAGCTCTTCTGGCGAAACACGCAAGCGTCCGGAGTCGTCCCCCAGATCAGTGTCATGCTCGGGCCTTGCGCCGGCGGATCTGTCTACTCGCCCGCCCTGACCGATTTCGTCATCATGACCCAAGGGCTGAGCCATATGTTCATCACCGGCCCTGAGGTGATCAAGACCGTCACCGGGGAGCAAGTGGACCTCGAGACACTGGGCGGCGCAATCACGCACGGCGCCGTGAGCGGCGTGGCGCATTTCATCGCCCCCGACGAAACCGCAGCCATCGCCACGACGCGCAAGCTGATTTCCTACCTGCCTTCCAACAATACCGAACCACCCCCTGCCGTCGAACCAACAGACGATCCCTGGCGAGCGGATGCTGAGTTGGACACTATCGTCCCCATCGATCCAAGCGAAGCCTATGACATGAAGGACGTCATCAACCGGGTGTTCGACCTGGGGTCATTCTTTGAGGTTCAGGCCGGACTTCGCTGCCAATGCCATCGTTGGGTTCGCTCGCCTGCATGGCTCAGCGGTCGGCATCGTCGCCCAGCAGCCGATGACTCTGGCTGGCGTGATTGATATCAATGCCGCCGACAAGATGGCCCGCTTCATTCGCTTCTGTGACGCCTTCAACTTCCCATTGATCACGTTTGTCGACTCGCCAGGCTTCCTGCCCGGCGTGGCCCAAGAGCACGGCGGAATCATCCGCCACGGCGCCAAGATCGTCTATGCCTACTCCGAGGCAACTGTGCCCAAACTGGCAGTGGTCACGCGCAAAGCCTACGGCGGCGCCTATATCGTTATGAGCAGCAAATACATCCACACCGACTTTGTCTTCGCCTGGCCCACGGCAGAAATCGCCGTGATGGGTGCCGAGGGTGCTGTCAACATTCTTTACGGCAAGGAGCTCAAAGCCCTAGGAGATCGGGCGGAAGCTGAGCGCGACCAACTGGTGCGGTCCTTCCGGGATACTTTTTCGAAGCCCTACCGGGCGGCTTCAAGCGGGCATGTTGACGATGTCATCCTTCCGTCTGAAACCCGAGCTCGGTTGATCGCCGGGCTTGAGCTCGTGCGCGACAAGCGCAGCCAACGCATCCCGCGCAAGCACGGCACAATGCCATTGTGATCCGGAGGCGCCGGTGACCGTCATCCAACAAGGCCTGCTTATCAGCTTGCTGGGGCTGATGCTTACGTTCCTGGCCCTGGGGATGCTGATTCTGACCATCGTCATACTGCAGAGACTCTTCAACCCCTTGCCGGCCCTCCCAAGCATGCCCGGATCTGTGGCCGGTGCTCCCAGCGACGTCGATGAAGAAGCCGTGGCTGCCATCGCAGCCGCCGTCCTTGTCCTCAGAACACGCGAACGACGTTCGTCCACCCTTGGGCAGCGCTTTGGAGGCCGGGCCGGGTCGCTGGTGGCAGGGCCCCCAGACTTCAGATGCGCCCCCCACGCGCAAGTACGCCAATGGAAGGAATCGGTAATGACTCCTTCGTCTGGCTGCCAGAAACCTCACTTTGCAGCTCAACGGGAAGACGTACCACATCGAGATTGACGATTTGGACCAGTCCCCCCTCGAGGTGCGGGTTGAACGGCAACGCCTACCAGGTCACGCTTGACGACGGCATCGAAGCCGCCCCAGTCGCTGTCCGGGGCGTCAGCCGCGCTCCGTCCCTTCCTCCCCGCAGGTCATGGCGCCCTCTCCGTCAGTCGCCGCGCCCGGCTACTCGGCACAGAGAGATCCGCTCGCCGATGCCGGGAAACATCCTGGATATCGCGGTGTCCGCCGGCGAAATGGTGAGGTCGGGCAGCCGCTGTGCGCCCTTGAAGCGATGAAGATGAAGAGCATCATCCGATCGCCCCGCGAAGGCGTCATTTCCGCTGTACACGTGTCCGAAGGCCAGGTCGTCGTGCACGGCGAACTGTTATTCAGCTTCGAGTGAGTGGCATGGACCTGACACGTCTTCTCCCGCTCATCCAAGCCCCGCTCCACCTCACCTGGCAGTCGCTGGTGATGATGGCGGTCGGGGGCATCCTGATCTATCTTGCCATTGCCAAGGACTACGAGCCGGTGCTGCTTCTGCCCATCGGCTTTGGCGCCATCCTGACCAACCTGCCGCTCACCGGAATCGCCGAGGCAGGCGGCATGCTCGGCGTCCTGTACAAGGCCGGCATCCAGACGGAGCTGTTCCCCCTGTTGATCTTCATCGGCGTCGGCGCCATGACCGACTTCGGGCCGCTGCTGGAGAACCCCAAGATGGCCCTGCTTGGAGCGGCCGGGCAGTTCGGCATCTTCGGCACGTTGATGCTGGCCCTGGCGCTCGGGTTCAACCTCAACGAATCCGCATCGATCGGCATCATCGGCGCCATCGACGGGCCCACGGCAATCTACGTTTCCACCAAGCTCGCGCCGCACCTGCTGGGGCCGATCGCCGTGGCCGCATACAGCTACATGTCGCTGGTGCCGATCATCCAACCGCCGATCATGCGTCTTCTGACCACCGACGCCGAACGCAAAGTTCGTCTGCCCTATACTGAAAACAAGTCTCTCGCACCGTCCGCATCCTGTTCCCGATCGTGGTGACGGTCCTGATCTCGCTCCTGGCGCCCGTCGCTTCGCCGCTTATCGCAGCGTTGATGTTCGGCAATCTCATGCGCGAGTCGGGCGTTGTCGAAAGACTCAGCAAGTCGGCGCAAAATGAAATCGCCAATGTCACCACCATCTTCCTCGGTCTGGTGATCGGAAGCACAATGACCGGCCAGAGCTTCATCCAGATGGACACCCTCCTCATTCTTGGCATGGGCCTGTTGGCCTTCGTGCTCGACACGGCCGGAGGCGTGCTGTTTGGAAAGCTCATGTATGTCCTCAGCCATCACAAGTTCAACCCGCTGATCGGCGCGGCCGGCATCAGTGCCTTCCCGATGTCCGCCCGAATCGTCCAGCGGATGGGCCAGGAATACGACTTCGAGAACTTCCTCCTCATGCACGCCATGGGGGCCAACACGGCCGGCCAGCTGGGCAGTGTCGTCGCCGGCGGCGTTGTCCTCGCCCTGCTTTCAGGAGCCGTCCTCTAATCACAAAGTGAGGCAAGTGCGTTGACACTTCGAACCCTCGTCAAACCCAGCCAGTACCACGATTCCGTCTCGCTCATGTTGGTCGCCAGGGAGCTCGCCAAGCTTCCCGGCGTCAAGGACGCAGCGGTGGTCATGGCCACCGACGCCAACAAGAGCATCCTCGAGCAGAGTGGACTGCTCGGCCCGGAAGCCAAGGCAGCCTCGCCGAACGATCTTGTCATCGCCGTCCAGGCCGATGATGGTGCGGGGGACGCCGCACTGGCGGAAGCAGAAAATCTGCTGCAGAAGAAGGCGGCCGTCGAAGAGAGCGCCGGCTTTCGCCCCAAGACCATCCGCAGCGCCGTCAAGACGCGTCCTGATGCCAACGTATGCGTGGTCTCTGTCGCCGGCCGCTACGCCGCCGGAGAAGCCTGGGAAGCCCTGCGTCGTGGGCTCCATGTCCTCCTCTTCAGCGACAACGTCGACCTCGCAGGATGAGATCGCCCTCAAGACGCTACGCCCGAGATCACGGACTGCTCCTGATGGGGCCAGGCGCCGGGACGACCATTCTCAACGGCGTCGCCCTGGGGTTCGCCAACGTCGTCCCCACAGGGTCCCGTCGGGATCGTCTCCGCCGCCGGCACGGGCCTGCCAGGAAGTCAGCACGCTGCTCGCCAAACACGGCGTGGGGATCACCCAGGGCCTGGGCGTTGGGGGGCGCGATCTGAGCCGGGACGTGGGTGGAATCATGATGCTGGAGGCACTCAAGTCGCTTCAAGCAGATCAGCAGACACCAGGTCATCGTGCTGATCAGCAAACCGCCGGCTGATGACGTCGCCCATGCTGGTTCTGAAGCAGGTTGGCGTCTCGAAGAAGCCGACTGTCGTATGCCTTCCTGGGCGGCCGTCTCGAAGACGGAATTCCGGCGAACGCCACGGTTGTGTCGACGCTCCAGGAAGCGGCTTTGCTGGCCGCCCGGCTGGCCGGGGGGGACGTGCCCGACCTGGCAGACTTCTGCTCGAAGCAGGAAGCTGCGACAACCCAACAGCGGGCCAAGGAGCTGGCAGCCATGTTGGCGCCGGAACAGCGCTACCTGCGGGGTCTCTTCTCGGGAGGGACCCTGTGCTACGAGTCGCAGGTCATCTGGCGCAAGGTCGGCGACCTGCAGGTCTGGTCGAACGCGCCACTCGACAAGGCACTTCAGATGCCGGATTCGACACGCAGCCGGGAGCACTGTGTGGTTGATCTTGGGCGAGGAGGAGTTCACGGTCGGCCGTCCCTCACCCGATGATCGATAACGATCTGCGCATGCGCCGCATCCACCAGGAGGCGGCTGAACCCGGACGTTGCCGTCATCATGCTGGATGTGGTGATCGGCTTCGGCGCCCACGACGACCCGGCCTGCGAGCTCGCGCGGCGCCATTGAGCAGGCAAGGGTGGAATCCAAGGACTCAGGGGCGAGAGGTGCTCTTCGTGGCCTCGGTCACCGGCACCGAGGCGCGACCCCCAGGTGCTGAGCCGTCAGGCGACCACCCTGCGCGATGCCGGGCGTGGTCGTCTGCGGTAGCAATGCCGAAGCCGCCCGCCTGGTTGGCGCCATCGTCGCCGGCCGATGACCGATGAGCCGCTACGCAGCACTCCGGAATAGGGTCTGGGACACAAAGCACAAGGACGCAATCATGAGCCAATCCAAGATCAACGATGTTTTCGGCAAGCCGTTGACCGTCGTCAATGTCGGCCTGGCCAGCATGGCCGAGTCGGTTGAAGCCCAAGGCATTCCGACCGTCGACGTTGACTGGCAGCCCCCCGCCGACGGCATTGCCCGGCTTGCACTGACACCAACTCCGGGCGTGGACATCGAAGCCGCCAACACCGAGGTCACTCAGCGCATTACGGTCTGGCCGCCCGGTCCTGATCGGCATGGGAATCGCCGGCGAACGTCATCCCAGGTATGCATGACCGGATGATCCTCCATGCTGGCCCCCCAATCAACTGGGACCGGATGTGCGGGCCGACAGCGGGGCGCCGTCATGGGGGCGCTGATCTATGAGGGCCTGGCCAAGGACGAGGAAGAAGCGGAAGAGCTGGCCGCATCGGGCGACATCGAATATTCACCCTGCCACCATCACCACACCGTCGGGCCCATGGCGGGCATCGTCTCACCCCGCATGCCAGTCTTTCTTGATCGAGAATCAAGACCTTCAACAACACCGCCTTTGCCACGCTGAACGAGGGCTTGGGAAAGGTGCTTCGCTACGGCGGAATGGGCGAAGAGGTCTACGAGCGCCTGCGCTGGATGGAGGACGTGCTTTATCCCAACCTGGATCGGGCCCTGGCCAGCCTGCCGGACGGAATCGACCTGAAGGCGATCATCGCCCAGGCACTGCACATGGGGGACGAGTGCCACAATCGCAACCGGGCCGCTACCTCGCTTTTCTTGCGGGCCATCGGCCCTTCCCTGGCACGGACGCACACCGACAAGGAAGATTTGGCCAAGGTCATAGAATTCATTGACCGCAATGACCATTTCTTCCTCAACCTGAGCATGCCGGCCGGCAAAGCGATGCTTGAGCCTGCCGAAGGGATCCCCGGCAGCAGCGTGGTGACGGTCATGGCTCGCAATGGCACGGATTTCGGCATCCGCATGGGATCGATGCCGGACCGATGGTTCACGGCCCCCGCCGGCGAAGTGGAAGGGCTTTACTTCCCTGGATTTGAAGCCAAAGACGCCAATCCGGATATCGGTGACAGCACGATTACCGAAACGGCCGGCTTCGGTGGTTTCGCCATGGCGGCCGCTCCTGCTATCACGCAGTTCGTGGGCGGCACTCCCCAAATGGCGCTACGAGACCACGCTCGAGATGTACGAGATCACCTTCGACGAGCACGACGGATTCACAATTCCGGCCTGAACTTCCGCGGCACGCCATTGGGGATCGACGTGCGCAAGGTCATGGAGACCGGGATCCTGCCCAAGATCAACACCGGGATTGCCCACAAGGATCCCGGCGTCGGCATGGTTGGCGCTGGAATCTTGCGTGCCCCGATGGAGCCTTTCAAGGAGGCCTTCGAAGCCCTGAGGGTCCGTAGAGCCTGCCCCATATACCTGAATCCGCTCAGGCAAAGGGACACCACACATCGACCGAGGAGAGCCATGAAAATCATCGACCTTACCATTCCGCTTGGCATCGGCACGCCGCCCTGGCCGACCTACGAACCGCTGCAGGTGAAGTACTTCAAGCGCCTCGCCCCGAATGGGGCCAACGGCCAGTTATTGACCCACTCGAACCACCTCGGGACCCATCTCGACGGGGAAATCCACTTCTACACGCCCGGCAAAGACATGGCCGCCCTGCAGATGGACTTACCTGGTGCACGAGGGCGCCATCGTCGACTTGAGTGACGTCTGCGGCGACTACGATGTCTACACCAGCAAGATGGTAGAAGACCGGGTCGAGGTCAAGGAAGGGCGACATCCTGATCATCCACACGGGCTATCACCACTTCGGCTGGGACCAGCCGACGGCGGACGAGATCCGCTACATGGTCAAGCATCCCGGTCCCGATCGCGAATTCGCCGAGTGGGCCAAAGCCAAGAAACTGCGCTGGATCGCCGTCGACTGCGGCAGCGCCGACCACCCCATGAACACCATCATCCGCACCTGGATGCCCCGCCAGGCGAAGGAGGCCGAGAAGGTCTTCCAGAAGAAACACGGGAAGAGCCTGGAGCAGTTCTTCGATGACAGCAAGTACCAGCTGATGCATATCGAGATGTTCCCCTTCGGCATCATCCACGCCGAGTGCATCGGCGGGGATATCGACCTGCTCCTCAATCAGACGCGCCACCATCGGCTTCTTCCCGTGGCGTTTCGTCGACGGCGAAGCCAGCATCGGCCGCTGCGTGGCATTTGTCGAAGACGACAGGTACGAAGAACTGATGAAGCAGAAGGAGGGCATGTCCAAGACCCGCTTCGGAGACGCCATCGATCCGGCTCACGTCGAGTCGCTCGACAAGCTCACCAAGCCAATATGAACTGAGCCATCGGCATCAGCGCCATCCCTTTACCCACAAGGAGTCGCATGTCATGAGACTTGAAACGCCGGAAAAGGTTTCGCACGAACAGCTGACCATTGACGTCCAGGAAATCGAGCCGCTGCTTCGGGGCCCAAGCATGGATCTCAAGCCCTGGCCGGGCGCCATGATCACGCTGAAGGACGGCCGGACGCTCTACATTCGTGAGGCGCGGCCTCGAAGAAGCGCCCAAGATGATGGCGTACATCAAGCAAGTCATGGAAGCCGACCATGACTTCTACGATATCGTGGGAGCACGTGTTTACGCCGAAATCCTGGGCTGGTACCGCAAACGCATGAAGGATCCCTATACCCTGGTCGGGTTGATTGACGGCGTGTGGGCGGGCTTCGCCAACGGACGGCTGATGGACGAGGACGTCAATATCAGCCTGCACACCATGGCTCTGATGCGCGGTGGCCGGATCGGCGCCATCATGTACTATGCCAAGGCCTACTACGCATTCGAAATCCTCGGCAACCAGGAATGGTGGGCGACCTACGAGAGCTACAACGGATGGCTGCGCTGGGGCGTGGGCATGGCCCAGAACACCTATCCTTGGCCCGAGTATCAGCACGAGTTGGGCGGCGCCCGCGTCTACTATGTCGACAAGAAATACTGGGACAGCACCGTCAAAGACTACGTCCGCCAGATGATCGGCGCCGATCTTGTCTTCGACGTTCCCAAGGACATTCGTGGATGCAACCAAGGACCTGCAAGTGCCGGAGGAAGTGCTCGTCTAGCCTTCGGCGAGCGACTGCCCAGGACACTCATGGGCCCCCGGGCGCCTTCCAGGAAGGCGCCCGGGATGCATTCTGCGGGGAGCCGCACCGTCGAAGCCCCGCCAGTGTGCTGTCACTTACGCCGATTTTCACAAACTGATGCAAACGTTGATCTCCAGTCACGGAGAGAACCGAAGGCCACCGCGGCATGAAAGTAGGGGCATCAAGATCGAGCTTAGCAGACACGAAGGGCCGGCCCTCGATGGGCCGGCTCTTGCAGGCGATTCAACTGTTGGTGTTGCATTGGTTCAATCGATGCGACGGTCGTTTCGACCTCGTCCCAACGGACGGCAGCGACTTCGGGTGGCATGCCGAAGGCATCGGCGAAATCGTCGCGCGTGCCGCCCCGCTTCCGGTAGGCCTCGACCATCATGGCCGGCGCCACCAGGGCACGTGCGAAACACTCGGCCGAATCGCGGAGTTCCGAAAGCAGCAGATCCGCCAGGCCCAGGGCACGGCCCTGTTTGCTGGTGATGAGGGCACTCAACGTCTCCCGAGCCAGGGCGAATCGCCGCTTCTCCGGGTCCAGATTGACGTGCACGAAGACGTTGCCGCGCTGGGTCAGGGGCCGGGCGAAGGTGGCGTCCCACAGGCTGGAGTACATCTCGACCACCCCGAAGTCGTTCTGGTAGAGCTCCGGCGGATGCTTGAGCATCTCCTCCACCGGGACCGGGGGTTCCGAGGTGCCTGTGTAGTCAGCCAGGCCTTGCGCCAGGTTCCTGACGAACCAGCGGCGCTCCTCACGCGTCAGTGGAAATCATGCAACCTGCTCGTCGCCAGCCGCCTCATCACGGTCATCGACCAGCCCTTCCAGCGGCGAAGGCAGCTGGATGCGGGGCTGAGTGATTTCCTCAACCGCCTTGACCGTGCGGTAGGCCAAAATGGAAAACTCGGCGAAATTGGTCGCGTGGAGATCGGTCAGGCCAGTCTTCAGCTCGTCGCTGAAATCGAAATGCTCGAGGAGCGAGGTCACCGTGCCGTTGGAGAAGGCCAAGGCCACCGACGGATCGACGATCGAACGTGCCACCAACTGATTGAGCGCCTGCATAGACATCTCGGTTTCTCCTATAACTAGAGACGTTCATGTTTCGTTTGTTAAAACAAAAAGGCAACCCGAAGGCTTTGCCTTCGTGCGCTGCCCTTCAGCTAAGAAAAGTATGGGTGGTAGTGTTGCTTCTTACGGCTTGGTCGAACTAGTGACCGCCACCACCACCGTAACAAGCGCTATCTGATTCTCATTTCAGCAACCTCCAGAGAACCAATTTCCGAGTTCCACTCTGTGTATACTCTACTTCATGGGACTCAACGCTCGCTCTACGCCAGAGAACAGGAAGCCGACAACCGTGATGGCGGCATTCGAAAATCAAGCCTGAGTTGTCGGGAGATGAACTCAGTAGCAGACGGATTCTGTCACAAGGCGCTCCGGCAACCGCCTGTGCAAGTGCTAGCCGATCATTCTGGAGTAGGCATCCCTCACTTCTTCGCGATGGGTCAAGGCCAAGATCGGACGAAAGCAAAGTCACGTACCTCTGGTAGTGGGACGACTATCTCACTTCGGCGGTTCAGCCGGCCAAGAGCAGAATGTACCTGAGTTGAGATCGTCGCGATACGGGTCAATCGCGAGTGCATCTTGGAGATGCTGCACCGCTCGAAGTGGCTGGTCTCGCATCAAGGCCTCGTCCGCATGCTGGGAAATCAGGTCAAGGTACAGCATTTCGAGATTTCTTCGTACGTTCAACCACCCAATCGGATTCTGACTCGAGCAAGAATGGACCCCATACTGGCGAATGGCCTCGGTGAAGGCAAACAGGCGCCTTGGGTCGCCGACCGGAAGGTCTTGGGCCACCCTGGCCGTCGCTCGAACCCTGACATCATATGCGAGATCAACATCAGAAGACGGCGAATACACAACCCCGTCCAAGCAGATGAAATCCTTCCCGAACGACATTTCGTAGGCTATAAACTGCCATATGAATGTTGGCGGTCTGCCTACCAGGTCCGAAACTCGGGCCAGAAGGTTTCCGCCAGCCGCTCTCGCTCGGCCCTCCTTGGTCAACCAGGAAGAATAGGAACTCCCTTACCTGAGGTTTCAGTTCCTCAACTTCTCGGCCCTTGAGAAAGATCCGCCCACGACCAAGGCTCTGCAGGAAGACCGCCTGGGAGATTGAGGGCTCTTCCCGCACGTCCCCGCGTAAAATCCTGCAACCGCTGTCATCGTGTCAATGCGCGCTCCGAGGAGCTTCCATGAGGTAGTTGGAGCCAATGCCTCGAGACCAAACTCAAACATCTCTCGGTCAATTCTGAGTTCTGCTGCCATCTCCTGGATAAGTTCAGTTGCGTTTGCCTGCTGAATTGCCAGGTCGAAATCTCGCCGTCCTGCTGCAACGTCGCCCGCAGCAAGTCCGCCCTTGCTAGGAAGTACAGAGCCAGAACATGATCAGCCGGGGTCAGGCGACCGTCCTCAAGTACACGCTTGAGTGTCCGAATGGCGTTTGCCGGCGTCACGCGGCAACTCTAGGGCCGCAACTTGGACTCGAAGCCTGGGCGCATCGGACTGCGACCGGTCCAACTCCAGCGCTCGCGTCAACCACTCCTGTGCAGTCCGGATTCCACCATTTCTCCTGTGCAAGATGGAGGTCTGGATGCATGCGTACCTCGTCCATTCAAGTTCGTTCACGCGGCTGAGAATATCCACGGCCGCTCCGTAGAGCTCCGCGGACTGACGAACAAGGCCGAGGTCGTTGAACAAGTCTGCTTGTCCCAAGAACACTTGCGCCTCGAAAGGATCACTGCCGGCGAGCTTCGCTCTCTCAGAACTCTGTGCATAGTGATCAAGTGCCTGTTCGAACTCGTCCATCTGAGTGTTCGATCGTTGCAAGATTATTCAGGCACCGCGGCAGGGAGATGGGCTCCTAACGAAGACGCGGCATCCACAGCTTTGACCCCAGTTCTCGGGCATCGCACCGAGCTTTCCTGCTGCGACCTGCACAGTCATCAAAGTTGACAAGGCCAATCCCGACAGGTATCCCCCGCATCCGCCCAAGCAGTGAGACAGCTTGTTCGGCGAGCGCGAGGGCGTTCTCCAGATGGCCAATGCGCGCATGAATACAGTGACTTGAATCTAAGGCAATCGATCTGAACAGCATTGACATGCGAGTTCTCGTTGTGCAATCTCGCCTTGTCAATCCAATCGGGCCATATGAATTCGTTCCCCCTCGTGTAGGCCACAATTCCCAACAGGACCGCAGCTCTTGCAAGCGATTTCATCGCTCGGGGGCGCCATTCTCCGTCAAAAAGACCCACGAGCATGTCTTCTGCCTCTTGAAGCCTTCCGGAATCAAGATGACTATTCGCCACCAAGAGGCGGATCTTACTGTTGCCGTGCTCAATGACCTTGAAATTTCGGCCCAGGCGGCAAGTGTTGCGCTTCTCCCTGCATCGTATAGCTCGGCCGCATGCGCTTCCGCAACCTCCCTGCCACGATCCGCTCACCGGCCATGAGATAGACGTCAACAGCCTGCTCTACCTGTCCTGCTTCGTCCAAGTAGCAGCAACCTTGCCACAAAGCTTGGTGAATGAGGGAGGGTCGGATGCTTTTCGGGTCTCAAGCAAGAATTTCCTGAAAGAGGGGATGGTACTCATAGGCAGGAGGATTCTCGCCAGAGACTGTGACGAACAGACCCTCCGAAACCAATCTTTCGAGATGATTCGCGGCGTCGAGTTCGCCAAGCACCTTTCCGCATGCTTCTACGCTCATTACCGGCAGAACGGATGAGTCCAGCATGAAGCGCCGGAGCTCATCTGGTTGCCGATTCAGCACCACCGAAGCCAAGTATTCATAGACCATCGGCCTGGGTTGGCCCCTATCGCCCGGAGACTCCGCCCCCCAAGCACGCCGGACATGATCACCCCCGTGATCCATCCGTTGGTCTCGTCCTGTACCTCGTGATCTCCGCTTCGGTCAGCTCTTCGCTATAGGCTGTCTTTGCCAAATCCGCGAGAGTTCGTCATCATCCAGCGCCAAGTCATGCGGCCCAAAGCCCGCCAGAGCTGCCCTCGGCCATGAGCCTGGCCGAGCGAAACCTCGAGAACCTCCCGTCCGGCAGCAATTACACTCACTTGATCAGTGGTGCCGCTCAAGGAAAGCATCCAGGAAAGCTATCCCCTCGCTCCGACGAGTTAAGCACATCGGCTTCGTCCAGCAGAATCGCAAACGACCTCACCGATGTTCTGGCTTATTAGCCCGACAAACGCCTGCGCCAAGCGCTTCAGGCGATGAATTTGCATATGCCCTGAGATCAAGGCTGTTCTTCAGACGTCTGAATCTCTTTTCAAGGATGCCAGCAGCACTGTGGCAAAGCTCATCACATCACGGTCGGCCTCGGTCAGACCGACCCAACAGACGGGAATATCAGTATGCGCGGCGAAATCCGCCAGCAGGGTCGTCTTGCCATAGCCTGCCGGCGCGGCGATGACAATCAGTTTGCGAGCGATTTCACCATGCAGGGCGTCCACCAGCCGTTCGCGGTGGATCTTGTTGGCATCAAATGCCGGGGGGGTTATGGCATGCTTCAGCGAAGGATCAAGCCTGGCCATGTTCCTCGCCTAGCAGATGTGAGAGAGCATGAGAAGACTACGCACCGAAGAACGCATTCTCAACGTGCTCTCAACGATTTGACACGACTTACAATCAGTTTACAGATTATAGGGGACGATCAGGGAGATTCCAAGCAGGAGTTGTCGAAAGTATTAGATGCCTATGCGCAGCTCTCCGGCTTGACACCAAACCCTAATCTTGCCCGAGAGCCTCGGTAGTGTCAATTCCAAGGTCCTCACGCAACAGCTTATGGTAACGGCGAACATGGAGCGCGCGTGCGACTTGACGTCCCGAGATATTCAAGAGGTTCACATACAACTGATTGACTGTCTCTTGGTATGGATCGATCTTGAGTGCCTTACGCAGGTAGGGAAGCGCGGCCTCGGCCTTGTCTCTGCTTCTTGAGTTTCTCGCGAGGTTGGCAACCGTGTCAATATAGATGGACTCCAATTCAGCACGTCTTTCGAGCACCCACCTTTCGTCGTGGCCTGCCATGAAAGGCCCTTTGTAGATATCGAGGGTTTTCCTGGCCGTGTCAAACCAATCCACTCGAGATGGATTTGCACGGGCTAGCAGAACCGCTCCATTCACGAATGCGCGGACGTCATAATTGACAGTTTCTCGATGAAGCAGCCAATACTGGCCACTAGCGAACTTGATGACATTCCCCCCCAAGGCCCGACGAAGATGATAGATGGCTGTGTGTAGGCTACTCATCTGCCTATCTGGCGAACTCCCTGGCCAAAACAACTCGCCCAGGGCCTCGCTTCTCTCATGCCCCCTTTCTACAAGTAGAACCAGGAGTCGCAGCTCTTGAGGGGAAAGGGATGGGAGCCGAAGGTCGCCGATCGCGAGTTCGGCTGGCCCGAGGACATTGAGGGTCATGCCCTGCTTCCCTCGGAATAATGATGCCACGGGGGTGCCGTGTGGGGGCTTTGCGGCCGCCATATTGGACAGCCGGCCCGCAACTTCCACCAATCCGTGCAGTTTGCTCCTTCTGCTTCCGAGAAACTTATCGAACTCGCGATCTGCATCAAGTTCGGCCGCCAACATCTGGATTGCACCACTCGAACTAGCACGCCTCAAGGCGGTGTTTGCCCACCAGACAGCCTTGTCCAACTTTCCCGAGCTAAAGCAGGCTCTACCGAGAAAGTAGAACAGCAATGTACGATCTTGTTCTGTGAACGGGACATTCTTGCGTGACCGCCACACCTCTCCTAGCACTTGGTCCGGATCCAGGACCGAAAACAGGCCCAATCGCTCGGTCACCAATCTCGAGTTGCGATTAGCGCCTTTCAACTCAAATCCAAGTCGGATCGACTTTGACGCCCCAGAAACATCGCCATCTCTGCGGGCCAAGCATGCTTCCAGGGCAAAAGCGTATTTTTCCCAGTGACCATAACCTTGTCTCTCAACAATGCTGGCGCGAACCCTCCTAAGTTGATTCCGAGCCTCTTTGAGATGGCCGAGTTCTGATGTCATCTCGATCTCGGTCAGACTAACGGTGTCCTCGGCATGACTGGATCCAAGTACATGAGAGGATTCTTTTGCTTGCTCCAAGAAATAGAAAGCGGATTCGAACTTGCCTCGAAGATGTTGAATGTAAGCCAAGTCCATCAGAGCCTGCTGTTGTCCATAGAGGATTCCACATGAACGAAAGATGCCTACCGCCATCTCGGCGCTAGCTTCTGCGGAGGACAAGTCACCATTGTATGTTTCGATGTATGCTCTCGTGGTCCAAGCAAGTCCAGAAGACATGGGATCAATTCGATCCGCGAATTGCTCGGTCGCTGCCGTGATCATTTGCCTCGCAGATGCGCGGTCGCCTAAGTGGTCTGCTGCAAAGAACGCTTGAAGACGGTACAGGGCTTGGTGCCCAACAGGATCTGAGTATTTCTCTAGCAGCTTCGTGAGAGAATTCATGCAGATCTTCAGGCCGTCCCAATCCTCGTTCCTCAAGCCTAGGAATCCTTGGTTTGTCAATATCCGTCTTTGAAGGAGGTGAAGCTCGGTTTCGGATAGTTCTGAGGACGCATTTGCTGCCAGATCCAAGACATCCAAGACCTCCTGCCGGTGTCCGAAAGCTTCGAGCAGAGTCGCAAGCTGAGTATCGAGAGAAGGCACAGGGGTATTCCGAAGGTGAAAGTATTTGCTCCAGCGTCGCAGCGTACCCAACCTGCCTTTTTGGAGGAGGCGGTCTCCGATATTCAGAACCGCATTCTTCGCCTCAGATGGTTCCTCTGCAACTATCAGGAGCTCGACCGCCTCTTCGACCCATTCATCAATCTTAGAAAGTTGGGACGCCGCTCGGATCATCCCGTTTCGATGTCTAGGAAGATCAATGATTCGAGACCTGGCATGCAAGAATCTCCTAAACAGCTGATGGTACTCGTACGACCTTGGATCGTCGTCGGTGACGCTGATGAAGATTCCTCGCCGGAGCAGATCATCAAGCATCTCCTGGCTGTCTTTCCGCTCGAGGACCGCATCGCACAGTTCCGCCGTCATCACCGGTAAGACGCTTGAGTCCAACAGAAATCGCTGAACGTCATTTGGTTGGCGGTCAAACACGGCCGAGGCCAAGTACTCATACGCCAACGGCTCATCCGCTGGAATGAGACTTGGCACCTGATGGCTTACCAATCGCTCAGACAGCAGAACTCCCGTCACCCAGCCGCCAGTCTCCTCCATCAGGTCGCCGATCACCGCCTCGGGCACATCCTCGCCAGTCCTTCGCATCACCACGTCCGCCAGCTCGTCGGCCCGCAACGCCAGGTTGTCAGCGTCAAACGTCGCCAGCCGATCAGAAGCAAGAAGGTCTACCAGCGGCACGTTGGGGAGCTCACGCCCTCCCGCAATGACCGTCATCCCCGCCGGACCGAATTCGATCAGCGCTGCCAGGAACGCACTGGCCTCTTCGGTGCCGTTGAGCCAATGGACGTCATCGAAGATCACCAAGAAGGGCTCGGCCACGCTTTCCGCCAGCGCTTCGGTAATGGCGCGCGCCAGCGCCTTGGGGCTGGCACCTGCCAAGCTATCGATCCGTAGTACACCACGTAGCCGACGAAAACGACGCGTCAACGAGGTCCACAATACCTCCGCCAAGCGCATTACATCCTGGTCGGCTTCCGTCAGGCGAACCCAAGACGCCGGAAGGTCTGCCTGCAACGTGAATTCGGCCAGCAGGGTCGTCTTGCCATAGCCGGCCGGCGCCGAAATGAGAATCAGTCTCTTGCCTAGTTTGTCTTTGAGCGCTTTGATCAGCCTGGGCCGAGGCGCCTGTATGGCCTCCAGGCTGGGAGGGGTGACGGCGTGGCTGAGGTAGGAATCGAGTTTTCCCATGGGACCTATCCCCCTTTCGCTAGGTCACGTAAACGCCAGTGTCTGCTCTCTTTCGTCGGCTTTCGGGCCGTCGATGTATTGCACCGCACATAGCGCGCGCGGTAGACCCCTCCGGGATCTACATGACGCAAATGCAGCGTGAAGGACATCCGCGGCGCCATCGCCTCAATGATGCTCGTACTGGCCACTTCCTCACCAGCGCTGTCCCGAACCGTCAGATGCAGTGTCGGCGGCTGTTGGAAGGGCGTCAATTCGATCTCCACCTTCAATCGCCGTCCGTCCCCCACGGGCGTGATCTCCAACCGACGGATCCTGACGTCGTCCGGCGGTACAGGGATCTCGGACGGGTCGACTAAGTTCAGGTCCACGCTGGGGCACCCTTTCAGAGTTCGGCGTCTCCGTATTATAGTACCCGGGTTCCTCGTTTATGCCCATCGGAGGGCCCCGATGACTGAATCCTACGCCTTTGAAACCCTTGCGATCCACGCCGGCCAAGCCGCCGACACCGCCACCGGGGCGGTCATGCCTCCCGTCTACCTTACGTCAACCTACAAGCAGGACGCCGCGGGAAAGCCGCGCGGGCTATGAGTATTCGCGCACAGGAAATCCCACGCGGCACGCCCTGGAAAGCTGCCTGGCGGTTCTCGAAGGCGGCAGGCAGGGCCTGGCTTTCGCGTCCGGGATGGCCGCCACCGATGCCGTTCTGCACCTGCTCAAGCAAGGGGACCACGTGCTCGCCGCTCACGATCTTTATGGTGGGACCTACCGCATTTTCCGCTCCGTCTTCGAACGTCTCGGGCTCTCGTTCAGCTTCGCCGATGCTTCCGACACCGCCGGGTTCCTGAGTCACATAAACGAGGCTACCCAGCTCGTCTGGCTGGAAACGCCGACCAACCCACTGCTCGATCTGTGTGACCTGGCGGCGATCGCCGAGGGTGCCCACACGCACCGATCTCATCCCCTGGTGTGTGTGGACAACACTTTCGCCACGCCCTATCTGCAGCAACCGCTCGCCCTCGGGGCCGATATCAGCCTGCACTCCACCACCAAGTATCTGGGCGGCCATTCGGACGTCGTCGGCGGGGCACTTGTCACCCGGGACGACGACTTGGCCCAGCGCCTGGCGTTCATCCAGAATGCCGTAGGAGCCGTCCCCGGCCCGCTGGACTGCTTTCTGGTGCTTCGTGGCATAAAAACCCTCCCCATCCGCATGGATCGGCACTCCGCCAACGCCAGCCGGGTGGCCGAACATCTCGCTGACGATCGCCGCGTGCGCCGGGTCCGTTACCCTGGATTGCCCAGCCACCCTCAGTATGGCCTTGCTCAGCGCCAAATGCGTCTTCCGGGCGGAATGATCTCGTTTGAAGTCGCTGCCGGCGAGGGGACAGCGCGCCGTCTGGTTGAATCCACCCGGCTGTTTACACTGGCCGAATCGCTGGGAGGCGTCGAGTCTTTGATCGAGCTTCCGGCAGCCATGACACATGCGTCGGTCGCCGGCTCCCCGCTCGAGATCGACCCATCGCTGGTGCGCCTCTCGGTGGGCCTGGAAGCCGCCGATGATCTGATCGGGGACCTGGACCAGGCGTTCGACGCCGCCCTCAAGGGGTGATCAGACTGAAATCAACATGCGTCCCTTTGTGAATTTCTTCACAATGGGGTGCGGGCCTAACTGCCGAAAGCGCCGTCTGTGTTGGGGCTGGTTACTCGTCGAAGAGGAAGGTTGATTCGGCGTAGAAGCGCACCTGGCGACGTTTCAATAGGTCTTTGACCCAGTCCTCAAGCTCGGCTTGCTTCTGCTCGAGTGGTATCTCCGCCGCCAACCGGGACACCGGGAAGTTGACCCTCAGGGCGCGCGGTGAGATGACAAAGCGGGTGATCCCGGTCGGGAAGTAGAGGCCCTGTGCTGCGGCCGTGACCACATCCTGGACGCCGAAGTTGGGAAAGACGATCAGGCACCCCTGCTGGTCATACAGATGGTCCAACTCTTCGGGACGCACAGCGCTCGTCCTTTCAAAGTGCCATCGCCCGTCGTAGGCGGCCACGAGATGGTTCAACGCATCCAATCGGTCCGCCAGGCCCCGCATCCCGTTCTCAACCCTCCAGACCGGCCCGCCTCGGAGGGCCAGGTAGGCCTCAGCCGTCTCCGCCTCCAAGGCCTGCGCGGCCTGATCATGATCGGTCTCAACCAGCGTCAGGTCCGGATCGCCCATCAGGCTGCCCATCAATTCGTCAGGATCGGGGCAAAGCACGATGTGGTTCCAGGTCTTAACATCTACCAAATCGCCGTTTGGGTGGACTACCTGAACCAGGGCATGGGGAAGGCCGAGCGATGTCAGCGCGAGAACTCGGTTGGCGCCGTCGAGGACGACATAGCGGATGCGTTCGCCTCCTAGCGGCAGAACGACCGGTGGGTTCTTCAGCATTCCATCCTGGCGCAGTGCCGCAACCAAGGGTTTGGCTCGCTGCGGATCGGTATGCTCATGCGGTTGGAGGCAGTCCGTGGGGACAATCGCCAGGTGCGGCAGGTCAGGCAGGCGTTTCATGCTTCTCCAGTGGTGCCAGATACTCCAGGGCGTCGATAATTGTAAGAATACCAGCAGGCCGCTGAGCGTCGTCGACAAGCACCACGACTTTGCGCTGCATGAGATCGGGAAGGACCTCCACCAATGGTGTGGCTGTCCGGCTGGTCCGGACATCGGTGTTGACCATGCCTTGGATGGTCTCGTCCGCCGGATGGTCGTGATCACTGCTCAACATGTGATTCAGCAGCTCAAGCTCAGTCACCAACCCCACCAACGCCCCGACCTCGTCCACCACAGGCAGCTGATCGATGCCGTTTTGGCGCATCCTTCCGATCACATCCCGCATCGTATCGGCGCTGGACGCAGTGATCAGCGTTGGCAAGCCGCGCGCCCGGGCGACCTCCAGGGCGCTGATGCGGCGGGTGTCAACGGGCAGGAAACCGTGTTCACGCATCCAGTCATCGTTGAAGACCTTGGACAGGTAGCGCGCTCCCGTGTCCGGGAAGATGACCACCACCAGACGCTCGTCTGGCAGATTCGCGGGCGTACTTCAAAGCCCCCGCCAGCGCCGAGCCGCTCGACCCGCCAGCGAAGATGCCTTCGTCTCGGACCAAACGCCGCGTCCAAAGGAAAGACTCGCTATCATCCACCTGCACAACGTGGTCAACCAGGGAAAGGTCCAGTGTGCTGGGGACGAAGTCTTCGCCGATACCCTCCACTTTGTAGGTGGTCGCCTCCAGTCCGTCAGCCGACCCTCCCCGCTTCCAGGCTTCGTACAATAGCGAGCCCTCTGGGTCGACACCGACGATTTGCAGTTCCGGATTCTGCTCGTGCAGGTACCTGGCGACTCCGCTGATCGTGCCTCCGGTTCCCATGCCGATGACTACGTCGGTGACTCTGCCCTCAGTCTGTTCCCAGATCTCTGGCCCGGTTGATAAATAGTGGCTCTCGGGGTTATCCGGATTGTGATACTGATTGGCGAGGACTGCGTTGGGCGTCTCGTCCACGATCTTTTGGGCAACGGAGTAGTAGGAACGCGGGTCTTCCGGGGCCACGGCCGTTGGGGTGATGACCACCCGGGCGCCATAGGCGCGAAGGAGTCTGATCTTCTCATCCGACATCTTGTCCGGGATCACGAAGACCGCCTGGTAGCCTCGCAGCGCGCAGGCGATCGCCAGCGCCGCCCCGGTATTGCCGGAAGTGGCCTCGACGACCGTCCCGCCGGGCTTCAGCTCTCCTCGCCGCTCGTAGCCATCGATCATGCGGAAGGCGATCCGGTCCTTGACCGAGCCGCCCGGATTGAACATTTCCAGTTTGGCGTAGAGGGAACATCTCAATCCGCGCGCTACACGGTTGAGACGCACCAAGGGCGTTCGCCCAATGGTTCCGGCGACGTCGTCATGGACGTTGCGTTCGATGGAGGCAGGAAGCCCCGACGGTGACATTCCGTGCTCGGCCCTTTTCGTCAACCCGCTAGCCGGAAGCGTACCACGGAATAAGGAGCCGGCCAAGAATGGCCGGTCTGAGTAACCTGCCTGCACGGCAGCCCACTGAGTCAGCGAGTATAATGATGCCCGTTCGCCGACCATGCCCTTCGAGGCAACGACGGCCATGGCCGTGCCGACGGGGCCGCGCGGACTCCCCTGGGGACGGTCCTTCGCCGCCGTGGGCGATCTGCCACAATCACAGGAGTTGATGCATGTCCGATCCAACGCCGGCCATCGAGTACGCCAAGGGCCACAGCGAAGCTTTCCTCGAGTCCCTGAACGACCTGCTGCGCATTCCTTCCATTTCGACGCTCCCTGAAAACAAGCCGGACATGGCCAGAGCGGCCGAGTGGCTGGCTGAGCGGATGCGAGGCTTGGGGTTCTCGGCGGTTGAGATTATCCCCACCAAGCGCCACCCCGTGATCTACGCAGAGCACATGCAGGCCGGTCCTGATGCGCCGACCATTCTGGTTTACGGTCACTACGACGTGCAGCCGGCGGATCCACTGGACCTGTGGCAAACCGATCCCTTCGAGCCGACAGTTCGCGGAGATGATCTCTTCGCCCGGGGCGCTTCCGATATGAAGGGGCAGATCGTCGCCCACTTGATGGCTGTGGAATCGATGATCAACACCAGCGGCTTGCCCGTCAACCTGAAGTACATGGTGGAAGGCGAAGAGGAAATCGGTTCCCCCAACCTGGAGGCATTCATTCAGGAGCACCAGGACAAGCTGACCTGTGATGTGTGCCTGAACGCCGACGCCGGGATCCTGGCCGCCGACACGCCCGCCATCACGTATGGATTGCGGGGACTCGCCTACTTCGAAATACGCTTGCAGGGCGCCGACCGAGACCTTCACTCGGGCCGCTTTGGCGGAACCGTGCCCAATCCGGGCAACGCGCTGGCCAAGTTGATTGCTGGGATGCACGATGAGCACGGTCGCGTGACCTTGCCCGGTTTCTACACAAAAGTGCGCCCGCTTTCGGACGGCGAGCGGGACGAGTTGGCCAAGCTGCCAGAAGACGAGGCGTGGTGGAAAGAACAGTCCGGCTCGACCGTTCTCACCGGGGAAATCGGCTACACGCCAACCGAACGTGCGTCGGCCAGGCCCACTCTGGATGTCAACGGACTTTTGTGCGGCTTCACCGGCGAAGGTTCCAAGACCGTCCTCCCTTCGAAGGCCATGGCCAAGATTTCTATGCGCCTCGTACCGGACCAGTCGTCAGCTGATACCGAGACATCTCTGCGCCAGTACCTTCTGGAAAACATGCCAGCCGGGATCTCGTGGGAGCTTCTCAACCTCGCCGGCGGCGAACCAGCGATCATCGACGTCGACTCCCCGGCTGTGAGGGCCGCAAGCAGAGCCTTTCAAAAGACATGGGGGAAGGGACCGCTGTTCGACCGAGAAGGCGGTTCAGTCCCCGTGGTCGGGATGATCCAGCAGCGCCTGGGCGTGGAGAGCCTGATGCTCGGCTTCGGTCTGCCGGACGACAATCTGCACGCTCCCAACGAGAAGCTTCACCTTCCCAACTACTACCGTGGCATAGAGACGTACATCCACTTCACGCATGAGTTTGCAGGCTGATCGGCAACTGATGATGCCCCCCGACCATCAGCCCCAGAGCCTGCCGACATATGGTGGCCAGGCAGTAATTGAAGGCGTGATGATGCGCGGCCGGTCAAGCTGCAAGGTCGCCGTGCGCACACCGGACAGTGACATTCAGGTGGAAGACCTACCCCTGTCGCCGATCTATCGCAGCCGCTGGGCCACTCTCCCTTTCCTGCGAGGGCTGCTCGTCCTGTGGGATGCCCTCGGCTTGGGCATGCGTGCGTTGACATTCTCCGCCAACGTCCAGGGTGGGGAAGACGCCAACATCGAAGGCGCCCCAATGTTCATCACAATGGCCATTTCGCTGCTGTTCGGCGTAGGCCTGTTCTTCTTGCTGCCGGCGGGCGGCGCCTACCTGGTGCAACAAGTCACCCCGCTCACCTCCGGCTGGGTCAACCTGATCGAGGGGCTGGTCCGCCTTCTCTTGTTGGTGGGCTACATCTGGGGAATTGGGTTGATGCCCGACATCCAGCGCGTCTACGGATATCACGGCGCCGAGCACATGACGATCAACGCGTTCGAGGCCGGCGCCGATCTGCGCGTCGAGAGCGTGCGCCAATACTCCCGACAGCACGCCGCGCTGCGGCACTGCCTTTCTTCTCACCGTGGTGGTCTTCTCGGTCATCCTGTTCAGCTTTCTGGGGGATATGGCCCTTCTCCCGCGCCTGGTCAGTCGTCTTCTGCTCCTGCCGGTGCTTGCCTCGTTGGCCTATGAGTACATCCGCCTCACATCCCGCTTCCTTGACCGATGGTGGGTTTGGCCCTTTGTGGCACCCAATCTGGCGCTTCAAAATCTCACCACACGGCGGCCCGACGACAGCATGCTAGAGGTCGCCATAGCCGCGTTTCAGGCGATGCGGGAGGCCGAGGACGAACCCGTGAGTGCCCCAACCGCCATCGAACAGGCAGCCTGAACGCGTTGCCCTCAACACCAGCCAAACCTAGAAGCCCTGATTCGGACGCTTATCCACGCTCCGTCGACGGTCAGCCCTAGGCACCTGCAGCCTCCCGGGCTTTGGACCGCCGCCCGGCAGACCCTTCCGCATACAGGCAGATCGTCATCATCCTCCATGCGTCACCCAGGCCTCTTCTGGCATCAGGGCCTTCTGCTGCATGGGGACAATGGCCCGATAGACATCCGACGGTGGGCGCCGCTCGCCGTCGACTGTCAGCAGAGATGCTACCGAGAGGCCGAACAGGGCCTCGTTTTCTGCCAGGACGGGCTCGATCAACGCCCAGTGCCTTTTGCTGAACGCGACAAACGCCCCGCCGTTCAGTTGATCTTCTCCCACATTCCGCCTTGGGTCGCGCACGAAGATGGCCCCCCCGGATGCCAGAGAGAACAAGTTCCCACCCGGATACGGCGTCTCCATCGGCCGCCACACGCCTTCGTCCGAGAACGCCATCCCGTTCAGCACGACAAACCCGCCCCCGTTCAGGGGATCGCCGGCCATGAAAGACTCCGCCAGGTAGTCCAGGCAGGTGCCATTGATCACCACCCGCGGACTGCCCACGGCGTTGATCAACGGCCGACCTGCGGCACTGCCCAAGACGTAGGCCTCCCCGCCCTTGGCGGCGTACATGAAAGTTTGGCCGACGTCGCCATGCACCACCAATTTCCCAGCTTTCATGATCTGCGCCAACTGGTCCTGACCCGACCCGTGCACGATCACCTCGGCGCCATCGATTCCTGAGCCCAGGTAATCTCCCGGCGAGCCATAGATTTCGATCGTTACACCCCCGGTATCGCTTCCCAGCCCGTTGGCGATGAATCTGTGGCCGCGAACCTTGTGCACCAGGATGCTACGGCACCCGGAGGCGGCCAGTAGATTGATCAGTTCTGCCAGCGAGCCTATCCCTTCTGGCGCATACCCGCTCGCATCGACGACAACCGTCGTGGCCGGGTCCGACTTCGCCAGCTCCTCCCCTCGGCGAAGCCCGACGTAGCCGTCCCCCGGTTGCTGGTGGATGGCATCCAGCAGTCGTTCGCGTGCGCTGTCGATCATGCTCAGAAGCGAGCTGCGTCGAAGTCCATGAGTGGCGTAGCGGCGATCGATCATCAGGGCAAAAAGGTCCAGGGCGCGTCGGCGCGCCCCACGCGCACCTTTCACCGCCGGGCCGAGGATCGAATCCAACAGGCCTTGTACGTCGGCGTAGTCCCAACCCGAAAGTCGCTCCACGAAGCCGACGAAAAGCGCCTGCAGCCGATGTTTCCACGGCCACCTCATGGTCGACAGTTTCCGTCCGGCCATTGGCCCGAAAGGGTGTCTCAGCGGGAAGCTCGATCACGCGGCCGAACTTGTCCCGGCAGATGAGCTCGGCCCGGCCGTCGCGGCCTCGGCCGACGTCAAAGACAAAGGCTCCGCCATCGGTGTGGCTCCCTCCGCGAGCATTCCACACCCGGTCGGGCCGCGGCCAGAAACGACCGTCTTCAGCGGCCAGGCTCCCCAGGGCAGCATCGATCGCCTGCTTTTCCGAGGCGGCGAATCCGATCGATGGCCCATCACCACCAGTCGCCTGCAGCGCGAAGACCTGTGGGCGAAGCATGCTCGTGTCGGTGATGCCGATCAGGCGTGCCGTGCGCGGCGCCTCTCCATTTGCTTCGGATTGTGCAATCAGGAAGAACCAGGGACCGTCCGGAGAGCCGTGCATATGGACGGTCTGCAGCCTCTCATAAATTCCCTTCTTCTCAACCGGCAGCATGGCGAAGTCGCGCTCTGTCGTCGGTGCCAGCGCTTCAATGACGTATTCCAACGGGTAGCCATAGGTCCGGTGAAGCAGATCGAACACAAGCACCGAGACCTCCGTGTCGGTCAGAAACAAGGGGCGGATGTTCCGCTGTGCCAAATAAGCACACACCGAAGCATAGTTGGCGAAGTCGCCGTTGTGGACGAGTGCTTCATTGAGTCCCACAAAGGGGTGCGCTCCTCCAGGATGCCAGACCTTGCCCTTGGTGGGATAACGGTGGTGGCCGATCCAAACGTGGGCCCGGATGTCGTGCAGCCGGTAGGCCTCGATCACATCATCCCCATAGCCGACCATCTTCAACGCCAGCAGGTCTTTTCCATGCGACAGGACGAACGCCCGCTGTTCGCCCAGGGAGGCGTAATAGGCTTTGTTCAGCGCGTAGCTGTTCTGATAGACCCATTCGTCTTCCAGCGCTTGGCGCGGCAGACCCTCCAACCTGTGTTGCTCGCTGAAGGCGGTGACGACGTCCTCCCGAACGTGGCCAAAGTAGAGAACCACCTCTGGCGGGCGAGTTTCCAAGCCGGGTACATCATCGGACGGCATGGCGTGGATGTGATGAACGTCAAATCCAGGCAAGATGTGGCTCGCCTCCACCTGCTCTCTGGCATCCGGTTGAAGATAGGCCATGGCCAGCAGCGTATCCTGGCGCAGGATCTCCTCCGTCACGCCGAACTGGGCAGGGTCAAGTCCAGCCAGAGCCGCCCCGCCTCCCTTTCCGTTGCCCCGGTTGCGCATTTGCCTCAGCGCCTGAAGCAGATGGCGCCCAGGGACCGGCTCACTGCAGGCGATGCCGATGACCCCGCAGCCGCCCTCCGCTTCGGCGCTGTGTGTGGGAAGCGGTCCACGCATGTCATCGACCAGCGCCCGGCGAGAGCCAATGACCCTGGTCATCAGCGCTTGTTCATTTCTATTGGACATGATCGCCTCCCGTCCCGCTGGGAACATAACGCAAGACATCTGTCCGGCCCCGAAGCTCACGTACGCTCACCAATCCTAGCCGGCGCAGGATTCGAGACAGTTCTTCGGCGAAGGCGCTGTAAAGGTTGCTGACCCTCTCGGCCCCCCACGCCGGGTCGACTAGCAGCGCGAGTTCGGGGTCGGTGGTGGTCAAACCAAACGGGCAGCCGCGCCCCCGTTCGCAGTTTGAGCAGCGAGTGCATCCCATGGCCACCAATTCGCTGGTGCCAAGGATGACGCCATCGGCGCCCAACGCGATCGCCTTGGCGATGTCGTGGGCAGTTCGGATGCCGCCGCTGGCCATGACGGTCATCTCGTCCCGGATGCCCTCGGAAACGCAGGTAGCGGTGCACCCTCGGAATGGCGTACTCGATCGGCATGGCGATGTTCTTCTTGGCGATCTCAGGTGCGGCGCCCGTCCCGCCGTAAGACCCATCGATGTGCAGGATGTGCGCACCAGCGAAGTAGCTTCCCACGGCCACCATGTCGACGTCGGTGGGGGTAGAGACCTTGATGGACACCAGGGCTAGTGGATTGATGGTCTTGACCCAATCCACGTGTTTTCGGTGATCTTCAACGGAGTAGACGGAGTGGAAGGGGAAGGGTGAGAAAAGGGAAACCCAGGGCACCGATTGGCGCATTTTGGCCACAGACACGGTGGCCTTGTCACCGAGCAAGTGGCCCCCCAGCCCGGGTTTGGCTCCCTGGGCATATTTGAACTCGATGATCCTTGCCGCTTTCAACGTCTCTTCGCGCACGCCGAACATTCCCGTCGCCACCTGGGTAATGACGTGTTCCTTGTAGGCCAGCAGAGAGTCCGGGTAGCCGCCTTCGCCGGTACTGGTGAACGTTCCCCATTGTTGTGCGGCCATGGCACGGGCCAGCATCACCTGTTCGCTCACGGACCCGTAGGACATGCCGGCGCCGTACCAAGGGACGGGGATTTCGATCTTCGGATCGACCGGCCGCCGGTTGAGCGGAATCGCCAGGTCAACCTCGGTGTCTCCGCTTAGCTGAGCCGCATCGGGTAGCCATTTGAAGTCCAGGCGATCAAAGCCACCGTCAGAATGTCCGTGCGTGTGGGCCTGGCTGCCTTCGGGCGGCGCGCCGGAGCCCGCCTGAGACCACGTCGCCAGGATCAGGTCGGCGGGCCAGCGCATATCACCCATCGCCGGCGGCGCTGAGGCGCTCTCCGACCACCGGGCGAACCCGGCTCGCAAGGCTTGCGTGTGTTTGCGTGTCCTCCCTGCCATCGGGAGCATATCTGTCTCAGACATGGACATACCCCTCAATCTCCCCGAAGGCTTCGCGTTCCAAATCCGCCTGGAACATGGCACGCCCTACTTCGCCTCGCAAGCGGCGCACCTCCCTGAGGCCCATTGCCCCCAAGATCTCGAGCATCTGATCTCGCCACGATCCCATCAAATTGATCAGCCGCTGCTCGGCCCACTGGCGATCGACATTGGGCATCTCCACCTGGCACGCTTCCGGAGTCGAGGCATTCGCCTCGAAATCGTCCCTGCATCGCGATCAGCAGCGGCGTGTCTAACGCCACGGCATCCAGCCCAGCGATGATCGCCTTGGGCACGTGTTCGGCCGCCGTCAGACCCCCGCTGCCAATCAGCGTCGTCTGTTCCCGAATGCCGCGCTCGATCAGGCCGTCGTGCGTCCTGCGGATGGCATCCAGCACAAAGCCGGACGCGGTTCGACCGTGATAATCGGCCACGAGGTGGAAGGTTCGGCAGCCGGCGTCCAGGGCAGCCTCTATCGCCTGGCCGAAGGGGATCCGGATCGCCACGACACAAGCCGGCCAGGCTACCCGCAGCTTGGCGTATGCATCAGGCTCCCAGCCCGCCAGCTCCACCATCCGAGGCTGCCACTCGACCGCCAGGAGCTGGTCAACATCCGCAGGGTTGACCAACGGAACCAGCGCTGGCGGCATCTTGGCCATCTCCGCCAGCGCACGCCACGGAATGACAGCCAGCGTCTCGAGCACACTGGCTGCATCGACCAGGGCGGCCGCCCAACCCCCCGAGAGAAGGCTTTCAGGCAGCCGGTCGAAAATCACCGGAAGCGGCAGGCGGATCAACCGCCATGTCCCGGGGTCGGAAAGTCCCGATTCGTCGAAGCTGAGCCAGGCCGGTCTTTCCCCGATGTCAACCTGTGTGGATATGAACTCCCTCCCGTGGATACCATCCCGCGTCGGCCGGACGATCTCGGACATGTCCGTCCACATGCCATCCCAACCATCGCCGCCAAAACGCCCTCGAAAGCCGGCGCCCTTGACCGGAACGCGACCCGTCGCCGCCTCATACAGCACGGTATCCACATTGTCCGGCGTGAAGTAGGAGTCCCCCAGATGCAAACGGTCGGGGTTGGGTTCCACACGCACCATGTCGGGATACTGCACCGTACAGCGAAGGCAACCGACGCAGTGCTCCGGCCTGGGGGAGAAGCCCCCTACTGGCCCCGAAAACACGCCGTACATGCAGGGGCGACTCAGGACGACGTCCAGGTCACCCCGATAGTGAAGGATTTCACGAATGAGGAGGCTGGCCAGTCCGAGCTTGGAAACGTTGACGTTAAAGCGACGGGGGTGCGGCGCCGAATTTGGGGCCGGCGCCACGGGAATGTGGTAGCGCTCGTATGTCATGCAGATCGCCTCTCTGGGAGGCACACCCATGGCAAAACAAAAAGGCACGCAGGGCGTGCCCTATCTGCCGTGGGCGCCCTTCCTTATAGCTTCAGACCCACCTGGATCGGTCGGTCTGGCCACGGCGACGATCTTTGCCCCGCCTGTTGCCAGGCGGTATTGGATCGCTGCTTTCCGGAAGGGAGAGGGAAGCCTGTGGCTGGCTTCGGAGGCATCCGCTGATGGTTTCGATTTTCCCCGGCGTCTTTCTCCGGGTTAGCCCTGCGGACTGGCAGGGAACCTCCACCTCGTTGTCTCAGCCGCAGCTGAGACCCATACGCTGATCTCCCATATTCAGTTGTGGCGTCCGGGGCTGAACCGGACACGGGACATTCTAGCAACGAGATCCGTTCCGGTCAAGCGCCAGATCATGGCTTGGTACCTGATGATCGAAGTTCGCGCAGCCCGGCCATCGATTCACCAGCCGAATCTTAGGTCGATCCCGACCAACACACGGGCTATGGCGCTGGAGGGACAAGGGTGAGCTGCAAGATCCGCCGTGTTGAAGGAACCACTCTCGCTTGGCGCCCCCGGCGCAGACCGGCCAGCCACAGGACGTCTTCTCCAGCGGCGACGACCGGCCATCTGCCCCGCAGCCGACTTGGTACCTGGTGGTCGATGAAGACATCCGAAAGTTTGACCGTACCCTGCATGCCAAACGGTGCCATGCGTTCTCCTTCTCGTCGCGGCCGCAGGACGATAGGTTCGTCGAACTTTTCCAAATCGAACACAGCCCGCGTTGCATCAGACAAAGGGCCCAGACGCTCGTCGTTGGCAGCCCTTCGCTCGACAACCAGCTGCCAACCAGCAGCCAAGGCCATGGCGCCTGCCTCTGGGATGGGAAGCTCACGCTCCACGTCAAGCAGCGGGAATTGGGGGAACTCTGCCCTGGCGTCGGGCCTCGCCAGCAACCATTCGGCGCCCACGCGCTCGGCTTGGAAACCTTCCGGCAGGGCGAGCCGGGAGGGAGCCTCGCCCAACACCGCGGCGCGAACTCTTTCGATGGCCTCGAATCCCGCCTCTCGGGTCGGGATGTTTAGGCACTCTACAATGCGGCGCAGCAGCCCACGCTGAATTGCCATGGGCTGCTGGCTGAACTCGGCCGTGTCGACCGCCAGGGCCGACTCGCCTGCCACTCGAACGCAGCCTGCCCAGGCAAGATCGACCTGAGTTTCCAAGAGATCCGCTACGTCGCCCATGACGCGACTGGTGCGCAGCAGCGCCTGGCGGATTTCGGGATTGTAGGTCTCGAGCACTTGAAGAAGTTCATGGCGGATGCGGTTTCGCAGGAAACGCCGATCCCAGTTGGACGGGTCGGCGATCGGCGTCAGGCCGTGGCGGTCGCAGTAGGCCTCAGTCTGATTTCTGCGAAACGGCAGCAGGGGCCGGGCCAACTCGACCTGAGAATTCGATTCCCAGCCTGAATTCGGGCCAGCGACCGATCGGCGTCAGCGGGGCCATCCCCCGCAGCCCGTCCGGACCAGCGCCTCGCAGCAGGTTCATCAGCACCGTCTCGACCTGGTCGTCCGCAGTGTGCCCGGTCGCCAATCGCAGGATGCCCCTCTCGGTGGCTACGCGAATGAGAAACCGGTAGCGTGCATGCCGGGCGGCCGCCTCGAGAGATCCCTCAGGAAGGAACCTCTCCTGCCCCAGGGCCCCCTCTTCCATCGCGAACTCAAGGTGGCGAGAGGCTGCCATCTCACGCACCGCGGGGCTTCGTCCCCGCTTTCAGGCCGCAATCCATGGTCAAAGTGGGCGACCACCAGCGGGTACCCAAGCCGGAACAGGGCGTCCAACAGGCAAAGACTGTCCGGACCTCCGGAGACGCCCACCACAACCGGTTGGCCGGGCTCGAAGAGCGCTTCTGAGCGGATGAAGTCAGCCAAATCGTGCACAAAGCTCATGGCACGCGGATTATAGCATCCGAGGGCACTCCACCGGGCCCGGCGGGCAGAGGAGGAGCAGGCCCCGTATGGTATAATCGCCGCTTGGCTGATTCAGCTTCGATGCCCCCCGGAGGAACGCTCTCTTGGCGCTAAACCCCCTCAACTGGCTCCTGGGTCTGTTTTCCTTGGACATCGGAATCGACCTGGGAACGGCCAACACCCTCGTGAACGTACGGGGCAAGGGCATCGTCCTCAACGAACCTTCATGGGTGGCTATCGAAAAGAAAAGCCGCCGGCCGCTGGCTATCGGCGCCGAAGCCAAAGAAATGGTGGGCCGCACTCCAGCCAATGTCGTCGCCATCCGCCCGCTCCGGGATGGCGTGATCTCCGAATTCGACATCACGGAAGCCATGCTCGAGTACTTCATCGGAAAGGCGCACGAACAGAGCATCGTGCCGGTCCCCCGGCCCGGGTCGTGGTGGGCATCCCAAGCGGGGCCACCGAAGTAGAAAAGAGGGCCGTCTACGATGCGGCCATGGCGGCCGGTGCTCGCCAAGCCTTCCTGATCGAAGAACCGACAGCAGCCGCCCTCGGCGCTTCGCTCCCCATTGGGGAGGTCCGCGGGACCATGGTGGTCGACATCGGCGGCGGCACATCAGAGGTGGCCGTCTTTTCCATGGGCGGCATCGTGATCTCAAGGTCGCTCAGGGTCGCCGGCGACGAGATGGATCAGGACATCATCGACTACGTTCGCAACAAATACAACCTGCTTATTGGCGAGAGGATGGCTGAGCGGGTCAAGATCAGCATTGGATCCGCCTACCCGCTCAAGGAAGAAAAGACCGCGATCCTGCGGGGTCGAAATCTGGTCAGCGGCCTGCCTGAAGCGGTGGAGGTCTCTTCAGTAGAGATACCGCGAGGCGGTGTCGAATTCGGTTAAGATCATCGTGGACACCATCCGAGATGCGATTGATGAGGTACCCCCTGAGTTGGTAGCCGATTTGATGGAAGTCGGTGTGTGCTTGGCGGGCGGAGGCTCGCAGCTCCAAGGCCTGCCGGAAAGGCTGTCGAATGAACTGCGAATGCGCTTTTGGTTGGCTGAGGATTTGCTGACCTGTGTTGCACGTGGCGCCGGAAGGATCCTGGAAGACCTCGAAAACAACCGGCGGTTCTTGGTCGGGCTGGAACGCACGTCGGCCTGAGCCTTCCGTTGGGCTTCGGCGGCCCAAGCCAGCCTGAGGCCAACCTCCTATGTCCCGCTCGTCCTCACAAGCCCTGTTTGCGCTGATCTTGATCCTGATCGCTGCGGGCCTCTTGGTCCTGAATATGGGCGGATTCTTGTCCCCCGTCGAGAGCCTCGTCCTGCGTCCGATCGGCGGCGCGCAATCGTGGCTTGCCGTGCGATTCTATGCCGTTCGCGACCTGCTTGCATCGCCGGCGGATGTCACCACGCTGCGCGCCCAGGTCCGTCAGCTCGAGTCAGAGAATGCCCAACTGCAGCAGGAGATCATCGGCCTTCAAGAACAGGTCGCCCAGGCCCAGGTGCTGTCGGCCCTGGTGCAGTACGCCCGGTCACAGCCAGACAGTCGTTACCTGGCGGCGGGTGTGATCAGCCGGGATGTGAGCCCCTTTTTGCGATCGGTGTGGATCGGCGCCGGCTCGGACGACGGGGTGGCCAAGGGGATGCCGGTGGTGACCGACCTAGGCTTGGTGGGGCGCGTGGTGGAGGTGTTCGCCTCCGTCTCGCGCGGTCCAGCTCATCACAGACCCCAGCAGTGTGGTCAACGTCCGGCTTCAGACTTCCAGGGCCGACGGCGCGCTTCAGCCTCAACTCAATGGGGAAATCTGGGTGGGAATGATCAGCCAGGACGCCCAGGTGAGTCCCGGCGAAGTTGTTCTCACCTCCGGGCTGGGCGGCAATTACCCAGCCGACATTCCTGTCGGTACGCTTACCTCTGTCCGCAAGCGAGACTACGAGCTATTTCAGCAAGCTGTCCTCCAGCCCAGTGTAGACTTCCGACAGCTGGAACTTGTGCTTGTGATCACCAACTTCCAGCCCCTGCCGTTTAACCAGACGGGCGGTCCGTGAGACCCGCCGATGGCCTATATCGTAGGCATTCCCATCCTGGTGATCCTGGCCATCATTCAGGCCACGGTGCTGCCCAGCCTGCGTCTGCTGGATGGCGCCCCGGATCTGATACTTCTGGCCCTGGTGGCTTGGGCCCTGACACGCCGACCACGCCAAGCCATGGCCGGAGCATTGATCGGCGGTGTGTTGATCGACATGCTCTCGGGACTCCCACTGGGGGCGACGGCGATTGTCATGGTCCTGGTGATCTTCCTCGTCTCTCAGACGGTCGGAAGGTTCTGGGAGGCTCACTTGCTGATGCCTTTGACGACAGTCTTATGGAGTTCTCTGCTCTACCATGCCCTGTCTCTGGCAGTCCTGTTGGCACTTGGACGATCTCTCGATTTGGGCTTTGCGCTGGGTCGCGTGATCCTGCCCAGCACCTTCTTGAATCTTGTCCTGGCCCTGCCGGCTGCCCAAGCGGCATCGGGGCTGGCCGAAACGCTCTACCCTCCTGAGGTGCAAATCTGATGCGCGGTGGTATCGACACCAACCCTATCCCTTCCCTGCGAGTCTGGCTAACATATGCCGCCATCGGCGGGCTGCTGGTTGTTTTCATTTTCCGTCTCTATCAGCTTCAGATCGTCCAGGGACCGGATTTCGTCACGGCTGCCACCGACAACCGCCTGGAGACCGTCAATATCCCGGCCCCGCGCGGCGTGATCTACGACCGCAATGGCTCACTCCTGGTGCGCAACATCCCATCCTTCAACATCGACATCACACCCGCCCTGCTTCCCGACAGCCAGGCGGAGATTCAGGCCATCTACCAGAGACTTTCGGATCTCACCGGCATTCCCGTCGACCAGCCGGGAGAGAAGGCGGCCAAATGCGTCGCGGGCCGCGGCATACAACAGTTGGTGGATGAAGGCGCATCGATTGCACCCTATGACCCGTGGCCGATAGCTTGCAACGTCGACCAGACGATCGCCCGCATCGTCGAAGAAGGAACTGTCGACATGCCCGGCGTGTCGGTGGAAACGCTCCCTGTCCGAGATTACACCACCGGTGCCCTGACGTCCGCCATCATTGGCTATCTGGGGCCGATCTATAATTCCGTCGCCGACCGGTTCAAGGCCCTGGGTTTCGACCCCAACCGGGACAAGATCGGTTATTCGGGGATTGAGCTTGAGTACCAGGATGTGCTGGCTGGGCGCAACGGAGTCAAAGAGGTTGAAGTTGACGTCGCCGGCCAGGTGATCCGGGAGGTGGGCACTGTCACCCAGCCGCTGGCCGGCAACAGCCTCAAGCTGACGCTCGACACTCGCCTCCAGGCGGCAGCTGAATCGGCACTCCAGAGCCGCATCGACTTCATGAACCGTTTTTCGGGCACAGAGCGCGTGCCGCTGGGGGTCGTCATCGTGATGAATCCCCAGACCGGAGAGATCCTGGCCATGGTCAGCCTTCCGACGTACGAGAACAACCGTATGGCCCGCTTCATCCCCGTCGACTACTACGAACAGCTGGCGGCAAATACCCGCGGCAATCCACTGGTGGACCACGCCATCGCCTCGGAGTTCCCACCAGGATCCACGTTCAAGCTTGTCACCTCGGTCGGCGTGCTCAATGAGCACGTGATCGATCCCAACCGCACCGTGGTCGATCCGGGCAAGATCACCATCCAGAATCAGTACTTTCCCAATGATCCGGGCAAGGCCAAGGATTTCGTGTGCTGGAAAGCCGACGGCCACGGCAACGTCGACTTCATCCATGGCCTGGCCTGGTCCTGCAACGTCTACTTCTACAAGGTCGGCGGGGGCTACCAAAACGAAGTGCCCAACGGCGGCCTGGGCATTGAGCGGCTGGGCTGGTACGCCCGTGAATTGGGCTACGCCGGGCCGTTGGGAATTGACCTACCCAACGAAGAGAACGGCTTGATCCCGGACCCGGAATACAAGCGCATTCATCTGGGCGAGAGCTGGTCAACCGGTGACACCTACAACACTGTCGTCGGCCAGGGATTCGTCGGCGCCACGCCGCTCCAGGTCCTCACTTCGGCCTCCACTATGGCCAACGGCGGCCGAGTGATGTGGCCGCACATCGTGTCCGACATCCTGGACGGCGAGGGCAACGTCGTCCAACACTTTGACCCCTGCGTCCTGTGGAATCTCACCGACGGTGTGTCCACACCACTGGATGAGATCGGCGTCAACTGCCCCAACGTGCCCGACAGCGTGCGCACCTCGCGCGAGCAGTGGGGCACCCCGGACGCGCACAACGTGGACCCCAGCGTCATCAAACTTGTCCAAGAGGGCATGCACGACGTCGTTACGCTCCCACCCGGCAGCAACGACCAGCCTGGCACGGCGTACAACTACGCCCAGCTCGACAACATCTCGTCGGCCGGGAAGACCGGAACGGGCGAGTTTTGTGACAGTGTGGCTGATGCCCAGGGGCTTTGCCAACCCGGCGCCTGGCCCACGCATGGCTGGTATGTCGCCTACGCGCCCTATGACAATCCGGAAATTGTGGCCGTGGGCTTCCTGTACAACGGCGGCGAGGGCGCCGTTTCCGCCGCCCCGATGGTGGCGCAGGTCATGGACGCCTACTTCCGCCTGAAAGCCATCGACGTCGCCGCCACCCTGCCCCAGTAGCAGCATTTGTGCGCAATTTCACAAGCCCACACCACCCCGCCGCGCTGGGCTGGGGCGGTTCGCTTCGCCTAATGGCCCATGCTATAATCGGCCGGCGATGACCTATGAGCGATAGCCTGGCGATCAAGGGCGTCGGCGACGCCCTGCTGATCAGCGTTCCGGCTGACGACGAGGCGGACACGCTGGAGACCCTGTTGGAGAGGATCGACGAACGGGCCGACTTCTTCCGGGGTGCACACCTGGCGGTGGACTTCGCCGACCGGGAATTGCACGCCTCCGACTTGGGCAGGCTGCGAGACGCCCTTTCCGAGCGGTTGATCAGCTTGCAGACTGTGCTCTCGACATCGGATGTGACGCTCAAGGCCGCCGGTGATTTGGGGCTCGAGACCAGCCTGCGTCGTGAGAATCAGGTCGAAGTCGAAGACCAACCGCTGGTGACCGAGCTGGCCGGCGAACAGGCGGCGTTTGTCCAGCGGACGATGCGTTCCGGCAACAGCATTCAGCATCCGGGGCATGTAGTCGTGCTGGGCGATGTCAATCCGGGCGCCGAAATCATCGCCGGAGGCAATGTGATTGTCTGGGGCCACCTGCGGGGCGTGGTGCATGCCGGGGCAGCCGGCGACGAAAGCGCCGTAGTGTGCGCCCTCGATCTGGCCCCCGCCCAACTGCGAATTGCGGGGCAGATCGCGCTGTCACCGGAACGCAAAGGCGATGCTAAGCCCGAGATTGCACGAATACGCGACGGCCAACTGGTGGCCGAACCTTGGGCGCTGAGCCGAACGAACTAGGGCCTGTGCAGCACGACGACGGAGAACCAAGCCTATGACGGCCAAGATCGCAACTATCACGTCGGGCAAAGGCGGCGTGGGCAAGACTACCGCCACGGCGAACATCGGTGTGGCGCTGGCATCCACCGGCAAGCGGGTGGTCTGCATCGACGCCGACATCGGCCTGCGCAACCTGGATGTTGTGATGGGCCTCGAGAACCGCATCGTCTACGACCTGGTTGACGTGGTCGAGGGTCGCTGTAAGCTCCGTCAGGCGCTGATCAAGGACAAGCGGCTGGGCGACCTGTACCTCATTCCTGCGGCGCAGACCCGCGACAAGACTGCTGTTTCCCCACAGGACATGATCAAACTCACCAACGACCTGCGTCCCGAATTCGACTGGGTGATCATCGACTCGCCGGCCGGCATCGAGCGCGGCTTTCGCAATGCCATCGCTCCGGCAGACGTGGTCCTGGTGGTCACCAATCCGGAAGTGTCCGTCGGTTCGCGATGCCGACCGGATCATCGGCTTGATCGAGGCCGAGGAAAAGGGTCCCGGCAAATTGATCGTGAACCGCATCAAGCCGGAGATGGTCAAGCGCGGCGATATGCTCGACACGCCGGACATCCTGGATGTCCTGGCCATCGAGCTGCTGGGCATCATCCCCGAAGACGAGAACGTCATCGTGGCCTCCAACCAGGGGCTTCCGGTGGCCCTGGACCCCAAGAGCAAGGCCGGGCGAGCCTTCATGAACACCGCCCGACGTTTGGAGGGCGAGGACGTTCCCTTTGAATCGCTGGAAGGCTCAGATGGCTTCTTTGGCCGGCTGTCGCGGCTGGTGAGGCCGGGAGGCGAAGGATGAGCTTCTTCAACCGTCTCCTGGGCGAGAATCGCAGCAGCGCCAAGTCCGCCAAAGAGCGGCTGCAGTTGGTGCTGGTCCATGACCGGGCGGATCTTTCCCCTGGCAATCTGGAAGCGCTGAAGGACGAAGTGATCGATGTGATCTCGCGCTACGTCGACATCGATCGGCGGGCGGTGTCCATTTCGCTTACGAAGGATCGTAACGAACAGCGGCTGGTTGCCGACATCCCTCTCGCCAACGCACGCCACCGGCGGGGTTCGGCGGGGTAGCACTTTGGCGACCCAAACCCGACATTGGCGACACTTCGATATCTGGCTGCTCGCCTCGGTAGCGGTCATGACTATCGCCGGGGTCGCCATGATTCGGTCGGCCATCGGCGGCAATGCCAACCTGGCCGAACTGGTCCCACGCCAGGCGATCTACGCGCTGCTAGGCTTTGTGGTTCTGTTCGCTTCTGCCGCTATCGACTACCGGCTTTGGTCCGCTCTGGCCCGCCCGCTGTACATTGTCACCGTCGGTCTGCTTCTTCTCATAGATCTCGCCGGCGTGGTGGGTTTCGGCTCCGCCCGTTGGTTCAACGCCGGCATCGTCCAAATCCAGCCTTCCGAGCTGGCCAAGACGGTCATGATCATCGTCCTGGCCGACTTCTTCGCCCGCAACGAGGCCGAGATCCATCAACCGCGCACGATCATCCGCAGTCTGGTCACGCTCGGCGTTCCCATGCTGCTCATCTTTCGCCAACCCGACTTGAGCACTTCGATTGTGGTGGGCGTGATCTGGCTGGCGCTGGTCTGGGCCGCCGGGGCAAAGATCAAGCACCTGCTCGTCCTGGCCGGGGTGGGTGTCGCCGGTTTGGCGGCCGCCATCCCCTTCCTGCAGTCCTACCAGATCGCCCGCGTCATCACCTTCTTGTTCCCCAACCCGGAGGCGAGCTACGGCGCAACTTACAACGTGAACCAGTCCCTGATCGCCATCGGCTCCGGCGGCTGGTTCGGCGAGGGCTATGGGCAGGGAACGCAGGTCCAACTGCGTTTCCTTAAAGTGCGGCAAACCGACTTCATCTTCTCCGTGATCTCGGAGGAATTCGGCTTCATCGGCGCGCTGGCGGTAATGGTCCTGCTGATGTTCGTCGTCTATCGCTGCCTGCGGGCGGCACGGATGGCGCGGGACACCTTCGGGGCGCTGATCTGCTACGGGGTGGCGATCCTGCTGCTGTTCCAGGGCTCGTTCAACATCGGCATGAACATGAACCTGTTCCCCGTCTCCGGCCTGACACTTCCGTTCATAAGCTACGGCGGGTCGTCATTGCTTTCCAGCCTTCTCGGAATCGGCCTAGTGGAAAGCGTGATTCTGCGCCATAAGCAAATCGAGCTCTGACGCCAGCCACTCCTAAGAGGAGCCAAGATGCCTGATAACCAACCGGCGCGCGTCCGCATCGCGCCTTCACCCACCGGCCGCTTCCACATCGGCAACGCCCGCACTGCCCTTTACGATTATCTGCTGGCTCGGCAGACGGGCGGACAGTTCATCCTTCGTATCGAGGACACTGACCGCAAGCGCTTCGATCCAAACGCCGAGGCCGAAATCATGGACAGCCTGCGCTGGTTGGGTTTGGACTGGGACGAAGGGCCGGACAACGGCGGGCCACACGGCCCCTACCGCCAGTCGGAACGGGTCGACATCTACCAGCAGCACGCGCAACAGCTGATCGAGAGCGGACACGCCTACTACTGTTTCTGCTCACCTGAACGCCTGGCGGAGGTGCGCAAACAACAGCAGAAGCGCAAGGAACCCCCCCATTACGACGGTCTGTGCCGCCGCCTCGATCCGGCCGAGGCCGCCGTCCGGGCGGCGGCTGAGCCGCATGTCATCCGCTTCAAGACCCCACGCGAGGGCACGACCACGGCGGTGGATATCCTGCGCGATCCGATCACTGTCGAGAACAGCACCATCGATGACTACGTGCTGGTCAAGTCCGACGGCCTGCCCGTCTATCACCTGGCGGCAATGGTCGACGATCACCTGATGGGCATAACCCACGTCATGCGAGGCTCTGAATGGCTGGGGACCTTCCCGCTTCACGTGTTGATCTACGAAGCCTTCGGTTGGGAACAGCCGAACTGGGTTCACCTATCTGTCTTCCTCAACCCGAGCGGGAAAGGCAAACTCAGCAAACGCCACGGCCAGCAGGGCGCCAACGCCATCTTTGTGACCGATCTGCGCCAAATGGGCTACCTGCCCGAGGCGGTCAACAATTGGATGGCGCTTATGGGCTGGTCCTACGACGACCACACTGAGTTCTTCCCGATGGACAGGCTTGTCCACGATTTCTCGCTCGGGAAGCTCAAGGCCAACCCGGCCGCCGTCAACTATGGCAAGCTGGACCATTTCAACGGGCTCTACATCCGTGACCTGGCCGTCGATGAGCTGGCAGTCAAGATCCAACCCTTCTTCGAGGCGGCCGGGATCAGGGCGGATCTGACCCGCCTCCGCCGGATCGCCCCGATCATCCAGGAACGTGTTCGAACCCTGGATGAGGCCGTCGATATGGCCGGATTCTTCTTCAAGGAGACCATCGAGCCCGACCCCCAGGCACTGGTGGCCAAAGGGCTGTCGCCTGGGCAAGCCGCCGCTGCCGCCGCCCGGGCCCTGGAGATCATACAGACCACACCATTCGAGGCCGAGCCGCTGGAAGCCGCCCTGCGGGCTCTGGCCGACGATCTGGGGCTTTCTGCCGGCCAACTGTTCACTATCCTGCGCGAAGCTGTGACCGGACAACGCGTGAGCCCACCGCTGCTCGAGTCGATGGAAATTGTCGGGCAGCAGATGGTCGAAGCGCGGATCGAACGCGCTATCCAGGTGATCGAGGCTCAGGCAGGCTGAGACCCACCCCACGCAAGGGGTTATGGTACAATGGCCGACGCCGTTGGGGGTTCGTCTAGCGGTAGGACAGCGGACTCTGGATCCGTTAGCCGAGGTTCGAATCCTCGACCCCCAGCCTAGAGCCCCGTCGGGGGGACCGAAGGCCCGGCCTCAGGAAGATTCTGAGCCGGGTTTTTTCTTTCCCCACCACGGACACCAGGCAAAGGTTCCCAAGCCATTTCCGCGATTCTCCGACAAGCGAGCCGGCGGCAACCGCCCGATATCTCCAATTTATGAAATTCTTCACTAACTCGCGGCCGGTCGCTGGCGGGGTCCAGTGCTTGGTACCGGCTGGCTGCCAAACTCCGAGCGCCGGGCTCCGGACCGCGGGGGCGTTCCCTTAGTTGCGCTCGTATACCGTGGTCAGCACCGCCGTGCCGCGCATCACTTTGTACACGGCGTGGAAATCCTGCGAGGGCCAAGGGGGGAGTCCGTGTGTCCAAGAGCAGTTGATGACGTACTCCGCTTCGTCGTAGCTCACCCGGTTGTCGATCAAGCGCAGATCCGGCCGGGCGTAGGGCACCACCTGGACCACTTGCGGCGGGAGCATCACCGTCGCCCCCAAAGGCGCCGTTCGATCCACAAATTCGATCCCCTCGCGCAGCGAAATGCAAGCCCGGTCAAGCTCGTAGAATCCATCCGCCTGGCTCACTCCGCCTGCGAGGCTGTTGATGTAGATGTACTCATACGGGTGCAGCCAGACGATGCCCCAGATACCAGGCACGAGGGCGACGGCCAGAAGAACTCCTTGGATCCACGCGCGCCGGATTCTTTTCACCAACGCTTCTATCGCCAAGCCGGCTAGCAAGAAGAAAGGCGGCAGGACGAATATCAGATGGGTTATGTTGCCGTACACCGTCATCTTGAACGCCACCAGCCCCACCAACGGCACGCCGGCCCAGATGCCCAGCAGGACGATCAGCCACCACCGGGAGTCCCGGCGAAAGAGTCGCCAGCCTGCGATCGCCAGGCCGATCACGCTCAGGAGGACGGCCGGCTCGGTTAGCTGGATGCCGGCCAGGTTCGGAAAGTAGAACCACGGATACTTCGATGATCGCAGCCAATGCCCTCTGAAGAAGGTCTGGTGCGGCGGGAAATTGGCGGCCAGGGTCATGCTTTCCCAGAATCGGGCTATCGGCGACGGCCAAAGGAAGGGCCAGGTTGCCACAGCGACAAGCATGGCGATCACCCAATATGCTGCCAGGGGCCGCACCGTCCGTCCCCCACCCCGGTACAACACGACGAGGGTGACCAGGGCGCCGGCGAATATGCCCAATTGGCGTACGCAGATGGTCAACCCCAGCAAGGCGGCCGATATGGCCAGGCTCCAGCGCCAACTGCCTCTGCGGAGGTCCCCTAGCCAGGCGCGCCACATACCTCTCGGTGTCGGGAGGATCAGGCTCCCAGCTAACAGCCCAAGTGCCGCGATGATCAACGGACCGCCGATGCGGACGAACCGCCAGCCGGCACTGAACTTGTCGATGTAGACCGGAAGCGGCGTCTTGTACGCATCGGTGGCCACGGCGTTGAACGCTGCCTGGAGCGGAACTGGGGCCTGCCCGGCGTAGGCCAAACTGATCAGGTATTCTCCGAGATGCTTCAGCCCCCCAATCAGGACGAGATCGATGATGACCAGGCCCAATAAGCAAGCGGCGACGACCAAGACAACCCGCAATCGGCCTGGCAAGAAGCTGAACTCCCCCCGGAGCTCCCGGAACCTGGGAACTCCCTTCGTCTCAGCCCCGGCTGCCTGCGCGGCGCGCTCTTCAGCCCATGAGCCGGCCGCGATCAGCCCGGTTGCGACCGTCGCCATGAAGAGCCCAAGAAAGGGGATGTCCTTCTGGTTGATGAATGCTTGGCCGAACAGGAGCGGCTGACTGGCGAAGAGCAGCGTCGCCATCCAGCTCACCCGCTTGGAGAATAGCCTGAGCCCAATGGCGTAGAAACTTGCCACCGCCAACAGGAACATCAGGAAGTTGGTGAAATGGCGGCCGTCGGCCAGGGTCCACGCCGGCGCAACCGCATGAATAAGCTTGGACGTCATCACAAAGAACATGAAATAGGCCGGGCCGTGTTCGTCCAGGCTCCCCAAATCGAAGTAGGAGACCGATCCGGAATAGGCCGCCAAGGCCGCCTCGCCCACGCCAACGTTGCGTCCCTCGTCAAATGACATTCCGAAGCCGTTGCCCAAGACCAACCCCAGGGCAAGACCGAGAAGCAAGAGCAAGACGATTGGACGGTGTCCGGCGGTGATGGCAACCCAGAATCGTTGTGGTGTTTGATTGTGCATTGGATGTGCTGCCGCCTGAGCCAGAAAGGGCGGTTGGCCTCGTATGGAATGCTCTGCAGCAGCGCCGGGATGGACGGGTGCCGGGCGCCGGCCGCAGAGGTTCACAGCCCTGGATTGTAGCACGACCGAATCGTCGACCCAACGCGCGGGACCGCCCACGGGCGCGATGGTATAATCGCCCGCGTGCCAGTTTCCCAGTGGAAAGACGCTCTCAGCCGAACCCGACGAGTCGCTCTTGCCAGATTCGGAAACCTGCTCGGGACTTCAGAAGTCGATGACTCTTTCTGGGAGACCCTTGAAGCCAGTCTGATTCAGGCTGACGCAGGCGTGGAAACTTCATTGGCCATCGTTGAGGCGCTTCAGGCGCAGGCACGCCTCGAGGGTTGGCAGGAGCGCCGGGAGGGGTTGCACGCGCTAAGGCTGGAACTGACATCCCGGATCAAGCGCGAGCCGCCGACGCTTTTGTTCGATACCACGCCGCAGGTTGTCCTTCTGGTGGGCGTCAACGGCTCCGGGAAGACCACGTCGGCTGCCAAGCTGGCCCACCGCCTGGCTTTGGACGGCAGAAAGGTCATCCTGGGAGCCGCCGACACATTTCGCGCCGCCGGCGCCGAACAGCTCGAACGTTGGGCTGCTCGCCTCAATCTGCCCGTTGTCCGGGGCGAGGACGGCGGCGACCCGGCGGCGGTGGCGTACCAGGCTATTCAACAGGCAGAGCGACAGTCGATGGACGCTGTTGTGATCGACACTTCCGGCCGCATGCATACGAGCCACAATCTGATGGCCGAGCTGGCGAAGATCGACCGCGTGGCGGGAAAAGCGATTGAAGGCGCCCCCCATCAGACACTGATTGTCCTGGACGCGACCACCGGACAGAACGCTTTGTCACAGGCGCAAGGCTTCGCCGAGGCCGTACCGATTGACGGCATCATCCTGGCCAAGCTCAACTCGTCCGCCAAAGGCGGAATCGGATTGGCCATCGTCGAGCAGCTCAAGCTGCCCATCTGCTACGTCGGCCTCGGCGAAGGCCCCGAGGACCTGGTTCCATTCGACGCCCAGGCCTACGTGGAAGGACTGTTGGCCGACATGACGGATCAACCCATTCATAACGACCCATCGGCACGCCAGATTGCGCGCCCCGGAGGCCCAAGATGAGCATGAACGACCTGGTGGTGGGTCTCGACGAAGCCCAGTCGAGAATCCAAGATCTCCTGGTGCGTCTTTGACTTCGCCAAACGGGAAGACGAGCTGGCCAAGCTGGAGAAAGCGGCCGAGAAGCCTGACCTGTGGGATGATTCGGAGCAAGCCCAGCAGCTGATGCAGCGTCTCTCGCGGCTCCGAGATGACGTGGAGTCGTGGCGCGCTCTGCGCCAACGCACCGACGACGCGCTGGAACTCGCCCGAACTCGAGGGCGAGAGCCTCCAGGTCGAAATACAAACCGAATTGACCGCCATCCAGGAGGAGCTCGATCAACGCGAGTTCCAGGCGCTCTTCTCCGGACGCTACGATCGGGAAGACGCCATCTTGGCCATTCACGCCGGCGCCGGCGGGACAGATTCGCAAGACTGGACCCAGATGCTGATGCGCATGTACTTGCGCTGGGCGGAACGGCACGCTTTCCGAGCGGAGGTGCTCGATACGAGCGAAGGGGAAGAGGCAGGGATCAAGAGTGTGACGATCGCCGTTGATGGCGACTACGCCTACGGCTATCTGAAGTCAGAGCGCGGCGTTCACCGCTTGGTGCGTCTCTCCCCCTATGACTCGGCCAATCGACGGCACACGTCGTTTTCCCTGGTCGAGGTATATCCACAGGTTGAAACGGCAGATGAGATCCGCATCGATCCCAACGACTTGCGGATCGACACCTACCGGTCGGCAGGCGCCGGCGGACAGAATGTTCAGAAGAACGAAACCGCTATTCGTATCACCCACTTGCCCACCGGAATCGTCGTCACCTGCCAGAACGAACGCTCTCAGACACAGAACAAAGATAACGCGATGCGTGTCCTTCGAGCTCGCTTGCTGGATTTCAGACAGCAGCAGCAAGAAGAAGAGCTGGCCAAGATCAAAGGGGAACACGTTCAAGCTGAATGGGGGAGCCAAATCCGCTCCTACGTGCTTCATCCCTATCAGATGGTCAAGGACCATCGCACTGATTTCGAAACGGGAGACACCGGCGGTGTCCTGGACGGCGACCTGGATGGCTTCATCGAGGCCTATCTCCGAGAGCAAATCGGCCAGGCCGCCTGAGCCGGGCAGCGCATTGTCGGCCCACGGGGCATCTGATATAATTCCGCCCGTTCGACTGTCGGAGGAGGTACGTACGTGACGCTCTATCTCAACCTGGCTATGCTCGTGGTCTCTCTGGCCCTAATCCTGGTGATCATCTTCCAGAGTCGCGAGGCGGGCCTCGGCGGCCTGGGTGGTGGCGATATGGGGGGCACGGGCTACCACGTGCGCCGCGGGGTCGAAAAGCTCCTGTTCAACATCACCATCGGCCTCAGCGTGACCTTCTTCATCCTGTCCCTGATCAGCGTTGTCCTGATCGGATAGGCATCGATCCAGCCTGCTCAGGCTGGTTCCTTTTTTCACTATGCGCAATCTTCGTTGGCAGATTCTGATCGCAATCGGCGGTCTGCTCTTGGTCGTCGGATTGCTGCTCAACCAATCCCCAATCAGCGAAAATCAAGGGCCGCAGCCGGTGTCAGGCGGGGTCCACACCGAAGCTCTGATAGGCGCTCCCGTGCGCCTCAATCCGATATTGGATTCCTATAATCAAGTCGATCGGGACGTCGATCGCCTGATCTACAGCGGTTTGATCAAGTTTGATTCCCGGGGCAATCCAGAACCAGATCTGGCCAAGGAATGGGCCGTATCCGCCGATGGGAAGACCTATACCGTAGCCCTGCGCGAGGACGCCACTTGGCACGACGGGCAGCCGGTCACGTCTGCCGACGTCATCTACACTTACTCCAAGTTCCAGGACGACGGCTTTCCTGGGCCCTCCGATTTGCACGACTTCTGGCAACAAATCAAAATCGTCAAGCTGGACGACCACACGGTTCAATTTCATCTTCCAGAGCCGTTCGCTCCGTTCCCCGACTACCTCTCCGTGGGCCTGCTGCCGGATCACCTGCTCCGAGGCGTGAGCGTCACCGACCTCATCGACCATCCCTACAATCTCCAGCCAGTGGGGACCGGACCATTCGTCTTCGACCGCTTCCTGACCGACGGCGGTAAGATCACCGGCGTTAGTCTTAATGCCAATGACACCTACTACGGACAGGTTCCGTACCTCTCACGCGTCGAATTCCGCTACTTTTCGAGTGACGCCGACGCTTACACTGCGCTGGAAGCCGGGGACGTTGAGGCCATAAGTGAGGTCTCCCCATCGACGCTCCCGCAAGTCCTGGCCCAGCCCAACTTGAACGTACACACCGCACGCCTGCCGCAGACACAGCTGATCTACCTCAATCTCAAGGACGATCAGCATGCCTTCTTCCAGGACAAGAGCGTCCGACAGGCGCTTATGATGGCCATTAACCGTCAATCCATCGTCGATCGGGTGCTGATGGGCGAAGGCGTTGTGGCCACCGGGCCTATTCTCCCCGGAAGCTGGGCGTTTGCCACGGAGTTGCAGCCGATCCCGTTCGATCCCGCCAGAGCCGCATCCCTGTTGGATGAGGCCGGCTGGCAACTTCCGGCTGGCGCATCGCCTGGCTCCGAGAGCTACCTGCGTTCCAAAGATGATGTGGCCCTCACGTTCACCCTCAGCCACGCCGACACACCTCAAGCGACCCAAATCGCCCAAATGGTTCAATCCTACTGGGCGGATGTCGGCGTCCAGGTCAAGCTCGAGGCCGACCCTCCCGACGCCATCCTACGATCGCTCACGCAGCGCAGCTACGAAGCTGCGTTGGCGGAGATCAACCTTTCACGCTATCCCGATCCAGACCCCTACCCGTTTTGGCATGACTCCCAAGCCGAGAGCGGTCAGAATTACAGCGGTTTTGTCGACCGCAACATCGGGATCTGGCTCGAGCAGGCGCGGACGACCACCGATCGCGCCCGCCGCGCCCAGTTGTACCAGAGTTTTGAGCATCGCTTCCAGGACCAGGTGCCGGCGCTGCTGCTGTTCCACCCCGTTTACACCTATGCCATCAGCGCCGAGGTCAAGGGAGTCAGCATGGGTCCCATCCTCGACCCCAGCGACCGTTTTGCCAACATCGTCGACTGGTACCTGCTCGCTCGGCGATCGCTCAACGCAGAGCCCGAGGCCAGCCCAACACCCTGATGGGGATCGCAGGCGTGGTATAATCGGCGACTGTTCGCAGTAAGAGCGAAATCATTTGTGAAAACCGTCACAATAATAGACTGAACCGGTGAGCGAGAAGCTTCGGATGGCAGACATTTCACTCAAAGACCTTCAACCCAACCAAGAACTCACCGGCCGGGTCACCCGGACCGAGCTCTACGGCGCGTTTGTCGACGTCGGGGCTGAGAAAGAGGGCCTGGTACACATCTCGATGCTCAAGAAGGGCCGCGTCAATCGTGTTGAGGACGTGGTCGAACCGGGCAAGCAAGTCAATGTGTGGGTCCATCAAGTCGACCCCGTTGCCGAGCGGCTCGAGCTGACGATGATCCGGCCTGTGGACATGAAGTGGCAGGACATCAAACCAGGGATGCACCTGAAGGGCACCGTCGTCCGTCTGGAAAACTTCGGGGCTTTTGTCGAGGTTGGCGCCGAGCGGCCCGGCCTGGTTCACGTCAGCGAGATGAGTTCGGACTACGTTAAGTCGCCTTCGAGTTTGGTGTCCGTTGGGGACGAAGTCGAAGTGGCCGTCCTGGACATCGACCGCAAGAAGCGCCAGATCCGCCTCAGCATGAAGGCGATGGACGAGCAAGAGCTGATCGAAGAAGACGAGGAACCAGAGGCCCCTCAGGCAACGGCCATGGAAATCGCCCTGCGCCGTGCCCTCGAGCAGGATGAGAGCGGCGAGACGGCCAACAGCAATGGACCGACTCAGGTGAAACGGTCACGCCAAACTCAGGAAGACATCCTGCGTCGCACACTTCAACAGCGCCTCAAGACCGGTACTGGCAAAGAATAGGCCCCTTATATCAAAGGAAACGGCCGCGAATCACACCCCGCGGCCTTTTCAATTCCTGGCTCAAATCAACGTGACTGGGCTGGCGCTAGCGCAAACTACACGTCTTCATCGTCCAACCAGTCTCCTTCCTCCGCATCCTCTTCGTCTTCGTAAAGTTCATCTTCTTCTTCTTCCCAGAGCTCTTCGAGATCGGGGTCTTCCCACGTTTCATCTTCGGGGACCTCGTCGATTCGAGAATACGTCATGCAGCCTTCTTCCGGATCGATCTCAACGCCGGCTGCGCCGCAGTAGCCTTCCTCGAGAAAAACACAATCAAGGTAGTGGCACCTGATCCGGGGCATCATGCTCCTCCTGTCATATCAGGATTTTCGTCGGGAGAACGCCGCAGTACAAGCAGGCTGATTCCCCACAGCAAGGTCATCAACACGGCCGATGTGACACAGAATGGGCACACGGCGTGAAGCACAGCGAGCTCCAAGTACGTCAAATACGCCGAATACAGCACGCCCACCAAAGTGACCCCAAAGAAAGCCAAGCCCAGGGTTTCCGATGGTTTGCGGCTGCGGAGGATCATGGCCATCATCAGCACGATGGCCAGATAGGCACCGGCTCCAAATATGGCGATGGGAACCCCGCCGATCTCGGCGTAGACGCTGTTGTTGACAGTCTCGCAGTCACCAATCCCGGCGCAGGCTGCGGTGCCCCCAAAGAGTTTCAACCATGCCAGATAGCCAGCGTCCAGAAACCCCAGTACTCCCAGGGCCAAGCCGCTCCACGCGAGCTTTCGAAGCCCTACGCCGCCACGCGGCTTCAACTGTCCTCCAGACCCGTCGTTCAATTCGGTCCTCCCAACATCCACACTTGCGCTCTGGCTCCCGCCGGCAGATGGGTTGTGCCTGCGGGCACAATTGCCAGAGCGTTCGCCGAAACCAGCGACGTCATCACACCCAAATCCTGGCTGCCTGTAAGGACGGCATGATACTCCCCATTGATCAGACGCACACGCGTCCGCAGATAGCTCTCTCGTCCATCGGAAGTCACTTCTTCATCCAGGATGGCTTCGATCTGCCACCTCACTGGGCCCTGAGCCCCCTCGAGACGCTCAATCAGCGGCCAAACGAAAACAGTAAAAGTCACCCAGGCCGAGACCGGGTTGCCCGGCAAGCCAAGGAAGGGAATGCCGGCAAAGCTCCCAAATGCCAGAGGTTTCCCGGGCCGAATGTTCACGCGCCAGAATCCAAGGTTGCCGTGCGCCTCAAGGACGGAACGCACAAAATCGTAGGCCCCCATGCTTACGCCCGCCGTGGAGAGGATCAGGTCGGCGCCCTGCTCGGCCGCCTGGTTCAGCCTGGCCAGCACCGACTCTGGCGTGTCGGCCGCAATGGCGAGTTGAAGGGCCAATCCCCCTACGCGACGAACAAACGACCGAATAGTGACGCCATTCGAATCGCGTATCTTTCCCGGGCCAAGCGGAGCCTCCACCGGCACCAATTCGTCGCCCGTCGAGAGCACGGCCACCCGCGGGCGGCGCACGACGTTGGGCTCGGCCACACCCAGAGAGGCAAGTAGGCCAAGATCTTGTGGCCGCAGGCGGTGTCCCGCCTTCAGCACTTCTTGACCCCGCGTAACATCCAGTCCAGAGGGTCGAACATATTGCTTTGGATGGCTGGCACGCAAGACCTGAATGCTCATCGGAAGCTCGGCACCTGCCATCGGCCCGATCTCGCCCGTTGCCTCGACCGGCACAACACAATCCGCCCCCTTCGGAATAGGGCCCCCGGTCATAATTCTGATGGCCGTGCCTGGCTCCAGCTCGGGCAGGTTGTCCGCTCCGGCAGCGATATCGCCTGACACAGCAAGTCGGACGGGCGTTTCAGGCGTCGCCGATGCCACGTCGGCCGCTCGGACCGCAAATCCATCCATCGATGAATGTGCAAACGGAGGCAGGTCGATCCCGGCCACGATAGGTGATGCAAGGACCCGACCCAGGGCCGTTTCTAGCGAAACGGTCTCGTCGTCCAAGGGCTGGACACCTTCGAGCAACCGCTCCAGGGCTTGTGAAACGCTCAGGGTTTCTTCGATCATCGCACCTTGGCCTATCAGGAACCGCCGGATTATATCATCCGACGAGCAGCGGTTAGCCGGGGGAAATCCGCCGCGCTTCAAGTACATTGGGCAGGGCCTCGAGCCTGCTCAGTGTCCGGCTGAGCTGCCCAATGTCGGTCACTTCCATCACCAGGTCGAAGACGGCCAGACTGTTGCTGGTGGAGATATTCGCCGAACTCATGCTGATGCCCTCATTGCTTACCAACGTGGACACGTCCCGCATCAATCCTTCACGATCGTAGGCGCTGATCCGGATCGAGACAGGATAGGTCTTCTTGACCTGACCCCAGGAGACCTGGACCAATCGCTCCCGGTCCTTGTCCCGCACCCGCAGCACATTGGGGCAGTCTCGACGGTGGATGGTTGCGCCTCGGCCGCGGGTGATGTAGCCCACAATCGGGTCCCCGGGCGCCGGTTTGCAGCAGCGCGCCATGTGCGTCAAGACACCGGAGAGCCCCAATACACTGACCTCATCCGAAACCAGCGGGGCCGAGGTCAGCGCCTTTTGGATCTCGAAGACCTCTTCTTCCTCTTCCTTGACGAAGTCTCCGATCACCTTGCCGATATGAATGTCCCCGCAACCGATTGCAGCCAGCAGCTCCTCGACATTGGCAAAGCTGAGCTCCTTGGCGATCCGCTCGTAGGTGATATTGTCGATCCCGAGACGTCTGAGCTCCCGCTCGAGAAGCGTTCGGCCGTGGGAAACGTTTTGCTCGCGGTCTTGGCGTTTGAACCACTGGCGGATCTTTCCCCGGGCTCGCTGGCTACGGACCATTTCCAGGCTTGGGTTCAGCCAATCTCGGCTCGGTCCCCCACGCTTGGCGGTCAGGATTTCGACCGAATCTCCGGTCTGAAGCATGTAGTCCAGCGGCACTAGCTTTCCGTTGACCTTCGCGCCTCGGCATTGGTGTCCAATATCGGTGTGGATGTGATAGGCGAAATCGATGGGGGTCGAACCGGCCGGAAGGTCGATGATATCGCCGCGCGGGGTAAATGCGTAGACGCGATCCTCGAAGACTTCCGACTTCATGGCTTCGACGAAGTCGCTGGCGTCGTCGATATCCTGCCGCCACTCCATCAAACGCCGCAGCCAGATGAACTCGCTGTTCGTAGCCATCCTCACGCTGCCGGCCCTCTTTGTACCGCCAATGGGCCGCTATGCCGAGCTCGGCGTTCTCATGCATCTCAGGTGTGCGGATTTGGAGTTCAAGCGTACGGCCATCGTCGTAGACAACCGCCGTGTGGAGCGATTGGTAGAAATTGTCCTTGGGGGTGGCTATGTAGTCATCGAAGGTGCCAGGGATCGGTTTCCACTCATTGTGGATGGTCCCCAGGGCCAAGTAGCATCCTTGGATCGATTCGACCAGAATGCGCACGCCACGCACGTCATAGACCTCGTCGAAGGGCACCCCCTTGCGCTCCATCTTGCGAAAGATGGAGTAGAGATGCTTGGGTCGCCCAGCGACGTCGGCCTGGATTTTGGCCTCCGAAAGCAGATCACGCACGCGTTGCGTGATCTCTTCAAGTTCGGATTCGCGGTCCACTCGCCGCTTGGCGATGTGCTCGGCGATCTCCTTGTAGCGTTCAGGCATGACGTAGCGAAAGCCTAGGTCTTCCAGCTCCCACTTCATCTGCCAGATGCCCAAACGATTGGCCAAGGGAGCGAAGATCTCCATCGTCTCTTCGGCGATCCTTACTTGCTTCTCAGGCGGAAGGTGTGAGAGCGTTCGCATGTTGTGCAGGCGGTCGGCGAGCTTAATCAGAACAACTCGTACATCGTCGCCCATAGCCAGAAAGGTCTTGCGTAAGGTTTCTTTGGCCAATTCTGTTCGCGAGGCCCGTTCGGCTTTGTCGGTCCCCGGGCGCCGCGTAACACGCGGCAGATGGGTGAGCTTCGTCACACCATCGACGAGCTTTGCCACCTCGTCACCGAAGTCTCGACGCACATCCGCCAATGTGACCGAAGTGTCTTCAACGGTATCGTGAAGCAGAGCGGCAGCGATCACCGGAACGGGGGCCCCCAGCTCCTGCAGGATGGCGGCCACAGCCAGGCAGTGATTGATATAGGGTTCGCCCGAGGCTCGTTTCTGGCCTGCATGCGCCTTTTGGGCCACGCGATAGGCGCGTTCAATGAAGTCCTTGTCTGCGGGACTGACTGTTTCAGGAAGCGACTCAAGGAGGGTCTTAACGTTCATCTCTTCTCATCAGCACAAAGTATAGTCGTTAGCGCTCACCCGCATCAAGGGATGCGGCTCTTCATCACCCTGGAACACGAATGCACTCCGCCGGCAAGGCGGAGTGCATGTGATGTCTGGGGCAACGGAGTGCCCAACGCTCGGAGACGGAGCTCGATGGTCGACTACTGGGTCGGCGAGACCCCTGGAACGGTGGGGACAAGTTCCACAGGATTGCCGATTATTTGGACATCTGAGGCATCGCGCTGGTCTTGAACCCACTTGTTGAAGCTCGCCTGCACCACCTGGGTGAAGGTCGAGTCGTCGAGCGTCCGGTCTTCCTTGCCCAACACCTGGATGATATGCCACCCGAAGCTGGTTTGAACCGGATCGCTAACCTGGCCAACTGGCGTTGAAAAGGCAACGTCTTCGAAGGCCTTAACAGTCTGCCCATGTGCGATCCAGCCGAGGTCTCCGCCGTTGTCCTTGTTCGACGTGTCGGTCGAGAACGCCGCCGCCAGATCAGCCCATGCCTCCCCTGACTTGAAACGCTTGAGGATATCTTGGGCGGTGGCCTCATCCTGCACCAGGATGTGGCGGGCATGCACTTCCTCCTGAACCCGAGGCGTGTCCGCCCGAAAAGCCTCCAGAAGTCGGTCATGGTATAGCTTGGCACGGAAGAAGTCCCTGAGATCCGCTTCGGATACGTTCACCGATTTGAGGTCATTGAGATAGGTCTGGAAATCGCTGCCAAAGGCTGCCTGTGTGTAGGGAGTTGGCGTCGGACGAGGCGTGGTTGTCGGCCCTACCGTAGGTGTGGGCCCGAGTGTGGCCGTCGGCGAGGGGGTGATGGATGCAAGGGCCGTAGCGCTCAGCGTTGGGGTCGGTGCCAGAGTTGTTGTCGGGGCTGGCGTCGGGGTGCCATTCGGATAGTAGCCAAACGAGCTTTGAATGGCCGTGGTCACATCATCCTCTGTCACCGAGATTCCCCGCTTCTGGGCCTCCCGCCGGATGAGGACGTCCTGGATCAACTGATCCTGGACCTGTTGCGCCATCAAGGACGTGTTGCTGAGCTGGAGCTGCATTTGAGACAGCTGTTGTTGGACCTGAGACTGGACCTGGGGGTCGCTGCCGAAAATCTGCAGCAGCTGCTGGTATGAGTTGTATCGGCTGAGGACGTCTTGCTGAACCAGCTTGGTGGTCGCTTCAAACTGGTGGGCCGTGATCGCCTCGCCGTCGACAGTGATAACGGCGCGGTTGGGCTGGAGCACGTTGAGGTCATACCATCCGTAAAGCAGAATTCCCACGAGAAGCAGCCCGGTCAGGGCAACGCCAAACCAGACCAGTTTCTGCACGCGGGCTTCACGCTCGGCTCGGGCCAGATGCTTGCGGTGCCCTCGTTGAGGTACTACCGGACCGCGAGCGCTCATGGCTCGTCCCTATTGAGGGGATGGGCGTAGCCAAAGATCGGAGTTCGATCTGGATTCGGGCTCATAATCATCCGCCAAACGGGCCTATCGATGCGTTTCGCCAGCAAACGAAAGCAGGGCCATGTGGCGAGCTCGCTTGACCGCCTTGGCCACCATCCGCTGATGCTTGGCACATGTCCCCGTCTCGCGTCGGCCCCGGATCTTTCCTTGATCGGTAACAAACCTGCGGAGGACATCCGTCTGCTTGTAGCCCAGAGTATGAGTATTGTCGGCGCAGAATTGACAAACCCGCGGGCGCCGGCTAAACCTCCCATGTGAAGATGGCCGCGACGATCGCCCGGAAGGACCTGAACCGCGCGAGCCCGCCGATCGCGCTCCGCGATCATAAGGTCGATCGACCACAAATTCCGAGTCGTCATCATCCTCGATCTCGTCCTCGAGCTCTTCTTCCAGTTCCTCTTCGTTTTCGAAATCTTCTGCCACGTTTCAGGCTCCTTAGTTCCATTGACCGTCCGGGCCCGGCTCGGATCGCTCTAGTCTTCGGGTACAGGCTCTTCTTCGCTGGCCGCCTGCTCGACGTACGCTACACCCGAGGCGCTGCGTGAGTCATCGAGCATGATCATCTCACGTGCCACCACTTCTGTCGCACTTCTTTCAACGCCGGCGTTGTCCTGCCAACGACGGGTCTGCAGTCTGCCTTCGATGTAGACCTTCTGGCCCTTGCGCAGGAACTGGTTGCACACTTCCGCCAACCCGCTCCATGCGATGATGTTGAACCATTCCGTCTGTTCGCGTCGTTCCCCCTCGGCATCATGCCATGTGTACGTCACGCCCATCGTGAAGCTCGTCACCGGCTTGCCCGATGGCGTGTAGCGCATTTCAGGATCACGCCCGAGATTGCCGATCAACATGACTTTGTTCAGGCCGCGGCTCATCGTATCGTGCCCTCCTGCTTCTCCACCGCACCCTTTCCAGGAGCGGGAGTCAGGCGTCTTCCTTGAGCGTAATCATGAAGCGCAGGATGTCTTCGTTGAGCCTCAGGTCACGCTCGACAACTCCGCTCGCTTGGGGCGGCATTTGCGTCTGGAAGAACAGATAGTAACCGTCTCGGTTGCCATCTATCGGGTACGCCAGTCGTCGGCGACCCCAGCGTTCGACGTCATACGCCTTGCCGTCGGCAGCCGCGATCCATCCGCTGACCTTCTCCTCAAGTTGCTGAACCGCCTGTTCGTCGAGATCGGGGTTGGCGATAATGGCCACTTCGTAGTTGCGCATGGGAGGACCTCCTTTCCTCGGGATTGTCCCCAGTGCAAACCTCGGGAGAGGTCACCTGGGAACGGAAACGCCTGATATTCAGGCGTCGCAACGGCTGAAGTGTACCACAAAGAGGCGCCCGCAAGTTGGGCCGGAGACCGACCGACTTGTCCCCATCTGAGCCCGCATCTTGACCAATTTCATTAATTTCGGTATATTCCGTAAGGAGTGAACACATGGAAAAGACCGAGCCCTTGCGCCTGACCCCAGCCATTGAAACTTTCGTCGTGCATTGGGGGGAGATGGGTAGCCGGTGGGGGGTGAGCCGGACGGTGGCCCAGATCCACGCGCTGCTGTACCTGGCTCCACGCCCCCTGAATGCGGAAGAGATCGCCGAAACGCTGTCTCTGGCCCGTTCGACCGTGAGCACCAGCTTGCGTGAGCTTCAAGGTTGGGGCGTGATCAAACTGGTCCACGTCTTGGGCGACCGTCGTGATCATTTTGACGGGATGGACGATGTCTGGGAGATGTTCCGGCTGATCGTGGCGGAACGCAAGAAGAAAGAAGTGGATCCCACGCTCGAGATCCTCAAGGAGAGCCGGCGCCTGAGCCTCGATAACGGCGCCCCGCCCGAGATTGCGGCCAAGCTTGGTTCGATGCTTGATTTCTTCGAATCCCTCGATTCCTTCTACGACAGGGCCAGCCGACTGAGCACGTCCAACCTGCGCTCGATCATGAAGGCTGGCGACGTCTTCGGCACACGCCTGTTGGGGGACAAAGAAGCCCAGCCGAAAGAATGAAAAGCCGGAACGGCCCGCCTTCGACGAGGGAATGATGTTTCAAGGTATAATGTCCGTCACGCATGGCCGGGTCCAGCTGACTTTCAGATTGAACTGTGTCGACCAGCGGCGGGCCGCGGGCATACGATCTGTACTCCGCTCCCGCATTTCCAGCCAGGATTGGCAAAGCCTGGCTTCTTTCTTGCCGGAAGCCGCAGCAACCAGCCCGGAGGCATGGCATGAGTGACCCCGTGATCCATTTTGGCACCGACGGCTGGCGCGGCAAGATTGCCGACGATTACACGTTCAGCAGCGTCCGCCGTTGTGCTCATGGGTTTGCCCGCTTTCTTAAGGAACGCGGCACGGGAGATTCCGTCGTCGTCGGGTATGACAAGCGGTTCAATTCAGAAGGCTTCGCAGCCGCCGCGGCCGAAGTCCTCGCCGGCAATGGCCTGCACGTCCTCTTGACCGAGGGCCCCACCCCCACTCCCGCCATCTCCTTCTCCGTGGTGGCGCGCAACGCAGCAGGCGCGGTCAACATCACCGCCTCACACAATCCCGCCACCGACAACGGGTTCAAGGTTCGAGACGAACACGGCGGCGCTGTGAGTCCCGAGGGACTGACCACGATCGAATCCTACATCCCGGCCGATTCCAACTCGATACCGTCGATTCCCATCGAGGAGGCCAAGGCGGACGGCCAGGTCGAGGTATTTGACGCTGCGCCGCTCTACTTCAAACAGATTCAAACCTTGATCGACCTCGAGCCGATTAAGGCGGCCGGGCTGACGGTCCTCTACGATCCCATGTGGGGCAACGGCGCCGGCTGGTTCTCCAAGCTGCTTGAAGGCGGGCGAACTCGCATAATCTCCATTCACGATCGCCGCAATCCCATCTTCCCGGAAATGGGTCGGCCCGAGCCTATTAGACCCAATATCGACCCGGGGTTGCGGGCCACACTCAAAGAGGGCGCGGACGTACTCATCGTCAACGATGGGGACGCCGACCGGGTTGGCCTGGGCGATGAACACGGCGAATTCGTGGACCAACTGCGTGTCTTCGCACTGCTCGCCTACTATATGCTCGAGGTCCGGCGGTGAACGCGGCCCGATCGTCAAGACTCTTTCTACGACCTCCATGCTGAATGAGCTAGGCAAGATGTACGACGTCCCCGTCTACGAAACAGGCGTGGGCTTCAAGTACGTGGCGCCTAAGATGCTCGAGGTCGACGCGCTGATAGGAGGCGAAGAATCCGGAGGCTACGCCTTCCGCGGGCACGTTCCGGAACGGGATGGCATCCTGGCCGGGCTGTATCTGCTGGATATGATGGTCCGATTAGGCTCTAGGCCCTCCGGCCTGGTCAACACCCTGTTCGAGAAGGTCGGCCCCCATTTTTACGATCGTATCGACTCACCGTTGCCCCCTGGCGAACGGAGCGTCTACGAGAAGCACATCCATTCGGCCGATCCCAAGACCATCGGCGGGTTGAAAGTCACCGGGCTCGAGAGCTTGGATGGATTCAAATTCGGGCTGGAGGACGGAGGCTGGCTCTTGATCCGATTTTCCGGCACTGAGCCGATGGTCCGAGTGTATTGTGAAACCACGCACAAAGATCGCGTTCAGCCAATTCTGAAGGACGGTCTGAAGATCGTGGGAATAACATGAGCTCCATCCGATCATCTGGCAGACACGCATTGCCATCTCGCCCTGGACGAATTCGATGGGGATCGGGTCGAGGTAATGGCGCGCGCCGAGGCAGCCGGAATCTCGCCAATCCTGATCCCGGGAACGGACTTGCCCAGCAGCCGGCGCGCTGTGCGGATTGCCGAGACCGGAACCGGGCTCTTTGCCGCGCGTAGGCGTCCATCCTCACGAAGCCAAGACGTGGGACAGCAACACCGCCGACCAGCTCGCCGCCCTTGCCAGCAGCACGACGTGGTGGTCGCCATTGGGGAAATCGGCCTTGACTTCTACCGAGACTTCTCACCGCGGCCGGTGCAGGAGGCAGGTCTTCAAGGCCCAGCTCGATCTGGCACGCGAGCTCAAGCTGCCGGTGATCGTGCACCAACGCGAGGCTGAAGACGAGGTCCTTATCAATGTTGAAGACTGGCACGACGACCTCCCCGATGGCACGCTACGTCAACGCCCCGGTGTCTTACATGGATTCTACTGGCACGCTCGACTATGGCTCAGCGCGCAGTCGATGCTGGCTTCTACCTTGGGTTGGGCGGACCGGTCACGTTCAAGAACGCCAAGCAGCTGCGGCAGATGGTACCTTCACTCCCACTCGACCATATACTGACGGAAACCGATGCACCTTTCTTGTCGCCGCATCCCCATCGGGGGAAGCGCAACGAGCCTGCCATGACCCGACTTGTCGCCCAGGAACTGTCAACGCTCATGGAGTCTCCTTCTCGATGTTGTCGCCCGAGTCACATCCAATAACGCCTCCACACTCTTCGGTTGGGACCATGGAACCGCTTACCGCCACCTTCTTTGACCTGGTCCGAAGCGACATGCCGGAGGTAGAGACCGCATGAGGTCTCATCCCGGCAGCTATCATCCGAGCCTCGACGCTGCCGTCGATCATCTGCTGGCATCGGGCGGAAAGCGCATCCGTCCGACGCTCGTGCTCCTTTGCGGCGGTATGCTAGGCGCCGACCACGATCGCCTGGTCACGCTCGCCTCGGCCATCGAACTTCTTCACACGGCCACCCTGGTCCACGATGATCTGATCGATGAGGCCTCGCTTCGCCGAGGCATCCCGACCCTCAACTCGCAATGGACACCCGGCGCAACGGTCCTGACCGGTGACTACATCTTCGCTCGAGCAGCCAACCTTGCCGCGGCACAGACAGGCTCGCTCACATCATGGAACGGTTCGCGGAAACCCTGATGGCAATTGTCAACGGCGAGATCACGCAGCTGTTTGGCACCCGGTCCGATGATCTCCGGCGTGACTACTATGACCGGATCTATGCCAAGACGGCTTCGCTTTTCGAATTGGCGGCTGAAGGCGGGGCGCTGCTGAGTGACGTCGACGCAACCGTGGCGGAGGACATCAAGCAGTTCGGGTACGCCATTGGCGTCGCTTTCCAGATCATGGATGATGTGCTTGACTTCGTCGGCGACCCCGCCAAGGTCGGCAAGCCTGTTGCCAGTGATCTTCGCCAGGGTCTGATCACGCTGCCCACCGTGTACTACTTGGAGCAAGACGCAGACAACCCGCGCTCCAGACGGCTGATCGGAAACGAAGCACCTCGGTGACGGATGAGATGGATCAGCTTGGTTGAAGCCATTCGCGGCTCCGGGCGCCATCGAAAAAGCCAGAGTGAAGAAGCCGAATTCACTAATCGCCGAAGCGGAGACCATCCTGGCGGGTATGCCGCCATCACCGGAGAGGGACGCTCTTTCCGATCTTGGCCCGATACGTCGTGCAGCGGACCAATCTAGGAAGATCCACATCAGGAGGCACGCATGGAAATCAGTCGAGAGCTTACAAGCGGGTTACGGTGATCACGGTCACCGGCCGTGTAGATTCGAGTACGGCCGATCAATTTGAAGCCGCCGTGAACGACGAACTCCAGTCAGGTCAGCGCAATCTGATATTCGACCTTAACGAAGTAGATTTCCTCTCCTCTGCCGGCCTGCGGATACTTGTGATGTCTCGCAAGGAAGCGCAAAAAGGCGGCGGTGTCGTTCGTCTGGCCCAGCCCTCCGATCGCGTTAAAGAGACGCTCGAAATCGCCGGGCTTGACGTGCTTTTCGAATCCTTCTCCTTCGCGCGAGGAGGCGATCGCCGCCTACTAGGCGATGAGGATGCCTATCCGCTCTCTCGTCGTGCCTGCCACTGCTGGCCGAAGTGGCCCCCATTTGTGATCTCGTGAACGACGAAGCTCTTGCCGCCGGCTTCGACAGCAGGACCAGCTACGCGTGCCAGCTGGCGGTTGGAGAGGCATGCGAGAACATCATCATTCATGGCTACGGCGAGCAAAGCGTCGGGGCAGATCGCAGTGACGGTCAATTCCGCACCCGGCGAGCTCACGGTGGAACTGGTTGACACAGCACCCCCCTTCAACCCGGCGGAACGCCACCCGGCCCGCCGGATCCAGACAACCCCCGCCTCGGCGGGCTTGGGCCTCCTGATCATGCATCGGGTCATGGACGAGATCGACTATGCACGCCGCCCAAATGGCAACTACGCTGACCATGCGAAAGGCACAAGAACCGGGCTTCGATTCTTGACACCGCGCCTCCATCTCGCCCACAGATAGCCTGGCGCCCGATGGCTTCAATGGAGCAACTCCTCATCCCCCTGTTTGCCTTCCTTGCCGGCCTGGGCTTGGCCAGCCTTGTCATCCTCGTCTGGAACCGTCCCCTGCGGCGGCGTCGGGAATCGGACGCAGTCTCCCAAACCACACTTCCGCTTCTCGAAGCCATGGAGACCATCGCCAGCGCCCCCGTCGAACGGCAGGCATTGGCGGATGCCGTGGCACTTTCCGCCGACCGCGTCTTCAAGTTTGACGGTCTGCAGTTCGGCCTCTTTGAATCCTCCCATTTCCGTCGCCCTCAAGCGGATAAGCAGGGCCAAGAAATCGAGCCCGACCGGAGCGGTCGTCGGAATTGAAGAGGAAGGGATGGCCAGCTGGTGCCTTCGCCATCGCGTGGCCCACATCTTCGACCGAAGCTCGAACACGCCAACGGGTGTGGATCACGCCTTCATTTGAAGGCGAAGCCCTGCTTGACGAAGGCGAGGTCCTGATCGTGCCCATTCACGGGCAGGAACGGCCTCTGGGCATGCTTTGTCTCGAAAGCCACCTCCCGGGCACCTACACGAGAGCGCGATCTCGAACTCGCCGAGCGAATCGCTGCCGCCCTGGCGCCCGTGATGGCCCGGCTCCGCATCCAATCCGAAATCGAAGCCCGGTCCACCCAAATGGTGCTTCTGAGCGAGATCTCCAGGCGTTTGATCTCACTTCAGCCACTGGAAGAACGCTTTCACCAGGTCGCTCCAGTTATCTCCCAAGCTTTCGATTTCGCCCAGGTGCGCCTCTACGAGTGCAGCGGGCAAATCGCCTATTTGCGGGCCGTTTCCCATGAAGAAGACGATGAACCATGCGAAATCCCGTACGGCGACGGCCTTGTTGGTCGGGCCGCTCTGGAACAGCGCACGCTGGAGTTGAGGGAAGATCGACCTGTCCGGACACGCTGGGACCCGCAATCCGGAGGCTCCATGCCAACGCTTTGGCCGTGCCTCTGCTGATCGAAGATCGGATCTTCGGCGTGCTCGAACTTACCTTTCCTGATGGTCGCCTGTTTAGCCCGGCGCAAATCGCCTTTGCTGAGCTTCTGGCCTCCATGCTCGCCATTGCCTCCCTGGAGGCCAAGAACTTCGCCCAGCAGCAAGAGTACACATGGATCAACACTGTTCTCTTGGAGGTTGCCAAGCACGCTGCCCAACCAGGCGATCCCGAAACTGCACTTCGGGCGGTCCTCCAGCTAACGACGCTACTGGCAGGGCGCCGCTGGGCGGCCCTGCTTCTGCCGGAAGAGGCCGAAGGACTTGCTTCATTTGGGTCCCACGTCTGGGCTCTCTCGCCTTGCCGTCGAGCAGTTGGGCCGGCTGACGCTTCAGCCAGCGGATTTCGCCGTGGCTCCTCCTTCATACGGAGAGCGAGACTGCCAACCGCATCAACCTCCCCGATCCCATCAGGGACATCGTTGGCGAAGACACAGCCCTGATCTTCGCGCTTAGCGACGGCCAACGGCTGGTAGGTATCTTGCTTATCGGTGGACCCCCTTCAACCAGCATGCGCGGCGCCCTGCTTGACCGGAATTGCCCATCAGATCTCCCTGCGCATCGAGAACACGCGTTTGATCGAAGAAGTGGCTGCCCGCCGATCGCTGGAACGCGAGCTGGAGACCGCCCGCAGCATTCAGGAAAGCTTCTCTGCCCGAAGTCCATGCCCCAAGTTCCTGGATGGGACGTGGGCGCCACCTGGGTCGCCGCCCGGCAGGTAGGGGGCGACTTCTTTGACTTCATCCCCCTGCCGGAGAAGAGACGGTTCGCCCCCGTTGGGGGGTTGCGATCGCCGACGTTGCCGACAAGGGTGTGCCGGCAGCGTTGTTCATGGCCCTGTGCCGCACATTGCTGCGGTCCGTGGCGCCGAACCATTCCGACCCCGGGGCCGCTCTCACGCGCCTGAACCACCTCATCTTCTCGGAAACTCGGCCGGACCTGTTCGTCAGTGTCTTCTACGCCATCTGGGAGCCCGACGCCAGCAAGATTACTTTCGCCAATGGCGGCCACAACCCGCCGCTGCTCCGCTACTCCCGACGGACAAGTGCTAACCATCTGGATCATGGCATGGTCTCTGGGGGTTGACGAGAGCGCAGCCTACAATTCGCATTCGCTGACCATCCCACAGTCAGGGCGTGCTGCTCCTGTATACTGACGGGGTCACCGAGGCCAGTGACGAGGCCGGCAACCAGTTCGGATTGGACAATCTTGCCCAATTGCTCCAAACTTCTGCCCCGGACCGCGATGCGCAGGGTCTCACCTATTTGATTGCCAATGCCATCGCCGACTTTGGACCCGACCAAGAACCGTTTGACGACCTCACGGCCGTCGTGGTGAAGAACATTTCCTAGCAGGATCCCCGACAAGGCCGGACCAGGAGGCGGAGTATGAACGAGGAGAACATGTTTCAGTCGCAGCACCCGATGGTGGCACACAAAGTCACCAAGCTTCGGGACCTGACCACGGAACCGAAGAAGTTCAGGGAACTGATCCGCGAGATCGCCGCACTGCTAGGGATACGAGGCCACCCTGGATCTCAGGACGAAGCCTGTCAAGGTCATGACTCCCCTGGCAGAGGCCGACGGTCAGGAGCTTGAACAGCCGCGTGGGCTGGTGCCCATTCTTCGAGCCGGTCTGGGGATGGTGGAGGGGATCTGGGAACTGATGCCATCCGCCGAGGTCTGGCACATCGGGCTGTATCGGGACGAGCGGACACTGGAACCCGTGCAGTACTACAACAAACTCCCGGTTGAACCGACCGTGTCAGTTTGCCTGATCCTCGACCCAATGCTTGCCACAGGCGGATCGGCCGTGGCAACTGTGGATATTCTCAAGAAATGGGGAGTGCAGCGGATCAAGTTCGTGGGAGTCATTGGCGCCCCAGAGGGTATCCAGGCGCTCCACGACAAGCATCCTGAGGTCCCCATTCACCTGGCGGCCATCGACGAAAAGCTCAACGAGCACGCGTATATCCTGCCGGGATTGGGCGATGCGGGCGACCGGCAGTTCGGCACGGGATAGAACGAGAGGACCTGATTCTCCGTGCCGGCGATCAGACGGCAGCTCGGATAATTCCCGTGAAATCGTCCGCTTTCAGGCTGGCACCACCGACCAACCCCCCATCGATCTCGGGTTGGCCGAAGAAATCACGCGCGATTCTCGGGCTTCATGCTGCCCCCGTACAGAACGCGGGTGGTCTGAGCAAGTTCGTCGTCGAACAGATACTCCAGCGCCGGCCGGATCACCACTTCAATCACGTCGCTCGCCCCGGTCGGCGTGGCCGCCTTCCCTGTTCCGATGGCCCACACCGGTTCGTAGGCGATGACAAGCCCCCTGACGGATGACGCCGGGAGATCGCCCAGTCCCATGCGAACCTGACGGCTGACAACCTCCGCCGTCTGAGCAGCTTCGTTCTCTTCGAGCGTCTCCCCCACGCAGACGATCGGCGTCAGGCCATGTGACAGGGCCGCCCTGACGCGCCGGTTGACCGTCTGATCGGTCTCGCCGAAATATGCCCGCCGCTCAGAGTGACCGATGATGACATACTGGCACATTTCCTTCAGCATCAGCGGCGAAACTTCACCGGTGTAGGCGCCCGCATCCTCCCAGTGCATATTCTGCGCGCCGAGCTTGATCGGCGTCCCCTTGAGCATTCTGGCGGCAGCCTCGAGCCCGGTGAATGGGGGACAGACGAGGATCTCCACACCGGTTTGCTCACGATTCATCATGACCAAATCAGAAATCAGACTCTCAGTTTCCCCGATGGTTTTATGCATCTTCCAGTTTCCAGCAATGAGGGGAAGTCGAGCCACGGCGAGCCTCCTAGCCTGTCGATGTAAGATTTTGCCTCAGTTCCGTCAAGAAGACCTGAAGCCAGCGGGGAACATCACCCTGTGCAAGGATATCATCAATGCTTGCCCTCGCCTGGGCCTGATTCCCCGAGTTGGCGTCGATTTCCGCCAAGACGCTCCGAATGATGGGGTCGCCGGGGGCTTTGTCCAGCGCTGGCTGCGCCGTGCGCCGTGCCTTGTCCGGGTCGCCGCGGTTAAGCTCAACGCGGGCGGCGATTCCCTGCAGTTGTGGCCAAGTGGGGTATTCCGATCGCAAACGATCAATCATGGCCGAGGCTTGGTCAGGCTGGGATGCCGCCATGAACAACGCCTGCAAGGTAGCTTCAACCAAGGCAGGCTCCGCCTGCTTCGGTCCGCCCATCAATTCGAGGCCGGCCACCAATGCTTGCGTTGCCCGGCCGGCCTGGCCCCGGTCCCTTAAAGTCTGTACGGCTGCCTGCAATGCCAGCCACGCACGGGCCGGCTGACCATCCTCGGCAAGGGCCTTTGCCAGCGCCAACTGCGCATCTGGATCGGCCGGATTGGTGGCTACCGCATCTCGTGCGGCCGCCAAGGTCGACGCTGGTCCGGAACCGGGCTGCGTGGTGACGGCCTGGGTTGTCGCCGAATTGGTCGGCACCGTAGATGATTTGTTATTGCGGTTGACAACCACGAGGAAGCTGAACATGCAGAGGCAGGCCAGCCCCAGCCCGCCGCCGATCCAAAGCCACCGTCGCCGCCCTCCCGCTTGCGCTGCCGCCGCTCCGAGACCGGAATCATCTGGCTTCTCGGCGGCACGAGGGCTCTGGATATCGCCACCGCAGCCGACGGCAGGTCACCACCCATCAGGGCAGTGTGGAGCGCGTCCACCAAACCTTCGACCGACTCGAATCGATCGGAGCGCTCCTTGGCGAGCGCCTTGAGCAACACTCGCTCGATAGCTTCAGGCACCTTAGGGTTGACATTTCGGGGCAGCGGCAGCGGGGTGTATATGTGGTCATGGACGATAGAAAACGGCGTGTCGGCGTTGAACGGAACCCTCCCCACGACCATCTCGTATATGACAACCCCGAAGGAGTAGATATCAGTCCCTGCATCCAGGTCCCGTTCGCCGCGGGCCTGCTCCGGAGAAATGTACTGGGGAGTTCCGAGGAGCATGTCATTGGAAAGCGTCGACTCGCCTGCTTGCGCAATTCTGGCCAATCCAAAGTCTGCCAAGTAGATCTGACCATCGGCCGCCAGCAAGACATTTGAGGGCTTGATATCCCGATGGAGTATGCCCTGCTTGTGAGCGTAGGAAAGACCTTGCCCAATGGCATCGATTACTGCAAGGCCTTCGGCCGGCCCCAGTGGGGACCTCGCCAAGCGCGCCTTGAGGGTTTCGCCCTGGATGTACTTCATCACCAGGTAGGGCTGGCCCTCGTGCTCGGCGAAGTCATATATGGGGACGATGTTGGGGTGGTCGAGCTTGGCAACCACCCGCGCCTCACGCTGAAAGCGAGCGAGGAAATTGGGGTCTTCCATGAACGCTGGGTGAAGGACCTTGATGGCCACATAGCGATCAAGCGCCGGGTGATAGGCTTTGAACACAGATGCCATGCCACCCTGCCCGAGTTGCTCGACAATGCGGTAAGGTCCGACATTTTCACCGGCGCTGAACGGCATCTGTCCTCCAGGCCTCGACACGCAGAATTATAGATGAGCGCCATAAGGCCCACAATATGAGGCTGTTAGATGTATGTAAATTCTAAGTTCGACAGAACCAAGTCGCCGGCGGCATGTACACCGCCGGCGACAAATTCTGTGGGCCTAAACCTAACCCTGGGGGAATAGGGCTCCGATCAGCGATCCTGAAGAATGGCGATACCTGGCAGTGTCTTGCCCTCCAGGAATTCGAGCGAGGCGCCACCACCGGTTGATACGTGGGACATCTTGTCCACCAGGCCGGCCTGATGGACGGCAGCAGCCGAATCGCCGCCGCCCACTATGGTCGTCCCGCCACAATCCGCCACTGCTTCCGCCAGATCGAAGGTCCCTTTGGCGAAGGCGGGAAACTCGAAGACGCCCATCGGCCCATTCCAGACGACCAACTTGGCGCCCTTTACGGCTTCGGTGAAAGCGCGCAAAGTATCGGGGCCGATGTCCATCACGCGCCAGCCACGGGGAACCGCATCAACCTGCACCACCTGGTGCTCTGCGTCAGCTTCAAATCGATCCGCAACCACGGCATCCGTTGGCAGCATCAGCCGTGAGCCCAACTCTCGCCAGCACCTGCCGGGCGGTTTCGAGGGCGTCGCCTTCCACCAAGGAGTCCGCCAGATCGAGACCTTGGGCCGCCAGGAACGTGTTGGCCATGCCCCCGCCGATGATCAACCGATCAGCACGTTTGAGGAAGGCCCGCACTACACCAATCTTGTCAGAGACCTTGGCACCGCCCAGAATGGCCACGTAGGGATGGGCATCTGAGCCAAGGGCCTTGCTCAGTTCGGTAATCTCACGCTCCATCAGCAGCCCGGCAACCGCCGGGAGAAAATGCGCCACGCCCTCGGTAGAGGCATGGGCGCGATGCGCCGAGCCGAAGGCATCGTCCACATAGACCTCCGCCAACGAGGCAAGCGCTCGGGCGAATTCTTCGTTGTTGGCTTTCTCCTCGGGGTGAAAGCGCGTGTTCTCCAAGAGCAAGACCTCCCCGGGCCCAAGCGCCGCTACCGCCGATTCGGCCGCCTCTCCAACGCAATCGTGTGCGAAGGCCACCGGCTTCCCCAGTAGTTCGCCCAAGGCCACGGCCACCGGTTCCAGAGAAAAGGCAGGGTCGGGCTTACCTTTGGGCCGTCCGAGGTGCGAGCACAGGATGATCTTCGCCCCTGAGACCATGAGCAGCCGGATCGTCGGAAGCGCGGCGCGAATTCGCGTGTCGTCCGCCACTCCACCGTCCTTTAGCGGGACATTGAAGTCGACGCGCACGAGCACTCGTCGGTCTCGGAGTTCGATATCGCGCAAGGTTTTCTTGTTGAACATGGGGAAAGGCCTCTCTGCGTTGATGCCGGAGACAAACCAGGAGCCGAGTACTCTGAAGGTCCCGATTTCATCCGGCAGGTTGGGTAGGATGCTGCCTAGTTCAGTCCGCTTCTGGGCTCGATTTCGCCCAACGAGGGCAGATCCAGCGGACCCGTTCGTTCCTCGAGCAGCGCCATCAACTCGTCCGCCAGCTTGCCGGAATCGTGGCGCCATGGTCGCGAGCGGTCGGCCAAATCAGACGTATGACACGGCACGCCAACGCCCTGGCAGTCCGGCTCGACGAAGCTCAGGTTGTCCGGCAGATTGGCATCGAGCCAGTCGTTGGCCAGAACAACGTCCACCAAGCCCCGCCCCACGTGCTGTTCCAGGGCTGCCACATGCTGGGCGCAGTTGAAGGATTCTGTCTCGCCCGGCTGGGTAGCCACGTTGCAGACATAGACTTTGAAGGCCCGGCTGGCGTGGATCGCCTTTGTGATGTCCTTCACAAGTAGATTCGGCAGGACGCTGGTGAACAAGCTCCCGGGACCAATGACGACCATGTCAGCACTCAAGATAGCTTGAATGGCGGCCGGGTAGGCAGGCGGATCGTTCGGCTCGAGGTGGAGATGGTGGATCTGGCCGGGGAGATTGGGGATACGGCTCTCGCCTCGAATGCGAACGGCCCTGACGTCCATGGCCGTCGTTTTGTCCGCAACCAAGGCCACATCCTCCAGCGTAGAAGGCAGCACCCGGCCGCGAATGGCCAGCACCCGGCCGGCTTCCGAGAGCCCGGTATCGAAACCGCCGGTTACCCCCGCCAAGGCGGCGATGAATAGATTGCCGAAGGAGTGCCCCGCCAGCTCACCCTCTTGAAAACGGTACTGGAACAACTGCGTCAGAAGCTGTTCGTCGTCCGAAAGGGCGGCCAGGCAGTTGCGCAGGTCTCCCGGCGGGGGAAGTCCCAGTGTACGCCGCAGCCTGCCGGATGATCCGCCGTCGTCGGCCACGGAAACGATCGCCGTCAAATTGCCGGTGTAGGCCTTCAAGCCCCTGAGCAAGGTCGACAGGCCCGTGCCGCCGCCGATGGCGACGATCCGGGGGCCCCGGCCCCGTCGCCGGTGCTCCGACACGACATCCACCACTGACTTTCCGGGGCGCATGAAAGGCGCCAGCAAAGCCCGGTTGAGTTCGAAGATTGCAAACCCCAAAACGCCCAGCCCGGCGACGCCCAGCAAGGAGGCCCGGGCCCAACGCGGCAGCGCCCGCAGGCTCATGATGTACAACCAGGTTGCGTCTGGATGGGTGCGGTAGTAGTCGAGCAAGACGATCGCCAGACCGAGCCCGATCAGGGCCGTAGCCAACACCATCAGGAGCAGCCAACGCTTGACCCCCAGACCGGGTTCAAACCAGCGCCAGAGGAGGTGCCAGAGCTGACCCCGCCGACCGTTGGAAGCCTGATTGTTTTTGCCGTTTTCCACGCCTGCCACTATACCAGACGCCTTTCGGGAACGTCAATTAGGAGCGGGGAGAGTTTGGGCCGACGGTCATGCCTGAAGTATAATGATTTCACGATACCAAGGCGAAGGGAGGAACAGCACGATGTCAAGCGTTACGTATGATCACGTGTACAAGCGTTTTGGCCCGGTCACGGCAGTCAATGATGTCAATATTGAAGTCGAGGACAAGGAATTCCTTGTCCTGGTCGGGCCCTCCGGCTGCGGCAAGACAACCTCATTGAGGTTGCTCGCCGGGCTGGAGGAAATCAGCGACGGGACGATCCGCATCGGGGACCGCGTGGTCAACGACGTGGCGCCAAAGGACCGCGACATCGCCATGGTGTTCCAGTCGTACGCACTCTACCCTCATATGACCGTGTACGACAACATGGCCTTCGGGCTCAAGCTCCGGAAGACCCCCAAAGACGAGATCAAGACCCGAGTTGAAGAAGCGGCTGAGATTCTCGGAATCGGTGGGCTCCTGGACCGCCGGCCCCGTCAGCTGTCCGGAGGGCAGCGGCAGCGCGTTGCACTGGGTCGTGCCATCGTGCGCAAGCCGCAGGTCTTCCTTTTCGACGAGCCACTCTCCAACCTCGACGCCAAGCTCCGAGTCCAGACGCGCGCCGAGATCCAGCAGCTGCATCGCAGGCTCGAAACCACCTTCATCTACGTCACTCACGACCAGACCGAAGCCATGACAATGGCCACCCGCATCGCCGTTATGAAGGACGGCATCCTCCAGCAGGTCGACACACCGCAACGCTTGTATGATCTACCGGTGAATGTGTTTGTGGCAGGCTTCATTGGGTCCCCGGCGATGAACTTCTTCAACGCCAAGCTGGTTCGTGGAGACGGAGGCATGCAGGTCGACACCGGCACTTTCAAGGTCTCCGTCCCCGCCGACAAGGCCAAGACCTACGAGGGCCACATTGACAAGGATGTCGTCTTCGGCATTCGTCCCGAGGATATCCACGACACCCAGTTCACGCCTCCCGGCATCAAGCCAGCCGAAGTGGAGGCTGACGTGCAGGTCGTTGAGCCCATGGGCAACGAACTGATCCTCTATCTCAAGATATCCGGCGATACGTTCGTCAGCCGCATGGATCCCCGGAGCCAAGCCAAGGTCAGCGAATCCAAGCGGGTGGTCTTCAACATGGATAACATTCACCTGTTTGAAACGACGGGCGACAAGCTCGCTATCCGTTAGCACCTTTGCTGAACAGCTCAGGCCCTCGCCCAACAGGCGAGGGTCTTTGTTATGATGAGGCATAGGAGGACCTATGGCAGATTTCACACTGATGCGAGCACTCCACCAACCCGCCGAGACTAAGATGGTCCTGCTGGTCATGGACGGCATCGGCGGCCTGTCCGTGACGCCGGGCGGCCCCACCGAGCTGGAAGCCGCCAACACCCCCAACCTGGACCGGCTGGCGGCTGAGGGCACCCTTGGCCAGACGATACCGGTCCGGCCCGGGATCACCCCCGGATCCGGGCCGGGGCACCTGGCGCTCTTCGGCTACGACCCCATCACGTATGATGTCGGCCGCGGTGTGATCGAAGCCTCGGGTGTGGGGATGAAGGTCGGCAAGGGCGACGTCGCCGCTCGAGGCAACTTCTGCACCGTCGACTCATCCGGCAAGATCATCGACCGCCGCGCGGGACGAATATCAAGCGATGAGGCGCGGCCGCTTGTCGATCGGCTGGATGCCATCGAACTCCCGGACGTGCAGATCGACGTGCGCGTGCTTCGGGAGTATCGGTTCGGCGTGGTGTTGCGCGGTGAAGGTCTGGCGCCGCATATCCGCGACACTGACCCATTAGAGACCGGCCTGGCTCCGCTCGACGCCGTGGCATCGGATCCGGATTCCCAACGGACGGCCGGGCTGGTCAACGCGTGGGTTAAGGAGGCGCGCACGGCCCTTGAGGAACAGCCGAAGGCCAACGCGCTCACCCTCCGCGGGTTCTCCGCCAATCCCCACCTACCACAGTTCGATGAGATCTATGGGTTGAATGCGGCCTGCGTGGCCGTCTACCCCATGTACAAAGGCGTGTCCCTTTTGGTGGGTATGGAAGTGCACAGCTTCGTGGGCGAGACCCCGGCAGACGAATTCGCCGCCGCCGGGGCGATCTGGTCTGCCCACGATTTCTTCTTCATTCACATCAAGAAGACAGACAGCCTGGGTGAGGATGGCGCCTTCGACAAGAAGGCGGAGATGATCGAGAAGGTCGACGCAGCCTTGCCCGACCTGATTGGTCTCTCCCCGGACGTCCTGGCGGTCACTGGTGATCACTCCACGCCGGCCCGCATGAAGTACCACTCCTGGCACCCGGTGCCGGTGCTGCTTTGGGCACCAGCAACCGCACGCAGCGACGGACAGAAGCACTTTGGTGAGACCGCCTGTAGCCAGGGCGGCTTGGGCACTTTCCAGGCCTCGGACCTTATGCCGCTGATGATGGCTCACGCCGGCCGTCTGACCAAGTACGGAGCCTGACCAGGGCTCCAAGGAAAGGCGGTTGACCATGTCCCTATCTCACATCCTCGCCTGGCCATTTGCCGCCCTTTGGCGCCTTCTGACCTGGATCCTCGGCCTGACGGGGCGCATCGTCGTGATTGTGATCGGATTGGCGCTGATGATCGTTGGCCTGGTCGTCACCCTCACCGTGGTTGGTGCAGTGGTGGGTATCCCGTTGATTCTGGTGGGCCTGTTGCTGGCGTTTCGGGGTATTTTCTAGGGCGCGGCAGCGAGCTTCCGCGAGGAACCAAGAGCCGAGGCCCCTGGCCTCGGCTTTGCCGTTCAACGGTTCCCCGCTTTGAGTACAGAAATCAGAAAGGCGACTGTGCCGGTCCGCCCTTCCCGGGCTGATAGTAGGGATTGTTGCCGGCGGCATGGTCGGTGGTGTCGATCACCTGCTTGATATCCGGAACCGACTGGCGGATCATCACGTCGATCCCCTGCTTCAGAGTCACGTCGGCCAGGCCGCAGCCCTGGCACCCTCCACCGAGCTCAACATAGGCAACATTGTCGCGAACATCGAGCAGCATCACCCAGCCGCCGTGCGCGGCTACGCTGGGATTGATCTGTTGATCCAGCACGTTTTGAACCGCCTGCGAAAGAGGATCATCCCACACGGGATTGGGGTTGTCGAGCTGAAACCCGGTCTGGTACGCGTTCTCAACGTACGTCAGCCGCGCCCCTTCGAGTTTAGGTGCACTGTCGGCGTCGATCAGAAGGTCGATGCCATCCACTTGAAACGGTTGGTCATCAGGGTCGGCATCCTCGGGTTTGATGAAGCGCAAAGAATATTCGTAGCCGTCCGGGCCGCGACCCGACGATGGCCACTTTCAACACTTTCCCCTGCCGGTCGGCTGCCTGCAGCAGGTCCTTGATCTTGCCGCCGGCCTCATTCGTGATCTCGATCATGACCGCTCCTCCCACGCCGTGCCGGGGCCAATTCCCATGGTATGCCCCACCGTCCTGGGGACATTATAACCGTGGGGGCAACTCGCATGGCCCTAGACCCTGCAATGTCGAACGCCAATTTGGCATGGGCCTGACGGAGAGCCGCTTCGACTCGATCCGCTCATCCGACCGGGCGAAGATGAAGCCAAGGTAGCTGCCCCCCTCAGGCAGCGGCACAAGCATCTCACCGATGGGGATGCTGATGATCACCTCCTCCACACCTGGCACATCTTTGGCGGCTTGCTTCCCGGAGACAGCCTGCAGTCTCCCGCCGTTGGGAATGGGGATCATCATCACGCCGGCGGCGGAGGCCTCGCGTCTCGCCTTCCGCACATCCTGGCCAAGAGCCTGGCGCAAGATCGAGGGACTTCCAGGGACTTGCCCTCATCGAAGCGAAGGGTCTTTGAGCAAAGACCCCCGATCGAGCGGGGGGCCAAGTCGATCACATACACCCCACCCGGATTGATGCGCAACTCGATGTGCACCGGTCCATTTCGCAACCCCATGGCCTGCACGACCTGTTGGGATGTCTCGACGATCTCGCATTTGATCACTGTGTCGGAAGGCGCGACGGCGTCACATAGATTGTCTCTTCGAAGTAGGGACCTTCCAAAGGGTCAGGTTTGTCGAAGACGGCCAGCTGCTGGAGTCGCCCATCCTGGAGCATCCCTTCCAGGGCCACTTCGTCACCGGGCACGTAGGCCTCACACCACAGGCTATCCGCCAGACTCTTCGGCCAGCGCCGGATCTCAGGCTGTTGTATCAAGCCGCCGCACCCGCTTGAAGGCAAAGACAAACTCGCTTGGATCGTTGACCCGAATGACGCCCTGGCTGCCCGAAAGAAAGCGTGGCTTCAGGACGCTGGGATAGAAGAGCTGCCCAGCCAATTCTTCAGGGTCAGCCTCAATGTCTATACGCAATCCCTTGGGTGCGGGAAGCTGAGCCGCCGCCATGCTCTCTCGCATGGCGGCCTTGTCGCGCACGGCTGCCACGGCCTCGGGCGGATTATGGACCAGGCCAAGCCTTCTCGAGATTTCGGCCGCCAGGAGGTGCCATCGTCCTCGGCCGGAACGACAGCGTCGATCGGGGTCGCCGTGGCAAAGGCTTCGAGGGCATCCGCAGCGCCTTCAGGGTCAGAGAAGTCGACATGCAGAGCCGCCCTGCCCGGCGAGTGGGGTTTCCGCTTGCGTGCCGACGACCACCGACACGCCCAGCAACTTCGGCAGCTTGGAGGAAAGACGCCGGCCCGGTAGGTCCGGCTGCTCATCAATAGCAGCACTCGCCGGCCGGCGACATTCTGCGGCCCGCTGCGGGTAGCGGGATCAGGTTCCACAGCAGGCAGATCGAGAGCGGCGACTTTGTGAAATCTCTCACAAGTGCGGGTTGTGGGCAGGGTCCGAAGCCGTAGGCGTGTTGGCGCCTCGTACCTGAGCGCCCAGGAGGCCAGCCACCAGACCAGCCCGGCCTCACCCAACGTGGCCAGCGCCAAGAAGGCAAACACCTGCTGCCAAAATCGCTCTGGAAAAAGTCGGATCAGCGTGTCGCTGTACAGGAACAGCCACGTATCACCCTGGAAGAAGAGGTGGTGGAAACCCGACAAAGACGAACGAAAAGCTGACCAGGGAAAGCAAGCGCCAGGCCAACCATCAAGAGCAATGTCCATAGGGCCCCGTGCGGAGCGCCAGCCAGAGTTCGCGCATCCCCGACAGCCGCCAGAGCACGACGCCAAACACCACCAAGCCGAGCAAGCCGGCCGCCCACAAGGCAAGAAAGGTCTGGGTCAGCCCTTTACATCCGCCATGTGGCGCAGCTCGCGCTGATTGTAGATCGGCGTGCCATCTTCGAAAGTGCAGATTGGCCAAGAATTCAATGCCGGACGAGTTGACCAGATAGTCCAATGACAGCTTGGACCACTTGAGGCGGTCCGGCTGGGTGAACCCGTAGGGGTCGGACGGAAACCCGGGGACACGATAGGCCGCATCCACGTAGGCATGCGTCAGTGTCAGGCGAATGCTGGTCAGGAACAGGACCAGGGGAACGACCAATTGCAGAGCAAGCCTGAAGCCAAGTACCAGGGACTGGCGGCGGCTGGACGGTTGAGTTTCCATGTCAGTTGAGCGCTCCCTGCATGCTACCCACCCCTTCTCCAAGGATGAAACGGATGACAATTGAGTTCACGAGCTGCTCTACCGGGGCGCGGTCGTCAGTGAAGACCACGTCGGAAACCGGAGTCGGCTGGAAGACCGGCCACGCCTTTCTGCAGCACGTCCAGCAGCACGGCCGGCGCTCCGGATTGTTCCAAACGCGCCAGATTCAAACGCAGGTTCCCCGGACTGAGTTGGCTGTCGTGTGGCATACACGATGCTGTTGAATGTCCCCGGCACGTCCACAACATATACCGAAGGGAACACCGAGCCGATCGTGCCCACCATAGCATCGATCAGTCGCCGATCCGTCGGTGTACGCCCGACGTTGATCACCAGCACCCCATCATCCGTCAGATGATCCGCCACGATCGTGAAAAACTGCTGCGTCGTGAGGTGCCACGGGATGTAGGGCGGGCGGTAGGCGTCGACGGCGATCACGCTGTACTTGTAGGAGCTGTGATCCAGGCCCCATCGGCCGTCGGAAGCGATGGCGTTCAGATTGGGCTCGGTCATGGCGAAGAACTGGCGGCCGACCTGAATGATCTCCGGGTCAATTTCCCAGCCGTCGATGGGGACGTCCCCAAAGACGGCCGTGTACTGTTGGGCAATGGTCCCGGCCGCCAAGCCGACAATCCCAACTCGCGTAGGCCGCCGAGGGGTCGCAACAGGGTCATTGAAATATGGCGCCGCCAGGAAATAGTCCCATGTCCCAAAAGTCTCGATCTGGTTCGGGATGTAGACCGAGTGCACCGCCTGTCCTTCGTTGAGCATCAAGTAGCGCGTGTCCCCGGACTGGATCACCTGGATGTAGTTGTAGGCCGATTCATCCTCAAAGATCTGGCCCTGCGCCTGCTTGATCGGCCCCCGCAGGCTCCACCACGCCAACCCGAGCAGCGCCAACGGCATCAAGAGGCAGACGACGGCGGAACGCCGCTCGGACTGGCCAGTCCGACCAGTGCCACCAGCATCAAACTGAAGGAAAACACCAGAAACGTGCGCGCCGTGCCAATGCTGGGAATGAGCCATAGGACCGGCAGGAACGTCCCCACGATCGAACCGAGCGTCGACAAAGCATAGATCCTGCCCGAGACGCTGCCAGCGTGCTCCTTGTCCTTAATCGCCAAGCGGATGGCAAATGGCGAAATGCAGCCCAAAAGGGTCACGGGGACCACAAAGAGCACCAACACGGAGATGAACGACCCGGCCATCACGGCTGCGTCGAGCTTCTCCACGGCTTGAGCGGCCATGCGGAGTACGGGCCGGGACACCATTGGCACAAGTCCGGAAGTGAACCCCGCCCAAATCAAAATGCGGTAGTAGGTCGACTCAAATGGCGATCGGTCTGCCCACTGCCCGCCAAGGAAATACCCTGCGGTTAGGTAGACGAGGATCAAGCCGATGATGTTGGCCCAGACCAAATTGGTCGTTCCGAAAACATTCCCGAGCAGCCTCGATGCGGAGAGCTCAACGCCCAGGGATGTCATCCCGGCGGCAAAGACCGACACCAGCAACATATTCCTACGCACGGCTAATCTCCCGGGTGGCAACCCGTTGATAATAACACTCCCGTTGGAAGTTGCCAGGGAAGGTCACACCGACCGCAAGGCGGCCGGGAGAGATTCTCCATACTCGACGAGTGTCGTCCGAATGCCGCGCCGGGCAGCCTCCTTGGCCAGGGCGGCGTTGCCTTCACGGGCGCCGAAGGAGCTTGGCTCGATCAAGATCAGGTGGGGATTTCTGTGAAGCGCTCGAAACGCTGTCGCCGCCTCGACGACCTCCGGATCCGAAGACGGAGAAACCAAGAAGACAGTCGTGCTGCGAGGGATGCGCGGCATTTCGATCTTAGCCACTTCGTCAACCGGGTAGTTACCATCGGCATCGATCACCGCCAACGTTTCGAGGATCTTCTGAAGCTGGGACTGTCCTCTGCTCGGCTGCATGACCAGGCGTGATCGCCCGTAGGCGATCAGCCCGACGTTGCGATCATTCTGGATGAAATGGAAGGCCAAGAGAGGCAGCAATTGTGACGGCGTAATCCATCGTCGACTGAGGCAGGCCGGCGGTCGGATCATCGGGGGACGGAAAGGGGCCCTGCGTATGGTGAAGTGCGGCTATGGAGCCGGTCGCCTTCATGGTGGGCCCGATGCCAGACGTCCACCAGCACCCAAACATCCGCCAACGGATCAAACTCGAACTCTTTGGCGATCAGCCGCCGCATGCGGGCGGTCGACTTCCAATGAATCCTGTTCAGGCTATCGCCCGGCGCATATTCGCGGATCGTGGACGCATTCGGCGTGAGCTGGTGAGTTTGCTGGTGGATGGCTTCGCCGCCGGAGAGACGCCCACTTGGGACGCCCAAGGCGCGAAGACGTACGATGGGCGGTAGGATGACGATGTTCTGGCGCACTGAATGACGCCGGATGATTGGGAACAGCCCGAATGGGTCGCTGGTCCGGATCTCGGTTGGACCCAGCGGATAGCGCCCCCGCCGCGTGCAAATCGTCCTTACGTCCCAACTCTCGGTTTGGCCGCGGCCGAGATTATCGGCTACGTAGGATCCCTGGTGTCCGATGAGATCCGAGGGTCCCACCAAGCCTAGTCCGGTCAGGGCCGTCGCACGGTAGCCGGGGATGCGGGTCAGGTCCCCAATCTCGACCCAAAGCTTGGTCCACCGGCTGTCGTTGTGCAGGTAGAAACGCTCACGAAAGATGTGGCCGACCTGTCCCCGTGTCGAAAGGGGTTCTCGCCGCAGATGCAGCCCCGCGCCGGCCATGCGTGACCAGACGAAAGCTACCGCCAGCAGGGCCACCCAGGCATAGGTCAGGTTGAAGAACAATTGGCGCCCCGAGATGACCGCCGCTGCCAGACTGAGGGATGCCAGGACGATGACGACCCGGGTTCTAGGCGCCATCAAGCCATCTCGCCCCCAGGGACGGGGATTTGCTCGAGAATCTCTTTGACGATTTCTCGTGAATCGATCTCACGGATCCTGGCCGCCGAGCCCACGATCACCCGATGCGCCAGGGCAGACATGGCGATCGACTTCACGTCGTCGGGGATAACGTAGTCCCGTCCCACCATGGCGGCTACGGCTTGCGCCCCTCTGAGCATCGCCAGGCTGCCTCGGGGGCTCGCCCCAAGATACACCTCTCGATGATTTCGGGTGTCGGTCACGATGTCGACGATGTACCGCTTAACTTCCTGAGTAACCTTACCTGCCTAACCTGATCCTGTGCGAGCAGGAGTTCCTCAGCGTCCACCACTTGAGTCAACTCGTCCACCGGGTGGACGAGTTGCTGCCTCTCCATCATGTGCACCTCGTCGTGAGGCGCTGGATAGCCGAGACTGATTCGGAGCAGGAAGCGGTCCATCTGCGCCTCGGGCAATGGGAAAGTGCCCTCGTACTCAATCGGGTTCTGCGTGGCCAGCACCATGAAGGGCCGAGGCAACGTATGCGTGATTCCGTCCACCGTGACCTGCCGCTCCTCCATCGCCTCCAGTAGGGCGGCCTGCGTTTTGGGCGTGGCCCGGTTGATCTCATCGGTGAGCACAATCTGGGCCATGATCGGCCCGGGACGAAACTCGAATTCCTGCGCCTTTTGGTTGAAGATGGACACACCGGTCACGTCACTGGGCAGCATGTCGGGTGTGAACTGGATGCGGTTGAACGAGCAACCAAGCGAACGCGCCAAGCTCTTTGCAAGCATCGTCTTGCCTGTGCCTGGCACGTCCTCTATCAGCAGATGCCCTTGGCAGAGAAGGCCCACAACCGTCAGACGGACCGAGTCCGTCTTGCCCACTATCACCTTCTCGACATTTTCGATAACTCGATCCGCAAGCGACTTGATATCCTGCATGGTCTCTCCTCGAGGGCAGGTGCTGGTCCGCGGGGCGCCCTCAGCGCGCTCCTAACTACCTACTCGGTCCGCCGGTAACAGGTTCACGCGGTTGGAGTCTATGTCCATTCTAACCGTGATAGCCCGGCACCAACTGCCCGCCGCAGGCAATCAGCTCCGAATGAGCATGAACAGGTACGCGCTCCAGAAGAGGCTGTAGTTCAGGGCGCGCCGGATGCCGAACGTCGACGCGAAGATAATCACGGCCAGGACCAGGCCTGTGGCAACACGCACCAAACCAAACGGCTCCCGGAAAGTTGAAAAAGGCAAGAAGACAATCACGGCGGCATTTAGAACCAGCGAAAGCGCTTCCGCTGACCGGTCGCCAGCCAGCCAACGGCGGACTGCCGCCCACAGGCCCCACAAGGTTGGAAAAAGGATGGCCGGGCCAAAAATCACCAGATAAAGCAGCAACACGCGGAAATCCACCATGACCCACTCTTGCCAAACCCATGAAGGGAACCAACTCGAAGGCCGTCGACATGGCGCCGCCGCTGCCAAACCCGGGTTGGCCGAAGACCTGCCACAAGTAAGCTTGCCAGCCTAACCAGACAACGCCCGGAACGAGCACCCACAGCCTGGCCCCGGTCGGCCGGTCCCTGTGAAGCCAGATCGCTAGCGCGGCAGCTGCCCAGAAGACAAGCGTGGTCTCTTTCGCCAGCGCTGCCAGCGAAAAGGCGATCGCCGCCAGGGCAAATCGGCGGCGTGTAACCGCCAACCAGGCAGCTGCTGCCAATCCATAGGCCAGCGGTTCGTTGAGGTCGAGCCCCACGCCACCTATGAAACCCACCCACAGGCCAAATCCCAGCGCGTAGGCAGTTGGCTTACCCGCATCCTGGAGGACGGCCATCACAGCCCACAGACCCAAGGCATAGCCCAGCAAGTTGACTATCAGCAGACCCCAGCCAACAAGCCCCTCCTGGCCCAGGACCAGCAGCCAGGCGAAGCCCAGGTAGAAGGATCCGCTGATAACGGTAGGCTGGGACGTCCAGATAGACATCGACCACGTTGGGATCGGGGATCAAGGCAATGTAGTAAGCGAATTGCCCGTCGTACCCTTCACTTCCCGACGCAACGCCTTCGGAGTATTGGGTCCCGATCTGCGCCAAACCGGCAGCGTTCCAGCTGACCAGGGAAAGTCGCCACACTGTGTAGAACAGGGCGACAGCCAGTCCCAGCACCAGGGGCCAGCGGGACCTCATGCCTGCCTCCTCCTCTTTCCAACCCAAATCACCATGATCAGCAGTCCACCGAACGCCAGCAGCAAACCCAGGTCGAACGGCAGGCTGTGGTAGGACAGAGTGACTTCGTGCTGCCCAGCCGGCACCCAAAGAGCAGAAAGAACATAGTCGGCCGTGTAGAGTTGGGCGGGCTGGCCATCGACGCTGGCTTGCCATCCCGGGTAGTTTGTGGCCGAAACCACCAGCCACCCGCCGGTTTGGCTGCTGCTTCGAAAACTAAACCTATTGGGGTCACTCGTAGGGATGGGTGCAACGCTGCCCGCCCCGCCCTGGCTATCCGCCGCCTTGAGGTCCGTACTCTCGACCACCGCCTGGATCGACGGATCGAAATCACGGTCTGAGACAGCCTCCAGCGCCGCCTGCCCCGTGCTGACACTTTGGATTTGGCCGACGAACCAGGCGCGTCCGAGGGGCTGGCGAACCACGTACACTGGTAGGCCATCGGCGTCTAGCGCCGTGGCGGCCAGGCCGACGTCCATGGCGTCGAGCCACGAGGCCAGCTGGGTTGAGGGCATGCCTGAGACGACATTCATCCAGGTCTTGAAGCGCGCCGGAAGGATCGGATCGAAATTGTTGACCGACGCTACTCCGGATGACATGGGCGCGTTCGGAAGACCGTCATCCGAGACGCGGCGAAAATCCACGGTTGGCATAAAGGTATCGAAACGAAACACCGTCTCGTACTTGAACTGATACTCCACCTGGGGGCTCATGTAGAGGCGGCTGCCATTCGGCAGCTGCCCTCGCAAGGCGGACGCCGGCGCATACAGGTAGGGCGAGCCGAACGGATTGAGCCCGACCCCTGACGAGAGTCAAGTCGACCACCACGACCCCGATCACCCCGGCCTTCCAGATGCGGCCAGGCGCGTCTCGCACGGTCAAAGCCAGTATCCCAGCTGCGGCGAGCCAGACCCCGCTCACCGCCGTGGCGGTGATGAATGTTGGGTGAACATCCTTGAGCGCCACAGACGCCACACCAGCGCCGAGTGCGACGGCCACGGCCCCAGCCGTTCCCAGGCGGAGCCAGTAGAGAGCACGCCCCCGGGCAACGCCCCATGCATCGATACCTATCCCGGCCAGCAGGCTGAAAGCGAATACCAGCCATAGGTTCCACCTTGTGGGCGCCTGGAACAGGGAGAAGGTCGGCACATGATCGTAGAGAAAGGGGAAGAAGGGCGTGTTCTTTCCCAATGCAATGACCCATGAGAAGAGGCCGATCCCCGCCAGCAGACGGACCAGGCCGGGCTGTCTGCCCCTCCCGCGCAACCCCTGGAAGATGGCGGCCAGGGCTAGGCACAGGGGGATCACACCGACATAGATCGCATCCTCCCAGAAGTTGCCATATCCCCAGTAGTCCCCTGTGACCGGCGATCCGAATAGGTTGGGCGCCAACAGTCCGGACAAACGCCAAGGCCAAAAGGAATAGGTCATGGCCAGGTCCCGGCTGACGGCGGTTGCCCTCTGCGAGTGCGCAGTGTATTCGAGGGTCGGTAGCAATTGGGGCGCCGCCAGGCAGAAACTCAACGCCAATACAGGCGCCAACCTTCCGACCGCGCCTGCCCAAGCGCTTCGCCCGAGTCCTCGAGGGCGCCCGCCACACCGCCCAAACAAGGGCAAGGAGCAGCGTATACCAGGCAACCTGGGCATGTCCAGCCAGCCACTGACCAGTGAAGGCGCCGACAGCCAGAACAAATGACCAGCGCTCTGGAAGTGGAAACCGTCCTTCCCCATCCTGGCGCACCACTTGATCTACCCCCACTATCACCCAGGGGAGCCAGGCGACGCTGGCGTTGATCGACAGGAATCCGCTCCGGGCCACAAGATAGCCGGACAGACTGAATGCCAGGCCAGACACCAACGCTGCCAGCCACCCTAAGTTGATCCGCCGGCTGAGGCAGGCCATGCCGAGGCCAGCCCACACAAGATGAACCATCACCAACAGCGCCTGTCCCCAAGCGACTCCCACCAAGGCTTGGATCCAATTGGGAGGGTAGAGCAACGCCGATTGATAGTTGGCCAAGCAGGGGTGCACCCAAGCCAACCAGAGGATTCCAGAGCGGGAGGTGCCCGGCAAGCACGGTTGAGAGCGCGAACTGACGCCAGGGGACGAACTGCAAGATCGGCGTCCCCCAAAACAGGACCCGACCCTCCACCATGCTTGGCCCGAACAAACACAACGGGCCGAGGGCGATCACCAGAACCACCCACCATCTCACCGGAAGGCGCTCGAGAATTGATCGGCCTTCCCGAACCCTGTTCATCGGCGCTTTCCCACGTCGGCTATCACCGAGCCAACCTGGTAGATACTCGTATCGGCACTGGAAACGACAAGCCGCAACCCTGGCAGGTCGGCCGGGACCCAGCTCCCGAGCTTTCTCTCATCGGGCCCGTAGAAGACGAAATTGATCCCGTGGCTGGCCAAATAGGCCTCCTGCGCTCCGAGATTCATTTGGCCCCCGTAGAATGCCTCAACCTTCTGGCGCTCGAGATCATGCCCAGCGCTCTCCGGACCGTGCCCAACCGGGACGCGCACGCCGGCCCAGGCGGGGGCGGCGTTGGCCACAGGCAGGGACGCCAAGAGCACGGAATCCTCCGGGGCAACCAGTGAAAGCTGCGCCAGGGCCGACGCGGTATCTGCCGGCAGAAATGCCGGGCGGGCAGGATTGAACGCCGTTCTTAGCCCCCCCGCCACCAGGATCACACCGGCGGGTAGGCTGAGCGCGAGCACGCCATACCTGATCGAGCCTTGCCAGCGGTGCTGGAGCCCGTCCAGACCCATGGCGGCAAGGATCAGCCACGCCACCCAAGAGCCTTCCGCCAACCGGCGCTGCACCGTGATTGGGGCGTAGACAAGCGCCGGGAGAAGGAGGACCCAGACAAGGGGTACCAGTCTGCTCACTGATAGTCTTGACCTGACAGACTGCCAGCCGCCTGCGACGGCTGGCACGATCACCGCACCAAAGGCGACGAGATAATATGCTGCCGGGGGCGACTCCAGCCGATTCTGCGACCCCCATATTCTCATGTAGGGATCAAACACGAGACTCAATCCCAGGGTAACGATCACCGGCAACGCTGGCAGCCACACCTGGCCCAACCTGGATGCTTCCCGCTTGACTGACCCCCACATTGCCGAACTGCCCCGCACACTGGCCATCTCGGTCAAGGCCATCCCTCCCATCACGGCCCCGGCCGGCACCAAGTCAATCGGTTGGACGAGTGCTACGCCGATCAACCACAGGCCGGCCCGCCAGAAGCTGGTCAGCCCAGCTCGGGCTTCGATATAGGCCGTCAGCCCAAACAGGAGCAGGCCACGCGCCAGCACAAGGTGCGGCAGGCCGTAGAAGGCGAGGAACCCGAACGTTTCAGGGGAAATGAAGCTCAGCGGGAGACCCGATGACATGGCGGACGGCCATATCGCCAGGACCAGCCAACCCAATCCGCCACCGACTGTGGCCAGTGCTGTGACCCATCGGCGCCATGTTGCCGAGGGGACGAACAGCGCCACAAAGCGGTAGGTCGCCATCACACAAAGCGGAATAACGGCCAGGCGAAAGGCCTGGTAGATGATTGCCAGGGCAGTGTGGGACGGATGGAAGCCGGCCAGTTTCCCCAACAGCAGATAGGGGAGAAAGACTGGCGAGCCAGCTTGGGGAAACGTCGTGTATGGGGTCTTAAACAACCAGGCGCCCATCGCCCCGGCCCGCAGCTTGGCGATGTAGGAATTGCCGTCGTCGACACCGAACACAAACCCCGAGAAAGCCCAACCCGGGTGCGGCGCCAACACGGCCGCCAGGTACGGAAGGCTGGTGACAACCGCCACAGCCGCTGCAAACCACCAGACCCAGCGCCGCTCCTCGGCCGTCACACGCTTCTCCAACCGAGCACTGCCAGCACGAATCCGAGCAATGAGAGCGCTGCCCCCCACATTACCGGCGCAGGGGCGAAGGCCATCCTGACTTCGTGAGAGCCAACTCCGAGAACCACAGATCGCAACAGGCCCTCCGGCGGGTTCAAGCGTCGCGTGCACACCATCTACGGTGACGCCCCAACCCGGATAGGCGATTTCGCTCAGAACCAGCCGGCCGGGGCCATTGGCTGAAACCGCGATCTGGTTGGGGCTCCAGTACTCAAGACTGGCCTGCGATCCCTCAGCGGCCAGGGCCAGATCACTACCTGGCTGAACCCAAGCTCGGGGGGCAACGTCTTCGTTGAAGTAGAAATACCGTCCGCCTCGCTGGCCCTCGAACGCCATGCCCCTCGCCGTCAGCGGATAGCTCGAGACCACGGTCTGCACGCTGAGCCAGCCGAGCCTCTGAGCGTCGATGCCCCACGCCCTTTCGGCTGACGGATCGCCATCCGGGAATGGCGGGAGCGTGACGCTGTATTGTCCAGGGTCAAAACCAACCGCCTTGGCCATGTAGTCCCAATACGCCTTGAGTTGAAGCGGATTGACACCGTCCGCCAACTGGAGGCCGTTTTCGGCAGCCACATTCTGCGGGACGCTGTAAGACGGCGAGAAGATGCGATCGTTGCCGGGGGCAGCGGTGGATCCGATCTGCGCCAAATTCGCTAACTCCTGGCCCGAGGGCACGGGGCGCGCCTCGGCCAGGGTCCCATCAACGCAGGCCAATTCAAGCACCACCAGACAGAGCCAGAAGACCTCCGGGAGCCAATCCCTGCGCCGAAATCGTCCTGAAAGAAGCACCCCGACGCCCCCTATTGCCCCAACGCAGCCTGCCAGGAACATGCTCCATCGCAGGCCAGGCGCGCCCCAACTTCCGGCCAGGACACCCCCAGCCAGGCCCAGGCAGGCAAATAGCACCGTCCAGGCGAAGGCCCATCGCCTGAGCCAGCGGTTGGGGCTGGCACTCTCGCCAAGCTCGAGAAGGGCCTCAAGTCCAGCACCCGCCAGCATGGCAACACCTATCATCGATAGGAAGAGAAGACGGGCCGGCACACGCTGCCACATCAGGCCAGGCACAATCCTGGTCAAGATCGGATAAACGGGCGAGTTGTCACCAAGGGCGAGGACCCACCCAGCGATGGCCACGAGGCCCCAAAACCGCCAGCCTCTGCCTTTCAGGAAGACGACCGCTGCCGCCAGAGTTAGGGCAGCCACACCGACGTAGGTCAGCCATTCCGGCCAGCCTCCGAAATCCGGCATCAGCAGGCCCAACAGCCGGGCGGGCGGCAACGAATAGGTTACAGAATCGGACCCGGCAGAGACTCGGGCGCGTGCTGAGTGTGACCAGCTGCCACATGGGAAGGGCGAGCACGGCTGCCACCAGGCCTGCCTGCCCGATGGCTGCTAGCCAACCCCCTATCCGATCTTGAAGGACCTGGCGCATGCTCCAAGCCTCGACCAGCCAGCGCCGAAGCACGAAAGCGGCCCCCAAGCCTGCCGATGCGATCAGCCAACGTGGATCGGCCAGAAAGATCATCCCCAGGACGGTACCCGATCTCACGCCACGCCATATTGGGCCCCAACCTGCCTCGGGGGACCGATCAAAGGGCTTGGACAACGTCAGCAACCACCACGGTGTCCATGCCACGGCCATCACCAAGGTGACGTGGCCGAGTGCCGTCTGGCCGATCAACTTCGGCGATCCGGAGAACACGATCCCCGCCAACAGCGCCGACGACAGAGACAGCCCTTCGGCTCTGGCCAGGCGGTACATGCCCCAGCCCGCCCATCCGATGTGCAGCCAGACGATGACGTTGAACGCAGCCACCGTGGGCCATACTATCGTCGGCCATAGCGGCGGATACCACAGCCCGGCTAGAGGATCGCCAACCGTGGGCATGCCCGAGAGAACGGTCGGATTCCATAGCGGCAGTTGATGCCATGTAATAAGGGCCCGGTGGATGAACTCAGCGTTGGGGAGGTGCGTGATCAGCAGATCCGAAAAGCGACCGCTGGGCCACGCCCAGACGGCATTCGGCGAGACCAGAACTCGCCAGAACCAGGCGGCAGGAAGGACAAACCACGCCCAGGGAATGAACCTTTCCGCCCGGTCGGAAAGCCGGGTCACGGCCCGCCTCTGGTGTAGATTGTGACGTCGGCGCTCTCAAAAACTGGTTGGAGAACGGTCAACCAGACCGGACGCTGCCCCTGACCCTGCTCCCGCGGACCGTAGAAGACGTAGGTCACGTTCCAATCCTCCAGCAGAGCGCCGGCAGCGTCGGCGGTCAGCGACCCGTCGAACATGGCAGCCAGTTGGCGGATTCGCGCATCGGCCTGAGGTGTCTCGAGGTCGTGCCCGGCCACAACCTTGATCGAAGCGTAGGCAGGAAGGCGCACCCCGGTGTCGGGCGAAGCCAGCACGACCGCCCCGGGGTCCGCGTGCACCGCCAGCCAATTGTAGCCCCGCGCCTCCGCCGCCGTCTCAGTCACCAGCGGACTGCCGGATGCGGCCGTGGCCAATCCGGCAGCTACGACCAGACCGTTCGATGGGAGGGACATCAGAAAGCTTAGAGCGAACAGCAGCCAACCTCGCCTTGCGGAGCGCCTGACGAGACCGGCCACGCCAATGCCGGCCAGGCACGCCAGTGGAAGGAACAGACCCAGACTGAACCTGCGCTGGATTCCCACGGGAGCATAGAGCAGCAAACTGTTGACAACCACCCAAGTTACCAGGAAGCGGAGGTGTTGACCATTAGGCACGTCGCCTCGCCAGACAGCATAGGCCGCCCAAATAAGGAGGATGCCGAAGCCCACAAGGTAGTCGACTACGGAGGGAGATGGGGTCAAGTTCTGCGCATTCCAGGCAGCAAAGACGGGCTTGGCGGTCACCACCCAGAAGTCATACGCCAGCCATGGCGCGGCTCCCAGGGCGATAGCAAGAGTCGCCAGGCTGCCCGGTTGGCGCAGCAGGCGGGACCCATCCGACGGTTGGCGGCGCAAGCCCTCCCACACACACCACGCCCCGCCGGCCGCCACCAGGGGCACCGCCGCGAAAGGCAGCACAATGCCCAGGCCCATTCCGACGGGGACCCCAACCCCAAGCCGCATCCGCCATCCGTCATCGCCCACGATCAGTCTCGCCCCGATCGCAACCAGCGCCAGCGCCGCTGGAAAGTGTGGATTTGTGAAAGCTGTCACAAATGGAATGGACTCGGGGACCAGCAGATCACTGCCCTGGAGTCCAGCGGCTAGGCCCAGCCAGCCCAACCCCGATCCGACCAGGACGAAGGAGAAGGCGATCAGGCGCGGCAATCCTTCGGGCAAGATGGCTTTGAGGAGGAAATAGACCGACAGGAACATCAGCATCCCGCCGACAATTCGCGCAGCATGGTAGACGCCTAACGGGGCCGTGTGCAGAACTGCTGCTAGATGACCGAGGCCCAGATAGAAGAGAAAGATGGCGGCGCTTCCGGACGGCATCCCCGCGTAAGGCAGTGTGAAGCCCCATGCCCCAGCCATCCCCTGCTGCATCTTGGCCAGATAGCTATAGCCATCGACGGGGTTGATCAAGAAACCCGAAAAGAGGCGCCCATCTGGCACCAGATCTGCAGCTACCGTGTAGGGAACGAATGTGATCAGCGCCACGCCCGCGGAAGCGAGGCCAACCAGGAGCCATTCTGTGCGAGATTTCACGATTGTGATTGTAGACCGAGCCATCCACTTCCGCCATATGTACGGTTGCTCCCGGACTTCCTCCCCCTCTATAATCAACCCATGAGCCGCGCCAGCAGTTTGTATGCCCTGCAGAAGATCGATCTTCGCCTGGACAAGATCAATTCTCGGAAGGATCAAATCAACGCCATCCTGGCGGAATCCGAGCGTGTCAACCGAGCGCAGTCCGCCGTCGACCAGGCCCAGTCCGAATTGGTGGCCGCACGCTCCGAGACACACGCCGCTGAACAAGAAGTTGCCTCTCAAAAAGCCAAGATCGACCGCAATCAGAACGCACTCTATGGCGGAAGCGTCCACAACCCCAAGGAGCTTGAGGATCTGCAGCTCGAGTCTCAAGCCCTCCAAAGACATCTGGCTTCGCTGGAAGACCAGCTGCTGGAATGGATGCTGCATCTGGAAGAGGCCGAGGCGCAGTACGACGACGCAAAGTCGGAACTGGAGGCGGCCGTCTCCGAGACGCAGACACAACACAAAGACTTGCTCGGATGAACGCGAGAAGTTGAATGCCGAGGTCGAGCGCCTGACGACGGAGCGTGAGGCGGCTTTGGGGTCGGTCGGAGCAGATGAGCTTGCGTTGTATGAGAAAATCAAGCAGAATGTTGGCCCAACGGCAATGGCACTGGTTGATGAAGGCGTTTGCACAGCCTGTGGGCTTACCCTGCCTGGTTTCGAACAGCAGAAGGTGCGCAGCGGGGACGAGCTGCTTCTCTGCCGTCAGTGCGGTCGGATCTTATATGCGGGATAGTGCTTGATGTTCGGACCATTTGGTCTTTTCGGGGCTCGTTTTGACTGGCCGGAGTTCTTCCTCGGAATCCTGGCTGGGTTGGCGATTTCCGTGCTAATCGTACGAATCCGACCGTTGATGCGCGGTGCCATCCAAGTCGGCCAGCGTGAGACCCGCAAAGTGAGTGACGGTTTTGTGGCCGGCGCCAAGGACCGCTACCACGAAGAGCTCCTCACGCTGGTGGAAACTCGCCACGTCGCCAGGGCCATCTTCGCCCTGCGCGAGATCATCATCCCACCCAGACTGCTGGCCCCGCCGCCCGGGATCGACCCCCAACAATCCGACCCCGTCCCGCAAGAATTCTCTATCAGTTCTGCCTAATTTGCCCGACTGGAACTACTTGTCGGGCGTTTACCAAACCGCCACGCTGAGTCTGGATGATGCTGTGGCATCGGGCGTGGATCTGCTGTTGACGGGAGAGCTCGGCACAGGGAAAACCACCGCCCTTGCCTACCTGGCGGCCCAGATGGCCCAACGGCGCATCAAGTACGGTGGCCAGGACCACCCGCTGCCGGTCTTCATCCATGCTGCCGATCTGGTGTTTGAGCGAGGGTTCGACAAAGATCCCCTGAGGACCCTGGTTGGGGCGGCCCAACGCAATGCTTCGGCGGGGCTCAGTTCGCGGCTGTCTGGCTACCTGAAACCCTATTTCGAGCAGGGACATCTGCTCCTGCTGCTTGACGGGCTCGACGAGTTTCCTCCCGAGACCTTGACCCAGATCTTGGACTGGATCCGGGCCGTCAAGCACCACTCGCCGAACCTTCAGATCATCGCCGCCGGCTCAGTTCGTGGCTATGGAGGCTTCACCCTCGCCGGCTTCGCTCCGCTCACCATGGCACCCTGGAACGACCATGACCAACGCCAGTTCCTCAAACGATGGGGCGAGGCGTGGCACACGTTCGTCGCCCCTAACATGCCCAAGAACCGGCTGGATGGCGTCGATCCGGCGCTCATCACCGGTTGGCTGCAGGGGTCAAGCCATGGCTGGACCCCCCTGGACCTGACCTTGCGGACCTGGGCGGCTTTCGCCGGCGACACCCGGGGCGCCAGTCGAGCGAGTGGTTTCGAATCCTACCTGGCGCGTTTCCTATCACCCGACGAGCTCCAGGCAGCGGGCTCCGCTGGGTTGGCCTGGATCACAGATCGCGAAGGCGCTGTGACGGAAAAGAGCTTGCGCCGCGGAACGCCTGTCGGAGACCTCGAGACGGCGGGCCTGCTCGTCAGGCGACCAGGAAACCGGGTGTCATTCTTCCAGCCAGGTATGGGTGCATATCTGGCCGCCAAAGCGATGGCCGAGTTCGGCCAGCCACCGCCAACAGACGACTGGGCACCGGTCCAGGCGGCGGCCGCCTACTATTCTGGCCTGGCAGCCGCCGATGATGCTGCCCAGGGATTGCTTTCCGATACCCAGGATGATCTGGCATTGAGCGTGCTGACGGTAGGCCGTTGGCTGACCTGCGCCGACGGGAACGCCGCCTGGCGACAGCCCACGCTGCGCGCCTTGGGCAAGCTCATTCAAGGCCACTCACGGCCGTACGGGCTGCGCCTGCGGGCGACGCATGCCATGGCCGCCGCACAAGAAGACACCGCGGCGGTCTTCTTCGAAAGGTTGCTCAGCTCCGAGCACGTCAGTTCACGAATTCTTGGGCGGCCTCGGCCTGGGCGGGCTGCAGCACGTGGAATCCGTGGAGAAACTGCAGAACGTCGTCAATGGCGACCCCGACTTGCGCGCCCGTCAGGCGAGCTGTCTGGCGTTGGCCGCCATCGGCACCAACACAGCGCTCGAGGTGCTAGGGCACGCCCTGTTGGAGGGCGATGAACCCGTTCGTGTGGCGGCAGCCGAGGCACTGGCGATCAATCCCGACGAAGGCTACGCCATGCTCAAGGAGGCGGCCGGAATCGACAATCTCCTTACCCGTCGTGCGGCCGTATTTGGCCTGGCGCGGATCCCTGAGCCCTGGGCGGCAGAACAGCTTGAGAAGATCCAGGTTGAGGACGGACAATGGGTTGTGCGCGGGGCGGCCGCCGAAGCGCTCGAGAAGCGACGCAGCCCAGCGGCCAAGGTCACCCCACCCCCAACCGAACTGGCCCAGCTCCCCTGGTTGGTTGCCTACGCCAGCCGTGTGGGCCTGGGAATCGCCCCCGGGAGACCGGCCCTGGAAATGCTTCGCCGCGCCTACACCGATGGCACGCACGAAGAGAAGGCCGCCGCACTTGAGACCATGGGCTGGATCGGGGATGAACAACTGAGAATGGAAGTGGTACGTGCGCTACAGGGGGAAGACGAACACCTGAGAGATGTGGCCTACGAAGCCTTGTGGCGCATGGGAGCCCCAGGGATGGTCGTCGCTCCGGCAGCGCTGCCTGAGGACTCCGCCTCGTCTGTTTGACCCCCTCATAGTCAAACTTAGTGTTTCTCGATCCACGCGTTCGAGCCGCGCTTCCACCTCGCGCGCCGTGAGATCGGTGATCGAAACAATCTTATCCAACCCCTTTTCCCCGGCGACAAGGTCGATCCGGTTTTTTCGTACGCCCAACACACGCGCCAGGAATGCCAATAGGGCCTTGTTGGCCTTCCCTTCCACAGGGGGTTGGGCGACCCGGATGCGGAGCGTCCCATCTTCGAGGATGCCGCCCACCTCGGTCTTGCGCGCCCTGGGAGTAACGCGCACCGTCAATGCTGCCCCTTGTTTGCCATCGTGAAGTTGGAATTTGCGCATAACCTCACCGGGTCCGGCTAGAGAGATTGGAGAAGCCCCACCAGAAGCGATTCGAGTAATTGAATTACGATCAACAACACGACCGGGCTGAAGTCGATCATACCAACGGCGGGGACGATGCGTCGCACGGGTGCCAACATGGGTTCCACAAGCTGATCCAGGGATTGGCGCAAGGGGTGGAACGGGCTCAAGAAGTAGCTCAGGACGACATCCACAATGATGAGCACAGTCAGGATCGTCGAAGCCAACTGGATTACGTTGATCAAAAAAGCCACGAACCTTCTCCTTCTATCAAGACAGCCGCACGGCGACAGTGTGGCAGCCGCCCTCACGCACTCCCCTACCCAGCCCCCTCAACTCTGGGACCCGGCGGCTGTTTCGCCGAAGATCGCTCGTCCCAGGCGCACGATGGTTGCACCCTGCTCTATGGCAACTTCGAAGTCGTCGGTCATGCCCATCGAAAGCTCAGTCCAGTGCGAACCGGGCAGCCGGTCCGCCAAGAACCGGCTGAGTTTCCGCAGTCGCCCAAAGATGGTTGCCGGAACCGAGCGGTCATCCGTCCATGGCGCCATGGTCATCAGGCCGCGGATTTCAAAATTCGGCAGCGACGTCAGTCTTTCGAACTCGGGAAGGCGGACCTCCCATTCGGCCTCATGCTGCATTCGCCAACCGCCTTTGCTATCCTCACCTGAGACATTGCACTCGACCAATACAGCCTGTCGGACGCCGGCCTCCCCAGCAAACGAATCCAGCTTCCCGGCGATTTTCGGCCGATCCACCGAATGGACCAAACGGAAGGCGCCCACCACATCTGCCGCCTTGCGGCTCTGGATATGGCCGATCATATGCCATGTTGCGCCTTCAAGATCCGACAGCAGACCGATCTTGGCCAGACCCTCCTGAACGCGATTCTCCCCAAACAAGGTCAGACCCAAAGCGTGGGCCGTACGGACCTCATCCGCCGAGCGACCTTTCGTCACAGCCACAAGTTGAATCTCTCTCGGATCGCGGCCGGCTCGCAGAGCGGCCTGGGCCATTCTGCGTCGAACGTCATCCAGATTCGCCTCAAGCCTCGCCGCGCGCCGGGCCCATGGTCAAACGGTCAGCCTGCGAGATTCAGCAATGCGCCGAAACGGCCTGTACGACCCGCCTCGGCGCGATGAGAAAACCAGTCATCGGTCCCACATGCGGTGCAGATGCCGCTGATTTCGATTTCGGTCACTCCCGCCCCTTCGAGCAGCCATCTGTTGGCACCCCACAAGTCGAACAGCACCTGATCGCCATCAGCCTCGAGAAACTGGGCTGATGCCCCCCCGAACGCCGTTTTGACAGCGTCCACGACCTCCGGACCCACCGGATAGTGGTGGGCAGCGATGGACGGCCCGATCCCCACTAACAGGTCCTCCGGGCGAGAACCGTACTGTATTTCCAGCTGTTCAATTAGCCGCCGGGCAATTCCGCTCAGGGTGCCCTTCCAACCAGCGTGTGCCATACCCGTGGCCCGCCGTTTCGGATCGAAGGCGAGGATCGGCACACAGTCAGCGAAGCGCATCATCAGCGTGATCTCAGGGCGATCGGTCACCATGGCGTCCGCCTTCTCCGGTGCGCCCACGTTGGACGGCCGATCGACAACCAGCACGCGATCAGAGTGGACCTGCCAGACGTATGCCAGGCTTTCGTCGCGCCTGCCAACGGCGTCGAACATCCGCTTGCGATTTGTCGCAACGGATTGTGGGTCATCGCCGACTGATCCGCCCACGTTCAACGAACGCCAAGGCTCAGCGCTCACGCCGCCGTGCCGGGTGAAGATGGCATGTTCCACCCCGGGCAGCCGGAGCGAATCAAATTGAAACGCGCGCAGGGCGCCCGACGTCACGTAGGGCATGCGGTCAGTCTATCATGGCGCAAAGGGGGGGTCTAGCTGGCGGCTGTCGAGCCCGAGTCAGCCAGGCCAGCGGCCTGAAGTTTGGCGGCGATCAGAGCCCGGGTCTCAGCAAACAACTCTTCGATGTAGGGATAGGCCAGCCACACATTCATCACCCCAAACAGCCCGCCGGTGAGGGTGCGCAAGAACGGGGTGCTCTCTCGCATAGGCAAGATGACCGACAGCCCGGGGATGGGAAGAATTGAGATCAACTGAGTCCCGCCGTCCAGGGCGATGGGCAGGATGCCAAGGACAAACCACAGCCACATGGGGATAGGCTTAAGCCGCTTCCGAAGTAACACAAACGCCAATCCCGCCAGGAAGATCCCGCCGTAGATGGCGACATCACGCTCGCACAGAGCCGTTTTGTACCCCAGCGTTGGACTTCCGAGGAAGGCACGCGCGCCGAGGTAGTCGTTCTCATCCATGCCTGTGGCCTGGCCGAAGCTCATAAGGCTGGTACCCGCCAGAGTTCGTCGGGTATGCCGGCTGTTCGCCGAACAAGAACCACGATCGGAAAGCCAACTGGTGACACAGCGGAGAGTAGACCGTGTAGATCCAACGCGCCTGCGTCTCGTAGCCAGCGTGCATCAGCGTAGGCGCCAAGAATGGAAGCCCGACGTAGACCAACACGGCAAGGTTGAAAGCCGCCAGCCAGTGGCGGGCGAAGAACAGCAAGCCCCGATTCAAACGAATGGCCTGGCCGCGGTTCACGCCTGCTGGTTTGTCATCCCTGGCCTGGAGGCCATCGCGCGGCAGACAGCAGCGCCACCTTGAGGTCCAGGTCGGAGAAGGGTGCGTTCAACGTGTAAGGACCCACCTCGATAACGGGAACGCGATCCGCAAAGCGGGCCGCCAGAGAGGGCTCGCTCTCAATGTCAACCTCCACCAGTTGATGCGGGATCTCCTTTTGGAGAGCGTTGAGCTGCCCTCTGGCCTCATCACATAGCGCACACTCCGCTTTTGAATACAACGTCACGCGCATCGTCACCCACCCACCCCGATGGCCGCCAGGTTGCGATCGAGCTGGCCCTCAGTCATCACACCGATCTGCACCACCTGTACTACCCCCGATTGATCAACGAAGAAACTGGTCGGGTAACCCCGCACCTGGTACAGGCTCTGCACCTTGCCGCCGGGGTCAAGCAATAGGGGAAAGGTCAGATCCAGGCCCTTCCCAAAGGCGATCACGTCATCCTTCGGTTCGTCGAAATCCACAGCCAGCACCTGGAGCCCCACCTGGCTGTAACGTGTATATCGGGCTTGGATGGCAGGCATCTCCAAGCGGCAGGGCTCACACCAGGTTGCCCAGAAGTTGATCAGTATGGGCTTACCGTGCAGGTCGCTCAACTGATGAACCTGGCCGTCGGCTCCGGTCAGCTCGAAATCCGGCGCCGGGGCACCCTTAAGCGGGGCGGACGTGTCTCCTTCGGCGATCGGCGGCAGCCGCGTGTCGACGCCTGGGAAGCCCCACAGGGTCAGGACGGCCAGCGCCAGGCCAAACAGAGCCACGGCGCCGGTGGCCGCCATCCAGCGCCGACGCAAAGATCCTGTGCCATCCTGCGGGACGGCACTCATAGGCCCAGGTTGATGAAGAAACCAAAGCGGGCCAGTTGCTCCAGCGTTCCCATGAACAGCATCACACCGACAACCACCAGCAATACGCCGGTGGCGATCGAGATATAGTGCACCAGCCTCTGGCGCTTGCGAAGCAGTTCGGTGATGCGGCCGATGCCGAGCGCCGTCAGCAGAAAAGGAATCGCGAGGCCGATCGAGTAGGCGACCATCAAGATGATACCCAACCGAAGATTGGCGGAGTTCAGCGCCAGGGTGAGTACTGCACCCAGCACCGGGCCCACACACGGCGCCCACCCGGCAGAGAAGAACACCCCCATCAGCGCCGATGAAAGGTAGCCAAGACCCGGATCCGGCCGTTCATGCTTTCGAATGTCGTAATCGAGGAAGGGGATATTGATGATCCCAATTGTGTGCAGACCGAAGATCACCACGATGATTCCGCCGATCTTGGCGATCCATGTCCGCAGATCATACAATGCCGCACCCACCAACGAAGCCGCCGCCCCCAGGGTGATGAAGACCACGCTGAATCCAATGACAAAGGCCAGACCATGCGAGAAAGTGATCCAACGATTCTCAACGACCTGGCCGCCGGGGGTCACCGACCGCCCGCCGAGATAACCGATGTAGGCCGGCAAGAGGGCAAGCACACACGGGGAGAGGATCGACGCCAGTCCAGCCAGTGCCGCCAACCAGATTGTCACATTCGCCGGATCCATACCGCCTCCGAACCGTCCATCCGCGTTTGAGTGGACAGACCTATGACCAAAGACCAATCCATCCTGGTCAAGAAGGATAATGGAAAGGTCGCCGGTGGACAAGATCTCGGCGGCTTTGCCTTCAAAATCCCGCCCAAGCCCGACCAGCCAATAATCTACTTGTGAAAGGTTTCACAATCCTTACGTCATCGGGAACCGCCGGGCGTCGCGACGGATCCGATCGGGGCACCTATCTGGCTGGCGCCGCGGCTGGCTGATTCTCCGCTCCATGGCAGCTCGCGCCTCCAGATCTTGCTCGGAGCTGTTCGATGTCCCGCGGCACCAGGTAGGCGGCCACGGCCAGAAAGCACGCCGCGAGCACCCAGGCAAGTACGGATATCTGCAAGATGCGCATCGCCCAGGGAAGCCTCGAACAGCCATGTAGCCGGCGAGCAGAGGCGCCAGCGCCGCGCCGCCGTTCTCGATGAAGTACTGGACGGCCAGCGCCGTGCTGCGCACTTCGGGCAAGGTGATGTCGTAGACCGTCGAGACAACGTTGGGGGAAGAGAAAGGCATGAACAGCGCCGTGGCGCTCAGCATGAGCATGAAGACCAGCCTTTGCCCGACCGGGATCCGCATCGTGACGCTCAGTAGCACCGCCCCGATCAAGACTGCCGTCATCGAGACCAGCAGCCGTCCCCGGCGCGTCCGCTTGAACAGGGCGTCCCCCAGCGCACCTCCTACAAAGTAGCCAGTCGAAAGCACCAGGATGGCCAGCCCCATCGTCGTAAGCACTTCTCCGCTGGCGTAGCCGCGCTCAGTCTCCAGATAACGAAAGAACCAGTACGTGATCACGTTCCAGGGGAAGACCCCCACGAACCCCTGGGCGAAGAGCAACAGCAAGCTTCGTTTGCGGAACAAACCCAGCGCCACTTTCAGGTCGAACTTGTACACTCCCATCTGTTCCAGATCAGCCAGCTCGGGTTCGGTTTGGCCACGCGGGGCGTCCCTGACAACCAGCAGAATGACGCCAGCCAGGACGATCCCCAAGCTTCCGGTCAGATAGAACACGGCCCGCCAGCCAATCAAACCGCTGAGCGTCGTCGCCAGAACCAGACCCAACATGTAGCCCATAGGTTGGGACAGCTGAAGCAGGCCATAGACCCGGCCCCGGAGTTCAGGCCCAAAGTAGTCGGCCACCAGGCTGTACAAGCCTGGATAACTCGAAGTCATCAATGCCCGTCGAGGCCCGGCTGATCAAGAACGTCGAATAGGTGGGGGCGATGGCTCCCAACCAGGTAGTCGAGCCCCAAATGAGGGAAGCCAGGGCGAGAAGCTTTGGTCGAGCGAACTGATCGTAGAGATAGCCCCACACCGGATACATCACAGCCCCGACCAGGAGCGCACCAGTGAAGACGGCGCCCATCTGGAACTCGTCGATGCCGAAGGTGTTCATGATCGGCGTCGTCAAAGGGCCAATCAGCAGCTTGTCAGATTGGTGGAGCAGCATGAAGCTGAAGAAGACACCGACAACTGTCCAGCGGTAGCGGCCCGTCTTCATAGCTGGCGTCTCCTCCGGAATCAGGCTTCGCGGCGGCCCGGCGGCGGGTGGTGGCCGGCCTCGGCGTCCCCCGCCCCGCTAAGAACCTGCAGCGCGTGCGGCAGAACGGGCATGATCACCTGCAGGGTCTCATGCACCGCCTTTGGGCTGCCCGGCAGATTGACGATCAGCGTGCGACCCCGAATGCCCGCCTGGGCACGCGAGAGCATGGCATGCGGTGTCACAAGCATGCTGGCCGCCCGCATGGCCTCGGCCAGGCCAGGCGCCATGCGATCACAGACAGCCAGCGTGGCCTCCGGTGTGCGATCCCTGTCGGAAAACCCCGTGCCGCCCGTGGTCAGGATTAGATCAAACTGATCGTCGTCGGCCCAGCGTATTAACTGCGCCTCGATTTCTGGCTGGTCATCAGAGACTACAGACGGCCCGACGATCTCCCAACCCTTGGAGGAAATCAGATCCTTGATCGCCGGGCCGGATCTGTCCTCGCGCTCACCACGCGCGCTTCGATCTGACACAGTCAAGATCCCAACTTTCATCCGATCCTCTTTCCGAGAACGTGCAAGGGCATGACCTCGCACCCGAATTCATCATAGAACGCAAGGGCGTCGGCGTTGTCCTTTGTCACCAGCAGGTAGTATTTGAGGCAGCCTTTGGCCAGCAGCTGCAATTCGACTGCCTCCATCAACTCGCGGCCCAGCCCCCGCCGCCTTGCATCAGGGACGACGGCCAGGTGGTAAACGATTCCCCGCCGCCCGTCAAAGCCCCCGAGGACGGTGCCGACGATCCTTCCCCCATCTTCGGCCACCAAGAATAAGTCCGGATCCCTAGCCAGCTTCTTTTTGATCTCCTCAGGCTCATCTGAAGATGAAAGTTGGATGCCTGGCCCGGATTGCTGCCACAAGGCCCGAACCGCAGCGTAGTCGCTCTCGAATTCGAACGGCCTGATCGAAAGATGGAAGAACATTTGGCTCAATGCGGCCGCCTCCAGACGAACAGGCGCCCCACAGGGACGCCTGATTCAATGCTTGTTTCGGTCTTCGAGGAGCCGTTGGCTCCTTCCCAAGGCCTATTCGTTGTCGGATCCGACGAGCGCTTTCCACTCGCCGTGAATGCCGTCTTCAGTAACGCCATAGTAGAAGCGGATCCTGCCGTCGCTCTTCTGCACCAGGTCGTACCGCCGCCGGTTGCCGCGCTTCTGCTCTTTCAGCTTGCCCAAATCACCCTGCCAGGTGATGCTGGCCCGCGTCTTGTCCTCGGGAAGCTGGTTGTACTCTGAAATAGCATAGTGCCAGAGGCGCCGGGCCGATGTCTGCGTGACGTTCTTGACCACGTTGCCATTGCGCAGATCACGCAGGGTGTAGTACTTGGTGTTGTCGCGTTCTTCGACATCGACAACTTCGACACCCGTCCTGGGAGGGGCAACCCCCTGCTCCGGGGGAGCGCTTTCGATTTCCGGCTCGCCTGTCGGCGCTTCGGACTGCCCGCGGAGCACAAGCTGTGTGATCTCGTCCCGAACAGCCAGCCCGGTATCGGTCTCGTCCCGCACGTAGATCTTGTTATCGTCCACTGCATAGGGCGGGTCATCCCCCCGGGGGACGAGCACTCGCAGGACGGTCTTGCCTCGCGTTTCCATCGAGTTCCACCTGGCAGGACAACGGGGGACTGATCCGTTTGGTGATTTCCTTCTCGAGCTTCTTGATGGCGTCCTTGGGGTTGCTCACACCGGCTAGAGGCTTGGTGGCATCCTGGCTGACGCCGATGTACAGCGTCCCGCCATTGGTGTTCGCCAGACCGCAGACATCGGCGATGATGGCGTACAAGCGTCCGCCTCGGACCGTCATCGACTCGTGAAAGTCCTGGACGATGGACGGACCTTCCTCGCGTGCCTGCTGCACAAAGTCCTGGGCAGCCTCAACGGCCGGCGACGATGTCGCGATGTGCGGCCGGTGGCTGGCGAAGTCGTTAGCCTGGAAAATGGCATACAAGGCCTCGAACGAGACCTCATCCAGCATCACCTCGGTTGGGCGATCGCCGATGCCTAGGTTCTTCTTGTCCTTGGGGTCGGCTGCGATGCGATGGGCATCCGAGCCCTGAATACAATGCATCCGCCTCGGGTACTCGGGTTTGGTTCCGTTAAAGAACTGGGCCGTCGAGCGGCGGCTCTTTTGGTCCAGATCGGTCACCTCCAGGGCGTGCAGATTGGGGTCCTGGGTGTAGGCGATCTTGGTCTGTCCGCCGAATCGGAATCCGCGCATCGCCACACCGTTGCTAGAGTTCGCGTGGGCCGCAATCGCCAGGCCGCCGGCCTCATTGATCACCCGGTAGGCTGTGAGCACATCCGCCGTAGCCCCGACGGTTGACGAGCCATCATCCAACTCGGCCGGCGGAACCTTCAGGTCGAGGAGCAGATGTTCCAGCTCGCGCACCGATTTCTTGGGCGAGAAGATGCCCAGAATGTGGAATCCAAATGTGGCCGTGAACTCAAACCCAGGCAGGACGAGCATCTCTTCCAGCAGCCTGCGGTATTCGAGCAGGTTGGTTCGCTCGTCTTTCTCGAGCCGATCCAGCCCTTCGAGCATTTCCAGTCTTTCGATTTCTTCTTGCATCTGGCGATACCCCGCCACAGTGTTGTGGTCGGCAAAGGCAATGATGTCCAGGCCGCGCACTCGGGCGCGGCGGAGAACGTCGAGATAGTTTGCCTTTGGTTCTTGGTAGTCGTTTGATGCGGGTGTATGTAGATGTAAATCCATTAACCGCCACTGGCGTGACGATCTCCGGTCTCTTTGCTTTGACACAACAGTTAACTCATTCTTTCCGGGGAGCGCCTCAAAGGCGCCTTTCATTCCCCGTCTAATTGGTTCTTAATCACTGACAATAGTCGTTCGGGGTCGTAAGGTTTCATCAGAAACGCTGACGCCCCTGCTTCCTGGCATTCGAGTGACAAATTCATGCCAGAGGTCATGACGACCGGCATGTCCAGCAGATGGTCCCCCGAAGCCCTCAACTCCCCCAAGATCTGGAGGCCATCCGCCTCACCGATGAACACATCCATCAGCACAACGTCTGGACGGTGCTCCTTCAAGACCTTCAGTATGCCATCTTTGGTGGACGCCTGAAGCACGTTGTAGCCATCGAGCTGCAACAGGGTCGTCAGCAAGGAGGTCATGGTCACGTCGTCATCGATGATCAGTACCGTGGACATGCTGTCTCTCGTCGGTGCTCGCTGCCCCGCGTCTTCAGTGGCCAGTATACATGCAGTCGCCGGTTCCCGCTCCCTCTTCCTCCGGCCCGCCTACCCAGGAGACTCGCCCGCACACAGCCAAATCGCACCGGCCCCTCGGCGCGCTGGCCAGCCAGGTATCCATCACGTGGATTTGGCAATTCACATTTAGGGGTTTCGAGCATTGAGGTTGTACAGATACCATCGAGCACGGTGGGGCCAAACCCGGTTCTTAACCGCTTGCTTGTTGGACAGGCCTGACCCCGCGACACAGCGCATTCTACCACAGCGTCTGGGTTGTGAAGTGGGATCCTGGTCCGGAGTGTGGCTATGCGAAGCGGATCCGAGCGCTTGCTCAGCCTTCGGCCCGGTCCAAGGGAATATGCATGAAATCTTCTGCCAGCGAGACCGGGCCCTGAAAATGCTCTCCCGCCTGGGTCACTAGGCTGGGATCAGGACCTGGACGCACCGGATAGTGGATCAGAAGCAGCTCCCCCACTTCGGCCAGGTTTGCCACCTCGCCGGCCTGGGCCGCCGATGTGTGGCCCGGACTTTCTCCAGAAGCCTCGTGGATCAGCACGTCCGCACCTGCGGCGAGGCGGGCGACCTCGTCGCACGGCTCAGTGTCACACGAATAGGCAATCTGACGCCCCGAGACAGCCGACTCGACTCGCAGTCCAATTGTGGGCACCAGGTGATGGACCGGAGACGAGATGATGCGCACATCGTCATTCTGCAGCACCAGCTCCTGCTCCGTTTCCGGAAGACGATGGAACGAAACCTTGAAGAACTCTGGCCAGTTCTCCCACTGATAGAAGCTCATCATATCCTCTACGCGCTTGAGACAGTGATTCAGGCCGTAGATCCTCAAGGGGGCTTCCCGGCCCAACAGCCACATGTTCATCAGCAGTAGAGGAACTCCTGACACATGATCGGGGTGAAAGTGGGTCAGGATCATATCCTGGATGTCGTCCAAATTGATGCCCGCCTGTCCGAGCCGGACCACGGCTGTCCCAACGCAGTCAATTAGGATGGTCCCGGACGCACCACGCAACGCCATGTGGGTGTTGGCGTGCTCGAAGGATGGCACGGAATTGGCTGTACCCAGGATGATCAGCTCCGCCAAGAGTCAGCCTCCTCCCAACAGCCGGGCGGCTACCAGCGGAGTTACAAAGACTTCAATCGCCGCCGCAATCGCCAGAAGTGGTACGACCACACCCAGGCTCACCCTGCACCATTCCGCCAGGGCGCTCAGCCAACTCTCACCAAGGCTTTCACCCGAGGGGGGACTGACCAAGGACATCCCCAAATGCAGGATGGCAGCCCCGGCAAGGATCGCCGCCGGTATTTCCAGCACCCCGTGGGGAACGACCAACGCTATCAGATACCGCCCGGCATCGAATCCGGCCAGGCTGAGATTGCCAGCGAAGAAACCTATCAATCCGACCGGCACCATCAGCAGGATAACGCCCAGAATGCCGAACGTGAATACGCCCACCAACGAGGCGACGCCGATAGCCCGAAGGTTGTTGATAAGAATGAGCCACCAACCCCGCCCTGACAACAGGCCAAAACTCCGCATCTGGTTGAGAAGATCAGCCTTAATGGCGTCCACCTGCAGAAGATCCGGCGGAATCCGATAGCGACCGGCCATGCGCACGCCGATCCAGTAGCCGCCAGCCAGGGCCACGATCATGAACAGCATGCTCGGCCACAGACGCGGAACGGATTTCTTGAGGACGCCAGCGTACCACCCAGACCAGGCCGGTCGCCCGTCCGAGGAAGGCAGCCTTGAAATGATGCCAGGACCCATCTGAGGTCGAGGACATCGATTTCCCTGCCCAGCAGTTCCTCACGGTTGAAGAGGTGCATCCCCATTCTGCCCAGGATGATCGCCACGATGAACAAACCGAAGACAATCCACCACAACACCGTGTACTGCGCCCAGAACATGATCAGGCTTTCGCCGATGATCAGTTGCGACATGGGCACGATGACGAAGGACGCCAACAGATTGGCGGCCCGCACCGAAGTGGTCTGGGATGAGATGACTACCGCACCGCTAACCATCACCAATGCCTGCATGGTTGTGAGCATCAACACCTGCGCCAGCAGCGCCGGCGGGGCCGTCCAATGAACGGTCAAGGCGAGACCCAAAAGGTACACGCCGATCCCCAAGTAAGCGGCACCCAAGGGAACCAGGAGCGAGGCCAGCATCTTCCCCAAGTAAAGCTGCCCATCCGTCAGGGGCGTGGCCAACAGCGGCTCCAGCGAAAGGCGTTCTCGCTCCCCGGCGAAGCTTTCGAGGGCGATCACCAGCGAGATCGAGATAGGGAAGAAACCCACCACCATCAACAAGAACGGGATCAGCCGATCGGCCACCACGTTGGCGCCGTATTCGGCCACAAAACTGGTCGCCTTATTGGCGGTGAAGTTCATCAACAAGGGGAAAGAACAAGGTCAGGATGGCGATCGGGGTCAAAATGCGCCAATCGCGAAGCTGATCGGCGATCTCGCGACCGGCGATAAGACCCAACGGCCTCCCGGAAGCCGAGCCGTCCCCTCACATCGGCGATCACGCGCTTGGATCCTCGTCTGGCTCCGGCTCAGACACGACCCGCAGGTAGACCTCTTCCAGGCTTCGACCCACTTCGGCCAGGGTCACGACCGACAACCCCGCCCGGCTCATGGCCTCCAAGACACGCGGATTGGCGCGTTCCGGTTTAGATGTCCGGTAACGGAGCCAGGTATCCCCGCTGGCGACCGGCTCAATTCCGCGTGGCAACGCTTGGACGGCGCCATCCAAGTGTCCGGACAGCCGAACTTCCATGATTGGGTCGCCAAGCAGCTTCTGCTTGAGATCCTGTGGGCTGCCCAGAACCACAATTCGCCCTTTGCGTATGATGGCGATCCGGTCGGCCAATGCTTCGGCCTCGGCGAGATTGTGGGTGCAGACGATAATGGCACGATTCGATGAACGCAGCGCCTGGATGCTTTCGCGGACCATGCGTGCGCTGGCTGGATCCATGGCAGATGTCGGCTCATCCAGCAGCAAGACGGGGGGATCGTGCAGCATGGCGCGCGCCAGGGCCAGCTTCTGGCGCATGCCGCGGAGAAGTGGCCCAAGCCGCCGATGGGCATCTTCTGCCAGGCCGAAGCGCTCAAGCAGTTGCTCGGCGCGCGCCTTCAGCTTCCGTCTGGAGTAATCCATAGGTCCGCCCGAAGAACCCCAGATAGGCTTTCGGACGCATGCGCGTGTACAGGCCGTGGTGCTCGGTAAGGAGCCCCACGGCTCGGCGTACCATATGGGCCTGGGCAAGCACATCGTAGCCGGCTATCGTGGCAGTGCCCCTTGTAGGCGGGAGGATCGACGCCAGCATTCTGATGGTTGTGGTCTTGCCAGCGCCATTTGGCCCTAACAGAGCCAGGATTTGTCCCTGCTCAACTCGCAGGGTGACATCCTCGACGGCGAGTCAGCTCGTCAAATTGCTTGGTCAGGCCGGAGGCTTCAATCAGTGCTCCCATACGTCGCTCGGCGCATTATAGCAGGAGCAAACCGCCGCCCACAATGACCCGAGCATCCCATGCGCCGCCCAAGGGGCGGGCGGCACAATCCGGATCCCCCATAGGACTAACAGGCGAACAACGGCTTGGCAAAGGCATGATAAGATCGATTATGCGAGGCGACTTGTGAAAATCTTCACAAACCGAGCATTGCCGGGGCGGCACCTTTGCTCGAATGGCGGAGGTGAGCGGCCCCACCCATCGGTGGGTCGGAGACGCGGCCCGCTGGCGGCGTGTATGGGCATTGCCCTGTGCCTGGGGGTCTTGGTTCAAGCTTCGACAGCGGTGGCCAGCTCCTCCCGCCCGGATGATATTCTGGAACGCCCAATCGCCGGGGCCACCCCCACTCCCGTCAGCCCGACGGTTGTCCCGTCCCGGCCAGCACCGCTTGTCATCGGCCGCTCCGTCGAGGGCCGACCGATCGAGGTCTATGCCTTCGGCAACGGACCTCGTACCCGGATGATCATTGCCGATATCCATGGTGGCTACGAATGGAATACGGCCGCCCTGGCCGACCAGCTCATCGCTTTTTTCACGCTCTATCCCAGCCTCGTCCCGCCAAACGTCGACGCTGTACATTCTGCCTAGCATGAACCCGGACGGCCTGGCGCGGTCACACGGCTACGACGGCCGAGCCAACGCCAACGGGGTTGATCTCAACCGCAACTTTCCCCTTGGATTGGAAAGCCACCTGGGCACCGGAGGGTGTTGGAACTACCTACCGATCACATCCGGCACGCATCCGCTTTCAGAGCCGGAGAGCCAGGCGGTGGCCCGTTTCCTGCTGGGGGACAGGCGTTGAGGCCCTGATCAGCTATCACAGCGCCGCCCTGGGCATCTTCGCTGGCGGCGATCCGTCGACCCGCAGTCTCTCGCCCTGGCCGAAACTCTGGCCGGTGTCTCCCCCTACGCCTATTCCCGCCCAAGAAAACCGGCTGCGAATACGCCGGTGAAATGGTCGACTGGGCAGCAGCCAACGGCATCGCTGCCGTGGACATTGAGCTGAGCACGCATTACAACCTGGATGTCGCCATCAACCAGCGGGTGCTGTACACGTTCCTCAACTGGCATCCCTGATTCGTCGCACACTGTTGCCACATATAACGAGCCCGGCGTGGCGGCCGGGCTCGAGTTGCTTTCCGATTTTCGGCTCTACATGGGTGAGTGGGGCGATTCTTCCAATCGGAGGCACGGTGCGGTGCCGTCAGGTAGAGCACGCCGCGCACTGACCAAGGCCACCACCAGCATCAATCCCTGGTTGAAATTGATCCCAAACAGCGGCACGAAGTCCAACCTGAGGAATTCGAGCCCGAATCGGATCAGCGGGTAGGTCACCAGGTACACCAGGAACAGGTCCCCCCGCCTCAGGCGATCCCCGTAGCGCCGCCAAATCCAATACAGAAAGACGGCATTCAGGACGTTCAGGATGGATTCGTACAAGAACAGGGGCTGAAAACGATCGAACTGCTGAAACCCGGGCATCCGATTCTTCGGGACGGATAGGGATGCCCCAAGGCAGATTCGTCGGCGGCCCGTAGATCTCCTGGTTGACGAAGTTGCCCCAGCGGCCGATTGCCTGGCCAATCGCCAGACCTGGAGCGGTCGCGTCGAGCAGAAGCCACAAGCTGAAACCGTTGCGGTGGGCGAAGATCCACATGCCGATCACCCCGCCGATGATCGCCCCGGGGATGCCAAGCCCTCCTTGCCAGGAGGCGATTAAATCCAAAGGATGGGTCAGGTAGTAGTGGGTGTCGATTCCGGTGGCCAGTAGGCTCTTCGAGGGAGTGAACACATGGTAGAGTCGCGCCCCGATCACGCCCAGCACCAGGGCCCACACCAGCGCGTCCCACATGATGTCGGGCGAAACCTTGTCGTCCATCCGGCGGATCATGCGGGAAGCGATGTACGTGCCCACCAGCGCCCCCGTCATGACGATAATGCCGTAGAAATGGATGTAGACCAGGCCGATGTGGATTCCGTAGCTGTCAACGTACATTCGCGCCTATTCCTTCCCAACCCGACGCGCGTACGCCTGCCGGCGGACCAGCAGGACCCGCTGGAGCGCCGTCAGGTTCGCCAGCACGGCGATGATAGCGATACCGATGGACGGAAATCCCAGCAACAAGGCTCGGAACGAGCACCAGATAGCGCTCCACTCGGTGCGAGGATGCCCCCCTTGACCTGAAATCCCAGCGCCTCGCCTCGAGCCCGCATGTACGACACCAGCACCGAGCCAGCCGCTGCAGCGAAGATGAGACCACTGGTCAGAACGTCACCTTGCGCCAGGAAGTACCACAGCAAACCCGCCAGAACGGTCAACTCATTGTAGCGATCGGTGACCGAGTTCGACGAAGGCACCGAATTCCGAAGGCTCACCCCGAAGCCTCGCCATCGGCCCGTCCAAGGCATCAATTGGGCCCATGAGCAACACGATCGCCCCGCCCACAAGGAAGCGACCCTGGGACAGGAAGATGGCCCCCACGATGTTGCCTGCCAACCCCATAAGGGTCAGCGTGTTCGGCGCCAGGCCCAGACGGTTCAAGAAGGCCGCCACTGGATCCAACAGTCCCTTGAACCAAACCCTCAGCAGATCCGTCAAGGTGGGCCTGTTTGGCTTGACGCTCTCGTTTGCTCGCATTCCGTTCTCCTGATGTGACTGAAGAATGCTACTTGCCGACAGGTGCCAATGTCAAGGTAGCCCGCTAATCTGCCTCGTCGGTTTCATCGTCAGGCAGCAGGGGATCCTCTTCCGGATCGACAAGCACTTCGCGCGTCTTTCCCCCGGCTTGTGCCCGGCCCACCACGCCCAGCTCCTCCAACTCATCCATCAAGCGCGCCGCTCGTGGGTAGCCCACGCGCAGGCGCCTCTGCAAGAGCGAGGCGCTGGCCTCGCCTTCACCCGTCACCACGGCGATCGCCCGCTCGATAATGTCGTCGTGTTCTTCGAGAACGGCCTGGCGGACAAGCAGCGATTCCCACGGGGCCGATCCTTCTTCGTCTTCTGGCGCGGCGCCCGGGCCGTCCTTCTGCCAGTAGCGAATCAGTCGGTCGACCTCTTGGTCGTCCACAAAGGCGCCTTGGATCCTGACCGGGGCTGACGACTCTGCGGCCAGATAGAGCATATCACCTCGGCCCAGAAGGGTTTCCGCCCCGGGCGTATCGAGGATGACCCGCGAATCGATTCCCGATGCGGTGGCAAACGAGATCCGCGCCGGGAAGTTTGCCTTGATCAAGCCGGTGACGATGTCGGTACTTGGTCGCTGCGTGGCTACCACCAGATGGATCCCCACCGCACGCGCCATCTGCGCCAGGCGCACCAGGGTCTGCTCTGTCTGATCGGGGGCCATCATCATCAAGTCAGCTAGCTCGTCAATCATCACCACCACTCGAGGCAGCCTTTGACCGTCCTCCCTCTTTCTGATCTTTCGATTGTAGGAGTTGATATCCCTGGCTCGCCCCTCCTCAAGTAGCCGATAACGCCTGTCCATCTCCACGGTGCACCAGCGCAAGACACCGACGATGCGCTCCAGGTCCGTCTCCACCTTGCCAAAGAGATGAGGCAGCCCATTGAAACGGACAAGTTCGACCATCTTGGGGTCGACCATCACCAGGCGCAAGTCTTCGGGTGAGTTATTGACCGTCAGGCAGGTCGCCAGAGCCGTGATGGCAACGGACTTGCCGGACCCCGTCGTCCCGGCGATCAGAAGGTGTGGCATCGCCGCCAGATCCGCTGCGACCGCCGCCCCGGCAACGTTTCTGCCCAGACCGATCGCTAAGGGCGAGCCGATGGACGCGAAGGCTTCAAACTCAAGGATCGGCCGCAGGCGCACCATGGCCGCCCGCTGATTGGGTACCTCAACGCCAACATAAGATCGGCCCGGAACCGGCGCTTCAATCCGCAAGCGAGGAGCTGTCAGCGCCAGCGCCAGATCATTGGCGAGGCCCGAGATCTGAGAGACTCTGACCTTGTGTCTGCGCACAGTGCCATCTGGTCCGGCCTGCTCCAGATACCCGGGCTCCACGGCGAACTGCGTGACCGACGGCCCGGACCGGAAATCCACTACCCTTACTGGGAGGCCGAAATCCGCCAGTGTCTTCTCGATCAGACCTGCGGCGCGATTGATCTCTTTGGCCGAGACCCGAGCCACTTCACCGACTTCGAGCAGATCCAAGGGCGGGAGCCGATCGTCCCTCGCATGAGGGACGCGCGTGCGCTCATCGGGCGCTTCAGGAAGCTTGAAGTCTTTACGATAAGCCTCCGGCAGGCGAGCCGCTCGTCCCTTGCCGCGCCGGTGGGCAGCACCCAGCAGGGTCGGCCCCGCCTTCTGGGCACGCCCCTCCTGGATCCCCGCCGGATGAGGACTCGGATTGAACTCGGGCCAGCAGCCGGCCGAGCGAGTCCACGCTGCTGAGCAATCCCTGTAGGCTGAAGAAGCCGAACACCAGACAGGCAGCACCGAGCGCCAAGCCCGCTCCGACCATTCCCAGCCCATCGGCAAGCAGGGTCCCGACACCCCAGCCCACCAGGCCGCCGCCAAATCCACTCTCCGCCGCTTCAGGGACAGGCCCTCGAGCACGCTCAACAGCCCAAGCAGGGCCAGTTCCGGCGATCTCCCCGCTGATGACCACCAGCCAGGGAATCTCAATCGGGCGCCCCACGCTTCGACGGATCAAGATCAGCCCAAAGACCCCGAGAAGGACTGGCACGACCCAAGCGCCGAGGCCCAGCCAGACCTCGATCAAGTTCACCCAGGGCGAAATCAACGCCCCGTGTGTCAAGCCTAGAAGCCCCAAAAGGGTGACCAGACCCAGACTGGCAGTCAGGACAGCCAGGAGATCATCGAAGTAGGGAAGGGCGCGTTCCAAGACCTCCCAGACGACATCCGATCCACCCTTCGGCGGGTTGACCTGTCGCTTATCTTTGGGCATGCTTCCTGAGGGCTTTCCAACCGCCACGCGTTGCCGCCTTCATGAGCACCGCTTGACAAGAGAACGCCGGGCGCAAACAATGGGCGCCCGGCGGGATCCGATCATCCCATTGTTCAGAACGATGACAAGGCCTCGGCCTCGCGCGAGCTCTCCGGTTTCTTCTACGTCCAAAACTGGCTCAGCTACCTCGCGCAGGCTCAAACCCAAACGTCTGGCGCTCGGCATTGATATGTATGATCGCGCACGCGCACGTGATCACCATCGGCCAACAGGGCGCTGGGGTCCGGGTAGTGCTCATCCCCCAGCTCCGAGACATGGATCAGGCCTTCCAATCCCTCTTCGATGCCGACGAAGGCGCCGAACTTGACAACATTGGTCACGATTCCATCCACCATGGTCCCCGACCTTGAAGCGTTCATCAACCGTCTTCCAGGGATCCGGAAGGAGTTCCTTCAAGCTCAACGCTACTCGGACCTGATCTCGATCAATCGAAAGGACTGCCACTTCCAGTGGCTGTCCACATCGGACCACGTCACTGGGATGCCGTACTCGGCCCCAGGAAAGCTCGGAAACATGCACCAAACCCTCGACACCGCCCAGGTCGACGAAAACTCCAAAGGCCGTGATATTGGTTACCTTGCCAGTGATTCGCTGGCCGACGTCAAGGCTTTCCAGAAGCTCAATTCGCTTCCCCGGACCAGCCTGTGCGGCCCGCTGCGAAAAAACGAGCCGACCCCGCTCTGGGTCGAACTCGATCACCTTCAGACAGATGGAGCATCCGACCAGCGATTCCATCACCTCGTGCCGCTGGGCATCATCGCTGGACGGTTCCACGTCCACCAGGTGTGAGACCGGGATAAAACCGCGTCAAAGAGCGCGCTTCAACCAGAAGCCCGCCGCGATTGAAACCCACGACGGGCAGATCGACCGTGTCATCCAATTCGTACAGCTCGCGCGCCCACACCCAGTCTTCGGCCGAGCCCCAAGACGCAGGCGGCGCTCCCGACCTTTGGGAAGCGCTCGGCCCTGTTTGCTTTCGTGTTGGAATTCCCTCGTCTTGCAGAACCGCTGCCCACCAGGATTCGTCAGATTGCGGTGGACCATACCCCTGACCGGCCTGCCGACCCCTGTCCTAACTCATCGTGACCGCCTTGTGACACAAGACTAGTAGAAAGAATGACCCAGCTCTCACGCCTAGGATACACTTTTCCGAGCAAAGTGCAAGCTGTCTCAGCCGATGGCGTGCCTTCCTCCGCCGCCCGAGCGGCTGCCTGGCGCTCCATCTCCATGATGGCCTGCGCGACCGCTTCGATGGCTACACGCTGTTTTCGGTAGAGATCGGCCTCCGACATCGCCAGACGCATGGCCACATCCCGGACCTTCCTCCCCTCGACGAACTTCATCTCCAGGATGTTGTAGAGCATCCACTCGGCGGTTAGTCGGCGGTCGCCTTCCGGGCGAACATGCTCGATGGCTTGGCTCAGGATTGCGCGCAGGGCGTTTACCGGATTGTCCTTGTGCTCATCCATAGCAGCCTGAACCACCCTCAGGCTGAGAAGAGGGCTCCGCGTGAGTCTGGGCCCGCCCCAATAGTGGCCCAGAGCATCCTTTACAAGGTTGGCCAAATCCGCCTCACTGTGCATGCCTTCCACTTCGGACGTCAGCGCATCCAGCCCGCCATAGCGGGCTGCCGCCCGCATACGCTGCACCGCTTCGACCTGCGGCACCAGACGGTCAACAACCTGGAAGACTTCGCGTTGGAGCAGGCGGTCGGTGAGCGCCACGGCCGCGCGCTCTGCCAGCAATCTCAGGTCCTCGGCATCTTCCTCCTGGAACTGCGGTTGACCGTCGATGGTCGCACGCCCAACAGGCCGATGACCTCTGATGAATCCGGTCGATGAAGGGGGAGCAGCCAAAAGACGTCCCAGGCGAAGATCGTCCCGAGCGGGCCCACATCTTCGGCATCCTCAGGCAGGACCAGACTCGGCAGATCTTCTCCCGCCACGAAGCGGGTCATCCGGCCCGACCGCCACCTCCAACTCGAGCCCGTCTTCGCCCACGACGGCGATGAATGACGAAGGCGCTCCGGTGAAATCGCACACGGCGTTGAGAATGGATTCCAGATATTGGCGCAGGTCGCCACTTGTCAGCAGGCGCTCTTCCAGCAAGTGCAAGCGGGTGATATCGGTGCGGTCTTCTCCATAGAACAGCCACCGCTCCACGGTGGGCCGCGCGAGCGTGATCAGGAACTGGAGCAGGAGCAGGGTGCCGATCATAGCGAAGGGCACAACACGACTGTTCGGCAGGCCGATCAAGTCGCCGAAACGGTTGACGATGACGGTGGTCGCCAGCACGGTGGAGGCAACGACCGGACCGCGCATGATCCACTGGAAGAGCCGGCTCTTCACCACCCGATCCGGGATGCTAACTCCGAAGTACGCCACGGCGTAGGCCATCAGCACAAGGAGCACGGCCACGCCGCCGTTGCTGAACACCAGGCTGGTTTGAAAGATGAACGGTGAACGTCCCAGAGAAGGCCCAATCAGGGTTAGAAACGGGACGCCTCCGAGCACGGGGCCAACCGCCCCGACCATCAGGTAGCTCATCCGCCGCCGGCTGGTCGTGGTCAGGCAGCGTTGGTACGCCCGCCATAGGTTGATGCCCGCAAAGCCCAAATCAAAGGCGAGGAACAGGCTGAACAACCAGAATAGCGGCCCGGGTTGCAGGTAGGCGGTTTGACCGGATTGGCCCAAGCCATCCACGACAATCGAAGAGAAGCCGACGGCGATAACCGCCAGAAGGCTCAGACCATAGCTGATCCTGACGGCCAGCTTCCTCCGGCCCTTGGAAGGCCGCCCGGTTGATGCCAGCAACGCGTCGGAAAGATGGAGCAAAACCGAGGGCAGGAAGCTGATCCCTATCCACTTCATCCTGAGCCACATTTCGATCTCGATGCCCAGCAGGGTAGTTCCCGCCAGGACGTCGCCGAAGTAGATGACGGTCACACAGCCCAGAACGATGGCGAACGATCGGGCCACAAGCTCTTTCGAGTTGAAAGTGAGGGCGTACAGCATGAGCGAGAAAGCCGTGATGGCATTCCCCGCGTTGAGGATTTGATTGAGAACTCGCAGGGCCGCCAACAGCAGTTCAGTCATGAGTGCTCGGTGATTCACGCGATGGGCATGGAGAAGAAGAGCGCGATGTCCTGGTCGGGGTAGTAGTTGTCACTGTAGCCGGAGAAGCCCATTCCCAGTTTCTTGGCCATGCCAATGGCGGGGAAGTTCTTGGTCTGCATCTCCATGAAGATGGCGTTGTAACCGCGTTCCTTCGCCCAGGTGCAAGCCCCTCGGACGAGCGCAGAACCGAGCCCCTGGCGACGGTGGCGAAGATCCACAACGATGTCCGTCATCCAAACCGCGCCTGGCGCCGGCGCTTCAACCAGGCAGGCATAGCCCATCAGTCCCGGCTCCCCCTCGGCGACGAAGACCGCCAATCGGCGGCTCCATTCGTCGGCCAACTCCTCCTGCGGCCGCGGGTAGGCAACTCGCATGGGCCTCGGAAGTCGGACCTCCTGGAACTGGATTTCGATCCCGTCGCCTTGCCCCCGAAACCCCATTTGCCAGACATGGTCGGTGCTGAACCCATGATCGAATCCCATAAGGGTTGGGATGTCGCTCGAAATGGCGGTGCGGATTTCAGCGTTCGGCATGGTGCTCGTCCTTTGATCGGTTGGGGGAGATCTATCCGGATGGGGCCACGTGCACCCTGATGACGCATGGCATGGGCGCATTTCCCGAAGTGTCGGTTACAACCAGCCGGAAGTCATAGTCCGAGCTGGGCACGAGGCTCGTGTCCCACTTCCCGAGAAGGTCGTCGAGAACTGGCGTAGTACCTGCCGAAATCGCCTGCCAAGAGTCGGCGCTGTTTGCCAGCCGGAACTCATATTTGTAGAACGCGAAGTTGGCGATGTTGGCGGTACCCTTGACGTCGACGATCCCGGTGACCGTCGCATCCGGTTCAGGGCTGGTCAAGGTGGCCAACGGGTTGGTACACCCAACGCCCTCCGGCGTCCCCAGGGCGAGCTCCGTGGCCGGCACAAATGTGCCTCCCTCGCCCACCACCCCGGTCTGGGGTGTTGCCAATAATGAAAACGTTGGCACACCAGTTGGCCTCGCCCCCAAGGGGACAGCCGGGCCGAGGAAGGTGGCGGTGAAGAATGTGCCCACCAAAGCAGCCACCACCAGCGCCGACATGGCTCCAAAACGACTTAGCGAGACGAGGGCGCGTTCCCTCTCCAGGCCGAAAAGCGCGTTTCGGTAGACAGCAAACCACTTCAGCGTCAGTCCCAGGTACACGAGCCCGGCGGCGCCAAGGATCACGTAGATCCAGGTCTGATACGTTTCGATCAAGATAAGCGCTTCGGCCATTCACTCTCGACCTACAGTCGACGGAGCACCCCCTTGATGAGCGTCGACAGTCTGGGGACGATGATTCGAGAAGCTTCGAGCACCTCTTCATGCGTCGTTTCGGCCTCTCCATCCATATTGGCCTTGTTGGCGATCCCGGAGACGCCTAACACGCGCATGCCGCCATGGCGGGCGACCGTCACTTCCGGAACAGTGGACATACCGACAGCGTCGGCGCCGATCCCTTTCAAAAATCGGAGGTCAGCCGGAGTCTCAAAGGATGGGCCGGCCAGACAGACATAGACTCCGTGGTGACATGGGACGCCCTCCTGCTCGGCGACCCCGCTGGCCGAGGCCAGCAATTCCCGATCGTAGGCGCGGCTCATATCAGGAAACCGCGGACCGAAGGCGTCCAAATTGGGGCCCCGGAGCGGTGTTTGCCCCGCCATTCCCAGCAGGTTGATGTGATCGGTGATCAACATCAGATCTCCCGGGCGAAAGGTCTGATTGATACCGCCGGCAGCGTTGGTAACTATGAGAATCTCGGCCCCGAGGCGCTGCATGACGCGCACGGGCATGCCCAGGGCCGACATCGGGTGTCCCTCGTAGAAATGAACCCTGCCCTGAAGTACGAACACCGACTGGCCCTCCAGACGTCCTAGGACGAGGCGTCCGGCATGGCCTTCGACGGTGGCCTTCGGCCACCCCTCGATCTCCTTGCTGGCGATGCGCGCTTCGGCATCCACCTCATCCGCCAGTGGGCCTAACCCCGAACCAAGGATCATGCCAACGCGTGGGACAAAGTCTGTCATCTGGCGGATGGCCGCAACCACGCCATCGATCTCAGCTAACGTCAAGAAGGGGTCATCGCTCATCGGGAGGCCAATCCTCTCCGCCTAGGGCATTCGCCGGCTCCGAACGGAGCGTGTTGGGGCTCGTCAATCCCAAGAAACGCTGGACATCACGCTTTCGCCAGCCCTCCTCAAGCATATGTTCGGCCCGACTCCGGCGAAGTGTATGGGGCGAAATGCTGCCCTTGAGTCCGACGACATTCGCCCAGCGCTTCACGACCAACCACAGCCCCTGACGACTCAGCCCGCGCCCACGCTGGTTGAGAAACAGCGAACTGACACTTTGGCCGGCAAGGAGCTGGGGTCGGGCTTCTTTAAGGTACACACGCAACGCTCCATATGCCAGGCCCAGAGGCTTCTCCGCCGGCTCGCCGCGCACCCGGACCACACCGCGATCCAGGTCTATGTCAAAGGTCTGCAAACCAACCGCTTGCTCGGCCCGGATGCCTGTCGCGTATAGGATGGCAAGAATGGCAGCAGTCCCGCAGATCCCTAACTCTTCCCTTGTCGGAGGGAGCGGAAAGCAGGCCCCCAACCTCACCGCGCGTCAGAATGCGTGTCCTTTGTCCCGCCGCCGAAGACGGAGATCGCAGCCGACTCAGCAAGGCATCTGATCCCCGCTCGTCCCCGAACCGGGCGAACCTTATGAACGAACGTACGGCGGCCATCTTCCTGGCGACGGTTGACTCACGGTAGGGCTGGGTTTGAAGCCAGTCGACATAGGCAACGATATCGTCGATCGTGAGCGTCCGGGCTTCGGGGTCTTCCCCGACCCGCTGAGTAACCACCCGCAAGAATTGGGCAAGGTCCGCTCGGTAGGCGGCAAGCGTATTGGAGGCGCGCCCCTGCGCATACTTGAGGTCAGTCAGAAATGCCTGGATTGCCTGCTCCAACTGTCAACCCACCTCCGATGTCGGGGCCCTGGCGATTATAACATCGCGCCAGCTACTTTCCATAAGTGGGAACAGGCTGGACGAGCGCCTTCAATTTGGCCGCGATCCGGATGCCCTACGTCAGGCGCGAGACTTGGTTCAGGCCCTGGATGTCGTCTTCCGAAAGCTCTAGATCGCATGCGCCGAGGTTGTCTGCCAATTGGTCCACCGAACGCGGACCGATGATCGGGCTCGTGATCGCGGGTTGGCGCATCGTCCAGGCCAGCGCCACTTGTGAGATCGTACCCCCATGGCTCTGGGCGATCTCGTGCAAGGCGTCCAGCAGCGTCCAACTGGTGTCATCCTCCATGTATTTCGCCATCCCGCCCCGGGCACCTCGCGAGTCTGCCGGAGGCACTTCACCTCGCTTGTATTTGCCCGTCAGGAAACCTCCCGCCAATGGGCTGTAAGGTATGACACCCAAACCATACTCCAGGCAAACCGACTGAAGCTCGGATTCGTACTCCGCGCGGTGCAGGAGATGGAAACGGGGTTGCAGCGCCGAGAACGATGTCCAGCGGTTGCGGTCGGAGGCCCACAGGGCCTGCATCAACTGCCAGGCCTTGAAGTTGGAGCAGCCGATGTAGCGCACCTTGCCCTGGTGCACCAGATCGTCGAGTGCCGCCAAGGTCTCTTCGATTGGCGTGTTGGGATCTGGTGAATGTAGTTGATACAGATCGATCGTGTCCGTTTGCAGGCGCCTGAGCGACTCCTCGACGGCGTGCATGATGTGCAACTTGGAGAGCCCCTCGTCGTTCGGCCCATCCCCCATGCGACCGCGCACCTTGGTCGCCAAGACGATCTGATCACGACGGCCCGGAGACTGCTTCATCCAGTTGCCAACAATGCTTTCTGCCACGCCTCCCGGGTTGCCTTCGACCCATCGAGAATAGACATCAGCTGTGTCGAGAAACGTGATGCCATCTTCAAATGAGGCATCCAACACGGAGTAGGACGTGGGCTCGTCCGCCGTCCATCCAAACTGCATGGTGCCCATGCACAGCTGAGACACCTTGAGACCCGTCCTCCCCAAGTTCACATACTTCATGCCGCCTTCTCCTTTCAATTCGCCTGCCTTCGATCAAGCATATGCTATGCGCCGGGCACAGTGCTAGAATAGCCACCGTCCGAAGCTGGAAAGAGGGATAACTATCGTGCGAAAATCGATATGGCCGCTCTTGATACTCACCGCAACGTTATTGGTTGGGGCTTGCGCCCCGCCGCCATCCGAGGCCAGCCCCTGGCACGGCAAGCCATACGACGAGCGGATACCAGCTCCAGATTTCGCACTACCCACGACGCGCGGCGGAACGTTTCAGCTCAGCCAACAGCGCGGAACCCCGGTGTTGCTCTACTTTGGCTACACACATTCACCCGACATCGATCCCGCGACCTTGTACAACATCTCATGGGTGTTCGACAAGCTTTCCACACGTCCCGAAAACCGGGTTGATTTCGTAATGATCAGCGTGGACCCGGCCCGCGACACGGCTAGTGAGCTCCGCCGCTACCTCGATGCCTATGACCCCAAGTTTATCGGCATCGTTGCCGACGGGGACCCGCTTCAGGCGGTGGAAGACGCATACGACGTCGCCGTCGAGAAGAAAGCTACCTCTGGCCCAGGCTCCCTGAGTTACACGCTCGACCACACATCGACGGTTTTCGTGATCGATCGCCAGGGGAGATTGGTCACTCGGTACCCCTACGGCACCGAACCCGAGTCCATCCTGGCGGACCTGCTTTATCTGCTCCAGGAATCCTGAAACATCCCTGGAAGGTCTTGTTCGCCGAAAGTGTCGCTGCCAGGCCGCGGGCCACCAAAGCTTGTCCGGGAGATGCCTCAGAACCGGACGAGGGTGTCGACCACGAGAGCCGTGAAAATAAGCGCCAAGTAGAGGCTGGAGTACCTGTACATCATCCAGGCGCTCTTGTTCCCGCCTTGCCTGAGAAGCTGCCAAGCGTAGTAGCACAGCAAGCCCCCCAGACCGACGGCCAGCAGCAGGTAGATCCAACCTCCAATATGGGCAACCGGCATCAACAGGGTCAAGGCTACGACCTGCAATGTATAGAGGAAGATCTCAGTCCGGGTCTCGCGCTCGCCGTACACAACGGGCAGCATCGGTACGCCCGCCTTTGCGTAGTCCTTGCGTCGCACCAGAGCAAGAGCCCAGAAATGGGGGGGCGTCCAGAAGAAGACAAGCGCAAAAAGGAAGAAGGCGCCGGCTGAAAGACCCCCGCTGACGGCTGCCCAACCCACCAACGGAGGGATCGCCCCCGCGCCTCCCCCAATGACGATGTTGTGGGTTGTGGCCTGCTTTAGACCCATGCTGTAGAAGATGACGTAGTACAGGATCCCAGCCAAAGCCAGAACCGCGCTGAGTAGATTGACGAAGACGGCCAGGATGTAGAAGCTGGCGATCGACAGCGCAAGGCCGAAGGCGACCGCTTCAGCGGCTCGAAGCCTGCCCCCCGGTAGAGGTCGGCCGGATGTCCGCTGCATTTTCAAATCGAGCTCGCGATCGATGTATTGGTTGAGAGCACTCGAACCCCCTGCGGCCAGGGTGCCACCAAGCATGGTCCATGCCACAAGGCCCAAGTCCGGCCACCCATGTCCGGCTACGATCATGGCCGCCAGCGTGGTCACTAACAGCAGCCCGATGATGATGGGCTTCATGAGCGCAATGTAGTCGCCGAGCGATCCCGGGGATTGGGGAATGGGTTGATCCGCGCCAGAATCAAGCCCCGGCTGCTTCCGCTCCCCAGCCAGGGCCAGTGTGAGGATCAGGCTTCCCCAAACCGCCGTGGCTGTGGCGACATGTAACCCACCCAAGCCTGGGGGAAAACCGTTCAGCACGTTGGCGGCACCCACAAGAACCTGACCCAGCAGGAGGACGGCCGTCACAACTCCGGCGATAGCCACCGGCGGCTTATCACGTCGGCGCTGCCATGCCGCCCAAGCCAGCCCCAAGATCATCAGTCCAGCCAGGGCTGCGATGAACCGATGCAGCATGTGGATCTGTCCGAGCAGGCCGGCTGGCCAAATCCCCCCATCGCAGAGTGGCCACCCGGCACATGCCGTGTCGGCGCCGGTCGATGTGACCAGGGCACCACTAACCAGCAAGAGAAACACGGTGGCCGTGGTCGACGCTGCCAGTCTGGCCAAGGGATCTGCCAGGGAGAAGGACGGCGCCTCGTCGCTGCGCTGGTGAATGCGAAATGCCCCCACCATCACTAGCACTTGGAGCGCCAGGATCAAGAGCGCGTTTGCCAGATGTACCGCCACGATGGTCGGCGGAAGCTCCATAACCACCGTCAGGCCACCCAGCAACACCTGCACCAAGAGTAGAACCAGCGAGGCCACCGACGGCCAGAATACCCATGCGGCCTTCTTGTAGCGCAGCCAGGCCACCAATGTCGTGGCGACAATCAACGGCGACGTGAGGGAGGCCGTTAGGCGATGCGAGTATTCGATGATCGATGCAAACTGCAGCGGCGGAATGATCTGCCCGTAGCACAATGGCCAATCCGGGCATCCAAGCCCTGAGCCCGTGACGCGCACGATGCCACCGACGACGATCAGCAAGAAGGTCATCACGGCGGCCGCCAGGGCGAGCCAGCGGAACTTGCGGGCGTCCGGCAGACGAGGTTGCTGGTGAGGGGATGTGGTCATGGCGTCAGAAGCCCTCTCAGTTGATTGATCCTCGGGAAAGCTCAGTTCTCGACTCCAGGCGGCGCGACTTGGCCGACTTTGGCCAAAGATGAACCCTCAGAACCGATTCAAACGCTCCCGGTCACACGGGTAGTTGCAGGTTATCACGGCTGAGTTCATGGCACGCGGCATGGGCACGGTGTGATCCGGCCGCTGTCCGCCAACGGCCAAGGCGGATTAAGCCTGCCCATCCTACCACGGCGCGGGCCAAGACCGGCGGGTTACAACCCAAGCGCCACGTTCCAAAGCCTCACTTTTGCGCCATGAGGAACTTCACCAGCCCGGACAGCTGGGCAGGCGAAAGTCGAGTCGAGAAGTTGGTAGGCATGATCCCGCTTTGATATCCGACTGCGATATGCGCCTCTGGATCGAGGATGGCCTGATGTAGGAAGGCCTCGGCATCCATGCCAGCCACAGTCGTCCCGGCCCAGGATCCCACTCCGTTGAGGCTTGGCCCGACAGTACCCTTAGCGCCCACCGCTTTGAGCGAATGGCAGGCTGAGCACCCGTAGGTCATGAAGACAACCCGCCCCGCTTCAGCCGTGTCTTGCCCCACCGCCGAATCATCGCCCGCCAGGTAGCCGGTCGATGGGGCAGCCAGCACTCGAAGCGAGAAGACAGCGATCACAATCACCAAAACGGCGGGGATCAAGGTCCAGACGATTTCAAGGCCGGGGCGAGGCGAAATCTCGGGCCCTGACTGGTTGTCCTCCTTATGGCGGAAACGGAATACGGCGTAGATCAGGGCGCCTTCGACCGCCAGAAACACGAGGGCGGCCAGCGCCAACAGTGCACGGAAGAGCTGATCAACTACGCCTGGTTGGGCAATCAAGCTGAGATGGGTCGGCCAGAGGGCCGGCGAAGCGTTGAGAGGGAACGAACCGTCGAGGACCAAGGCAACCGTGTTTGGGTGAATGGTGGTCCAGATGTCCAAGCTGGGGTGGCCTCCATGCACGTGGCAGCCGGCAAACGACCAAACGTGACAAGGGGTGATGCTCATGGGCCGGCTTACGCAAGCCGGATCTGCGACAAGTTTGCTTTCCCAGAAGCCGGGCAGGTTGCGCTCATTTTACCATCGGGCGACCCCACCTCCTGGACGGTTGCGCGCACGGCGGCGGCCCGTGTGTCAGCCGCCGCCGGCGAAGAAGTTCGCGTGATGATCTAGATACCGAAGCCGTAGGCGACGCCGATGGCCCCCGGACCGACGTGCACGCCAACCGCAGGCGGAATGATGGTGGTGAACATTTCGTCCGGAGCGAAGCGTTCCTGGAGCGTTGCCCCAAGATCGTTTGCCCCTTCTTCTACGCCAGTGTGGTGCACGGCCACCTGGAGCGGACGCTGATCGCCAACCCGCGAATTCAAGAATGTCCAGGAGCCTGGCCAGGGCCTTGGTCCTAGTCCGAACCCGTTCGACTGCCTCGACGCGACCATCCCGGACTTCGAGCAAGGGTTTTAGATTAAGGGCTGTGCCCAGAAGATGGGCTGCGCCTCCGATACGCCCGCCTCGGTGCAGGAACTCGAGGGTGTCAACCACTATCAGGAGTCCGGTGCGATCGTGCGCCAACCTGGCGGCTTCCAGGGCGGCCTGCAGCGACCCGCCTTCGGACGCCACGCGGGCGGCGGCCACGACCTGGAAGCCCAAGGCCATAGCCACGGTCTCGGAATTGAAGACCTCAATGTTGGCGCCGGGAAACATCTCTTTGGCCTGCACGGCAGACTGGTAGCTTCCCGAGAGCTGATCACTCACAACCACAGCCAGAACCGACCGTCCGGCGGCCACCATGGGTTCGAAGGCTTTCTCGAACGAGGCTACGGTGGCCTGAGAGGTCGTGGGCATCTTCTCGTCTGTGGCCAACCGGGCGTAGAACTGCTCAGACGTGATGTCGATACCGTCCTCATAAGATGTATCGTTCCAAATCACGACCTGTGGGGCGACCTGGATCTGATAGGACTTGACCAATGAGTCCGGCATAGCGGCGGTGCTGTCGGTCACGATGGCAACGTTGGACACGGGGCCTCCTGAACAATGGGCGCGGATCATGGCGCAGGGACGCGTCCCTTCTCAACTAAACCCCTCGGCGCGCTTCTGGTCGCGGGAGACGCCTAGTTCCTGGCCTTGCGCCAGCTTTCGAAGGCCTCCATTGGAAGAGCGTTGACCACGTCGGCGGCGGTCACCCAGCCCCTTCGAGCGGTACCAATCCCATAGAGCCTGAATGCGTAGTGGTCGGTATGATGGGCATCGGTATCGATCGCCAGTTTGCAGCCGACTTCGATGGCGCGCCGGGCGTGCACATCGTTCAGATCCAGGCGTTCCGGATTGGCGTTAATTTCCAGCACCACACCATGCTCGGCGGCTGCGGCGAAAATGAGCTTCGACGTCCAGATCGGCTGCATCTCGGCTGCCGATCAATCTGCCGGTCAGATGACCGATGACATCTACATGCGGACTGCGAATGGCCCGTAAGCAGCCTTTCGGTGACCTTCTTCCGAGACTGCCGCAGAGACGTGTGAAGCGAGGCGACAACCACATCCAGTGCTTCAAGGACGTCATCCGGATAATCGAGGCTTCCGTCGGCCAGGATCTCCACCTCGGCGCCCTGGTAAAGACGGAACGAATCCCCCAGCTTCTTCTGCAGCTTGTCAATCGCGCGCCTCTGAGACTGCAGCCGCGCCACCGACAACCCATTGGTGACACCCAGACTCTGCGAGTGATCCGTGATCACCAGGTAGTCGAGGCCAGCTTCTTGTGCGCCTCGCGCCATCTTCTCGAGCGTCAGCTGGCCATCCGACCAATCGGTGTGCGCGTGAAGCTCACCCCGTATGTCCTGCAAGGTCACCAGATCGGGCAGTTCGCCGGCCCTGGCAGCTTCGATCTCGCCCCGATCTTCACGCAGTTCCGGCGGAATCCACGGCATGCCAAGAGCCTCATAGACCTGGGCTTCCTCAGTGCACAAGAATCTCGGTCCCGTCTTCGCGCTTGAATCCATGCTCAGACAACGAGAGACCCTGTTTGAGTGACCATTCTCTCAGCTTGACGCTATGCTCTTTCGATCCGGTCGCGTACTGCAGGGCCGAACCGAACCGCTCGGGCGGGTGGACCCACAGCTGCATCCGCAGGCCGTTATTCAACTCGACGCTGGATTTGGTGTCGCCCTTGCCGATGACGCGGCCGATTTCCTCGAACCCCAAGAAGGCCTGCATCACCTCACCAGGCTGGCTGCAGCCCACCAGAAGATCCAAGTCCCCCACCGTCTCCCGCCAGCGTCGAAGGCTGCCGGCCGCTTCAGCGGCCTGAACGCCGGGGATTTTCCGCAGTCGGCTGAGGAGATCTTCGGCTGTCGGCCACGCGTCACCCAACGAAATTCGCCCGGTTTGCCGCCGACGGAAGGCTCGAATGCCTTCCAAGATCCTTGCTTCGGATTTTGGCCCCATGCCCTCCAGGTCGCGCAGCTCGCCTTCATTAGCGGCTTTCTCCAATGCGTCGAGATCGGTGATGCCCATCTCTTTCCAAAACATGGCCGCCTTCTTGGGACCAACGTCGCCGACCTTGAGAAGTTCAACCAGCCCGACAGGTATCTCTGCCTTGAGCTCTTCGTAGAACGGCATTTCGCCCTGGCTGAACAGCGCGTCGATCTTCTTGGCGATGGCGTCGCCCACCCCCTGGATGTCCTTGAGCCCGCCATCGCGCCAGATGTCCTCCACGCTTCTGCTCTGTGCCCGGATCAACTCGGCGGCCCGCCGGTAAGCCAAAGTCTTGTACACGATCTCTCCCTTGATCGAGAGCATATCGGCGATGTTGTCGAAGATCTGCGCCACTTCCTGGTTGTTCACACCGCCCTCCCTATCCCGGCCCGCTGTTGGGCAAACACCTGACAGATCTTCCACCACGTGCCGTCACCTGCCAGCCCTACACCCGTGTAGCGCAGCTCGGGGTCGAGCAGACTGGCCCTGTGGCTCGGGCTGTCAAACCAGGCCGTACACGACCTGTTCCACAAGGGCTGACTCGAGAGCGTTGGTGGCGTAGATGTTTTCGGCCACGCGCCCGGTAAATCCCGCCGATCGGATGAGAGGTTCCACCAACGGCTCACCCGAGATCGGGTCAGTGTGGCCAAAGTAGTCGCGCACCACCATGTCTTCGGCTCGCAGTTGGGCGATCTCAGTCAATTCGGCCGTCGCCGTGAGCGGGCGGAATGCCTGCGTCGAGGCGCCGTTGATTTACGCCTACAAGCGAGCGCGCTTCCGAGCGATGTGGGAGCCGTGGCGTGAATTCACGGTCGATGCGTCAGCCAAATGGGCTGCCAAGGTGGCCACACGGTCGGGCCCCTGGGCTGAGTCCCGGGGCCGGGGAGACGGACCCACAGGCAGGAAGGCCGTCGGGGACGGCGTGCCAGCCGACAGCGTGGCAGCGGCTGGCCGGCCGGAACAGCCGGCAAGCAGTAACAACGATGATAGCAGTCCAAGAGAGGTGCCTGCCTGCATATCTCGGCCTCCGTCACCGATTATACTCAGGGGCCGGCCCCGACGCCCGAAAGGTTGGTGGCCGGGTTGCGGCTATGCTATGCTTACCTCCTCTTCGTCGTTCGACTGGACTCGACCGCCATGACAGGATTGGGATCCACAGCACTCGATTGTCGTTTACATGGTTCAAGGCTCACCCGCTGGACATCCCCGGCGAGCCCCATACTTTCGAGTGGATCCACGGCAATCACTGCTTCAACGAAGAATTCGGAGACCTGATCGGCTCGTTCCGCCCGGAGCAGGTGGCGGTCATCGCGGATCCCCTTCCCGGGGGCGAAGGCTGGCAGGAGCTGTTGGCCGGACTGCTGCGACGATCAGGTCCGTATCGTTGTCACTCACCTTGCGCCCCTGACGCCTGCTCAACGGCAGCAGCTGATCGGCATCTGTGCCCAGGTTGGCGCCCACCTGGTCACGCCCGAGCGACGCCGGACGCAACATGACTCCTGGGGATCACCGGATCTCGCCCTGACCACTCACCAAACACGAGGACGATCGGACACTTGGACGTCTACGAACTCGTCGGCAATCTGCACGCCCACACCGTGTACTCGGATGGCGCCGGAACGCACAAAGACATCGCCCGGGCCGCCCTCGAAGCCGGCCTGGATTTTGTGGTCGTCACGGACCACAACGTGTATGTCGAAGGCGTGGACGGCTACCAGTACCAGGGCGACCAGCGCGTGCTGATTCTGGCCGGGGAGGAAATCCACGATCCCGCCGGAAGCCGCAGCGCAACCACCTTCTGACCTACGAAGCCCGCACGGGAGCTTTCACCTCAGGCGCCGTCGCCGCAGCGCCTCATCAACGCTGTCAACAAAGCCGGCGGATTGTCATTTCTGGCCCATCCAGAAGATCCGCCGGCGCCGTTGTTCGATGAAGAATCGCTGTCGTGGGTTAGCTGGGATGTGGAAGGCTTCAACGGGCTGGAAATCTGGAACTTCATGAGCGAATACAAGGCCCATCTTACCTCATGGCCAGAAGCGATTTACTACGCCTTCCGTCCCGATCTGATCCCGACCCGCCCCCCGGCCGAAGTGCTGGGGCGTTGGGACCGCCTGCTGAAGTCCGGCCAGAAGGTCGTGGCCATCGGCGGGGCAGATGCGCACGCCTGGCCCGTCAGCAAAGGCCCCCTCAGGCGGGTTGTGTTTCCCTACGCGTATCTGTTCGGCAGCATCAACACGCACGTGCTGATACCGGCAGCGCCGACGGGTGATATGGAATTGGACCGGAAGATGATCTTCGACAGTCTGAGAGGAGGAAGGGCCTTCGTCGCCAATGACAGGCTCGCCCCGATCGTATGGCTTTCGATTTACCGCCCAGTCGCGACGCGGACTGCACCAGATGGGCGACTGCGTCTCCGCCGGCTTCGGCGTCACCCTCCAGGTTCGGCTTCCCCGCCCGGCGTACGTCCGCCTGATCCGGTACGGGCCAGGAACTCAGAACATGGGAAACCTCCGCCCATGCAGTGGCCACCGTTTCCGAGCCCGGTGCCTACCGCGTAGAAGCTGCCCTGTGGGGCCACGGCGAAGCTCGCGGCTGGATCTACAGCAATCCGATCTTCGTCACCGATTGAAACAGGAAACTCCCAATGCTCCGCTTGTGAATTCCTTCACAAGAGCGCTATCCCTTGATCCAGGCTCGGGTAGACGAGATCGGGAAGAAGGTCGGCCTTCATGCGGCGGGTGTCCATGGCGTGATCCACCCGACCCAGCTTGATGATGTCACGCGTCAATGGCGCCGGCGAGCCGAATGCGAGGGCCGCCAGTTCGACCAGGGTGGCGGCGCTCTCGAAGGCGAAGGGCGGAAGGCGCCACGGTCTGTGAAACCCCCAATGGTCTGCCAAACGATCGGCGAACGCCTGGAGCGGTAACGGACGGTCGTCCCCCAGGGGATAGACCCCGCGCAGGCCCGGCAGCCGGATTGCGGCCTCTAGCCCTCGCAGGAAATCCTCCAGAGCGATGAAGTGGTACCAGGTCGGTCCGGGCCAGACCGCCATCAGCTTCAGGCGCATCAGCCTTCGGGCGGCTCGGATCAGCTTCACTTCCCGACCATACACTGCGCCGGACCGCACGACGACGGGCACGACCGAGGTGCCGACGGTGGAGGAGAACAGGTGTTGCTCGGCCTCCAGGCCGCGTCTGCGCGTGATGGCTAACCGGCCGTCCATCCAACTTGCCCAGTGCCGGATTGTCGGGGGTGGTTGGACCCTCGACCTGGGGAAACGAGACAAACACCAGCCGGCTTATCCCGGACGAGATGGACGCTTGGACGAGATTGTCCATGTAGCCGACGTTGGTCTCGGTGAGGAAGCGAGACGGGCGAGGTGCGAAGAGCTTCCCAGCCAGATGCACCACCACCTCATTGCCGTGGAGGGCCGGAGTAGGCTCGCCGGGTCACCCATATCCGCTTGTACAAGCCGTGCGGCAGGATGGTCTGCTTAACCTTGCCGGGAGTGGGTGGCGGTGCCACATCAGGCTCAACTCGTGCTCCGACGCCAACATGCGCTCGGCGAGCAAGGCGCCCAGGTTGCCCCCGGCACCACAGATCAATATCCGCACAGCTACCTCTCCAAGATGTTCCACCATCCGACCAGGCGGCGACGTCCATGATGGTAGAATAGTCGGGTTCCGTTTTTAAGCTCCCTGCCAGGTCCAATTGTGTCCGAATTTCATTTGCATGCCCCCTACCAGCCGATGGGCGACCAGCCGGCGGCCATTGATCAATTGGTCGTTGAACTCACCGCGCGGCGACAAGAATCAGGTACTGCTGGGGGCCACCGGCACCGGCAAGACCTTCAGCATGGCCAGTGTGATCCAACGGGTTCAGCGCCCGACGCTGGTCATCGCCCACAACAAGACGCTGGCGGCGCAGCTGTACGCTGAGTTCAAAGACTTCTTCCCTGAGAACGCCGTCGAATACTTCGTCTCCTACTACGATTACTACCAACCCGAAGCCTACGTCCCCCAGCACGACCTCTACATTGAAAAAGAGACCGAGATCAACGAGGAAATCGATCGCCTGCGCCTTTCGGCGTCGACATCGGTGATGTCGCGCAGGGATGTGGTGGTGGTCGCCTCGGTGTCTTGCATCTACGGCATCGGCAGCCCCGAGGCCTACGGGCGCGTCGTGGTCCACCTCAAACGCGGTGGCCTGTATCGCCGGCGCGCCGTGCTGCGCCAGTTGGTTGAAAGTCACTACGAACGAAATGACCTCGAACTGAGGCCGGGTGTTTTCCGCGTGCGCGGCGACACCCTGGAGGTGGTGCCGGCCTATTCGGACAAGGGCTACCGGATGGAGTTCTTTGGCGAGGAACTGGACCGAATCGTCGAAGTCGATCCGCTCACGGGAGAGATTCTAAGCGAGCGCGATGAAATCGCCATCTATCCCGCCAAACACTTCATCACCGAGGAAGAGAAGCTGCAGGCGGCTATCCACGACATCCAGGCCGAACTAGAAGACCGGCTGAGTTATCTTCGGTCTCAAGAGAAACTGCTGGAGGCGCAGCGCCTGGAACAGCGCACGCACTATGATCTTGAGATGCTCCGCGAGGTCGGCTACTGCTCGGGAATCGAAAACTACTCCAGGCACCTAGATCAGCGTCCGCCCGGTTCTCCGCCCTGGACCCTGATGGACTACTTCCCGCCCGACTTTCTGCTGGTGATCGACGAGTCTCACATGACCATTCCGCAGATCCGGGGCATGTTTGCCGGCGATCTTTCACGGAAGCAGAACCTGGTCGACTATGGCTTTCGGCTGCCGTCCGCCCTGGACAACCGCCCATTGAACTTCGACGAATTCACGTCCCGCATTGGACAGGTGGTCTACACGTCCGCCACGCCTGGACCCTACGAGCTCGCAATCGCCGATCAGGTTGTGGAACAGATCATCCGTCCCACCGGGTTAATCGACCCTCAGGTGGAGGTCCGACCGGTCGAGGGCCAGATCGACGACCTGTTGGGAGAGATCCAGAGCCGAGTTGGCGTTGGCGAGCGTGTTCTGGTGACGACGCTCACCAAACGGATGGCCGAAGATCTGGCAGACTACTTGATCGAATTGGGGATCAAGGTCCACTACCTACACTCGGAAATCGACACCATCGAGCGAGTCGAAATCCTGCGCGATCTGCGCTTGGGCATCTATGACGTCGTTGTGGGCATCAATCTGCTGCGGGAAGGGCTTGACCTGCCTGAGGTCTCGCTGGTGGCCATCCTCGATGCCGACAAGGAGGGTTTCCTGCGATCCGGCACGTCACTGGTCCAGACGATTGGGCGAGCAGCGCGGCACATCCATGGCCGCGTGATCATGTACGCCGACCGCGTCACGGACTCGATGCGCTTTGCCCTCGACGAAACCGAACGGCGCCGAAACAAGCAGGATGCGTTCAACCAGGAACACGGCATCGAACCCGTCAGCATCATCAAGGCCGTCCGCGACCTGACAGATCAAATGGCAGCACGAGCGGTAGCAGAGACCCAGGCCGAATACGCCGGCCTGACCCCAGCTCAACTCCCCCGGGATGAACTGGCCACATTGATCAAGAAACTTGAGGACGAGATGCGGGCTGCGGCCGAGGCGCTTGAGTTTGAGAAGGCAGCCGCTCTCCGCGACCAGATCTACGAATTCCGGGAGGCCCTGGCCGAGAAGGAAAATTGGAAGCCGTGGGAGCGGGCGCGGGCATTGGCCGGCCGCGACGCCCCCCCGTAAGTCCCGAGGAACCGGGCCCAAGCAGCCCGAGGTTGCGATTGGTTGGATCGAGGGGCCCTCTTATCCAGCGGTCCCTTACCCTTGCCCCCCACCCCTCTGTAAGGTATCCGTAAAGGCCCGTGCTGGTGCAGTTGATGCAAGATATGGGTACAGCCGGCGTGGACCGCTGAGGTGCGAGATGAAATCACTGTTCTGTCGTTGTGGCTATTGTCGAATGCAAAATCGCAGGGTGTGGTCAGGGATCGTAAGCATGATTGGTGCCATCGTATGGCTGATCTCACCCACCCCTTCGATCAAGGCGGTCCACGTGCCGGTCGAGGACGACCAACGATAAATCTGTCTCTGGGCTCGGGGTCTCTCCCTCGAGCATCGGCCTGCAGGCGGGGCAACTCCCCGCCACCAACCCAAGCCAGGCCACGCCGCAGCTCATAAGAGCTGCGGCGTTCCTTTGTTTCACTGGAGGCGGCACAGTTTGGGCCAGACATCGGCGGTGGTATGATGCTGGTTCAGTTCCACAGATCATTCCCTGATTGCTCCCCAGGACCCCAAACCATGGCCGCCAAACTTCCTCTGCCCCAACCCGGATCGTCTCCAGCCAGATTCGGCTCTCCTTCCTTCCCGGCCGCCGAGTCACATGAGAACCCTGACTCGATCGGATCATTGGATCAGGCTCTGGCGACTCTGAAGGCGCACAAGCTGGCCTGGGCGGAACTGCCTATCCGCCAGCGCATCCATCTGCTTGAAGAGGTCCAGGAAGTCGTACGCTGAGGTCGGGGAACGCTGGATTGCTGCCTGCGTCGAGGCCAAGGCCATCCCCCGCGGGTCCTTCGCCGAAGGCGAGGAATGGATCATCTTTGTCATGGGCATCCGCGCCTTGAGCCACCTGAAAGCGAGCCTGGATCGAATTGAGAAGACCGGACTCCCTTCGATACCAGGCGGAATACGCAGCGAGGATGGGGGACGGACCGTGGCCCGCGTCTTCCCGGCACACTGGTCCGATCGCTTGCTCTTCCGCGGCATCACAGCCGATGTGTGGATGGCAGACGGTGTCTCCAAGGACGACGTCAAGGCAAACCAAGCCTGGGCCTATCACACGCCCTCCGCTGGCCAGGTGGCTTTGGTGCTGGGGGCCGGGAATCTATCGATCCTGCCCTTGCTAGATACGCTCGATCGCCTGTTCGTCAAAAAGCAGGTCGTCCTGCTCAAGACCAATCCTGTGACCGACTACCTGGACCCGCTTCTGTCGGAGGCCCTCCGCCCGCTTATCGAGGCTGGCTACTTGCAGATGGTGAGAGGCGGACCAGCGGAGGGCGAGTACCTGACCCGCCATCCTGATGTCGACAACATTCACATGACCGGCTCGGACAAGACGTTCGGGAAGATTGTCTTCGGCGGGAGCGAACCCCCTTTAAAGGCAGACATTCAGCCCAAGTTCGCCAAGGACGTGTCGGCTGAACTCGGCAATGTCACGCCGCTGATCATCGTCCCCGGCCCTTGGACACACGAGGACTTGCGGCACAAGGCGGTGCAGCTAGCATCTTGGATGGCGATCAACGCCTCGTTCAACTGTCTCTCTCCGCGCATCGTGGTCCAGCACGCCGAATGGCCATTGAGGGACGCGTTTCTGACCGAACTAGAAGACGTCCTTGCCCACACACCCCACGCGCAAGGCGTACTATCCTGGGGCGGCGGATCGACACCAGAGCTTCATTTCGGCCCACAAGAACGTTCGCCAATTCGGCCAGGCAGATGGCGAACGACTTCCCTGGACCGTGGTCAGAGACGTGGATCCCGGCCGTCAGGACGACATGGCCTTCCGGAGTGAGGTCTTCTGCAGCATTCTGAGTGAGACTGCCCTACACGCTAATTCGACGGTCGCGTTCATCGAACAAGCAGTTGCGTTCGCCAATCATCACCTGTGGGGAACGCTCATCGTCAGCCTGTTCGTCCATCCCCGTAGCCTGGCGGATCCCGAGATCCGCTCCGCCGTCGAGCGCGCCATCGCCGACCTGAGGTACGGCACCGTGTGCCTGAACCTGCGCGGCGAATACGGCTACTACCCTCTTCTATCTCCTTGGGGCGGCGCCCCAGGCAGCCCATTGACCGACGTGCAGTCCGGACTCGGGGTGATCAACAACCCGCTCATGTTCAAGACAAGTCAGAAATCGGTCGTGCGCGGGCCCTTCAAGCAATGGCCCGACCCTTTCTTGGTCACGGCCAACCATACGCTGGGATTTGGCAAAGCGCTGTATGCGTTCGAGCGCAATCACTCCCTAGCCAGACTGCCCAAGGTCCTTTGGTCAGCTCTTCTAGGATAGAGTTCCCCGTCTAAAGTGCAGCGCACCCTGTAACAAACCGACGCCGGAGACCGATATACGGGTGATGCCCGCCAAGACCAAGACATGGGAAAGGACAGCCCATCCGATGAGACTCCGTTGGCCGATGGTCATCATGCTCTCAGCGGCCCTTGCGGGCTGCAGCATGGAAGCCTCAACCCAGGTCACGGACACCGGGGGCGGAAGCCTCTCGACCGCCATCGGCCTGGCCCCAGCCGACGCGACGGCGCTCTCCCAGCTCGGCCTGGCATCCAGCCAGGATTTCTGTCAGAAAACCGAGGCGAGGACCAAGCTCCCGGCCACAGGGACGATCACGCAGGAACAGCGCGGCGACACGACCTGGTGTGTGGAAAATGTTCCCTTTGAGAACCTGGGACAACTCGCGCGACCTGTACCAACAGATCGGCAATGTTGACACCCATCAGCTTCAGCTTGCCGATGGGGCCTTCGTTTGCGACATGGATATCGATCTCTCGGACCTGTCGTCCGAGGGGGTCGACCCGGCGATTCTGGACTTACTCCAGGTATCCATCGATTGGAAGCTCACGCCGCCCGGGGAGATCGGCGCCAACAACGCCGATCAAGTGGTGGACGGCACTCTGGTGTGGCATCTTCAAACAGGGCAGGTCACCCACTTGCATGCCGAGAGCCAATTGGCCAGTCCAACCGTGCCCCCGACGTCGATCAAGACAACCGCCGGAATCCCCAACCTGCTGTGGATTATCGGGCTGGTCCTTTCGTGCGTCCTCGTCCTGGTGCTACTCGGTGCGCTGGTGATCGCTCTGATCATGCGACCCGGACGCGGCCAATCGACTCGAGACTGAAACCGCTCGCCCGGCCGGGCCCGCCAAGCATTCATCCGCTCTATTCTTCCAGGCGGTAGGACGTTGTGATCTCAGCCGTCTTCTTGAGCATGGCGGAGACGGAGCAGTACTTGCCCTCGGACAGCTCAATGGCCCGTTCCACAGCTGCCGGATCGATTCCTTCACCCCTTACGACGTACTCGATGTGGATCTCAGTGTAGACGTTCGGGGGATCGGTGGCCTGGATGCCCCGGGTGTGAACCTCGAACCCAGTCACCGGCTGCCGCTTCTTCTTTAGGATGGATATGACGTCCATTCCGGTACACCCGGCCAGTGCGACCAGGAGCAGATCGGTAGGCGTGGCGGCCTCGGCCTCCTCTCCCGGCTCAGGTCGGGAGTTGAGCGCCATCTCATAGCCCGTGTTCGTGATCCCTTGAAATGCCAGCTCGTCTATCCAGGTGACACTGCCCTCTTTGTAGCTCGCGTCCGACACGCTTCTCTCCCTAATTGAAACTGTTGACTGGCAGCCCGGCGCCCTGCAGGATCTTGGGGAGCAAGGCGGCCTCCGGAACGGCCCCCTCGACATGCACCTGGGCGTTGATAACGGTGCGCGGCACGCCCATCACGCCAAACTTCTGGGCCAGATCAGGAAACTCGATCGCCTCGACCATGTCGGCCTTCACCCAGGCGCTGTGGAAGGCCATTTGGTGGGCTAGATGGACCGCCCCCGGGCAGTAGGGGCAGGTTGGCGTGACAAAGACCTGAATGTGGACTGGTCCTTCGAGGTCATCCAGAGCGTTGCGTGTGGCCTCAGTCAGGCCGAACTCTCCCGTCCCTACCATGATGATATCCTGAATCAACGAACTGAACTCATACCCGGACGGGATGCCGAAGTAGCGGATGCCGAAATCGCCGCCATGCTCTGCGTCCCCCAAGACGGCCAGCCCGGGCGCACGATCGAGCCCAACGCTCAAAGCTCTCCCGCCGGCGTCGGAAAGATCAACAATCTCCACCTCGATAATGTCAGAAAGCGACCCGACCTCCTCCACAATCTCCCGCGTATCGGAACAGGTGGGGCATTCGTCCCCCACGGCGAGCAGCAGCCTAACGGGTCGGTCAATCGACTGAAACATTTCAACCAGGGCCCGCCGATCCTCATCCGACAACAACGACATGACGACCTCCAAAGAGCGTGCCGCGGCATGGTCACACGCAACCGCGTCGGGAACGGTGTTTCGACCCTTTGGATGCATTTGTGTGGCTGAAGGTTACAGCGGCGAGGGGAGGATCACTAGGGTGCTGTGGGAGGCGTGCAGCCTTCGGCTTCCAGCGCCTCCCACAGCCGATGGAGCGTGCCGGCCGGGATCTCCACCTGCCCCAAACTGCGGTAGAGCACGATCGTCTTGCGGGTCGTGTCCACCATCAGACGGCAATCGTCGCAACCCGAAAGATGGGCCTCGATCTGATCGCAGATGGCCTGTTCGAGATCCCCGTCCAGATAGTCGGAGAGCTGTGCCAGCAGCGACCGGCACTCGGGGGTTGTGTGGGTGTGGGTCATCCCGGGGCCCTCGCCTCTAGAAAGTACTCACTCAGCGCCGCGCGCAGGGCAAGCCGGGCTCGGTGCAGGCGCACTTTCACCGCCCCGGGGGTGATGTCAAGCGCCTCGGCGGCCTCTTCGGTAGACAGGCCTTCCAGGTCTCGCAGGACAAAGGCCACTCGCAGCGTGTCAGGGAGGGCCTCCACGGCTTGCGCCATCTGCTGTCTCAGCTCCTCGTCGAGCACGTCTTCCTCCGGTTCGATCGGCCACGGCGAGAGGCCGCCAGGCTCCAAGTTTTCGAAACCGTCCGCCTCGAGATCTTCGACCGAGACCACATCCGGCTGTTTCCGCCGCAGGCGCATCAAACCGTTGTTTGTGGCTATGCGATAGAGCCAGGTGCCCAAGCTGGACCGCGCCTGGAAATCCTCAACCCCTCGGCAAGCTGCGATGAATGTCTCCTGCAGCACTTCCTCGGCCTCATTAGGGTGGCGCGTCAGGCGCAGGGCCACGCCGTAGACCTGGCCGGCGTAACGTTCAACCAGATCGCTGCAGGCGGTGCGATCCCCTTGCTGTAATGCCCGAATGAGCTTAAGCTCGTCGTCTTTCATCTTGTAAGGGATTGTAACATCGAGCTTCGATCCATCGCTCGGTCGATGCCGTCCATCTGCAAATGCGGTCTCAACTCTTCACGTATCCCGGCCCAGGCAAATCCGAATCGCCTGGGCAGCTTTCCCAGTGCGCCTACGGGCAGAATGCACTTGGCGGGACAGGTACAATGGTTCCGTCGAGCGGATTCCCATCGAGTTTGAGAAATTAACCACAAGTTATCCGTCATGGTCAGTCAGCCGGAGCCAGGCAGCCGGGCCCGGATCGGAGAAACGCGAGGGAGGCGGGAGATGTGCCGAAGTATCAAGACACTCAGACGACCTGATGAGCCAGCAACGGAAGACGAGATACGAGCGGCGGCCAGGCAATATGTCCGCAAGATCAGCGGCTATCGCAACCCGTCGCGCGCCAACCTGGCAGCGTTCGAGGCGGCCGTGGATGACATCGCGCGCGCCTCTAACAGTCTTCTGGAAAGCCTAATCGTCAAAGCCTGAGTTTTGAAGTGCTGCAGGCATCCAGATCAGGATCAACCGAAGGCCGGATGCGCATCAGGTCGTTATCGAAAGGCGCAACCTGATGCTATCATGGCGGGAAACACCCTTGGGAGAGGGACATGGATTTTCAGAATATTCGCGCGCTCATCACCGGCGGATCGAGTGGGATTGGCTTGGCGCTGGCACGGCAATTGGCCGCGCAAGGCGCTCACGTCTGGATCCTTGCTCGTGACCCTGAGAAGCTGGCGCAGGCTGTCGAGACTATCCGGGCAGAGCGCGCATCCTCAAACCAAACTGCTGACGCTTTGGCAGTCGACGTGACCGATCTCCATGCCGTGCAACAGGGACTGGCACCGTTTGAGGCGCCAGACAGACTGCCTGATCTGATAATCAACAGCGCCGGCGCCGCCCACCCAGGTTATGCCGAGTCCCTTGAGATGGATATCTTCCACTGGATGATGGACGTCAACTACTTCGGGACTGTTCACGTCACCCAGGCGCTGCTCCCAAGCATGGTGCGGCGCGGCAGTGGCCACATCGTCAATATCTCATCTATCGCCGGATTCTTGGCGGTGTTTGGCTATACAGCCTACGGCGCCTCGAAGTTCGCTGTTCGTGGCTACTCCGACGCGTTGCGGGCCGAGATGAGACCCAAGGGAATCAATGTTTCTATTGTCTACCCGCCGGACACGCAAACGCCGCAGCTCGACTATGAGAACCAGTTCAAACCGGCCGAGACTCGGGCCTTAGCGGGGAATGTCCACGCTGTGACCCCGGAGGTCGTGGCGTCGGCAATACTAGGTGGTGTGCGCAGGCGGCGGTACGTCATCGCCCCCGGTATGGAGGGCAAGCTGCTCTACTGGCTATCCGGGGCCCTGGGAACCGGCCTCTACCCGCTCATGGACTGGATGGTGTCTCGCGCCCGGGCGCAGGCCGCTCGGTTGGCCTCCGGCCCGGCGACCGGCGGAGAAGAAGGTGAGTCACATGGATCTTTTTGAGAAGTGCGACCAGTACACGATAGCCCGAGAAGCCGAAGAAGGCGGCTATTACCCCTACTTCATCCCTTTGTCAGGCAGTGAAGGCACCCAGGCGTCCTACCAGGGACGGAAGTTGATCATGTGTGGCTCCAACAACTACCTAGGGTTGACCACCCACCCCAAGGTTCGCCAGGCCTCGGCCCAGGCCATCCAGGATTTTGGCACGAGTTGTACCGGATCCCGCTTCCTGAACGGCACCCTCGAGATGCACGAGGAACTCGAACGCCGCCTCGCCGACTGGGTTGGCAAGGAGTCGGCGTTGGTGTTTTCGACGGGGATGCAGACCAATCTGGGCGTCATCAGCGCCCTGATCGGCCGCGGCGACGAGGTTGTCCTGGACAAGGACGATCACGCCAGCATCGTAGACGGGGCGCGCCTGAGCTACGGCGAAACCCGCCGCTACCGGCACAACGACATGGATGACCTGGAACGCGTCCTTTCCGGCATTCCCGAAGGAAAGGGGAAGCTGGTCGTGGTCGACGGGCTGTTCAGCATGGGTGGTGACCTGGCGAATTTGCCCGGCATTGTCGAGCTCTGCAGACGGCATGGCGCTCGGCTAATGGTGGATGACGCCCATGCCATGGGTGTCTTGGGCGGTGGTCGCGGGACGGCGGCCCATTTCGGCCTTACAGATCAGGTTGACCTGATCATGTCGACCTTCAGCAAGTCCTTCGCCTCGATCGGCGGCTTTGTCGCCGGGGATGATCAGGTGGTGCACTACATCAAACACCACGCGCGCTCGCTGATCTTCAGTGCCAGCCTGCCGGCTTCCAACACGGCCGCCGTTCTGGCGGCGCTGGACGTGATGAAGGAAGAGCCACACAGGATCGAGCGGGTGAACAAGATTGGCGAAAGGATGCGGAAGGGCTATCAGGCCCTGGGCTTCGACACCGGCCCTTCCGTCACGCCGATCATCCCAATCATCATCGGCGACACGATGCGGACGATTGGTATGTGGAAGGGATTGTTCGATGCCGGCGTCTTTGTCAATCCGGTACTTTCGCCGGCCGTGCCCGAGGGCCAGGAGATGCTGCGAACGAGCTATATGGCGACCCATACGGACGAGGAGCTTGACCAGGTGATGTCGACCTTCGAAGTCGTCGGCCGCAACCTGGGGATGATCTGATGCGCTAGCGCCAAGTTTTCTGGTAGGGATGCTGGCGGACGATCGCCCGTCCTTCATCGAACCGGGTCGGCGAGAACACACTGATGTCGACCGTCTTTGGGGCGCCGTCCAGAATCCACTCTGCCATGCACACGCCGACGGCTGGCGCAATCTTGAACCCCGTTCCGCTGAATCCACAATCAAGGTAGAAGCCTTCCGGTCCGTACGGCCCGAGCAACGGATATTGATCGGGCGTAATGCCGTCGTACCCGCCGTGCGCGCTGTGCAAGCTGGCGCCTTCCATTGCCGGGATCCTGAGGCAGATCCGGTCAATCGCCCGTTCGACAAACCCCGGCTTGGCGTGGTCTGCGTCACTCTCTGGCGATTCGCCGAGCGGGTTGCCATCTTCTAGTCCGACCAACGTCAGACCCCCCTCAGGGCGAAAGTACATATCGTGCACATCATCGATGGCCGCCGGGTGGCTGAGGCTCAGTTCCGGGGGACGCACGACAAACATCGTGTCGTGCCGCCAGGTGTCGTACGGCAACTCGACACCGGCCAGCACATTGACGCCCGACGCCCACGGGCCGGCGGCGTTGACTACGATCGGCGCTGAATAGCTGTCTTGGCTCGTCTCGACCCCGAACACTCTGCCGGCCTCAACCGTCACCGCCGTCACCGCTGACCCCTGCTCCAATCGCGCCCCGCGCTCGCGGGCAGCACTCATCAGAGAGCTGGTAGTGCCGGCGGGATCGGCATAGCCTGATTCGGGCTCATAGGCCGCCCACTCGATGTCGTCCGTGGCAAATGACGGCGCCAATCGCCGCACGTCGTCGCCTGTGATCATCAGGCTGGGAATACCGATCGCCTGGTGCATCGCTACGTTGGCACGCAGGGCATCCATGTGTTCGGATGAGACGATCTCGAGGAAACCCGTACGTTCAAAACCACAGTGTCCGCCGACCCTCGCCCCCCAGTCTCGAAAATACCGGAAGGACTCCCAGGCGAGCTCGGAACTTTGCCTCTGATCGTAGTGCATGCGCACCAAGCCGCTTGACCGGCCGGTAGCACCGGCGGCAAGAAAGTTCTTCTCTAGGACAAGCACCTTCACTCCGCGTTCCGCCAAATGAAAGGCGAGGCTGGCGCCGTGGACCCCGCCCCCGATGACGATGACATCTGCTGTTGTCGGCATGCCCGCCTCACCTCCCCAACAAGCACGAACTTCGTCGCCCTGAGAAGATACCCGATTTTCGTCCTTCGCTGGACAACACGCAACTGCCACGCCTCTATTCATCCCACGCTTTCCGTCGACGTGTGAGGCGTGGGGTGTTCGGTCCAACCCCTCATCATCTCGAAGGAGCCTAGGACCAGTTCGAGCGCCTGCAACCGATTCCGGTTGCTTTCGGCCATGGCGTGTAGTACATTGGTCCTAGTCGCACTGAACACGTATCTCGGGGTGCCGAGATCGTCTGATCTGCTCATCGATTGTGTGAAGGGGGCGACTCTGAGCGCACCAGGATCCGCCCGACTTCCCTTCGAACGGGCGGCTCGTCATCTTTGGGGCTGCCTGACCCGGTCAGCGCAGGAAGGGATCATGCCCCTTCATCATCCCGGTAGTGTCCGGCCTCTGTCCCCAGGGCGGACAGTCCACATCCCTGCAAGACAAAGACGGCGTCATTGGTCAACCAGGGCTATGCACGCCCTGGTTTTGCTCTCCTTGCTTTCAGGTAGCATCCCGGCAATTGGTGTGCCTGCAGAAGCGGCCTCCAACCCTGACACGCGCTACGCATCCCCAGCGCCTTTCCAAGACGCCGAGCCTTCGGCCGCAGTCGTACGCCCCGCCGTCTCCCGACCCAGCCCGCGCCGCGTCGATCGAACCGCCCAAGACAAGCTGCCCACCGACCCTCAAACCATTTCGACGGCGCGTGTCTGGGCCGGCACTAACAATGCCGGAGTTTGGTTGTACGCCGGGGGGGCGTGGGAGCAGAGAAGCAATGGGCTGGGGAACGTCCAAATCCGTAGTCTGGCAGTCAACCCCGCCAACCACGATACGTTGGTGGCCGTCACCCCATCCGGGCTCTTCCGCACGACGGACGCCGGCCTGAACTGGGCACTGGTGACCATGCCTTTCTCACAATCCGGCTGGAACTCGGTCTTCTGGGATCGGGCGCCCCCATTCACCGTCGTCGCCTCGGGGCCGGATATGGGCGAAGTCTTCAACACGGATCCCACAGCCGCCGTCTCTTCCGACGGCGGCGCGACCTGGGGTGGCGTCGATCTGCCTCTGTTCGAGCCACCCGACACCACGCCGCAAACCGCTGAAGCCGTCCCCGGCGACGTCTGGGGTTTCGACGGCGTCTGGTACATCATGGGCAACAGCTACAACAACATCGTTTTGGGGTGGCCGTGCCACCGCAAAACCTTCTGGCGAAGTTTCGACAACGGGCTTAGCTGGCACTTTACCTGCAGTTGGCTGCGCGAACTGTGGGACACGTGGCGCTATGTTACGGGCCTGTGGACCGATCCCTACCATCTGTTCGGCGTCCTGGATCATCTGGTGGGAAATCCCATCATCGAGAGCACGGATGCCGGTGCCTCCTGGTCTAAGGGCACCCAGTATCTTGATACTTACAAGGACGTCTTCGCCGACCCCGTCCGGCTGGACCGTGTGTGGGTCCAAGCCAAGGGCTCCTTGTACTCCTCAACCACGGGCACGACCAACGGTTTCGTCAAGGTCACCGGGCTGTCAGTCCCCGGCGGTGTCTACGCTGCCGGCGCGGATGGCTACCAGGGAGACATCTATGCCAGCGGTTCGACCAGGTCGTTCGCGTATTCGCAAGATGTCGGGCTATCCTGGACCCGCGCCGATATCCCATTGGGGGGAGCAGCCACCAGCGGAACGGCCATCGTCGTCCTGGCGCCTGAGCAGCCCGCCATCTATGACCCCAGCCTTCTCCAAGCCGCTTGCTCCGACAGCCCTAAGAACGGCACCGGGGACAGCCGTACCTGTCCCATGGACACATTCTCGCCAACACAAGGCTACGCCGGCGATCCGATCAACACGCGCACCGGGATTTTCTCCTACTCGGTCAACGATCTCGAGATCCCGACCCAGAGCCAGCCTCTCACATTCCAGCGCTCCTACTCCGCTGCCAGCACGTCGATCGACGAACAGCCGCTGGGGCCAGGCTGGACCGACAACCATGACATTCGCCTGATCCTCCCCGACGATCGCTTCGGCCAGTCGGATGCGGTCTTCGTCAAAGGGGTCACCTCAAGCCGCTACCGGTTCTTCATCGGGTCGGATGGATCCTACCTGCCCGACAGCGGCGTGCTTGCCAACCTGACCAAGGATCCGGGGCCACCTGTCGAATACACCCTGACCTTGCCGGATCAGTCGACCTTCGTGTTCGATGAGCAGGGACAGGTGACCACTTGGAATGATCGGCAAGGCTTCGCCTGGACTTACGACTACGACTCGAGCAACCGCCTGTCAACCGTCACCGACAGCATGAGCGGCCGCGATTTGCAGCTCAATTACAACGTCGACGGCCAGTTGGACCAGGTCGAGGATTCGTCCGGCCGGCAGGTTGAGTACGGCTACGATGGCCAGGGGCGGCTGACCTCGGTCACCGATGTGCTAGGCGGCGTGTGGTCCTACACCTACAACAACCACGACGAGCTGACCCAGGTCACCGATCCGCGCGGCATTGTGCAGGTGGCCACCGAGTACGAATCCGACACGGTGTCCCCCGTAGATTTCTCCTCAGCCACGCTCAGCTCATACGATCCGGCCCAAGACATCGCCCCCACTGTGGCCATCGAGGACGACGGCGCCACCCTCCATCTGACCGGAAACACTTGGAAGAAGATCGACTTCCCTTATCAGGTCTCCAGCTCGACCATGCTTGAGTTCGATTTCAAGAGTCCAGTCCAAGGCGAGATCCACGGCATCGGATTCGACGATGACAATCACTACAGCAACAATCGCTTCATCCGCCTTTATGGCACGGATGTGGCCAGCGGCGACTTTGACATCTACGCCACCAGCGCCCCGGGCTGGAAGCACTACCGCATTCCCATCGGCCTGTACTTCACGGGCCCCATGACCTACTTGACATTCATTAACGACCAGGATGTGAGTTCGCCCACCGCCGAGAGCTATTTCTCCAACATCACGGTCTACGATGCACACGCTCTCTCTCAGACCAACGGCGAGGGCGAGCAGATAGCGGCGCTCACCTACAACTCGGCCGGGACGACCACCGTAGAAGATGCGCTGGGGCACTCCGCCACACATGACTACGACGGCCGCGGCACCCTGGTCTCTAACACCGACGCGTTGGGAAACCCCGAGACCAAAGCCTTCGATCCGCATCTTCGCCCGAGTGCGATCACCGATCCGGGCGGGAACACGGTGGACCTCCAGTGGGCCAGCGACGGGGAAACGCTGAGCCAGATGGTTGACGCCGAGGGAGAACAGACCGATTTCGGCTATGACACGTCGAACAATATGACCTCGGTGGTCGACCCAAATGGTTATCTGACCACCTTCGATTATTCCGGGACACGGCTCATTTCGACCACCGACGGCCTCAGTCAAACCACGCAATACACCTACACCGATACTGGTGACGCGCCCGCGCCGGAAGAACTCCTGAAGACGGTCACGGACCCGCTTGGGAACACGACCACGTTCACCTACGACCCATTGGGCAATCTCGTCAGCATGACGGACGCGCTGCTCCAGACGACGATTTACACCTACGACGAGCTCGGTCGTCAGGTGACCATGACCGATCCGCTGGGTCGAGCCAGCTGGACCTGCTACGACGCTGCCAGCCGCATCGTGCGCACCGTCGTCAACGCCAGTGGGGACGGCACTACGCCAGTCACGGATCCATGCGACTCAGCCAACTACGTCCCCGCATCCGAGACGGACCGGGACCGGGTGACATCCTTCGTCTTTGACGAGGTCGGAAATCTTCTGGCCACGATCGACCCCGCCGGGACCATCAAACGGACTTATTACGACGACGCCAACCGTCCCGTAGCCGTGGTCAACAACTTGGTGGGCCAACCCATCAGCGCCTCCAGCCCTCCTGCCTACGACTCTGCTCACCCTGACAGAAACATTCGCACCGACTATGCCTTCGACGCCGCCGGCAACCAGATCGCCGTTGCCGACACGCTCGGCCAGGTCACGCGCACCTACTTCGACGACCTCAATCGGCCGGAAACCGTCGTCGTGAATCTATTAGGCCAGGCGATCAGCATCGGCACGCCACCGAGCTATTCCCCCTCCTTCCCGGACGAGAATGTGAGGACGCAGTTCGTCTACGACGAAGCCGGCAACACGATCGCCACCATCGACACCTTGGGGAGAATCACGCGGATCTACTACGACCGGGACAATCGGCCAGTGACCGTGGTTGACAACCTGGTGGGCCAGTCCGTCACGATGACCACTCCACCCGCATTCAGTTCGACCTCGCCAGACGAGAACCTCCGCATGGACTACGTCTACGATGACGCCGGCAACCGGATCGCTGTCATCGACACGCTGGGTCGAACTACACGGACCTACTACGACGCCCTCAATCGCCCGATGACCGTGGTTGGCAATCTCTACGGCCAAACCGTATCCAACCCGACCCCTCCGACCTACGATCCGAGCCATCCGGATCGCAACCTGCCCACGGACTACGCGTACGACGCGGTCGGGAACAGAATCGCTGTCGTCGACACCCTCGGGCACGTCACGAGAACCTATTACGATACCCTCCGCCGCCCTGTGGCGTTCGTCCAAAACCTGACCGGCCAGTCGATCGCCGACCCGACACCACCAGCCTTCAACCCGGCCTCGCCGGATGAGAATGTCCTGACAGAGACCACCTACGATATCGCCGGCAACCAGATCGCCGTCACCGACACCCTCGGCCGGACGACCCGCCGGTACTTCGATCCTCTCGATCGGGACACCTTCGTCGTTCAGAACCTGACCGGACAGCCGATCGCCGCAGTCACCCCGCCGACGTTCGATCCAGCCTTCCCAGATCAGAACGTACGAACGCAGACAGTCTATGACTCGGCCGGCGACCCGATCGCCAGGCTAGATACCCTGGGCAGAATTGATCGGACCTACTTCGATGCCCTGCATCGGCCGGAGACATTGGTTCAGAACCTCACCGGCCAATCCATCGACACAACCTCACCGCCGGCGTTCGACCCGGGCCATCCGGATCAAAACGTGCGTTCCGAATTCACCCATGACGGGCTGGGCCACGTGGTCCGGATGGTCGATCCAGATGGGACGGCGACCGCCTCCTGCCTGGACGGCCTGTATCGCAGCGTGCGCGTCGTGGACAATCCCAGCGTCGCCTCGGCCTGTGGTTCCTACACGCCCTCAACCGCCGATGACGAGGACGCAACCACACACTACACGTTTGACGGCGTTGGAAACCTCAAGAGCCAGACTGATCCCAACGGCCACACGCAAACCTTCGCCTACGACGGCGTCGATCGGATGATCGGCCAGACGGATCCGCTGGGGCACATCACGAGCTTTGCCTACGATGGTCTCGGCAACCAGGCATGGATGCAGGATGCCGAGGGAGTCACGACCCGCTACGACTACGACCAAGTGAATCGCCTGCGGGCCGTCACTGAAGGCTACGTCAATGCCATGGTCTCGGATTCCGATACCAACGTCCGCACTGAGCACAGCTACGACGGCCTTGGAAACTTGCTCCGAATGCGGGACGCTGAGCTCCACGACACGACCTACACCTATGATGCCCTTAATCGCTTGACCTCTGAAGCCGATGCGCTCGGCCACACGACGGTCTACAGCTACGACGGCATCGGAAACCAGGTAGCCCTCGCCGACGCCAACGGCTTCACCACAGCGTACGGCTACGACAGCCTGGATCGATTCGACCTCGGTCGACTACCCCTCGCCAGATCCCGACACAGCCTTTGCCTATGACGGATTGGGCAATCGTCTGGCGATGGACGATGGTCTCGGCACGACCACCTGGTCCTACGATGATCTCAACCGGGCGACGTCCGTCACGGATCCCTTCGGCGGCAGGGTTGGTTACACCTATGACGCGGTTGGCCATCGCGTCGGCCTGACCTATCCAGACGCCCGGCAGGTGGACTACGCCTTCGACGGGCTGCACAGGTTGAACGCGGTCACCGACTGGGACAGCCGGCTGACGAGCTATGCCTACGACAAGGCCGGCCGCCTCACGCAGTCATCGCTGCCGAACAGCGTGGTCTCCACCTACAGCTATGACTCCGCTGATTGGTTGCGTTCCCTCAGCCACGCCAGCGGAGCCACCGTCCTTTCCAGCTTCGAATACACCTACGACCGGGTCGGCAATCGAGTGCAGGCGGTCGAATCGGTCGCTTCGCCACCCCTACCCTACGCTTTGTTCCTGCCGCTGGTGATCCGAGAACAGGCCTCCGAGTCTTTCAGCGGGCCGACATCTCCCCCGACCCCTACGGCCAGCCCAGTCAGCCAGACACCCGAGCTAACCGCCAGCTCGACAGTGATTCCAATGGATACGCGGGGACCAGCTGCGACCGGAACCCAGACAACCAGTCCGACGGCTACGCTGCCCAACACATCCGCCCCCAGCCCAGCGTCTCAGACAGCCTCGCCGACATCGACGCCCAGCATGGCCGCCACCGCCACGGCGACCGTGACACCCAGCGCCACCCCCTCGTCCGCCGCCTCTCCAAGCCCCACGGCCTTAGAGTCCCCAACCTTGGGGGCGCAGGCGGATGCAGCCCGAGGTCTGTTCGCTCCGGCGGCCTACGCCGTCGGTTCCTGGCTCGGAAGGAGCCTTTTCGCTTCCGGGGTGGCAGCCCAGAGTCCCCCACCGCTGCGCCCAGTCCCACGGCGACGCCGGACTCAGCGGACGCCTCGATGCGTTCCATCATCCCCACCCGCCCCACGGCCACCGCGGCCCCATCCGAGAGCCGTTCACGGGCCGCCCCCGCCGCCATGCCTCAGGGCACCTCGGGGACACCCGTGGCCATCGCTACGGCCGTCTCGGACAACGAGGAGCGTGGCCTGGCCGTGTACGACCCCGACGACGAGGAATACCTGGCTGTGTGGCGAAACTGGGACGGCGACTTCGACGTCTACGCCCGCCGCCTGGACCACAGCGGCCAGCCGCTCGGCTCGACGATCATCGTCGCCGACGCGGCTGGCGATCAGTTCGAACAATCTGCAGCCTACGGCGCGGGCGAGTATCTCGTCGTTTGGTCGGATAACGCGCAGATCTCCGGTCAACTCATCGACGCCACCGGCAGTTTGACGGGCAGCGCTTTTCCTATTGGGACTGGTGGGGTGGACAACCACGAGCCCGCGGTGGCCTATGACTCAACCACAGGAGAGTTCTTCGTCGTGTGGGAGAACGGGCTCACTGGCGACGCCAACATCCTTGGGCAGCGGATCGACAGCGATGGGAACCTGGTCGGGGATCAGGTGGTGGTCAACGACGATCCCCTCTACCAGCTGGCGCCCAGCGTAGCGAGCAACGCCGATGGTGGCTACATGGTCGCCTTCATGTGCGATGAGTGGCCGGATCAGTTCGCCACCTGCGTCCAGCCCGTCGCCGGCGATGGGTCATTGGAGGGCAGCCCCAACAAGCTCTACAGCGCCCCGACCAACTCCAGCCAGCCGGACCTCGCTTACAACCCCGCCGGGGATGAGTATCTGGTGGTCTGGCGCGAGACCACCGGAGGCGCCAGCGAGGATCTGATGGCCGCCCGCATTGCCTCCGACGGCTCGGTGCTGACCGGACCCATCACCATCGGCGCCCAGACCAACGACCCCTACCCGGGGGCGGTCGCTTTCCACGACAGCGCCTGGACCTACGTGATCGTCTGGTCGGACAAACGTGACGGTTGGGATGCCTACGGCCAGCATGTGACCGGCGACGGCGCGCTGGACGGTACGCCCTTCCCGCTGGAAGCCGGCAGCAGCGACACCACCGATGTCAACATCAGCAAGGCCGGCTTCGGCACCGACCTGCTGGTGATCTACACCGACAACCGCAACGGCAGTCCCGATCTATGGGACGAGATCTACACGTTGGGCGAAGCGGAGCCGACGCCCACGGCCACGCCGAGCGACACGCCGACCGACACCGACACGCCCACGGACACCTCGACCCCGACCTACACGCCGACCCCATCGGACACTTTCACGGCGACGTTCACCTTTACCCCGACGTTCACGGCGACCTTCACCCCGAGCGACACACCTACCCCGAGCGACACCCCGACCCCGTCTGACACCCCCACGCCGAGCGACACACCGACGGCCACCTTCCCAGCGCCGCCGAGCTTCACCCCCACGGCGACCCAGGGCGCCTCGCCCACACCGCCGCCATCCGGGACGACGGTGATCGCCTACACCTACGACGACCTCTACCGCCTGACCGCGGCGGACTACAGCTCGGGCGAGTTTTTCCACTATGGCTACGACCGGTCGGGCAATCGGCTGACGCAGGACCGCCTCTCGGGATCGGACACCTACGCCTACGACGACGCCAACCGGCTGACTTCGGTCAATGGCGACGCCTATACCTGGGACGCCAACGGCAACCTGCTCTCGGACGGCGTCTCGACCTACAGCTACGACCATGCCAACCGTCTGGTGGGCATCGGGGGCCTGCCGTCGTCTTACAGTTTCGCCTATGACGGCCTGGGGGACCGCCTGCAGCAGACCGTCGACGGCGCCCAGACCGATTACACGCTGGACCTCAATTCGACGCTGAGCCAGGTGTTGAGCGACGGAACCACCACCTATGTGTATGGCGCCGGGTTGATCGCCGAGAAGAGGGCCGGCGCATGGACCTACGACCTGCCGGACGGGCTGGGCAGCGTCCGGCAGCAGGCCGATCCCAGCGGCGAGATCCTATCAGCCAGCGCCTACGAGCCCTTCGGCGGAAGGTTGGCTTCGATCGGAAGCGCCTCAACCCCCTTCGGTTTCGCTGGCGAATGGACCGATGCCACGCGTCTGATCAACCTGCGGGCGCGCTATCTCGATCCGGCCCAGGGCCGTTTCTTCCAGGCCGACCCCTGGCCCGGCAGCCCCCTCGATCCAGCCAGCCTCAATGGGTATCTCTATGCCGCCGACAACCCGTTGACCTGGTCCGACCCCTCCGGCCGCTGCTATGGGCCCATGAAGTACCTGCGCCAGCTTGAGCCGGTCAGCTGCAACAACATGGACCTGAGCAACATCATCCTGGCCAACCCCAACGCCAACCTGGGCCAGAAGGCCTTCGCAGGCTTGTATCAGGCCGAGTTCACCTTGGCCCACGCGGGCGTGCTGGTTGGGGCGGCAGTGGCCGCGCCGCTTGTCGCTGCAGGAGGCGCCCTGATTGGAGGCGGCTACACTGGCTTGCGCCACGAGCTGGCCGCCAGCGGGGCCTGCGGCTGCGATGCGAAGAGAGCGGCGGATGAAGCCGACCTGTGGGGCGATGTTTTCCAAGGGGCCACGTTGGGGCTGGCGGGCGGTGGCGTGGGTTCGGCGGTTGCTGGCCTGGGTGCAGCGGGCCAGGCGGTCGTCGGCGCCGCCGGCACGGGCCTTTCCGCCCTTGGCCTGTCCTCCGCCGGGTCAGACATGCTGCGGAATGGCCTCAATGTCTGCAATGCGTTCGACGCCCTTGCATCGGGAGCCTTGCTGAAGGGGAGCCTAGAGCTGGGTGCCGAGGGCTTGGGGCGGCTCGCGGATGAGGCGCTCTCGGGATTGAGCGGATACCCGGTGCCCGACGAGTTCTTGCCCGGCCCCAACATGTGGGGCGTACAGGGCAGCATGGCCACGGCGCCAGATGAAGCAGTGTTTTGGACGGGTATGAGGAGTGAAGCTGCGGCGCGCTGGGCATCTGAGCACGGTGGCTCCACTCTCGAGACCACGCTGGCCCGGGAGGGTGTTCAACTCCCCGCATTCGATCCAACCGATCAAGCATCAATTGAGGCTTGGCGATCGGCATCCCAGCAGTTCGCAGCTGGCGCCAGGGGTAATGTCAGGGTTCTTCAGACAAACACAGTAAGACTGCGATCCTTCTGGGCGACCGTGGAATTCCCTACTCTGAGGGCTAATCCCAATGTAACATCGATCACGGCGATTAACCCAGAGACGGGGGCGGAGGTGATCCTTTGGACAAGATGATGAGCCCGGACCCAAAGCAAATCACGGAAGCTGTCATCCTTTGGACGGGGTGGCAGCAGGGTCCGTGGCCAGTCCGAGACGATACACGCGTCTTGGACCGCTTTGGCCCAGCGGTCGGCAAGGCACTCTTGAACATCGTCAAGACAATCGAGGAAGATTTCTACTCCTCCAATGCTCGGCACATCGCCGTTGACCTTCCAGAAATGGCGGAAATCGCAGGGAAGGAATTTCACTCCAAACATCCCGACATTGGCGAGGAGGCCGTCAAAGCACTTGCGTGGTGCTATACGTATGATTACAAATAGCAGTTCAGTTGTTGAAATGAACCATCCTGGTCAGGAATCCGTCGCGCTTGCCCCCTGCGGACTCTGCCTACCGACAGACACTCCGACGCCATTTTTGTGAAGATCAGCAGAATAGCCTCAGCGACGACTGGCTGGTCCTCTTCAGGGAAAGCCGTACAATCCTGGGCTCAACCCTTGGGACATGGAAGGCGCATCTGACCGGGCGGCTGGGGAAAGGCTATCTTGGTTCAGCGACGGGGTACGTCGAACACAGCGAAATGTCTGGTAGTTAACCCGGAGAAGCACCAAGGTTCCAGTCCTTCCCGGAGGGTCATCTCGGGGAAATTCTCAGACGTCTGACCGGGGAATCCCCGGAGAGCTCAATTCACGCCCGCCACGTTTTCCCAAAGGAATATTCAGATCAATTCACGGATCTGGGAATTGATGTACACGATCCGAACTACGGCAGTTGGTGGGAGAAGACCAGACATCTCAATAACGTAAGCGAATACGATTACCGATGGTCCGAATTCTTGGGCCGCAATCCATCCATAACTGAAACCCTCAAGTTTGGGCGGACATTGGCTGGGGAGTATGGGTTCAAAATCCACTACTAAAGATTTCCCCGGGTTCGGCAACCTCTACTGGCTAACCGAACCCGGAGTGGCACAGCACTTTCGTGCAAAACTTCTGTTGACTGTAAATGCGTTTCGTGTGACTCGCGGGGAAGATACACCCGAGCAACCTGTCCGTGCCCGATGGATGATGGGGCGGGCCATACCCGGCGATTGGCTATGGACCGGTCACGTCGCCTTGTCTCTACTGAGTGACCGACTGGCGAGCATCTTGCATGAGCGTAACATCAGCGGATGGTCGACCTACAAAGTCAACCTGATTGGCAAGAAAGGCGAGACAATTCCCGGATACTCGGGCCTCGTGGTTCGTGGCCGGTGTGGCCCGATCGATGATGCTCGCAGCCTGCGAATTCCCAAGCAATTCCCCGCTAAGGCCTCCACTGTGTTGAAGGGTTTCTTCTTTGATCCTACAACTTGGGATGGCTCCGACTTCTTTATGCCCGAGGGAAAGAGCGGCTGGATTTACGTGACAGAAACGGTCAAGCAAGTCTTCGAGTCAGAGAATGTCGGAAATACTGTGTTCATTCCACTTGATGAAGTGGAACGCTCCGTCCCTTCGTGAGCAGCTTCACCCCCATTCGACAGAAACCTGGACGGTTTCATGTGACGCTAGAAATCGAGGGAGAGGGATCCCAGAGTGGACCAAGCATTGCGGGCAGCTGTGAACAGGCAAGACGTGTACGCGGTCGACGAACTGATCCGGTCCGGTTCGGAAATCAATCAAAGGGACGAAGACGGAAGGACTTTGTTGATGCATGCCGTCTTGGCGTTCGATGCGGACCCCGATCTTCTCGCTTTCCTCATTTCGTTCGGCGTGGACGTCAATGCTCACGACAAGGCTCAAGAATGGACGGCGCTGCACTTCGCTGCGCGCGACCAGAAACCCAAAATCGTTGAGGCGTTGATCGAGGGCGGAGCACAAATCGATCCTGTGGACATCTTCGGAGATACTCCGCTGTGGCGGTGCGTGATGATCTCGTCCCCCAATGAGAAAGTCGTCAAGCTGCTTCTCGAACATGGAGCAGATCCAGACAAGCGCAATCACGCCGGAGTCTCCCCCAGAGACATCGCCACAAATTCAGACGACCAGGAGCTCTTGGCAATGCTTGGGCGATAGGCAAACAGCTCGTCGCAAGAACGACCGATTCTATGATTGCGCGGCGCTGTCACATCACCCCCAAATGGCTAGAGTCGTTTTTAAGTGTGGCGTTCTTGATTCTAGGCACATCCAGGCACAGACCGACCCGTATGGCCAGAGCTGACCCCGGCCGACACCCCCACGCCCAGCAACACGCCGCGATCGACCCTTTCGCATATGCGGCTCACTGAGTGACGGAATATGCCCAGCTTCGAGAACTACTTCAGAGAATCAAAAGGGAAGCCCGTCGTGTATGAAGGGGATATGCTGCACCTGGCCGACTTCGTGCCGTTCACCGGGGGCGAGACTGCCAGGATCACATTTGTATCCACCTCCAGCGAGTGGCGTCAGGGGATCAAGCTGTGAGCTCCCGGCCAGGTCGGCGTGGCGGGCCAAACGATCGATTCGCCCATTGTCCTGTGGGAGGACACCGCGCCGGCTATCGTCCTCCCACGGCTGGAACACATAAGCATCCCGACGCTTCGCGGGCATGTCGACGTTCTCCCACGTGACATCCTAGCAAAGGACATATGGGATTTGCGGATCTATACCGAAGCACCGAACAGAAGCGCTCAGCAACTGATCCAACCGAACAAGCAAATGTATCCGGAGGCGTTTGGAAAATGAACAGCCAGGAATTCGTTGAATTGCTGCAACGTGGGGTTTTTGAAGGTGGGGTGGAGGACACAAAACAAGTGCTTGAGGACCCACCGGGAAAACGGCCATCACCTGCGCTGGTAGAACTCTCGGATTGGTACAAGGGCCTGCCCCCTGAGGGCCAAGCCGCTGCAGTCGAAGTTGCTCGATTGACGGCTCGCTATTGTGTCTTCGGTTTCCTGACCCTGTTGGACGGCGTTGCACTTTTTCCAACCGAAGGCAAGAGAGGTACCTTCAAGCTGTCCTTACGCGGACGATGGTGGCGAGACGCTTGTCAACGATCCCAAACAGGAGATTCCTGCATGACATCTTTCGATCGCTGGTGCCTCCGCTCTAATCAAACTTCCAGTCGGCTTGGCGACGGGCTCGCTGCGCGACCAGCCACCGACCGGAAAGCATCTGGGCATGGAAGTTGGTTCGATTGGCGCAGACCACCAATAATCGGCCAGGCTCACCCGCCTTTAGACTGGACCATGCGTGCGTGAGTTTTCGGAACAACCCAGAGCGTGCGCCTGGAGTTTGACGCCAAATGAGAGAGATAAGAGTGATCTTGCAGGAGATCAATGCGATCTTGGCTGCGCACGGCGTGGAGCCATGGACCGTAGTCCTCACCGACCTCCAAGAGCGACTCGAGAAAGCCATTGCATCCGGCAACTTGTCGCTCATGGCAGAAGCTCTGGATGACTTGAGGCAGGATTACGGAGGGAGGGGTTCTTTCAATGATGTCTTCATTTCACCAGAAGCAGGGCACCACATATCCCGCAAGGAAGTGGAACAAGTGAATGAGCGACTCCAGCGGCTTCAAGCGTATCTATACCAGATCGTCGCTGCAGAGATTGACCGACCCGGAAAATCGTGAGCCGATATCTTCTCTATAGGGGACTTTTCGCGAATCCTCCGCCGGTAATTGGGACCAAAGTGCCGCCCCAAGGATTACCTATCTCCTCGGGGCCAAGCTATAACACGGTGATGGATGGCTGTGCCTAGCTTCGAGAGGTTCTTCCGAGAGTCAAATGGGAAGCCCTTCTCTTATCAGGGCAACCTGTTACACCTCGCCGACTTTGTGCCATTCCACCAGGGCAGCGTCGTCAGGATCACCTTTGAACACACCTCCAGCGAGTGGCGTCAAGGCATCAAACTGAGAGCCCCCGGGCATGTCGAAGTCGCTGGCCAAACCATCACGGCGCCGATTGTGTTGTGGCAGGACACAGCGCCACCACAGACGGACTTGCGACTTCTGGCCCCTTCAGGAGACCTCGAAATTGCCAATTGCTGGGACACCGGCAATGGGGTCACCCAATCATGGCACAACGACGCCGCCATGATGATCGACGAATTGCCGAACGGCAAAGGCTATCGGTGCAACGACGGGCACCCAGATGAAGATTTCGATGACATCGTCTTCCTTGTGGAGAGGCTGGGATCCGACTAGGGAACAGAGGTAACTCTTCCCTTGAACGCTAGGGGGGTTGCTGGAGGTCGCAGGAGATTACCGTGGAGGAGGTCCAATGGGTGGCCGGTGGGTAACATCACTATAGGAACTCGACCCGCAGGAATCAATTATGGGCAGACCTTCAGAATTGACCGATCTAGGCGCTGCCGTCATCCTACGGAAGCAATCAGCCTGCGCCGGCCAAAGGTTTCCGGCGGTTAATTTCGCCGTTGAGAGAATATGCTTTGGAAGTCCAGCTTGACAGACTGATAGAGGCCCATGAATGGGGCGACACCGCACGCGGAGATTACGAACGCAAGGTCGCCAGCCTTGAGAAGAAGCTGACACATCTCAGGCGCCCCCAGTAGGACTCGAACCTACAACCTACGGATTAGAAGTCCGTTGCTCTATCCATTGAGCTATGGGGGCGGATAACCAACCCGATTATAGCCGAGTCAGGTCACGCTGCCCAAAGCCTCCGGCAGGTCTCGATTTCTACCAGCACGGTTTGCATGCTTGGATCTTGGATTGTGAATGTCTTCACAATCGGCTCGGCCGATGGGTTGGCTACCGGTGGCGCAGCCTCTCGTCCCAGAATCAAACCCCCGGCCGATGGGCCGGGGGTTTCGGAGGAGAGAGACGCCGGAGATATCTGAAATTAGGCGAAAGGATTTAGGGTCGCTACCTGGTCGACGCACTGGGAGCGGAAGACCTGGTCTTCAACGCATCGGGTGAGCCACAGCCAGGCTGAGACGTTGGTCGGCTCGCGCTTCAAAACCCAGCGCAGGGCTGCACGGCCGGTTTCCACGTCCGCCTTCTGGATCGAACGGACGGCGAATTCGAGGGCCTGATCTGTGGTGGGCATTACGGCGGTCATTGCCATGAGTGCGTCTCCTCTGTTGATGTCTTACACCCATGTTAGCACGCCATTGCGGCCAAGCGTTTTACAGACGCCTTACAGCGAATCCCCGCCTGAAAGGTGTGTGTAAGGTGTCGATGTCACGGGCTCCAAGGCCGATCGCTCCCGCAGGCAGCGGTTCTGATCGTCGGCCGGCGGGGCCCAGAATCCGAAGGTGATGATGTCGGCATCAAGAGCTTCCCGCATGGCCCGATACATTCGGTCATAACGCAGGACATCTTCGGTCTTCATAGTTCCGATCCTATCTCGGGAGTGGCGGTGTGTCTATCGCCCCAGAAGGTGAATTCCGCACCGGCCGCCGCAATCTAGCCAGGCGCCTATGCAAGCGATAGGGTGGGTCGAAAAGTGGCGGGGCCTAGTCCAAGAAGGGCCGAATGCCCTTGTAGACTCTCTGACCTGAAAGGGTGCGCAGGATCATGTCGGGTGAGCGGCCCAAGCGCGCTCCCATTTCCTTGGACGACAATGGGGTATTGCCATTAGCCATGAAGACCCGGAAGACGGCGTTGATGAGACTCATCTGGGGAGTCAGATAATCAGGCTGCTGTGAGCAGTGGGTGATGAGGATGTTCTGAATCGCCGGGACACTTGTCACCTCCGCCGTTTGCGGATCAACATGGTCTACCGTGGACGAAGCGTCCATATCGCGGTAAATCTCCTGGTGCTCGGGGCACAGGTGACTGTGCAGGTACACATCGAGCTCGCGGTCGGCGCGTTCCCACCATGCATAGTCAATGTGGAATTTCGTGTCGACCGTCGGGCGGATCAGGCGCCGAGCCAGCTCTCCGTCCATGCCCCTCAGCCTCCACCCTGAATTTGGTCTTCCAACCGCCAGTAGAGATCCCCCACATGTTCGTAGTACGACCGGGTGGTCAGCTCGGCAAAGATGGGGGCGGGCGGCAGCCGCCTGAGGACGTTCACAGCCGAGTACAGCGATTGGGCGTGGACGGCGCTCTGGGGGTTGAGCTTTGCCAGCTCCCGAAAGACAAAACCCACCAACTCCTCATCATTCATCCGGCGCTGGTTGCCCTGCAGCCAGGCTTCGTCGAGTGCGACCGGATCGACCAGGCCGACGACCATCAGGTCGTCGTAGGCCGTGCCCACCGGCTGCTTGAGCATGGTGAACCCGACCCGGCCATCATTGATTGAGATGGTTCGGATCCAATCATTGTGGCGGCGCTGTTCAAGGGCTTGGACAATCACTTCACCGGGGGCTTCTCCAGGTCGCACTTTGACCAATCCACCCGCCGGGACCTCGTAGCGTCGATACCATTCGTCCAGTCCAAAGACGTAGCGTTCGGCTCGCACGACCCAGCCGGGGAACTTCTCCCCGCTGTGACCGTCCACCAAAATGAAGCGGATGCGTGGCGCCTCGTACGCTGTGGGAAATAGCGCCTGGAGCCGACTCGACAGCGGTAGCGTTCCAACACGCCAATGGGGGAACAACAAGGAGATAGTAACGCTCACGACCGGCTCATCCGGTGGATCCAATGGGCTCAACTCGTCGTCCAATCGCCCCTCGAGCTCGAGCAGATCCTCGGTCAAATGGCGGCGATCCGTGCCCCTGGACGAGTATTCCAGCCGCTGCGGCGGATAGAGTACCTCAGGCGGCTCGAGGCGGCGCAGGTACCACAACGTCTGGCCGGCAGGACCGACTTCATCGAAGCGCTCATCCTCTTGAAGCGCATAGTCGACAGAAAAGGTCGCCAACAGGGGGTCAATCCCCACGGGGAGTTCAATGTGCTCGAGCAGTGCCGAGGTCGGCAGCGGGCCGCCTCCGCCAACATCCAGCACGGCCTCAGCCAGATTGAGGTGGCCGGAATGGATGTCGGCCAGCAGGGCTCGCGGAAACCACCGGCCGGCGATCTGCACGATGTCCGGGGTGCTTGCAAGGCGCACCTGCAGCCTGGCTTAACGAGCTCGGCGCCGAAGCGGTCGAGGATCGCCGCCGGGGAGTCCAGCGACTTCGCCGTCTTCTTCCGGTTCAACGGGCTGGTTCAAGGGATGATCGGCCAGCTCGGCCGCAAAGCTGCGAGAATGACCGTCGATGTCGACATCGATGACCTTGAAGTCACCGAGTTCGGGATTGTCCCCAGAGCCGAACTTTGCGGACAACCCCCACAGCGTGATCGAAGGCCGGGAAGTCGAGCTGCTCGCCGACTTGATAGGATTCGGCGGGAAGGTAAACCCGTTCGTCGGGTGCGGCAGCCTGGCGCGCCGCTCTCCTCGAGTTCCCCGAGTTGAAGCTCGATGAGGGGCTCAAGCATCTCACGCAATGTTAGAGGACGCTCCCGCTCGAGCAGCAGGTTCGTGATGAATTCGATGTCGCTGTCGGTAACCTGGAACTCGGTCCAGAATGCGTCGTGGGAGAGTGTGAGGGCAGAAACCATGTGTCTATTCGTCAGTGTCTTCCCCGGGGGGTTGCCCCGGCATTATACACCATCGGCGATTTCCGCTCTCCGGGCCGAACCCCCTGTCTGCACCGCGTTCAGGGCCGAGAGCGCCACTAAGGATAGGTGTTTTTCACCCACTCCAGTGGATCGACCGGCACGCCTCCCACACGCACCTCCCAGTGCAGGTGCGGCCCTGTCACGCGACCCGTGCCACCAACTTTGCCGATTTCCTGGCCGGTCGCAACCTCGTCTCCGGCCTTGACTTCAATCTCCGACTGGTGGAAATAGAGCGTGAAGACGCCCCAGCCGTGATCGATGATGGTCGTGTTGCCCCGGACGGTCAGCGGACCGGTGAAGACCACCTTTCCCGGCGCCGGGGCGATGATCGGCGTCCCGGTGCCACCGTAGAAGTCCAATCCGGTGTGGTACAGAGTGTAGCCGGTTCCGTTGTAATTGCGCCGGGTGCCGAACACCGAAGGAAAGCTGTCAGTGTAGTAGTCGGACGGGAACTGGAAGGATCCGGACCAGAGTTTTTCCGGCGTCACTTGATCTACGATGCCGGCGATGAAGTTGTCTTCCGGCACGGTGTTGGCCGGGTCAAGGGTCTCCGGCGGGACGGTGAGAATCGGGTCATAACCGTAATCTCCCGCCCGGATACGTATCGGTTGACTGTAGCTGTAGCCGGGCCCGTCCCCGCTGGATGGGCTGACCGACAGAGTGAGATCGTACAAGCCGGGGTCGGTCAGCGCGTTCACGCCCTGCAGGGACACCTGCTCGCCTTGTTTGTCCGTCTCGAAGCTGAGCGGCCACGGGCCCAGGGAACCGCTCAGGGCTGCATCCGCAGCCCCGACGACATGGATCTCTTCCACCTGGCCCTGAACGGCTGCCGACGGATTGGCGGTGACCACCGTGATCGGGCTCGGTAGCGCGGTCGGCGGCTGATCCCCGCCCGGCGCGCTGATTACCGATCCGGGCAGGACCCATGCCTGGACCCCAAGATCATTGGCAGCATTAAGCGTCCAGGGATCCAGGTCTTGTCCTATGGCAATCTCGAGCCTTGTCTGACCCGAGCCAACCAGCAGGGAATGCGCCTGTGGAAGCGCTGCTGGACCATCGTTCTGGGGCAGGATCACTTCCTGGCCCAAGTAGATACTCGCTGGATTGACCACATGATTGAGGCGGATCATGGCGTCACGGGACAGGCCGTATTGGCGGCTCAAGCTGGCCAGATCCTCGCCATAGGCCACGTCATGTGTGGAAAGCACGCCTGTGACCCCCTCGAACCCAGGAATCACGAGTTCCGCCCCGGGCTGGATGGACGACGGGTCGGCAATCCCGTTGAGCTGGGAGAGTTCGTTGACGCTGGATCCAAAAGTGCGGGCGATCCCGCTCAGTGTGTCCCCGGGTTGGACAATGTACGTAGGGTCCCTGGGTTTGCGCTCCGGCCGGCAGAGTCAGCCAGGAGAGCGCAAGTGAAAGACTAATGAACAGGGGGACGAATCGTCGCCGCATCCACGAACTCCAAGTAGTCATTGATGGCGACGGATTCTAACATGACGGGCGGGCCTTCCAGGATGAATTTGGCCGGCTCTTTGGGGGCATATAGGCGCCAGGGAAGCGCCAATCGCTTGTCGACCACTCGCCCATCGGCCGCCACCCAGGCGACTCCCAGCGGCATGAACACAAACCACATATGGATGGCGGTCCCGGACCGGGTTTCACGGCCCTCGACCAACAGCAGCCCCTCGCCTGGCTCAAGGCTTCGCCGAAAGGTCAGACCGCGCAAGCGGCAGGCAAATGTGTCGCACCAGCGGGCGCGGGCAACCGGCGCACCGGCCTGGTTTGTGTTGAGGACGTTAACCCATCTTGTCATCGGCCAACAAAAAAGGGCGACGCCTGTCGCCCAACCTCAATCACGGGTCATCCCCCTGCTACTCCAGCACGCCCAAGATCTTCTCGACGCTCTCCAGCAGTTCTTGTGGACCAAAGGGTTTGGTGATGTAGTCATCCACTTTGGCGATGTGCAGCCCGAGCACCTTGTCGATGGACTGCGCTTTGGCGGTCACAACGACCACGGGGATCCCCTTCAAGTCTGGCTCGGCTTTCATCTGCTGGTAAACTTCCCAGCCGTCCATGTCCGGCATCATCAGGTCGAGCAGGACCAGGTCGGGGCGTTCGCGGCGCACCGTCTCCAGCCCTTCGACGCCACCGTTGGCGCCAATGACCAAGAAACCCTTACGGCCGAGGATCAGGCGCACGAGATCGATCATCTCGGGCTCGTCCTCAATGCAGACGACGCGTTTCGGATCATCTACCATGGAACAAGGGCTCCTGCGTGCCTAAAAGGTCCTCTAGTCTACCATAGGGCACCATCCAGGCAAACTTCCCCAAAGGTCCTACACACCGCTCTCGGGGGACCGTGGCGCCATTCAGCCCGAATTTGTACCCGCCGAGGGTTTCAGAAAATCAGGGTGATCGGCGGCGATGTGGTAGATCTCGTTGATATCCTGAGCGGTCAACAAGCCAAGGAACTGTCCCCCATCGACCACTGGCAGCGTGTCAGCATGCGTCTCGGCCATCCGCTGCTGCACCTTGAAGAGCTCATCCCCCGGGCGAACGGGATCTATGTCGGTTTGCATCACCTCCCGGACGGGCACATCGCCCCCCTGGGATTGCATGGCTTCTACGAGCTTCTTGTGAGGCAGGAGCCCCAGGTACTGGCCAGCCTCACAGACAGCGAAGTTGGATTGGAAGGTCGTCAGCGTCAGGTGTACTGCCTCACCCAGGCTGGCATCGGGCGACAAGACATGCGAATGGCGAGTGTGCGCCTGGTCGACTCTCAGCCCTGAGAGCACCCGACGCACCTGGGACATCTGGCCCTCTTGGGATGCGCCGAAAAAGATGAACAAGGCGATCAGGATCAGGAATAAGTTGCCCTGGAGGAAGCCCCAAAAACCCATCAGGAAAGCCAATGCCTGTCCCACAATCACGGCCACGGAAGTCGCCCGACGAGAACCCAGCCAGGTCGCCATCAACGCCCGCATCACCCTGCCTCCGTCCATCGGGAAGGCGGGCAGGAGGTTGAAGACGGCGATGAAGATGTTGGTGGCAAAGATGTATGTGAACACGGCCGGCAGATCGAGTTGGCCCATTTGCTGCAGACCCAGCATCAGCCGCCGTGGAGTAAGCGAGATGCCCAGGGGTACCGCTACAACAACCAGGATGATCCCGAGGACGAGATTAACAGCCGGCCCGGCAATGGCCACCGCCAGCTCTTGACCCGGGGTCTCCGGCATCCTTCCCATCTGGGCCACGCCGCCGATGGGCAGCAAGACGATCTGCCGAATCGGCACCCCATACCGGAGTGCCACGAAGCTGTGACCCAGTTCATGCAACACGACAATGGCGAACAGCAACAGAGTGACGATCACCCCGAACACCGCCCCCTCCCAACCGCGGCCGCTCGCCGGCCCGAATTGGAAGGCAGCCCAAATCAAGATCAAGGGGAACGTCACATGCATCTTGATGTCGATCCCCCGAACAGTAAAAAGCTTGATAGATCCGCCCATACCAGTCTTCTCTTGAATGCTCGGCTCGTGAATTGAGTATACCGGAACTGCGTTAGTGCCCCGATAGCGCCCAGGTTGCGCAGTGGCTACACGAAGCCAAGGTCGGCAGGTAGGGCTGGCAGCCGGGCCAGTCCCTCCGCAACCCTTGCCAAGCCAGCTGGCTCAGGCAGCCCCTCCCATGCAATTTGGGGCCATGGTCCCATCCGGGCTCAGCCTAACCTTGTGCCATCAGGTCGGGGTGGACTGGCTGTAAGGGCCCGGTGTTCGATGCGCTACTGGGTGTTTGTGACATCCTTCACAAATTGTAGATCGAGCCCAGAACGGGATGGGCTGGCACCGCCCGCCCAATGTGCACCTCTGGCGGCAATTCGATCAGTATTGGACGTTGGGGCAAAGCGGGAGGAATTCTTCCGCCTCCCCCGGGGCGCGGGACCAGACGAAGTAGCTGTAGAGGCTGGCGTAGCTTTCGTCCTCCAAGTTTGGCTCACCGCCCGGCGTCGTTCCGCTGATCCGCTTCAGGCGCACCTGCCAGTTGAACACGCCGCAGTTCGGTTGGCGGAATAGGGCATTCGGCACTCGCAGCTGCGTGGCACGCGTCGTGAGGGCTCGACTGGGACTGCCCTCATCGTAGTTGTAGCTCAGATCTACCTGATACAGTTCGTCGGGCGCCAGAGATTTCACCGGCTCCCAAGCCAAGGTGATTGTCGCAGCCTCCCCTGTGAAGACCGTGCCGAGACCGGGGCCAAGAAGTCGGGGTCTGGGCAAGAGGTTGGGAAGGGGGTCCGGCGCAGTGCCAGCGGCGACAACGCCCGCCGGAAGCTCAAAGGTGTCGCGCAGAATGGCGTGGGGGTTCACGCCTTGGGGAGGCAACACAACCGTGGTGCCGATGGCGTAGGTCTTGTCGACGGAGGGAGCATAGAAGACAACCCACTCGATGTCGTCGTAGGCGAATTGACCCCGCATGCCAATCCTCCAACCGGCCCAGCCTTGAAAGCTGAAAGGAGTGATTGCTCCGATGGCCCGAACCGGCGTGAAACCGAAATCGCCGATGTCGTCCAACAAGAAACGGCGAACGGCCTCGGGATCTCCCAGATCCGCATGTCCGCCCCGCCATTGGACCTCAAGCCAGGTTTCGGGGAAGACATGCGCCGCCGGGCTGACCCCTCCCCATCGGATCAGACCGTTGCGCGGATCGCCTCGCTCGGCCACCAGAGAAGGCTGAATGTCACCCAGGGTCGGAGCGTCGATCCAGAAACCATACTTGGCAAGGAGTGTCTCGCTCAAAGAGGGCGCCACAACAAAGGACCCTTCGGCTTCCCCCTGGGCTGTTTCGGCCCTAACGGTCACTCGTAGGCTCCAAATGCCAGCTCGCGTCCGATGCGGGATTAGCCACGAGCTGGCACGGTAGACCCCATCGCTCCCCGCCTTCATCGGAGCCACTACCATCACTTGGCCATCCGGGTCGGTGGCTTCAATGTGGGCCGAGGCGCCGCTGACCGTTGAACCAGTCGGGTCGAAAACCTGGATGATGACGCTCATGGTGCCGCCCATATCGACCGAGGTGTCGAGTTTGGGATAGAGTAAGTCCACCTGCAGGACGTGCGGGGCTGATGGCGAAGGCGCGGGCCCCACGCTCCCGGCAGGCAGCCCAGATTGTGGCTGACAGCCCACGACGAGCGCCACGGTCAACAACCCGCCCAGGCCCCTCCAGCCCCGCAAGAGTCCGCCTAATCTAGAAGCGTACACATCGCCTGCCGGATCTCGCCCAGGTGGTAGGCGCTGTGCACGGCGATCGCCATGGCAGCGCTTATGACATTCGGATCGTCCCAGTCCTCGACCTCCCGCAAGTGACCCATTAGCCTGCCATACGTCGTCTTAAGACCGTTTTTCAAGTCAGCCCATGCCTCCGGGGTCACCGCGTCCACACTGCGCCAAATCTCGCCCCAATCGGCACCCTGGTTCTGTCGCCGGGTCGCAAGGTACGATTCGAGTACTTCCAGGTAGAAGGTGACATGTGCCACCTGGGCAGCCACGGAGGCGCAACGCCCCCCGACGGGAATGGATGCCTGCGCTGCGCTGATGCCGTCCAGTGTTTGAAACATACTTGTGTCAGGATCCAAGAAGATGCCGTGGTGTGTCTCGAACACCTCGTCCAAGACAGCCAACACTTCGTCAGTCAGCTGTGCCTTTTCCATCATATTTACCCTCCTGCGCCCACCAGACCAAGGGCGGAAACACAGGCGCGCCGGAACCTCCGTCTCATGAGGCGCACCTACCCCTCTATAGACCACTTTGCCGGTTACTATATCACCTACTCTTGGAAGGGCAGGAAGGTTGAACGCGAGGGCCGTATGGAAAGACCCCTCTCGAGGAAGAAGGGCCTGGCGGCGCGGACCTTGAGGCACCGAGTGAGGGGAGCCTAGAGTGCACCCGGCAGGACTCGAACCTGCAACCGACTGATTAAGAGTCAGCTGCTCTGCCAATTGAGCTACGGGTGCGGCTGTTGGGAGGGATCAGCAACCCTGGACCCCGCCGGGCATTATTCTACCGCGGGCAGAGACCTCGGTCAACGCAGACAGCGGTCGACTGGTCGGCCCCCTCTTCCTGCACTTTGTCGGGTGACAGAACGAATTGGGTTTGCGCAGGGGGTCCAGTTAAGTGATAATGGATTCCTGCTCGCCGGGCGAGTCGGTCTCCGGATCACCCCGACCCATCAACAACGTCTGGCGGGCACGTCACGCGACCACCGCAACGTATGGCATATCATTGCTCTTCGGATTTGGGTTGTCGACGGTTCCATACGGCTGCAAGGCCTTCACATCTTGAGGCGAGAGTGAGCATGAATTTCCGAAGCAGAATCCTTCCTGCGGTCCTTCTTGGTGCGTTTGTCACAACCCTCCCCTTGCCGGTTGCCGCCCAGGCTCCTGATCAGCCCTATATTCACATTCACGACACGCCCGATCCGCAGCAGGTGACGACGACTACCGGCGCCGTCGGCCTTTCGCTGACAACTATCTTCTCCGTCCTCAAGAGCAACGACCAGTTGATGACCTCGACCGAATTCGAAATCCAGGATGCGGCGGTCACCATTGATGGCAACAGCTACAAGGCCGATGTTCAAGCACTCGATTCGCCTTGGACGGTGGTCATTCTGGTGGATGCCAGCAAGACGATGGGTGGATTCAGCGCAGCTTCCGACTTCAAGAGCGCCCGTAACGACCTGGCCAACGCCGTCACAGCGCTCCCGGAGAATACGAATATCGCGTTGTACAAGTTCGCCGACACAGCCCCACAAGTCAGCGGGTTCACACAGAAGAAGGAGACTATCTCGACGGCCATCACCCAGATTCGAGCTCAAAGCTCCGGCAATTCATGCCTGGATGACGGGCTCTTCCAGGCGGTTAACCAGCTCAGCGGGGCACCCGGGCGCAAAGCCGTGATTGTCTTCACCGCCAGCGCTGACAACTGTGCCACAAGAACTCCGGCCGATGTGGTTAACTTGGCCCAAAAGAACAAGGTGCAGATCTACGCCGTGGGCTTAAAGGGGTACACCTCCACCCTCGGCGATCTCAAAGCCCTTACCGGTCCGACTGGAGGGCTGGCCGATCTTCGCAGCCTCAACGAACTCCTGTTTGGCCTGTCAAATGTTGTGGGTATTTTCAAGAACCAATGGACCGCTAAGGCGACGGTGTATCCCACGTCCGGTCAGAAGTCGGCTGTCCTGACGGTCAATCTCAAGGACGGCACATCCCTGAAATCGAGCGCGTTCACGTTCACATCTGCCCAGGATTACATTCCTCCTGCAGAAATACACCTCAAAGGCAAGGTCCAATCCACCGCTCAGGGAATACTTTTCAACTTGGATCTTGTCCAACCCGAGAAGATCCGCCAGCTGAATGTGACGATCGTCAGCAAGGACACCGGCCAGTCAGTACTCTCGCAATCCCTGACCAGCTTCTCGGACGTCAACACCCTGCCGGCAGTCAGCCTATCGGCCGGACTTGAGTACACGCTCAATGTGTCGGCTGTCGACAGTTCAGGACAGGTCCTTTCCCAGGACAGCGCCGATTTCAAGTTTGAGCCCCCGCCGGCGGCGGTCAAAGTCAGTGATGTTCAGACCCCAACCAGCGGCCAAAACGCTTTCGAGGTGACGGTTGCTTCCACCAACCTGAGCGGAGCCGTCAAATACAAGGCCTGGTTGGTCGAGGGCGAACAGGGGACCAAGATTGGTGGAACCGAGGTAACGGTTCCTCTGGGGGATCCAATTCTGATCCCGGCCGGCCAGGTCGGATCGGGTAGTTATGGGGTGGTCGTTCAGGCGCTCGACAGCGAAGACACGGTCGTGGCGGAATCGCAACCCTTCGCGTTGACATACAAGAAGCCGAGCATCTTCGAGCAATTCCGAGTGTGGGTCTCTAGCTCGCCATTTGCCATTGCCGGCTTGACCGGCGTCTGCTGCTTGGCCCTGCTTGGGGTAATCGGCCTGGTTTGGATTTTGGTCCCGAAGCAGCGAGATCAATCTATCGCCGTGGACCTGGTTCTGCCTGAAGGCGGCCGGCGACAGATCGGACCCAAACCCGGCATTCAGGTCCCACCCAAGCCACCGGATGCCCCCCAGGCGCCAGGGGGCCCGCCGGACGCGGCCGCCGCTCAACCGGCGGCCGGCCCTGCGGCGCGGCTGACTCTCAAATTCCCGGCAGAACCGAGCTGGACAGTTGATATGCGCAGGTCGCCGTTCAAGATGGGGCGCCGCAAGGACAACGAGGCGGCGCTGCCCGTCGACAGTTCCTCCGGGGTTTCGGGGCTGCACCTGACAATTACCTTCGAACGCGGCGCCTACTTCGTCCTCGATGACAGCAGCAAGTTCGGCACAACGATCAACGGGGCCGCGGTCACCAAGGGCGAGCCCACGCAGCTCAAAGACGGAGACTTGATAGGCCTGGGACCAATCGTCAAAGTAGTTTTCAACATCCTGTGAGGCACAACCCGAGCGCCTCCAAAACCTGGACAGAGAGGATTGGGCCAGCCGTCTATCCAGGACGGCCGGGGCCCGGGAGGAAGTCATGGCCGGTTTCCGGATAAGGACGGATTTCGACAGCCTTTCTCAGGTCGGAAGGGCTTTCGATCAGCAGGCGCAAGCCGCAACTCAGGCCCTTCAGAAGATCAATCAGCAGGTGGACGTTCTTCGTAGCGGTGATTGGGCCGGAAAGGGCGCCAAACAGTTCTATGATGACATGGACAACCTTCTCCTGCCGAGCCTCACGAAGCTGGTGAAGGCGCTCGAATCCGGCCAACACGCCATGCAAAACGTATCCCAAATCATGCACAATGCCGACGATGAACTGGGCGGGCTGTTTCGCGGCCAGCCCGAGGCGGGCATCATGGCGGCATTGAGAGGCGGCATCGCGGCTGCCGAAGCCGCTGCTGCCGCGGGCGGCGCCGCTGGCGGCGGATCATCGGCCGGAAGTAGCGCGGGCCCGCAGCTTTCCAACCCGTTCCTGGTGCTTGATCCGAGCCAGCTTTTCGCCGCTGCTAGTATGCAGAACCTTATCGGTATTGAGATACAGGGCGCCGGACCCGAGTTGGGCCAACTGATGGGTTCGCTAAGCCAGGCACCGGCAGGCGGAGATGTGACCAGCATTCTGATCGAGATTTCGGATCTTCGAGGCCGGCCGTTTGTCGAGATCCAGGTGGAGTACGACAAGTACCTGGAGATACAGGTTCAGCAGGATGCAGCGGCGGCCCCGACCGACACCGCAGAAGCGGCCCAACCCGAGCCGGAGGCTGCCGCCGGGGGCGGTGGAGGCTCGGGCCAGGGCTTTCAGGGGTCAATGACGCAGATGCGGTTTGGCAAGGTTGTCGGAGATGCATACGGAATTGACCCAGTTTTTGGCGCCATGCTCAAACCGAATGGGGGTCTGATCGGGCCCGGCAAGTTTGCCGTGGCTGGCGGCAACACGCCAGTCGGATACCACGCCGTGGCCCAGTCAGCGGCCGGCTATCTTCTCAACAGCCACAATCTCGGCCCGGGTTACAATTATTCGGGCTTGGGACAGTCGAGCACTCCCCAGGCGGGCCATCTAGGCGGGATCGGCTACTGGCGAGGAGCGACGGGCGGATCCAGCTCAGTGGGTGGCTCGCCAGCCTGGTCTCCGGGCAGCGTCAGTGGCAGCATCAATATGGCCAGTTCCATCATTCGCGGCAGTCAAGTCCGCTTTCTAGGAGAAGAACACCATGAGCGGCGCCGAACTGGGCACGCCAGAATTCGCCTACCTCCTGGCCGCGGTCCAAGCAGAGGACGTCATCGGCCTGGACGCTGCCGGTCTGTTTCCTACCAGCCCCAAGAAGCAGGATCAGATCTACGGCCAGGGGCGGGTGGATCTGGAGAAGAATGGCTGGCTCAAACCGCTGGATGCAGCCCAGAACGAGTATGACCTGAATTCAGATCTGTTCGAGATCGTGGCCATGATTGCCAGCCCGGATTTTGTCGTCGCCACCTTGCGTGAGCAGCCGGCCGAGTTCAAGTGGCTTTCACGCTGCACTACGTCACCCCTCTCGGCGTTGCAGAGCTTGCACCACTCGCCGGAGGCCGCTTCCTCTTGGGGGCGATTCCGGATACCTCGGCCCTTTCGTCTCGGTTGGCAGATATCTTGGGCCTTAAGAACTCCGGGAGCGCCGCGAAATGTTCCCTGCCCGCAGCGACTTTCAAGAAGCTTGTCGCTGCCGCCAAAAAGGGTCAGGCCGAAAAGGCCGGGACGCTGCTTGAGGAGGCGGACGGAAAGGTCGACCAAGGCAGTTTCCCTGGTTGCTGCAGCCGGAGAACCGCCGGTGGGTCATGTCGTCCTTCTCCCGGGCCTCGGACGACGCCGAGGCTGGCAAACGGATCATCGTCACTGGGTCAAGGGAGGTCGGCCTGGCTAGTGTACCAAGATGCTGAGGACTCTGAGCAAGTTCGTATTGTAAATGGCACCGAGGATAACCTCGAGGCGATCATCGCCCAGTGGACAAGTACGCCGAAGGACTGACGGAGGCTAACAAACCTGAAATGACCAACTCACGCATCAAATTCGGGCTCGTCGTAGCCCTGCTCATCGCGCTTGTGACAGTGGTCACGGCTGCAGCCCAGAGCGCTGCGACCTTCTTCGTCAGCAACGTCGACTCGAGCGCCTTCCCGTTGATCCACTTCGACCTGCGAGCCGTGCAGCTGGACAACCAAGTTGTCAGCGGGATGAATGCCAACGATCTGACCATCTATGAAAATGGCCAGGAAGCAGCCGACGTCCAGGTCACGCCCAATAGCGACGGACCGATCACCTACGTATTTGTTATCGACCAGGGAGATTGGCGAACTACCAGTCCTTCGGGGAAAGCAACATTCGCCAGGCGATCACGGCTCTCGTCAGCGGCGGGTATTTCCGAGACGGCACGGACACGGTCATGGTTCTGGCGACGGCAGAATGTCGACAGCGACCAAACCGTCACGCTCTTTCCCGCCTCGCAATCTGGCAGCGCATTGACGACCTGGGCGGCTGCCTTCGGGTTCGACCGGGGCCGAGGCTCTACCAAGGGGCTGGTGGCGGTGGATGATGCCGTTTCGCAGCTTGGCAACATGATCTCGGTGCCCGGGAGCCAGACGTCGGTGATCCTGTTCTTCACTCGATTCATCGAAGACCCCAGTTCGACCGTGGCGCCGACTTCGGCCACCAACACAGCGGCGAAGGCCAGTCTGCAACAGACATCGATTTACGTCTTCCAGACCGATCTTTCTCAATCCCGACGCGACGCTCTGGAGCTCTTGGCTGCCGGCAGCGGTGGGCAGTACACGGCGCTCTCTCGAAGCGGCGTTCTGAGCCAAGTCTCAGCCGTCTATCAGATTAATCGATTCCGCAGCGGGCCTACTACACAGTTTCTTACCGCAGCGCCATCGGAGATGCGGGCCGCCGTGAGATCACCGTCAATACCCCCACCCGCCCCAACGAAGGGGCGGTCGGCAGCTACGAAGTTTCACCCTCTCCGCCTTCGGTGCTCATTACTGAACCGACCGCAGGCAGCACTATTCGCCGAGAAGCCACGGTCAATGCGGACAACGCCACTCCCGTCTACGACACTACTCGCAAGCAGGTCAGCGCATCCATTAGTTGGCCCGACGGCTTCCCGCGCCAGATTTCCAGCGCTCAACTTTTCGTGAACGGTAATCTAGAGGACACGGCCGACATTTCCGGCGACCAATCGACGATCAACTTCACCTGGGACATGTCCGACATAACCGATGTCGGATCCAATTCGGTCTCCCTGCGCGTCACGGTCACCGACGAATTAGGGCTCTCCGCCGACGGCGACAGTTCGGTCGACGTCGAGGTGGCGCCGCCGCCGACCCCTGCCGGCGGCCTGCTCCAATCCGTCCCCACAGCGGCCAAGATTGGCGTGCCGCTTCTCTGCTTCTTGGGTCTATTGGCGGTGGTCGTGATCGGCGGCGCCTTCTTCATATTCCGTGGCCGCCCGAAGGGCTGCCGGCGCCTGTCAGCGCCGATACCGACGACCAGGTCATGCGCACCATGTTCCAGGCGGAGGTCGCCAGAATTGGCGCTGGCCACGCTGACCGTGCTCGAAGGGCCCAGCGGCATGATCGGCGAACGGCTCAAGATCACCGGCACTCAAGGTGTCCATTGGCCGCGATCCATCCCAATCCGACATCTCGTTCTACAGCGATGCCGAGAGCTCTGTGAGCCGGCACGCACTGCACCATCGAGCTTAACGACGACAACGCCTTCCGGCTGACCGACAAGAACTCCAGCGCCGGGACGCGGCTGAATGGCCGGCGGATCCAGGCCGAATTCACCGGTCGTGCTGGCGGACGGCGACGAGATCGTGCTAGGCGATCTGGCCCAGCGCGGCGTCAAGCTCCAGTTTAACTTCGCCCGAACCGAAGAGAATGCCAGCCCCTACTCGGGCACCGCTGATGACCGGACCCACTTGATCGACAACTCCAGGTCCCGGATGACTGGGGCGGTTAGCGGATGAACAATGTGGCCGGCGACCAGGGCCTCTGGTCGCCGGAGACTTTGTGAAAGCCTTCACAATCAGGTGATGATGTAGAAAGTCAAGAGACACATTCCCTACCTGGATACGAGAACCGGCCGCCAGCGGATACTTGCGGCCGGTTTTCAATTGCCTTCCCGTCCAGAAAGGTCGGATTGCGCGCCGCCAGCTGCTCGATGAAGAACTTGCCCGCCTTGGCCGTCAGGCATGCATGGTGGCGCGAGACCGTCGGCAAATCTTCGATGCTCTCCAGATCGACAGCCAGGAGCCGGTTCTTGGAGGGGTCGCGGTGATCCGAGGCGGCCGATAATTGCCGGCTGCCAGCTCACATCATATTCGGTCAACGTGTGCTCTTCCTCGAAATATACTCGCTTGAATTGTCCTTCTTCAAAGGGTTGCCGGATTCCCTGCAGGATGGCATCGCGCGTACCGGTGTCCTCCTCCACCCGATCGCAGATCAGTTTGGCGCCATCCTCGACGCCAGCCTGAATCAAGCGGCTGGTTCAATGCCAGGGCATCACCTTTCTCAGGCACGCAGCTCCAAAGTCCCATCCAGGTTGAATTTGTCTTGGATCTCCGCCAGGAGGTTTGCCACGACCAGGCTGCTTCGGACGTTGACCTCTTTGCTCCCGACCTCATTGGCACGAATATCGAGGGTGAGATTGAGCCTGTCCATCATCCCTCCCTACTTCTTGGTTCCAGAAGACCTCGACTTCGGTTCGCTGGTCTTCCTGGTCGTCGACGACTTGGTCGTGGGGCTGGCCTTCTTCGCGGGCTTCGAGCTGCCGCTCGTCGTCTTCTTGGCTGTCCTCGCTCCTGTCTTGCCGGTGGCCTTCTTGGCCGGAGCCGACTTGGAGCTCGAGCCCCGGTCGGCAGTCTTGGCCCTTCGCGGCGGGCTCGTCGTCCGGGACCTCGACCACAGCGAAGTTGAACTCGGTCGGCGTTTCAAGGGAGTCGATGATCTTCATCATTTCGGCTTGTTGGGCCATGAGCTGCTCCAGTTCGGCTTGCGCCTCCTCGGCCTCGGGCGAGATCTGTTCCGGCACGTAGGTCGATTGTGGTTCTTCAACCGGCTCGGTCGTCTCCACGCCCAGCGCCTCTTCCAGTGGAGCAATATCGCTGGCGTGGTAGCTCCACCTCGCCCGCTCGCGTACTTCTTTCTGATTTCGCCGATGATCTTCGACAACTGGGCATCCGGTCCGGCGCCGTTGACCGCCTCGATGAACGGCAGGCAGATCTGAGTTTGATCGGCAGTGACAGCCTTGACCAGGTAGCCTCGACCGGGCGGTAGTTCCTTGTCGGGGATCGAGAGTCCCCGGACGCCCATGTAGCGCACGGCCTCGACATCATTGAGCACCAACGTGTAGCGGGCCGATTCGGCGCGCCGGCGGAGCTTGTCGCTGCTGTCGCGGGTGATGTCCATGCTGCCGGCGATGACGAAGCCGATATTCTTCCCTTTGCCAACCTCCGCCAGATCCAGCGTCCCCAAGCCAGAGCCATTGAGCAGATCGACGTCGTCGTAGTGATCGAAGATGACGAAGATCGTTCGCGCAGAGTTGTCCACTGGCGTCGAACGACTTTCTTCTGCGTCAGCAAGTCGGGCACGAATCTTGTCATCGTACTCCGCCGTGAGGCGCTTGACCACCCGGTCCATCCCAGCTGCATCCGTCACCGTCGCCAACACATGCGGCAGACTGTCCAGTGAGTTACCGTCGCCGGCGCCAAAGTTGAAGAACCGGCGGGCCGGATCGGAAGGATCGACCAGGATCATCGCCACCTGGCTGGGCGAATAGCAGTGCGCCAGCGACAACACCAAGCGAGCGCAGGGTGGTCGTCTTGCCCGTCATGGGCGGACCCATTACCAGCCAGTGGGGGCCCTTGGATCCAAACTCCACCAGGGTCGGTTCACGATCCAGAGTCGTTGACGCCGATCGGCGCTGTGACCTGCTTGGCACCCTTGCCCATAGCCGGTAGAACCGTCTTCAGATCGATCATCTCGGGCAGGACTTCTACCGGCTTGGCCCTCTTCGGAGCCAGCTCCGGATTGTCCTCGACCAGGCTTTCCCAGACGGAGGCCATCCGATCCGAAAGATCGCGATACAGGTCGCCGTCAGGATCACCCCCGGGAACGGCCGTATGGAACTCAAGCGGCTGGGGCTTGCCATCGATCGTGGCCACCATCAGGCCACGCCCGGGGACATTGTTAGGATGGATGCCTCCTCGGCCGACGATCATGCTGTAGTCCACGGGATCGAGCTGGTTGAAGGTCATCCTCTGGCCGAGGACATTGAAGAGCTTGCTCGGGACATCGTCCAGCACATCGCCTGTAACGACAAAGTAGACGCCGAACGATCGGCCGTCCTTGACCAGGTCGATCAGCCCTTCCAGGTAGTGCTCGTACGTTTCCTTGAACTCGGCCACATTGTCGATAACCACCAGCACGGCGGCATGGGATCGCTGGGATTGGCGGCGTTGTACTCTTCGACCGAGTCGTAGGCCGCCAGCTTCTGCTTGGCGGCCGTCGATCGTGTAGCGGACCATTCGCAGCAACCGCTCGACGCGCTCGTCTTCGTTGGCATCCACGATCCCGCCGATGTGCGGCATGGCTTTCGCATCGACTTCAGACCACCCCGGCCAAAGTCCAGGGCAAAGATCTGGAGCTGCTCCGGCGAGTGTGAAGCGCAAAGGGAGAGGATCAAGGATTTGAGGAAGGTCGTCTTGCCGCGCCCCGCTGCGCCGAAGAGCGACGACCGGATCGGCCGCCAGGTCCAGGTTGTAGATCATCTGTCTTGATTGGTACGGGTTGTCGATCAAGCCGATGGGCGCCTGCATCGGGATCGGCTTCGACCAGTCCGTCTCACCCCACAGGGTCTTGGATCGCGGGCTAGCAATCCACTTGGCCACCACCGGGTCGAGCACAACTTCGGATCCCGGCTTGGAACCCTGGCAGATAACTGGCTTCGATAGGCAGATCCATCGGCAGACGTTCCGGAAGAGGATCGGGCCAGGGCTTGAGCTGCCTGGGAACCTTCTGACGCTTGGCCTCGGCGCCCATGGCGGCCACCAGCCAGTCGATCAGGATCCCTGGCTGGTTGTCCTCGCTGACCCCCAGCGCGTCGAGCAAGCTCTTGCTTCTTGTAGACCGGGTCGTTGCCATCATCGCGGTATTCTCCGCCGGCCCAGGCTGCCTGCAGCTCAATCAGCGCCCCGCCGCCAATCTGGATGTAGCCGCGTCCGCCCAGGGGTGGGAGCGTGGCCGCGTCGGGCCGCTTCAGCAGTTCCTTGCTGTCGTCAGCCGTCTCAACCCGCAAGCAGATTCGGAACTTCATGTTCGCCCGCATCTGATCGGTCACCATGCCCGCCGGCCGCTGGGTGGCCAGGATCAGCGTGGCGCCGAAGGCACGGCCCAGACGTGTGATGCTCTCGAATTGTGCCTTGTACTCGGGGTTCTGCGTCACCATTTCGGCGAATTCGTCGACGATGATGAACAGGTGGGGGAATGTGCTGGGAAGCTCATCGGTTGGCTTCAACCGGGGAATGACCTTCTTGCGGTATTCCACCAGGTCCCCCACCCGGCCGTCGGCCAGCAGTTTGGCACGACGGTCCAGCTCGGCCTTCATGGCGATGAAGATACGCTCCACGGCGTTGCCCTGCAGGTTGGTGGCGATGTCGACGCAATGCGGAAGCCGCTTGAACGGCTCGAAAGCCGCTCCGCCCTTGAAGTCAACCAGCACGAAGTTAACGATGCGTGGGTCGTATTTCAATGCCATGGCAGCGATCAGGGTCAGAATGAGTTCCGACTTGCCGGAGCCCGTTGTCCCGGCCACCATGCCGTGCACGCCATCCCCGTCCGCTTTGGCCGAAAAGACCATTTCACGCACTTCACGACTGCTGACAAGCCCCAAGGGCGCTCGCAGCCACTCCTGATTTTCGGGGACCATGCTCTTCTGCCAATTGTCAGCGATCGGCAGATCGCCCAACTGGTCGACCCGCTTGCCGAGCAGCATCGAGTACATCTCGAACAGGGTGACCGAGCGCGGCAGTTCGGCGGCGGGACGCTTGCCACCCTGTGCCGACCAGATCTTCTCCATGCGTTCGGCCAGGAAGGCATATGGGTCTTTCTGACCTTCAATCACCGGCATGGCCACATGGAACTCGAGCGGCTGGCCACCGATATTGATCAGGCCCCTACCCGGAACATCGACCAGGCCCAGGGCGCCGCGCCCAACAACGTCCTGCATCGCCGTTGGTTCCGCCAAAGTGAAGGTCAGGCGTTCAGAAAAAGCGTTGTACAACTTGCTGGGCACCTCGCTGGTTTGGCTAGCGGTCACGATGTAGTAGATGCCCATCGAGCGGCCGTCCCGGACCATGGCCGTGAGCTCCGGAATAAGGTGTTCGTAGCTCTCCTGGAATTCAGCAAAGTTGTCGATGACGACCACCACCATCGGGATCAACTGCTCGGGGTTGTCCTTCTTCTGTGCGTTGTAGTCCTCGATCGAGGCGTAGGACGCCAGACGCTCCTGCCGGTCCTTCATCAGCCCGGCGATCAGGCGGAACAACTGCTCCACCCGTTCTGGCTGGGAGGCGTCGATCGTGGCTCCCACGTGGGGCATATCAGCGATGGACTTCAACCCGCCTCGCCCGAAGTCCAGGGCGAAGATGTTCAATTCGGCCGGGCTATGCGCAGCTCCCAGGCTGAGCAAGAGTGATTTGACGAAAGTCGTCTTGCCGCGCCCGGCGGCGCCAAACACGGCCACCGGGTCGTTGGACAGGTCAATCTTGAGCACCTGCTGCTCAGCGCGGAACGGATTGTCGACCAGGCCAAACTCGGCCGCCATCGGCAGCGGACCGCTCCAATCCCACGGCTGCCACAGCGACTCTTCTTTGTCATTCTTGATCCAGGCTTCGATGTCCGGCCCGATGACCAAAGTCTTGGCGCGGCCGCTGCGGTCGCTCTTGATGTAGAAAGCGTCGATTTTCTCATTGATCGGCAGCACGTTAGGTAGAGGATCGGGCCAGGGTTTGGTCTGCTTGGGAACCCCTTGCCGCTCGGATTCAGCCGCCAAGGCACCCACTACCCAATCGATCAGGATCCCCGGTTTGACGCCTTCCGCCATGCCCAGGGCCTTGGTGATCTCATCGGTCGTATAGACAGGGTCGGGAAGGTCGTCGGTGTAATCCGAGCCGGCCCATGCTGCCTGAAGCTCGGTCAGTCCGCTGTGGCCCACTTGGATGTATCCCCTGCCACCGATCGGTGGCAGTCGGGCGGCGTCGTCACGCTTGATCAGTTCCTTACTGTCCTCTGGCGTTTCGACACGCAGGCAGATGCGGAATTTCATATTGGCGCGCATCTGGTCGGTAACCATACCCGCCGGGCGCTGGGTGGCCAGGATCAGGGTGGCCCCGAAGGCTCGGCCCAAGCGCGTGATGCTTTCAAATTGGGCCTTGTAATCGGGGTTGGCCATGATCATTTCGGCAAACTCGTCGACGATGATGAACAGATGCGGGAAGGTGTTGGGGAGCGAGTCACCTTCCTTTAGATTGGGAATGACTTTCCGCCGATAGTCAACCAGGTCGTTGACGCGTGCGTCGGCCAGTAGTTTGGCGCGCCGGTCCAGCTCGGCCTTCATGGCCACGAAGATGCGCTCGACGGCGTTGCCCTGAAGATTGGTGGCGATGTCAACACAATGCGGGAGCTTCTTGAACGGCTCGAATGCGGCACCGCCCTTGAAGTCGACCAGCACGAAGTTGACGATCCGCGGATCGTAGCGAATGGCCATGGCCGCGATCAGGGTCAGCAAGAGCTCAGATTTGCCCGAGCCCGTGGTCCCGGCCACCATCCCATGTACGCCATCCCCGTCGGCCTTGGCCGAGAAGACGATGCTGCGCACCTCACGGCTGCTGATGAGACCCAAAGGCGCCCGGAGCCACTCCTGGTTCTCAGGCACCATACTCCATTTCCAGTTGTCAGCGATGGGAATGTCACCGATTCGCGTGACGTCCTTCTCCTCCAGGAGTGAGTACATCCCCAACAGGCCGATGGCCCGAGGGAGTTCAGCGGCGGGGCGCGTCCCACCCATCGCCGTCCAGACACGTTCCATCCGCTGAGAGATCATCTGGAAGCCATCGACTTGGTCGGTGTCGCTCAGGGCGTCCGGACGGCCCGGAATGCCCACGTGGAATTCGACCGGTTTCGGCTCATCGTCCACGATCAGCGACAGCAGGCCACGCCCTGGAACGTTGTCGAAGCGTCGGGCACCGCGGCCGACGATATCGGCGTATTGGCTGTCATCAGCCAGGGTCAGCGACATTCGCTGCGTCAGCAGGTTGATGAATTTGCCGCCGATGTCACCCGGGGATCCGGCCGTGATCACGAAGTTGATACCAAAGGCGCGGCCATCGCGCACGAGCGTCATCAGTTCCTGGATCTGGTACTCGAAACTCTCCTGGAATTCTGCGAAGTTGTCGATGACCACGACAACGTCTGGAAACCTCTTGTCAGGGTTCTTGGCGTTGTAATCGTCAAGGGACAGATAGGATTCGAGCATCTCCTGACGCTCGTTGACGATGCTGCGGATCATCCGGATCAACTGATCCACTCGGCTGGTCTCGGAGACGTCGATCACTGCGCCCAGGTGAGGCAGGTCCTGAATCGGTTTAAGCCCGCCTCGGCCAAAGTCGAGCGCGTACATATGCAGGTCGTTTGGCGTCCGAGTGGCCGCCAGACCCAGAAGCAGACTCTTCACGAACGTCGTCTTGCCGCGGCCAGCAGTGCCGAACAGCACAACCGGCCCGGCGCTCAAATCGATGTTCAGAAGGCGCTGTTCTGCGCGGTAGGGATTGTCGACTAAACCGATGGAGGCCACCAGAGGCGGCACCGATTTGGGATCCAACTCCGGCCAGATCGCTTCTTCTTTGTCGTTATTCAGCCAATCGTCCAGATCCTCGCTGATGACGATCGTCCTGTCGTCCGAAATCTCCCGTTCGGTGTTCAAGTAGCGGGCATCTACCGGATCGGTGAGCGAGAGATGCTCAGGCAGCGGGTCCGGCCACGGCTTGCGTTGAACTGGTACACCGTCCTGTCTGGCGCGGATGACGGCGCTCCCGACGATCCAGTCCAGCATGGTGGTCGGGGTTTCACCCGGTTCCATGCCCAGGGCTTCGGCGATCTCCATATCCGAATACAACGGCTGGTCGTCAGTCGCTTGGGTGCCCGAGGCCTTCTGATCGTCCAGCCAAATAACGTCCTTCAGGACGACCGTGCGGTCGTCACTATAGTCGCCGCCGACGCGTGCAACCTGCATCGGCACCAGGACGTCATTGCCAACCTGGATGTAGCCGCGGCCGCCCATATTGGGGAGGAAAGCCGCATCCGGACGCCCAAGCAGCTCCTTGCTGTCGTCCGGCGTCTCCACCCTCAGACAGATACGGAACTTCATGTTGGCGCGCATCTGATCGGTCACGACCCCCGCCGGACGCTGTGTGGAAAGTATCAGTGTGACGCCGAACGCGCGTCCCAAACGGGTGATGCTCTCGAACTTGTCCTTATAATCGGGATTGGCGGCGATCATTTCGGCAAATTCGTCGACAATGATGAACAGATGCGGGAATGTCCTAGGCAAGGGATCGTCGGGGCGCAGGCGCGGGATAACCTTCTTGCGGTAATCCACCAAATCTTTGGCGTTGCTGATGGCGAGCAGGCGGCTGCGATCGTCCATCACCGCCTGGATGGCGACAAACATCCTCTCGACGGCATTGGCCTCGAGATTGGTCAGGATGTCAACACAATGGGGCAGCTTGCGAAAGGGTTCGAAGGCCGCGCCCCCCTTGAAATCCACCAGAACGAAATTGACCAGACGCGGGTCGTACTTGACAGCCATGGAGGCAATCAGGGTTAGAAGGAGTTCGGATTTGCCGGACCCGGTGGTGCCGGCGATCATCCCATGGACACCGTCCCCACCCTCCTTGGCCGAAAACACAAGCGTCCGGATGTCGCGCATGCTGGTCATCCCGATGGGCGCCCTCAGCCACTCGGACCGCTCGGGGAGGATGCTCGTCTTCCACTTGTTCTCCACGTCGAGCTTGTCCACGGTTCTGATGCGGCGCGACTCCAGACGGGACTGCATTTGGAGCAGATCCACCGATCGCGGCAGATCAGCCCCGGCCGGCCGGCGCACATCTAGGCGACGGATTTGGGCCGCCAGCTGCTGCTTGGCGTCGCTGGCCGTGGCCAAGTCGGCGTTGCCCAAATAGCGGGTCGAGTTGACCCCAACCTCCGCATAGCGGAAGACGACCTTGGCCCCGACAGCTGCCACTTCGATCATGGCTAGGCAATCGCTGGGCACTTGAGACGGATCGTTGGCGAGGAAGATAACGGCGGCGCCCAGGGTAGGCCCATCCTTGGTGATGGTGGCCACAACGCTTTCAGAAGCGATCTCCGCCAGCGGGGAATCCTCAGGCATATCGCCTAACAAATCGACGATGACCAGGTTGAACGGCAGCGAGACATCGGAGGCGCCCTTCTTGTCCTCTTCATCGGATTCCTGGAGCCGGAGCTGTCGCTGATCCAGCTCCCGCTTCAATCGCATCCAAAACTCAGATACTTCTTCCTTTTCGGAGGCGAAGCAGAGTTGGTCGATCTTCTCAGGGCGGCGGCCGTCCTCATCGTCGAAGCCGATTTCCCTGGCGTTGACGTGCGGCAACCACCCCGCCCACTCCCAGCTTTCCTGGTTCCCCGGCAAGCCCACCACGTGAAGGCGGGTGTCGACCGCTGAATGAAATGTTACGAAATGGGCGATCATGGCACGGGCGAAATCAGCGGTATTGGTGGGGTTGGCTCCAAAGATGCCCACGGCGTGCTTGGAGGCGATGGCCTTTGGGATCGGAGATTCCTTGTCTTCATCCGAGGTGTCTCCGGCGTCCGAAGTCTCTTTCACAAACGGCCGGAGGGGAATGGTGATCGGCGCGTCGTCAAGCACGGTCGAATCCTGCTCCAGACGCCGGGCTTCGCTTGCCAACGGGTCGTGTCCTGCGTCTGATTCCGGACTGGCCCAACGTATAGATCACCGTCGAAGGGCGGGCCCCCATGCCGAGCCGGACAGCGCCGAAATCGCTGTCGTCCGGCCTGCGCTCCCACAAACGCGTGCCAAAGCGGCTCTCTTCTTTGCGGGCGGCAATCTCGAATAACGTGGCCACGTCGGGGTAGTTGTGATGATAGAAGAGCCGCTGAGCGTTGTGCGACCGAACCATTTCGAGCCGCATGTCGGTCAGGGTTTCGGCGTATTCTTTTCGCTTTTGCTCAGCTTCCTTTCCCCCGGGCCGACGGAAGAGTGCCACGCCGACGGAAATGCAGCATGGTGGCTGCCATGGGCACGGCGAACAGGGCATTGCCTGAACTGCTGGAAACGAACACGAACCCCAGAACCGTCACCAGAGGGAGCAGGAGGCTGATGATGTCCTGTCCACGGCCACTTTCATCCTGCGGCGGATTGGGAATCTTGACCTCGCCGAAGGGGAGCTCAGGTTGAATTCTCGGCACTCGGTCAATGTATTCAATGGCCATAGCTTGCTTCTCCCATGGTCGATCTTGTGGAACTCATGACGTAGACACCCACGACGGGGCAGTTTGACAACCCCGAGGACGTTCGTCTAAAATGGTCGGGCTTTCTCAGGAACTGATGATCGTCGCGATTGCCCTCAGATGATAAACCGGATTCAATCTGACCGCCAATGACGCGACCGATTTCAGTCGAACTCCCTGACACCGGTACCATCATGAGGCTTCGCCTGCGTCCGGCATTCAGGCGCACCACAGAGGTTACAGACCATGTATCGATTCTGTGAACGATGCGAGCGCGAGACCTTCGACGGGAATCTGTGGTGCCAGGACAAGGACTGCCCTGCCGAACAGGGTTATGCCCTGCTGGGCTACGGCGACACGCTCGGTGATCTGAAGGTAACCAAGTTCGTGCGCGCATGGCGAACGGCAGCGCTGTATGAGGCGGAACGGGACGGGACACCGGTCTTCCTGAAAGTCGCCCATTCCGGGGAAGAACACGCCGACAGGCTGCGCCGGGAAGCCGGCGTCTTGTCATCGATCGCTCCCAGAGCCACAGGCATGGGGGCGACCATCCGCTCGTTTTTCCCCAGCTCAAGGCCGCTGTACCTCGTGCCCCTGCCGCCCTACCCCGGCGGCGCCAAGCGGGCATACGGTGAGATCACCTTCCGTGGTGAGCCCCGGGTATTCAGCGTCTACCGCCATGTCGAAGGCAAGATCCTCAGGGATCTGCTCCTGGAAACCCCGCAGGTCTGGCACACACAGGCGGCCTGGTTGATTTCCACGATCGCCAGGGCCCTTCAGCCCCTGGCGAAGAACAACCGATGCCATTTGTCATTGACTCCGGACGTCGTACTGGTTGAAGTCGACCGAGATGGCAACCTCCGGCCCACCCTGCTGGATCTGGGCTTCCTGATCACGGCGGAAGAAGCCGATGGTCGCTACAACTGGACCCACCTGTGTGAGCCCGCCTATACCGCCCCAGAAATCATGAGTGGTTCGCCGGGCCTTGGGCCCACACCGGCGGCCGATGTCTACTCACTGGGGATGATCTTCTACGAGATGTTGGCCGGCAAGCCCGGCTTCGAGCACGTACTCCGACGCGATGAGCAACTACGAGATGTCGTCCTTCAGGTTCGCAATCCGCTGCCCGTCGGCCGTCCAGAGCTGGAGCAATCGGGCGTGGTAGGGGTGCTTGAGAAGGCTGTTTCCCCGGCTACGCGCTACAAGAACGTCCAAGAATTCTCCAAGGACCTGTCAAAGATCTATGCTTCGCCGCCACCCGAGCGGCGAAAGGTCCCGCGCCGCATGTATGTTCTCTTGGGCGTATTGGGCCTGATCTTGCTGGCGGTGGGCATCTTCGCCGCCATCACGCTGTTGCAGATCTTCTCCGGAACCCCGTGAGCTGACCCTCATCCTTCGAAGGGGAAGAACAACGCGGCCCGCCCCTTTCGCCGGGGATCGGGCCGCGCAAAACGGTCGCGGCACAATTACTGCAACTGGCTCATTGCAAAGTAGCTCTTGACGGTCACGTCCCCGTTCTTGTGATCTTCCTCTGCCTTGTCCAGACCGTTGGCCAGGTGCATCATCACGTCGGCCAGATGCCTTGCCGCTTTGACGATCCCTTCCAAATAGTCCTTCAGCTTCTGAATCGCCGGGAAAAACATGGCGGCGACCGTGAGCGATTCCGCTACCAAGTGCAGGGCCATAGCTACTCCCTTGAGAGACTCTGCTCCCATCTGAAGGCCCGCTGACTGCGCCTCGATAACGGCGTAATCCATCTGTACAGTAGTCACGTAGGTTCCTCCCTACTAGTAGTCTGCCGCTGGGTCCGCGGTCAGATAATCTTCTTGAAGACGTCGTTCAACCCGTTGCCGATTTTGCCGACTGCCTGGTCGGCCGAGTTCATGATGTCAATGCCCTGACCCAGGTTGCTGCTGAAGCCTGCGATGGCATCCATGAGCTGTTGGATCGCCGGGGCCAGTTGGCCCTCGATCGCTTCCTGGTAGGCTTGGGAGTCACCGCCGATCCAAGAACCGTTCACAGCCCCGACCGTCTTTTTTGCAGCGCTCTGGACCGAGTTGACGACTTTGTGCTGCCCCATGACCTGCGACATGATATCTTGAACGCCCGAAGGGACAGTCATTAAGCCGTTAAAGGCACCGCCTATTCCTGCCATTTTGTTGCCCTCCTGCTCACGTATGAGCCTGTGTCCGTTAGAAGCCCTTCTTGCTTGCCTCCACGACTTCTTTGTTCTTCTGAACTGCCTTGTTGATGTCCTTCTCAAGCTTGTTCATCGTGCTAATGAATTTGTCGAGCTTGGTTTGCAGCGTACCGAAGGCCTGGATGAACGTGTCCCCGCCCTTGCCGAGCAATCCCCCGCCCGACAGAGTCTTCGAGGATTTGTCCATCGCCGATTTGGTGTTTTGCAGCGTCTTTTGGGCTTCGCTAAAGGCCTTGGCCATCGCCTCCATAGACGCATAAACCATCTTCTCGTCAGCCATGTTTATCTCCCATTCTGATCAAACGCCCTGCTTCAAGCTCGCCCTATGAATTGAACTTGAAGCTCGCAATCACGGGAATCTTGACGTACAGGCCCTGCTGCTGTTCATTGGCCTGATTCATGACGTCGTCGGCTTTCTTGATGGAATCAGCGCCGGACTGCATGGAGTTGGCAAGCCGATTTAGGGACGGCATCAGCATATCGTTCATGTCGCTATAGAACTGTTTGGCGCCCTTGCCTTGCCAGTCCCCGCCTTCGAGCTGCTGCTGTGCCGACTTCAGCTTGCCGATCATCTGCTTGATTTCGTTTTCCTGGTTCTTGAAGTCGCTGGTGACCTGGGCAGTCTGGTCGTACACGATGACGATCTTGAAGCCTGCCATGTCAACCCCTTTCTGAGGTGTTCCTCATGGCACTTTGGAGGATTGGAAGTTGCCGGTTGATCGATGGTTCAACGACGAGGACGCTGCCCCTTCACTCAGGAGAGATTGGGCTGCGCCCATGCCAGCGCCCTGCGCTGGTCGATTCGGTTCCATTAATTGTGCTTCCTTACTGTGTTCACTCTGTGGAGTGGCCGGCTAGGAAGATTAAGACTAACCTCTCAATTGCGCAAGTCAATCTTTGGGGCTATCGTCTTGGCGAACGCTTCCCGGTTCGTTGTCCCCTTCTTCGTCCGGCCTGGTCAAGTTCTCGATGAAATTCTCAAATACCTTGAGGCGGCGGTCCAGAGTCACTATCGGTGGATGAATGTCCGGTCGGGTTGAGGGTCCGCATCTTGCCAGGACCGACTCGGGTTGTCCGCCGGCCCAAATCCTCCAAGACCCCGGTGAAGTGCAGGACCAGAAACGTACATACGACGACCACCGCCAGAACAGGTAGCATCCCACCTCCCATCTCTCACCAACGAATGGGTGAACGTCTCCGACTTTCCCGTGCCTATATCCTACAGGAGATTCTCGTTCCGCCAAAGCCCGAATTACTGGTTGAACATTTCTTTCAGCACTGGGTTGATCCGGGCCCAATCCGGCGCCAAGACCTGGGCTCCGGCGTCGGTAGTGAAACCAGGCGCCATCTCGCGCGAGAACACCCGCCCATCAATCCCATCCGGACCCGCCCGGATCACCGCAACCAGCAACCGCGGCCAGAGCCACGCTGGGACGTCGCTGTCGATTGACCTAAGGAGAGTTAGCCCTGCCAACGGAAGACGAGGCCAGGCGATAGGCGTTGCCACCTGCCAGAGTACGGCTTTCAAGAAGAGCTGCCCGCGCGCCATGCGGGCGAAGTCGTCACTGCCGGCACGGTCGCGCACAAACGCCAACGCCTGTTCGCCGTTGAGCGTGTGGCGCCCGGCGGTGTAGCCGGACATGGCTTGGGGCAGGTCAATCTCCACCCCGCCCAGCGCATCTACGAAGTCCCTCAGCCCGGCGAAATTGATGCGCAGATAGTTGTCGACGGTGACGCCGAAGTTCTCAGCCACAACTTGTTTGGCTGCCTCCGGGCCCGATCCGGGTGAGGCGGCTTCGGCGAAGAAGTGGGCGGTGTTGATGCGGTTCTGCGAACCACCAGGCAGAGTCACCCACAAGTCGCGTGGGATTGACAGCATGCCGACGTACGGCGCCAGGGGTTCGATCGTGGTTAGGATCATGGTATCCGTGCGGCTGGCATTGGTCTCACCAGGTCGGCGGTCTATCCCCAGAAGCAGGATATTGGTCCGGAATGGGGCAAGTAGGTAGACGCTTGTGCTGACGCCCAATACCAGCCCAACCAGCACCACCGGGATCCACCAGCCCGCCGGCCGGTGGGGCCGCCGGATCCGGGCCCGCGCCCATTCGGGGTTCTCAATCTGATAAGTCTGGACAGGTTGGTGGGGGGAGGTTGGACCGCTTTCCTGCTGCATAGCGCGCTGATTCTACCAGACATGAGTCCCGGCAGGCGTTCCCTGCTACAATGGGGCCCGATGGCTCTGGAATCCCCTCTGGTGCACGCCCCCGACCTCCAAACCGGCACTTGGATCAATGCGTCATCTCCACCGATTTGGCAGGAAACAGGCGCCGGCGCCTTGCTGGTGGATTTCTCAGACTTCACCTGCATCAACTGCCTGCGCACCCTCCCCTATCTGCGTGCCTGGCACAGAAGATACGCGCCGCACCTCTTTGTGATGGGGATACACACGCCCGAGTTTTCGTTCGCACATGACCCCAGGTGGGTGGCCCAGTCCGCCGGTCGCCTGGGGGTCCGCTGGCCAATCCTGATGGACAACCAGCAAGAACAGTGGACAAGCTGGGCGGTGCACGCCTGGCCAACACTGTTCATCGTCGACCGAACCGGCTTCATTCGCGTGACGCATGTCGGCGATCGTGGCTATCCGCGAATCGAAGAGGCCTTCCGGACTTTGATACACCAAACCCAGCCGGAATTCGAATTCCCGACACCCCTTGGTTCCGTGCGCCCGGAAGACGAGCTGGGCGCTGTCTGCCGGCCTGTTACGCCCGAGCTTCAGGCCGATGAAGTCGATCTGGCCTTCCCCGCGCTGGACGCTGCCTCCGGACCACGTCTCGCTTCGGACAGCGGAGCCAGCCTGCAGGATGGCTACCGACTTGACGGGGATTGGACGAGAAGCGTAGATGGCTGGCATCTCGCCAATGGGGACGGCGCAATCCGGCTCGCCTACCAGGCAGCCGAGGTGAACGCCGTGCTGGCGCCTTCGCACCTATCTGGGGCATCCTTCCGCGCCCTCGATGCCGATCTCAGCCTTGGGTTGCACCTCGACGGCCGCCCAATCCCGGCCGGTCAGTTAGGAGCGGATGCCTTCCGGACCTCTGCCGGCACGGGCTTGCGGTTGGACGTCCCAAGACTCTACAATCTAGTGAAGAGTTCGACGGTCCAACGTCACGAGCTCCGGCTGAGCTTTGCCGAATCGGGGCCGACTTTCTATGCTTTCTCGTTTGGCTCCTGTTTGATGCCACCCATCCATCACTCATCCAGCTAGGAGGCCAGCGTGCTCAGAGCCATTCTTCTCTACCTTTCATCAGCCTCGTGGGCGCGTCGCCTGGTGTCAGGCTGGGGCCTTTCCCGGCGGGTAGCTTCCCGATTTGTGGCCGGAGACACGCTGGATGACGCCGTGCGCGCCATCCGCGCTCTCAATCGGGCCGGGATGAACGCCACCGTCGACCACCTCGGCGAAAACGTCAATTCCGCCGAGGACGCCGATCATGCTACCGAAGACTACCTGGCGTTGCTGGACCGCATCCAGGAGGCTCAGCATCCGCGCCAATGTCTCTCTGAAGCTGACCCAACTCGGCCTTTCTCTCGACTTCGACATGTGTGTGCGCAATCTCAAGCGCATAGTCGACCGCGCCGCATCTTACGGCAACTTCGTCCGCATCGACATGGAACATTCGGAAATCCTCGAGGACACGCTGCGCGTCCACCAGCGCCTCAGGGAATCTGGTGCGACCAACCTGGGCGTGGTGATCCAGTCCTATCTCTACCGGAGCGACGACGATATCCGCCGACTGGCGGACGACGGCATCCCGGTCCGGCTGGTCAAGGGCGCCTACGACGAGCCGGCCAAGATCGCTTACCCCAAGAAGCAGGACGTCGACCTGGCCTTCGATCGCGAGACCGAGATGCTGATCAAGGGCGCGCTCGCCCACGGTTCGGTGCCCATTTCAGCCGACGGGCGCACGCCCCCCACACCAGCGATCGCCACCCATGACCATCTCCGAATTGCGTTAGCATGCAAAATCGCCGAAGAAATCGGACTGCCCAAGGAAGGTCTCGAGTTCCAACTCCTTCACGGCATCCGCACGGAGCTTCAACGCACATTGCTCAGGGACGGGTATCCGGTGCGCATCTACGTCCCATATGGCACGGAATGGTATCCGTACTTCATGCGCCGGCTCGCCGAGCGCCCGGCCAATCTCTGGTTCTTCGTCTCCAACCTGTTCCGAGGTTGAGCGGCCAAAGTACCTCGAGAGCCTCCCGGTTGGGCACCCTTGGCAGCCCGCTTGCCGGGTGACCTGAAGACTACCTGATGAGACGGCGTGTGGCGTCATCCTGTTGCAGAGTGGTAGACTGGCGCCGAAGGCAGATTGGGAGGTAGGGATGAGTGACGTAGGTCAGCGGCTCGCCCGGCGCATGGCGGCCGAAGGCGACAAGACCGTCGAGTACTTCGACGCCCTGCCTTCCGAAAGCTGGACGCAGCAGGTCTACACCACCGGGTCGGAGTGGTCGGTTCGGGACATCCTGGCCCATTTCGTGTCGGTCGAGCGCGCCTTCGCCGAACTGCTCGAGAATATCCTCGCTGGGGGCAAGGGGGCGCCGCGCGGCATGGACATCGTCGCTTTCAATGAATTGGAAGTCCCCTCCCTTCATGATCAGTCCAGGTCGGATCTTCTTACCGCTTTCAGGTTGGCAAGGAAGACCACGGTCGACATTGCCGCCCGCATGACGGACGTCGATTTGAAGAAGCGCGGCTATCATCCTTGGTTCGGGGATATCGATCTGGGCTCTATGACCAAGCTAGTCTACCGGCACAACTTGATTCACTTGCGAGACATCCGCAAAGCGCTCAAGAGCCGGGCACCGGTGGCGCACCTGGAGATTGATCCGCCCTCCTCTCAGTTTACGAATGATCGTTTGGAGTCCGACTGAGCTCCGGCCGGCCTCGCAATCGCCCTGAAAGAGTGACCATGTTCAGCGAGCTACCTATTCATGATTTGTGGATGCGCCCAATACGCATCGACGGCGATCAGGCGGCCAAAGTCTGGCACGTGCTCGATTTCGCCGACCACGTTCTTCTTCGCCTTGGAGCCCTTCAGGTCGTCCGACTGCCCGACGGATCTCAGACACCCTTGCGCGTCCATGAATTCTTCCGATGAAGTCTGGGCGTTGGTGGAAGGGCGGGCAATGTGCCTGTGGCAGGATCTGCGGCCGGATTCCCCGACACGCGATCGAGTCCACACTCAGGACGTGGGCGAGCCGACCGCCATGTTGGCACCATTCGGTGTTGCCTTCGGTGTCAAAGCACTCGACGGGCCGGCGCTTCTCCTTCGTCTCATGACGGAGTTCTGAAGAGCAAATCGACACATCGAGGGCTTTGGCCTGGCCCGACGACGAATAACGTGCACATCCCTTCCCGCAGGCATATCTGGCTTTTCATCCGCCTTGCCCGGCCGCATTTCTTGGCAGGGAGTTTCCTGACCTACGGCCTGGGCGCTGCGATCGCCTCCTACCTCAGGTTCCCCATCAGCCTCAAGCTCTACATCCTAGGCCAGGCGGCAATCACCGCCGCCCACTTGATGAACCACTTCCTCAACGAGTATCACGATTTTCGGGAAGACCGGCTCAACCCTGCACGCACACCTATGAGTGGCGGCTCCGGTGCTCTGGGAGAAGACGGACTGGATCCCAAGGTGGCCCTGTACGGTAGCTTTGCCGCCATGACCGTTTTGGCCCTTTCTGCCGGCTCTCTGGTGTTGACCGGGCAGGCGTCGATGGCCAGCTTGTTGATTCTGCTAGCGATCATCTTGGGCGCCTATTTCTACAACGTACCGCCTATCAGATTGGTATCTTCCGGCTACGGGGAGTTCATCGCATCGCTTATCGTCTCCGGCCTGGTGCCTGCCTTCTCGTTCGCGTTGCTGACCGCCGAGCTGAGCGTGCAGGTTGTCTTAGCCACCATCCCCCTGGTGACCGCCAACTACGCCATGCTGTTGATTGTCGAACTGCCAGACTACGCCACCGATCTGAAGGTGGGCAAGACAAATGCGCTGGTGCGTTTGGGTTGGCGCAATGGGATGTGGTTGCACGATGCGGCCCTCACTCTGGCCTTCGTCAGCCTGGGACTTGGATACGTCCTGGGATTGCCCTACAGGGTCGCCGTGGGCCCGCTGATCGCTTTGCCCCTAGCCGTGGCTCAGATCTACACACTGTGGAGGATCAGGGGTGGCGCCCCACCGCGCTGGACCATGCTCACCATCAGCGCCGTGGTCATCCTGGGGCTGATGGCCTATCTCGAGCTGGCCGGATACCTGCTCAAATAGCGAAAGTTGAAGTCCCGGAATTGGCTGACCGTCTGGAAAGCCGCCCTACGGCGATCGCGTGTACGTACCCATGATTTCAGCTTGTCCGAGTAGGTGCCCCTGCATGACTTTCAGCAGGTCCTCCTTGGTAGCCCCGGCGGCCAGGTCAAGCGACTGATCCAGCGCATACAACCGGAAGAAGTAGCGGTGAACCCCGCTGGGAGGACACGGCCCGCCGTAGCCTCGCCTCTGCCAGCTGTTCAGACCGCTGCTGCTTCCGTTGGCAAGCTGGGCCTCGGCGGGCACGCCCTCGGGGAGACCGTTCAGGCCGATAGGGATGTTGTAGAGAACCCAGTGGACCCAGATGCCGGCGGGTGCATCCGGATCTTCCATGATCAGCGCCAGACTCCGGGCCCCCTGGGGAGAGCCGCTCCATGTCAAAGGCGGAGAAACATCCTGGCCGTCGCAGGTGAACTTACTCGGTATCGGGTCTCCGGCTCCAAACACATCGCTCATTATCTGGAATCGCATGGCAATGCCTCCCTCCCCGCCTTTGGGGAATGCTTCGCCTTGCGTCGGCGCCAGCGCCGGCGATGAACATGCGCCTACCACCAGCAGGCCGGCGATCGCTGGAGCCGACGCCAGGATAAGGTGCAGTTTGTGAAAAACTTCACAAGAGGGCAGCTTCACGGAAGCCTCCCTACGGCACTGGCGTGACGCGCGTTTCGATTATAGCGGAGCCGGGGCCGCCAACTCTCGTCCGTGGTAGGATGCATCCGGGGGATGGGATCGCATTTCGGTATTGGAGGTTTCCATGACCATGCCGAAGGTCGGCAAGAAAGCACCAGATTTCACGCTGCCGGATCAGGATGGGACGCCGACAAAGCTCTCAGATCTCCGAGGACATCCGGTCGTGCTCTACTTCTACCCCAAAGACGACACTCCAGGTTGTACCAAGGAAGCCTGCAGCTTTCGGGATGGATTCGGCGCCTTCGAGAGAGCTGGGGCGGTGATCCTCGGCGTCAGTCCGGATACCCCGGCGTCTCACACGAAGTTCAAGACCAAGTACAAGCTGCCTTTCAGCTTGCTGGCCGATGAAGACCACAAGGTATTGGAGAGCTACGGGGCCTGGGGCCCAAAGAAGTTTCGCGGGCGAGAATACATGGGCGTGCTCCGAACAACCTTCCTCGTCGGGTCTGACGGCACGCTTCTCAAGATCTTCGAAAAGGTGCGGCCCGAGGAGCACAGCCAGGAAGTGCTCGAAGCCCTCGCCGACGCCTGACCAAGAAGCTTCGACCCCGACCTTGCCTCAGGTGGTCGCGTGTTACAATCCAGCGCTCTGCCCAAGCCGATCATGAAACGCGCACGGAATAACCGCCGATGAACTTGATTCTGACTTTGGTCGACGTCTTCTTACACCTCGACAAGCATCTGAGCGATGTCATCCAGGCCTACGGAATCTGGACCTACGCTCTGCTGTTCTTTGTGATCTTCCTCGAGACCGGGTTTGTGGTCACCCCGTTCCTGCCTGGGGACTCGCTGCTCTTCGCCGCCGGTACGTTTGCAGCTACGGGCGCCTTCCACCTGCCCAGCCTGATCTTGTTGCTTTTCGCCGCCGCCGTTCTCGGCGACACGGCTAACTACTGGATCGGGCACCAGCTGGGGCCGCGGGTCTTCCGTGAGAACTACCGTCTTCTCAACCGCAAGCATCTGGAGCGCACTAGGGAATTCTACGAGCGCCACGGCGGGAAGACCATCTTCCTGGCACGTTTCATCCCCATTATCCGCACCTTCGCACCCTTCGTGGCCGGCATCGGCGCCATGTCCTATGCGCGCTTCTTGGCCTACAACTTCTTCGGTGGCCTGGTGTGGACAACGACGTTGACTCTGGCAGGATACTTCTTCGGCAACATACCTTTCATCAAGCGGAATTTCTCGATTGCCATCATGGTGATCATCTTGATTTCGGTGGCACCGATGATTGTGGAGTACATCCGCCATCGGGTTCGAGCTCGCGGACAGAGTCCAACCGAGACAACCCTGGGTGAACCGGCGACCGATCAAGAGTAGCCCAGGCGATTGACTTTCGGCTCCTGGCACCGAGATTCGACCGGAGATGTGAAGAGGGCCTGCCTTTGGGCAGGCCCTTTGGCGTCGCAGACGGCAAGCTAGCCGAACAGGACGAGCGGGACAGGCGTGAACGTGATCACAAAGATTGCCAGCCCCAGCACGGCCATCAACTTGCGACCGGAATCGAGAGGAGTGATCTCGTCCAGCGGTTCCGCATGGGTCCGTCCCAGGAAGAACACCAGGGCCGCCCAAATCCACCAGCCCGACCAGATAAAACCCATACCGATCAGCGCCAGCACGATGATCGGCCACGCCAGGCTCACCTTCCGCCCAAAGAGCACATAGACGAGATGGCCTCCGTCTAGCTGCCCAGCGGGGAGCAGATTGAGGGCAGTCACAAGCAAACCCGCCCAACCCGCCCAGGCCAGGGGGTGGATGATAATGTCTTGTCCGCCGTAGGGGATCGGCGATCCGGAGAAGAAGTAACGCAGCCAGTAGACCAACGGTCCGGCGCCACCGAACGAGGCCGGCGCTGGTAGGAGCTGCCCCTTGATGACATACTTGGCCGCCAGATAGAGCAGCGAATTACCTTCCATCATCATGCTGCCTGCGCTCGACGGCCCGGCCGGCAGCGGCATGACCTTGGACAGGTAGACCCCCACCAGAAGGATCGGCACGGCCACCACGAAGCCGGCCAAAGGGCCCGCCAAGCCTATGTCCAAAAGCTGTTTGCGGTTCTTGGGGAGGGATTTCAACCTGATGAAGGCCCCCAAGGTGCCCAGTGGGCTTAGCGGAGGTGGCAGCGGCAGGAAGTAGGGAAGCGTTACCGAGGTCTTGTGATGGCGGGCGGCGAGATAGTGACCAAATTCGTGTGCGAGCAGAATCGCCATCAGGGCCAGTCCGAAGGGCAGCCCCCCCAGAATGAGGTCGACGATTCCGGCGGTCGTGCTCAGATTGGGTTGTGTGAACGATGCCGAATAGGTGTTTACGTTGGCGAAAACCACTCCGGTGTAGATCACGCTCAGCAAGGTAACCACAAACAAGGCGATGTTGACCCTTGAGTCGGAGGGCGTTGGGCGCACAAGACCGTCTACGCCAAGGATTACGTGTTGATGAGACTCTTCACGGAAGAGCAGCGTCATCCCCTGTCGCTCAAAGATCGGCTCAAGGCGATCGAATACCAAGTCTGCCTCTTGCATGAGGCGGCCTCGGAAACGCACCGAGAAGCCGAGCTGCCGGTCGCCTCGCGTGACGTCTTCGATCTGCATGACCTGTTCAACTTGTGAACGCAGATCCCTCAGGGGATCGATCTCAACCAACGGGTTGTCCATATGTCACCTGTGTCTACCAACAAAGTAGGCGGGAGTGGATGGGAGTCGAACCCACCGCGGACCGCTGAGCGGCCCGCCACCGATTTTGAAGACCGGGGAGCCCACCGGGACCCAACCACCCCCTCTGGAGGTCTAAGCATACCGCATCGCGCCGAACCCCTCAATCCGATCGACGTCGCCTGCCACAATACCTGCTAGAATGCGTCTACCCCAACCTCGCCCAGGAGAGCTCGTCAGATCGCCCCGGAGGCCGGCCTGATCTGAATTTCGATCGAAGAAGGCTGAGGCCAGGCTCAGCCATCTATGGAGCAATTCGAGTGGAGCCAGGAGGCGCCCTCGTCATGCGAGGATACGGCAAGGTGCAGTCGATGGAACAGTCTCGACCCACACTCGCAGTCGGACCGCGCCAGGCGGGCATGTCGAATTCCTCCAACGGCAATCGATGACCCGCCATCGGCCACCAGCACTTCTGGGCTCGCTCGCCCTGGCGGTGGTCCTGTCCGCCTGCCAGACGGCAACGGTCGCCCCGTCGCCTCCAAACCCGCCGCGCCGGACGGCACCCGCGCTGGGCCCGACCTCCAGCGTCACCGTTGGTAGCAACTCCGCCGGGATACCGATAACTCTCACTCCCAGCCTGGCGCCCCTACCCACGCCCTCGAGCCGTGACTGGCAACGGGGTCCAGCCTCTGCCCCCGTAACCTTGGTGGCCTACATGGACTTCCAGTGCGCCCCGTGCAACGCAGCCGCGCGGTCGATGGTCAACGTGTTTGAGCGACATCCGGAAGAGCTCCGGCAGGTCTATCGCCCATTTCCCCTCTCAACAGTCGAGGACAAGGCCGACCTTGCGGCAGAATTGGCCGATGCGGCCGGTCGCCAGGGTGCCTTCTGGCCCGTGCACGATCTCCTGGTTGAGAAGTACGATGTTTGGCAGGACATGGACCCGGATCGGTTCAGGACCTGGGCCATCGAGCAGGCCCAGGCCATGGGGTTGGACCCTGAAGCCCTCAAACGAGATCTCGACGATCCCACGCTCGCGAACCAAATCAGAGAACGATACGCCGAATCACAGGCGAGTGGCATCCCGGGGGTTCCGTTCGTCCTGCTCAACGGCCGTCCCTTCCTTCTGGCCGGTGACGAAATCCAACTGGAGGCAGCCGTAAGGCTGGGAATTCTGCAGGCACGACAATCCGCCGTCTACCCGGCAGTGGAACTTCAGCCCGGCAAAGACTATCTGGCGCGGCTCCGAACAAACCGGGGGGAGATCCAAATTCAGCTGTATCCCGACACGGCGCCGATGGCCGTTGCCAGCTTCGTCACCCTGGCCCAGCAGGGCTGGTATGTGGGTGCGGGAGCCTACCAGGTTGTACCCGGGCAGTGGGTCGGATTGGGCGACCCCAGTTGGACGGGCCTGGGTGACGCAGGCTACCACTATGCAGTGGAAACCGACGCGGAGCGCAACTTCGATCGCGCCGGCATGGTTGGCATAATCCCCACAGAGTCCCGAAATCAACGGCTCGCGTTTCTTCGTGGGGCTCGTCCCCCTGCCGGAGTATGACGAGACGCACACAGTCTTGGGCAGGGTTACCCAGGGGATAGACATCTTGGCCGGTCTCTCCGAGAGAAGCCCCCTCGACGACCTCTTGGCTGAGCCACAATTGACGATACAGTCGATTGCGATTGAAGCCCGATGACGACCGGGAGACGGGCCACCTGGGAGACCGTGGCGGTTGTAGGTTATGCCGGGCTCGGGTTTGCCCTCAGCAGTGGATTGACACTTGTGTTCGGAACCCTGGCATTGACCGACTACCTCGGAGGCGACGCGCAGGCCGGGTTCTATGGCATTTGGTCCAGCTTAGCCCTGGCCGTGATCGCCATCGCCGGATTGCCGGCTTTCGTCATGGGGACGCGCCTCCTGTGGCTCAAGCTGGCAGACCCCCCGAGAGTCCCCCGGAGGGCTTGGCTGGCAGCGTTCGCCCTATATCCGTTTGGCCTCGCGCTGGGATACCTGCTATTTGAGAAGCAGGTTGGACCACCCCTCCTCGGTACGCTCGCCCAAGTCCTGACGCTTGGCGGGCCAATTCTTGGCATGGCAGTCCTGATTCAGCAATCGGGACAGGCGATTTCCGCCATGCGCGCCTGGGGACACTTCTTGCTTGGGCTGTGGTTGATTCCCGACCTTGGCTTTCATTGTCGAACTTGTGCTCCTAATTGCGGGCATTTTCATCCTGGTCGGCGGTATGATGCTCACCCCAGGCGGGCAACAGCTGCTGCGCCAGCTTCAGGGACCGCCAGGCCGCTTATTCAGCCAGCCCCCGTCCGACCTGATCACCCAAGCGATCTCCGAGCCCTGGGTGATCGTCCTTGCGCTAATCTTCCTCTCGATCCTCGTCCCTATTGTCGAAGAGGGACTCAAGTCGATCGCAGTTTGGCCCATGCTTTCGCGATCACCAAGCCCTTCCCAAGCCTTTATCGGCGGCGCCTTGGGCGGGCTCGGTTTTGCGCTGGTCGAAGGCATGTTTCTGACACAGCCAGATGTGTCCTGGTTCTCCACTGCCCTCGTCCGCGGCGGCGCCTCGATGATGCACGCCTTGGCCACTGGTATTACAGCATGGGGCCTGGCTGAGGCGGTGGTGAGACGGAGATTTTGGCGGCTGCCTCTGGCGTACCTGACCGCCATCTGCCTGCATGGCCTGTGGAATCTGAGCGCCGTCAGCCTGGGAGTGGCGCAGCTTGGCTCAGAATTTGGCCTGTCATCTATCGCTCCTCCCAATTTGGAAAACCTGCTGACTTTGGGAGGGGTGGTCCTGCTTGGTCTTTTGAGCCTGCTGGCCTTCGTCGGCTTGCCCCTCATCACCCGGCGATTGTCGGAGCAGGCTCCGGTCGGACAGACCGACGAAGAGCGTCTGCCGTTTCCGGTCGAGTGACGGCGTTGACGGCAGCCTGATCCCTACGGCTGTATCAAGCGCCGACGTGGCTCTCCGTCCATAGTCATCTTGACGCGGATTCACCGGTATGCTACATTACCGCCGCTCGCTAGAGCGCCCGACTCTGCTCGATCGCCAACAGGAGCGCGACTTGACCAAATCACGAACTGAGCTGATGGTGGAGCGTCTCCGCGATCTCCAGGCTTCTTCGCCGGACGTCGAGGCCTCGGCCGTCGTAAGCGTTGATGGCTTAACCATGGCCTCCGCCCTGCCCAGCGACGTTGAAGAGGACCGGGTGTCTGCCATGTCGGCCGCCATGCTCTCCTTGGGCGAGCGAATTGCAGGTGAATTGGGACGGGGCGGCCTGGAGCAGGTGTACATCAAGGGCGAGTCGGGGTACGTCATACTGACCTCGGTGGGAAACGAAGCCGTCCTCACGGTGCTTGCCCGTGAACAGGCCAAGCTAGGGCTCCTCTTCCTTGATATGCGGCGAGCCGCCGAAGACCTGGAGAAACAGCTCTGATCAGGTCGGATGACCCCAGAGTGCTCTCAGCTTCTTCCAGCGGGTACTTCTACCCGAACAAGGTCGTTCGCAATTTCCTCCTGGCCATGGAAGATGTCATGGGTCACAATGGGGTCAGCGCCGTGCTCAACCTGGCCGGGCTTCATAAGTGGGTGGGCAACTACCCTCCAGACGATCTAGAGCGTTCGGTTGATTTCAGCGCCTTTTCGGCCATCAACGCCACCCTGATGATCATGTATGGTCCGCGAGGTGGGCGCGGCTTGGCACGAAGGTCAGCCTGGGTGAGCATCGCCGGCCCGCTGAATGAACTTCAAGTGTTCTCCCAGTTGAAAGAGCTTGTCGAGCGCCAGCCGTCTTTGGAGGCTGCCCTGGACCAGGGCCTTCCGGCGATCGCCTCTGCGCTGGAGGAATTGAGCGACCAAAAGACGACCGTACAAGCCACTGGCGACCACTACACTGTCGTCGTCAACCGATGCCCAGCCTGTTGGGGTCAGAAGGCCACCGAGCCAATTTGCCATGCTGTCACCGGATGGCTGGAGGAGTGCCTCCGCTGGCTCACAGGCGGTAGGACCTACGAGGTTGTTGAGACGCACTGCGCCGCGATGGGGGACAACGCCTGCCAGTTCCGTATCAACAAACAGCCCCTCTAGATCTCCATGGCATCCCCGCTTCGGCAAATCCATCGATTCACTTCCGTGGGACGTTCCTGCTCCACGACGCCCTGACATGACCCCGCTCACCGTTGTCATCCCGACCTACAATGAAGCTGAGAATCTCCCTGCCCTGGCTGCCCAACTCTGGGCGCTCCCGATCGAAGGTTTGAAGCTTCTGGTGGTGGATGACGCCTCCCCGGACGGCACGGGCGCCATCGCCAACTCGCTGTGTGAGCACTATCCCGCTCGCATGTCGGTCATCCATAGAACCGGCAAGATGGGACTTGGAAGCGCATATCTGGAGGGTTTCCAGACCGCCCTGGCTGACGGAGCGGAAGCGGTGGCACAGATGGATGCCGACTTCTCCCATTCGCCTGACTACATCCCAGGCTTTCTGAACACGCTTGTGGATGCAGACGCCGTCTTCGGTTCGCGCTATGTATCAGACGGCAGATTGGATGAGCGGTGGGGGATTGGTCGCGTTTTCTTATCCTGGTTTGGCAATGCCTATGCCAGAACAATCCTAGGGTTGCCGATCCTCGATGCTACGGGTGGTTTTCGCGTATGGCGGAGTGACACGCTGCGGGGGATGCCCTTGGACAATGTGCGCTCGAATGGGTACGTATTTCAGGTGGAAATGGCCTACCTGGCCTACAAGCTGGGCTACAAGCTGATCGAGAGGCCCATCTACTTCGAGGATCGCCGCATTGGTCAATCCAAGATGTCTTTCAAGATCCAGATAGAAGCCGCCCTCCGCGTATGGCAGCTTCTTTTCAAATACGGTTCCCTAGGCCCCGATCAGCGACAAGACGGCTAAACCGGCCCACGGGCGACAACCACCGCATAGGCCTCCGATCAACTCAACGTGAGTTCACCTTCCGAAGATGCCGCCAATCGCTCCCACTCTTCCAATGTAAGACTCTGGGCACGGCGTTGTGGGTGGATGCCCGCCGCTTCAAGCCAACTGGCAGCTGTCCCCGAAGGCACCGACAGGCCGATGGAAAGTGCGTTCTTCAACTGTTTGCGCCGCTGACCAAACCCGGCTCGAGCCAAGATGAAGATGCGATCGATTTGCTCCGCCGGTCTGCCTCCGGTTTTGTCCATGTCTATGCGAATGACCGCCGAGTCGACGTCAGGGACGGGCCAAAACTGCCCCCGTCCGATACGGAGCACCAGCTTGGGCTCCCCATACAACTGGACACTCAACGCAAGCAGGCTCATCTCTCCCGGCCCGCTCGTAATCCGGCTGGCCACTTCCTCCTGGATTGTGAGGACCACTGTCCTGGCAGGCTGGCGCGCTTCCATCACCTTCCGGATGACAGCCGAAGTGATGTTGTAGGGGATGTTCCCAACCACAGCGTACGGCCCCTGGACGACAAGTTCATCCAAATCCACCGCAAGCACGTCGTCGGCCACCAACAGGACGTTGTCGAGATCCCCAACGGCCTCCGCAAGTGCCGGCTGGAGGCGCTGGTCGTATTCGATAGCGATGACTTCGTGCGGCCTGTTCGGCCAGGGCGCAGGTTAACGTCCCCACCCCCGCTCCAATTTCAAGGACGGTCTCATCCGGAGCTGGGCCGGCAGCCGCTACGATCTTGCGCAGGGTGGTCGGATCAAGGAGAAAGTGCTGGCCCAGCCGTTTGTCGGGGCGCACCCCGTGGCGCCTTGCCAGCGCCCTCCAATCGGTAACCGATCTGAGACCGGGGTCCATTAGGGTGGGAAGATCCAGACGATGCTGCCTTCCAGGAGGGACGGGAGTCAAGAAGTAGACCGTCACGTACTGATGCCAGGAGACATAGTTGTCATCGTCGTAGCCCAGGTCGATCCAGCGCCCCTTCACCCCGCCGCCGGTGTCGGCTGCCAGTGCATAGCCGTAGCCTGGAACGTACATTTGGGTGCCAAACGGAATGTAGCGGCGATCAATCGCCACCAGACCCTTGGTCAGCGGCTTACCCGAGGCCGTGATCCCGAAATTGCGGCGCATCGGGCGATACGCCGGCCCGAGAGGCGGAGTAGGACGTGGCCCACATCTGGACAGCCCGCCAATACTCGATCGTGCCATCCTCGGTCGAGACTCTGCGGATGACGATGTTGGTCCCGTAACCCACAACCCTCGGGTCCGGTGCTTTGGCAAGCCATGAGCCCTCTTCGATACGGCCCGTTTCTTCCCCATCCTCGTAGCGCACCCGCACCTGATGAGCTTCCACGCCGTAGGCGCCGGCTTTGATCAACTTCTGCTGGTCGATCTCCACGTCGCCCAAGGGCTGATACTGGGTTTCAAAGGAAACCGGGGTCAGCTCTACCTTGACCTGTTCGGAGACGCGGACAACGGCTGATCTTGGCATCCGAAGGGATCGGTTCGTCGACGGCGGGCCGGGCGTAATCCAGGCCCACGAGGGATATGCCCGCCTGCGCCAGTGCTTCCCCTACCGTCCTGGCCGAGGCGCGAGCGTGAACCGTCTCGCCGTCCACCGCAATCTGCAGCTCACGCGATGGGTGGACCGCCACAGTCATAGGACCTTCAATGGGCGTCGACGGGCCAGGTGAAAGTGAGTCGGCCGCATATACTTTGAACCCCGCCTCCTCAAGCGCTCCTTCAACCGTGGCCGCCGAAGTCCTGAAATGGTACTTCCCGGATCCGGTATCGACGGTCAGGTCGGTTCCGGGGGACCAAGAGAGTCGCGCCGGTGGCTCTGCCAGCGGGATGCCCGGATCGTGAACCGGCAGGCCGTCGGCCAGAATGCGATCCCCGGGGAAGACCTTAATCCCGGCCATCGCCAGGATATTCTCGGGGACCCAACTGGTGGTCCGCACCGTATGCCGCCCGCCCGTGGAAACGACCTCCACCTGAATGGCGCGCCGCACATCGATCGTCATCCCCTGACGCATTGCCGACGCTAAATCCGGGAAGACAACGTCACCGGCGTGCAACGTCAACCCTGCGTCTTGAAGGGCCTGAGCTACGGTAGCGGCGTGAGTCACGTAATGTGCGCTGTAGCCCGCCCGCCTGGACCGTAAAAGTCCGCTGAGTGGCCAGGTAGACCAGAACCAGCCCGGCCAGGCCCGCTGCTGCGGCGGCACGTGATATCCAGGGGCTCGAAAGCCGCTGTTCGACCGTCGGTAAAGGCATCTCGCGCGGGAGTATACCAGACGAAGACCGACCGTCATCTGGCGCCGGAGCGGGACGGCTCGCATACATACGACAAGCCGATTCTTGACCAATGTGGTGAGGGAGAATGCCAATCCGGGCCGGCAACCGGCGGCACCCGGAGACTGCCCCTTACCGCTGCTTCCTTTCGGACCTGACGGGGTTCGGAGCGCTCCGCCGCGCCGGACCGACCCGGACGGCGATCGCAGGATATCGCGCCGCACCGTGCGTGTCAACGCGATTCCCGACAAAAACCGACACCGCGCCAGCGGTGTCTGCTGGCGGAGAGGGTGGGATTCGAACCCACGGAGCCTTACGGCTCACGCGCTCTCCAGGCGCGCGCGTTAGGCCAGACTACGCTACCTCTCCGTGATTTCCTGACCAGCTGCGGTCAGCGGCGCGATTATATCATGGGCCCTTGGCATCGCCCGGAAGGCGCACGAGCCACAGATTCCCGTCAGATGCCGATTGGTAGACCAGCCATTGCCCATCGGGTGAGACTTCCCAAGTGTTATTGGCGATGGCGCCAAGGGCGTCGGAGTCGAGTTCCAGCGCCTGAGCCTGGCCAAGGCTCCATCAACTTGGATCAGTCGGATCGGCGTTCGCCCGTTGTCGAGTGGGATGACCAGCAGGTGACCCTCATCTCGCCACCGATACGCGCCGAATTGCGGCGCCTTGAAAGACCCACCGCCGCGGGTCGAAACGATCCACAGACCATCCTGTGACTGGATCACCGGAGAAGGCCACCGTCAGCTGCCACCCACCCGCCTTCGGGAGACACGACAGGGCTGCGGATCCCCTCATCGGCAAAGATCAACACTGGGTCGGATCCATCGAGCGGCGATCGCCACAGTCCCACCGGCCCTGCCATTTCCTGCCTCCCCGAGAACAAGAGCGTGGCTCTCGGATTGGCCCCAGCCGATGAAGCCGCCGCCAATGCCGGCCAAAGGCGACGTGACCTCGCGCGTGCCGAGTCGACCCTAGCATGAGTCTCCATCGCCTGCGATCCAGGTTAGCCACATCGCTCGACTGGATCTGCCACGTCAACCAATCAGCCTGAGGTGAAAATCGGACCATGCGCCCCTGGGAGGGCACCGACCACGTCTCCCCCGAGCTGCGGTTGATGACTTCTATAGCGCCACGGACGTCTTTTGCCATCCAGTTCATGTCCGGATGAGAAGACGGCGGCACCGGGCTCGACCAGCGAAGGGGGACCACCTTCAAGGTCCACCCGATAGGTCCCCATCGACCCGCCCGCTGGGCGATCGAGGAAGTAGATCCCTGCCGAATCCGGGCCCCAAAACGGCAGCACGCAGCATCCGCCGGAAGTCAGCGAGTGGCGGAGGCGCTGGATGAGGGGTGCGCCGTCAACGCTGTCACGTTGGTCCCGTCCCGGGCGGCCGCGGTGGATGTCGACCATCGGGCCAACCGTCGTTACGAGGCGCTGGCGGTGGCTTCCGGCTGCAGGTACCGCCGCGCCGGGCACCGTTTGTGAAAAATCGCACGAACCCAGGCCGCGTGGCCAGCAGCGCGGTCAAGGCAAGCCCGCAACTGGCCTCTAGCGCTCGGGCGGCCAGGCAGAGTTGTAGGCATTGAGCAGTTCTCCCGCCGAACGTGACATCCGGCTGGTCATAAAGGCTCTGCCAGGTTTGAGGTGCCTCCAGATTCTGCTCAAAGCGCAGCGGACCTCCGCTGGCAAGGGCGATCCGATTCCAGTCGGCATCGATCAACGGAATAGGATTGAAGGCGTGCCGATGGCTCGGGGCGTCCCGGATCTCCAGGTGCAGATGCGGGCGCGAGGTGCAGGTGCCGTCCGGGTCGCCGGACAGTGCGACCTCCTGCCCGGCCTGCACCATCCTGACCGAGCGTGGAGGCTGGGACGCTCGAGGAGATGGCCGTAGAAGGAGGCGTAGCCGTTGGGATGGTCGATCATCAGGTTGTGCGGGCCGGCCCCGTGGGCGGGGCTGTCTACTTCGACCACCGTCCCGGCGCCGATGGCCACCACAGGTGTCCCACAGCGCGGCGCCAAGATCAATCCCAAAGTGAAACCCCTGCCCGGAAACGTACATGGAAGTCCTCAGACGATACGCAAACACTGTGTTGCCGTACGGCTGAATGAGAAGCCAGGTGGAGGGTCCCGGCGGGCAGAGCGAAGGGGAGTTGGAAGGGTGCGTCTTGCTGACGGAGTGCCCGGCAGGTCTCGCTCGGGCGAGAGCTATCCGGCCGGAAGCATCATCCAGGGCTGAGCAGGACGAGAACAGCGCGACGCATGCGAGCAAGAAGCCACTTTGGGCAGACGCCGGTGGCGATGACGCGAGGTCAGACATGAGCATTCGCCTGCCCGGGCTAGAAACTGGCGCCTGCCGCCAGCTGCCCGGGATCGTCGACAGGGAACAGCTTGGACAGCGCTTCAGGAGCGTAACGGGCGACCATGTCGGTCGATAGCCCGTTCTCGCGACAGATCTCCGCATAGAAATCGGCGCTGGGACGCTTGGTGCGAGCCTGGCGTCTCGGGGTCCAGTGCCCACAACCCCCATCGCTGGGTCCAACCCCGTTCCCACTCGAAGTTGTCAACCAGGCTCCAGTGGAAATAGCCGCCGACCTGCCAGCTAGGTTGGTCGCCCGCCAGAGCTGCCGGACGTGACCGGCCAGATAGCGTGGCCGGAATCCTCCGTACGGGTCTTCAGCACCATTTTCGGTCACATAGATCGGGAGCCTGAAGGCATGGGCCCATGTCAGCGCCCGCCAGAAACCCTTGCGGCTCGTTGGCGATGAAGCCGGTCGGACTGAGATCGGCCTGTGGGGAGAAGCTGCCCTAGACCGAACAACTCCGACGGAGTGGCTCGGGGAGAACGCTACCCGCTCCTCGGTGTAGTAGTTCAAACCGACAAAATCCTGGGATCCCTTGGCTTCCGGGATCCGTTCTCTGTGCCACAGGAGTCGGAAGTCGCCGTCCCGGAGTGCCCGAGGAATGGCATCGTTGAAGGCCCTGGACCTTAGGCCCGCCACCATCCGATCAAGGGGGTTGTAGGCACGCGCCGGCCGCATCCCGCGAAAGTGGTGGGCGATGCCGACCAGGGCCTCGGACTGAATGGTGTGGATGGCCCGGTAGGCGGCGGCGTGGGCGCGGGTCATATTGGCCATCACCCGAATGGCCATCTGCAGATCTCGCTCACCTGGGGGAAACACACCCGATGAGTATGCACTGTAGGCGTACACATTTGGCTCGTTGATCGTGACCCACAACCCCACCCGGTCCTGGAGGCGACTCGGCAACCTTGGCTGCGAACTGTTCGAACTGCGCAATCGAACCTGATTCGGTCCAACCCCCCTGTTCAAGAAACCACGCCGGATTGGTGAAATGGTGCAGGGTAACCATCGGCATCAGATGCCGCGATCCAAGGCACCCTGGATGATCTGCTCGTAGTGATCCAGCGCGGACGCTGTCCCATTTCCCCGGCTCGGGCTCGATCCGGCTCCATTCCACCGACAGCCGGTGGGCATTTTGGCCACCCTCCGCCGCCCGGTCCAGATCCTCTTGCCAGCGTCCGTTCCCACCATTCGCAGGCGTTGCCTGACCGATGCCCTTCCTTGATCCGGCCCGCCTCGGCTTCCCACGCCCACCAGTCGTTGGCCTGGTTGTCCCCCTTCGACCTGGTGAGCGGACGTCGCCGTCCCCCACAGGAAATCCTTGGGAAAGTGATGCGTAGCTTGGATCAAACGACCTCCCTAGCCAAGCGGCGAGTTGTCCAGAGCGTGGATTTCCGCCACCACCACCGAAAGTCCGGTCGGCCGGAACCCCAGCTGAAATGCCTCGGTCCGGGCCACAGGGTCAGCCTCGCGCACCAGGTACAGTGGATGGCGCTGTTGACCCATCAGCCTGCCAAGCATGGCGGACATCACCGAACGGGTCAGGCGCCTGCGCCGGGCTCCGTCGGAGGATTGCATGTAGATCTCGGCGAAGCGTGCTCCCATCCAGTTCAAGCCAGCCGCCGCAAACTCACCATCGGCTGTCCGGACCTCATAGCGGGGATTGCCGTCCGGTGTCGGCGATTCGACGACCAATACGTTCAGCGTCGGCTCGAACTGGTCCGGGGCCAAGCGTAGAATTTCGAACTTCGTGCACTCTTCCACGGCGACCACACCCTCGAGCCACGGAAGCTGCGGGGCTGGGAGCCGCAGGATTCCAGCTCCGATCTCGGGAACGACCTGGGCCAGCAAAGCATCCAGCGCCTCGGATTGGCCGACAAACGGAACCAAAAGGGGCCGGAATAGGTCAAGTCCGGTCCGGGCGACGACGATGAACCCGTTGGGCTGTCCTTGGTTGCTGCCGACGGTGTAGATCCTCGTCTTGTCACTTGGGTGGTGCAAGGCGTAGTACTCGGCGGCTGCATCGCCCGCTGATTGCTCATCCAGCAGCACACGCAAACGTTGGCGTTCTTCGAGATCGAGGCTGGCAATGTGTGTCATGACGACGTGGATTCTAACCTAAGAAGAGATTTCGACTATTGGATGATCGACTCTTGTCCTGGACCCGGGGGTTGGCCCCAATCGGCCCTTCAGGCACGGTCCGTGCACGTTATCGCGTGGGTCATCGTGATCGCCGAGGCTGTTTGTCATCCGCCGCCGATCATGGGGCTGGCGTTTCTGAGATGGGAACGAGAAGGCGGGCTTCGGCCACATAATCGATGTGGTCAATGGACGGGCCCAAGCTATAGACATCCAGCGAGAAGGTCAGATGTTCATTGTGAATCGCAGCCTCGCCCGACTCCCACTTGGCGAAGCCGACAATGGCCCCGGAATGGTCGTAGGCGATCGCCAGGAGCCCTTCCCGCCAATCGCCCGAATCGGGGGTTGCGGAAACGGTCAGGACGCCTTCGATCCTGGCCTGTCGCCGAGAATCCGAGAAGCTCTCATCAGGCTCGCCCACATCGACATGCAGATAGCGGTCCGACGGGGTCTGAGCCTCAACAGCACTCCTGATCTCGGTGCGGGCGCCCGCAAGGTGATCTTCCGGCAGATCGAAAGTCGTGGTCAGCGGCAGCTCGCCTCCGGGGGGCAACAGGTTCAAGGGAGCATAGGCGAGATGGCTGTCCACGCTGCCTGCGGCCGATGTGAGCAGGGTAATCTGGCCCGTCACCGCCTCCACCGCGAAATCGCTTGGATTGCTCACCGTCACCAGACAGATGATCTTCTGAGAAGGCGTCGGGTAGCAGCGCGTAGACGACAAGGCGAGCGGCATGGGCGTGGATGTAGGCAGCAGGCTCTGCACGGGCTCACCGTTGGGGCCCGGAATGCGCAGGCTCTGTCCAACGGACAGGAAATGAGGATCGACGTTGGGATTGGCCGCCAGCAGCTGATCCAGCTCCACCCCATACTTGATGGCGATTGCCAGCAGAGTTTCCCCTTTTGTGACAACATGCACAAACGGTGTGGGAGACGGCTCGAGTTCCACCGTTTCTACTGGCGTGGCGACCCATGGGGTGGGTGTACGGGTCGGCGTGGCCGACGAGAAAGCCGCAAGGCTGGCGGTGGCTTCTGGTGATGCCTGGACGTTCTCCCCAGAACAACCGGCCAGAAGCAGGCATACGGCTTGTGCCAAGAGGCATAGACAGCGCGAGCGGGACACGGCGGCTGATTATACCAAGGTAGGATAGCGTCCGTATCTGATAGGCGCTATAGTAGACACCCAAGGAATCGGAGAGGGACTTTAAGGTGGTCAATCCGACCCAATCCATGCTCACAGAGGCGATCGGGGCTGCTCGAACGGGAGATCGTTCTCGGGCAAGGGACCTTCTATCCCGGCTGCTCCGTTCCAACTCGGCCAACGCCGAGTACTGGATTTGGATGAGCGCCGTGGTCGATACGCACTCGGGAGCGAATCTACTGCCTCGAAGTCGGCCCTTAACATAGACCCGACTAATCGGGCGGCCATTCGAGGGCTGGTAGTGCTGGGTGCTCGCCCCGCGCCCAGCCCCGATCGATCGATGAGGATCCCCCGCAGTCAGGCCGTGGCCGCGCCGCGGGCGCCTTCCCGTCCGAGCGTGAACATCCATTGGCGGACGGTGGGCACGGGTGTCGTTGCCCTGCTGGGATTGATGGCCGTCGTCGGATTCGCCCTGACCTATCGTTTCCGCCCCAGTTCTCCCATTTTGGCCCCAACGCTTCCCCCGCTGACCGCCACCTCAACCGCAACGCCGCTTGAGCCCACGGCAACGTTGACGCCCGTACCGGTCGAGACGCGCATCTACCGCACCCCCGTTCCGTCCGAGTTGGCCGGCACGCCCATCGAATTCCTGGTCGAAGCCACACCCACAGCCACCCCAATGATCGGCATCACGCCCCGGCCCAACTACGAAGCCTACGCCTCCGGGCTGGCAGCACTTACGGCGGGTCGCTACCAGGATGCCATCGACTTCATGGACCAGGTCATCACTCTGGACTCCAAGCTTCCTGATCCCTACTACTTCAAGGCCGAGGCCCTCAGGCTGAACGGCCAGCCCGGTCAGTCGACGACGGTCTACAACTCCGCCATACTGCTGGATCCGAACTACGCCCCGGCCTACTTGGGAAGAGGGCGAGCGAGGCTGGATCTGCTCCGGCGGTCCAATGTTGAGATCAAGGCCGGCGATCTGCCTCCGGACTTCGACAGCGCGATCGAGAAGGACCCTTCGCTGATCGATCCCTACATCGAGGAGGCGACCTTCTTCTCCTCCTTGCGTCTGTGGAAGACGATGGAAGAGATCCTGCAGGAGGCTGTCGCCAACGGCGTTCGGACGCCGCGGATCTCCATTCTCCTCAGTCAAGCCCAGTTCAACCGCAACGAGTACGAAGACGCGCTTAAGAACGCCATTGTAGGGAGCGCAGCCGATCCCACCAATCTGTCGGGCTACCTGGCCATCGGTAAAGCCTCGGTGGCTCTGGACGACTACAGCAATGCGCTTTGGCCCTTGAAGACCTATTCCGTGCTCCGCCCGGACGACCCGGAAGGATGGGGCTACCTTTCCTTGGCCGAATACGGCACGGGGGACAGGAACTCGGCGCTTGCCTCCGCCACTCGGGCACTGGAGATCAACGACAAGTACGCCGTCGGCTTTGTCGCCCGGGGCCAGGCCGAGATCGACCTCGGCCTGTACCAGGATGCCCTGGCAGACTTGTTGAAGGCCCGTCAGTACGGCTCGGAGACCTTCCGCCTCGACTACAACCTGGCCCGGGCCTATTTCTTCCTCAACCGCTATGTCGATTCGCTCAAGATCGCCAATCCGGCCATCGCCTTCACGCCTGACAACACCAAGAAGGCGCTAGGGCTATGCGCTGAGGGCCCAGGTTTATGAGGCAACCAACCCACCCCTGATCGATGAGGCCAAGCGGAACTGGGGCTGGATTCTGGACACGCCGGGCATCTCGGATGATCTCCGTGCCATAGCTGAGACGCATATGGCAATTCTAAACGGGGAGTCCCCCGCGCCCAGTTCCACCAATGCCGCCTCGCCGATCCCGGGCGCCTCTGCCACGCCCTCGCCTACCCCTTGAGCGGAGCGGTGGACCCTCGCTTCGAGGTTGGCAGGCAGATAGAACGGCATCCCCATGTATGAGCAGCTGAGACCTCACCTGTGGTGGATCCTGGGAACAGGCAGCCTTGCCGCCATTGGGCTCTTCGCGGCCTTCGGCCGGGTACCCATGCCTTTCGACTGGACGGCGGTCATCATTGGTTTCGCGCTGATCGCCGTGCTGGCCAACTCACCTGTCCCGGTCGGTCAAGCCGAGATTGACCTGTCACATACCGTAAGCATCGTGATGGGTCTTATTCTCGGCCCGTCTTCCTGCCCTTCTGACGTTGGTGGCCGGTCTTGGCGTTGGATACCTGGCGCGCGGCTATTGGGATCCGTCGGCCAGGACGGGGGAATCCCCCCGGTGCGCGCATTCGAGCTTGGGTGACTACTTCCAGCCAACAGGTCATCAGCCTTGCCGCCGGACTGGCCGCCTACCAGGCAGTCGGAGGAAGCCGCCTGACAACCGGGGGCGATCCGATCGACACGGGCACGGCGCTGGCGCTGAGCGCGTCGTTCATGAGCGCATTCCTGATCCTGTTTTGGATCGACTCAGGCCCTGACCAAGACGCGCCGCCTTGATCGCACCGAGCTTGCCACACTGATCGTCCTCGTCGCAGGACTCCCCATCCCGTATGCCATCTTTACGGCCGTGGCCTACACCGCGCTGGGCGAACCCGCCCTGCTCGTATTCGGCGGCGGCATGGCGGTGGTTGCACCGCTCATCCGCGGCATGACTCTTAGCGAACGCACCCTCAAGCGCAAAGTGCAGCAACTTTCGAGCTTGGGACAGGTAAGCCAGGTGCTGCCTGTCAGCCTTGACCTGGAGCAGCTTCTCTCGGCTATCTACGCCCAGGTCGAATCTCTGCTGCATGTTGACAACTTCTACGTGGCGTTGTACCAGCCCGAGGCGCAAGACGCTTACTTATCCGCTGGCGGTCAAGGGCGGAAGTCAACAGCAGTGGGTTTCGAGGCCCCTGAGTGACCGGCTGACCGACCGAGTGGTCCTCTCGGGCGAACCGATCCTCATCCCCAGCAATGCCCCTCAGGCGCTGAGGGAGATGGGCTTGCCCGAGCTTAGCAACGCACCCGAAGCCTGGCTGGGTGTGCCCCTGGTCGACCCGAGCCGGGTGATCGGCTGCCTCGCCATCTTCCATACTCGGGCCGGTCAATCCCTTTCCGAGGATGATCAAGCGATTCTGGAGACGATTGCCGGCCAGGCCGCCGTGGCCATCCAGAACGCCGTGCTCTATCAACAGACCCAGGGCAGGGCCCGGGCACTGGCCACGCTGAACCAGATCACGGCTTCCATCAGCTCGACGCTGGATCCAGACAAAGCCATGGCGCTGGTTTGTGAAGCGCTCATTCGTACCGGCGGAGGCCACCAAGCCTCCATTCACCTCATCGACGAAGACCGAGACCGAATGTTCTTGGCCAGCGCCGAAGGCTTGAGCGATCGTCTTATTGACGCTTGCCGGACACTTTCGCTCTCAGACCCCGCCAGGTCGCGTGCGAGTTCAACTCAAACGCCCGGTGCACGTGGCCGATATCGATCAGACAAACCTACAGCCGGGCCTGATCGATCTATTGAAGAAGGATGGAATTGGATCCTTCACCGATCTCCCGCTCATCACCCCATCCGGTGTGATCGGATTGGCAACGGTGTACTTCCCGTCCCCTTCCAATCTCCCATTGGATCAACTCGAGCTCCTGGAGACGCTCGTCGCCCAGGCGGCCTTGGCCGTGGCCAATGCCCGGGCCCACGCCGCCACGGATCAGGCACTTCAGCGCCAGGTCGATCAACTATCGAGGCTTGAAGCCATCGGCCGAGAGATGGCGTCCACGCTTGAACCAGATGAGCTGTTCAAGGCTATCCTGAACCATTCGCTGGTGGCCGCCGGGACCGACACCGGATACTTGGCGATTTTCGAATCCCAGAAATCCCAGCTCAAAGTTGTAGCGAGCCAAGGCTACGGAGAAATGGACGGCGGAGAGGCGTTGCCGGCTATTCTCGTTATTGACGACAGCCAATCCATGGAGAACTTGGCAAGCGGAAAGATCATTTACCTGGATCAGGGAGGAGGCGACCAAAGCGGCGTCCCTTGGCATTCACACCGAGCCAAGAGTGTTCTCAGCGCGCCGATCATCCGTTGGGGAGGAACATTGGCCTGATATCAGTGGAGAGCTCGCGCTCCGTACGCCTTTGGCCCCGAACAGGAACGCTTCATGGCCCAGCTGGCAGCCCACGCTGCGGTGGCCATCACCAATGCATCTCTCTATCAACAGCTCGAAGACAACTTGCTGGAGCAGTCTCTCCTGTACCAGGCATCGGTTCAGATCGCCAACACCATGGATGTCAGCTCAGTGGCGATGGCGGCTGCCGACAGCCTGGCAGTGGCCCTCTCTGCCGATGGGGCCAGCCTCTTCCGCTGGGCATCAGATCGGCAGGAACTGGAAACCCTGGCAATGGTGGTAGACGGACGCCCGGTCCGAAAACCGGAGCCGGCATGGATCACGAGAGAGATTTCCCCCGCATTGATCCGATGCGTCATCGAGTCATCCCCGGTCCATCTGGTGCCGGGTTCGGGGACTGCCGAAGCCGACGATGTCTATCTCGAAGAAGTCCGCCATGCGAAGTCGCTCCTCGCCATTCCTCTGGTCATAGGAAGCCAGCCTAACGGGTTGGTCGAGGTCTACCATCGTGATGCCGTCGGCTACGACGACAATCAGATTCGCACTGCCCAGACCATCGCCAGCCAGGCAGCCATCGCCCTTGAGAACACCGAGCTGTTCCGGCGCATTCGCGAAAGCCAGGAACACATCTTGGCAGTCCTCAATTCGACGCAAGAGGGCATGGTCATGCTGGACAAGGCCGGCCGGGTGGTGGTCGCCAATCGTCAGCTCGAAGCGTTGACCGGGTTGCCACTTGACCAGTGGATCGGACACATGATCCTTGCGCCGGACGGCGATCTGGCCGAACGCCTCGGCTACCTTCCCGAAGAATTCGAGACGCTCATCCGTACGTCCCAAGGGCACACTTCCAGGGCCGGGGAAACGACCATCCTGGAGCGAAAGACCCCAGCCCGTCGGACGATCGAGCGCACCGTCACGCCTGTGGTCGATGAGACCGCCGACCTCATCGGGTGGCTCGTGGTTCTGCGGGATATCTCCGAAGCCATTGAGTTGAGCGAGACCCGAGAGCAGCTCACCGGGATGATCGTCCACGATTTACGCAGCCCGCTGACCACCCTTCTTGGCGGACTCAAGATCCTTGAAGACAGTCTAACCGAGGAGCAGCGGCGCAGCGGGCCGCCGGCACAGGCGTTGAACGTATCCCGGCGCAGCGTCGACCAGATGCTGGGGCTTGTGAATTCGCTGCTCGACATCGCCAAGTTGGAGTCCGGCGAGCTGGCGATCTCTCTTGAAACGATTGAGATTGGCGACTTGCTGGCCGACCTGGTGGCGACATACGTCAACGAGGCCAACGCAGAGAGCGTCTTCCTTACCCTCAACGCCCCAAATGCTGACGGGACGGAGCTTCGGGCCGACCGCGAGAAACTCTGGCGCGTCCTGATCAACCTGCTCGACAATGCCTTGAAATTCACGCCCCCAGGCGGCTCGGTTGAAGTGAGCCTCGAAGTCGCAGCCGACCGGATCCAGATATCCGTCTCGGACACGGGCCCAGGCATACCGGAGGACCTCCGGGAGCAGATCTTTGAGCCATTCGTTCAGGTACCGGGTGTGGCGGGCCGACGGCGCGGAACTGGATTGGGGCTCGCCTTCGCCAAGCTGGCCGTCGAAGCCCACGGCGGCCGTATTTGGGCAGAGGGCCGTGACGGCGGCGGCACTATGTTCACCCTAGAGCTCCCCCTTCAACCGGCCGCATCTCGGCTGGCACCGAGGCGGGCCTGAGCCCGCGCCGTATCCGACCGACTTCGCCCTCTTGGGGCGTCGGGCTGGACAGATGAAGGGGCATGGGCTAGAATAGAACTCTGTTTCTCAGGCTTGATAAGCTCGCCTTCTGGAGGGTTCCTTGGCTAACACACGCTCCGCAAAAAAGCGGATTCGGCAAAACGAAAAACTGCGCGCCCACAACAAGATGTACCGATCGCGTGCCCGCTCACAGGTGAAGCTGGCGCGAACAGCCCTACAGGCGGGCGATTCGGCCGCTGCAAAGGAAGCCGTCATGGCAGCCATCAGCGAGCTGGATCGAGCGGCCGCCAAGGGCATCATCCATCGCAACAACGCATCTCGCCGAAAGAGCCGCTTGATGAAGCTCCTTAACCGCAATCCATCCGCTGAGTAGCTCGACCAGGGATGAACGCAACCAGGCCACGGCGCGCCCATCGGTGCGTCGTGGTTTTTTCTTGCCCAGCTGGCACATGCTATAATCCGCCGGGCGCGACAAACCACCATGTTTGACAAACAACTGCACGAAGTTTCGCAATCGATCTCCGACCAATTGCGTTCAATGGGTCTCCCAGCACCCGAGTCGATTGATTGGAATCCAATTCCCTTCAAGAGCGAGTGGGGCTACGGCACGGCTGTCCTCTTTCAAGTGGCTGCGGCAGAAGCTCGCACCGGCAGGGTGGCCAACGTGGCCGCCCGTGCCCACGAGATTGGCGATCAGCTCGCAGCCGCGCTCGCACCACCCGAGGGGTTCCAGCGCATCGAAGTCGTACGCGGCTACCTCAATCTATATGTCGACTCGGATTACTATGCGCAAACAGTGGTGGACACGATCCTGGTGCAGAGAGCCGATTTCGGCCGGGGCGATCCCCAGCCTGACAAGGTGATGGTCGAGTTCGCGCAGCCCAACACCCATCACTCATTCCATATTGGCCATGCCCGCAACGCACTCCTGGGTGAAAGCCTGGCCAGGATCCTCGGATTTGCCGGTTTTGAGACGGTGCGCGCATCCTATCCAGGTGACCTCGGTCTCGGCGTTATCCAATGCCTCTGGTGCTATCAACGATTCCATCTCGGCCAGGAGCCAGATAGCGTACTCGAGCGCGGCCAATGGCTGGCGGATGTTTACGCAGAAGCCAACCGGCTGCTGGCAGCCACGGAGGCCGAGACCCCCGAAGGCGGCGCGCAACGCGAAGCCTATCAGGCGGAAGTTCGTGAAATCTATCACAAATGGGACCAGGGCGATCCCGAGGTGCGCGAGCTGTGGCGGATGACGCGCCAGTGGAGCCTCGACGAGCTGGATGCCATTTTGTCCCTGTTGGACATTCACATCGACGTCTACTTCTTTGAGAGTGAGGTCGAGGAGCCGGCCAAGGCTATTGTCGATGCGTTGATCGAAGAGGGCATCGCTGACGACGAGCGGCCCGATGGGCCGGTCCTCGTGCGCATCGACGAAAAGCTCGGTCTCAAGAAGGAGAAGTTCCGGACCGCCGTGATCCTGAGGAGCGACGGCACGACACTCTACCTGACTAAGGATCTGGCTCTGGCCAAGATCAAGTTTGAAGCCTACGATGTACAGCGCTCCGTATATGTCGTTGACGTGCGGCAGAGCCTGCATTTCCAGCAGGCCTTCAAGATCCTCGAACTCATGGGCTTTCCGCAGGCTCCCAAGTGCTTTCATCTTCCCTATGGCTTCGTTTCCTTGCCAGAAGGAGCCATGTCATCCAGGAAAGGGAACGTGATCTTGTTTATGGACGTGGTCGAAGAGGCCTATCGGCGCGTGCGAGACATCATCACGGAGAAGAACCCCGAACTTGAGCTTCAAGAGCGCGAGCGAGCTGCACACGAAGTTGGTCTGGGCGCCCTCGCCTACAGCATGCTTTCGGTGGACAACACCCGCGACATAATCTTCGACTGGGAACGGGCCCTCGATTTTGACGGCCAGGCAGCGCCCTACATCCAATATGCGCACGTCCGCGCCAGCAGCATTCTGCGGCGAGCCGAAGGCATGCCCGACTCGGCCACAGCTCACTATGATCTCGAGCCCACCGAAGTCAGCCTGCTCGACCGCCTCTCCCGCTTTCCGGCCGAAGTGGCCAGGGCCGCCGATGAATACAAGCCTTTGGTGATCGCGAACTTCGCCTTCGATCTCGCGCGAGACTTCACCAGCTTCTACCAACATTGTCCGGTGCTCCAGGCACCATCCGATGTGCGTGCCTTTCGATTGCGGCTCACGGAGGCGGCACGGCAGACGCTTTCCAACTGCCTGGAGTTGTTGGTCATGCAAGCACCGCAGGTCATGTGACGCGTCTGCCGCGCGCCCGACACACCACACTTAGCAGGAGGACCTTTCGAAGCTTATGGACCCGCAACGCGTGATTATCATGGGCGCCGCCGGGCGCGACTTTCACAATTTCAACGTCTACTTCCGGGACAATCCGGGCTATGAAGTCGTGGCCTTCACCGCCACCCAGATCCCCAACATCGAAGGCCGCACGTACCCGGCCGAACTGGCCGGCGCCGCTTACCCGAAGGGCATACCGATCCATCCAGAAGCCGACCTCAACGATTTGATCGCCGAACACAAGGTCGACCAGGTCGTCTTCGCTTACAGCGACGTCTCTCACGAGTACGTGATGCACACGGCGTCGCAAGTCCTGGCAGCCGGGGCGGATTTCCGACTGATGGGGCTCGGCACAACCCAGGTCAAATCCACTCTGCCGGTGGTGGCCGTTTGCGCCGCCAGGACCGGCAGCGGGAAGAGCCAAACCAGCCGCTATGTTTCCGACTTGCTGCGCAAGATGGGCCACAAGGTCGCCGTGATCCGGCACCCAATGCCCTATGGCGACCTGGTCAAGCAGGCCGTCCAGCGCTTTGCCACCTATGAGGATCTCGAGGCGCACGACTGCACGATCGAGGAGCGCGAGGAGTATGAACCCCATCTCGCCCAGGGTTCGATCGTCTATGCCGGGGTGGATTACGAGAAGATCCTGCGTCAGGCCGAAAAAGAAGCCGACATCATCCTGTGGGACGGCGGCAACAACGACCTTCCTTTCTACACCGCCGACTTGCACATCGTTGTCGTAGATCCCCTTCGGCCTGGCCATGAACGCACCTACCACCCAGGTGAAGCCAATGTCCGCGCAGCCGATGTGGTGGTGGTCAACAAGGTCGATACCGCCTCGCCGGACAACATTCTCCAGGTGCGGCAAAACGTGCGCCAGATGAACCCGGAGGCCACCATCATCGAAGCCGCATCTCCCATTTTCGTGGATAATCCATCCGCCATCCGTGGGGCGCGCGTTCTTGCCGTCGAAGACGGCCCCACCCTCACGCACGGCGAAATGGCCTACGGCGCAGCTTGGGTGGCAGCGCGACGATTCGGCGCGGCCGAGATCATCGACCCTCGCCCGTTCGCAGTTGGATCGATCCTCCAGACCTACCGCAAATACCCCACCACCGGAGCCGTCCTTCCAGCCATGGGCTACGGTGAGGCGCAAATGAGGGAACTCGAACAGACCATCAATACATCGGACGCCGACCTGGTTCTGGTGGGAACGCCGATCGATTTGGGGAGATTGCTGGAGATCGATAAGCCGTCCCAACGTGTGCGCTACGAACTCCAGGTCATCGGACAGCCGAATCTGGATGACGTTCTGAACGAGAAGTTTGGAGCCTGAGAGCCAAACAGACCACCTTGAGCCCCAGAGATCCCTTCGCCCGCCTGAGTTGGGCCGGCCGCCCGCAGACTTGGCCAGACGTCGCACCTGCTTCTTTGGAGCTTGCCGTGCGGGCCGCAGCCTCCTCCGATGCGTCGATACAAGGGAGGCTGATCCAGGGCGACAATCTTGCGGTGATGGCAGGGCTGCGAGATTCCTACGCTGGGCGGATCGACTTGATCTACGTCGATCCGCCTTTTCTTACGGGCAAGGCATATGCTGCCCGGGTCGGGCGCGGCGAAGACTCCCGCAATCCGGCCGCCTGGTCCACGATCGAAGGCTATGACGACACATGGCAGGATGGCACCACCTACCTGAACATGCTCTACCCTAGGCTGTTGATGATGCACGAACTGCTGGCGCCGACAGGCAGCCTCTATCTACACCTGGATTGGCACGCCTCCGCCTACGCCCGGGTTCTGCTGGACGAAATCTTTGGCCCGGATCGGCTCCTCAACGAGATCATCTGGGTCTACCACGGACCGTCGCCGATCCGTTCCGCTTTCAATCGCAAACACGACACGCTCCTTGTCTATACGAAGTCCAAGGACTACACCTTCAACGTCGATGATGTGCGTGTGCCGTACAACGAGACGACCCTTCGCACCTTCGCCGCCTCCGACAAGGCAGGTTTCGGCAAGAAGCCAGATCTTGCGCGGGGAAAGGTCCCTGAGGACTGGTGGTATTTTCCGGTCGTCGCCCGCCTGCATAGTGAGCGGACGGGCTACCCGACCCAGAAGCCAGAAGCGCTGCTCGAGCGGATCTTGCTTGCCTCGAGCGCCGAGGGCGATCTGGTGGCGGATTTCTTCTGCGGCTCGGGGACAACTTTGGCGGCCGCCAGCCGGCTGGGTCGCCGATGGATTGGGGTTGATCGGTCACCCCTGGCGATCCAGACAAGCTATCGGCGTATGCTGCTATCCAACCGCGAACCCGGATTCGAGCTCTTGGCGTCCGATCGGCCCCAGCCCGAACCTAGTCTCAAGCCTTTGATTTACGTCTTCAAGGACGAGGGCCTGGTTCGATTGACAGGGCTCGAAGGCAGCCGCGCGCCCCAGGCGTTCCCGGGCAACGTCGTCGTTTGGGAACTCGATGCCAATCCTTCATCCGGGGCGTTTCAGAGTCAGGCGCGAGCAGTCCGACCGTGGGGCGACGAAGAGCTTGCCCTTGAACTACGGCTGCCAGAAAGATCATCCGGCGAACATCTCGCCGTCCGAGTGGTGGACACAGTAGGCGACGTCGGCGTAGCCCATATCTAGGACGAAGTTTGAGGCATCGGCGCCAGCATCACACACAAAAGGAGCGACGCATGGGTCGCTCCTTTGATTTGGCGCCAGGGGAGTCAGGACGTCGTTGTCAGTCCGGAAGGTCCAGACGGTAGCCCATGCCGCGGATGGTTCGGATCAACTGGGGTCGCTTGGGATCGAGCTCAACGGCTCGTCGCAGCCAGCTGATATGGACATCAAGCGTGCGCGTGTCCCCCGTATAGTCCGTGTGCCAGACCTGACGGATGAGGGCCTTTCGGGTCATCAAGCGCCCGGCGTTGCGGATGAAGACTTCCAACAGTTTGGCCTGTTTTGGTGTCAGACGCGCCTCTTTACCGTGTGCAATCACCTTGCGCTGCGCAAGATTCAGCTTGAGCGGGCCGGCGGTCAGGGTGTAGCGCTCGTCGCCGGGAAGCAGTCGAGCAACTCGGTTGAGCAGTTTTCGGGCGGTGAAGGGGTGCACCAGCATCAGGCTCGCACCCGCGCTCGATTCTGGACGTGTGCCTTCTGGTGAGACGAGGATGATCGGAACGCCATTCAGGTTGTCCCGCACCTTGCGGCATAAGCGCGTTCCAGGCGTTCGCATCGAAGCGGCGTCCAATATGACCAAATCCGGCTCGGGTGGATCTTCCAGAGTGGATATGGCGCGATCAATTCTGTGCTTTATGTTGACATGGTAACCCTTCTTTTCAAGGGCCGGAGCAAATGACGGGTCACTTGCCCTCCCGCTCTCGATCAGAAGGATGTCGGCAACAGTCATAGATTGGGGACCTTGCGGAAATAGCGCGGCAGCCTGACCGCCGAGGCTTCCCAGCTTGTGTCATTATACACTTCGCGCACGGGCCGGCGCAAATGGGAATTTGCGACTAGTCCTTAAGGGTACACCCGTCCAAGCTGGGAACAGCTCGCACCGCACTATAATCGAAGTATGGCAACCTCGGCATTTGATCTGGCGATCCTTGGTACTCTGACCGTCGACACCATCGTTACGGCCGGCGACCAGGTCTTCACCCGTCTCTTGGGCGGCAGCGCGGCCTATGCTGCGGCCGGGGCCCGCGTATGGTCAAATTCAGTCGGCATCATCGCACGCGTCGACCTCGATTTCCCCGAGGCGCATATCCAAGATCTCGAGAGGCACGGCCTAAACGCTGATGGCGTCAAACGAGTTCCCGAACAGTTTGGCGTCGAGACCTTCCTCGTGTACGAGGAGGTTGAGACGCGCACCAGCCCTAATCCTGCCAGTGCCTTCTTGCGCCTGGGTCAGACCATGCCCAAATCCCTAATCGGCTACCGATCACCGGCTGAAAACGACCCTGTCAACGGATTTCCTGCTTGGGCTCCCCATCTTGAGGACTTGCCCGATTCTCTACAAGGCGCCAAAGGCGCCCATCTGGCCTCCTGTTCATATACGAGCCAGTACGTATCCGTCGATCGGCTCCAGGCGCTGCGAATTGATAGGATAAGCCTGGATCCGGAATCATCCATCATGAAGTCCCGCCGGCAAGATCTGATAAAGAGTCTTGTAAACGGCATTGGTGTCTTCATGCCCAGCGAGAAACAGGCTCGGGCGTTGATCGGGCCTGTTGCCGGCGACGTCTGGCAGCTGGCCGAAAGGCTTGTCGAACTCGGCAGCCGGCATGTCGTCATCAAACGCGGCCCGAAGGGGCAGTGTCTCGTCGACGGCCAAACCGGGGAACGGTGGCTGATCCCCGCCTACCCTTGCCCTGTCGTGGACGTCACAGGCGCCGGCCATGCCTATGGGGGCGGGTATCTAGCCGGCTGGGTGGCGACGGGCAATCCGGTCGAGGCTGCCCTCGCCGGCGCGGTCTCGGCTTCCTTGGCCATCGAAGGTTCGGGGCCATTCTATGCCCTCGATTCGATGCCGGGGTTGGCTCAAGCTCGGCTTGAATCGCTCCGCCAGAAAGCCCACAGGTTGTAGCTTTGGACCTGCAACGCTTGATCGAACACACCCTTGCTATCCAGGCGACACCGGCGCCCACGTTCGAAGAACAGGAACGGGCAGGGCTGATGCAGCGCATGATGGCCGCTGCCCGGCTTGAAGACGTCGACGTTGATCCGGCAGGCAATGTCTTGGGTCGCGTACCCGGCTCAGGCGGTGGCCCAGCGGTTGTTGTCAGCGCCCACCTGGATTCGGTCTTCACTCGAGATCAGGTGACCCCGGCACGCAGGTCCGGGACCCAGCTCGTCGGTCCAGGTGTTGGTGACAACGCCGTCGCTCTGGCGGCATTGGCAGAATTGGCGGAGGACTTGCCGTCTCACCACCCTGCTGCCGACATCTGGCTCGTGGCCAATGTCTGCGAGGAAGGGCTGGGAAACTTGCTTGGAATGCAGCACATCGTGGAGAAGTTTGGCGATCGGGTGGCGGGCTATGTCGTATTGGAAGGGATGGCCTTGGGCCACATCTACCATCGCGGCCTGCCCATTCGAAGATTTAGGGTTGAAGCGCACGGCGAGGGCGGCCACTCTTGGATCCACGCTGGGCGCCAATCTTCCATCCACCGGTTGATCGAGGTCGGCCACGCGATCCTCGGTCTGGAGATCCCCGATATTCCCCGCAGCACGCTCAACATCGGGCGCATGGTTGGCGGCACGAGCATCAACAGCATCGCATCGTTTGCCACCATGGAAATTGACATGCGCAGCGAGGATCCCGGGGTGCTCGATCAGTGGATTGAGAAGACAGAGTCCCTTCTCGAATCGCTTGGAACAGGGAGCATGCAGATCACGATAGAAGCCATCGGCCATCGCCCGGCGGGGGGCATTCCAGAGACCCATCCTCTGGTCAAGGCGGCCGTCTCCAGCTACCGCAGCGTCTTTTCCGCCGAACCCGCACTGGAATGCGGATCAACCGACGCCAGCCTTCCATTGAGTGTGGGGCTGCCGGCGGTGTGTGTCGGAATCACCAACGGGGGCGAAGCCCACACAGCGCAAGAATTCATTGCCATAGAACCCATCCCACAAGGTTATGAGGCCCTTCTCCGGCTGGTGCTTTCAACGTCCGAATCCGGCACCGGTAGTACCTAGCGACCTCCGACGATTGGCTCACCAAATTAGCTAGGCGGAGTTGCAGTCAGCGATGGGGACGGGGTGGCTGTTGCGGAAGGGGTTGGCGTTCCACTTAGAACCTCGAACTCGGCCGAAACCTTCCACAGAGTTCCTACAAACATCTGGATTTCATAGTCACCCGCCTGCCAACCCTGCTGGGGATTGCATTCGGTATAGCCGAATCCACCGGTCCCACCATCCCAGGGCTTCGATTCGAGGCACACGATGGTGCTGCCGTGATACCAGATTGCGGTCCACCGGACGCCGTCCTGCATGAAGTTGTACGTGAACGCCCCGTAGAGCACACCAGTTGGGGAAATGAACGTGTTGTCCGGATTGACCGCACGGTTGCTATTGTCCAATCGAGAGGCAATGTCGATGGTACTCAGCGCGGCGCGAGGATCGGGCGTTACGGTTTCCCGGAACAGAACTCCGATATTTTCTGGGATCACCGGGGTGTTGGTGGCCGTCGGTGTCCACGTGATGCTGGGCGTGGGCGTGATGGACGGGGTCAGGGTGACAGTGGGCGTCAGGGTAATCGTTGGCGTCTGAGTAGCCGTTGCTGTGGGGGTGGCTGAAGGCGTGGGTGGAACGATCGCATAGGCGGCTCGCCGGCCGAAGAGCTGGACCATCAGGGCAGCCAGAGCAAGGACCATGGCCAGCCCGATCATCCGCCAGCCGGCTGCCACCCGATCACGCCTGAGCATGAAGAAGGGAAGGCGAGACGAAGCTGAAATCTGTCGCCACCCCAACCACCCGAAAAGGATGAATCCGCCGGCAAACAGGACCGCAATCAGGGCTACGGTCTGATCGATCGTCAATCCAGACAACTCGACCTCATCTCAGGCAACCTGGTGCTGCAGGCCCTCAAACTGTTCCCTTGTGGCGAGGTGGTTCAGACCACCGGACCCGAAGGTCCACATCCGTCTCAGCCACCACATCGGCGACGTATGTGGCCCTCCCCGCCGATTGAAGCGTCATGGTACTCCCGCCCAAGGTGGCATCGATCGGATCGCCAGGTAGAGCGAGCCAAATCCGGCCTTGCGCTCGATGGCCGGGCGAGATCTTTGCGTGGAGGTCGCCGGGCGAAGTGACCCATTCGTTCACCACCAGCCCCTGCGAGACGTGAAGGGTATCACCTAGCCACGCGGGTGTCGAGTTGTCCAACCTCCTAAGGCTGAATAGGCGGGCGCCATGCGGCGGAAGGTCGAACAACCACGGTGGCGTGGATAGTTCCAGGAGGCTTTCGCGCCAGAAATCGACACCTGACCAAGGCAACGAAGAGTCCAAACCAATATCTTCAGGTTCGAGAGCAACAACGCCAGGGCTGGAGTCCCAGTTGATCAAGCACACCAGCTTCCATGCCCCGACGGGACCCTCCAAGTTTGACGTCAAGAGAATGGGGGTCGGCTGGTCAAACGGTCGATGAACTTGGGCTGGATGGGGAAGCGGAGGCAACAGCCGGCTCAGCCACAGGGTTCGTTCGGGCGCCATGCTGGGGAGGTCATCTGAATCCGTCAAGCTTCCTGCCAGAAGAGCCACCAGGCTGGCCATGGTTTGAACCTCGTCACGCGACAGATGCGTATCGCTGTCACGAAGGATCAGGCAATCGGGATCGTTGAGCCACCATTTGCGGTTGAGCATCGCACGGTTGACGGCCGATTGGAGCGCATTTCTCGCTGATGGTAGGCCCGGCTCGCGCTGGAAGAAGAGCTCAATCCCCTGATAAGCCGGCGCCCATCTCGGGGCCACATCGGGCCCGATGCGCATCGAGTCGAAAATCCCGATACCGCTCCCCAAGGGACAGCCGCATCCCATGAGCCAGGTGCGGTCGCCGGCCGCATCACGGATCGTCGTCAGCGCCCTGTGCATGGCCTGCGCTCTGGTTGTCGAGAGGTCGTACCGGCGACCCGGAAGTGCGGCCGCATACAGAAAATCCAATTTCAGGAAGGTGAAGCCCCATTCGCCCACAGCGGTCTCAACCAGGGCCTTGACTGCGGCCTCCACCCCGGGGTGCGTCGGATCAAGCCCTACGGTAAACGTGCTCCAATTGTAGCCGGCACTAGCGGGCCGGCCGCCCGCCCGCCTGATTACC
>CAVSID010000001.1:0-1309683 GCA_963727915.1 uncultured Chloroflexia bacterium | reverse complement strand
TTCTCGGTACTCTCTCAGATCTCTGCAGGCCCGGAACCGATCTCTCCATCGGTCATCGAAGTTCTTTGCGTTTCATTGAGCGCCTCTTCACTCGAGCTATTGCGATCCCCGGAATAGCTCCTTTGAACAGGCACCCCTATCGTCACCCTAACATCTCTGCCGGCCCCGTCTTCTCCCAACTCGATGCGCTTGGAGCCGCCGGGAGGAAACAAGACTCTCTTCAGCAGAACGGAACAAATGGCAGTTCATAACTGGGCTACCTTCGCTAAGTGCAACCGCGATTAACCGCGGAGGACAACCTCATCGAAATCTACAGAAGCTTCTTCCGGAAGTGCCAGAGACTTCTCTCCGGGCAGATTCTTCCGGGTGGAAACCACAAGCTTGCTGGACCCATTTGCTCTCTAAATCTCCCTTCCCAGTTCCCTCTCAGAAGTCACCGGGTAAAGAAAGGGCAAGACAAGTGCCTTCACATACGATAGCGCGGATATCTTGTTGTAGTCCCTCTTGAGCAGTCCGCTCTTGAGAGCAATTCGCCATCCGTACCTCAAAAATCCGCCGTATGGCCTTTGGCGCAGCACTATCCCTTGCCCCAAGCCACGCACACCATTCCTCGTGGAAGGCGAGCCAGCAAGCTCAAACTCAGCCTGCGCCCCATCCATCTGGCCATTCCTTCCGGAAGTCTTCCCTGCCATGGTCATTCTAGGACCATCCCAGGCTCTTTCCAACTCCAAACAAGGACAGAAGGGTTGCCACAGCAGCAATGATCTTGGCCAAGAGTGAGAGAATTGACAAGGAGTTGGCTCGGAAGCTTGAGAAAAGAATACAGGGAATCAAACTGAAAGAATAGGAGATAGGCACAGACAAGCACAACGGAAAACAGGACTAATTGCCGGAGCGTGTATGTGGTTTGAAATAGTCTCCAGAGCCCGAGTTGGTGCGCCCTTGGACGGGCATTGGGCACTGAGAAGGCGTCCGCCTCTCTCCTACGGCTTGGAGTACCATCGGAGTACTTTTGCATAATTCTCTCTCCGCCATCAGAGACACCCTGATCCGTCTCTTCACGCGTGAACCAACGAAATGAACTGCTATCAAATCGCTTGTCCCGGGAAATTAGTGACGCCCGGTGCCTGTTCAAGTCGACACTGAGGCTTTTCAGGGCGGAAGGCGCAATTCTGTACCGTGTATAGGCACCGTGGGTGCCGGAGATACTCTCATACGTCACATCGGGGGGGCGAAGGTTATGTCCAGTTCGTACTGATGTTCGCTGAGATCTAGCTTTTTCTCCATCGCAAGATGGGCAAGTTCGTCATCCGACAGATGTGAGATCCTTCCTACCGATTTCCACGAGGTGATACGCTCCCCACCCTCTGGTGGTAGACATGCAGGTACACCACTTGTCGTTTCCAGTTCCTGACCTGGTTCCTTGGACAACCACATTCACTATCCTGCGAGCGTGGAGTGGCGCAGGGTTGGGGAGTTTAGATGTGCGGACCTTTTCCAATGCCAGAGTAAGTCCTTCGAGGTACGCCTTTGCTCTCTCGTCCAATTCTCCTTCTGAGATCACAGTTGTGTTGGCCCAAAGAAGGAAGGAGGCGCGACGAGGACAGAATTCGCATATTTCGATGTCGCTTGGACTGCATCTTCGTCCAGCCCGCTGACTAGACCGAGACCCGACAGAAGCCTGATCGCTCCGATAATCCCGTCATCCGGGGCTTGTGTGCCTGCCCCACGCATGATGTCAGCCACGGAAAGTCGCGTGGAAGGATCAGCATCGTACGCGTCGCACACGCCACGAATTGCATTGGCAAGGTCGCTTAGCTGCACACTCATATCGAATTATCCATCCGACCGCTTGGTCCCACCGAAGCCATTGTCCATCAACAAATCACAATGCCACGAGCGGATCAAGCCATCCCTTCTGGGCCAATACCTAAGTCTCGGCTGACAAGTTGCCATGTCTCTCTCTGAACCGCGGCGACAGAGGATGAGGAGTCGATCGTATGAGTTGTCGGAGAAAAGCTCATACTCCCAAAGACCATCTTATACGCCTGACGAATCTCCTCAAGCTCCTTTTCTCTTTCGTAGAGGGCCTTTTTCTGACCCCGCGCCCGCACTATACGCTGTACACATATGCTCGGCGAGGTGTCATACAAAATTACGATCTCCGGCTTAGGCACGAAAGCGTGAATGCGTGCAATTCCCTTTCTGTCTTCGCTGTTTCGTCCTTGGTACGCAATTGTACTGATAAAGCTCCTCACGGAAACAACTACTTCCCCACGCTTCAGCGCTGGGACAACAATCTCTTCCATTTGTCGACTGCGGTCCGCAACAAGGAGAAACCTTCGAAACAGAGAGATACTATCCGTCAACGCAGAGCCACTCAGCTCCTCCCAAAAATCAGAAAAGTCGAAATACGCATTTAATGGTTCACTGACCTTGTGACCTCTCTTACTTTTCGACCAAGGGTCGCAACCAACAAGTTTCCCGCCTGGGTATCCTTGCCCACACCCCCGTTTCCCTCAATCACGATGTATGTACCCGCAATTCTCCATCGTCCACTCTTGAATAAGGTATGTCCGACAGTGAGTTAAGGTAGCTCTCCAGGTCAGATTCCTAAGTCCGAGGGAAGGTCCTACGCAACCTGCAAATTCCCCGAACAGATAAGAGAGTTCCGACACAAATGAAGCCCGTTGACCCCGAGATGACATGGGCGCAGTTATGTGCCTCGCGAACTCTGCCAGCTGGTGTGCCTTATCGGATGTGTCAAGAAAATCGTAAACTTCCAAGATACGACCGATAGCGTTTCCGGGGGCTTGGTCGAGGCCTTCCCCTCTGATCATCCTCAAGGCAGCTGATATTGTGTCTCTGGGGATCCCACCTTCGGTCAACTCCTTCCTAACACCTTCAAGTGCGCCTCGCTGAGTTTGTCGACAGCAAGAGTCGAGCGCTCGGAACCATCGAAGCAAGCCACAAGGGCCTTCTCAACGTCAACTTTCAGTTCAATCGAGATTCTCAGGGAAACCAATAGGCGTGGCAGAATCGAAGGAGGCAATACACCGCAGAGTAAATCCGAGCCCTCCAAAACCGAGTTTCCTTGAGGCTTGTTTGACGAGTCCCCGTACGATCTCCATTGCACGAACATGTTAGGTGATCTTGCCGTTGCTGGCAAATGTCACATCAGTCCCATTCTAAAACCATCTGTTGCGAATGGAGCGCGACCGCTAAGGCGTCCCCCTCATCAACAGGTGAATGAGGAAACTCGCCAATGTACTGGAGGCAAGTCTTTCAGCACCCTTGTCCATCCGGAGCAAATCATTGCAGAGCAGAAACACCTATCCAGACAATGAATGCGCCCACGGATTGGGGGAGCGGAGCAGGTGATGTGACCACTGCCTGGCACGTGCCACCACAAAACCTGTTGGTTCTAGGGAAATGCTCAACATGGCATTGGCGCTGGCCCCCTGCGGGGGAAGCGCTGCCGCTCAGCTACCCCCGTTCCCCATTTCGAACAGCATATCAAGGCAGAACCATCATGGCTGTTGGCACTTAGCACGAAACTCGAAATCAACTGCAGAGGACACCGCAGTCTCTCTTGGGCTAGTTGGGATCAGCTACCACAGAGGAATAGCAGGAGCGGCCCGCAATCACCCAGTAGAGAATGTGAGCCATTTTTTCAAGCACGTGTTGAAGTCCAAACGACCCTCACTGCAGCATGGCTGTTAGAGGAATACCCGTGAGTGCTTCACGGCAGAATGACAAGGGGGACACAGCGTCCCCATTGGTTATCTGCTGTCCGTCCGGTTCATTCGGTGGCTCAACACTTGGGTGTTGCTTTCCCGATATGCCGCAGGGCCAATCCCAGATTGGCAGATACTCGATAGACTGAGCGCCTGACAAACTCTGGCCCGCAAAGCACGGATCGCAGATCGGGCCTCTTCTAGATGCATAAGCAGCCCCCCATAATGAAGAACTAATTTCCGGGCCCCGCAGAACTAGCTATCCGTGGATCATCTCTTGAACAATGCCTGAAATCTTGGTCATCTACTACAACTCGGAGAAGCCTTAGGAGTTGTCCGCTAGTTCTTTCGTAGGGCTCGGCGTCTCAGAAGCAATGTTGGTTCAAGGGCGAGACTCTCAGAGACGATAGAGGAGCTCCCTGCCCTGATATCTGGCTTGGGCGCTATAGCTCAATGAATAGGAGATTTGTCGGAACCGACGATAGAGGCTACGGATCGTAGGATGATCGTCGTATGTGACGATCCAATCCCTGTCTGCATGATGCTCTAGTAGGCCAGCCAATCGTTTCATGGTCTTCTTCCTTGTAGTCGTTCGCATAGAGGTCATCCCCTCTGTCAAGATAAGGAGGGTCCGCCAAAGATCAGGGATGAAGCCGGCGATCCCCGGAAGGTGTCTCCCGATATACTCGATTGCGTCCTCGTCCGTGACCGAGATGTCTTTCCGTCTTTTGGCAATTCTGCCGAATTCGAAGAACCAGGTTCTCGCGGTTGAACCGGGCGTCCAATTTGTACTTGGATGCTTGTGCCTTCCCACCGATCGGCCCACCTCTGATTATTCCAGACCGGTTGGTTCTATTTAAGGTAAACGGCCGCGAAACCTAGTCGCAAACGAGAAGAACGTTCTGGATTGTCATAGACTTGCGCTGCCTTTTCCATTCATCGATTGACAATGGGACTTCCTCGATCATCGTGCACATCGAGTCGGTGTGATCGATACAAGCGGTCCAGAAGGCGAAGATTGCTGCGTCGATGTCATTGACGTGCACATGGGAAACCTGATGACTCAGGGAGAATGCCCCGCCAAGCCGGCACCTCCGCAAACAGTTCCCCGTCAGTGTCCTCCCTCGATTCCGTTGCGTGAAACAACATCGCTTACCAGGCCTCGGAGACGGGATTTTCCCCCCGGATATCGTAACGGCGAAAGAGTGTATCCCACTTTGCCTATCCAATCACTTGACTACTTGTAGATAGTCTCGAAGAAGAGCTGGAAATTGTCCCACATGGTTTTCAAGTCTTCCGGAATCGGCTGGAGCTTGTCATTGTGCATGTAAGCCTGAATGGTGTTTGCCGAAATCAGCTTGTTTGGGTCAGACCCAGCAATGCGGATCGGTTTAGTTCGTCCTTGGTGCGAAGCCCCTTGTTTTCCATGAGACTCGCAGCGTTCATTAGGTTCTGGTTTAGGGTGCCCTTGGCAAGGTATCTACCGCCTGTCATGAGCTCAAACTCCTTGAGTGTAAGCTCAAGGAATACTCGGAACAACGCGGCAGTGGCATTTGGGTATCGTGATACGTTCAGACGGCGTAGCTCGTCATAGATCCTATTCAGGCGTTTGTGGTTCACGACCAGATTGCAGGACTTCGGGATGAGGGTCGGCCTCGAGACAGGAATTGGCTTTGGTGGCGGGGTCACCGGGCCCGTGGGCTTCTTCTCCTTTTCTGGCTGTTCGAGTGGCCAGCGACCTGCTGCCACGTTTGTCGATCCGGTAGCTCTGATTTCTGAAAACCATCAATGTACTTAGCCCTGTCTTCCTTGTGCTTGATGTGGGAAACCGTAATGTTGTGATCTGCTAAATCGGCAATGATCCGAAGTCAACCCCTTGACGATTTCCTTCTTCAAGAAGGGAGTCGAAACCCGTCCCTGATCGATTTCAATCCCCACCTTGGAGCGAACATAGGGGTCCTGCAATAGCCGTTTGAGGTTCGTGATCGGGAGGGAGTCCAAGCGGGAGACCACATCGGTGCCGAGATGTCCCCCAGACCTCATGAACTCAATCACCTGTCTCTCGGGAGAAGTCTTCCCTGACATCCGCTCCCTAAATCTGTCGGTTGCCTGACCATCCCATGCAACAACGCCCCTGCCTTGGTTCTGCCCCTGGTGACGAAGTTCAAGCCAGTGAGCAGCCTCCTCCTCAGAAGGAAACTCAACGCATGCGATCTTCTCTGGGAGCGGCTGGCCTTGGGCATCGTCGCTGATCTTCTTGAGCTTCTCCCGAATGCTCTTGTCAGATCCATACTTCACAAGATTTGGATTGGCCAGGATCTTCAACGCAGCGATCCTGCGATTGCCTTCGAGAACAAGATAGTGCACACCATCATCGTGCAAGGTGACGATTGGCAGATCCGAGGGGCTAAGACCGTTCTTTGCGATGTCTTCGGCAAGGAACACGAGTTTTAAGTCGTTGCTGATCGATCATCTCCTTGAGGGCAGCTTCCTGGCCACCTTGATCCTCGAATTAGAGGGTTCTCTGGCCAGATGTAGAGCTGATCCAAGCTAAGCTCGACGCGATTGATTTGAAGTCATTGGCTTACACCCCTAAATGTCGTGGTCCCGACGGTTCCAAGATCATTGTCCTCGCTCCATACGTCGAGGCCAACGAGGCACGCAATTTCAGCAGGCAAGCAAATCTGTACAAGTCCTTCTTGCTGGCCAGCGTGTACTTCACGTCCTATTCCTGCTGTTTGAAGGTCGAGCGGAGGTCATGTGGCCCCCCCTGAAGCGGTCGTATTATCGACCACTCGTTGGTCGCGGGCGACTAGGACAGTAGGGCCAAAATCCGAACAGGCGGGTAGCGGAACTGTGTGGATGAAAACTCCCCTGACTTGACACGCCGTCACTCCGTGAATTCTATTCTCAGGGACCAACATCACGATCATCGCCGGGCTATTCATCGCATTCTTCGGCCGAACTTTCGGCTCCCGGCGGGGCATGATCGCGGCCGGAGCCGGTATCTTGATTTACACCCTCCTCGTAGGCGCAGATCCGGCCGTCGTCCGAGCGGCCATCATGGGTGGCTTGTCGCTGCTGGCGCTCAGGCTGGGCCGGCGGACTCACGGGCTAGCGTCCCTCGGCGCGGCAGGCGTGGCAATGACGGTCGCCGACCCGCCCACGCTCTTCGACGTTGGGTTCCAGCTCTCGTTCGCTGCTACCTTGGGCATGATCCTCTACGCCCAGCCGCTGCAGGATGCGTTTCAAGCCTGGTTGACAAGCCGATGGACGGTGGCGCCGGAGCGCGCCGGCGCCGTGGCCGGCCCGATTGGCGAGTATTTCCTCTTCACGCTGGCAGCCCAGGTGACCACGCTCCCGCTTACCGTCTTCTACTTCCACCGCCTGTCGCTGGGGTCGATACTGGCCAACCCAGCCATTCTGCCGGCCCAGCCTGCAGTCATGATTCTCGGCGGGTTGGCGACGCTGATTGGATCCCTTTGGCTGGCAGGCGGCCAAGTCCTCGCCCTGGCCGCCTGGCCCTTCGCCGCCTATACCATCCGAGCGGTCTCATGGTTCGCCGAACTTCCGCTGGCCAACCTCGGCCTCGGATGGATCGACCCGATCTGGGTCGTAGGTTTCTATGCAGTCCTGTTCGGCATCACGATCTCCGGGCGTCTCCCTACCCTTCCGAAGCTGCGCCTCCCATCGGTTCCCAGGCTGGCCAGCCTGACCGCCCTGGCCGTAGGCGTCTTTCTCACCTGGGACAACGTCGCCCGCTTACCGGATGGACGCCTGCGGCTGTCGGTTCTCGATACCCGCGGCGGACAGGCTGTGCTCGTGATCTCACCCAATGGGCGGGCGGCCTTGATCGGTGGTGGCTCGAGTCCCATAGCCCTTGAGAATCAGCTCGGTCGGCGCCTGGCACCCTTCAACCGAACCATCGATTGGCTGATCCTGGCGACTAGCCAAGAGCAGGATCTCCTTGGCCTGGCTGATCTGACCGACCGGTTCACAGTGCAGGGTGTACTGGCCGACGACAGTGCCGGCGACGGCCCCGCCTGGGCGCTCGTGAGGAGCCTGCATGAGGACGGCGTCCCCTTCGCTCCATTGCAAACGGGAACCGTTTTAGAACTTGGAGACGGCGCACGGCTCTCAGTCGTCGGTGCTGACGGAGGCGACGGCGCCATCGAAATCGCGATGGACTGGGCTCGCTTCGTGGTGCTTTCTGAAGACGGGATGAATGCGTTGGCCAGCCTACCGCAGTCGAGTTCCGGGCAGGCGCAGGTTATCGTCCTCAGGCAGGCCGCCGATGTCACGCCCGAAATGGCGCAGTGGCTGATCGGTCTAACTCCATCGGCAATTGTGATTTCCTGCGATCCCGTCGACCCAAAAAGCCTCCCATCCCCCGCACTCGAAGCAGCGTTCGGCCCCGACCGGCTGCTTCGCACCGACCAACTTGGCGCGATCGAGTTTGCTACCGATGGCAGATCGCTGTGGGCGACCAGCCAGCGGCAGACACGCGCTCTCCCGGGCTCCTAGGTAGCTCGCCTGACATCGGAGATAGCCCGCGCCAGCCGCCTCACGGCCGGTCGGATGTGCTCGACGGCCAACCGTCCGAAGCCGATAACGAGCCCGGAAAGCTGATCGTGGCCATGCACGAAGCTTGACACCGGAAGGCACTCAACTTCCAGTTCTGCCGCTCGCCGGGACACCTCCCGGTCGCTGACCCCTTCAGGCAGCTCGAGAATGAAGTGCATGCCAGAGTCATGCGGCCCTAACACAACGCCGGGGCCGATCTCTTCACGCAGCGCTTGAACCAGGGCCGCGCAGCGCACCGAATAGCGTGTGCGCATGCGCCGTACGTGCCGCCAGTAGTGGCCACGCTCGATGAACTCGGCCAGAATCGCCTGGGTGAGGGCGGGCGGGTGAAGATCGACGGCAGTTCTGGCCGCTGCGAATGCCTCGATCAGCTGCGGCGGCGCGACGACGTAGCCCAGCCGAAGGCCGGGAAAAAGCACCTTACTGAATGTGCCCGCGTAGACCACACGCTGGCCGCCGTCAAGACCTTGAAGGGCTTGCAGCGGGCGTCCCTCGTAGCGGTATTCACTGTCATAGTCATCCTCGAGGATCCAGCCGGATTCGGTGTCTGCCCATTCCAGTAACGCGAGCCGCCTGCGCAGGCTGAGCGTCGGGCCCAAAGGAAATTGGTGAGACGGGGTTACACAGGCGAGCCTGGCATGCGGGTGGTTTGATTGGGCCCAGCCCACGTCCATCCCTTCGTCATCAACGCTGACCGGGATCAGGTGCGCGCCAGCGGCCGTCAGCGCCCGGCGCATGCCCGGATAGCCGGGGTCTTCAACCCATGCTTCGCCCCCCGGATCCAGGAGGACATTGGCTGTCAAGAAGAGGGCCTCCTGTGAGCCGGACACAATCAAGATTTGGTCCGCTGAACAGCGCACGCCGCGGGCCAATGCCAGGTGCTCGGCCAGCACGTCACGCAGGGGCTCTAACCCCAGGTCACGTTGATAACCAAGAAGCCGAAGGGATGCACGACGGGTGAGACGCCCGGAAAGCTTGCGCCAGGTCTCCCAAGGGAAATCTTCCAGGTCGGGGCCATCGACGGAAAACGCCCCGACTGCGCTCATGTAGCCTGGTCGATCCGGAGAATCCCCGAGCAATTCCTTGAGTGCCTGGCCCCGCTTCGACAATGTGCCGGCATGAGGCCGCGCGGGGGACAGCTCAAGGGCACCAAATTCCACTTGGAGCTGCGTCTCGGGTAGGGTCCGACTGACGAATGTCCCCGCCCCCACCCTCGCTTCCAAGTAGCCTTCGATCGTCAGTTGATCCATGGCGGTGACGATCGTGTTCCTGGAGACATCGAGACTTTTCGACAAAGTCCGGATCGAAGGCAGCTTGGTCCCGGGTGGCAACCGGCCAGTAAGCACGTGCTGCTGGACGCTCCGGTAAAACTGGCGGTAGAGAGGCTCCGCCAGCGTTCGATCCAGCGCTATCCCCGCTTGAATCTCGATCTGCTTCACTTCCAACGCTCCTCCCCCATCAAAATTGTACCCATCGTTTTTGCACAAGGTGTCCCTTGTGACCAGTCCATTGTACGCCTATGATCCGCTGAAGGCGCTGCAGAGAAGAACGGTTACAGAACTCAAGGGAGAGACGATGAAGACGAGTCAGATGCTCACCGTATTTGTGGCAACCTCGCTATTCCTAAATTCGGCTGCGTGTGCTGGTCCGGCTTCAACCTCTCCTGTCCCGCCCGGAGACCTGATCCCAGTTGGCACTGCCACGACGACCCCCCCGCCGACCAACACACCGGAGCCGATCGAGATGCGTTGGTTTTCTTTCTTTGGAGGATCTGCCCAAGGCGTGTGGGATATCCATGCCCGCAAGTCCTTCGAAACGGCCAACCCAAGCATCACAGTCACCTATGGGGCCGCCGGCCTTTACGGGGCACCCGTGCCGGCAGACGTCCTGGACCGACAGCTCAACCTCGACCGACCGCCCGATGTGATCACCGGGTTCATCGGGGGAGCCAGCCTGGGTCGATACATTAGGGCCGGAAAACTTGCGCCGCTGGGGGACGTGTGGGAATCGGAGAACTTGGCGGATGCCTATCCGGACAGCGTGGCCGACTTGGCCAAAGTCGGTGGCACGCCATACTTCGTGCCCTTGGCAGTGCAATGGAACCCTGTCTTCTACCGGACGGATATCTTCGACCAATTCGACCTGCATCCCCCCGAACTCCTGGGAGTCGCTTCTGCGGGCATGCCGCACGCTAAGCGATGCCGGGATTATTCCCATCACCAATTCGGCCGCCGCGTGGACTCCTCCCAATGCCCGCTGGTTCAGCATTCTGGATCTCCGGCTAAATGGCTTCGATTTCCATCAGCGCCTGCTGGCCGGAGAGATTAGCTTTGAGGACCCGCGTGTCAGGAATGTCTTCAACCATTGGCTCGAAATGCTGGATGCCGGGTGTTTCGCCCCGGCGGATGAACCGGGCAGCTGGTTCGAGGCCGTGAACCAGATTTCGGATGGCCGGGCGGCAATGTTCAATATCGGGGAGTGGCTGTATGAATTCATCACGCCTGAGGTCAAACAGAAGCTGGATTTCTTCCGTTTCCCAAGCCTGAATGCCGAGGTCGATGACGGTGAAATCGCGCTGGTGTATGGCGCGTACATCCCCGCCGGCGCTGTCTATCCTGAGGCAGGCCGAGCCTTCATCCACTACCTTCTATCGGAGCAAGGCCTCCAGATGAACATCGACGAAGTGGGACGGTTGATCCCGATCCATCGCATTCCGGCGGATGCCTTCCCAACCTACCAGCAGAAAGGACTATCCTTCATCCAGGATAGTCCTCACCTTGCGGAGCTGTTTGAATTGAATGCATTCAAGGGCCAGATGGCGACCCAAGGTTTGTCGGAGCTGGCCACGTTCTGGAAGGCCAGAGACAAAGCCGGCATCGATGCCGCCCTCGATGGTCTAAAATCCGCCCGCCAGGCATCGCTGGCTGACGGGTCGAACTGAGAGCATCAGAACCCTCAGCCGTTGCCTCAAAGTCTGACGATGGGCAACTCGCTGATCCTGCCCATGCACGTGCCCAAGGAGGTGCGGCGTCAGACGTGAATGCCAAACTCTCCCACAGGTTGCACGTCGACGGGGATCCCCTCGATTTCGTCCGGGAGCGCTTCGTCCGGCAGGAGATCGGCCGCAGGAACCTTGACTCTAACCATGACAACAATGGCCACATCCGCCGTTGGCTCGCCGGAAGTTCGACGAAATCCAACTCCCACGCCCACGACGTTTGCCTTTGAGAGCAGCTCGGCTTCGTGGGCTTGCTTGACGGCTCGGGCTCGCTCCAACCGCGCCTGGAAACCCGCCTGGGGTTCGCTCACAGCTCCACCTCAAGGGCGGCCAGTACGTCATCGATAGGGTTGAAGATCGTGGCCTGATCCGATCCAGCGAAAAGGAGACCAACCGCCTGCATCGAATCACCAGCGACGAGCAACGAACCGGAGTCACCCGGAGACGACATGGGGCTGCTGATGATCTGACCCTCGAAACGGGCTCGGCGGGAAGTGCCATAGCCGACCGTCACCGTGGCATCCAACACACCTATCTCTCCCGATGTAAAACCAGTCGTGCGCCCCGACTTCCGTACCGTGAGACCAAGCTCCGCCGGACGAGTCCCTGCGATGGCACCGATTTCCAGGATCTGGTCGGAGATCATGTCTGGTTCAACCGGGGCAGCAACGGCTGCGTCCGCCTTGTTGACGGCATTCGGATCCGTGTAGTATGCCTGCAGCCGGTGTTTGGAACCGAGCCCACGAGCAAGACTGTTGCCGAGCCAGGCCACCGCACTGGCAATCGAGCAGGAGGACGGAGCCACGGTAAACTGGATTGGGACAAAACGGACCAGGTGAGCAAGGGTGTCCTGGTCCAGTCGCCCACCATCCACAGCTCCCGGCTGGAGGATAGCGTCACCGATCTTTGCATCGTTGCTGTTGGCCAAGACGTGGTTGTTGGATAGGATCGAGAGAGTCGCCCGTGGCTTTGTCCCGGACAACGGCGCCGAAGGTACCGGCGGTAATTTGGTAATGGCCCAGGCTGACACCGGGCGGTGCCGGACGCAGCCTCTCCGTTCGGGATACCTGAGCGACCAACTCGCCCACTTCGATCACGTCCGTTTCCACACCATCGATGGCCCTGGGCACCAATGCATGCGCTTCAAGCGCCATGCTGGGAACCTTGTGGCGAACGAGAACCACCACGCACATCTTGTCGGTTTTGCGGCCCTTGACAACCTTGTAGCCCCGCCCCACGCCCACGACGTTTGCCTTGCCCATCAGCAAGGGCGTGTGTTTGGCCTGGGCTTGGGAAATGGTCTCCACATCCGACATCACGCTGTTCTCCCTGATCTACACCGCTTGGCGGACCGACAAAATCCTGATGTGCTTTCAGACCCGAGCAATCAGGCGACCTGACAGCCAATTGTCCAAGTCTGACATGATCTGGCGGGGAATAGCATGGCCTGTATCGTATTCTCGGTAGAAGACATTTGCCTGAAGGCTCATCAGCCTGTCACGTACGCGCTGGCCCTCCTCAACCTTGATCACGTCATCGAGCGACCCGTGGGCGAGGAAGACCGGAAGACCGTTGATAGCGTCGCGGCCAGCGAGCTGGCGCGTGATGGGGCTGCTGCTAGCGAGGAGCTCCCCCGGCAGCCGTCCACTCACAACGATGACGCCGGCCAGCAAGTCGGGACGGGTTAGCGCCATGAGCAGTGACAGAATCGCCCCCTGGCTGAAGCCCATCAGATACACGTGTTTTGGATCGGTCCGGTAGTGTTGTGCAGCCAGTTGAATGAACTGGACCAGCTTCTGCCGGCTCGAATTCGGCGCTCTCGGGGTATATTTTCGAGCCATAGACGGCGAACTCGGTCTCGAACCATCCATAGCCTCCCTGGTCCAAAGCATACGGCCCCCTCAGGCTCAAGACATGGAATCGCGGATCGAAGGCTGAACCGAGAGCAAACAGGTCGCGCTCATCACTTCCGATGCCGTGAAGCATCAGGAGCATCGGCGGCAACCTGTCCGACTTGGCAGAAGGCGGCCGCCCAACGTGTTCAAACGGCAAGGATTTGAGAAGCATGCCCATCCCCCGGTACCGATGTGAGGCGTCGATTCGTAGAACAGAGTACTGACGGGAGCGAAAGCCGGCACTTCCACACCCCAAGTTGCTGGCTAGCATATCACACACACAGCCCCAAACTGGCTGGTCCGTCTGGGCTAGTCCTCGACGTCGGAGATGGGCGAAAGCTCCGGCCCCAAACACCGGCCGTCAACAAGGCGCTAGCCGCCAGACGGGGAAATTGAATGAACGGTGTGGTGCCCGGTTGCCGTTAAGAAGCCAGCGCCCGGGGAAGATACCCGGGCGCTGGAGGACTTCCCGTTGTGATATGGCTATTGCGTTCCCTCGGGCGCAGCGCCGCTCACCGGTGTGGGTGTGGGCAGCGGGAGCAAGAAGGGATTGTCGCTAGGAACCAACATCACCTGGATATTTGGTGACAGGTTCTTGACATACTCATACGTTATCAAGTTCTGGTTGGCTTGCAGCGCCTCGGCGATCTTCTTCAAAGCCTGGGATTCAGCATCGGCCTCGATCAGCCGTGATTGTGCTCGTCCCTGAGCGCTGATCACGGCGGCGTCCGCCTGGCCCTGTGCGACCTGTCGGGCCTGCTCAGCCTCTTGTCGTTTCTGTTCGACTGTCAGCTTGGCCTCCTGGGCCCTCTGCTCAGCGATCTGCTTCTGCTCGACCGAGGCCGCATACTCAGGCGTAAACGTGATGTTCCTCAAAACGAACTCTTGCAGCACCAACCCATTGGCACTAAGTCGATTCTCAAGCCGGGTCCGTATCCCTTCGATCAGTTCTTGGCGCTTCTGGCTGACAATGTCCTCGACGCCGTATTTGGAGGCTTCGTCACGGATGATGCCTCGCGACACCGGGCGCACCAGATCGCGGTCATAGCGATTTTGCCAATCGATGTGGACCTGGACGACTTGATTCGGATCCACCGAGAAGATGACCGAGGCATCAATGAAGACCTCCTGGCCATCGGCCGTCCTGGCTGTGACCGAGTCGTCCCCCTGAACGGCACCCTCCGAGGGAGCGATCGACATCGTGTAGGTCTGGCGTGAAATCGGGTACACGACCACTGACTCGGCAAAGGGGACAATCCAGTGCAAGCCAGGTTGCAACGCATCCTGCCGAAAGCCTTCCGGCGTCACGGCCGAGATCACGACCCCACGTTCTTCCGGTTGAACGAACACCAATCCGGCGCCAACCGAGGTGAAGATCACCGCCACGGCGAGCATACCCAGAACCAGACCCACAGCCGACTTCAGCGGCCGACCACGAGAAGCTCGAACCACGGCAATCACGACAACGACAATCGCCGCAATCCAGGCAAGAGTTCGCCAGACCCCTCGACAGCTCTGCTACGTTCACGTCGCCCTCCTGCTGATGTGTGAAATTGGGAGTTGTGCCTCCCAGCGCTGGTAATTCGGGCGGATTATAGCATGCAGGCGAATCGCCCCCCGACGCCAGCCTGACATTGCTCCGCCACGACACGCATGTTAGCATCGGCTCATGCCTACCACCCAAGCCAGGGTCAAAGCTCACTCCCTTGAGCAGGACGGCCGAATCTCGGTTCGGCTGGAGGGGCCTCCTGGCCACAAGCTCCGGCCGGGGCAGATGTTTGCCGGCTTCCGGCCCGGCTACGATTGGCGCTGCCACACTCTGATTCCAATCCGAATCTCGGAGTCTGGTTTCTCCACACATTTGCCCACAGGTGTGCAATGGCCCCCAGGCACAACCTTGGTCCTGCGCGGGCCGAACGGCGATGGTTTCTTGCCTCCGGAGAGCGGCCGGCGCTGGTTGATCATCTCGATTGGGGGTGTCGGCGGATATCTCCGGCCTCTGGTAGACCTGGGACTTGCCCAGGGTCGTGAAGTCGCCTTCGTTCCCGACGATCAGACTTATCGTCTGCCTCCTGCCGTCGAAGTACTCCCGGATCCGGAGGAGGCCGTGGCTTGGGCCGACTATATCGCCGTTGGCATCCCAATGGGCCGACTCGGCGAGCTTTCCGATCGATTGAAAGGTGATGCTTGGCGTCTACGCCGCCTTGTCCAGGATGACGTCCTTGTCGTAGCCGCTGTACCCTGCGGCATCGGCGGATGCCAGGCCTGCGCCTTGGAAGGTTATGGGCGCCGTCGGCTGCTATGCACTGAAGGGCCAACCCTTCGATTGCGGAATCTCAGGACCTGAGATGCTGATCACATCGGGGAAGCGCGAGGCGATCGTCGACCCACCCTGGATGAACACCGCAGGCGCGCTTGGGTTTTCGGACGAGGCCGCCTCATCCTTGGACATGCGGAGACTTGGCGCTTTCATCACCCATCCAATTTCGAACGCGCCCCGCCGCGCCACATCCGAAACTCGGGTTCACGATTTCCCCGGAGGGTTCTTGCTCCACACGGGTCTGCCCAATCCAGGGTTGACTGCTGTGATCCGGGAACACGGCCTTCGATGGCGAAGGATGCCGATGCCCGTTATCGTGCACATCATCGCCGACGAGCCCGTCGAGCTGCGCCAAATGCTGCTCCAACTCGAAGCAGTGGACGCCGTGTCGGCAGTTGAAGTGGGGCTGAATGTAGAAGACCCGGTTCAGATAGAAAGGCAGCTCGGCCCCGTCGCCAACAGTGAACTCCCAGTCATCGTCCGCCTCAGCCTCGACAGCGGGTGGGCCGCGATTGATGCGGTCCGCAAAGCTGCCCCAGCCGCCATCAGCCTGGTTCCCCCGCGCGGTGCCATCGTCGGGCCCGAGGGGACCTCTTCCGGTCGAGTGTTCGGTCCAAGTCTCTTCCCCTTGGTGCTGGAACACATTGCAACGTTGGCCGCCTCGCTGGACATTCCGGTTGTGGTTTCGGGGGGGATCCGAGAACCCTCCGAAATCTCGGCCCTGCTGAGTTCGGGTGCCAACGCCGTCCAGCTCGACTTTGCACTCTGGACCCACCCCTCCGTCCTTCAGGTCGAAACCTCATCTGAGCCATGACATCTGACAGCCGTCAAAACTGAAGATCCTCCTTGAATCTTGGGGATCAATCGGTTATATTTGGTGAGGTTTGGTAAGGTTTATCTATATTCCCTTATGTTGGGCGCGTTGGGCGCCCGGTAGCGGTAACCAACTGGACGACACGTGTCTTCTGAACTAGCCCCCCTGCCAAATTGGTTGAGCACGTCGCAAGCCGCCGAGGTCCTCGGTGTTCACCCCAATACCATCCGCCGCTGGGCGGATGACGGCAAACTATCGGCAATGATTACCCCCGGCGGCCACCGCAGGTTTGCGCTCGACGATCTCAGAGCTTTTGAATGGCGTCAGCGCCAGGAAGCCCGTACGGACCTCGGAGCCAACTGGACTCATCACGCCCTGTCCATCACACGCAGCGAGATCGCCACGACAAGCGATGCCACTTGGCTGCGGGCCTATGACGAGACCGCCCGCAAGCAACAGCGCGACCTGGGCCGGCGCCTGCTCGGGCTGATCCTTCGCTATGTCTCGGGCGATTCCAGCGACCAGCAAATCCTGGATGAGGTCACTGCCATTGGACGTCAGCATGCTGAGACGGCCAGCAGGATCGGCCTGACGCTGTCGGAGGCGATGCAGGCGAGTCTGTTCTTTCGCGACCGGGTGATCGAGACGGCGTTCGGCCTGTCCGCCGGTGACCCCATCCCTGGCGGCAGCCACGGGCCCCTTTTCGGGCGGTTGACCAAGCTGCTGAACGTGTACCAATTGGCTGTTCTGGACGGATTTGAGCCCAGGGCATGAGCCTGGCCGGGAAGCTCGTGCCCCGTCTGGAGGTCTTGTGACCGGACAACTGGTTGAGAAGCTGAAATCAGGAGCCGCCATGGAAGAGACAGAAGACCGAGGTCGCCCGATCGTCAGAGGCACTTCTCGGATGCCTGATGACTCCGTGCTGTTTGAGCGGGTCATCCCGGTGGTGTTGGCCGGCTTGGGCATACTGACCGTTGTCTTAATCCTCTTCGCGGCCGGCGTCTTGCTGGGGATTGTCCCTTTTCGCTAGTCTGTCGAGGGCGGTGAAATACCGATACCATTTCAAGGAGTGGGAAGAATGGACGTGAACCAAATTCTGCCGTTTGTCTCAACTGCCGTGATGCTGGTCTTTACCTTGGCCGTTTTTCAACGGTTCATTGTGCGGAGAAAGGCCCACTTTCTTTATTGGGGCATTGGCTTGGCAATGTTTGGCGCCGGTAGTTTCGCCGAAGCTTATTTCTCGCTCGCCTGGAACCGATGGGTATTCTTCGTCTGGTACCTATTCGGGGCCGCCCTCAACGCAGCCTGGATCGGTCATGGCACGCTGGCCCTCCTGTACCGGAAGAAGTGGATCCACGTCATCACGGGACTGCTGACGCTTGGCAGTCTGGTCGCGCTTGGCCTCATGTTGAGTATCATGCCCCGGCTGGACCCATCGCACTTCACGACCGCCCTGCCGATCAGTGACCAGTACCGCGACATCATGCCGGCCATTGCCGACGGCGCCACCGTTCGCCTGACAACGCCGTTCTTTAACATCTATGGGTTGCTGACGCTTGTGGGAGGGGCGCTGTGGTCAGCCTTCCTCTTCTGGCGGAAGCGCGTCATGCCCAACCGGGTGATTGGGAACGTGCTCATCGCCGCCGGTGCGCTTTCCATCGGTGCCGCCAGCACGCTGACCCGTCTCGGCTACGGTCAGTTCCTGTACCTTGGCGAGCTGTTCGCTGCCATCCTGATGTTCATCGGGTTTCAGGCAGCCGCCCGTCCGGAGCCTTCCGAGGAGCCGGCCAGGGCCTCCGCATTGCAGACCTCGGCCTAGTGAACCTGACCCCCGGGAGGCCGCTCCCGGGGGTCATTTTTCGATCAATATGGTAACCGGTCCGTCGTTGTCGATTTCGACCAACATATGGGCGCCAAATCGTCCCATAAGGGTCGGGACCCCGGCGTCCGCCAGCCGCTCAGCAAAGCGCTCGACAAGCGGTTCTGCCACCTCCGGCGCGGCTGCGTGGACAAAGCTCGGGCGCCTTCCCTTGTCCGTGTCGCCCAGCAACGTGAACTGTGACACGACTAAGGCCTCGCCCCCGACATCCTTGACAGACAGGTTCATCTTGCCATCGGGATCATCGAAGATACGAAGGTCGGCGCATTTGGCAGCCAACCAGTCGGCCTGCTCCGATAGGTCGCCCTGTGCGACGCCAACCAGGATTACAAGGCCCCTCCCTATCTCAGCCACACGTTCCTCGGCCACGGTGACACGTCCGCTATTTACCCGCTGCACTACCAGCCTCATCCAGATCTTGCCTTTTCCGACACGTGCTTTTTGTGCTACCCCTCTCCGCCCAGCAAAGTCATCAATTTCTCTGGATCAGCATGCGCCCCTGTCGACAGTTTCGAGTGCAGCAATTCTCCGTTAACCGTCACCTCAAATCTACCGCCGTCAGAAGGTACCAGCTCCAGCGACCGGATTTGTCGTTCAAAGCGCTCCAACAGTTTGACCGCCAAACTGACGGCCTCGTCACGGTAGTTTCATACGGCGCAGTATTCGATGCGAATATCGAACATCGTGAACCCTCCCTTTGCAGAGACCAAGTCCATCACATCCTTACTCACGGAGTCTACTCTCTGGGACGTGCATTTGCTATTTCCGACCGGGATGGTGCGAGCCGAAGCCGAGAAGTATGGTTTAATCGAAGGCACACAGGAGGTGAGACACATGCGCCGAATCATGAACTTCACCTTGGGCGCCTTCTTCGGCGCTCTGGTCGGATCCGTGGTAGCTCTCATGCTCGCCCCGTCATCGGGTGAAGAGCTGCGATCAACGGCCATGGGCCGTGTCAAGGCACTCCAATCCGAGATGGGCGAGGCCTACGATGCGCGCAAGGCCCAATTGGAGGCCGAGCTGGAGGCCCTCAGACGACGCCCGCCTGAGGCCAGCTAGTAATAGTTCTGTCATACGAGGCATCTACGTCAGCGCCGGGCCCGTTGGGCCCGGCGCGTTTCCTTCTGCAGGCAACCCCCTGACGACTGATTGTCTAGGGCGAAATCGACACCGTGTAGCCGCTCTCCTGCCAGGTGTGGCGAGTCGTCCCAATAACCATCAGGACCACTCGATCTACGTTGCCGCCGATGTTCACAGATATGTCAGCATCCCGATTGTCATCGAGCGTAACAACTTGCACGTCAGGTGCATTCCCCTCGCTAATCAAAGCCACCTGGTACGTCTGCGGCAGGCGGTTGAATAGGCGGACAAAACCGTCGGCTTGCCATCCCCCATCGTCCTGCTCGAACCCCTCCGAGTAGTTGATGGTATCGATCGAGAGATCGTCGAGCAGGAAACCTTCACCGTTGACAGCCGCATCCGTCACATATTCAAACCTGAGCATCACCTGCTTTCCAGCATAGTTGCTCAGGTCCACCGATTCCTTGATCCAAGTCGCCTGCTGGGAACTCCCGCCGCTCAACCCGGTGTATCCCCAACCGTAGGCATTGCCCGATGGGTCACGATCGGTGCCCGAGGGAGTCTGGAGGATTTTCCACGTTGCCCCGTTGTCATCGGAGGCTTCCAGGTAGACGTAATCCCAGCCATCTTCGATATCGAACCACGTCCAATAGCTGAAATCAATCGCGCCGTTGGTGCCGGTGAAATCGAATGAGCGAGTCAGAGTCATATCAAACTCATCGCCCTTGTTGGAGTAGAAGTCGAAATCGCCTGAATGCGGGTCAGCCGGCATCACCGGGACAAGGCTGGCCCCGTTGAAGTGAATCGTGTGCTGGCCCTGGCAGGTGATCTCCATGTAGTCGACGCCGTACTGGTTGACGGTCCGATCCTGTGGTCCCATTGGGCAGGAGTCGAACTGGTCCGTGATGGCCGCCCTCGGCGCCGAAGAATACTCAGTGATAGCGTATCGGCCATCGGCTATCGAAGCGTCCTGAAGGACCATCGCCGCGCCCCAGTCCCGGTACACGTCATCGGCCGTGACCTGTTTCCCCGTCTGAGGATCGGTTTCGCCCAGGTTGTTGAGCGATTCATCGACGGAGTCGAGGCCGTTGTCGGGGTTGGCGACCAAGGCCTGGGTCGCTTCATGGCCAAACCTCTGCAGAAAGTAGCTCAGGAACAAGAAAGAATGGCCATAGTAGGCCCCGGTCGTGCCGGGCTCGGACGGCCAATAGGTCAAATTCTTGTCCGTGTCCTGCGCATACAGGTAGTCAAACCCGCCGACATCATAGTTATTGAGCAAAGAAGCCAGCTCAGAGAACCCTTCGTTCATCCAGGTCTCTTCGTTCCTGTCCAGATGCCAGTGGATCATGTGTTGAAACTCATGCGCCAGAACACCGTAAGTGAAATTGTCGGAAAGATCGAGATTGTCTGCGCTGAGATAGAACATCTCATGCTGGTTGGAATATTTGTGAACCTGGGACGAGTACGAATCTTGGGACGAGAAATACCCGGCGATCGAGCTGCCCAGGCCACGGGCAAATAGAAGGTAGAGATGAGCGTCACCATCCACGCCTGGGGTCCACTCGCTGCCGAAGAATTCGCGATCGGTCGGGTAGATCTTATTCTCGAAGGTGTCCACTAGCTGCTTGACGTCGCCAGGGTTGTAGTTGACGCCTTGTTCGACCCAGAAATAGGCGTGGGCCGTGGCATAGACCAGCTCGGCTTGCACCTGGAAATTCTCCTGCGTTTCCGGATCCGATGCCCAAAAGGACTTGACCGTTCCCACGTCGACGGGCGCGGCTGAAGTAGCCACGACTTCGGGGATATTTTGTACGTCGCGAAATCTTTCGGCCAATGAAATAGGGTCGGCGATCGGGACCTCGGCCCGCATCAGGGTCTGTTCGCTCTCAACGGCAGCGTCTGGAATAGGGGTCGGCGCGGATGTCGGCAGCGGCCCATCCGTCTGGGCGTTTGGTTGGACCACAGTCGTGGTCTGAACCGAGGCGTTGTTGACGGATGTGACACGCCTGAGGAAGAGTGCCGATCCGGCACCGGCGGCAAGCACGAGGCACATGCAGGCGAACAACGTGCCCAGAAGGCCGATGACCAGCCACTTGCCAACAGAACTGTTCTCAGAGCCCATGCCGCCCTCCCGACCGCAGAAAGATCGGCGGATTATATCATCGCCTGCCGCGCCTGAGTCGTATCGTCAGGCAGCGACAGCGGGAGAGCCACCGTGAAGCGACTCCCCCGGCCGGGCGAGCTCTCGAGCTCAATCCGCCCGCCGTGAACGCCCACAATCTCAGCCGAGATGGCCAAGCCCAGGCCGAACCCGCGCCCGCCACCGCTCGTTCGCGCCTTGTCGAGTTTATAGAATCGCTCGAATATGCGAACCTGATCCTCAGATGCGATGCCTGGCCCATGGTCCGCGACAGCGACCTTGAGCCAGCCGGAGGCTGTGCTGGCGTCCAGTTCAACCTGGTCCCCAGCAGCCGAGTGACGAATGGCGTTGTCGATCAAGTTGATAAAGACCTGGGCGAGCCGATCCCCATCACCGACGATGCTCGGCAAATCTGATGGCCATTTCCTGACGATCTCAATCTGACAATCCGCTGCAACCACCGCTTGCTGATCCGCCACCCGAGTCAGAAGCGCCCCAACGTCAACCGTTCCCCGAACTATGTCACTTTGCCCTGATTCGAGCCGGGCCAGGTCCAGGAGCTCCTCGACCAGGCGCCCCAGGCGATCAGTCTCGTCGTAGATCACCTGCGCAGCGTGACGTCTGCCTTCTTCGCCGACGACGGCTCCATCCTTGATGGCCTGAGCGAAGCCCTGAATTGATGTGAGGGGAGTCTTTAGTTCGTGCGAGACATTGGCCACGAAGTCGCGCTGGACCCGCTGGCTCAGCCGGACCTCGTCAACCATGTGGTTGAAGGCAAGCGCCACGTCCTGTGCCTCCTGGGGGCCGCTGGGGTGGATTCGCACCTCATAGTTGCCCCCGGCCACCTGGCGAGCGGCGCTCGCCATGCGCCTCAGAGGGGCCGAGATCCAGCGGGAAAGGAGCCACGCCAATGCCAGGGAGACGATCAAGGCCAAGGCGGCCGCCGCCAGTATGGGGCCCGGCAACCCCTCCAGCGCCAGGGCGTAGGGAACCGTGCGCAGAGTCAAGCGAGGGGCAGCGACCACCAGCGTCCGGCTGCCTGCCATCGGCTGGGCAATATACAGCCAGGCGCGCCCGGAGTCGGCAGCAAAACTCCCCTGCACCGCATCAGTCAGACTGCCCAACCTGTGCAAATCCGTTTCGCTGGGAAGGGGTCCCTGGGGGCTGGTATCGACGAGAATCTCGCCTGTGCTGGCAAGGACCAGGGCGCGAGCATCAAAGCGCCCCCCCAAGAGCGTCAGCATGCGGTCGATCGTTCGGAGCTGATTGGCTGGCGCAGCTGCGCTCTCGCGCAGGCCGACCGCCGTGGCGATGGTCTCCAATCGCTGGTAGACGATTCTGTCACCGAAGGGATTGCTGACCAGGAAGGTGAAGAATCCGATCGCCACGAGGGCCAACACCAGCCCCGCAACCAAGAGGTAGCTCAAGAGAAGACGGGCCCGCAGCGAGGCGAACATCAGTTCACAACCAGCTTGTATCCTACCCCGGTGATGGTTTCGACACGGACGCGTCTTTGAACGGGCGAGATGCTTTCTCAGCTGAGCGATGTGCACGTCGACCGTCCGCGTCTGGCCGTAGAAGTCATACCCCCATACCTGGTCAAGCAGCCTTTCTCTGGTGAAGACAAACCCTTTGTTGACCGCCAGGGCCTGCAGCAGGTCGAACTCCTTGGCGCGCAGTTCGACCGCCTGCCCGGCCACGGTTACCTCGTGACGACCCGGATCGATGCTCACATCGCCGACGGCGATGGGCGCCATCGGCTCAACCGTCGTCCGGGCGGAGCGGCGGAGGATGGCCTTGGCACGCGCGACGAGCTCTCTGGGGTTGAATGGTTTGGTCAAATAGTCGTCCGCCCCGAGTTCCAGCCCTACAATCTTGTCCACATCTTCGTCTCGAGCCGTGAGCATGATAATGGGCACATCCGATTCGGCCCTGAGACGCCGACACACCTCGTAGCCATCGAGTTCGGGCAGCATCAAGTCGAGGACGATCAAGCTGGGTGAGTTGGAGCCAGCCTTCTCAAGAGCAGCAGGGCCGGTGTCGGCCGTCTCGACGCGGAAGCCATCGCGCTCGAAATACATCCGGCACAGATCGCGGATGTTGGCCTCGTCGTCGACCACCAGCACGAGTTCATCACCCATATGGCCTCCGGTCATCAGGTCCTTCGCCAGTTCGCCAAAGTCCGCCCGGGATTAGTCTCCGGGAATATCGGACAGAGTGGCGATGGCGTCGATCTCCACGCGGGCCCCCATGGGCAATGCTGCCACCTGGACCGTCGAACGTGCCGGCGGCTCGGTGCCGAAGAACTCGGCATAGACGGCATTCATCCGAGGAAACTCTCCCAGATCAACCATGAAGACGGTCGTCTTGGCCACCTGGTCCAGCCCTGAGCCGGCGGCCTCCAGTATCTTTCCCAGGTTCTCAAGGGTCTGACGGGTCTCGGCTTCTATCCCACCTTCCACGAGCCTACCAGACGATGGATCGATGCCCGCCGACCCGGATGCGAAGACGAACGGGCCAAATCCGATCGCGTGGGAATAGGGTCCAATGGGGGCGGCGGCGCCTGCGGCCCGGATAACGCGGCGGGAATGCTGATGATTTATGTGGTCGGCCTCCAAATTGTGTCTATGTTTGGCTGGATTCTACGCCGTGCACGACCGGGAGGCAAAACAGTTGGAGGCACAGCTTCGCTGTGCCCCCATAGATGGCCCTTTGGATTGGAGAATTGAACGGAGCCAATAGGCACCCCTGGCGTCAAATCACAATGTTCACCAGGCGGCCAGGGACGTAGATCACCTGGCTGGCGGTCTTCCCGGCCAGGAGCTCCTGCACCGTGGCGTTGGCGAGCGCTTTCGCCTTGGCATCGGCTTCCTGGATACTCGCCGGCACCACGATCCGTTCACGAACTTTGCCGTTGACCTGGATCACCAACGTGAATTGGTCTTCTTTGGCCGCTTCGGGATCGTATTTGGGCCAGGCTTGTTGGTGGATGGAATAGGGCAAGCCCAGCCGGGCCCAGAGCTCTTCAGCCAGGTGCGGAGTCACCGGAGCCATCATACGCAGCAATCCGTCAACCGCCTCTTTGAAGGCCGGGCTGCCCGACTGACCGGCCTCGCGTCCAGCCGTCAGGGCGTTGGTCAACTCCATCAGGGACGAAACCACAGTGTTAAACTCGAAGCCTTCAAGATCATCCGACACTTTGCGGATCGTTTGGTGCAGCTTGCGGCGCAGATCGGACTCCGCCTCTGGCGAAGCTTGAGCCTTGTCGCCGGAAGTCTCCAGCACCAACGCCCACACACGGTTCAACCAACGGACGGCGCCCTGGATGTTTTCGGCCCCCCAGGGCCCGCCTTCCGACCATCGGTAGCCGAACATCAGGTAAGCACGGACTGTATCTGCCCCATAGGCTGCCACCTGTTCGTCGGGATCGATCACATTGCCGCGCGATTTGCTCATCCGCTGTCCATCTGGACCGAGGATCTGTCCCTGGTTGCGCAGCTGGAGCATCGGTTCGGGGCCCTGGGTCACGCCGATATCCCGCATCGCCTTGTGGAAGAAGCGCGTGTACAACAGGTGCATTGTGGCGTGTTCAATGCCGCCCGTGTAGCAGTCGACAGGCATCCAATAGGCGTACTGTTTGGGATCGAACGGGCCGTCGCTAAAATGCGGGCTCAGTAGCGCAGGTGATACCACGACGAGCACATGAAGGTGTCCATCGTGTCCGTGTCCCGCTCGGCCGGCTGGCCGCAGATAGGACAGGTGGTCTGCTTCCACGACTCATGCAGCTTCAACGGACTTTGTCCGGTCGGCAGCCATTCGACTTCGTCGGGCAGTCGCACCGGCAGCTGGTCGTCCGGGACGGGCACTTGGCCGTGCTCAGGGCAATACACGATTGGGATCGGCGCGCCCCAGTAGCGCTGGCGCGAGATTAGCCAATCCCGCAGCCGGTAGCTCACGGCGCCCTCACCAATGTCTTGGGATTCCACGTACGCGATGGCAGCCGCGATCGACCGATCCCCATGCGTTCCAGTCAGGCTGCCCGAGTCCACCATCGTCCCGTAGGCCGGCACGGCCTCGGTCATCGTCTCGCCATCCAGGGCTTCCGACGCCCTCAGGCTGGATCACCGGTCGCACCTGAAGCCCATACTTGCGAGCGAACTCGAAATCGCGCTGATCGTGCGCCGGAACGGCCATGATGGCGCCCGTGCCGTAGCTCATCAGGACGTAGTCAGCGATCCAGACAGGGATGCGTTCACCGTTGACCGGATTGATGGCGTAGCCTCCGGTGAAGACACCGCTCTTCTCCTTGTCGGTCGCTTCCCGCTGGATATCGGTCTGGCGTGTTGCTTGGGCGACGTATGCCTCGATCTGCGGCCTGCTGGTCGGCGGTGGTCAGCTTCTCTACCAGCGGATGCTCAGGCGCCAGCACCATGAAGGTGGCCCCCCACAGCGTGTCCGGCCGTGTTGTGAAGACCTCGATGGGATCGCCGGCTTCGGTTGTCGAAAGTGACGTTGGCGCCTTCGCTGCGCCCGATCCAGTTGGTTTGCAGCAATTTGACCGGCTCGGGCCAATCCAGGTGGGAGAAGTCCAGCAGCTCCTCGGCGTAGTCCGTGATCTTGAAGAACCACTGGTCCAGATTCTTCTTGACTACCGGAGTCTTGCACCGCTCACACAGCCGCTCCTCGCCGATGACCTGCTCCCGGGCCAGCACGGTCTGGTCCTTGGGGCACCAATCGACAGGCGACATCTTCTTGTACGCCAGGCCGTGTCTTGAAGAGCTGAATGAAGAACCACTGGGTCCAGCGGTAGTATTCCGGATCGGCCGAAATGGCCTCGCGTGACCAATCGAACATGGTGCCAATCGACTGCAGTTGTCGGCGCATGTTGTCGATGTTGGCTGTAGGTCCATTGCTTGGGATGGATGCCGCGTTCGATGGCTGCATTCTCCGCCGGGAGTCCAAACGCATCGAAGCCGATCGGAAACATCACGTTGTACCCGTTCATGCGCAGGTAGCGGGCGCGCGCGTCGGACGGGGCCATGGCAAACCAGTGCCCGATATGGAGGTTGCCCGAGGTGTAGGGCAGCATGGTCAGGAAGTAGAACTTCTTCTGCTCCGGGTCGACCTCCGCTCGGTACAGTTCATCCTGCGCCCAACGCGCCTGCCAGCGGGCTTCAATTTCCTGGGGGTCGTAGCGGTCAATGCGGTCAGCATCGGCCGCCTCGACCGTGGCCGTATTCTCGCTCAAAGCCCTACCCTCCAGACCGCCCGGCGCGCCTTCGGCGCCGGCGGCCCTTCTCGTCAACCGGAACGGGAATCCAATCCGAGGTCCTTCCGTCCCAAAAAGCCCTTCAAGGGCGTCGAGTGCCGCTCGCCAAATATCCCTCACACGCGGTCGCTGCTTTTCACTACCCATCATGCACCTCCCAGACACCGAAGTTCAAACAAAACCCCCTTCGTCAACTCAGGGACGAAGGGGCCTCCGCGGTGCCACCCTGCTTGCCCGCCGGGGGCGGGCCGCTCAACGCGATAACGGGCTGAACCGCCTCTGGCTACTTGGGTTCACCAGAGGCGCCTGCCCCGCTGGTATCCAGCGGGGCGACGGGCGAGTTCGGCCTTACATGGCACGCCGCCGGTGCCCTGCCGGGCTTCCACCTATCCCCGGCTCGCTGACGGCTGGCCTACTGCTCCCGTCTTGGCGAATATTCAGTTGAGTGGACCCAGTGGGATTCGAACCCACGACCTTCTCAATGCCATTGAGACGCGCTCCCAACTGCGCTATGGGCCCAAGGCTTATCAGTGGACCTGGCGGGATTCGAACCCGCGACCTCTTCAGTGCGATTGAAGCGCGCTCCCAACTGCGCTACAGGCCCCCGTTGGGGTGGAGAGATTGTATCTCACGCCGGAGAAGGGTGTCAAGGAGGGCCCCTCCCAGCCCATGCCGAAGCTTTGTGACAGATTTCACAAGCTTTGTGACACCTGAATGACGACGGCTTCCCAACTCGACCAGCTGACCGATTTGCCACGCGCCGGACTCTCACGCGACAATGTTCGAAACTGGGTTCAGGCAAGGTTGGTGAAGCTATGACAATCAGATGGCGGTGGTGGTCTCTGTTGGTGATCTCTGGCCGTGACGGCCGCCTTATTGGTCGGCTGCGTCTCTTCCGGCGGCGGGGTGACCCCGGTGCCTGCAGGCGCCATCACCCCGGCTCGGGATGACAATGCCACGACGGCCCCGCTACCCTTCCCGAAGGAAATCGCGCAGACGATGACCGCCCAAGCCAAGTCCGGCTTCGTCGCCAGCACGCCGGTTCCCTGAGCGAGCCGGGCGGCGGAAGCCCGAGACCGAAGGACACGCGCCGGCTCGCAGCTTGACGACGTGATACAGCTTCCCACCGAAATCGGAGAACATGGCCAACCACCCTGTTAACCTGGCTCTTCGCTTCCTGCTCGAGCTGGGAGCCCTGGCTGCCTTGGGTGTGTGGGGCTGGCATGCCGTTCCGGGCGGCCTGCGCTACCTACTCGCCCTTCTCGCGCCCGCCTTGGCGGCCGTGATCTGGGGCGTTTTTCGGGTTCCCGGCGACCCGGGGCCAGCACCGGTGGCCACACCCGGGCCGCTGCGGCTGGCCATTGAGATCGCCTTCTTCGGCCTGGCCACCTTCGGCTTGGCCACCGCCAACTTCGTCACGCTGGCCTGGGTCTTGGGGGGCACGGCGCTCGCGCACTACCTCGCGTCCTATGACCGGGTGGCGCGGATGCTGAAGAACCGTCCACCATAGGCATAGACCTGGGGCCGGACTCCAGTCAGCCTGCGTGTGTAGCCTGCCGCCAGGAATTGTCTTCCCGCTACCATTCAATCGTCCCTCTCTCCAAGGAAATTCTCCCGCAGCAGTTGGGGTTCGCAGCTCATGACATGAGGCTGCGTACCATCTAGACTCCTGTTTCAGACGCACATTGGAGGCATGCTTATGAACACCATCGTCGGGTGGTCTCTGATCTTGAGCGCCGTCTGGTGGGTGCTGCAGATGGCGTTCGTTACCACGTTCTTCGCTATCGGCCAGCCGTATGGCTCTTTGAGCGACCTCTCCGTTGCCCTGAATGTCATCCTGTTGTTGCCCCTGGCTCTCTGCTTTCATATCCACACGTATCCGAGCCAGCCGCTGCTTTCTACGGCGTCGACAGTTGTCGGAACCGCCGGTGTGGCCTCGGCCGCCGTGGCCTCGTTGCTCATCATGGCTAAGCAGGATCAGCTTCGAGCAGTCCCTGCCGCCAGTTATGGGCGGGTACGCTGCGATCGGTATCTGGCTGCTGTTCGGATCGATTATGCTTCACCACCAGGCAACCCTGCCTACAGCCCTGGACAACGCCGGCATTCTGGTGGGCATAGGGTTGGCGGCAATCGCGCTTCTCTTCTTGTGCGGAAATCTCAACGCCGCCTATCAAAGCGGCGCCCTCTGGTCCAACCCGTTGATCTACCCGCTGTTGACGCTGGTCGCCGGCGGCTTCATCGGCCTGCCGGTGTGGGCGGTTCTCCTCGGACGCCAGCTGTTGATGATGCCCAAAGGCTAGGGACTAGGGGGTACCGGTTTCGGTGGGAGACGGGCTCGGCGTCATCGTCGACGTCGCTGCCTGCGTCTCCGTCGCAGTCGGAGTGGAGGTAACCGGCGTCACAGGCGTGAACGTGGGCAGAGCCGGATTGTGGAAACGCACCAGCCGCGCCTCGAAGTCCCAGGTGGACTGGCGGCTGACGACTTCGAAGTAGGTCTGCCCCGGCTTCAGGGCGATCGGACGTCCATCCCGATCCTGCAGCATCAAGTTCTGCTTCAGAGTTGACCACTGGATTGGGTACCAGCGCCCATTTCGGAACAACAGTCCCGGCTGCCGGTCGAGGTAGAGCAGCCTGATCTTAAGGATCGTCCCAGCCAGATTCTCATAGGTGTGATTGGCGAACAGCACCACGATGTTGTCAGCGCCCAGTGTCTCCCCCGTGAGCCGGTCGACCAAAGGAGCCAGGTCTCCCGAGCCGTCGCCCGGATCCTGCGACCGCAGGTACCGGCCTGTGGCCTGATCGTAGTTCCATTAGAATCTGGTCATACAGGTTATAGATCGACCTGCAGGTCGACGCCGACATTGCCCCCTGGAGGGAGGTTGGGGTCAAAGGGCAAGGCCATCATCGAATCCGGCTCGGTCGTCGGCGGAGCCAGCGCCTCCAATTCAGGCAGTGTCAGTCCGGCGCTGTTCACATCCTGTGGGTCACGCGCGTACACGGTCAACAGATTGGTGAGTTGGACAGCCACCTCGGGTGAGGCGTAGCGTGTGATGAGCAGGCTGTCCGGGTAGAACGTCTTGATGGTTTCCCAACCCACTCGCCCGGATCGAATGGGCCCGACAGCAAACGCATAGCCGGGCTGATCCGGGTGCGCTTGGAAGGTCCTGCGAAAATCGTCGACATAGTCGCCATAGTAGACGGCCAGGAACCGGCTCATCCCTTCCCCAATCGACGTCTCCCAGACTTGAGAAGCCAATGACAGCCCCGCCTGGGGGCGAGCAGAAGGCGGAAACTCAGTCACCGAGATAAGCAGGGGTGCCAGATCGAGTGAGGCAGGGCGGCGGACCGGGCGGCCGGTCAATGGATTGAGGACTTGGTCGCTGGAGGTCGGGCTTGCGCTTGGCGAGACGCCGGTGGACGTGCTTGTGGGCGCGGCGGTGGTGGCCGGCGTTGATCCGGAGAAGGTGACCGAGGACTGCGTGGTTGTCGGCGTCAGCGTGCGCTCGGGGCCGGTCTGGCAGCCCGACACGGCCACCAGCAACGCCATCCCTGCCCATACGATGTGCCTTCCGACACGAACACCAGCGATCACCGCGTACCCGCTTTCCACAACAATCCAACGGCCTCTGCCTACATCACGCCGGCCATGCTGCCAGAGTTTGCATTCTAAGCTCTGGTACAAGGGCGGTCAATTGAACCATGGGGTAGACTGATTTCTGTCATGCAAGATCGGCTGCGTCGAGCAGGCCGCCGCAGCCCGCCAGGGAGGGATTCCCGATCATGGCGCCGACTCTGGTAGAACTCAGCCGCCGAATCAAGGCTCTAGCCACCGAGCCTCGCGACCGGGACCGCCTGGCGGCCAGCTTGACCGATCTTGACCGATCCCAGCATGTGCTCGCCAAGTGGGCAGCCGAGCCGGGTCTGGCTGACATCGTGGAGGAACTTTACGGCCGCCTATTAGCGGCGTTCGAGGAACTCTCCGAGATTGAGGGGATGCACGTTTTGGACATAGCCTGCGGCTCGAACTCTAGCCGCGCCCCGGAAGAGTTCCATCTGAGGACGGCCAGAGGCAGGCGCCCAATCACCTCCCCCACGGGCGACCGATTTGCGGCTGTCTTCGAGCCGTGGTTCTGTCGAATTCTCCAGACGCTTGGCGCGCAACCCGTCGGGGTGGATCGAGGCGATTTGTCCGGCGAGACCTTTGAGGCCCACCGCCTTGATCTGGGCCAACCGGGCGCTCTCGATGTATTTCCGTCAAGGTCATTCGACGCTGTGCAAGACAGTCGCTTGTTTGGCTCGCCCGAGTTTCGGGCCCAGTTTCCCAACGCCGATGACCGCCTGGCCGTGGCCAAGGAGATCGTCCGGCAGGAGAACCGACTGCTCAAGTCGGGCGGGGTCGTAATCCACTCGGATGCGCGCGCCCTGATGGCAAAGCAGGCCGGTTCATGACGAGCCGGAGATTGTGAATTTCTTCACAAGCGACCCTTTGAGAGCCCATCTGGCCCGGCATTGAGGTGCGCCGATCGATCATCTTTCCAAGGCGATGCGAGGGCCGTCCGAGCCTCTGCGTCAATGCGCATCTGGGCGATCACCACGTGTCAGCATCCCAAGGCCATAGGCGTGGCGGACGATCTGAACTACGGCCTCCGTCCACGACGCACGGTTCAGGATACGCCGATCGGACGAATCCCGGATCACTTCCCCCAATGGGCGTGCCCCATCCAGACCACGAAAGACTTCTCGGGCGGACTCGGGGATGTCAAGCGTGAGTTCGAGAGGCGTGCCGATGGAGCTCCGGGATTGGTCGAGTCCGTTCCGTCGAGCCAGCGGGCCTCCGGCGCCTGCCGAAAGCGCATTTTGAGCCAGCCCCGGGTGTCGACCGCTTGCGTCAGGCTGGTCTGCGCTTCGAAGATGCGAAGAATTCTGATCTCCGCAGTCCTCTGATGGCTTGCTCGGCGTGAACACTGACCGCATCCAGTGGCTTGCCGAGGGCCTGCGCTTGAGGAAGACAACCCCGCCACCGATTCGCTCGATGCCGTTTTGCTCATACCAGTCCAACCATCTCCTAAGGTCGCCATCGAAGTCCCGGTGCTGGTCATCCGGCACATGGCTTAGCCAAACGCGAGCGTGTCTTTCGGCCGTGGCAATGACATATCCGTGCAGCCAAACATCACACCCGCTGTCTCGCGTCCACTGGTGGATCGTCGTCCACCAGCGTTGGCCCCTGCTGATCGGCCACTCACATTGGACACACGCTATGCCTCCGGATTTAAGGAAGAACTGAATTTGACTGAGGGTTCGCCGACATATGCCCCCATCCTCGGTTCCACCGTCCCGGTACAAGAATTGATGATCAGGCGAGAGGACAAAGGGCGGATTGGCCACGATGAGATCGTAACGCTGGCCCGCCAAGGGCTCGAACAGATCGCCCATCAGGAGGGATATGTTGCCCATGCCATTGGCGCGGGCGTTCTCCTCGGTGCACGCCAGGGCGCGCGGGTTGACATCGGTTGCCACGACCTGTGCCGCGTGGCGGGCCATGAGCAGCGCCTGAAGCCCTCCGCCGCAGCCTATGTCGAGTGCCCGACGAACGGGGCGGCGCGGCGTCATCCGAGCCAGAGTCAGCCCCGATGGTCCAACCCCGAGGACATCATCCTCCCGGCCGCGACGTTCAGGATCGTCCGCCAAGAGTGTCAGGCCCTGGTAGGTTTGGACAACGGCCGGTCGATCGAATGCGGGAAGACCGCCGAACAGCGATTGGTTCGCGGGAACCGATTGGGGATCGACGCGCTGCGCAGCTCGAGCGCGGATTGGGCGCTCCACGGCTCTCCTTTCTGTCTTCATCAGAGCCTTCATCTGGCCGCCCCGAGGGCCGCCTAACTTACCCCAGCTCCGGTACCGGGTTCTCGTCCGGGTCAGCCGAATCCAGAGAAGCCTTGTGGTCCAGCTCGGCATAGTCCGCCGGTGACATCGGTACGAACCCACCTGAGGCTGCGGGGTTGTCGATCCGGCAAATGCCCGGATCGACAACCCCCTCGATCCCTTTCGGAAGGTCCGAAGCCCATCCAGAGCGGGTTGTTACTTCATGATCAACGGCAGATAGTTATAGGTCAGGAACGGGAAGGCTGCCCAATAGCCCAATCCAGCGTTGAAGTTTGTGCTGGATGAGGCTGAGGCGGCATTTTGCCCGACAGTGAAATCGGCCGTATAGAGCGCCGAGCTGGATCTGCCGCCACCTGCTCCGCTTATGTTGACATACCAATCCAGGCGAAAGGCCGGTGAAGACATGGCAGAAGCCACCGCAACCACGCCGAAGAACAGCACGCCAACGATTAGCAAGAGGCGGACGAACAGCCACAGTTTTGTTTTCATGATCGCCTCCCTATCTTTGGGGTTACTGGTGGCTCAGGTGCAACCTGACCCCGCCAATCTGAAGGTAGTCCGTGTCGTTGGCAAAGCTCAGGTACAGGAAGAGGCCGAGGATGCCCTGAGAGCTCGACAGAACGTTGTTTTGTGTGACCTGGATCGTGTAGCTGGAAGCAACGTTGCTGGTGTGGTTGGTGGTATTGGACACAAGTTGGTTCCAACTGTCCGCATCGGTAGCCACATACAGGTCGGTCTCCGTAATGTAGCTGTTGGTGCCGTTTTGAGACCTGTAGTAGACCGTGATCTGGTCGATGGTCACGTCCTGCCCATAGAGGACGCCCGGCAGGGTAACGGGGAGGTAGATCACCTTGGTGCCGGCAGAACTCCCTCGCCATACCCGGGCAGCCCCATTCGCCTGGATATCCCAACGGGTGGTATCCGAACTCAGATTCTTGATCAGGGCATTGCCGGGCACGAAAACATACGAGTCCGCCGCCCTTGACGATGGCACCAGGGCGGAGGCCCCAGGCATATGGCACGGCGAAAATCTCCTGCCGGGGGGTCATCTCTGGATCCGAGTCCACCTTAACACCCATATAAAGGGCATCACCGTTGAAATCTGAAGCGGTGCAGAAATCCATGGCCATCGTGAATAGGCCGTCCGTTACCAGTGCGGCGTCTGTGTCGCTGCAGCGGGCGACGCCGCCTGTAGGCGTGTCGTAGATGGAAACAGTCAAACTGTGAGAGCCATTCAGCGGAAGGCCTCCGGCCGACGTCAACCGACCCTGGACCTGGACGATATCGCTAAGGAGAGAAGCGGCCGCCGGATCTGGCAGGGGCTCCTCCTCCTGGAGCGCGGCCGGGGCCTGGACGCCGAGCCGGGGAGTTCTCATCGGTTGGGGGCCCCGAAGAATCGCTGCCCGGGATAGCTTCATCATCCGGCGGGCTGGGTGCTGCGGCGGATTCGGTGGCTTGCAGAACTAAACCGCCCGGGCTGCTCGCTTCCGCTGGTGCACCGCCTGCCTGGGCGTAAGTCAAGCCTCCTAGCATGAATGAGACGACCAGCAGTGCGCTAGTGGCCGCCACGACCCGGTACGATCTGTGCTTCATGTTCGTCCTCCTTGGGTGAACTGAGCTTGGATCTGTCGACCGTTGAAAGACCCTCCTCACGGTCAAAATCCATCGGGCCTCCGTTCTGGAGAGAACCTGCCTCCTCAACAGGTTCTAGTGACGTTTGGCAAACATAGATTTCTGACGGCCCCAGTTCTCAGAGGCCGGTATCAAGCTTCAAGGCCCAACTCATCTTCACCCGCTGTCTGTGGTCCGGCGCCAAGGGCGTCGTCTTTCCGCCCGCGCCGTTCTCGGTCATCGACTGCCGGCCTCCAGCCCTGCGAGGTCTGGACGACGACAGAGCGATCTTCGCCGGCGTCAAATTCGAATTCAGCGCTTGACCCGCTCCAAGCCCGCGCCGGCCAGCTGATCAACTCGTGCGGTGAACGCTCCATCCAGCCCTGGCATCTGCTGCTTGCCCCCGACCGGAGGTTGCCGGATAGCGGGCGGAAAAATGAGATTGCGGACCTACCCAGACTAAGGACCCAGACTTCCGGCGAGATCACCCGCATCCGGCGAGAGCTTCTCGGCCAGGTCTTCGGCGTCAGGCGAAAACTTCTCTGCCATATCAACCTCCGAGGAGGGTGAGACCTAGTGCCCGGCCTCTCCATGTGCCGGAGGCTCCGGCTGAGGGTTGAACCCCTTCTGCGCCAGGTCCCCGGTCAATTCACTGCCCTCTGAAGCTTGCGAGACGTCGTGTCCGGCCTCTCCGTGTCCCGGAGGCTCCGGCTGAGGGTTGAACCCCTTCTGCGCCAGGTCCCCGGTCAATTCACTGCCCTCTGAAGCTTGCGAGACGTCGTGTCCGGCCTCTCCGTGTCCCGGAGGCTCCGGCTGAGGGTTGAACCCCTTCTGCGCCAGGTCCCCGGTCAATTCACTGCCCTCTGAAGCTTGCGAGACGTCGTGCCCCGCCTCTCCGTGTCCCGGAGGCTCCGGCTGAGGGTTGAACCCCTTCTGCGCCAGGTCCCCGGTCAATTCACTGCCCTCTGAAGCTTGCGAGGCGTCGTGTCCGGCCTCTCCGTGTCCCGGAGGCTCCGGTTGAGGATTGAAGCCCTTCTCCGCCAGGTCCCCGGTGAATTCACTGCCCTCTGAAGCTTGCGAGACGTCGTGCCCTGCCTCTCCGTGTCCCGGGGGCTCCGGTTGGGGATTGAAGCCTTTCTTGGCCAGGTCCCCGGTGAAGGAAGACCCCTCTTCCTCTCCCGCCGGCGAGTTCTTCATCGCCAGATCACCGGCATCCGGCATAACCTTGTACGCGGGATCGCCTTCGGCGGATGGGAAGAACTTTTCGGCCGGCTCGCCATCTTCGGGGCGCCATTTCAGAGCTTGGTCGCTGGCCTCTGGCTGCCACTTGAGCCCTGGCTGATCAGCCTCAGGACCCCATTTCTGCGCTTGCTCGCCACCCTCAGGGCGCCACTTCTCGGCCTGGTCTCCCTGTTCCCTTGTCCACTTAATCGCCGGAGCACCGGTGGACCCGGGGCCTGATCCCTCGCCACCCGGGCTCGGGTCGGCCATATCCTCCCATGGGGGGCGGCCGGCGACCGATTCGCCGGCGCCTGCCGGCGCGGTCGCCTTGCGCCTCCGCCGGAGCCATGGCAGAAGGGCCAGGATCACGGCCAGCGCGCCGAGCAGGCCCAACAGCAGCGAGCCACCGCCCACGAGCATCAGCGTGCGGAGGGCCGGACCACTGGCCGCGGAGCCGTCACCGCCGGCGCCATCACCGCCGGCGCCTTCACCGGTGGATCCGGCCGGGCCGGGCACGCTGCGAGTCGGAGTCTGCGTCAGAGTAGCGGTTGGGGTGTCGGTGGGGGTAGCCGTGTCGGTGGGACTTGGCGTGAGCGAAGGCGTCAATGTGGGCGTGTCGGTGGGCGTGAAGGTCAACGTGGGCGGCGGAGGGCGGGTGTCCGTCGGATCGGGCTTGTCACGGTGTTGCGGCTTGGGCGTGGCCGTCGGGACGCCTGCCTGAGGCAACCCAGCCTCGCCAAGTGTCTGGGCGGTGCCCCGGGAGACGCCGATCCAGCTCGAGAAAGCCAGAATGGCAGCTGCCAGCGCAAGGGCTACGCCGACCAACACTCGCTTGCCCATATGATGCCTCCTATTGCGCGGCGCGCGTAACAGGGTAACGGGCCCCCACACTTCGATCAGAATCGAGGCGGAACCCAACGCGCTAAGCGGGCGGAGGTGGAAATGTGGCGATGTAGGTTTCTGCGAAAAAGAAAAGCGGCCAGGACGATCTCCCACCAGTCAACCCATCATAAGGACTGTGTTGCAGTCTGTCAAATCCGAGGGACAACCCCCGCCTTGGGCCGTGACAAAGAACACTCGACGGCCGCCCCAAGGCGAGCTAGAGTTTGTACGCTGAGTCGTCACTCTTCATCGGCGGATATCACGTCGCACCCAGATGTGAGCCCGCGAGGTCAGACCATGAATCGGAACACAGAAGCCACCCTCAGCACCGTCGCCGCCCTGCTGGTCCTGTTCTCAGCGCTCTTGGACCCAAGAATATCCGCCGGGTTGGCGGTGGTCTTCTTGATCGGCATGAGCGTTTACCTTTGGCGCAGCCACCCGGCGGCGTAGCAGGAGATCAGCTCCAATTCTTCTAGGGCGCCTCGGTCCGCGGCCCGTTTGTGAAAGTCCTCACAAGCAGGCCGCGGCATCCGCCACCATCAATGTCAACCGTTGTTCCGACAGTAGCCCGGGAGGGTCAACATGAGAACTCGCCATCCTGGGCGCGGGGCGCATAGGGGGAACATTGGGGCAGAAGTGGGCCAGTGCCGGGCACGAGGTCGTCTTCGGTGTTCGCGACCCGGAGGCCAAGCACACTGCCACGGGGTTGGATCGCGATCAGGGGCAGATCAGTTTTGATTCCGTGGGGTCAGCGACGGAGCGGGGGGAAGCGATCGTCCTGGCAGTTCCTGGCGCGGCGGTGACTGGAATCATCCGTCAACACGGCCAGGCCATGGATGGCAAGATCGTGATCGACGCCACCAACGACGTCCGCGCCACCAAAATGCACGCCCTGCAGGCGATCGTCGCAGGTGCGCCCGGCGTCAAACTCTTCCGCGCCTTCAACAGCCTGGGTTGGGAAAACTTCGCCCAACCGGTCTTCGACGGAACGCGGGCTGACATGTTCTACTGCGGAGATGATTCCCGGCAAGCCCGGGAAGTGGTCGAAGAACTGATCAAAGATGTCGGTCTGCGGCCCGTAGCGATCGGTGGCCTCGACAAGATCGACGTCCTCGATGGTCTGACCCGTTTGTGGTTTGTCCTCGCACAACAAAGAGGACGGCACCTGGCGTTCAAGATGCTCATTAGCGACTAGCGACGGACGGCTCGTCTTCGACCCAATCACGGGTCAGGAACATCCAAAATGCCAGCCCCCGATAGCGGCCGTACTTCCGGAAGCGTCTTTCGATCGTCTTGTCGCTGACCTTCTTCTTTCCGATCAACTGCGCATACTTTGGCCGGGTCCACGAGTCGAGGATCAACCTCGATGTTCGCCCGAGGACGAGCATGATGTGGGCAGCGGCGTAGGGACCGACACCCGGTAGTGCCAGTAGGTGTTCGGCGATATCGTCGTCAGAAAGGTCCCCGGGACTCGCCTCTCCCAACCGCTCTAGATCCACCTCGCCCGCGGCCACGCTTTGAGCCACGGCCTTCATGTAGGGGCCACGATAGCCGGCCCGGGCAATGTCTCGGTAGAAGGAGTCGTCGGCTCGGGCCATGGCCTGCGGGGTGGGGAAGGCACGCCCTGCCGGGCCGTCCACGGGCGCCCCCGCCGCTGGCTCCCCCAGGTGCTCGCACAGGGCAGCGATCATTCGCTTGGTAGCCGACCAGGCGCAATTGGTGGTGCAAATGGTTTTGATGACGTCCTCGAACACGGTGGGGCTGCGCACCAATCGGCCGGCGCCACGGCTCACCCAGGACAGATCGGGGTCGTCTGCCACCCGCTCGTAGAAGGCGCTCAGGTCGACATCCAGACGAAGCATGCGCCTGATCGTCGAGCGCAGGCCCGCCCGAACGGCCCCGTCCGGGACGCCGCCGGTCACAGTCAGCCGTAGGTTGCCCGGCCGTCCAGCCGAGATGTGGACGATGCGCGGCGGGCCGCTTTCAACCGGCAGAGTCACCTGCATCCTTCGGCGTTGCTCATCAATTGCCATCGGAGGCAACTCCGTGAGGCCATGGGACGTGAGTGTCCGCCACAGGTCGATCGCCTCGCCCCCGGGCCCCACCAACCGCATCTCGCTCCGCCACGCCTTCTGGGCCCCACCTCCTCCACTTTCACGCGCTGCTTTCAATTCTGCCCTCTTCCTCGTGCAGATTCGCCGATACATGCATCGGGTGGCGCGCAACGCGCCCGCCCGGCGCAGACATCCTACCATTGGGCTCCTGCGCGACGAAATCACCTTTCAGGGTGAAGCCCATCGTTCCTCGGAAGGACGAGAGCCCAGCCATGTCTGGGCTCTCGGTTTGCGGTGCCGTTCAAACTGCCGGACGGCTAGTCCGGCGAGCCAGGTTCCAGAACGTGCGCGTAGTGCCGTATGGCGTCCCTCAGAAACTCGGGCATATCGGGGTGCATCTTGCGGTACATGGCTGCAAAGCCCGGGTCAACGGCGTACATCTCTCCCAGTCCCTTTGAGCCGATCGACTGAGGGCTCATAGAAGTAGCGCAAGTGTTGATGCCAACGGGCGATGATGGCCTGCACCTCGGGGCTGGTCGGCCCCTGGTCCATAGCATCGAGCACGTCCCCATAGATCGCCTTGCCCTCTTCCATCACCTGCTGCTTCTTGACCTCAGAGTAGCTGTTCCACAACTTCACCGAAGCGCCTACTTCTTCCCCACCGTAGACCGCTCGCGGCCTCCGCCTCCCATGCTTCCTGCTGCTCAAAGTTGAAACCTTCAAAGGCCTCATCGATGCTCATGTTTGTCTGTCCTTTCAAATGCCGGATCGTCTTGTCGATGGTGTGGATCAGGCCGGTCAGCCTGGTCGCTCGGACCTCGAGCGCCCGCCGATGCGCCTCGAGGGCCGCCACCCGGTCAAATTCCGGATCGTCCAGCAGCGCCTTGATCTGATCCAACTCAAACCCCAGCTCGCGATAGAACAGGATCTGCTGCAGCCGGAAGGCATCTTCCGTCCCGTAGCTTCGGTAGCCGTTGTGCTCATTTCGGGCGAGGACCAATAGACCAATTTGATCGTAGTAATGCAGGGTTCGGCGGCTGACATTGGCCAGCTTCGCCAGATCCTTGACGCTGAGCACCATAGTCGTATCCTCCATCTTGTTGCATCATAGAGTATGACGTTAGGTTAATGTCAAGCCCATTGGTCGCCGGTTGAGCCACGACTGCCAAGCGTCTATCATGATGGCAGCCGCCGGTGAGATGCGACCAGCGACAAGGAGACCGGTATGCCGCCCATGCTCAGCCAGCTGTCGTCGGCTGTCGCTGATCGCACGAACACTGCCAACCATAGCGTGACACCGGCCTGCTTGGCTGATCCCACACTGCTGGCACAGATTGCGGATGGCCTGGTCGGGGACGATGAGCGACTGGCCGGTGACTGCGCCGAGGTCATGACCCAGACAGCGGCCGAAGCGCCCGAGCATGTGGTTCCGTTTGCCGACGCCTTGATCTCCCTGCTCGACCATCCCTTCACCCGCGCCCGCTGGGTAGCGGCCCATGCCCTGGCCGCAATCGCCGGCTGTGTGCCGGATAGACTGGGGCCAAAGAAGGCGCTGCTGCAAGACATCATTCGGACCGACAAGAGCATCATCGTGCGGGACGACACGGTGGGCATCGTCGCCAGCCTCGCCGGAAACAGTCCGGCCGACGCTGCCTGGACCTACCCGATTTTGCTGGGTTGTCTTTCCCTCTGGAGGGCCGCCATGCCGGGCATGCCCTGCCCGGGCTCGGCCGAGTGGCCGGGCTACTCCTGCAACATCGAGGCGAGATCTATCGCCTGACTGTCGGGTTGGTCGACCATCCGCGAGGTGTCGTGAGGGAGGCCGCCCGGCGGCTGGTCAAAGCACTGGGCCAGGCTTGAGGCAGGTGGTCATGACCCTAAACCCTTGGGAGGACACACATGGCATATGACGGAGGCCTCGCCGACAGGCTTCGACGGATTCTGCAGGATGAACCGGGCGTGAGCGAGCGTCAGGCCTTTGGTGGGCTTTCATTCCTGGTTGCCGGCAACATGTCCGTGGGAGTGATCGGGGACGAATTGGTAGTGCGCGTCGGCCCCCAGGGTTTCGAGAGCGCCCTGGAAGAGGATCATGTCCGGCCATTCGATTTCTCCGGGCGGCCCATGAAGGGTTGGGTATACGTCGCCCCAGAAGGTCTGACCTCGGATGAGGCGCTGGCTGCATGGGTTCGTAGAGGCACCCAGTTTCGCGCGGAGCCTGCCGCCCAAGTAGGCAGCGGCGGCTGCCGATGGGACTTCAGGCAGGATTGAAAGCGTCCAACGCCATCAAGAATCCAGTCAGTGCATCAGCGCCGGAGGTGTGTCCAACGGCGAGCAGATCCGCGGCGGTCGATTCAACGCGGAAGGGGTCGTCCCCTACGATAGCCTCGCATAGGCGATGCCAGGATAGGCTGGCCTCGCCGCGGGCGGCCGCCTCCAGCCACGCCTGTGATATGCGCGCCGTTTTGCTGCCGGCGGTCTCGGCAAGTATTCGCGGACACCGCCCCCGCCCAAGCCGTCTCGCCGCACAGGCGGACGGCGTACATGGCGCCGATGATGAAGTCATCCCCGGAGGGAGTCAACCCGCCGCCGAGGCCGGCCAATCGGCTCGACGATGCGACGGCAGCCTCGGTATTGCCGAGCGCCAGGGCCTGCACCAGTCTTCTGGACGGTTCCCGGGCCCTTTCGAGCATGGCATGGACCATATCACCAGAGTCCGTGTCGCTCTCCACGTTGACTGCAAGCAAAGGGGCAAAGCCTCCGGGGGGCGCAGCCGTCCTAGCAGCTCCTGCAACCTTTCACGCCGGGCCAGAAACTCATCCACATGCGCCCGAAGTTCCGCCCAGGGCAGGACCGGGTCCCATAGTTCCGAGTTTCCCAAGAGCACGAAGAGCCTGCCAACCGACAACTGCTCCCCTTCGACGTGCACTTGCGAATCACTTTCCACCCACTCGTTGAACCGGAATCTTCGACCATCCTGGGGCCGCTCGGGCTGCAGAACCATCGTAAACGGGCCCGCGCCCAACGGATGCGCCACTAATGAGAGCACACCGGCCTTGTCATCTACCAGATTGGCCGCCCCTTCGAAGACATGCATCACACTCGGTGAAGTGGCGTTGGCCCTCCAACTTCGGGTGGCGGGCGTCTCGACGATCGCCCGCGTGATCAGAGGCTTGGCCAAGCTCGGCATGCGGCTGAGTTTACCCCCATCGTCGGTTTGCCTTTGGTCCCAGTGTGGATGGCCGTTTGTGAAATCCGTCACAAAGTTTGCTGTCCAAACAACGGCTCCTGGGCGTGGAGAGGGCCTGGCTGTGCGCGGATCTAGGAACAGGATGGTTGTTGGGGCCAGATGGCGGGGCGCTGGGCCCCGCCATCCGCTTCAATCGGAAGTTTCCCCCGGAGATGAGGCGGATTGTGCCGCCTCGGCCAAGGTCCACAGGCGTGATGGGCTGAGAGGGATCTCCCGGATTTCGAGCCGAACATCGGAGAGAGCGTCCTCAACGGCCTGGGCAAAGAGCGGGCCAACGGGGATCGCCCCGGCCTCACCGGCTCCTTTGATCCCCAGCGGGTTGAGCGGTGACGGCGTCTCTTCATGCCCCACCTCAACCGAAGGCACGTCGAGAGCCGTCGGGAGCAGATAGTCCATGAAGGTGGCGTTCAGAAGCTGACCATTCTCGTCGAAAGCCAGCTCTTCGAAGAAGGCGTTGCCCAGGCCTTGGGCCACGCCGCCCTGCACCTGGCCATCCAGGATCAAGGGGTTGATCACGCGGCCGCAGTCATGCACCACCACGTACTTGAGAACCTTCACCTGCATCGTCTCGGGGTCGACTTCTACGATCATGGCGTGGACGCCGCTGGCGGTGGCCCCGCCGGACGGCCCGAAATAGTCCGTCGACTTCAAGCCCCGGCTCGGTGCCGGGCTTGACGGCTCCGCGCAGCGGATTGGCCTTTCCGGCGAGTTCGGTCAGCTTGATCCCACGGGCTGGAACGCCCTTCACCTGCACCCTGCCATCAACAATCTCGAGGTCTTCCTCAGCGACCTCAAGCTCTTCGCTGACCATGGCCAGGGCCTTCTTGCGTACCCGTTCGGCGGCCGCGTTGACGGCGTTGCCGGCCACAACCGCGCCCCGGCTGGCAAAGGTTCCGCTCCCCCAGTGGAATTGGTCTGTGTCCCCTGTGACTACTTCCACATCGCGCACGTCCACGCCGAGCTGGTCGGCCACGATCTGGGCAAAACTGGTGAAATGCCCTTGGCCCTGGGTCCCCACCCCGGTGACGACGCTCACCTTGCCGCTGGACTGCACCTGGACCCGGGCACCCTCGTAGGGGCCGATCCCGGTTCCTTCGACGTAGGCCACCAGGCCGAGACCCACGTGCCTGCCTTCCGCCTTCAACGCCGGCTGGTCCTTCTCAATGAAGGCCTTGTACCCGATCATTTCCATGGCTTTGTCGAGCACCGGCTCGTAGTTGCCGCTGTCGTAGACCAGTGGGGCGAAGTCCTGATAGATGATCTTGTTGTCGTAGGGAAAGGCATCCTTGGGGATGAAGTTGCGCCTTCGAATTTCGGTCCGATCGATCCCGAGCTGGCGGGCGGCGATGTCCAGCATCCGCTCCATCACGAACACCCCGTGCTGGCGGCCCGCTCCGCGGTAGGGTGTGACGATGGGTCGGTTGGTGAAGACTGATGTGAATTCGCTGTAGTAGGCCTCAATGTCATAGGGACCCAGCAGGGTGCACTGGCTGTTGATGGGCACCGTCAGGCCGTAGGGCTGATAGGCGCCGCCGTCGTGAACAAAGACGTCGTGGATGCCCAGCACCCGCCCATCTTTGCGGAAGGCGAACTCGACGTCGTGAATCTGGCCGCGCTCCTGGGTGGTGGCCACGAAGTTCTCGGACCGATCCTCGATCCACTTCACGGGCCGTCCGAGTTGGATGCTCAGCCAGGGGATAAGCATCTCCTCCGGGTAGAACATCATGATCTTGGGGCCAAAGCCGCCGCCAATGAACGGCGCCACAACGCGAACCTGGTGTTCGGATAGCCCCAGCATATCGGCCAGCCCGTTACGAATGGGGATCGGCGCCTGGGTCGTATCCCACACCGTCAGGCGCCGGCTCAAGCGGTCCCACTGGGCCACGATGCCGCGGTTTTCCATGGCCGCCGCCGTGCCCCGGTCGTAGATCAGCCTGCGGCTGAGAACGAGATCGGCACTACGCTTGGCGCTTTCGTAGTCGCCCTTCTCCTGTATCACATGCGCGCAGACGTTGTCTTCCAGATCATCGAAGATCCTTGGCGCATTGGCCTGCAACGCCGTCTCCATATCGGCCGCCACTGGCAGCGGCTCGTAGTCAACCTGGATGTCCGCCAGGGCGTCCTCCGCCAGGTAGCGGCTTTCCGCCACCACCACGGCGATCGGCTCGCCAAGATGCCGAACCTTTCCCCGCGCCAGGATCGGATGGGTGCGCTCATGAAAGGTGAGACGTTCGATGGGCGGCGGACTGACCAAGAGTGGGCCGTGCCGGAAGTAGTCCCCCAGATCATCGGCAGTGTAGACGGCCAGCACCCCCGGCCGCACCAGCGCTGCCGACGTGTCGACGCTGCGCAATCCGCGCGTGGGCATAAGGGCTACGTAGAAAGGCCGCATGGGCCATATCTGGCAGGTGGACATCGTCGACAAAGAGCGCGCTCCCCGTGAGCAGCCGCGGGTCTTCGTTTCTTCGGATTCGCTCGCCGAAATACTGTGTGGCCATAGGCTACGCTTCCCCGAAGGCCACGGCGCGGCAGAAGGCGGCCTCCCCGCCCTTGAACTTCCACGGGAACGCACCCACGATCAGTCGCTTGTTCTGCAATTCGGGCAGGCCAATGTCGCCCCCCATGTTTTCGACATGCACGCAGTCGTGAGGGAAGAGGGCGTTGTGGGTCAGCTGGTAGGCGGATTCGGGAAACAGCTCATCCATTTTGTCTTTGCCGAACTTTCGCTCGCACTGCGCAGTTACTTTCTTCCATTGCTCAAGCCCGCCCTTGCCGAGGAACCGGCCGATGGGCAAGTTCATGGGGTGGTCCGTAGAGACCATGTCCACGCCCCACAGATGGATCTTCTTCTCCAAGAGCCAGGGCACGATGTCAAAGTGCGGACCGGGGTGCCGGAGGATGTATTTCTCCTCGTCCGCCTCCGAGCCGAACTGCCCATGCTTGTGCCAGCCGGTGTGGATGAACAGGATGTCGCCATCCTTGACCTCGACACGTTCTTCGATCATCTCTGGCGTGAAGATATCGAGCTCATCCAGCACATCACTCAGATCGACGATAACGCCTTCGCCATACAGCCAATCCAAAGGCAGCTCGTCGATGGTCTTTCCGGCGGTGACAAAATGGCGCGGTGCATCCAGATGTGTACCCATATGGTTGGAGGTCTGAATGTACTGGGCATTGACGCCGTGCTCGGGCTTGCGCTTGAAGTACTTGACCTCGAACGGCGGATAGAAGGGCCAGAAGGGTGCGTCCTGGTTGAGAGGCTGGGAAAGGTCATAGATTTTCATGCTCGTACTCCTGCTTAAAGTTTGTAGCGCTCATAAAACGACTCAAGCGCCTGCTCGAAGATCGCCATTGGCGGACGAACCAAGCCGGCGCCGATTTGGCCGACGCCTGGATCGTGATGGGCGATGCCGGTGTTGACGCGTGGCGTAACCCCCATTTCGACCACCTTGCGGATATCGATCCCGGTCGGGGTTCCCCGAAAGCCGAGGGCAGGGATGGTGAAGTGTTTGTGCTCGGCGAGAGTGATCTCATACATCTCGAGGGTGGTATTCAGAGCATCCTGGGGCGAGCCGGACACAAAGGTGACGATCGCCGGAGCGGATGCCATGGCGAAGCCCCCAATACCGGCCGTCTCGGTGATCGTGCTGTCGCCGATGTCTGCATTGGCGTCCTCCGCCGTGAACCCAGGGAAGTAGAGACCTACCGGCACGTCGGCCGGCGCCGTGAACCAAGCCTCACCCAGCCCACTGACCCGAATCCCGAAGTCGGTTCCGTTGCGGGCCATGGCCGTCACCAGCGTGCTTCCCCCTATTCCATGGCCAGCATCGGCCATCGCCTTGCAGGCCGCCATCACGGGGTTCAGGACGCTAAGAGCGTTGTCCCCCAGAAACTTGAGAACTTCTGTCTCTTGGGCCGAGTCCTGCACCACTCCGGCGATCAGCGGCGCCAAGAACTTGAGGTAGAGCAGTGAACCGGCCTTGTTACGATTGTGGCCCTCGTCCCCCATGTGAAGCGCCTCGGCCAGCAGGGCGCGCAGATCGAGACCCTCACTGGCGGCCAAGGCATCGGCCAGAACGGGCGCCATGACGTCGTTCATCCAATGCAGCTTGTCGAGCACCTCCGGACTGTAGGCCCCGTAACGAAGCACTTTGCCGTAGCCTTCGTTGAGATTGGAGTAGGCTTTGTTGCCATGGGTGGTGTTCTCAATTTCATATACTGCCATCGACGCAGACACGACACCAGCCATTGGGCCGACGGTGTTGTGATGATGGCAGGGTTCAAATGCCACATCCCCCGAGGCGGCCATCGATTCGGCTTGCTGCTCGTCATTAGCCAGACCCTCGAAGAGCAAGGCACCGATCACCGCCCCTCGCAGCGGACCGGACATGCGATCCCAGGCGATGGGAGGGCCGGCGTGCAGCAACAGGTTGTCCCGCATGCCCGGGATCAGGTCTCGAGCGGCCGCCACCCCCGTCAGGATCGGCCTCGCCTCCATCATCCGGTCGACCGCCTGCTGGTTGGCCCGTTCGATATCTATAGCCATCTCCGACCTCCGTGGGACGCTTCCCGCTGCCCGTTCATGCGAGAGAGAATACCCATTAGCTTCTTGTCGCCGACGGCCGACGGCAAGCGGACGCCAGTCGACCTGGACGACGTCGGCGCTGCGACCCTGGGCTGGCGGCGAAGGATTCGACACCAACGTTGATGCCGTTCATGCCCTGGCCTCCGGCGGACGGTGATTGCCCCGCGAGTTGGACCTCGAACCGCCAGGTGCCAAACTGGCTTCGATCTGCTCGGCTTGGGAAAGCAACCGCTCGTCTTCGTTCCACCGCCCGACCATCTGGAGGCCGAAGGGCATGCCGGATCGGCTGAGACCGGATGGAATCCCGAGGGCGGGGAGGCCGCTCTGAGTCCAGGGGAGGTTCATCACCGGGTCTCCCGTGCTGTCAAGACCTTTCGGCGCCGTTCCGGGGGCCGCCGGCGTGATCCACATGTCGAGGTGATACTCATCCATCAGCTCCATCAGTTGCTGCCGCAGGGCGGGGATACCGCGCCTGGCATCCGCCAGCACGTCGTCGGCAATCTGCTGTCCCCGCCTGATCAGCGCCAGCGTCGAGGGATGATATTGACCGATAAACTCGGCGAACCACCTTTCGTGGACCCGGGCCGCTTCCCCCGCCAGAATGAGGTGGTGGCGTTCACGAATGGCCCTGAAATCAGAGAAGACCTCGATCCTTTTCACCGTGTAACCCATGCCCTCCAGGTGGCGAACGCGCTCCCGGAAGTGGCTCAGGCCCGCCTTGCTCGCCTGTTCTAAGTAGGGGCCTTCCGGAATGCCGAGGATCGGGCGGTCGGCGCTGCCGGCCGGATGCCAGTCATGGCATAGCAAGCGGGCAACCACCCGCAGATCGTTCACCCCCCTGGTGAACACACCCAGGTGATCGAGGGAAGGCGAAAGGGGGATCATGCCCACCCTAGGGATGCGGGCATAGGTGGGTTTGAACCCCACCACACCGCAAAACGCTGCGGGGCGAATGACCGATCCTATTGTTTGGGTCCCCAGCGCGACATCGCACAAACCGGCTGCCACCGCGGCAGCCGATCCGCTGCTCGAGCCGCCCGGGGTGTGCTTGAGGTTATGAGGATTGCGGGTCGGCCCGGGGGCGAAATAGCCAAACTCGGTAGTGACCGTCTTCCCCATCACCAGAACACCGGCCGTTCGCAGCTGAGACACGGCCGCCGCCTCTGGGCCCGAAAGTGCTTCGGTGGGTGGGACCGTCCCCGCCAGGGTGGGCAGGCCATCGACATGAAGGATATCCTTCACCCCCAGGGTGGCTCCGTACATCGTTGGACGTTCGGAGGGCACCAGGTACTTGGTCTCCAAATCGGCCGCCTCCCGCCTCAAGCGCGCAAAGCGACCCTCTTCCTCCACAAAGGCGCGAACCAGCGCTTCGACGTCATCGAAGCGCTGTTCCAGCCGATCGATCCACCTGCTCAGACCGAACGTCTCCGCACGAGACCGTATCTCGAGGGGATAATCATCCACCGTTTGGACCAAGGATTTCATTGGGCGGTGGCGAGCCTCGTCGCCGCCAATTGGACGGCCTCAACAATGTGCTGATAGCCGGTGCAGCGACACAGATTGCCGGAAAGCACCTCCCGGATCTCATGCTCGCTTGGGTCGGGGTTCTCCCGCAAGAAGGGGATCATCGTCATCATGATCCCGGCCGTGCAAAAGCCGCACTGCAGTCCGTGCGTTTCCCAGAACGCCTGCTGCAGCGGATGCAGATCGTCATCCCCCTGCGCCAACCCCTCGACTGTCTCGATGCGATGGCCCTCGGCCTGAACAGCGAGCATCAAGCAGGATCGGACCGCCTGCCCATCGAACATCACCGTGCAGGCGCCGCAGACACCGTGTTCGCAGCCGACATGCGTGCCCGTCAAACCGAGATCGTGCCTCAGGAAGTCACTCAGCAGGGTTCTGGGCTCGACCTCCGCTGAATGCGGCTTTCCGTTGACGGTCAACGTGACGAGTGTCGTGTCTGGCATGCTCCTCCTTAGGGGTCAAGAAAGGGACTCGATCAGGGCCCTCAAGGCTGGGCGCGGTCGGCGGCCTTCAGCAGGGCCCTCCCGGTGAGAACCTGAGCCAGGTGGCGTTGATACTCAGGCGTGGCGTGGAGATTCCCAAAGGGTGTGATCTCCTTCTCGGCAGCCATGCGACCCGCCTCGGCGAAGGCCTCATCGCCCGCAGGTTTGCCGATCAAGCCTGCCACGGCCTGCGGCGCTTCGACCGGACCGTCGCCGACGTTCAAATAGACGAGGCGGGCATCCGATATGCGTCCGCCCTCATCCAATGTCAGCATGGCCGCCACGCCGGCCATGGCATAGTCGCCCGAGCGGCGGGCGACCTCGAGAAAGGCCCAGCCCGTCCGCTCGGGGCTAGGTTCGAGGGCGATTTCTTCCAGGATTTCGTCGGGCTGGGTATCGGTAGTGAACATGCCCACAAAGAAGTCCTGCGCAGCAATCCAGCGCTCCCCCTGCAAACTTCGGAGCTTAAAACGACAACGGAGGGCGGTGGTGACGACGGGTAGTTCGGCTGCGGGGTCTGCGTGCACAAGGCTTCCCCCCAGCGTGCCCCGGTTGCGAATTTGCCGGTGGGCGATGCGCGGCATGGTCTGATGCAGCAAAGGTGACACCTTGCGGACCTGCGGGTCATGTTCCACGGCGCTCTGGCGCGTCATCGCCCCGATGACCAACCCGCCCTTCCCGTCTGAGCGGATGTAGTCAAGGGAAGGGATCTGGTTCAGGTCGATCAACGCTGAGGGCTGCAGCAATCTGAAGTTCATGGCCGGGATCAGGCTCTGGCCCCCTGCCAGGAACTTGGCGTCTGACCCAAGCTCCCCAACCATTTCTAGGGCTTCCTCGATGGACGAAGGGGAAAGATACTTAAAGGGTGCGGGCTTCATCGCGTTCGCCGTTTCCTGAGCTGATTGTTTGGGTCAAGGAGAACATCAACGGGTCGCCTGTACCTGGCGACCCTCGGCCGGCGGTGCGGGAACCGCCAGCAGTGCCTCCCAAGGCGCTATCTATTATGCACCCTGCCAAACGAGTTGACAAATATCTGTTCGAGCTCAACTCCAGGGCTGTGGCCCCGACTTCTTTGCCCGGCCAGCCGCCTTGTCGGTATAATCGCCGTTCCCGATCCCGGGAGCCGCAAAGCCTCATCCAGCGTGGAGGTCCAGATGTCATCTCCCCAGCCCCTGCTCGAGGGCGTCACGGTCGTCGACCTGACGCGCGTTTTGGCCGGTCCCTACTGCACGATGATGCTCGGCGATCTGGGCGCCGATGTCATCAAGGTCGAGTCACCCGGACGGGGGGACGACACCCGAGGCTGGGGGCCGCCCTTCACAGATAGCGGCGAGTTGGCCTATTTCTTGAGCACGAACCGCAACAAACGCAGCCTGACCCTCAACCTCAAATCCCCTGATGGGCTGAGCATCCTCAAACAGTTGATCGCCCAAGGGGATGTGCTCGTGGACAACTTCCGGGTCGGCACGCTGGAACGCTGGGGGCTGGATTTCGACGCCCTTCAAGCGCTCCGGCCGGGGTTGATCTACTGCACGGTGACCGGGTATGGGTCGGATGGCCCCTACAAGGACCGGCCGGGCTATGACTTCATGGTTCAAGCCATGGGCGGGTTTATGAGCGTGACCGGCCCGGTCGACGGTCCCCCGACGCGCGCCGGGATCGCCATTGCCGATCTCGCCGCCGGGATGTTCGCCTGCAATGCCATCCTGGCTTCGCTGTTTGACCACCAACGCACCGGCCGCGGGCACCGAATCGACATGGCCCTGCTGGACTCGATGGTGGCCATGATGAGCTACGTGGCGAGCAACCACCTGGTGTCGGGCGAGCCCCCCGGCCGCTACGGGAACGGCCATCCCAACATCGTGCCCTATCAGGAGTTCAAAGCCAGGGACCGGCATTTTGCATTTGCCGCCGGCAACGACGGCCAGTGGCTGGCTTTCTGCCAGGCCATCGATCGCCCCCAATGGGCGACCGACAAACGCTTTGCCACCAACGAAGCGCGCGTGCGGAATCGGGCCGAGGTAGGGGAGATGCTTGGCGAGGTCTTTGCTGAAAGGGATGCGGAGTCATGGATGGCCCTGTGCGACGAGATCGGCATTCCGTCCGCCCCAATCAACGGCCTGAGGGACGTATTCGATGATCCGCAAGTGCGAGCCCGCGGGCTGCGGACCGAGGTCGATCATGCGGCCGACGGCAGGGTTCCCTTGGTGGGTTCGCCGCTGCGCGTGCTGACGGCACCACCGTCCGTGCGGCTGCCCCCTCCGACTCTGGGTCAACACACGGACGAGATTCTCGGGGACAGGCTGGGGTTGAATGGAGAAGCGATCGCCGCACTGCGGCGAGACGGCGTCGTGTGACGTTGACGGGGAGGGCCGCGCTGGGGAGGCTCAGGCCTCGGCGGCCCGGTGTCGGGCGGCGACGACCTCGGCCATGATCGACAGGGCAATTTCCTCCGGCGTTTGTGCGCCGATGCTCAGGCCAATCGGGCCCCTCAGGCGGGCCAACTCAGCCTCCGAAAGTCCCGCTTCCGCCAGCCGCTGCCGGCGTTTGGCCTGGGTCTTGCGGCTCCCCAACGCACCGACATACCCGGCGCGGCTGGGCAGCGCCACCTTCAGCGCCCGGTCATCGATTTTTGGATCGTGGGTGAGGACGGCTACCGACGTGCTCGGGGTGAGCGGCAGACTCTTCAACGCCTCGTCCGGCCAATCCGTGATCAGTTGATCCACCTCTGGGAAGCGGTCCTGGCTGCCAAAACTCTTGCGCGGGTCGACCACCACGGTGCGGTAACCGAGCACCCGAGCCAGCTCGCTCAGGGCCACGGCGATGTGCACCCCGCCCACCATGATCAGCGTGGGAGGCGCCGGTGTGACGTCGGCAAAGACGTCCAACTTTTGGTCCGAATCCGCAGGCCATGTGAGTGAGGCGCGGGTTGGCCCGTCGAGGGCCAGGGCATCCCGTGCCGCGCCAAACAGCGCTTCTTCCAAGGACGGGTCGCTAGGTCCCAGGGCCGATTCCGAGCCGTCCAGGACCAGGCTGGCCTTCTGGCCGAGGGCGGCCTCGTCTCCGCCGATCACGGTCACCGTGCAGACCGAGCGATCCTCCTCGACCGCCCGAACGGCCAGGTCGTAGTGGCCAGGGCTGAGCGGTTCAACATAGACCTCAATCGTGCCTCCGCAGGCCAGGCCCACCTCCCAGGCTGTTTCGTCGGCGACTCCGAAGTGCAGCAGCCGCCCCTTCCCCAGCTCGAGCGCCTGCAACGCCTCTTCCACTACCGCCCCTTCGACACAGCCGCCGCTCACCGATCCGGCGATCTCCCCCTCGGCCGAGATGGCCATCTTCGCCCCGATCTTGCGCGGCGACGAGCCCCAGGTTTCGACCACTGTCGCCAATGCGACCCGAGTTCCGTTCTGTCGCCAGACCTTCACAGACGGCATGATGTCGCGCATCAGTCAACCACCTTGAAAGTTCGATGTCGGAAAAGTCGCGGCCTCGGCCGACGGCCGGCGGATCATAGCCGAAAGCGATGACGCCAGATCATTGAGACTGGCCAGATTGTGAGCCGGCCGGAAATCATCGACGTAGGGCAGTGCGGCTTGCACGGCACGGGTCAAAGGACGGTAGCCCGGCGTGCCCAGCAGGGGATTGAGCCAGATCAAGCGGTGGGCGCGGCGCTGGAGGCGGGCCATCTCCTCCGCCAACTGGTCCGGGTCTCCCCGATCCCATCCGTCGCTGATCAGCAGCACCACGGCGCCGGCACTGAGCACGCGCCGCGTCCAGTTAAGGTTGAAGTCATGCAGGGCCTCGCCGATCCGCGTCCCGCCGGACCAGTCCTGCACCTGTCGCGCCACACGGTCCAGCGCCTGATCGACCGGAAGGCTGATCAACGGCCGGGTGATACGGGACAGGCGCGTTCCGAAGACAAACGCTTCGAGCGGGGCGCCGCGCCCTCGCGCCAAGCCATAGACGAACATCAACAGCAACCGCGAATATGGCGTCATCGATCCGCTGATGTCCGCCAGCACCACTAAGGGGCGGTTCTTGTTCAATCGCCGCATGGGCGACCAGTCCAGCCATTCGCCACCATGCCGAAAACTGCTGCGTAGCGTTCGGCGCAGGTCAATCTCCGGGCCGCGGCCGGGCGTCAATCTCCGGGAACGACGGCGCCAGGCCAGCTGCGAAGAGCGCCGGATCAACCCTTGGACGGCGAACACCTCATCCGCCGTCAGCTCGGCGAAGTCTTTGCGGCGCAGACGCTCCCGGTCGCTGAAACCAAGCGCCAGGCTGCCGTTGTCACCCCCCTCAGATACGGTCTGCGCCTGCTGGACCTCGCCGGCTGTGCCGGCACCGTCGCCTCCGGAACCGTCGCTGCCCAAGCCGGCTCCCTGACGCCGGCGCGGAGCTTCCATCAAGGCCCGCATGTCCAGAGCTTGACGCCCATCTCGGCTTCGCCAGAAGGCATTGAAGGCGCTGTCGAATCGGTCGAAGTCCTCATGCCGCTGGACGAACAAGCTTCTGGCAGCGAAGTAGACATCATCGCGCTGCGCAACCGAAACAACGCCCATCGCATTTGTGAAATCTGTCACAAGTTGGGTGGAGACCGGGAATCCGAACCGCCGCAGGCTGCGCCCGAAAGTCACGATGTTGGAAAGCAGGGCTCCGGACATGTCAATCTTCGACTTGGATTCGGGACAGGATGCCAGCCGCCATCTCACCGCGGACCTGGGCCACATCGTCCTGGTATTTGAAGGATCACGCCCAGGGTGCTGTCCACAAGATCTGGATCGAGAATTTGCCGATCAAGCTCGATCAGCGCCGTGAGCCAGTCGAGTGTCTCAGCCACGCCAGGGACCTTGTACAGCTCTACCCGGCGTAGTTCCTGGACGAATGCTGTCACCTGCCGGGTCAGCCTGTCCGGGGCTTCGGGAATGCGGGCCATCACAATTTCCAGTTCTTTGTCGAAGTCCGGGTAATCGATCCAGTGATACAGACAGCGGCGCTTCAACGCGTCGTGAATCTCGCGGGTGCGGTTTGAAGTCAAGATCACCACCGGCGGGGTCTCGGCGCGGACGGTTCCGATCTCGGGGATGGTCACCTGGAAGTCGGAAAGCACCTCCAGCAAGAACGCCTCGAACTCTTCATCACTTCTATCCAACTCGTCGATCAGCAGCACCGCCGGGTGATCCGGCTGCCCGTCCAGGGCCTGCAGCAAGGGTCTTCGCAAGAGGAATTCGGGGCCGAAAAGCTCGGCCTCGGTCGGCCGTTCGCCGCGCGCCTCGAGCATCCGAATATGCAGCATCTGGCGCGTGTAGTTCCAATCGTAGACCGCGTGATGGATATCCAGACCTTCATAGCATTGGAGGCGAATGAGAGGCGCGCCAAGCAGATCCGCCATCGCCTTGGCCACCTCGGTCTTCCCCACCCCAGCCTCCCCTTCGAGGAACACCGGGCGCGACAGCTTCTGCCCGAGAAAGAGCACCGTGGCCAAACCTCGGTCGGCGATGTAGCCGCGCCGTCTGAGGTCATCCTGGAGGACGTCGATCGATTCGAAAGTCATCCTGCCTCGGTCATCCACAGAGGCCTTGCGGGACCTGCATCCAGTTGGCCTAGGCCTCGATCTTGCTCTTGACGCAGTTGAAGAAATCAGCCGTCATCCTCTGGGTCATACTGCCCATCAGCCTCGAGGCCAGGCTGGCGATGGTCCCTTGAACGGTGATATCGGCTGACCAATCCAGTTTCGTGCCCCCGCCATCGGCGTCGGAGAGGTTCATCTCACTCGATGCGTCGACGGTGCTCCCAGGCGCCGTCCCATGCGCCTTCATCTGTGCGTGGTCCGGCTCCTCAAGTTCGGTCCACGCCACATCAACCGTGAAGCGGACCTTCATCGACCCAAAGCCGACGGATGCCACAGCCTTGAAGGCCTCGTCCGGGGTGACGATCTCCATCGACTCCAGGCCGGGGGCGCACTCGCCTACAGCGTGGGGATCGGTGAGAAATGCCCAGACCTTGTCTCGGGGAGCGTTGATGTCGACACTGCCTTGCACCTTCATGCGGTCTCCCTTTTCTCGTTTGCGATGTGTGTCGGGTGAGGCCAAACGGGGTTGGGCGATATGTCGTGGGGCTCCCCTACGAGACAAGGGCCTCAGGGTTTCATTATAAGCCTGCTGGGCGCCGCACACGGGAGGTCTGGGTCAGCGGATGGAGGCTTCCGGCCCCGCCAACGGAAGGCTATAATCGCTCGACTGGAGGTGACACGTGGCCAATGAGCGCATGCAACGCCTGACGGAGAGCCTGCGGGCATCGGATTTCGACGCCCTGGCTCTGATCCCTGGACCAAATCTGTCCTACCTGACCGGGTTGTCGTTCCACCTGATGGAGCGTCCGGTCGTGGTTCTGCTGGCGCCGGACCGGAAGCCGGTGTTTATCCTTCCCGAGCTTGAGAAAGCCAAAGCAGAAACAAGCGACATGGACGCCGATATCTTCCCCTACGGTGAAGACCAGGCCTCCTGGACCGAGGCGTTTGCCGGGGGGGCAAAGCATTTTGGATTGGACGCCATGAGCCTGGCCGTCGAGCCGCTGCGCATGCGCCTGATGGAACTTCAGATGCTTCAGGCCGCTGCGCCAGGTGCCAAGATCCAGTCCGGTGAGCCGATCCTGGCCGGGTTGCGCGCCTGCAAGTCCGACGACGAGGTCACCAACATGCGTCAGGCGGTGTGGGTTGCCGAGCAAGCACTCGAGGCGACCCTCAAACTGATCCAGCTGGGCATGACGGAACGGGACCTGGCGTCCGAGTTGACACTCCAGCTCCTGCAGGCCGGCTCGGACCCGGAGCTGCCGTTCGCGCCCATCGTCGCCTCCGGACCGAACAGCGCCATCCCCCACGCTACGCCTACCAACCGCCAGCTTCGCTCGGGCGAGCTCCTCCTGCTGGATTGGGGTGCGACGGTGCGAGGCTATGTTTCCGATCTCACCCGGACCCTGGCGGTTGGTGTCGTCGATCCCGAACTGGTGAAGATCCACAGGATCGTGCAGGACGCCAACCAGGCCGCTCGGGAAGCCGTCCGTCCGGGCGCAGCCTGCGGCGATGTCGACGCCGCCGCCAGGGGTGTCATCGAGGCGGCAGGGTACGGTGACTTCTTCGTCCACCGAACGGGCCACGGGCTGGGGCTCGAACCCCACGAACCCCCGTTCATCCGCCAGGACAGCGCCCAAAAATTGACGCCCGGGATGACCTTCACTATCGAACCCGGGATCTACCTGGATGGCAAGGGCGGTGTCCGAATCGAGGACGACATGGTCGTCACCGAGGATGCAGGTGAGAGCCTGAGCAGCTATCGGCGAGAGCTCGTCACCCTTGATTAACATCACCATGATCCTGCGCCAGGGGAGCGCATCTAGGTGACGCGCGATCTCAAGCTGATCTCTTTGGCGCTGTTCCTGTGGGGCATCGGCGAAGGGCTTTTTACCTACTTCCAGCCCGTGTACCTGCAGCAACTCGGGGCCGACCCAGTCGGGATTGGTGCCATACTCGGCCTGGCCGGGGTGTCGGCGGTGCTGACCCACATCCCTGCCGGCTCGGTCTCAGACCGCTTCGGGACCAAGTCCGCCATCGTGGCCTCCTGGGTGATCGGCACAGTGGCGGCCTTCATGATGTGCCTGGCGACAACCCTGGTTCCCTTCGTGGCCGGGCTGGTGATCTACTCCATGACCCTGTTTGTCATGTCCCCTTTGTCCTCCTTCATCAGTAACGCCCGTGGGGAGTGGACCTCGGCCCGCGCCCTGACCACCGCATTCTCGTCTTTCAACCTGGGCCTGATCGCCGGCCCGGCGATCGGCGGCGGATTGGCACAGTCCGTGGGTTTGCGTCCGGTGTTTGCCGTGGCCGGAGTCATCTTTGCGCTGTCGACCTTGTTGGTCCTGCGCATCGGCGTTCATCCGGTTTTGACGGACGACGACGGCCAAAGTGCCTGGCGGGTCATTCGCCAACCGGGCATGGCGCGCTTCTTGGGCCTGATCCTGATCAGCCTGCTGGCGCTCAGCCTGAGCTGGCCGCTGACGCCCAACTTCCTGACCAATCAGCGCGGGATCAACCTTGGCACTCTGGGCGCGCTGGGGTCCTTCAACGCGTTGGGGGTGGTGGTCCTCAACCTGACCCTGGGCCGGATCCGCCCGAAGCTGGGTTTCGTGCTGGCCCACGTGGTGGTCGGATTATCGATAGCTGGTCTATGGTTGGGTTCGTCCGTGGTTTGGTACGGGGTCGGTTTCTTCCTGGCCGGCGGCATGCGCACAGCCCATACCTTGGCCATCGCCCAGTCCGAGCCGCTGGTATCTCGCCGCAACCTGGGGTTGGCCTTCGGCATGGTAGAGACGATGAACGGTAGCGCCCTGGCGATTGGCCCGGCGATTGCCGGCATCCTGTATGATATGAAACCCTGGCTGCCGTTTCCCGTTGGCCTTGGTATGGCGGCAGTGACCTTGGTGCTGAGTTTGAAATTCCTCCCGGGAGGCGCTGGATCGGCCCCGCCTACGGTCGCGCCCGAGATCATCCCCAGCTTGAGGAGGCAATGAGACAAATGGAAGCCTGGCTGACGGGTCAAATTCCCTTGATCGTATGGCTGCAGTCGCTGGGGCCCTGGCTCTCCCTGGCCGATGCAGGCCGCTGACCTGGTTGGGCGCCACGCCCTTCCTGCTGGTGATTTTCTTGGGACTCTATTGGTGTTTCGATGCCAGTCTCGGCTTGCGCTTGGGGATAGCCCTTCTGACCAGCACCGGGCTGAACGGCGCACTCAAAATCGCCCTCGGCCTGCCGCGTCCGTATTGGGTGTCGACAAGCGTCAAACCCTTGGCAACCGAATCCACCTTTGGCTTCCCCTCTGGTCACGCGCAGGATGGTCTGGTCTTCTGGGGGCGGCTGGCCGCCTGGATCGGGCGGCCGTGGCTGTGGGGCGCCGCTTTCGTCGTGGTCCTGCTCGTCTCAGCTTCGCGCATCGTCCTTGGCGTGCATTTTCCCATGGACATCCTCGGGGGGTGGATGATTGGTGCCCTGGTGCTGGGAGCCTTCTTCCTGATCGAACCCCCGGCGATCCACTGGCTTTCCGGCCAGGGCGACCGCCTGAAGCTGATGATCGCCCTTCTGGCGTCGCTGTTGCTGCTATTCACGAACCTTCTGGTGTGGGTCGTCACGGTGGCGCGCCAAGTACCCAGCGATTGGATCGTCGCCATCATGCTCGCCCGGACCAACCCGCAATACGCCGACCCGCGTTCCATGGAGACCGCCTTCCAGGTCTCAGGCCTCCTGCTGGGACTGGCTGCGGGAGGCGTCTTGCTCAACCGGAGCCGCGGCTTCGATGCCGGTGGACCGTGGCGCAAGCGGGCCCTCCGGCTCGTGACCGGGCTGGCCGGACTTATCATTCTGTACCTTGGACCCCGTTTGGTGCTTCCGCAAGGGGACACCAGTCCAGCGCTGGCCATCACCTATCTTCACCACGCGCTGACCGGCCTGTGGGTATCCTGGCTCGGTCCGATAACCTTTGTCGCCCTGAAGCTGGCCTCGCCGATTGAGGCCGCTCCAGCGCCATCCCCCGAGGGGGCTCAACCGGAATCCTGACCCGCCGTTTCCGACACCTCACGCCACAGCACCCATTGCCCGGTCCGGTCGCCAGCCTCACGCGGGGCGCGATCGTAGTACAGGTCAAAGGCCCGCCCGGCTGCCGTACGCACGCGAAAGTAGAAGCGCCCCACGCCCCACGAGCCCCGTCTCTGGGCCGCCTCAAGATGGGCCGGGGCCATGTTGCGGGCCATGGCTCCTCGTCGGCCGTAGTCAAACCAGGTGGACACCACTTCCGATATGTGAAATTCTTCACAATCCCAACGGAAACGGTCAGGCGCGCCCGGCTTCTTGGCCAAGGCGGGTGAGCGGTCGAACTCGACCTCGACTTTGTCATCGATGAATCGGATGGGATACCAATCGGCCGACATCAACTCACAAGCTCCGTTGGGCCTGCTGATGCATGTGGATGAGAGTTGCGACGCCGTCAGGATAGAAAATGGACCGGACGCACGTCCGGTCCATACCGGCTTGAAACCAGATGCTCAGTCCTGATCTTCTTTGCCTTCATCGCGCTTCTTCTGGGCGATGATCTCCTCCGCCACATGGCTTGGCACCACCTCGTAGTGGCTCAACGCCATGCTGAAGACCCCGCGCCCGCCGGTGATCGAACGCAGGTCCGACGTATAGCGCTGGATTTCGGCCAGCGGCACCTGCGCCGTCACCACGCTTCGGCCGCGTTCGGTTTCCATCCCCTGGACGCGGGCTCGGCGGGTGTTCAGATCTCCCAGCACATCGCCCATGTTGGCCTCCGGGACCACCACGCGGATGGTCATAATCGGCTCCAGCAGGACCGGCCCGGCCTCCATAAAACCTTGCTTGAAGGCCTCGCGCCCGGCGATCTCGAAGGCGATTGCTTTGGAATCGACGGGGTGCTCCTTGCCGTCGACGACAGCCACATGCACCTTCTCTATTGGGTAGCCGGCCAGGACACCCTGCTTGAGCACACTCTTCACACCCTTTTCGATGGCCGGTAAGTAGCTGCTGGAAATGGCGCCCCCGAAGACCTTGCTTTCAAACTCGAAATCACCTTCGGGCAGCGGATCGACGGTCATGTGCACTTCGGCGAACTGCCCCGAGCCGCCGGTTTGCTTCTTGTGGCGGTATTGGGCGGCGCCCTGGCGGGTGATGGTCTCCTTATAGGGAACGCGAGGCGTCTCGGTCACCAGTCCGACCTGGAACTTGGTCTCCGCCTTACGGATGGCGACATCGATGTGCTGATCGCCCATCCCCTGCAGAATGGTCTGGTTGGTGGTGTTCTCGGCGTGCCAATTTAGGGTCGGGTCTTCTTCGGCCAGGCGGGCAAGCGTGGGGCCGAGTTTGGCCGAATTGGCCTGGGTCTTCGGGCTCACAGCCACCGAGTAAAGCGCGTTGGGATAGGCCGGCGATTCCATTGTCAGCGGGTGGCTCTTGTCACACAAGACATCCCCGGTGCCGGTCTCGGCCAGTTTAGCTACGGTGCCGATGTCACCGCAATGCAGCGCCTTGACAGCCAATTGTTCCTTACCGCGCATCACGTGCAGCGGGCCAAGTCGTTCTTCGGTGCGTTTCTCGGCGTTCCAAGCTCGCGAATTCGGCTTCCAGCGTTCCCGAGTAAACGCGCATGTAGGTCAGCTTGCCAACAAAGGGATCGGCGGTCGTCTTCCACACAAAGGCCGCCAGCGGTCCGGCGTCACTTGGTTCGAGCGTCTCCTCGCCCTTGGCCCCCTTCATCGTGACCGCCCCCGCCTCGCTCGGCGCCGGCGCCAGCTCGACCAGCGCATCCAAGAGTGGGGTGATGCCTGTGCCGGCCGAGGCCGCCGTCAGGAACACGGGGACAAACCGCCCATCGAGGACAGCCTTCTTGAAGCCTCGGCTGATTTCTTGCGGCGACAGACTTCCGCCGTCGAGATACTTCTCGAGCAGCGCGTCGTCGCCTTCGGCGGCGGCTTCCACCAACGCCAACCGCGCTTCTTCAGCCGCATCCGCCAGCTCAGCCGGGATAGCCTCGCCCTTCTCGCCCCCGCCGGCCTTGGCCTGCATATCCATCAGGTCGATAACGCCCTTGAACTCGAGCTTCTCTCCCCAGGGCAGCTGCACCGGGATGAAGGACGCGTCAGGCGAGATAGCCCTGATCGAATTCATGGTGCGCTGAAAACCTGCGTTCTCCCGATCCATCTTGTTGATCACAACAAATCGGGGGAGGTTGAACGTATCGCAGTAATCCCAGACAATCTCCGTGCCAACCTCCACACCCGCTACGGCGTCCACCAGCACCACCGCCGTGTCTGCCACCCTGAGAGCCGAGATCACCTCGCCGATGAAATCGGTGTAGCCAGGGGTATCCAGCACATTGATCTTGCAATCGTGGGTCTCAACCGGAATGACCGCTGTGGACAGGGAGAGGCTGCGACGAATCTCCTCATCTTCGAAGTCGGAGGCGGTTGTGCCGTCCTCAACTTTGCCCATTCGGGTGACAGCGCCAGAGACGAAGAGCATCGCCTCGGCTAGAGAGGTCTTGCCTGCGCCCGCATGCGACACCAGGGCGATATTGCGTAGGGAATCGGTGGCGTATTCCTTCATGGGACGAGGGGTCCTCCATGGAAGTGAGAACTGGTTGGGCGAATTCTAAGGCACAGGCAGACGGTTGTCAAAGCAGACAGCTCCGCCAAGTGACGCAATGTTACAATCCTGTCGGTGGCCGAGAATGGGGACCTTTATGCTCTTCATCAACCGACATTCGTTTCTGCTCGCCGGCGTGATGGGCGTTTTCCTGGCCAGCCTGCTTTCAGCCTCGCTTGGATTTTCCGCCCTCCGTCTGCTCCTGATCATGGTCGTGATTCTCGGTTTTGTCTTCCTGTACCGCCGGATGGGAGCTGGTCCAAGCAGCCATAGAAGCAGTCAGCCGGTGCTGGATCTGATCGGCGCCGGGAAGCCGGTGTTGCTGATGTTTCAGAGTGCCTACTGAATGGGCTGCGCGGCCGCCAAGCCTGCCGTCGACAGGCTCGAGCAAAGCGAAACCGACCGGCTGCACGTCGTCCGGGTCAACATCCAGGATCCTTCCGGGCGGGAGTTGGGAGAACGTTTTGACATGATCTACACCCCGACTTTCATCCTTTTTGACGCCCACGGCGCTGAGGCCTGGCGCACTGTGGGCATGCTGGACAGCGATGCGGTCCGCTCCAGGCTAGATCGCATAGCATGAACCGCTGGCACATGGAGCTTCGCTATCTCCTGGGCAACACACCCTGGGACAGCGGCGTTTCTCCTCCAGAGCTTCAGGCCTATCTCGCCACACACCCGGCCGGCCGGGCGCTCGACGCCGGGTGCGGGACGGGCACCAATCTGGCCAGCTTCGCCGAACACGGTTGGGATGCCTGGGGCGTTGATATCAGCCAGATCGCCGTCTGGAGAGCCCGATCCCGCCTTGCACGGCGCGGCCTTGCCGCCCAAATCCTTCGAAGCGATATCACCCTGGAGCTTGCGTTCCCCGAGCCTTTTAACATGGTCCTCGACCTCGGCTGCTCTCACGGGCTGCGGGGGTCGCGGCGCGCCGCCTACGCCCAAAACTTGCAGCGCTGGTTGCGGCCTGGCGGCACGCTGCTCGTATACAGCTTCTATCAATCCAGCGACGAGCCCGACGGGTTTTGGCCATCCTTGGACGACGTCGTCGGCACGTTCTCGCCGTCATTTGAGATGAAATCCGTCGAGAAGGGCGATTTCCGTGGCCGGGAATCGGCCTGGCTAACCTTGGAGAAGCGGGCAGCGTGAGCCGGGTGCTGTTTCTCTTCTTGGACGGCGTGGGCCTTGGCCCATCCGATCCGGAAGTCAACCCGCTGGTGTCCGCCCGGATGCCGGCCCTGGAAGGCTTGCTGCAGGGCAAGCGCATGGTCGCTGGCGTGGCCCCGCTGTGGGGCCCGCAGGCCACGCTGTTGTCTATCGATGCCCGGATGGGTGTGCCCAAGACACCGCAATCGGCAACCGGGCAGGCCAGCCTGCTCACCGGGCGCAACGTACCTCTGGAGATCGGAGGGCATTACGGGCCCAAACCCAATCCAGCCGTGGCCGATATTCTGCGCCAGGACAACTTGTTCATGCAGGTCAAGGGGCGCGGCGGTACGGCGGCCCTGCTCAACGCGTATCCGCCCGGCTACTTCCAAGCCATCGACTCGGGCCGCCGCCTCTACTCAGCCATCCCCCTGGCGCTGACGGCGGCCGGCTTCCCGCTGATGACCGCTGACGATCTCCAGGCAGGGCGAGCCCTCTCGGCCGACTTCACCGGCGACGGATGGGCATCGCAGCCAAGTTTTCCCCCGGCACCGGTCTACTCTCCGGAAGACTCCGGGCGCCTGATGGCCGGATTGGCTGCCTCCCGCGATCTAAGCTGGTTTGACTATTGGGCGAGCGATTATGCCGGCCACCACCAGGACGCCGAAGCGGCGGTGCGCCTAATGGAGTCGTTCGACGGCGTTCTGGCAGGCTTAATCGACGCCTGGGGTGATCGGCGGGATCTGATCGTGCTCACCTCCGATCATGGCAACATGGAGGATCTGAGCGCCCGCGGACATACGCTCAATCCGGTGCCAGGTCTGCTGATCGGGCCGGAAGATTTGCGGCGCCGATTCGCCGAGCAGCTGGTAGACCTGACAGGGTTTACCCCCGCCGTATTGGATATCATTTTCGATAATCACGAGCCGGAAAAGTAGCCGATCCGAGGCTGGGACGACCAAGGAAGGGGCATGACGCAAGATGACCTTTCAACCTGAAGACCTGAGAGAGATGATGCGGACCTGGACGTCAGGTGTGGCGCTGGTGTCCTCCCACTTTGAGGGCCAGCGTCACGGGATGACCGTGAGCTCGTTCACTTCGGTGGCCCTGGCCCCCCCCTTGGTGCTGGTCTGCATCGACACGTCATCTCGAACCCACGACATGATCGCGAACTCCGGGGTGTTTGGCGCCGCCATCCTGGCCGAAGACCAGCGCGAGATTTCCGACCGTTTCGCCGGCCGACAGGGTGAGTTCGAGGACCGCTTCGAGTCCTTGTCGGTGATCTCCACGCCCAGCGGCTGCCCGGTTCCTGAGGGCGCGCTGGCCTACGTCGATTGCCGGGTGACGGCCGCCCACCCGGGGGGCGCCAGCACTGTCTTCATGGGCCAGGTCACCGAGGCCAAAATCCTGCGCCAGGCCCCGCCGCTTGTCTACCACGACCAGCTCTACCGTCATCTCGCCGACTAAACCCAAAGGCGCCTCCTCGAGGAGGCGCCTTGATGTGGCAATGGATGAGACGGCGAAGAAGCGGGGCCTAGACCTGTTGGAAGTCCGCCAGCTTGAGAACGAATACCGTAGCCCGCCTGCCCTCGTCGCCTCCGGGTGTCTGGGTCGTAAGGCGGATCACCTCCAGGGCCCGGTCCACTCGTTCGTCTTCCGTCCCGATCATAAGCGTGGTGTTGCCACGGCGGAAAAACCCTCCGGTTGACGCCAACCTCGTCACCCGATACTCCGCCTCCAGCAAAGCTTTCAAGACGGCTTCAGCATCATCATCCGCCAGCACGACAATCATCATTTTCACGGCTAGATTTCCTCGTATCGTTCGACGTCGAAGACGAAAACGGTTGCCCCTTGGATGTCAACCGCTCGTGCCTCCGCAAGCGGGGCTCCCAGTTCAGTCATGGGATGCTCAAGGTACTTGACACGGGCATCGGTGGCATCTTCAATTGCCCCAACCACTTCCTCCAAATGCCCGTCCGGAATCCCCACCAGAAAGACGTGATTCGTCTGGTTGAGCAGCCCGCCCTTGCTCTGCACGCGCGTTGAGGGAATGCCGCGCATGGCCAGCGCGTTGCTGACGGACTCAGCATCTTCATCCTGAATCACGGCGCTGACCAGGTGGGTGATGTTGGGTTTGTGCTCCGAATCAATCAGGTAACGAGCCCACATGTCCACGCCAGACTCAAGCGCCAGATCGATCTCTGTCACCACATCAGTGTAGATCTCTTCTGAGACCACGCCGTCCCGGCGCAGGTTGGCCAGCGTGCTTCGCTGGGCCCGCAGCAGTTCTCGCCGAGCGGTTTGCATTTCCTCGATCTCGAGCTGAGGGACATTGTGAAGCACTTCCTGGACGGCCTCCTTCAGGGCCTGGCCTCGCCGCTTGAGCGTCGGTTGAAGGACATCCCAGGTATGGGAGGATATCAGCCCTTGGCGGTGCATACGGTCGAGATGATCGTAGCTTGACTGTGCCGCCAACGCCCGGGCGTGGCGCCGCTCGTATTCTCGCTGCGCTTCCGTGACTGAGATCACCCCCAGCCGCCTGATGAGGCCGTTCATGGTCAGGCCCTGAACCAGCAGAGTAAAGAGCACCACCCCGAACGTCATCACGATCAGCGTCTGCCGGCCGGTTCCGAATTGCGGCGACAGACTCAGGGCAAGCGCCAGGGCGATGGCGCCTCGCAGGCCGCCCCAATACAGGACATGTCGCCAGGCCCCCGGCATGCCTCGCCCCAAACGCGATAGACCGTAAACCGTGATGGCCCGCGCCACGAGAATGGCGGCGATGGCCCACAGGATGTGCCTGAAGTCGGCCAGAAGCGCCGGCACCTCGATGTCCAATCCAATCAGCAGGAAGACCGCCGAGTTGGCCAAGAACGCCACGTACTCCCAGAAGTTCAACACCACGATTCGGGTTGTCGGCGACATGCCTTGCGGGCCGATGTTGCCGTTGACCAGGCCGGCGGCCACCACCGCCAAGACACCGCTGACGTGGAGCATTTGCTCTGCGACAAGGAAGGAACCGAAGGCCAGCACTGTGGTGAGCGTGGTCTCCACCAGGTGGTCATCGATGCGAGCGATCAGTCGAGAGGCCAACAAGCCAAGCACCAGGCCGGTCAGCAGGCCGCCCCCGGCCACCCGCACAAAGCTCACCGCTCCCTGCACAAAGTCGAACTGTCCCGTGAGGTAGGCGACGACCGCCAGATTGAAGATCACAATCGCAGTGCCGTCGTTGAACAGGCTCTCGCCTTCAAGCAAGACTTCCAGCCGCTTAGGGGCGCCCAGCTTGCGGAAAATGGCGACGACCGACACGGGGTCGGTGGCAGCGATCAACGCCCCGAAAACCAGGGCCAGCTGGATGGGGATGCCCACGCCCCAGGAGACGATGGCGCCTACCAGCAGCATGGTCAGAATCACGCCCGGCACGGTCAGTATGATGATGGCCGTCAGGTTCTCACGAAGCTTGGTGAGATTGATATGGAAGGCGGCTTCGAAGACCAGAGGCGGGATGAACAGCGAGAGAATGAGATCCGGAGTCAATTCGATCCCGAGCGGCGACTGGAGGGAAAGCGCCAGGCCGGCCAGGACAAGCGCCACGGTATAAGGAATGCGAAAGTGGCGGACGGCCACCGCTACGACGGAGACGATCAGCAGCAGCTCGAGGATCAGCAGCTCGATCTGAACCAGTTCATCCATGCGTCGAACATCCCCTCATCCGCCGGCGCACTCCCCGGACTTCCAGCCGCTCTAGCTTGATCCTAACGGCTCCCCTCCCCGCACACTGCCCTGGGATGCGGTGTCCGCCCGAGTACGTTCAATTGCTCCACCGCTTGTCGTGGGCGGGCGGATTATAGCATCAGATGGTCGCCCTAAGGTTTCAGCTGTTCGACGATGCTCGGTGTTTCCCCCTGTGTGGATACCTGCTGGCCGTTAGGAAAGGTGATTTCGGTGCGATCCGCCTGGCGAGTGATTTCCAGGCCCCGCCAGGTAAGGCGAACGGGGGAGTCAAAGGGGTTTCGTCCTTCAAGGCGAATCTTCGATGGCGAAATCAGGCGCACCCCGACCAGTTCCAGGAAGAGATGCAACGGCGCGATGCCCAGGATCTCCTCTCGGTCCCCAACTCCACCTGGTCTGTCCGGGTGGTAGACGGAGCGAAACCCTTGGTCGCCATCGGGTGACTGAGACACGGCAGCCATGAGTCGTTCGAAGAGCTCGGCTGCCTCTGAGCTTCTTCCGTAGGTCAGAAGCCCCTCGACCAGCATGGCATTCTGAATCGGGCTCACGCCGCAGGCCTCCAACCGATTGTCGGGCTCATAGGCCGGATCTTCGGCCGAGCAGCGTGGGACTCCATACTGACGCCAAAATCGATCGGGCGAAGCCAGGGTCATTTCAATGAGCTCGGCTGCCCGCTCAGCATTCGGCACGCCCGCCCAGAGTGGCAGCATCGACATCGCTTCCAGACGTGTGAAATCTGCCACCCGAAACTCGGTTTCAAAATCGTCGCTCAGGCCCAACACCTCAACCTGGGTGATCTCTACATAGGTCTTGATCGTGGTCACGGTCCCGAAGTCCCAGAACCACTGGACGTGGCGAGCGTTCAGGCTTTCAATCCGGCTCCGGCCTCGGCGGCTGCGGCCGTGGATGCGTAGCTTGAGCTTTTTGGCTTCCAATTCTGGCCCAAAACAGCGAATGATTAGGCGCACCGGCTTTTCGAATCGGCCTTTGACTTTGTAAGAGAAGGCGCCTCGTTTGCGAACGATTTCAGATCCTTCTGGAGAAGCGTGCTTGTCACGGTCGACAGGCAGATAGGCGTGCAGGTCTTGCGACCAGGCCGCCTCCAGCCGGTCCCGAAGCAAGCGAGCCGTGGCCTCCAGCCATTCGTCATCGTCATGTTCGTCGACGATGCGCCCCATCTCCAGCAGCGCCTGGCACTCACGAATCAGGTACGAGCCCAGATCGGGCGTCTCGGCCATATCGATGTTCAAGCCCTGAGCCCAGGTATGCCATCGAGCGAAGGTCGGTAAGTCCTCGACCATCGCATGCAGCGTGTTGTCCCACTCGGGAAAACCATCCTCATCGCGATCGTGGTCGGGTCCGAACCACACCCGCAGGGCCGCCACCCAGCCGGGCCGAGTAGACCTGAGGAAGGACACATCTTCGGTGGACTTATAGACTTGGAGCGCCAGTCCGGCCAACACCGGCGGGCAGATCGTCCCAGACCTTTGGCCACCCAATCCGGGCCTCGCATCCAGACCCCCCTCAGGGGTCGGATTGTGAAGAAAATCACGAAGTACGCCTTGCGCCAGACGGGGTGCGGCGTGGATCAGCGCCGGGACAACTGCCATGGCCATTTCAGCCGACTGGCCAGCCCAAGGGCGAGGGTAGTCCCGGCCGTCTCGGCTGGCCGAGAAGCCTTGATCGGGCCAGCGCGAGGCCACGGGTGATGGGAATGGGAGATAGCGTGTGGGGCCGATCAACGACCTCAAGGCAGCGTTCTGGGCAGCGCGAAAGGCCCGGTCCCAATCAGGGTTTCCCGAGTCGACTTGCACCAGATGCGCGTTGGCCATCTCCAGATGGGCGATTTCGGCATCCCAAGAACGTTCCGTCATCGAGCGTGCCTGATCAAATGACGCCTGAGGATCCGGCAAACCAACATGGGCCCAGGTCAGTTGACGCCTCTCTCCTGGCGCGAGCTTGACCCGCAATCCGAGACCAGGATGAGCAGCCGCCTCGATGCTCGCCCCTCCCGAAAGGAACACCACCGGCCACAGGCCACCCGACGCGCCGGTCAGAACTGAGACGCCTCGGAAGACCCGTTCGCGCATGATTTGCGACCCCTCGTCGGGGCGAAGCAAGGCATACAAACGGAAACCAAAGACCTGCGCCTGGTCACTGGCGTTGGCCAGCTGAAAGCGTCCCGCCAGCGCGTGCGAATCGGCGACCCAGTATTCCGACGTGACCTCGATCTCTGGCCAGGGAGCCAGGTTCAGGCGGGCGTAGTTGGGGAAGACCGCCTCAACCTTTGGCGGCACGGAGAAAGCACGCGGATCGGTCAATGTGGCCCCCACCCTGGCGAAACCTGGAAACAAACTCATGCCTCTTGCCCGCAGGCCATAGGTGGACTAAATCGCCAGGCAAGGAGGATCACCGGTGGATTGAGTGAGCTCCCAAATCTGGTCATCCAAATAGTCCGACGGACCGAACCGTGCATCGGCGGCGAGGATGAGAGGCAGCGGATCGGCCTGAGCCGGATGGCTGGGGAGCATGCAGGCATTGTACGAACCCGGCCGCCAAAGGTCAAAGGCATGCTAGAATGTCGCCACTCTGATGCGGGTCAGGAGGGATGCGTGATGACCAACGACGGCATCGTCCGGCGGGGCCTGTATTTCGAGGAGTTCGCCGTCGGGCAGAAATTCGACACCGCAGCACGCACTGTGACCGAAGCCGATATCGTAAGTTTTGCCGGGTTGAGCGGCGACTACAACTCGATCCACACCGACGCGGTCTATGCTGCCCGGGGCGCCTTTGGCCAGCGAGTCGCCCACGGTTTGCTGGTGTTGTCCATTGCCTCCGGCCTGGCGGTGCGGTCGGGCATTTTAGAAGGCACAGTCCTACTCTGGCGAGATATCGCCGACTGGAAATTCAGCCGCCCGGTGCACATCGGCGATACAGTCCGCGTAAGCCTGGAAATCGAAGGTGCCAAGGCACTGCCTCGCATGGGCGGCGGGAGCCTTACCATCAAGGTTCAGGTCATGAACCAGGACAACGACGTCGTCATGAGTGGTCACTGGACCATGATGGTGCAGAGCAAGACTGGCGCCTGACCCCCGGGCACATGCTATAATCGCAGCCCATGACCGAGACATATGAGCCCGAGACCCCAGAGGACTCGGAGCAGGAGGCACCGCCTTCGGACTCTGAGGAGCCATCACGCAGGTTCCGCAGACTGCTGAAGCCGGACTCCGAAGAGCCGGTCGAGCACGAGCGTCTGTCCCCCAACCGCCATCCGACGGGGTCGCCAGATCTCACCGGGGGCTGGTTCGCTGAATCTCTGAACGCTGCAGAGTCAGAGCCCGAAGTCCCCAATCCCGAGCCCATACGCGAGCGAGAGCCCGACCCAGCCGCTCCCCCACCGATGCCGTCTGCAACGGAGGAGGGCGCCACCGGGCCCCATAAAGCACACAGGGCTACTCCCCTCCTCCTGGGACCGGGGAGACGGCCCTGCCGCAGCGTGTCCCCGAGCGCGACTCGGGCGCCACCCGCGTCACACCGGCGGCCTACAACATGCCCTCCGCCCCAGTCCAATGGCCCGAAGGGCAGGCTGAGCGGGCTCTCCGGTTGCGGCAGCCTCGTATTGCGTATGACCATCCTGGGGCTATTCGTCCTCACGGCAGTGCTCATCGCCGCCTTGTCCTTCGGGGTCTATGAGTATTATGCCGTGGCCTCCACCTTGCCGGCGGTCGACGACTTGCAATCCAAGGCCGCACAGTTTGAGACCACGCGCATTCTGGACCGCAAAGGCGACCTGCTGTACGAGATCCTCGATCCCAACGCCGGGCGCCGAACCTATGTGAAACTGGACAACATCTCGCCTTACTTGGTGGCGGCCACCATCGCCACCGAGGACGCCGGTTTCTACAGCCACCCAGGCTTCGACCCGTGGGCTATCGCCCGCGCCATCTACCAGAACCTCTCGGAGGGGAGCCAGGTCTCCGGCGCATCCACCATTACCCAGCAGATTGCCGCGCGGCCTATTGTTCACCCCTGAGGAACGCTCACAACGGACGGCGATCCGCAAGATCCGGGAGATCCTGTTGGCGGCCGAGATCACCCGTCGCTACACCAAAGACGAGATCCTCGAGCTGTACCTCAACCAGAACTTCTACGGCAACCTGGCCTACGGCGTGGAAGCGGCGGCTGAGACTTACTTCAACACCTCGGCCGACAAGCTCACCCTCGTCGCAGGCCTCTTTTCTGGCCGGATTGGTGCAAGCCCCTTCGGTCTATGACGTTTTCACCAACCGTGATGTGACTCTCAACCGCCAACGACAGGTGTTGTCGCTGATGCTGTCGGTCAGCCAGGAGCAGGGCTGCATCTTCGTCAGCAACAGCCGCGAGCCGATTTGCGTCACCCCAGAAGAGGCTGGCGCCGCTGCGGCCGAAATGACCAACTACTCCTTCAACCAACCCTACGTACAAATCCGATATCCTCACTGGGTGAACTACATCCGCAGCCAATTGGAAGATCTGTACGATCCCCAGACGATTTACCGTTCCGGTTTCACCGTCTACACCACTCTCGACCCTGAGCTTCAGGACCAGGCGCAGCAGATCGTCAAAGACCAGATCGATGCCCTGGCCGACAAGCGGGCCACGGATGGCGCGTTGGTGGCGCTCGATCCATCCAACCGGCGAGATCCTGGCGATGGTCGGTTCGGCGGATTTCAACAATGCAGCCATCAGCGGCCAAATCAACATGGCCGTCCAACCTCGCCAGCCGGGTCATCGATCAAACCCCTGACTTACACAGCAGCCTTCGAGAAGGGCTGGACGCCGGCCACTCTGATTTGGGACGTGCCCTCGGAATTTCCTCCTTCCGGCAACCCGGACGATCCGCGCCCGCCTTACAAGCCGGTCAACTACGATGAGCGCTTCCACGGTCCGGTGACGGCCCGCACGGCGCTGGCCAACTCCTACAATATCCCGGCGGTCAAGACACTCAACTTCGTCGGCATCTACGACGATCCCAACACCCCGCAGCCAGACGGGCTGGTCAACTTCGCCAAACGCATGGGGATCACCACCTTCACCCGCGACGACTACGGCCTGTCTCTCACCCTGGGCGGAGGCGACGTCACCCTGCTCCAATTGACCGGCGCCTATGCCGTGTTCGCCAACCAGGGAGTGCGCGTGCCGCCGGTGGCCATCACCAAGATCGTCGATCACGAGGGCAACACGGTCTACGAGCACCAGTCTGATCCTGGCGAGCAGGTGATCAGCCCCGAGCACGCCTTCCTGATCACGTCGATCCTCTCGGACAACCAGGCGAGAACGCCGGCTTTCGGCCCCAACTCGGATCTCAACCTCCCTTTCCCCGTGGCGGCCAAGACCGGGACGACGAATGATTTCCGTGACAACTGGACCTTGGGCTACACCCCGGATGTCGCCATCGGCGTCTGGGTCGGCAATGCCGACTACACCCCGATGGTGCACACCTCCGGCCTGACGGGGGCGGCGCCGATCTGGAATAAGGTCATGCAGGCCGCCATCCAGGAGTTCACCGGCGGCAACCCGACGCCTTTCACCAGGCCGGCGGGGATTGTCGAAAAGACAATCTGCACAGTCTCGGGCACTGAGCCCTCGGAGTGGTGCCCCGATCAGAGCTTGGAATTCTTCGCCCATGACCAGCCGCCCCTGCCCAAAGAAGAAGACCTCTGGAAACAGGCTTACGTGGACAGCTATTCGCAGCTGCTCGCCTCGCCGGATTGCTCCGATTTCGCCGTGCAGAAGCTGGGGCTGAATATCTCAGATCCTTGGGGTAAGAAGTGGATCGAGGAGGACGACGCCGGCAAGGCGTGGGCCAAGAAGTACGACTTCACCGACGGGAACAAGCCGGTTTTCTTCGTACCCAAGGACTCCTGCACCAAGGACAGCCCGCGCCCCATCGTAGAACTGACTTCCCCCTCTGATGGCAGTACGATCTCCAGCGGCCCGGTGGAGATCTTCGGCCGCGCCTCCGCCTCGGGAGACTTCAAGGATTGGATCATCGAATACGGGGTGGGAAACAATCCAAAGAGCTATCCGGACATCGGAAAGGGCACATCGAAGCACGATCAGCCCGACAAGCTGCTGGAATGGGATATGAACGGCGTCGACAACGGTCCGATCACCCTGGCGTTGACCGTGCGCAGCAAGAGCGGTGGCAGTGCCACCGTCCGCATCCACCTGAACGTCAAGCTGCCGACGCCCACCCCGACCCCGACACCGACCCCCACCCTGACGGCCACCCTGACGGCCACCCCGTCGTTCACCCCCACACCTTCCAACACCCCGGTCCCGGCCACAGCCACGCCGTCGGCTACACCTATTCCCAGCGAGACGCCCACGCCGACACCCTGACCGGCTCACCTTCACACGCAGCGGTGTCAGGACCGGCCCTGAGCGGCGCCGCCTGGTCCAGCTTCGGGCACTCAGCGGGCTGTTCCGGCGTGCTTGAGATGATCGGACCGCGCCAAACCGAAGGTGCAGTTGTGAGTTCCAGTGGTAACAGGGTCGGCGTCGCCGTCGGGGAAGGAGTCACCTTGGGTGTACAACTCGGCACGTCACGGGGAGTTGGCGTTCGGCAGGTAGGAATCGGTGTCGAGGGCCGAGTTGCCGGAACAGACGTCGGGGGCTGGATTTAAAAGGCGGCCGAAGTCGCTGCCAGCCTTGGCGCTGCGCGAGCCCTGGGGTCGACCGACTTGCGGCCAGGGTGATGGCCGTCGCCATCAAACAGACTATTGCCGCCCGCGGTCCCGGCCGGCGGTCCAAGCGGGCCCTTCGCCCTTCATACTCTATTCGAGGTCATAATGGGCCACCCCCTCTGCTTGCCGGCCGGACCGCGATTCCTGCATTTGCCAAGGCAGGGCCCGGAAAATCCCAACCGCCCTTGCACGCCGTGCAGCCACCTCCACACCATTGGTCAGACGTTAGCGTGTCAAGCGCCCACCTGAACCAGCTAAGTCACAGCAACGGCAGCTGCGGGTCCTCGTGCTCGGGCGGGTCGACGGCCATACGTTCGATCAAATTGTCTCGGGTTAGCGTGGTGTCGCCGGCCAGGCGGCGGATGTGGCGGTATTTGAGGATCCGCACGCCAGAGCGCAAGCGCTCCGCCAATCGAGGATCTCGCCGAGCCTTCTCGGCCAGAAGCGCCGACCGGCCGCCGGGGATGACCAGTGTCAGCCCCTGCCCGCTGGCTACCAACGCTTCCTGAACAGCGGCTGTCTCCAGGATCGCGAACGTGAAGGCCACCGGGCCAGACGCTTCCCGCCAGACCAGCGGGTAGCCCCCGCTGACTTTGAAGCCCAGCCGCTCGCCGATGTCGCGGAGCTGCCCTCGAATTCCCAGCACATCTTCCGCTCGTACCCCGAACTCGTCCTCCGGCCTGAGCGTCCACAATCCAGTCTCATCCTGAAGGCCGTAGGACTCGACGCAAGCGCGGACCAGCCCCCGGTCCGGCGTGCCAAGACCGGGGTGCTGGTTGCACACCTCACGATCCAACGCCAGAAACTCGCGCTGCTTCGCCCGCTGCATGACGTCGCGGATCGTTATCTCAACTTGATCGGTCAGGGGAGGTCCTGTCCCCGTGGGGTGAGTCAGCCAGAAAAGCCCCGTCTCGATCTCTTGCCGCTGATCGAGGCGCACGATGCGCGCTCGGCTCCCCAGGGCCGTTTCCAGGGCCAGATTGAGGCTGGCCACTGGCTGGCCGCCTTCTGCCTCCCAAAGTGCCCGAAAGACTCCCCTGCCGGCCCAGTCCGCCCCAACGGCTGCATGCAGAATGAGGTACGGTGAGGGCTCGCCGCGCGCCCCCAGCGTGTCGCCCACGACGTCGTCTGCCAGCTGCGTCAAATCCATCGGCCCGTGGGGCGGCTGCATACTTCGGCGCTTCCAGTGCAGCTGAGCCTGTGCGTCGTCGACCCGGATGCTCCAGCCTTCGAGCCCCAATTCGGACGCATCCAGGCCGGAAACTACGGCCGCCACGAAACCGGGTTCCGCCTCCGGAACGATTCCAATCCAGGGCGTCTCCGCCGGAAGCGCGTCCACCAGGTTGTGGGCCGCCAGCTGCAAGGCACCGGCGTGCCACGCCCAGTCATAGCGGCGCCGGCGAAGTGCGGCCTTAATCGGCTGGGCTGCCTCTCGTCCCCAGAGCCAGCCCGCCCAGAGCGCCGATAGCGTCCAGAATGCCTGGTTGGGCCGCGGCGGAATGGTCAGCACGACCGCCGGCAGGTCGTGCGGCAACGTGTCAGACAGTGCTCTGACGGGCCCGGAAAAGACCGCCACTTCACCCGGTTGTGGCATCCCCGATTCGGGCCAAATACCGACTGGCACTGGGGCTTCCGTCGAAACCCAGGAAATGACGGCGCGCTCGAGCGCACGCCACACATTCGTTTCCCGGAACCGTGGCGATGCCGTCAGCTGCTTCGGCCGAGCCCGGCCCTCCGGGTAAGCCCACATGCTATCGGAGGCGTCGAAGGCGGCGATCAGCAGAGAATCCATCGCCGAAACCGAACGGCGCTCGGCGGGAAATTGGGCGACCTTGTTGACCAACGTCACCAGCGCGTAGCGTGCGCGACCAGGATAGACGGCCAGCGCCGCCTCGGCATGACGGCGGTCGGGATCCCCGGTCGGGGCCACACTCTCCAGAGCCTGCGCCCAGGAGAGGTCGCGCCTCTCGTAGGCTCTTGCACTACGGCGGTCCTCGTCCGTCGTCGGTTCTTCGCCGGCATGGCTGCAGAAGGGACAGGCATAGCCTTTCAAGTAGGGTTCGTGGAGCTCATCATCCCAGATGAAGTAGTCGGCTGCCAGCGTGCGTCCGCATTGGGCGCAAGTCGTGTTGTACAACTCCAGAAGAAAGGCTTCCAGGCGAGAACCGTTCTTGGGAAGCTGGGCGAGATCAGCCAGGGCCGCCTGCAGTTCTCCGGGGTCTGGCGGGCGGAGCACTTGGTTCATCACATGCCGGACGATGGGATTGTTGACCGCCACCAACACGGCATATCCCGCCTGCGCAGCCTCCCGCACCAATTGCGGCGACGACCCGAAGGGGTCCAGAATCGAACATTGATTGGGGATCGTGGGACGCCAAGATGCCCTTGACGACCCCGCCCTCTAACGGGGGAAGGAACCGCGATAACGGCCCCTCGAGCTCGACCGGGGTGCCCGGCAGGTAGGTGTAGCCCATTGCCGGCCAGTATACGGTATCTCAGGATGGCGTAAAATGCGCCACGGAGACACACCATGCCGGCTGGTCCTTCCGCCGGCGGAGGAGTGAGCAATATGGCGCCTGGACGCCATCGAGTGATCGGACTGGCCATCTCCCTGGGATTGGCGGGGCTGGCTTGCCGATTTAGCTTGCCCGCTCCGACCGCCACACCGGTGGACTTGCTGGGGCCGGTGTTCGCCACTTCAACCTCGGCAGCTGCCACCGCAGCCAGCGTCGTCAGCGATACTCCACTTCCGGCCACGGCCACACCTCGCACTGGACCGGCCATGGCCTGCCCGACCCCTGGCAACAGCCTGCTGGAACCTGCCTTGCTGGATCCGATAAGCGCCCCGCAGGAACTGAACGCCTATCTCAATTCCGGAGGCTCAGCGGACGGTCTGGATAAGATCATCCGGGACAAGCACCTCGCCCCAATGCAGGGCCCCAGTGCGATCAGCCTGGACATCAACAACGACGGTTGGCTCGACGTCGCCGTCGCGCTCAGTAGATCCCAGCCTGGAACGTGTCCAACCGCCGGGACCTCTTTATATGTTCAACTGCACGGGAAGCGGTTATCAGCTGGTGTTCAGCGCCGGAGCGGCCCCGGAACACAGCGCTCCCGAGCTCCTGGCGGCCCAAGACCTCAACGGAGATCAGGCCGACGACTTGTTGTATGGGCTGCCCAGCTGCGGCGCCAGCACCTGCTTCGCCCAAATTCAAGTGCTCACCTGGCTGGATGGCCAGGCGCAGGTTCGGCTCCGGGGCCAGAGTGACGACCTGCCCTATCCCGACATCCGCATCGAGCCGGGGAGCCAGGGTGGCCTGCCGCGGATCGCCGTCACGGGCACGGCCGTGGGATCGGTCGGCGCAGGGCCGTACCGCCAGCGAACCCGCTACTGGCAGTGGGATCCCTCTGCGCAGACCTTCACCGTGAGCGGCGAGGTCGAAGGGCCGGCCCAGTACCGCATCCACGTGCTCACCGACGCCCAACAAGCCTCGGCCCAAGGGGATTTCACCACCGCTGCCCAACTCTACGCGCGCGTAATCCACATCGACAGTCTGCGGGATTGGATGGACCCTCAAACCGAGCGCGCCAACCTGTCAGCCTTTGCCCAGTTCCGCCTGGTCGTGGTCGAGCTGAAGTCTGGTCAAACTGACCCTGCTCAGAAGGCCTACGACCAGCTGCAGTCGGACTACCCACAAGGCGCCATCGGCCACAGCTACGCTGAGATGGGGGCCAGCTTCTGGCGAGCCCTCAAGAGCGGGTCAGATATCGCCACGGCCTGCCGAGACGCAGGTTCGTACGCCTCGGCCCACAGCCAGTCCGTCCTCGATCCGCTCTACTTCGGCTACGCCAACCCGACCTATGGAGCCTCGGATATGTGCCCCGGGCCCTAGGCGGATTTACAGGCTCGACTTGTGAGATATATCACAATCCGACAAGGATGAATGCGTATGCCTGTCCTGAACACCGACGACTTGATCGCCCTCGAGCCAGAGCTGTTGGACCTGCTGAGGTCTCTGGTCGAGATCGAATCTCCCACCAACGACAAGCCGAGCGTGGATCGCGCGGGAGAACTTGCGGCAAGTCTTATGGATGCGCGCGGCGCCGACGTCCAACGCCATCGACAGGAAGAGGCCGGCGACCACTGGGTCGGTCGCTGGGGGAGCGGCCCGGGCGGCGTGCTCGTGATGTGTCACCTGGACACCGTTCATCCCCTGGGCACCCTGGCCAAGTTCCCCTGGCGGATCGAGGGCCGCCGGCTCTACGGGCCCGGCGTGATGGACATGAAAGGCGGCCTGGCGTTGGCGCTGGCCGCCATCCAGGCGCTTCGGGGTGCCCAGGCACTCCCCGAGCGCCGCATCACCCTGCTGTGTACATCCGACGAAGAGACCGGCAGCCATACTTCGAGAGCGCTCATCGAGCGTTTGGCAACCGAACACGACCTGGCACTTTGCCTCGAACCGGGATTGCCCGACGGATCGGTCAAGACCTGGCGCAAGGGAATCGGGGACTTTCGTTTGAGCATCCACGGACGTCCGGCCCATGCCGGGGTTGAACCGCAAAAAGGCGTCAACGCCGTGGTTGAGATGGCCCGTCAGCTTCTGGTGATCGAGGCCTGGGAGCCCCCCGGCTCCGGCGTCACTGTCACGCCGACCGTCATCTCCGGGGGCACGGCCACCAACGTCGTCCCCGATCTGTGCCAGGTTGAGATCGACGTCAGGGTGATGACGGAGGAACAGCAGACCTGGGTCGACTCCGCCTTCCACCGGTTGGCGGCCAATGCCGAGGGCGCCGGCCTAGCCATCGATGGCGGTTGGAACCGTCCTCCTATGGCGCGCTCGGAACGCATGGCCCAGACGTTCGAACGGGTCAAGCTGATTGCATTCGAGCTGGGAATCTCGCTCACCGAAGGGGGGACCGGGGGCGGCTCCGACGCCAACTTCGTGGCCCCACTTGGGGTGCCAGTTCTGGACGGCTTGGGCCCGGTGGGCTGGGATGCCCACACGTTGGTTGAAAGCCTCGACTTGGACAGCCTGGCTCCGAGAGCCGCCCTGCTGGCCGGAATCCTCACGGATTGGTAGGCGACTCGCCCAGGTTGGCCCGCAACTGATCGAAGCTCGTCAACCAGGCCATCGCACGCAGGAATGCGGCCGGAGAATTGGATCGTTCCCACAGTGTACGCACGGCGGCCCCCACGGGGTCATCGCCCGCCGCGCCCCCCGGCTGGTCGGCATACGAGCCGTAGAAGGCAAAATAGGCCTGGTTCAGCTTGCGGATGTGATAGCCGTGGTCCCAGAAGACCTGCCGGCGAGCTTCCATGTAAGCCTCGGCCGCGTCGATCTTCCCCTGGGAAAGCAGGTCGTCCACATGGAGGCGCGTGGTGCGCATTTCCTTGTTGAAGTCGAATTGCGGGGGCTCCGGAGGTGTGGATGGACTGGGCGCAGATGGTGGCTGAGCGGGAGCAGGCGGGGGCACCAAATCTGGGTAGAACTCCGCCATCGCCCGCCGGCTGACTTCTTTCCCCATCAGCGAAGCGGTGGTCTCGTTCATCGTCCGCAGGGACTGATTGGTATCGTAGTTGATCCCCAACGGCCGGATGTCCAGGTAGTTGTGGGTCCATTCGTGCGCCACCACCTCAAGCACCCAGCTCAAGCTGGTGCTGTCCTGGACCATGGTTGGGTAGGTTCCAATGCCCCCGACCGGAACCACCAGGGCGGAAACGTCCAGGGACGTCTCGACTTCATTCTCGACCCGGATCTGCTGCGGCACGCTGATATCTGGCACCAGTTCGAGATTGACCTCCTGCCGGATTTCGTTGCGCGGCGAGACAATCAGGGCCTTGGGCAGCGTGGAGAAGTGGAATGCCACCGGCGGAAACGGAGCGCCGGTCTGCCCCAATCCCATCTGGTCGAGCACCACGGCCACCTGCTCCTGGATGATCGACTCGGCCAGGGGCTCCAGGCCAACCTGCTTCGCTTGTAGGGCACTGAGTTCGGCCTGCTTGGACGCTGCCGTCGCTTGGGGATCGGCGATGCTCGGATCACCGTAGATGTCCGCCAAATCCGCCTGAGCTGTGTGAATCTGATCGACTAACGCAAGGTAATTGCGTACCACCTGGCCGCGTTGTGCGTCGGTCAAATAGACCGACGCGCCTACGCTCGCCTGGCCGAATTCGCTCAGCACTGCATCAAGCGTCCACTGGCTGAAATCGAACTCGAGGTCACGGGTGAATTGGCGGACTCTGGAGTCGGTGGAGCGGAGCGGAACCGCAGAAGCGGTCACAATCCCGGCGAGGACCAGCAGCAGAGCAGCGCGTCCCATGAATTGCGTGACCTCGTCCCAAAAGGACATGCAGGCATGATACCAGAGCCACTTCCGGCTCAGGCGCCAAGGACCCTATGCTATAATCCGCTCGCCTCGGATAATAAGGTAGCTATGAATTTCCTCGTCACCGGAGCCGCCGGTTTTCTGGGCTCCGCCCTAGCCAATCGATTGGCCCGCGAGGGTCACCAAGTCAGGGGATTGGACGACCTATCGGCCGGGGACAAAGACCGTCTCGGACCGGATGTGCTCTTCACGCGCGGTGATGTCACCGATCGTCCCAAGCTGTGGACCCTTCTCCAGGACGTGGATTGCGTCTATCACCTTGCGGCCAAGGTGTCCGTGCCCGAATCAGTCCTCTACCCGCGTGAGTACAACATTATCAACGTCGGGGGAACCGTCAGCGTGATGGAAGCCATGCGCGACGTAGGCGTGAAACGGGTTGTGCTGACTTCGTCCGGCGCGGTCTACGGCGACCAGGGGCAGCAGCCGCTCACGGAAGCCACGCCGCTCGATCCCCATTCTCCGTACGCCGTCTCAAAGCTGGCTGCCGAACACTACGTCCGCACCATTGGGACACTGTGGGGCATCGAGACGGTGTCCCTGCGCGTTTTCAATGCTTTCGGGCCACATCAGCCCCTGCCGGCGGCGCACCCACCGGTGATACCGCACTTCCTGCGACAGGCCTCGCAGGGCGGCACCCTTGTGATCCATGGTCAAGGCGACCAGACCAGAGATTTCGTCTTCATCAACGACGCCTTGGAAGCCCTGGTGGCAGCGGCCACGGCCCCCGATGTCGACCGCCTGGTAATCAACATCGGCAGCGGTCAGGAGACCAGCATCAAGGACCTGGCGCAGGCCGTGATGGAGACGATGAACGTCAAGACGGACTGGATGCCCAAGGAAGACCAAGATCCCGGGCCGTCTCGAATGTGTGCTGACATCCGCCTGGCTCGGAAGAAGCTCGGCTACCAGCCACACTTCGACCTTCGCCAGGGCCTGAAACGCATGATCGACGAGGATGATCGTTTTCAGCCCCTGGCGGCCCGCTGAATAGCTTCCTGCGCGCAGCGGCACCTGGTGGCAACACCTCCCAAACGACGGGGAACGAGAGCATTTTGCCCAGCCCATTCCAATCGCACACTACGACCTTGGCTGGCCGGGGGAGTTCTGAGTCGGGCCTTCTTTGCCCGCCATGCCGTCGATGTCGTCCGAGATGTCCTGGGCAAGAAGTTGGTCCGGCAGGAGCGCGGCGGTTTGCGGATCTCGGGGTGGATCACGGAAGCCGAGGCGTACGTGGGGCCAGAGGACTTGGCCAGCCATGCTCGACATGGCCGGACGGAGCGCAACGCCGCCATGTGGGGCGAGCCGGGCCACGCGTATGTTTATTTCACCTACGGGATGCACTGGATGCTGAACCTGGTCACCGAAAAGGATGGGGAGGCCGGCGCCGTACTGGTGCGCGGCTTGCTGCCCGATGAAGGGCTCGAGATCATCCGCCAGCGGCGAAAGCGCCCGGACGGCCAACTCACCGACGGACCGGCCAAACTCTGTCGGGCCCTGGCCATCGACGCCAGCCTCGACGGGCACGACCTATGCGTCCCAAATGCCATGCTCTACCTCAACCCCGGCCCGGATATCCCCGATAGCCTCGTGACGATTGGGCCCCGAGTGGGGTTAAACCATGTGCCTGAGCCCTGGCTCAGTCGGCCGTGGCGATTAAGGGTCAGCCCACAAGACATGACAGACTTAGTAGAGAAAGAGAGCGGAGCATGACACTTCTCGAAGGCAAGACCGCCCTGGTGTTTGGCGTAGCCAACGACCATTCCATCGCCTGGGGCATCTCCAAGGCCATGCACGACCAGGGCGCCAAGCTGGCGTTTTCTTACGCTGTCGACTCCCTCGAACGCCGTGTCCGCCCGCTCGCCGAGTCGATCGATTCCGATTTCATCGAGAAATGCGATGTCACCAGTGACGAAGAGATCGTGGGCGTATTTGAGAAGGCAAAGGACTCCTTGGGCAAGATCGACATCCTGGTACATGCGGTCGCATTCGCCGAGCGTGACGACCTGATGGGGCGCTTTGTCGACACCAGTCGAACCGGCTTCCACCGGGCGATGGATATCAGCGTCTATTCGTTCTGCGCTCTGGCTCGGCATGCCCTTCCGCTGATGGGCGATGGCGGGTCGATGATGACCATGACCTATTACGGTTCGGAGAAAGTTTCCCCCAACTACAACGTGATGGGCGTGGCCAAGGCAGCCCTTGAGGCCACAACGCGCTACCTGGCTGCCGACCTGGGCCCCCTCAACATCCGCGTCAACGCCATTTCGGCTGGGCCGGTTAGAACCCTTTCGGCTGCCGGTGTCAGCGGCTTCAAGCGCATGTACCGCCACTTTGCCGACCTGGCCCCGCTTCGGCGCAACATCGGAATCGAAGACGTGGGCGGGGCTGCGGTCTGGTTGGCCTCCGATCTTTCCAGCGCTGTCACGGGGGAAGTGCTGTTTGTCGACGCGGGCTACAATATCATGGGTGTTCCCAACCTCGACGATCAGCCCAGCGAGAGCTAAGAGGGCCCGCTTCCACATCATGCTTCGGAGCCTCGGAGCGGCGTTCGCTCCACGATTTGAATTCGAACAAAGAGCCTATCGCGCCCGCCTGACATCCCGCGTGTTGGTAGGCTACTTCGTGCTCCTCATCGCCTGGTTGGTGACCAGCGTCCCCCTCCATCTGGCATCGCCCGGACTGGCCAGCTACGATATTCGCCTGGACATGATGGTCATTGGACTGCTCACACCCTCCGGCCTGGCCGCCTTCATCTTCCTGCGCCGGGGGAGGGTGTTGGCCGTCGGATACATTCTGGCCGCCGCAGTCTATCTGACCGGCACCGCCAGCATGCTGATGGTCCCCGAGGGAGTCTATCTCTACAGCCCGCTGCTGGTGCTGGCCACGCTCATCGCCGGTGCCACCATCGGCGGCGAAGCCGCCTTCTTGTTTGCGAGTCTGTCGCTGCTAACCGGTGGCGCGGGCTGGTGGTACGCTCGCCTGCTGAGCGGCAGCCAGCTGGGCCTCTTTGACATCGCCGGCGGTTTCTTCTTTCTGGTCACTCTGGCCATCGCCACCTTCTCAACCGCCTCGATCCTGCATTCGTATTCCAGGCAGGTCGATCGGACCATCCTCCGGCTGCACGACCAAGCTGACCGGCTGGCCACCTTGGCCAACACTGACCCCCTGACAGGCCTCGCCAACCGCCGGTTCCTGCTCGATCAGCTCGATCGCGAGGTCGAGCGCGCCCGCCGCTACCACCGCCCGCTCTGCCTCGTTTACATCGACCTGGACGGCTTCAAGGCCGTCAATGACCGCCACGGCCACCTTTTCGGTGACGGGGTGCTCAAAGGTGCAGCCACCTCCATGCGGTCTGTTTTGCGCTCCACCGACCTGATGGCTCGCATCGGTGGCGACGAGTTCGCCATTCTGATGCCCGAGACAACGCTTGCTGGAGCGACTAACGCCACCGACAAGCTCCGCCGAGCCTTGAACGCTTTCAGCGGCAGGATGGAACCCGCCATCAGTGAGCTCGACTTTTGCGCCGGGGTGAGCCAATTGCGAGGGCTGGACGACAACGGCGAGGCTATCCTCAGTCGGGCCGACGATGCCCAGTATCTGGCCAAAGGCAATGGCAAAGGGCAGACGCGCACCGAGGAGGAACTTGACCACGAGCCGGTGGATTCCTGAGCGCACCCTGCCGACATTCCCTTCCCGACCTCAGCCAGGTAATTTGACGCGAGATACGTCGGACCAACAAAGGAGCTGATTTCTTTGGTGGAAAGATCAAACGGGTCCCAGAGGCGACTGCTGGCCGTATTGGCCCACCCTGACGACGAGAGCTTTGGGCCCGGCGGCACGCTTGCTCTTTATGCAGCCAGCGGAGTTGAAGTCCACCTCATCTGCGCCACACAAGGGGAAGTGGGGACGGTTAAGGCGGAAGACCTTGACGGATACGCAGATATCGGTGAGCTGCGCCGGGCAGAACTGGCATGTGCCGTGCGAACGCTCGGGATCCAGCATCTGCACTATCTCGGCTACCGGGATTCCGGCATGCCGGGTTCCGAAGACAACCGCCATCCGGATGCCCTGGCGGCGGCCGATTTGGAAAAGGTAGTCACCCAAATCACAGGGTACATCCGGTCCTTCGGGCCACAGGTCGTGATCACCTTCGACCCCGTCGGCGGGTACCACCACCCCGACCATATCATGGTCCACAGAGCGACGTTGGAGGCCTTCCACGCCTCCCCCGACCCACTTCGCTTTCCGGATCTGGGGGTCCCTTTCCAACCCCAGAAGCTCTACTACCACGTCTTCCCGCACACCATGGTGCGCCTGGCAGTCCGATTGCTTCCCTTGCTGGGGCACGATCCCCACCATTTCGGCGTCAACGATGACATCGACCTGACAGAACTGGCGCAAGATGATTTCCCAGTTCATGCACGCATCAACATCCGGTCGGTCCGGTCCGTCAAGGCCGAAGCCTCCGCCTGCCACCGTAGCCAGCAGGGGCCGGCGGGTGGAAGCAACCCAGTGATCGGGGCCCTGATGGGTCTGTTCGACCGGACTGAAGCCTACATGCGGGCTTATCCGCCGGCGACCCATACCACCAGAGAGAGCGATCTGTTCAACGGGGTCGCTATTTGAGCGGGCAGCCGACGCCCGTCTTGTGCACGCCTTCATCAGGGGGGTTCTGAAGCTAGGGCCAGTGGGGAACCGACAACATCCAGCCGGGGAGAACCCGTCTGGAGCTCCCGCGGGTATCAACTTCACGCCAGCGAATTCACCAGCGCCATGGTCCAGCTCTTTCGTTCCGAGATCAACCGCGCCAACCTATGGCAAACACGCCTTGACTCGACCACCAGCTGGGCGCTGGTGGCAACAGCTGCCGCCATTTCTTTCGCGTTTGGCGGGCCCGCCGGCCATCATCTTGTCTTGCCTCTGAGCGCGCTCTTGGCGACCATCCTGCTCTACATCGAGTCGCGGCGCCACCGGACCTACGAACTGTGGAGCTACCGGGTCCGGCTCATGGAGACTGACTTCTTCGCCGCCATGCGGGTGCCCCCACTCAAACCCAACAGCGACTGGTCCGAAGGGCTGGCGGAGAGCTTGCCGCACCCCCATTTCACGATCTCGCTGTGGGAGGCGCTCGGCCGGAGGCTGCGCTGCAACTACATCTGGATCTTCCTGTGGATCTTCCTGGTGCTGACCCTCGCCTGGGTGACCAAGATCTTGGTGTATCCCCCCACGGCAGCTTCAGGGGCGGGGTTCATCTCTCGGGCTGCCATTGGGGGCGTCCCCAGCGGGATCATCTTGCGCGCCGGGCTGGGCTACTTCGCCTTGCTGCTGGCGTTCGCTTTGTTCACATCCGGGTTGCGACAGACGCGGGCGAGATCCTGCCCCGCTACAGGGACACTGCCAACCAACCAGCGCCCGGATCAACCGGCATGGGCCCCGGCTCGGCTTGGTTCCGCGCGGCAAGGCGGCGTCGACAATTTCTGTGTCTTGTGATCTCCGACCGGTCTGATGAGGTGGCAAGCGGATTTCTGGAGGAAATGCAGCGCGGCGTCACGGCCCTGCAGGGGACCGGCATGTATTCCAAGAAGGGTCATGCCGTGCTTCTATCGGCGCTCACCGTTACTGAGGTGCCACATCTGAAACACCTGGTGAGTGAGATCGATCCCAAGGCATTTGTCGTGGTCTCACCGGCGCACGAAGTGCTAGGGCGCGGAATTCGACCTGCTTCCCTCCTAGCCCAAATGGGGTATCCCGCCGGCGGTTGCCACGGCGCACGAGCGTGGTAAGATAGCCAGCGTTCCCCAACCTACTAGCCCATGTCCCCCGAGTAAAAATGACCGCCTATGATCTCTGACAACTTCTTGCACAAAGAGCCGCCCAATCATTTCGATCTTCCGTACCGCCTTCGACGCCTGGCGGATCTGGCCTACAACCTGTGGTGGACTTGGCATCCCGAGGCGGGCAAGATCTTCGCAATGATCGACCCGCAGAAATGGGAATCCGCCGGCCATAACCCGGTCCAGTTCCTGCGCCAAGTTCGAACGCGATCGCTTCGAAGCCGCGACCAAAGACCGATACTACCTCGATCTCTACGACCAGGTCATGCAGTCCTTCGACGACTACATGGCTGGCGGGGATGAGACCTGGTTCAACCGGCACCATCCCGATCAGGTCAACCGACCTATCGCCTATTTCTCGACCGAGTTCGGCCTGCACGAATCACTGCCGATCTACGCCGGTGGCCTGGGGATCCTGTCGGGCGATCATCTTAAGGGGGCCAGCGATCTCGGCCTGCCGCTCGTGGCTGTAGGATTCCTGTACACCGAGGGGTACTTCAAGCAACGCATCACGGAGGACGGCTGGCAGGAGGCGACGTACACCAAGCTGTCCTTTCCTGAGCTGCCGGTGTTACCTGTTGTCGATCAGGTCAATGACCCTTTTCTGGTGAGCGTTGAGCTGGCCGATCGAACCGTCCACGCACGCCTTTGGCGCATTCAGGTCGGACGCGTCTCGCTCTACATGCTGGATAGCAACGTCGAGAGGAACCGCCCCGATGATCGCCGCCTGACAGCGCGTCTGTACACCAGCGACCTGGAAATGCGCCTGGCGCAGGAGATCATTCTGGGGATCGGCGGCGTCCGCGCCTTGCGTTCCCTAGGCTACAACCCAAGCACCTGGCACATGAACGAAGGCCATTCAGCCTTTCTTCTGCTTGAGTTGATACGCGAACGCGTCTCGGCCGGAAGCACCCTCGAAGAAGCACAGACGGCTGTCCGCAGGCAGACAGCGTTCACAACCCACACTCCGGTTCCAGCGGGCCACGACCGCTTCCCACACGATCTGATCGACAGGTACTTCTCAGACCTGAGCGAAGAACTTGGGCTGGATCGCCAATCCTTCTTTCGGCTCGGATGGCGCGAGTCCGCCCGGGATGAGACATTCGGCATGACCACACTCGCCCTGCGGATCACCGGGCGCGCCAATGGCGTGTCGAAGCTGCACGGAGAGGTGGCCCGTGACATGTGGGCCTCACTTTGGCCCGAGATCGATCCGCAAGCCGTGCCCATTGGTCATATCACCAACGGCGTGCACACTGGCACCTGGTTAGCCCGCCGCATGCGGGCCCTCTACGACCGGTACTTTGAGGACGGCTGGGCCGAGCGCGTGGACCTCCCCGAGACTTGGGCTCAGATCGAACAAATACCCGATCGTGAGCTATGGGAAACGCGCCGTCACCTCAAGCGCAAGCTGGTCGCGTATGCTCGGGAACGGGTTCGCAGCGACTGGCTGGAAGGGCGCATCCATCCCGTCCAGGTCGTCGCCAGCGGCGTCTTGCTGGACCCCTACGCGCTGACGATCGGATTTGCCCGCCGCTTCGCCACTTACAAGCGAGCGGATCTGGTGCTCAGAGATCCCGAGCGGCTGCTGGCCCTGGTCAACCACGCCGATCGGCCGGTACAAATCATCTTCGCCGGCAAAGCCCACCCGGCCGACGAGCCCGGCAAACGCTTGATCCAGGCTGTGTACCAGGAGGTCAAGCGAGCCGAAAACGGCGGTCGGCTGGTCTTTCTCGAAGACTACGACATGAACCTCGCCCGCTACCTATTGCAGGGTGTTGACGTCTGGCTGAACACTCCCCGCCGGCCGAACGAAGCCTCCGGCACGTCGGGGCAGAAGGCGGCCATGAACGGTGCCCTCAATTTCTCTGTTTTGGACGGATGGTGGCCGGAAGCCTACAACGGGCTCAACGGGTGGGCGATTGGCGAAGGCGAAGAGTTCGACGACCCCGAAGAGCAAGACGCCGCCGACGCCGAACATCTCTACCGCGTGCTCGAACAAGAGATCGTCCCACTGTATTACGTCGAGCGTTCCGCCGACGGCCTGCCCGGCGAGTGGCTGCGCAGGGTTCGAAGTCGATCCGCACCATCTCTCCTGAGTTCAGCATGCGCCGCATGTTGAAGCAATACACGCAACAGATCTACCTGCCCCCGGTGATGGAGGGCGAAAGAGCGTAGGCTCTCCCCATGCTCGATTTCGGCCAGATTCCAGTCTACGTGATGCCGCTGCTGATATTCTTCCTGCGGGTGTCCGACATGTCGCTCGATACCCTGCGGGTGTTGTTCGTCATCCGCAGCCAGCGCATCTTGGCCTGGGTCCTGGGGTTCTTCCAGTCCCTGATCTGGGTTGTGGCCATTACGACCGTACTCAGCAACTTGGGAAATGTGTGGAATGTGATCGGCTACGCCGCGGGTTTTGCCACCGGAAATGTAGTCGGGATGATGATCGAGGAGAAGCTGGCCATCGGACACGGCCACCTGCGGATCATCAGCTCCGGGCGCGGGCCAGCTATTGCAGATGCCATCCGTCAGGCCGGCTACGCCGCCACCGAGCTCTCGGGCCGTGGTAGGGACGGCACCGTGGCCGTGATCAACTGCAGCGTCAGGCGGCGTGACATCCGTCGGGTCCAACAGCAGGTCAAGGCCATTGATCCCACCGCCTTCATCACTGTCCAGGAAGTCCGCCCACTCCACCGCGGCTTCTTTAGAGCCTGACACTTCCGTCTGCGCATGCCATCCGTGTGGAGCGGCCTGGGCGATGCGGTGAATTCGGTCCTTTCGTCGTTGATAGGATCCGCCCAAGCTACGCCCTGGTTGGGCCTCCCCCCAGCCGCCGTCCCGATTGCCATCTTTGGCCTGCGCACCGTGGACCAGACCATCAACACCGTTCGCACCCTGATCACGGTCCAGGGAGAGCGCCGTCTGGCTTGGGCCCTGGGCTTCATCCAATCCTTCTTGTTCATCACCGCCATCGCCGGTGTTCTCTCATCCCTGACCCAGCCCGTGAACCTGCTGGCGTACGCTGCCGGCTATGCCACCGGCCAGGTTCTGGGGATCAGCCTGGAGAACCGCCTGGCCCGGGGGCACAGCGTCCTGAGAGTTATCAGCGCCAGCAAGGGGCAAGCCGTTGTGGATGCCCTGCGCCAGCAGGGCTGGGGTGTCACCGAGCTGCCCGGACAAGGCCTGGACGGTACGGTCGGTGTCATCCTGTGCACCGTCCCGCGCAAGATCATCCCCTCCGCCAAGGCGACCATTCTCGGGATCGACACGTCCGCTTTTGTCACGGTCCAGCACGTCTATTTGCTCGGCGGAGGCTGGCGGGCTTGAATCGAAACTCCGGCGTGCAACTTGCATCAGCGATGGTGCCGTCTTTCATTTAAACGGCCTCAGCACGCCGGTAAACTGTAATCCAACTGCAAAGGCGGGCAATTGCATCGGCTCTTGAGCGCGGGTTATAATCCCGCAACCAGTCCAGTTGGCGAGAAAAGACCCCATGGCGCTTAAGGGGAACCTGCGCGACTTTACGGTCACACAGCTTCTGAACCTCATCAACCTGGCCCACAAGACCGGCACCCTGACAGTTGAGGGACCGACCGAAACGGCCTGGGTATCGTTCCGCGACGGTAAACTGATCTACGCGCAGATAGGCAATGAAGATGGGACACTTGTGGGAATCCTCAAGCGTGAGGGCAAGCTCTCCAGCCGCCAGGCCCAGGTCATCAAGGCCAACGCCGCCGGAAAGAGCGACAAGGAGCTAGGCCTGCTGCTGATCAACGCCGGCTACCTCACCCAGCAAGAAATCCTGTCCAGCCTGCGCAGCTACGTGCTGGATATCGTTTACCGGCTATTCACCTGGATCGAAGGCTTCTTCCGCTTCGACGCCGACGTCCTGCCCCCCAACGACCGCATTATCATCCGCGTCGAACTCGAAAACGTCATCATTGAGGGCTCCCGGCGCGTGCGAGAGTGGGAGCAACTGCAGGAGGAAATCCCCAACCTTGATATGGCGCTCAACTTTGTCGATCGTCCGGGCGCCAATATCCGCGATGTCAATCTCAACGTCGACGAATGGAAGGTGGTCTCCTACATCAACCCCAAGAACTCCATCCGCCAGATCGCCAAGGCCAACAAGATGAGCGACGTCGAGATTCGGCGCATCGTGTACGGCCTGCTCCAGGCCGGTCTGGTGGACCTGATCCGTCCCGATGGCATGCCGCTTCCGCCTCAGGCACAGAAGATCAAGCCCATCGACGCTCGCGAGCAGACGACCCTGGTCAATCGCCTGATCTCGCGAATCCGGTCACTTTAGGCGAGGGTGCGCATGCAAACCGTCAAAATGGTGGTTACGGGACCCTTCAACGCAGGCAAAACGCAGTTCATTCGCACGGTGAGCGAGATTGATGTCGTTTCCACCGAGCGCAAGATCAGCGCGGAGGCTGAGAAGATCAAAGAAACCACCACCGTGGCGATGGACTTCGGCCGCATCACGGTCGATGAAGATCTTGTGCTCTACCTGTTTGGCACCCCGGGCCAGAAGCGCTTCGATTTCATGTGGGAAATCCTGTCCGAGGGCATGTTGGGGTTCATCGTGGTGGTCGACAGCGCGCGCCCCGAGACCTTCCGCGAAGCGCGCGGCATCTTGCACACCTTCCGGGCCTACGCCCCCACGCCGTATGTCGTGGCCGCCAACAAGCAGGACATGGACGACGCTTGGGAAATCGACGACCTGCGCATTGCGCTCAAACTCGAAGACAGCATCAAGCTTCTGCCCACCGTGGCCTCAGACAAGGAATCCGTCAAAGCCGTTCTGCTTGAGCTTCTGTACAGTATTCTGGAAGAGATGAAGGCGGGCTAGACCTCCTGCATGGGGCAGATGACAACGATGCCCGGCCGTCCAGTACACACGTGGCAGTTGCCCGCCCTCAGCCTTTCACGTAATATGAACTCAGTTCCATAGCCCGGCCGAACTGGTGCCCGCCTTCCCAGGTCAGCTTGTGATTGTTTTCACAAATACACTGCGGGCAAAAGCCGCCGATCCGGCGGTCGATGGACCGGGCGCGAGAAATTGAACGGCAAAGGAGAAGGTCATACCCCATGAACAAGGGCCGAATCCTGGTCGTCGAAGATGATGTTGATATTTCCAATATGCTGCGGATTTACTTCACCGGACAGGGGTATGAGGTCAGTTTGACCGGACGCGGTGAGGACGCATTGGCCCTCACGCGGCAGAAATTGCCCAGCCTGATCGTTTTGGACATCATCCTTCCCGACATGGACGGCTACGCCGTCTGCAAAGCATTGCGCACGGCCACCCGCACAAGTCACATCCCGATCATCTTCCTGACACAGAAGGACGAGCGCAGCGACCGCATTGCCGGCCTGGAGCTGGGCGCCGACGACTATGTCACCAAACCGTTCGACATTGAAGAACTGCGGCTGCGGGTCCAGAACGCCCTGTCTCGCGCCGAGCGCGAGAGCCTGACAGACCCGCGCACAGGGCTGCCTGCCGGAAGGCTGATCGAGGATCAGCTGCGACAGATACTGCGCTCCGATGACTGGGCGCTACTCGACCTGCGCATCAATCATTTCGACACCTTCAAGGAAGCCTACGGGTTCGTCGCCGGCGACGACGTGCTCCGCTTTACGGCCATGATGATCAGCCAGATCCTGGATCAATCCGGCCAGGAGAACGACTTCGTGGGGCACGTCGGAGGCGACAACTTCCTGGTCATCACGCGGGCCGATCGGGCCGGGCAAGTCGAAGAGCAGATGCGCCAGCTATTCGCCGAAGGTGTGCAATCCCACTACTCGAGCATCGACCGCGACCGGGGCCACATCCTCGTTCCCGGCCAAGACGGCCAGGGCCAACAGGCTGCGCTGATGGACCTTTCGATCGGCAGGGTGACTTCCGCTGACGGCGACTTCGCAGATATCCGGGAAATCACCGAGAAAGCAGCCAGAGGCGCGCCGCAGGGACCCGGCTTCGTCCGCGCCTTGACGTATGTCCAATCTGCCTCCCGCCCTCCTGGGCCTGGCCCTGCTCGTGGGCGGTGCTGCTCTCGCCGCCGCCGCCTGGCTGGCAGCTCGCCCATTGGCGCGCTGGCTACGGCGAACACCACGAGCCCCTTTCACGCCTCCACTCCCAATTGACCTGGAGCCATCCGATCATGCGGTGATCGTCGCCCGGCCCGGTGGCCGTGTCGACTACGTCAACGCGCGCGGCCGTGACTGGTTCCAGATGGACGGCGAAACGCCGGACCTGAACCGGATGGCACAGTCGGCGCGGCCACGGGACCTGTTCTTGGAGCTTTTCGCTGACGAAGGCCGTGCCCGACTCTCGATTGCCGATCGCCCGGTCGACGCCGTCTCCAATCGGGTGTCCTTCGCCTCCGAGCAGAGTCTGGTGATCACTCTTTCTCCGCTGGAGACGCCGGAGCCCGAGGGCGACGCCCGACCCTTGGGTGACCTACTCACGGCCGACTCCATGCTGCGCTTCAGCCAGGCCATCAGCGATCGCGGCACGGTGGCCGAAACAGCGCGCGCCGTCCTGGCCTCGGTGTCCGAGCTCCTGCCGATCGATATGCTCGAGCTCAACCTGTGGGACGAAACCAGCCAAACCTTGGCCCCATTCCGGGCAGCCTCCACTCGGCGGAGCCAGTTTGCTGGCTCGGGCCCACCGGAGGTCTATCACACCAATGAGGGGCTGACCGGCTGGATCGCCCGCAAACGCCAGACGCTCTTTCTCCCCGACATCGAACAGACGCGCGATGTCGAACCTAAGATAGACCGGTCCCGCTTTCCGTTTCAAGCCTATCTGGGCGTCCCACTCCAGTTCGGAAACAACTTTATCGGCACCCTTGAAATCACCCATTCCCAGCCCCGCGTCTACGACCAACGGCACCGGATGCTGCTCGAGCTCGTCGGCGCCCAGGTCGCCTCCGCGCTGCACAATGCCGGCCAGTACGAGAGCCAACAGCGCACGCGACGAGAGCTCGTGGGTCTTTCCCAGCTCGCACATGCGCTGACGGCGGCCCCCGGGGGGGAAGAACTGTTCGAGCACCTGGCGGGCACGGTGGCGCGCATGCTCGAAGTCGAAGTCGCCGGTTATCTCACCTACGACCCTTCCCGCTCGGCTCTGATTGGGCAGGCCCCTTTCGTTGGACTCACTTCGGAATTTGTGGGCGAATGGATGCGCCTGCCGACGCCTGCCGGCGGTGCGGCCGAAAGATGGCTGCAGGAGGGCGGGCCACTGAGCGCCGCCGAGCCCCTGCAGGACCAACTCCTGCGCGCCCTCAAGTTGGACGGACCCGTCGGCCAGGCCGGCTGGAGCCACGTCATCATCGCCCCGGTCCGGTCTTCCGGCAAACCGCTGGGCGCTCTGCTGGCGGCGTGGGCCCAGGGGCAGCCGCGACCGGCACCCGATGCCGTCAACCTGGCGTCAATTCTTGCCGCCCAGAGTGCTGCGCTGATCGAAAACGCGCAATTGGTGGAAGCCTCACAGCATCGCGCCGAGCAAGCTGACGCGCTGCGGCGGGTCTCCAGCCTCACGGTCTCAGCCGGCACACTCGATGAAATCTTGATCGCCGCGCTCGACGAATTGGTGGCCACGCTGGATGCCAGCTTCGCCGTTTTTCTGCTCAGGGACGAATTCGGGGTCGGATCTGAGGCCGCACGGGCCATCCGCCCACGGCCTCGAGCTGGATGAGCTCATCCTGGCGGCCTCAGCCACTCCAACCGCGTCGGAGGCCTCAGCTCGGGCCGTCCAGAGCCTGTCGCCGGTGACCTACGACCGGGGGCTCGATGCCCATCCGCCGGCCGCCTACGCCGACATCATCACCAAGCGACACGCCTCGGCTTTCGCCGCCGTACCCATTGTCTGGCGGCAGCAAGCCTTGGGCGAACTCTTGATCGGCCTGGCCCGTTCGGGTGGACTGGGCCCGGCGGACATCGACCTGGCTGCCGCTTTCGCCGGCCAAGTTGCAGGAGCAATTCAGCGCGCCCGGCTGGCAGATCAAACCGACGCCAGCCTCAGACAGCGCGTCGACCAACTTACGGCGCTCACACGCATCAGCCAGTCACTGAACAACCTCACCGATCTTCAAGCGCTGATGCGCACCGTTCACGCCGAAGCCGCACGGGCCACGGCCGCCGACTGCAGTTGGACGGTCCTTTTCCCCGGTTTCGCTGACCCGGATCAACCCACCGCCGGGTTGATCATCGGCGATACCCCCGAGCACCCCGCACCGGATCTTGACTACCTTCTTTCGCTGGCTGAGGACCCGACCGCCAGGCTGTCCGAGAGTCCGGACGCTGCCCTTCTTCAGGGCCACGACGACTTGACCAGCATCCATGGCAATCCCGATCCATCATCTCGGCCGACCCGCCGGCCTGATCCATCTCCACAGCCGGCTTCCTGGCCATTTCGACGATGCCAGCCTGAGGTTCGCTGAGGGCCTGGCCAGCCAGGTCGAAGCTGCCATCGATGCCACTGAGCGGCATCGAGCACAGGAAACCCTGCTCCAAGCTTCGGTGCAGCAAGGGAAGTCGCTGGTCCAGGTGTCCAAGCTCGCACAACGGACTCGCCCAGACCAGCCTGTTGAAGCCATCATCGGTGACCTGGCCCAGATTCTCGCCCGTGCCATCGGCGTCCAGCGAGTGGAAGTTTACGGCCTGACCCCACACAGCCAGGAACTCCGCCGACTCGCCAGCACCGGAGGCCATGCGGGCGATCCCTCTCGCTCCGCCCCGACTGAATTCATCTGGGCTGACGTCCAAACCCTGCTGGACCCCGCCAAGCTCGGCGAGCGGCCGCTGGCGGCGTCGCCCGGCCTGCTTCCGCTGCTCGACCGCCGGGGAGAACCCCTGGGCGCCGTCCGCTGGGAGCCCGGAACGGCTTCGCCCGCGGCCGGCGGCTCAGTCAACGATCTGATGAATGTGATCACTGGCCAAATGGCGGCTGTTCTTGAGGACGCCAGTTTCTTCGCCGATCTGCGGGCGGAACGGTCCGAGCTTGAGCGAGCTCTCTCGTCGCTCAGCAGCGAGCGGGCTTCGCCGGAGAGCATGGCTGACCCGAGTGGGGAGCTCCAGCCAGAGCTCTCTCTCGCTGTTTCCGACTTGGCCGCTCACGCCCAGCGCATCGTGGCGGTGGACCGGATCGCCTGGGCAGCAGGGAGTCTCGACGACGAAATGGGCATCTTCAATGCCTTAACGCATGGCTGCCGGACGGAGTTTGACGCGGACATCGTCTTGATCGCCGCTGTTGATGACGGTGATCTCAGGCTCCGTCTCGTGGATGGCGATCTGTCCGAAACGCTCCACCTCGAACCGCTCTTCAGCCAATTCAACCCCCTGCGCAGCACACTCAAGACGGGAGAGCCTGTGCTGGTCGAACGGGCGCTGGAAGACCGAAACTGGGGCGCATCGCCTCTGCTTCGCGCCCTGGAGGCTCATTCGGCCATTTCGGTGGCCATCCCCATCGGTGAGGCTCCGGCCGCCATCGTGCTCCTCGTGCGTCAGGCCACCCACACGGCGAGCTTCAGCGAAGACGATGTGAACTTCCTAAGTGACTTGATGGTTTCCATCGGACGCGATTTGGGACGCGCCCAGCTGTTGGAGAGGGTTGAGACCCGACTGTCCGAGGGGCAGCTCTTGCTCGAATTCGGTCAGTCGGTGGGTTCGCTGGACGCTGATGAGGTCCTCAACCACCTGGCCGACGGCCTGCGCCGGTCGATGACCGCAACCCAGGCGGTGACGATTTGCCTGTGGGATTCAGACATCCACGGCCTGCGGATCGCCGCCCAATCCGGCTATGTCGAATCGGGTGCCTGGCTCGATCTTCGGCTCCAGCCGGGGGAAGGGCTTCCCGGAAAGGTCTACGCAGCCGCCAAACCAGTGGTGTGGGACACGGTCGATCCTGGCCGTGATCTCAACTACAGCCTCGACCACCTCGAGAGCTATCATCGAGCAACCGGCGGTCTTGTCCCAGCCAGTGCTTTGGGCGTCCCGCTGCCGAGCGAATCGGGAGTCCTGGGGACGATCACCCTCGAAAACTATGCCACGACGGGCAGTTTCGACGATGCCGACGCCGCCTTTGTCGCCTCCCTCGCCAGCCAAGCAGCCCTCACCGTCCAGAACGCCCGCCTATACGAGCAGGCTCAGCGTTCCAGCCAGGAACTTGAGCAGCGCGTGGCCGAGCGCACGGAGGAACTTGCCCGGGAACATGAGCTCACCGAGGCCCTGCTTAGGATCACCGCCGAGCTGGCCAGCAGCCTCGATCTGGACCGCGTGCTGAACCGGGCGCTGGCTTTGGTCAACGAGGTCGTGGGCGCAGACCGGGGCGTGATCTTGCTGCTGGCGGCGGAAAGTGACCAACTCGTGTTGCGCGCCGCCTTCGGGGCCGAATCTCCGCTCCCGCCCGGGGGGCGTCCATCCCCCTACGTCAAGGGTGAAGGGCTGGCCGGATGGGTCATAGAAAACGGCGAGTTCGTGCTCATCGAAGACTTGCCCCAGGACGAGCGCTGGGTTCGCTACCGCGATCCCGTGCAGGAGCACCGCAGCGCGCTGGCGGTGCCCCTGGTGATCAGCGATGATTCGATCGGCGCCATGCTCCTGTTCAGCGCCAAGCCCTACACCTTCGACAACGATCAGCTGCGATTGCTTTCGGCCGCAGGCCACCAGGTGGCGGCAGCCGTCAACAACGCCGAGCTCTACCGGCTGATCAGGGACCAGGCCGAAAGACTGGGCATCCTCCTACGTGAACAGCAGGTCGAAGCCAGCAAATCCCGCGCCATCCTCGAATTGATTGCCGATGGCGTCATCGTGACCGATGTCGAGCACCGGGTGGTGATCTTCAACTCTTCGGCCGAACAGATTCTGCGCCTGGACCGCACGGCGGCTGTCGACCGCCTGGCGGTTGATTTCATCGGGGTTTACGGCGCCGCCGGGAAACGCTGGGTCGAGGCCGTGGAGGGTTGGCGCAGGCAGCCGGCCCTCGAGGCACCCCCCCAAGACGTGCTCGATGAGCGGATGGAGCTGGACGACGATCGCATTGTCGCCGTCAGCGTGGCGCCGGTTATCCTGGGCGACGAATTCCTGGGCACGGTATCCATCTTCCGCGACATTACGCGTGAGGTCGAAGTCGACCGTTTGAAATCCGAATTCGTGGCCACGGTAAGCCACGAGCTCAGAACCCCCATGACATCGGTCAAGGGCTACGTCGAGATGCTTTTGATGGGCGCTGTCGGCGCCGTCAACGACGAGCAGCGCCGCTTCCTGCAGATCATCAAGGGCAACATCGACCGCCTGGGCGGCCTGGTCAACGACCTGCTCGACATCTCACGCATCGAATCCGGGCGGGTCGCTCTCAGCCTCGAGCCGGTCGATGTGGGCGCCATGCTCGGCGATGTGCGCGAGGCTGCCCTTCGCCGCGGTCGGATTGAGAGCAAGCCTCTGGAGATTGATCTCCACCTGCCCAAATCGCTACCTCCAGCGCTTGCCGACCGCGATCGACTGCGGCAGATCATCAACAACCTGGTCGAGAACAGCTTCAACTACACGCCCGCCGGTGGCCACATCCACCTGGAGGCCCGCCGCGCCGGCCGGCAGCTCCACGTGTCGGTTTCAGACGACGGAATTGGCATCCTTCCCGAAGACCTGCCCAAAGTGTTCGAGCGCTTCTACCGTGGCGAGCAGGCGCTGAACATGTCCGTCGCCGGGACCGGCCTGGGATTGTCCATCGTCCGTCAGCTGATTGAGATGCATGGGGGGCAAATTACGGTCGAGAGCGAAGGTTCCCCCGGCAAGGGCACCGTGTGTACAATTACACTCCCCATAGCGCCCGCAGACGAGCCGTCCGGGCCGACTGCGTGACAGGAAGGGCCGATGACCAAGATCTTGATTGCTGAAGACGAGCGCGATATCCGCGACCTGATCATCTTCACCTTGCGTTACCACGGCTACGACGTGGCTGCCGCCACCAACGGCGAAGAGGCCTTGGAGCTGGCGCTCAGCGAACATCCCGATCTGATCATCCTCGACGTCCGCATGCCGCGCATGACCGGCTACGATGTGTGCCGTGAGATCAAAGCCAACAAAGCCACCGACCACATCCCGGTCGCCTTTCTTTCGGCCAAAGGCCAGGAAGCCGAGGTCCAGGCGGGGTTGGACGCAGGGGCTATCGCCTACATCTTGAAGCCCTTTGCCCCCGACGATCTGGTGGCCAGGGTGCGCGAGTTCCTGTCCGGCGATTATGAACACGGCGACTGACCAAGGACGGCTATGCCTGCTGGTCGGGCGAGTTGACCCCCGCCCGTAACGTCCGTTATAGTTGATCTAGACATCAATCCAACGGGGAGCTCAGAGACTCTGGGCTGAGAGGAGGGTGAGAACCCTCGACCCGTCGAACCTGATCCGGATAATGCCGGCGGAGGGATGCGCATGAACGCGAGCCCCTCCAAGTTTCAGCCAGGAGGGGTTTTCTGTGTCTACGGCGGTGATCTTCGCCCACGGGGCGTTCCAGACGCCCCGCCTCGGCCGGGCCTGGTTTCCAGACGGCGCAGTGCTCATCGCCGCCGATGGCGGCGCCGAGCACTGCCTGGCTCTGGGCTGGACCCCCGACATACTTGTGGGCGATTTCGATTCGCTGCCGGCAACCACCGTGGATCGCCTGGCCGCCGACGGGGTCGACGTGATTCGCTATCCGGTGGAAAAGGACGCCACCGACCTCGAGTTGGCGATCCAGCTGGCCATCAGCCGCGGGATCGGCGACCTGATCATCTTGGGAGCCGTCGGCGACCGATGGGACCAATCCCTGGCCAGTTTCCTGCTCCTCGAGCGCTACGCTCCGACCACCGGGTCCATCCGGCTGATCGATGGTCCCCAGGAGGCTTTCCTGCTCAAGCCCGGCCAGGCGCAGGTCATACAAGGACAACCGGGCGATGTGGTATCGCTGATCCCCCTCGTGGGAGACGCCGCCGGGATCACCACCCACAATCTCGGCTACGCCTTGCGGGATGAGCGGCTCCTGTTTGGCAGCACGCGTGGCGTGAGCAACGTACTGCTCTCAGCGGCCGCTACCGTCGAGCTTCAGACGGGCGTGATGGTTTGCGTCGTTAACCACACAACCGAGGTTGAATCCTAGCGAAGGAGTTGAAGAAGAGATGAAGAAGTTCGCGGCCGTGATGTTGTTCACCCTGGTCGCCGCTGCCTGCGGCGGAAATCCGGCCACGCCAACGGCGGCGCCCGCGCAGCCGGCCACGCAGCAGGCCACCCAGACGTCGGCCCCGGCGGGCACGCCGCTCCCGCCCCGGGTCCTAACCGTCATGACCCATGACTTATTTGAGGCCTCCGGAAGCCTGATTGACCTGTTCAAGACCATCTTTCACGCCGACGTGCGCTTCTTCAAGGCAGGCGATGCTGGCACGATGCTGAACAAGGCCATCCTGGCCAAGGACAACCCCCTGGCGGATGTGCTCTACGGGGTGGACAATACTTTTCTCAGTCGGGCTTTGAGCGAAGATCTGTTTATGCCCTATGACTCGCCCTTGGCCTCCAGCATCGGGAGCGGTTTTGAGATTGATCCGCAGCACCGTGTCTTCCCGATTGATTACGGGGATGTGTGCCTCAACTATGACAAGGGCTATTTCCAGGACCACAATCTGACGCCGCCGGCGTCACTCGAGGACATGGCCCTGCCGGCCTACAAGGGCCTGCTGGTGGTGGAAAACCCGGCAACATCCTCCCCCGGGCTGGCTTTCCTGCTGGCCACCATTGGTCACTTCGGTATGGACCAATATCTGGACTACTGGCAAAGTCTGGTGGAAAACGACGTGTTGGTGGACAACGATTGGGACACGGCCTACTACTCGGATTTCACTGTACACGGCGGGCAACGACCGGTGGTTGTGTCGTATGCTTCCAGCCCGCCGGCCGAAGTCGCATTCGCCGATCCGCCCATTTCAGAGCCGCCCACCGGCATCGTGACCGGCAACACCAGTTGCTTCCGGCAAATTGAGTACGCTGGGATTCTGAAGGGCACTCAGCATCTGGATCTGGCCCAAGCGTGGATCGACTTCATGCTCAATGTCAAATTCCAACAGGACATGCCCCTGAACATGTTCGTCTTCCCGGTCAACCCGTCCGCCCAATTACCGCAGGTGTTCACCGACTTCGCCGTCATCCCGCAGGAGACCGCCCAGGTGAACTCCGACGCCATCGCCCAAAACCGTGAGGCGTGGCTCCAGGCTTGGACACAAACTGTCCTCCGATGACTGCTTCGAGCCCGGGGACTCGCCCCGAGAGGGGGGCCTCAGCACCTTGGTCGCGCCGCCTGTTATGGCTGGCTCCCCTGGCCTTCCTGGGGTTGTTTTACTTCTACCCCATGGCCAGCATTCTGGGGCTGAGCCTGAATCGCTCACCGCAAGGTCCGCTGGGCGGGTTTGTGAATTTCTTCACAAGTTCGGGCGAGTTGGGGGTGCTCGGTTTCACCATCTGGCAGGCCGCTCTATCAACCCTGTTGACACTGGCCATCGGCTTGCCAGGCGCTTACGTGCTGGCGCGCTATCGTTTCCGCGGCAAGGCGCTGCTGCGGGCCCTGACGGGAATCCCGTTTGTGCTGCCAACGTTGGTTGTGGCAGCCGCGTTCAACGCCCTGCTGGGCCCGAGCGGATGGATCAACGCCGCGCTGATGAGCGTCTTTCATCTTTCGGCGCCTCCGCTGAACGTGAACCACTCGCTGGCCGCCATCCTGGCGGCGCATGTTTTCTACAACACCACCATCGTACTGCGGATGGTGGGCGATTTTTGGAGCCACCTCGATCCGCGCCTGACGGACGCTGCTCGCGTGCTGGGCGCCAGCCGTTGGCGGGCCTTGCGCGAAGTTGGGCTCCCACTCCTGCTCCCGGCAGTCGCCACCGCCTCGCTGCTGGTCTTCTTGTTCGACTTCACCTCTTTCGGGGTGATCCTGGTGCTGGGCGGGCCACGCCTGGCGACGCTGGAAGTCGAAATCTACAATCAAACCGTCAATCTCTTCAACCTGCCTTTGGCGGCTGCGCTGAGCATCGTCCAACTGGTCGCCACGCTGGCAATGACCATCGCTTACACCAGGCTGGCCGATCCGCGTCAGCCGGCCGCTGCCGCTCAAGGCTCAACGCATGACCCAGCGCCCGCTATCTGGCCGGCGCAGCCGCCTGGCGGTGGCTGCCGTCGCCGGCGTGCTGCTGCTCGTGCTCACCTCCCCTCTGGCAGCGCTGGCGGCGCGCTCGTTTGCCCGCTTGGGACCGCAGCGGGCAGAAGCCGCCGGGCCCACCCTGACGCTGGATTACTACCTTCACCTGAACGAAAACACCCAGGATTCACTGTTCTACGTGCCGCCGGCCGAGGCGGTCTGGAACTCGCTCACCTACGCCGCCGCCACGGTGGTGCTGGCGCTGGCTCTCGGGCTGCCGGCCGCCTGGAGCCTTGCCTACGACGCCCACTCGAGGCTCAACCGCTGGCTCGATCCCCTGCTGATGCTCCCCCTAGGGACGTCGGCCGTGACGCTCGGCTTTGGGTTCATCATTGCCCTCGACACACCTCCGTTGGACTTGCGCGCTTCTCCGCTGCTGGTGCCCATCGGTCACACCTTGGTGGCTTTCCCCTTCGTAGTCCGGAGCCTGACCCCGGCCCTGCGCAGCATCCAGCCGCGCCTTCGCCAGGCGGCGGCCATGCTGGGTGCCAGCCCACGCCAGGTGCTGCGCCACATTGACTTGCCTCTTGTCGGCCGCGCCGTGATGGTGGCGGCGGCATTCGCCTTCTCGATTTCCCTGGGCGAGTTCGGCGCAACGTCGCTGATCGCCAGGCCGGAACATCCCACCGTGCCGATCCTGATATACCGCTTCCTCTCCCGCCCGGGAACGCTCAACTACGGACAGGCCATGGCCCTCAGCACGCTCCTGATGCTCGTCACCGGCGGCGGGATGCTGGCTATCGAGCGCCTGCGAATCGCCGACGTGGGCGAGTTCTGACCACCATGAACGGGACCCCTTCCGCCCCCGGCCTGCGGGCCAGCGACCTGCACAAGGCCTTCGGCGCTCTGCGGGCGGTCGACGGCGTTTCTTTCGACGTGCGGCCGGGCGAGATCCTGGCCGTGCTCGGCCCGAGCGGATGCGGCAAGAGCACCACACTGCATTTGATCGCCGGCCTGGAAACCCTTGATTCGGGCAGTGTGCGTTGGAACGGACGGGATTTGGCCGGCGTGTCTCCTCACAACCGTGGTTTTGGCCTGATGTTCCAGGACTTCGCTCTCTTCCCCCATATGGACGTGTACCACAATCTGGCCTTCGGGCTGAGGATGCTCGGCCAACCGGCTGAAGAGATCCGATCAGCGGGTCGAGGCGATGCTGGATCTGGTCGGTCTGGCCGGGTTCGAATCGCGGGCCGTCGACGAGCTCTCCGGCGGCGAACGCCAGCGGGTGGCGCTGGCGCGCTCACTGGCACCTCGGCCCGCGGCTTTTGATGCTCGACGAGCCCTTGGGGGATCTCGATCGGTCGCTCAAGGAACAGCTGATGCTGGAGCTGCCCGAGCTGCTGGCCGAGCTCCAGCAAACGGCGATCTACGTCACCCACGATCAGGAGGAGGCCTTCGCCGTCGCCGACCGCGTGCTGGTGCTAAACCGTGGTCGGTTGGAGCAGCTCGATACCCCAGAAGCCATGTTCCGCCGGCCGGCCAGCCCCTTCGTCGCCCGCTTCCTGGGCCTCGACAATCTCATCCCCGGCCGCGCCGTGCGCCACGGCTCCGGCTGGTTGGTCGAGACCGAGCTGGGCAGCTTTCCAGCTCGCGGCAGACGCCGAAGGCGCAGGTCACGCTCCTCGTTCGGCCGGATGCGGCCAGCCTGGATAGTCAAGACGGCCCGACCCTGGAGGGCAAGGTCGTCGAGCGCTCCTTCCGCGGCAGCCAGCTCCGGGCCGTCATCGAGGCTTCAGGCGGCCAGCGGCTGACCTTCGTCTTCAGCTTCTGGGATGGATTTCCCGCCGTGGGTTCCCAAGTCCGCATCGCACTCGATCCCGACCGAGCATTCCAGGTACTGCCGTGAGCGACACGGTGACAGTGCACAAGCTCGACGCCGACGGCAACCAGGTCTGGCAATACACCGGTCACTTCTTGTCGCGAACGCCGACGGAGTGGACGCTGGAGGCGAGCTTCGGCCGCGCACTGGCCCAGGTCGGAGACCTGACCATGATCGCCGGCGACCGCTTTGTCGAGACCTTCTACGCCGACCGCTGGTACAACGTGTTCGCTGTTCATGACGGTCGCTCCGGCCAACTGAAGGGCTGGTACTGCAACCTGGCCCGCCCGGCTCGCCTCGAAGGAAGCCACCTGCGTCAGGAGGATCTGGCACTTGACCTGGTGGTCTACCCAGACGGGCGGACGGAAGTCCACGATCGGGAAGAATTCGAGGCGCTGGCCTTGCCGGAGGATGAAAGGGCCAGCGTTGAAGCCGGTCTTCTCGAACTCAAAGCCCTGGCGCTCGCCGGCCAGGGCCCGTTTGATCGCTCGGATGGAGGGTCCTTGGGCTAGGTCTCCGGCCCCTCCAGAGCTTTGTGGAAGACCACCAGCTGCTCGACCTCTTCGAACCCCAACGCCGCGTGCGCCGCACGGCTCACTTCGTTGATTGGCTGGGTGTCCGAGCCCATCTCCGTGTAGCCTGCCTGCTTGCACCAGGTCTCGGCAGCCCGCATCAGCGCCGCTCCCAGGCCGCGTTGCCGCCGCTCCGGAACCACAAACCAGCCTTCGACGTAGGGGACGGGTGAGCTCGAACAGCCCTCGGCGTACGATCGGAGTCCGAGCTCGATGAAGCCTGTCAGGCGATCGTACTCCTCAGCCACCAAAACGATCAGCGGCGGCTCGCCGGCCAATGCATGGCGTCCTTCGATCTCGAGTTCGGAGAGCGTCTCAGCCGGCCAAAGCTGGGCGCGGAGCGCGATCCAATTGGGGACGTCCGGGTCTTCAAGGGGACGAACGACCATCGGGCGCTGCCAGCCCAAGCGTCGGGGAACGGAACCGCGGTTCGGGGGAATTCGCCTGGTTAGGGGAATAAGCCAGGCACAAGCAGCTTGATGGCATGGTCGCCGTAAGTCCAGCCCAGGAAGACGACCAAGCAGCAGCTGCACGAAACGGCCAGCACGACAAGCGCCACGACGACCCACATCATTGGCTTTTGACCCAGGTCGGCGGAATCCTCCACTTTTGGCTCAGGCTTCTTGGCTGACGCAGCCTTTTTTGCCATCTGTGCCTCCTCGCTATGCCCGGGCGCGTTGTACGGGCGTCAGATGAACACCACCAGGAAGGGCAAGGCGGTGCTCGATTGTTCCGCAGTCGCAGCAAATAGGGCAAGGCAGAGTGAGATCCCAACCACCGAGCCCACCAGGCAGAAAGCCAGCACTGACAGACCGAGCCCAATAAAGCCCAGGATTAGCCCGGCGAGAGCCAGGCCGTCCCCCTGGATGGTCCCGCCTGCGGCTTCGATCTCGCGCCGGGCAAACCAGCCGGTCACGACCGCCACCAGGCTGCCCGCCAACGGAAACAGAGTGAACCCGGTTACGCCGGCGATCAGGCTTATCACGGCCAGCGTGCTGGTCGGCGCTGCGACGGGCGTGGATTGAGCGGCGCGTTTAGCGGCCATGCGTTCGAATGCCTCCTTGGCTAATGCGGATCAGGCCGTCCGCATGCGTACGCTGCGTCGCCAGAGCCACCACACCAACAACGACGTGAGAACAATAATCAGGGCGGCAATGATGACCGGGATAACCACGGCCAGGATGGAAAGCACCGTCGCCAAGACATCCTCTGCCACGCTGACCAGGATATTGCCCGTGCCGCCGGTTGTGGCTGTCACGGCGGGGCGGATGGCAGCCGACTTGGCGGCGTGCACCGTGCCCGCAACCAGCAGGCCGGCGATCACCGCAAGGATGGGATGGATCTGGTTCACCACACCGGCGTTGGAAGCGAACAGAATCGCCCCGGCAGCCGGGCGGACAAAGGTCTGTATGATGTCGTTGACATGATTCAAGAGAGGGGCCTTGTCGGCGAAGAACTCGATCGTGATCAGCACCGCCAACGCCCCGATCACCCACCAGCTGGTCATCGCGTCCCACGGTGGGGAAAGCCTGATCCAGTGGGTGTACCGAGCGGTTAGAGACACGACCAGCAACGGGATATAGGCGTTCAAGCCGGCGCTGGCCGAAAGCCCAAAAGCCGAAAACAAACTGGTGAAGGCGTCCATGCATTCAGTCCTTGCGGGCCCGTTTGGCCCGATTCTGGCGCCGATCCGTCGGATTGGCCTGCTGCGTCATTATAGCCGACAGGGGGGTGCCTTCCAACCGGTTTGCTTGACGCTCCCTAAGGCGCCCGTTATAATCCGGGCGCTTTCCTCGGTAGCTCAATCGGCAGAGCAACCGGCTGTTAACCGGTGGGTTGCAGGTTCGAAGTCCTGCCCGAGGAGCCTTTGGAAGATTTGCGCACCTGCATCTAACGTGATGCAGGTTTTTTTCTGCCCCGCATGCCACGCCAGGACAGAAATTCCTCGAAGAGCTCAAAGACCTCGTCATGCTGGTCCGCAGGCTGTCTTTCGCTCCCCAGGTTGTCAATACGAGCTCGGATATCTTCATCGGACAACCGGCTGTAGATTTCATCAGTGATCTTCATGCTGGAGTGCATCACATTCATGCTCACCGCCTTGAAATCAGCGACGTCTACCGCATGCTTGATCCCATAGTGGATGTGACCGTGCCGAAATCTGTGCGGAGCATGATAGGGAATCCCTACCCTATCCAACCAGGTCCTTAGGTTCTTTCTGGCAAGATCTTGACGATGCAAACCGACCTGGACGCAATCTGTGTCTATCTCCCCGGAACTAGGGGATATCGGCGCAAACCAGAACCCAGAGTCAGGAAGCGTCCCCCTTACCAAGTCATCCCACTCGGTAACCACGCGCAGCAGGGCAGGAAGATTCAAAAGGTGGGTCAAAGCGTGCTTCCGATTCTTCGTCCTGACACCCATGCTCGGAAACTGTTTGACCGTCCGCGCCGACAAGTCAACAGCAGCAATCGGCAGGGTAACAAACGCACTGATCCGGATCCCCGACAGATACCAGAACACAGCCGCCGCTCGAATGCGCTCCTCAACCAGGCTGCCCGCGGGTGCCCCGGCGATTTCTACAACCTCCTCATGCGTTACGATCCCTTTGCTCTTCGGAGGATCGGAGACCCGCTTCGGCCTCAAAGTCTTGACCCACAGAGGGCTTACCGAACGATAGTCCGACTGTGACTGAGAAAGCCAGAGGAAGAAGCGCCTCGCCGTTGATAGGGCCTTCCGGATGTAGGTGGCAGACAGCCGCCCCTCCTGACCATCCAGCCTTGCAGTCAGGAAGTATTCGGGAAGCGTGGGGCGGATCGAACTGGCCTCTCTGAATGTACTATCACCAGCCCATTCAAGAATATGGCGCACGTACGTCACCTCCACACGCAATGAACCCTCACTTAATAGGTCAACCGAGCGCCGATACTCGAGATACTTCCTGGTCAGCTTCCAGTTCTTCCGGCTGATCATTTCGAGGGACCCACAATTCTTGCCAGGGTCCGGCCACATTCGGAGCACTCGCACTCATCAAATATCAAGCCGCCTTTCACCTTCCGCTCGGGATCAACCAGCGGAACCGCCTTCTTACAAGTCAGGCAGAACGCCTCACCCTCAGCAAGCCCGACCTTCTTGTAGACCTCGCCATACCAGGCTCTGAAAGCCGCACCATTGATCCAGTACCGCCTGACCTCGTCTCGGTGATTCGGGCAACCGAGAGGCAGATAGACCCGATACACCTGGGAGACACGGAAGCCGACCTCCTCAGCCAACTCCCTGGGGGAATACTCCATGTTCAGGAGACTCTTCAGCCGATTTCGCTGCACTCCATCTAATCTCCCTTTCAGTTCAATCCCCCCATTTTCTGTTCTCATAACTCCTCTAACTCATCCTACAAATAGGCCCACCTCGGCCGTCAAGTGATAGGCCTAGGTGGGCCTCCACCTCACACACTCGCTCAGTTCCCTTCACCGTGGCCATTGGCACTTCGGGAAGGGTCGGCGCTCCTGGGTCTCCCCCGCTCACGCCGGGGGCCCTCCCAGGAGCGCCCTCCCCTCTTCCCCCTCGTCTTCTCACTTTGGCTCGGAGCCTCCACCACTCAGGAGGCGGAATCGGCTCCCCCCTCCATCGCGACTTGAACGTGTCAACGCCCTCGCCCTTTACCATGTACTTGACAACGTACCGCGACTGCTGACCCTTGGATTGCCTATCACATCCGTCTGAGCAATTCCGGCCCACTCATTCCACAAGTCATGTAGGAGCCGGAAGTTCAATGGGCGATCTGCCAGGAAATGGAAGTGGATCACTCTCTCGAAGCTGGTACTCCGTCGCCAATACGTACGAGAAGTAGGAGCCTCCCACAATTCTCCAATAGTGCTTCCCGAACAAGTCAATGTTCAAAGTCTTCACCAACCGATCAAAGCACTTCTTCGCAAAATCGAACTCGCGTATCCTTCCTGAATGTCAGCGTTACGAAGATCCTCCAATCGGCCAGGCCCATTAGCCACTCCAACATAGCGCGCCGTCTGTACATTCCTAGACGCACGACCCTCCCAAATTTCATCCGGCTCACCATACCCGTTGAAGTAGTCTTCGAGCTCCGGCAACCACGGATCGAATCCTTCCAAGCTCACAGTCCCAACCTCCTGGCTCGTCGCCGTCGCTTGCCGCAGGCTGCCGCCAGTCGCACCCGTGTCAAGGGCGCTCGGCTTCGCCTCGCGGCCTTCGGCCTCGCTTCGCTCGCCCTGGACACCGGTGCTGATCTGGCGGCTCATCGCCTGCAGCGACCGCGCCTCCCCCTCCCCGACCATTGATCCGGCCGCTTCCATGACCTTCTCTCTCGCCACGCTGATGGGCAGACCATCGAAACGACCCCGGATGTACTCCTGCACAAGCTGGCGCATCCGCGCATCCAAAGCCAGCCCGCCAAGGCCAGCCCGTCGGAGGCCCTCGTATCCACCGAAAGTAGGTTCGCGTGGACAACACTTCCCCCGAGAGGAATGGCTCAGGGCCGGCTTCGGCCAGGTACACCAGGAAGCCGAGAAGCTTGAAGGCCACCGAATAATCCCCAGTGCCGCTTTCAACAACTGACCCTACGATGTCTCTGGCATTCATCGCTCTACCTCTTGCCTCCAACAGCCTTTCGCTGTACTATGACCGCAGAACCGCAACACGAGAAGGCTGTACGCGCTACCGTACAATAGTGTACGCTAGACCGTACAGCCTGTCAAGTGCCTATGCCTTCTCCAATAGATCGTCTTCGCGAATTTCTGGACCCCGGCGACCCCGTTCCGAATAAGTACACCATCGGGATGGGCAAGCTCGTCCGCCAAGCCAGAGAAGAAGCCGGCCTAAGCCAGACCCAGCTTGCCAGTCAGGTGTACAGGCGACGAGCCACAATTTCCGATATTGAGAACGGGAAATCTGAACTCACTGTGGCTACGCTTGCGCTTATCGCCTCCGTCCTCGACAAACCAATTACCTACTTTCTTCCTTGGTTCGTGTACGCTAATATGACCCCCGAGGAGCTTGACCCTCTGGAACATGAAGCCCTTATCCAGTTCCAGAAGATCTGGTCTGACGATTTGAAGGAGCTCGCCATCCTACAGATCAAGCAAATTGCCGACACGAGCGTCAAGCAGTACCGGAAAGACAAGCACGAAAACCCTCAAGGAAATTGGGGAACTGAGGACCGACGAAGAGTAGTTCCGCATAAGGGGGACCCCTTGCTCACCTGCCCATCCAACTCAACGGCTCTTAGCAGTGGCTAAGTACTGGACCAAGCCCTACTACCCGTTCAAGAACTCGGCGGGCAAGGATATCTTGATTGATGTCACAACCTCCGCTTCCGCTGGTCTTGAAGCAAACTCTGTTATTGTTGACACGCTGGTGCCATTGCTCAAGGCAAGGAAAGCCGAAAGGATCTTGGATTTCGGCGCGGGCGCTCTTCGCCATACCCTTGCCCTCTTGGACAACGGCTTTGAAGTATGCGCAGTCGAGTTCGAGGAAGCATTCAAGCGCCCGACTGCCAGCCGCAAGCTTCAGGAGGCCGAGAAGTACGCCAACTTCTCAGCGCTCGTGTGGCCGAAGCAGTTCATTGCTGACAAGAGGAAGTTTGACGCTGCCCTCCTGGTTTACGTACTTCAAGTCATGCCAGTACCCGAGGAGAGGATGACCGTCCTCTCGCATTTGTACAAGAAGCTCAACAAGGACACTTACCTCTTCTACTCATCAAGATTTGGCCAGATCACCAGCTCCGACAAGAAACACAAAGTCAGCGACGGTTTCTACCGCTGGCCTAAGAGAAAATCTCATTCCTTCTATCGTGAATTCACAACCGAACAGACTGACAAGTTGATAACTGCACATGGCTTTAGCAAGCTCCGAAACCTTAGCGAAGGAGGCAGCCAGCAGCTCCTGCTCTACGGGAAGGGCAGTGCAACGTGGGCATGAAGGCTAATCTGGACCAGCCGCAACCAAACCCGAGCGAAAGCGATGCCCACAAGATTGCCCTGGATTTCGCCAAGCAACTAATCACGTTGTCATCAGGCGTACTGGCCCTCAGCGCCACTTTCATCAAGGATTTTCCCCAGCTCTCGGGACTACAGCTGTGCCCTCCTGGCGCCTCGCGTGGCTTCTGCTTGGCGCCAGTCTCTTTTCCAGCCTCCAGACAATCTCCGCCATTGTCAAGAGCAGGCTCAATCCCGACTACGACTGGAGCCGGGGGGCCGGCCAGAAGTACGCTGCCACAAGCAAATACACCTTCCTCGTGGGAATCATACTGTTTGCGCTCTTCGCATTCTCAACCGCTCTCGCCATTGGCATTCCGTCAACTGCGACCACACCGTTGCCCGCCACAACCCCAACCCCGTAGGGACTTGCCACGGACAACATCACGGTCATGGTCAGAAGGAGGCTCTAGACATGTTCCACTTTCCAGATCTGGATGAGAAAACTCGAGAACACATGCTACAAGCCATATCAGACGCAGAAGCTGCTGGCCAGATCTATTTCAGCACCAAATTCAACCAACACGGCACGGACAAATGGATCCCACTGCTTCACGAAGCCGCGAGCCAACACAATGAGCATTGGCTTGCATACCAGATCGAGGCAGGCGTCCTGATGGACATGTTCGAGGGTTCTGCCACACCCTCTGGCGGGTACACGATCAAGCATGTCCCACACAACGCGTCTGAGACACTAGCTGAGGGTCAATTCGCTCGTTTCTACATGATAGGGTTGGCACGCAGAGCCATCTCCGAAGATGTTCCAGAACTTGAGGTCTATCGGGCCAAGGAAGTTGCCCTCACCACGGCCCGAATCCCAAGCGCTTATTGGCCAACGGATACCATCCGATCAAGTAGAGGCTCAGCTGTTCGATATCAACAGAAGCTTTCAGAGCGGACTGGTGAAGCAGAACTCGGGCCTGTGTCTGCGAATTCCCAAGTAGCTACTCTACTCACTACTAACACTTGTGCTTTTAAGCCCAAGGTGAAAGTAGCGCCCCTGATATCCAGGGATGTATCTTTAGATAATTGCTCTCGTCAGAAGTACAGTTGTCAATTCCTCTTCTTGTCCTTATAGTCAGGTATGAAGGAACGCAATTCGCGGTATCACACATTGGGCCACGTGTAACTGAATATTGGATCTTTGATAGACGAAAGTTGGAACTTGAATGACCAGGAAAGTACAAAACACGAACTTTAACGAGCAAAAACCTCGAAGCAAGACGAGTTCTACACCCAGCTCTCAGACATTGAGAAGGAGCTTAAGCACTATAGAAAGCACTTCAAGGGCAAGGTCGTTTACTGCAACTGCGATGATCCCCGGGTTAGTGACTTTTTCCACTACTTCTCATTTAACTTCGAGATCCTGGGGCTTAAGAAGCTCATTACCACCTGCTACAAGAACCAACAAATGGAGATGTTCAGCCAAAATAAGTCTGAACGAGCCATCTACCTTGAATACCTAGGCGACAAGAACAGTAACAAAGTGCCAGATCCCGATGAAATAGGCATCAAGCACCTCGAGAGCGACGGCGACTTTCGAAGCGAGGAAAGCATAGAATTGCTGAAGCAGGCTGATATAGTGGTCACGAACCCACCATTTTCACTGTTACGCGAATATATCCTTCAAGTTGTTGAATACAAAAAGAAGTTCGTGATTGTGGGCAACCAAAATGCAATCAGCTACAAAGAAATTTTCAATCTCATCAAACAGAATGAAATTTGGCTCGGTTACAAAAGTGGTGACATGGCGTTCAAAGTTCCGGACTACTACGAACCAAGGAAAACCCGGTACTGGGTGGACGACGATGGCCAAAAATGGCGGAGCATGGGGAACGCTTGCTGGTTCACCAATCTCGACATCTCCAAACGGCACGAAGATCTAATTCTTTACAAGACTTACCGCCCAGAGGAATATCCAACCTATGCCAACTATCATGCAATCGAAGTCGGTAGGACAAAGGATATTCCGCTGGATTACGACGGGGAAATGGGCGTGCCTCTAACTTTTCTGAACAAGCACAACCCAAATCAATTCGACATTGTCGGCTCAAGCGGCACGCTCGCCAAACCGATGTCGGAAATCGCAGAAAAGGGAACGTACTCGTCACAGGGAACGGGACGTTTTTACCTTGACAACGGCAACGGTACCTACCGCCGTCTGTATGACTAAATCGTCATCAGGAAACGTCACGCATGAAAATCCAACTCAAAGAAATCCCTGTACGCGAGCTAACACACGGCTACGAAGATAACGATGAAGAAGGCGTTGTAGGCTACGGAGGCAAACTGGATATTCGGCCACCCTACCAGAGGGAATTCATCTACAAGGACAAGCAGCGAGATGCTGTCATTGACACGATTACGAAAGATTTTCCCCTAAACGTCATGTACTGGGCCGTGCGTGAAGACGGCGATTTCGAGATCATCGATGGGCAGCAACGCACCATCTCTTTTTGCCAGTTTGTGGAGGGCGACTTTGCTTTCAATGGCCGGTATTTCCACAACTTGCAGAAAGACGAGCAAGCACAGAATTCTAGACTACAAACTGATGATCTACCTATGCAGCGGCACGGATAGTGAGAAGCTGGAGTGGTTCAAGATTATCAACATTGCAGGCGAAAAACTGACCGACCAAGAGTTGAGAAATGCAGTTTACGCGGGCTCTTGGGTGACAGATGCAAAGAGGTATTTCAGCAAAACTGGTTGCCCTGCCTACGGCCTAGGCGGGGACTATCTGAGCGGTACGGCTATACGCCAGGACTATCTGGAAACAACTATCAAGTGGATCAGCAACGATGACATTGAAGACTACATGGCGAAACACCAGGACAAGCCCAACGCCAATGACTTGTGGCTGTACTTCCAGTCTGTAATTGCCTGGATTAAGAGCACATTCCCGAGATACCGTAACGACATGAAAGGTATCAACTGGGGAACTTTCTACAACATGTACAAGGATCGGGAGGTCGACCCGAATAAGCTCGAAGCTCAGATTTCAAGGCTGATGGAGGATGAGGATGTCTCGAACAAGAAGGGGATCTATTCCTACGTCCTCGACGGTAAGGAAAAATACCTGAATATCCGGGCTTTCAGCAAAAACCAGAAGCGGGAGGCCTACGAACGACAAAAAGGCATTTGCCCGGGTTGCAACGAGCATTTCGAGATTGACGAAATGGAGGGTGATCACATAACACCATGGCGTGATGGAGGAAAGACCGCAGCCGAAAACTGTCAGATGCTCTGCAAGGAAGACAATAGAAGAAAGTCCGCAATATAAGTGAAACCTCCCTCTTGGGAAGCAGGGAGTGAATTCTAGCATTCATACTAGCAACCCAGATCTAAGTCTCTTTCGAAATCTTATGTACAACTAGGAATAGCAATTGCCTCCGGTGGGTTGCAGGTTCGAAGTCCTGCCCGAGGAGCCTCCTCAAACGAGCGACAAAACCGCCCCCATTTCAGGGGGCGGTCTCCGTTGCTTGGCCCGCTCGATCACGTCGAGCTGGGGCACGATTACCAAACGTAAGGCACCAGACGGTAACGGACCTTATGCATGTAGTCCTCATAACCGGCGAGATCAGCCCTCAGGGTCCTTTCCTCCTCGAGGATGCGCAAGATCAGCACCGGAAGGACCAGAGCCAGCACAGCTAGCCCCCACCATGAGCCCAGCGCGGGCGGCACCCCGACCATCATCACGAGCATCCCGGCATACATCGGGTGCCTGATCACGGCATAGGGCCCTGTGCTGATGACAGGCTGGTTCTCTTCGACCCGGATGTTGGACGCACTGAAGCTGTTCACCTGGAGCACGCGCAGACCAACCATCAGCCCGCCGAACACCAAGATGTCACTGGCGATCGACGCCCATCCCGGGGTCCTCGACCAGCCGAAACGGTGGTCGAGGGCGCAGAAGACCAACAAGGCCAGGATCCCGAGACCGATCATCGAGATGATGATTCTCTGAGTGGGGGATTGTTCCGCCGCCGGCCCTGCCTGCAAGCGTCGTTCAAGCAGAGCCGGATCCCTCAACGCCATGTACAGGCCGAGGATATTGACCGAAATCATGAAGTCGACGATGAAGACCCACGCCTGCCAGTAGTTCAGTGTCCAGGCGGGAATGAAGAGCACCACCCCGAGCGCTACGGCTCCGATGACAAAGGTCCGTAGAGTAGGCAGTATCAGAGCCTCGAGGCGTGGTAGGAAAGGGGTAGGCTTTTTCTTCGCCGGGTGTGCCCATTGTTCGTCTTCCTGGTGCGGCTTTGGGCTTAGCTGCCCGGACCGGAGGCACCGCACACACCCGGATCGAAGCGCTCCAGTCGGTTGTTGCCGGTGTCGACAACCCAGGCGCGGCAGTCGCCGTCGAAGATCAGGCCCGTCGGTAGGTTCATCTGCCCCGGCCCCTGGCCGTAGTCGCCCCAAGCCATGCTGAACTTGCCGTCGGGCGAGAAGCACAGGATGCGATAACCCTCGGGATCGCTGGCGCACACGTGGCCGTCCGGCGCCGCCGCCAGATAGGGTTTGTTGTCCAAGGATTGGCCAAACCAGGCTTCCAGCGGCCATTCATCGACGGCCTCGAACTGGTTGGGCGAGGTCTCCTCAAACACCTGGATGCGCTGGTTCCAGGTGTCGGCCACGTAGAGCCGGCCGTCGGGACCCATCGCCAGGCCAACCGGTTCCTCGAACTGGCCCAGGTCGATGCCCTGCTCGCCAATGACCGCCAGCGGGCGGTCCTGGCTGTCGAAAACGACAATCCGCTTATTGCCGGTATCCGAGATGAACACCCGCCCCTTGGAATCAACCATCACGTCGCGCGGGCCCCAGAACGCTGTCGGGGACTCCGCCTGGCCGAAGGTTCCATACTGCCCCAGCAGTTGGCCGTCGGCGGCAAAATGCTGGACCTGGTGATTCCAGGTATCGGCCACATACACCGTGCCGTCCGGCGCCACGCCGATGCCCCCCCATGCCTGGCCAAAGGGCGCCGGGGGAGATTGGCTCGGGTCGAGGAAGGCGGCCCACGCGCCTCAAGTAGGTTCCGTCGGCGGCGAAGTGTTCGAACTCGCCCGTTGCCGGCATCGGCCACGAACAGCGAACCGTCCGGCGCCAACGCAGCGTCGCGTGGGCCGTACAGTTGGCCGGGACCCGAACCGCCCTCGCCCACGATCGCATCCGGATTAAGTTGGATCGTGCCATCGGCGTAGGGATCCGCCTGCGTCTGAGGCGCTGCCGTCACCTCGGTCGGGCCGGCGTCCCAGATCAGCGCCGCCATGTCGTTGCGGACGTAGAGCCGCATCTTATTGGCCGGGCTCCAGTTGCGGAGCGACATGTCTTTGCCCGTCACCTGGCCATAGTCGGTGTAGTCCCGATTGAACCAAATCTGCCACAGGGCCTCGCGGTAATCAGGCGAGGAGACGGCGCCCCAGATGCGGCTCCAGTTCAGGTCGAAGTAATCCTGCATCGGCCACCACAGGCGGTTGTATTCGAAGGTCTGGTATTGGCCCCGGAGCAGCGACTCCACTTTCGACCAGTTCTGCTGTCCTGCCAGTATGACCGGGTAATCGGCCAGTTGGCGAGTGGGGTTGTCCTGGTAGAAGAGGGCGTTGGGGTAGTCACGCAGGTACCACCAGTAGGGATACGACGTGTCGTTGTCGTAGGCGACCTTGATGTCCAGCCCGCCGGTTGTCCGCCGAGAGAGATCCTCGATTTGGGCCAAGGCCGTCTTGGGTCCGCGGGCCGAGTGGGCGTAGACCAGGAATTCGGTGGCTTCGTCGTAGTTGACATAGGCCGCCCGGAAGGACGCCCGCGCCGTCAAGAAAAACAGCACCACCAAGCAAACCAGACCCGCCAGCCGGCGCACCGCCAGCCAGGATGTGCCGGGCGCCACACGCCACAGCCCCACCCCCGCCAAGACGACCGTCGCCAGGTCGATGATCAGACCGCTGGTCGCCCGCAGCTGGTCCAGCCCCTGTCCGCTGAAAGGCGGCACGCCGCCCAACAGCACACCCAGGGCTCGGGCGAGGGCCAGCAAGCCAATGGCCATGATCGCCAGGGTCATCCAACCCGCAGCCTTGCCCAGAAGGTCTCGGTCGAGTCGATCCAGGAAGCGTCCGAACACCCAGCCCGAAAGCAGGATCATGGGCAGGGTCAGGTGAACCGTCAGCCACGGCATGCGTTCCCCGGCGAAGGAGAAGGCGATAAGCGACGTCAGCGCCCAATAGCCGAAGTAGAGAAGCACAGGAAATCGGGCAGCGGCCACGTGATCCGGCGCAATGCTGGAGTTCCTCGGCCTCGGTATCGGGCGTGGCCGAAACCGCCGCCTCGCTCCCATCCACCTGCTGGCCACGGATCCAGGCCCGCAGACCGATGACCGCTGCCGCCAATGAACCGATGGCCGGCAGGTACTCGTACATCGGGATCTGGACCAAGAGGTAGTAGTACAGCGGCTGGGTGCCGCGCTGAACACCCTGCTGCACCAGCCAGTAGCCCAGCGAGCCCGACCAGCCCGGTGAAGAAACCGAAGGGATGGGTGAAGAAGGTCGTGTAGAAAAGCGTGAAGATGCTGAAGAAGATGGCGGCGGAAATCAGCCAGCGCCGCCAATGCCAGGCCAAGCCGATTCCCAGGCTGATCACCCCAAGCACGGCCACCACGGCAATCGTCTGGTTGAGCTGCGCCTGATCCTGGTAGGCCAGCGGATCCCAGCCCAGGACCTGGGAAGGCAGGGCCGCCAGCTGCGGGATGGTGAGCGTCATAGCCACCACCAGGACGTCCAGGGACGGGAAATCCGTCCGCAGGCGGCGGCCGAAGCCGCGGATGAGCATCACCCCGGCCACGGCGAAACCCGCCAGCCCGATCAACGCCATGATCAACACCGCCGGCGTCGTGGCGATCGTGTTGGCGTCGCCGGCCTCGGTCCGCAGGACGAAGAAATACGCCAACGCCGACCCCAAGCCGATCACGCCGATGAGCGTGCCGGCAAGAAAGCCCCACCTCAACGCGTCCCCCGGCCATGCGATGTGAAGGACGCGCCACACGAAATACAGGCCCAAGAAGAGCGCCAGCTGAGCCACATAGATGAAAGCGGTCTCTTTGGTGATGTACATCAGCGCCATGGCTGCCGCCATGACATAGAGCTCCCGGGGCCGCCGCGTTTCAAAATAACGAAAGACGGCCCAGACCATGAGCAGGGCCTCGGCCGCCACCAGGGCTTCATTACGCGCATAACGCGAGTAGTAAAGCAAGAAAGGCGAGACCACCGCCATGGCGCCGGCCACCACCGCCCCAGTTCGCCCCAACCAGCGACGGAATGCCCAGATCAAGGCGACGGTGAGCACGCCGGCAACTGCCGCTGGGACGCGGGCGCTGGCGTCGTTGTCCCCAAACAGGAAGTACGAGAACGCAATGGCGTGAAACTGAAACGGCCCATGCGAGAGCGGGTCGTGCTGGTAGCCGCGCCCCTGCTCGAGCAGCCAAGAGAAGTACACATGCGTCGTCTCGTCATGGCTCATCACACGATCGCCCAGATGGACGAAACGCGTCAGCACAGCCAGGAGCACCAGCCCGATGAAGATCAGCTGGAGCGTGTCCAGATTCAGCCGTGTCCCCAGCCATCGCTCCGCCTTGGCTGGTCTGGACTCGGGTGTCTCCGTCATGCCTTCCACAAATTCCTCTCCCATAGACCGATATGACCTGCCACCAAGCATCAGGTGACAAGTTTACACCTTTCTTAACCCCCAAACTCCTGCGGCGGACGACAAGATTGGCGCTGGGTTCGGAGGTCATCCGTCCCTAGGGCACCCACAAACCAACGGCTTCATCCTACCCCAAGCGGGCGGCAGAATCGCAGGCTTTGTGACGTTTTTCACAATTGGATTGCGGCGGGCTGGGTTGGACTGCGGGGGAAAGCGACGTTCACTCCGGCCAGGCGAGCAGCAGTTCCTGCCCGGCCGAGATGCGTTTGCCGCCGGCCTGTTTGGCCTCGTACAGGGCCTGATCGGCCTCGACGAGCAGGTCTTCGGTGGAAGAAATGCCCGGCCCCCATTCAACCACGCCCAGGCTGAACGACACGAAGTCATCTCCGACAGAAAGGTCCTGGCAGCGGGCAGCAATCCGCTCGGCCAGGATGGTGGCGTCTTTCAGATTGGCTTCAGGAAGCAGGATCAGGAACTCATCGCCGCCATAGCGCACGGGCGTGTCGATGCGGCGAACCTGGCTTTCGATGACCCTGGCCACCCGTCGGAGAATTTCGTCACCTGCCGGGTGGCCATGGGCGTCGTTGATGTGCTTGAGGTTGTCCAGGTCGATCATGATGGTGGACAGGCTGCGTCCGTAGCGCCGCACGCGTTCAAGCTCGAGTTCGAGGGCCTCGTCCAGCTTACGGCGGTTATATAGGCCGGTCAGCGCGTCGGTCAATGCCAGACGCTGGACCTCCTCGAACAGCCGGCGATTTTCGCGGAGCAGCTCGCGGAACCCCACCGCCCGCTTTAGGGCCAGGTCGAAAGCTTCGAGCGAATTCGAGGGGCTTGACCAGGTAGTCATAGGCCCCGGCGCGCAGAGCCTCGATGGCGTTGTTGACCGTGGCGTAGGCCGTCATCACGATGGCCTGCAAATCGGGATCTCGCTCGCGGCCGATCTTGAGCACCTCCAGGCCAGATGCGCCTGGCATGTAGATGTCAAGCACCAGCAAGTCAAACACATCGCTGCGAACAGCGGCGAGGGCTTTCTGTCCATCGGTTGCCTGCGTAACCGTCAAACCCAGCCGCTCTGCGCGGCGCGAGAGAAGCCTGCGGAATTCCTCTTCATCGTCAGCGATGAGGATGTTGCCGGTGAGGTGAATTGTGGACTTCGGTCTCAGACATTCGCTATCTCACGTCGGCCGGCTCTCGAGTCCTTCCGCCGGGAGATCGCGGCGTCAACCCAAGGTCCAACTGATCCGTCACTGTGTCTTCGAGATCCGGGGAATTCAATTCGTGAACCAGTCTGGCGTCTTACCGCAAGCCTGGGCGCCGGACCTCCCCTGGACCAGGGCCCTTGTTCAAGAGATGTCCCATTATGAATTAAGCTGATGGGAATGTCCAGCGCCGATCGGTCGCGGTGCCAGGTGCAGATAGCTCCCCTCCGAGCGTCGGAGAGAGGATCGGGCCTAGCTGTCGTCGCCAGCCAGTTTTCCCGCCTTGGGCTCGGCCATCCGCTCCGAAGCGGCCTGGAGTTCTTTGTTCACCCTCTGCAGCAAGCAGACGAGTTCGGCACGGACCTGGCCTTCAAGCTCTCCGCTCTTGACCCGGTCTCCCAGATCATCCAGATCGCTCTTCAGCTGCTGCCCGGTTTCGCTCTGCTGGAGAAATCGGACGCCAGTTGGTTAAAGGTCTGGCGCATGTCCTCCAGGCCCTCCTTGAGATCCGCCTGGAGCTGGTGCCGTCCCGGGCTTTCCCAGGCGGCTTGCATGGCGGACTTCAGGTTCTCGGTCAGCTGGCGGAATTCTCCGACGAGGTCGCTGTCTTCTCTGGCTGGATCGGTCATGTCGCCTCCTCTAGCGATGGGGGAGTCTCCCCCATCGTCTTGCGGTGGCCGATCACTGTGGGCTGCTGGCCGTCTCCAATGTACCAGAAATTTGTCTCAGGCTGGAATCGTGGCAGGTGACCCTCAGCGCCTCTCGGACATAGGCTTCGATCATGTCAGCCGCGCCATCCAAGGCAGCCGCCACCGCCGGGCTTAACCCGCTGCCGGGCTGGACGCTGTCGACCTCGATGCCAATAATACAAAGGCTCTCCGGCAGACGCTCCGGGCACACCAGCCGCGCCAGCGCCAGCGTCTCCCCCACACCCCAGCCGTGCGCCGAGCGCGAATCAGCGCCGAAGGCTGCCAACACATCGGGCGAGATCCGATGCAAAGTGCCGGGCGCCGCTCCGGACCTCACTGCATCGACAATCACCACCCGCCGGGCTGCCTCAAGGACATCTAGCAGACTCAACCCCGGCGCTTCTAGGCAGATTGCCCTGACCGATGCGGGGCCTTTCGAGGCACGACGCGCCTGCCATCGGCCCACCGCTTGGGGGCCGGCAGAATCGTCGCCGCGCAGGCTTGGCCCGATCCCGACCACCAACACGTCCAAGGTCGGGTCCGTGGCGGTCACATGCGCTCCAGGTCGAGAGTCAGAAAGTGAGTGGAACACGAAATGCACGGATCGTAGGCCCGCACCAGCGACTCGCACGCCTGGCTGATGTCAGGCTCCGGTTGCTCGGCGATACGCGGAAGCAGCCCACGTAAGTCGGCCTCGATGCGCGACAGGTTCTGGGCTGTCGGCGGGACGATACGCGCCGCCTCAACCATTCCAGCCTCGTTCAACCGGTAACGGTGGAAGAGCAGACCTCGCGGCGCCTCGCTAGCGGCAGCCCCTTCTCCGGGGCAAGGCGCAACCGGAACGCGGCTCGGCCCGGACGGACGGAAAGTGCCGACGAGTTCGATCGCCTCAGCGTACGACTGGACCAATTCCAGGCCCCGGGCGAGCAGCGCCCTATAGGGGTTTCTGATCGGCACGCTTAGGCCAACCCGGTCCGCCAGCGCGGCTGCCTCCGGCCGGAGCTGTTCGAAGTTCAGATTGAGCCGTGCCAGCGGGCCGACAAGATAGGGGCCGCCATCGCGCCTGCGGCTGTGGAGGGCGGTCGCATGCGGCACTTGAAACTCGACGTAGTCGTTCTGGAAATCGTCCACCCCGAGGTCGCCATGCACCGAGGAGCGGACCGAGCCTTCCATGATCGCGTAGCGGTCTTCGCCATGCAAGGCGACGAATTCGTAGTCTTCTTCGAAGTCAGGGAAGGCCAGCCCAGCGGCCCAGGCGAAGGCCTCCGACGCCGCCTCCAGGCCCCAGGCCAGATCGGGAGCAAGCGCCTGAAGGGCGGTCTGCTTCCGGCCAGCGGTAGAAGCCACCCACGCAGGCGTTCACCGGATGCACCGAGCGCCCGCCGATGGCCTTGAGTAGATCGTTGCCAACCTTCTTCAGCCGCAGGGCCATCTTCACCAGATCGGGATTGTCGGTCGCCAGACTGAGGGCGCCAGGGTGACCGAGCAGATCAGGCGCCTGGAGCATGAAGATATGCAGGGCATGGCTTTCGATGTATTCGGCGGCATAGAACAGTCGCCTGAGCGCGGTGACCTCGTCCGTCACCGTCACGCCCATTGCCTTCTCCAGTGCCAGGATGGAAGACATCTGGTAGGCCACGGGGCAGATGCCGCAGATCCGGGCGGTGATATCCGGAATCTCCTGGAAATGGCGGCCCTTGAGAAAGCCTTCGAAGAAGCGGGGCGGCTCGTAGATGTTTAACTTGAGCTCGGCCACCTGCCCACCTTCCAGGCGGACGAATAGCCCGCCCTCCCCTTCAACTCGGGCCAGGGCAGGGACCTGGATGGTCTTCATGACTTCGCCTCCGCCGGGTCGCTCGACCAGATGGCCTGGAAACCCGGCGCGTTGTTGTTGACGTGCTGCAGGAGCTGACGAACTTCATCTGGGCGCCGCTCAACCGCCTTGAGGATCGCCAGCATCGATTCGCCTTGGGCTTGCGGCAGGGGTCCGAAGCAACCGTAGCAGCCTCGGCCGACCGCCGGACACAACGCACCGCACCCAGCCCTCGTCACAGGCCCCAGGCAAGGAATGCCGTCTGCCACCAACACACATACTTGAACCTTCTGTTTGCAGGCGGCACAGACGCTGGTCCGAGCCAGAACCGGCCGCCGTCCTGCTACGACCGCCTGGAGTAATTCCACCAGCTGGCGCTTGTCCACCGGGCAACCCCACAGTTCGTAATCTACCTTCACATGGTCCGAGATGGGTGAGACCCGTTCCAGGGGCTCGAGCCACTCGGGGTGAGGGTAGACGGATTTAGACAGGGCCCCTACGTCGGCTAGATTGCGCAGCGCCTGGATGCCCCCGCTGGTGGCGCATGTCCCCAGCGCGATCAGGGTCCCGGCCTGGCGCCGGATGTCCTTGATTCGCTCCTCTTCTTCTGGCGTGGTGACCGAACCTTCGACCAGGGCGATGTCGTACGGCCCGGGAGAGATATTGCTGCTCGCCTCCAGGAAATAGGCGAAAGTGAGCTGATCCGCCAGGGTCAGCAGCTCGTCTTCCAGATTGAGCAGTGTGAGCTGGCACCCGTCGCAGGATGAGAACTTGTAGACGGCCAGGGTTGGCTTATGTGAAGGGACCATCAGAAGTCCTCCACACCAAAGAACGGCTCGAGCCGCGCGTAGCTGAACACCGGGCCGTCCTGACAAACGAAGTACGGCCCTATCTGACAGTGGCCGCAGGCTCCCTGCCCGCAGCGCATATTGCGCTCCATCGACAGGAAGATGCGATTGGCCGGGACCTTTCGGGCCAGGGCCTCGAAGACCACGAAGCGCATCATGATTTCCGGACCGCAGCTGAAGACCACGGTCTTGGCCGGGTCCAGCCTGAGGCGGTAGAAGAGCATGGGCACCACGCCGACCTGGCCCTTCCAATTGGCATCGGCCCGGTCCACGGTGACCTCGATCTCGATTTCGTTGGCCCGCCAGACATCGAAGGTCTCGTGAAGAGCAGCTCGTCAGGCGAGCGGGCGCCGTAGAGCACGACAATCCGGCCGAAGTCCTGCCTGCGGCGGATCAGCTGGTGGATCACCGGGCGCAGCGGTGGCAGCCCGATCCCTCCAGCGGCGATGACCACGTCCGACCCGAGGTGATCCTCCAGCGGCCACGGTTGGCCGAACGGCCCCCTCAGGCCCAAGCGGTCACCCACCGCCATCGTGCGAATGGCGCCGGTGACATTGCCCACAAAGCGGATGGTGTGGTCGACACCGGCGTGGTCTTCCGGGTCAGAGCTGATCGAGATGGCAGCTTCACCCACCCCGGGCATGTAGAGCATGTTGAACTGGCCCGGGTGAAAGCGGTACTTCTCGCCAAGCCCGCCATCGACGAAGGCCAGCCGATAAGTGGCGACATTGCCGGTTTCACTTGCGATGGCTTCGATCTTGCACCGGCTGCGGCGCCATCCAGGAGCTTTGCCTACTGTCGCCTGTGATCTCGGCCGTGGTCATCGCTCCGACTCCAGTTGAAAGACATCGGTTTCAACTGTCAAATCGATCCCGGCTGGGCACCAAGTGATGCAGCGGCCGCAGCCCACGCAGCCCAAGGCGCCAAATTGCTGGACCCACGAGCCAAGCTTGTGGGTCAACCATTGGCGGTAGCGCGAGCGGACGGTCTGCCGCGTGCCGCCGCCGGCATGGTAGGAGTGGTCGGGGTTGAAGCACGTATCCCATACCCGCACGCGGCCCGTGCGCGCCGTCGCCCACCACCTGCATCTCCTCAGCATCCCAGCAGAAGCAGGTGGGGCAGACCATGGCGCACGAGCCACAACCCAGACAACGGCGTGCCACCTTATCCCAATGGGGGTGTTCCAGATTGGAGAGCATGCGCTGGGGAAGATCGCGTGATATCCAATTGGCGGCCCATGTGTTCCCGGGCGAAGGCCACACCGGCCTCTGACGCCCGAAGCGACGCGGCGGACGCCGGATGTGCGTTGATGGTCTAAGGCCAGCTCGACCCCCATTGGCGACCCGACCTCGACCAGAAAGCTTTGATCCAATTCGGTCAAACACAGATCGTAACCCGACCCGGCCTGCGGCCCGGTTCCGACCGAGGCGCAAAAGCACGTATCGCCGGGATGCAGGCAGTTGACCACCACCAGGAGCAGGTTATCCCGGCGGATCCGGTAGGCCGAGTCTGCGTAACGGCGGCCGCAGGAAGATCCGATCCTGCATCTGGATCGCCGCCAGCTCGCACGGCCGCACGCCGATCAGGGCGCGCTTCGGCGTGCATCGGGCTCGGGGCCCTCGGCCTGCCAGGCACCATTTTCGGGCACCAGGTCGAACAGTGCCTGGCGCGGCGGAAACAGGTAGCGTTTCCAGCCGTCGGCGCCGGGCGTAACATCAAAGAAGCCGGTCGTGGCCGCCATCCACCAGGCGGTACCTCCCGCCGTCCTGCTCACTGATCCAGCCCCTGGGAAGCTGGTCCGTGTCGTCTATCGGTCCGGTGGCCATGGCGCCGTTGGTCACCACCGGCCCAAGGTCTCGACTCCCTTGTCCTGCAGCGCCAGGATCAGCGTTTGCAGCCCGTCCCGCGGGATCTCCAGCACGGAGGTCTCGTCCCGCTCCTGCCGAGGTCATGCCTTGCCCCCCTCAGCCGGGTGAGAGAACATGTCCACCAGCTGCAGGCGGGTCACCATCAAGCCGCGCCGCCACCACGTTGGCCAGGCGGCGCATGACCACATAGCCCAGATCATGATCGGCGTCACACGCCTTCCGCAGCTCCATGGCATCCAAGGCCACCAGGCGGCTGGGCATGATGGCGATCGCCGATGCCGTACGTTGGCGAAGGACGGGCGTGATGCCAGACCAGCCCAGGATATCCATCGGCTCGGAGGTATATAGCCGCAGACGGCCCCTCCCGGGAACGTTCATGTCTGAAGCCACCCTGCCGGCCAGGACGATATACAGATAGTCCTGCCTCTCGCCCTCGCGGTACAGCTCCTCCCCCGTCTCGACCTCAAGCAGGCTGGCCAGTTCCACCAGCCTGTCGAAGTGCTCGGAAGACAATTCCTGGAACCAGGGGATGGCCTGTAGTTCCCCGACCAGCTCTTGCTTGGTTGCCTTCATCCCAGACTCTCCCTGCCCGATGCCTGGCAAGACCCATCGGTTGAGCTGGCCGGCCAGGATCGTTCAGTCTAGGTTTATCATCGTTTGTGAAATTCTTCACATGTACTTCGTCACGAAGATGACTGAGAGTCGTCCTGAAGTTGTCTGACAATGAACCGGGCCAGGTTGCGCGGGGGAACCCAGGAACTGGCATGGCGGTTTGAGCTAGGTGGAATGCTGGCGGCTAGTAGGTTTCTTCCCGGCTGAGCACACTCAGCACGAGCAGGGCCGTCCGGCCAGAGCGCATGAGCTTGGTCGGGTCGAGCGAGGCGGCGTCGTCCTCCAGCGTATGCACTCCCTGATCCGAGCCGTTCCAGCTCAGGTAAGCGCTGAGTGCTGTCCGGTCGCCAAAGCCGGCCAGCACCGGGAGCCCGAAATGGGGGCCGCGGCCACGGGTGGTCACGGGGTGCCCAGGCGCGAGCCTGCCTGTTGAAACAGGCGGCTCAGCCGAAAGCTCGTGCCCTGGCCGAGCGCCAGCCCATCCCCCGAGCCCCGGGCAAGGCCACTGCAGCTCGAGGACGGCCTCGACCGTAAGCTGGTTGAAACCAATCTTGGCGTTCATGGTGTTGGTCACACTGAACCCGCTGCCACGTTCCCCGCCAGACCAGGCCACGAAGATGATCGTCTTCTTGGGCGGGGTGGGTGTTTCCATCAGGATGCGGGCCATCTCAAGCATAGCTGCCACGCCGCTGGCGTTGTCGTTGGCGCCAGGATACAGGCTCCCGTCCGGACCCATGCCCAGGCCGTCGTAGTAGGCCGAGACGATGATCACCTGGCTGTCGAGGCTGGCGCCACTGGCGGTCCGGACGGCCGCCCCCTCGCCGGGGATGTAGCCGATTACGTTGATCACCGGTTCGCCGCGCTCGGAGGTATCGGCAATGGGAAGGGTCATGCGCATGGCCTGGCCGGGGGCGGTGGCTTCGACCTCGCCCGGCCCGAGATCGGCCCGCGCTGCCTCCAACGCTGCCAGGCTGGTCCCGGTGCCGTTGAGCAGCCTATCGGCCGCCTGGCGGCTGACGGTCATCATCGGCACCTGAAAACCTGGAAGATCCAGGTTCGCCCGGCCGAACTTGTACAGGTCCTTGCGCTCCAGGTCACCCGGGGCATCGGCGATCACCAGGACCCCCGCCGCCAGGCGGCCCAGAACTCGGAACCAGATCCTCCCGATGGACCAATACAATCTTCCCCACCAGATCACGCTGACTGAGCCCATACGGGTCGGAGCTGTCGTCGATGAGCGGTGCGCCGAGCGCCAGGCCCACCAGGCCTCCCTCAACCGTGTTCTTATCCCCTCTACCACCCACGAACTCGGCGAAGTCGCGCCGATAGACAAAGGCGGCCTCGCCCGCCGGATTCACGTAGGCGAGCTGCGGCATACCGTTTAGATGAATCCCCGCCTGGATCAGGGTCTGAATGTAGGTCTCGTTGTCACCGCCGGGGAACAGGCCGATGGACTGCATCTGGGCCGCCACGTAATCCGCGGCGGCTGTGCCGCCCGGCGTGCCGCTCTCTCGACCTTGAAACGCCGAGCCACTCAGGGCGTCAACTGTGGCCATCGCACGCTGTGCATCGAACCGCTCGGCCTGAGGCAGGTAGCGGCTGAGCGGGGCCGAGCTGCGGACCAGCCAGAAGCCACCCAGAACGATGAAGGCCCCCGCCGCCAGCGCATAGCGGTTGACCAGGCGGCTCAGGTTGACGCGGCTGCGGTCAATGAAACGCCTCAGCCCTTCGCCCAGCAGGTTGAAGGTGAGAATGGCGATGAAGAACGCCACCCCCGGATACCAACCCAGCCACGGATAGGCCCGCCACCAATCGCGCACGTTGGCCAGCAGGGCACCCCATTCGGGCACGTCCGAATAGTGGTAGGGGACTCCCGCCAGGCTCTGTGTCCCCAGCAGTTCGACAGTGTATCCGCCGCCGAGGAAGATGTTGAGGAACCCCAGCTCCGCCAGAAGCAGGAGCACGCCGCCCATCTCAAGCACTGCCAGGACGAGCAGGGAGGGGACCAGATTGGGGACCACGTGCCGGATCAGAATCCCCAGGTCCTGCGCCCCGATCACACGCGCCCCTTCGACGTATGGCTCAGCCTTGATCGCCACCACCTTGCCGCGGACGAACTGGGCCACTTCCCCCCAGCCCACCACGGAAAGCGCCAAGACGAAAACCCCGACGCCTTGCTTGATGCCCAAGGCCAGGATCAGGATCATGGCAAACAACGTGGACGGGAAGGAGGCCCAGACCCCAATGGCCCCGGACACCAGGCCATCCACAGCTCCGCCGCGCCACCAGCCCGCCAGGGCACCGAGGACGGTTCCCAAGCTCAGCCTGGCCAAGGTGGCCATAAGGGCCAACACGATCGTCTGCTTGGCGCCGGCCAGGACCAGGGCCTGCAGGTCCCGGCCCAAGATGTCCGTTCCCCAAGGGAAGGTCAGCGATGGCGGGAAAGGTGGCGCGGCAATGGTCCCCTCGAACATCATCACCCCGTGGGTCTTGAATGGGCTCTGGCTCGAGAAGCTCGGCCCCAGGAAGACGGCCACCAGCAGACATGCCAGCAGCAGGGTCCCGATGACCAGGGCCGGCGAGCGCAGGACCAGGCCCACCAGTCTGCCGAACCCTCGCCGATCGTCCTCGGCAACCTCCCCTGCAGGGATCGCCTCCGGGACGGGGAGACGGCTCATGGCCTTCCCCCCGCCCCGTGCATGCTCCGCCGGCTGTCCGAGCGAGGCAATCCATCCGCGCACGCGTGCGAGCTGGCGACGCCAGCGGGACATCCAGGACGGATCCAGCACCACGCGTTGTCCCCGGGCATCTTCCGAGCGCAACCTCGGATCCAGCACGGGGAAGAGCACCTCCAGCGCGCCGTTGACGGCCAGGAAGAGCGCCCCCAGGGCGAGGATCGAGATCGACCACCAGAGTTGAGTCTCCCGATCGAATGGCGTCCAGCAAGCTCAAGCCGAGCCCTGGCCAGCCAAAGAAAAACTCCACCACCGGCAGGCTGGCCAGCGAGAAACGCAGCGATGTGCCCAGGGTGGTCAGTATGGGTACTTCGGCGTTCGACAGCGCGTGGCGTGTGATGACGACCCATTCAATCAGGCCTTTGCTGCGCGCCGTTCGGACGTAGTCTTGCCCCAGAACGTCTGACAGAGAGACGTAGGTGACCTGCATCACCTGCGCCAGCGGCCGGGCCGCCAGCACCAGGGCCGGTAGGACCAGGTGCAGATCCCAACCAAATCCGGACGTAGGCAGCACATCCACGTCAAAGGTCTGGTGGACCCAGATGTCCGCCATCCACAGAAGCATGCCGAGGATGAAGCTGGGTGTTGAGATACCGAGGATCGAAGCGATGACAATCAGCGATGAGCGGCGCCGATGGCGGCGGACCGCCGCCAGGGCGCCCAGCGGGATTCCGATGATCACAGACACGAGCAGCCCCAGCCCCAAGAGGGCGGCGCTGCGAAGGAAGAGCATGCGCACCAGCGGTCCGGGCACATAGCTCTGGTGATGCCAGACAAGTTGGGCGGGATGATGGAGCAGTAGGATGGCGCCGGCGCTGAAGGCGTCGATCGCAGCGCCGGCCGGGTCGGCTGGCAGCCCCTGCTGGCCACGCTGTGCCAGCAGCAGGCCAAACAGTGTCAGGTAAGCGATCACCCCCAAGATGAGCACGGCGCCACCAAGGCGCCGGACGGCGATGGCGACCCATGGCTTGCGCAGCACGTCGACCAAGCCTACCCTCCCGGCGGCCGTCCGGAGAAGGCCGGCCGAGCCTTCATTGTGCCACAGGTCGGCTCGGGCGGCGCGCGCCGCACCCCGATAACGACGCAGCCCACATTGCTGTGGGCTGCGTGGGTTCAGGGTACCCCCTGGATAGAAGGAGGGAAGGAGGAGAGCCCCTGTGAATTGTCAGCTTGGGATGGCCTGTACTTCTTTGACCTGTGGGAAGAACTGGCGGACCGTACCGCCAATCCAGCCCTGCACGGTGGTCTGGGAAAGCCGGCAGCCTTCGCAAGCCCCACCCATCTCCACCGTCAGCACGCCGTCTTGATACGACACCATGCGAACCCTGCCGCCATGATACTGCTCGATATAGGCGCTCAAAGCCTCAACCAATTCGGCGATCTGGTCGGCCTCTGACGCGCCAACAATGTGATTATGCAAGCCGTTGCCGTCTGTCATCGCACCCTCTTTGGCTCTTTGGAGCCTTCCTTGACATCACAGCCTCTCATCAGTGCCTGGTGCAGCTTGAGGGCGATATCGTTGGGTGGCTTTTCCAGCCGCCCGGCGATGGCATGGGCGAGCCGTTCCAGGACCTGTTCGCCGGCCACAGAATTGCCCCGGCAGAAGCGCTTCAATTCTTCACGCGCGATCCACACTACTCTAGAGGCGCGCGACGACTGGGCACCCGAGGTGTAAACTCGCCGGCCCAAGGCCGCCGAGAGCCCAAACACGCCCCCGCGCCGGATGGCGCCGGCCATGATCGATCCTCCATCTTCCGGCTGGTAGACGATCTCGATTTCGCCGTCGACTACAACATAGACCTGCTCGGCGGGGTCGCCTTGCTCGAAGATGTGCTCGCCTTCGCACAGCCGCAGTTCGTGCAACAACGGCCACAGCCCAGCCGCTGTGGTTTTGGGCAGGCCGCGGAAGATGGGCAAATGTTCAACATTGCCGTTGGTTTGCTTGCTGGGAGATCTCCCCATTACAACCTATCCAGCGCGCCGGCGCCGGGACGCTCCCGGCACCCGGTCGAAGTTGAAATAAATCTAGCCCAGCGATCCGCCGGGGTGGAGGGTCATATATCAACGATCCCCGGTGACAATCATCTAGGCATTTTCCCCGATCCGGCGTGAAATCGGGCCGCGCCAAGGGCGTTTGTGACAGATTTCACAATTAGAGGGCATTCGCGGGGAAGGGGCGATCAGCCGAGGTAGAGCTTGTGGGGGTCGAGTTCGTGGAGCAATTCCAGCTCCGTAGGTGTCGGCGGTGCCGTCACCTCGAGCTGTGGGCTGACTTGAAGGTCCCAACCCGTGGCCGCCTCGACCGACTCCAATGTCACCCCGGGGTGCAGATGGGTGAGGGCCAGCTCGCCGTGTGGGTCTGGCGCCAGGATCCCAAGATCCGTCACCAGGGCTGCCGGCCCGCCGCCCGGCAGGTTGCGCCCGGTCCCCCCTCCTGTTTCCGGCCACCCCAGCGAGGTCCGAAAATCGCATCGCTCGGGAAACCGGCGACGCTCGTGGCGGGCCAACAAGAAGGTTCGCTCTGCCCAGGCAGCGATCTCCTGGCTGCCGCCGGAACCAGGCAGTCGGACCTTCGGATGCCGGTAGTCCGGGCCGATCAGCGTGGCATTGATATTGCCGTGACGGTCGATCTGAGCGCCGCCAAGGAATCCGACCGACACGTGGCCCCGCTGCAGGATGTATGCGAACAGATCGTACATGGAGGTGACCATCAATGAGCCGTCCACCAGCGCCGGGTCACCGATGGACAGCGGCAGGCGGGACGGCCGGCTGCCGACAACCCCCGATTCGTAGACCATCACCAGTCCGGGGGCGTGGGTTCGCAGCGCCAGGTTGCAGGCCAGATTGGGCAGTCCCGACGCCCACCAGCACCACATCCCCGTCCTGCAGGAGCCGGGCAGCGTTGACCACCATCAACTCGGAGGCCGTCCAACTGGCAGCCACAGTCAGCTCCCGGATGGCGCGAGACGAGCGTGGACATCCGGCCCGAGCTTCTCCCAGTACTCGGCGCGGTGCTCCCACGCCGAAGACCCACTCGTCAAGCCACGTCGCAGGCTGGGAGGGCTCGGCGCTGATGGCGTCCCACGCCTGGTAGAAGATGTTGTCGCGATCGTACAACCCGTAGGCGTACGAAGGATGGGCGCCGAAGGGAACTTCGACCACAGCATTCACGATCAGGCCAGGAATCATCGTCCGCCCGGGATCGGCGCGGATCGCGGACTCTGATCGACGATCTTCTTCGGCCGTGATCAGGACCTTGTCGCGCCGCAAAAGCGGCCTCCTTGATGTCGCCGATGATGCCATCTACCTGGGCGTTGCCGTCGGCGTCGGCGCGATGGACGTGCACCACCGCCACATCCGGGGTTGAGCGCCGGGACGGTGATCACAGGGCGGCCCGAGTAGGGATCCGCGATCTGCCGGATGTTCTCGTTGGCCGCCATCAGATCATCCCCGCCGCTGGGGTTCATGGGCATGAAGGGGAGGCCTGCCGCACCTGCAGCCAGGCGGCTGATCATGGCGAAGTGGCTGTACTCCTCCCAGTCGATTTCGCCGGTCTCGATGGCCCGCCGCAATGCCCGGAGCGATCCCACACCCGGGTTTCCGGCATAAGAGAAGACAACTTTGGACGCGCAGCCAGCCGCCACCATCTGGTCGTAGATCAGATCCGGTGTGGCCCGGGCAAGCGTCAGGTCTCGCCTGCCCTGGCGGATGATCTCATGCCCGGCGGCAAAGGGAATCAGATGCGTGAAGCCCGCCAGGTAGACACAGTCACCGTCCCGTACCAGGCGGCCGACCGCTTCCTGCAGGCTGGTGAGTTTAGACACCGCCATCCGCCAGTTTGGCGTCAACGCCTTCCAGAAAGGCCGATAGCAGGGAGAAGCCCTCGTCGAGCTGCGCATCGGTGACGATCAGGGGTGGTGCCAGGATCAGCATCTCGTCATGCTGGTGAACCCATAACCCGGCCTGGCGCAGGCCGCCGGCCAGACCGCGCCAGATGGGTTGCTCCTGATCCGGGCCAGACCTCATTTCCACGGCCGCCAGGAGCCCGATGGAGCGGACGGCGGCCACGCAGCAGTGCGCGTCTTTCAACTCTCGCGTTCGGGATGCGAAACCGGGTCCCATGCGCTGGGCGCGGCCAATGAGATCGTCGGCCTCGAGCACCTCGATGTTGGCCAGCGCCGCCGCCAGGCCGAGCGGGTGTCCACTGTACGTCAGACCACTGACGAACGGATGCTGGTCGAAATGATGAGCGATCGGTTCACTTATCGCCACAGCGCCCAGCGGCGCATAACCCGAGGTCAGCCCCTTGGCGAGCGTCATCAGGTCGGGGGTCACATCCCAGTGCTGGCAGGCAAACCAGCGCCCGGTCCGCCCGAAACCCGTCAGGACCTCGTCCAGCACCAGCAGGATCCCGTGCCGGCGGCACAGACCCTGGACGCCCGGCAAGTAGCCGGCCGGCGGGACCGCCACGCCGTTGGCCCCGCTGACGGGCTCGAGCACAATGGCAGCGATGCGGTCAGCCCCCTCTGCCTCGATAATCTCTTCGAGATGGTCAAGTGCCAAGCGGCAAAGCTCGTCGTCAGGGATATCCATCCCGGGCGGGGCGAAGGGCGCGTGCTCGCGATCGGGACCATGAAAGTGGGCCACGCCGGGCATCAGGAAGGGTTCCCAGGGCAGGCGACGCGAGTCGCCGGTCAGGGAGAGCGCGCCATGGGTGGCCCCATGGTAGGAGCGGTGACGGGCCAAGATCTTCGGCCTCCCGGTGACGGCGCGGGCCATCTTGACCGCATTTTCGACCGCATCTGCTCCGCCGAGGGTGAAGAGGAATCGATTGAGATCTCCCGGGGCGAGCTCCGCCAGCCTATTGCCCAATGCTGCCCGCACCTCGGTGGCCATCCGGGGCCCGGCATAGGGGAGCACTTCGGCCTGGGCCTGGATCGCCCGAATCACCCGGCGGTCGCCGTGCCCGATATTGGCGCACATCACCGTCGAGCTGAAATCGAGGTAGCGGCGCCCTTCGTCGTCCCACAGATACACCCCTTCCGCCCGTGCTAATGGAAACGGGTTGGCGCTCGCCTGGGCTGTCCATGTCCAGAAGTCGTGGGTTGTGGAGAAGGGGCCGGTTCGGGGGGGAGATCGATCTTCCGTCAAAGCCGGTTTGCTCCTGCCGGAGATCGGCATGCTGGTTTGAGGCATGGACGCCGAGAAGTCTAGCACCGAGCCCAAACGAAGCCAACGGTGGACGGACTCAGTCGGAGCCGTCTGATTCGAGCAAGTCCTCCAGAAGGTCGCGTACGGCCCAAGAATCGGGTAGATAGAATCTGGGCGTGCGTCTGCCCGGAGCGCCCGACCTTGATCGTCCACGCGTCCTCGGGCAGGGAGTCGAACACGTCCTCATCGGTGACATCATCCCCGATGGCCAGCACGAAGTCGTAGGGTGGATCGGCCGGGAGCAGCCGCAAGGCAGCGCGCCCCTTGTTGATGTTGCTCTGTTTGATTTCGACCACCTTGTTCCCCTGCATCACGTGCAAAGGTGTATTGGCCAGGTAGGATTCCAGGTTCTCCATCAGTTCTTTGGCACGCAAGGAACCGAGCTCGGGCTCCGCCCTGCGGTAGTGCCAGACCAGAGAAGAACCCTTATCCTCGACGTAGGCGCCGGGGGTTCGGTCGACGTAGACCTCCAACACCGGACGGATCTGCTGCTGCCATGCCCCATCGATGGGCTCGCCGAGGGTCTGCCATTCCGCCTGCGAGTTGTCCCACATACGCGCCCCGTGCTCAGCGACCAGATCCACGCCGGTCCCTCCGACCCAGTGCTGCAACGTGGCATGGTCACGGCCGCTGATCACAACCACCTTGTTGGCTCGATCACCAGACAGCCCGGTCAACAACTCCAGCAATCCGGCGTCTGGTTCGGCGCCTTCCGCCCGATCGGTGAACGCCACCAACGTGCCGTCGTAGTCCAGCAAGAGCAGCCGTTTCTCGCCGGCCAGGTAGGCATCGAGCAGGCGCTTGCGGCGGGTGTCGGCCAGGCGGTGCACTCGGTACGAAGGCCGGTCGCGGCGGGCTGCTTCGAGCTGGGTGAGGAAGTCCTCCGCCCAGCGGTCGACGGTGTAGCGCCTCAGGCGCGCGACCATCGGACGGTTACGTCGCTTCTGTTCTTCAACCGGCATCTCCAGCGCCATCAGCAGATGCTCGACAATGCTGCGGCTGTCGTGGGGGTTGACGATCAGGGCTTCGCCTAACTCCTCCGCCGAGCCAGCCGTCTCGCTTAGGATGAGCACGCCCGTCTCATCCGCCCGGGCAGAGAGATACTCCTTGGCCACCAGGTTCATCCCATCTCTTAGAGGGGTGATCAGGGCGACATCCGCTAAAAGGTAGAGCGACACCAGGCCTTCAAAAGGGAGTTTTCGGTAGAGGTACCAGATGGGTGTCCAACCGGGTTCGCTGAAGCGGCCGTTGATGCTCCCGACCAATTCATCCACCTGGCGCTTCAAATGCTGGTACTCAGGCACCGACGTTCTCGATGGCACGCACAGGGATATCAGGCTGACCTTGCCTTGCCACTGGGGAAAACGTTCGAGGAACGCCTCGAAGGCACGCAGCCGCTCCAAGATGCCCTTGGTGAAATCCAGCCGGTCCACCGACAGGATGATACGGCGGTCGTTTGCCTGGCGCCGCAGATCCGCCAACTCGGTCTGGATTTCCGGCTGCGCGTGGCCCTTTGCGAACCGTTCGACATCGACCCCAAGTGGAAAGGTCTCGATTCGGACCGGGCGTTCGCCGTACACAACCCGGCCGAACTCTTGCTCGAGGCCCAGCAAGCGCAAGAGACTGCTCAGGAAATGTCGAGCGTAGCTGAAGCTGTGAAACCCGATCAGGTCGGCGCCCAGCAGGCCATGCAGGATTTCATTTCGCCACGGCAGCATGCGGAAGATCTCATAGGATGGAAACGGGATATGTAGGAAGAACCCGAGATTGGCTTCCGGGTACTCCTTGCGCACCAGGGCCGGCAACCGCAGCAAATGATAATCGTGGATCCACACCCTGTCGTCGGGCCGCAGGATATCCAACAGGCGGTCCCGAAAGCGCTGGTTGACGCGCTCGTACGCCTCCCATTCGGTCCCAGTCATAGTGCGCGTATTGTGGGAAGTAGTGGAACAGCGGCCACAGGCAACCGTTGCTGAAACCAGTGTAGAACGGGCCGAATTCATCCTGGGGAATGAATAAGGGCAAACAGTTGTAGGATTCCGAGAGCACGCGCTCGACCTCTTGCTCCTCCTCACGATCCAGGTCGGTCAGCCCCGGCCAGCCAAGCCACAGCATCTCCGCTTTGCCGCGCAGCGCATCCAGGCTCGTCGCCAGCCCCCCTACGCTGGGCCGGTAGGCAAAGCCATCTACTTGCCGTTCAACGCTTATCGGCAGCCGATTGGAGACAATCACCAAACGGCCGGTCGATTGTGGGAGGTCTTGCGGAGCTTCCGGCATCGCTCAGAACACCTCGGAATGTTGGCAGGCGAAGAGAAAACATCTGCGAATCAGGTTGGCCTGTGGCGTCATCGGCCAATTGTCTCGGGAGCGCGTCGCTCAAGCATACCATCGGGTGTTGCCCACCAGCGTTGACCTCGGATCGATGCCCTTGCTAGAATGGACTCCCGGCCAGCCCTCCAGGGAGATACATTGACCGAAGACCCGGCGCCGTCCAGCAGCCTTACGCCCCAAGCCGTCTATCAGGAGCTCTTCGAGCTGTCTCCGACGCCGACTGCCTTGTTCGACCTCGACGGTCGATGTCGCCTGGTCAACCGCGCCATGCTGAACTTGCTCGGGTTGCCGGCGGAACCGCCCCAGCCGGCGGAAGTTGAGCTCGCCGAAATCCTCGCCGAGCCTGACCTCGCCCAGGGTTTGCTGGACGATTTGCGAGAACGAAAAGTCATCCGCCGGCGCGAGATCGATTTGCGAGATCAGGGGGACCAGGCGCGCCCCATGCTGGTCTCTGGCCGCAGCTTCGAACTTCAGGGGGAACCACGGCTCGAATTGGCTTTCACCGACGTCTCCCGCCTGCGCGCCGTGGAGAAGGCCTTCCGGAGAGACCACGCGCGCCTGTCGTCATTGATCGAGAGTCTGCCAGCCGGCCTGATGCTGGTGGACGGCAAGGGGGTAGTCACTGAATTCAATCCCGCCCTGGGTGGCCTGCTCGATCTCGAACCGGAGGCGGTCCAGGGACTGCCCTACAGGCGAATCTTCCAGCGGCTCCTGAGCCAGGCCCTAGAGCCAGAGGTCGTCCGCCAGGCCATCCGCCAAGCGGTCGTAGCGGTGGCCGAGCACCCCATCGTGGAGATCGCCCTGGAAGGGGAAAGGACCCGCTACCTTGAAGTCTCGTTCTTCCCTGTCTGGGAGGCGGCGGACGGCCCTCCCGGTTGGGGAGCGCTGATTCGGGATGTGACCCAAGCGCGCGACAGATCCGCCTGGAAGATGGAGCTCCTGTCCATCCTGGCCCACGACATTCGTACGCCGTTGGCGACCCTCAAAGGCCATGCTACGGCGCTCCTGGCGAACTACCGCCGCTGGAGCGATGACATCGTGCTAGAGTTCCTCGAAGCCATGGACCAGGGAACCGACGAGCTGGTCAAGCAGGTCGACCGCAGCCTGGCGCTGACGCGGGTCGAGGCCGGTCGCCTGGGACTGCGGCCCGAAGCCGTCTCGGTCCCCAACCTGGTGCGCCAGGCCATAGAGCGAGCGGCCGGATCGTTGGGCGAGATAGAGGTCGCCACCGACTTCCCGGACGACTTGCCGCAACTGAGAGTTGACCCGGCCCGCGCCGAAGAGGTCTTGGTTAACCTTCTCGAAAACGCCGCCCACTTCAGTCCCAAAGACCGTCCGATTAGGATCACTGCCGGCGTTGCAGAACTCAATGGTCCAGCTCGTCATTCTCGACCACGGCCCTGGCGTGCCTCACGAGCAGAGGCAGCGGGTCTTTGAGAAGAATGAGCAGGACGACCCGGACGACACGGGAGCCGGGCTGGGGTTGTTCATCAGCCGCAAGATCGTCGAAGCCCACGGAGGTCGAATATGGATCGAGGGCCCGCCCGCCGGCCAGGCCCAGGGGACTCAGGTCGTCCTGACCCTGCCCATCATGCCCCCCCAGCCCGGCCTGGCGAGCACCGGCCGGCGACCTCCGACGGAGGGGGCTGGGGACAAGACACGCCAGGGGGAAATCCTGGTTGCGGAAGTCGAACCAGAGATTCAGACCTTGATTCACACCATATTGACCGGCGCCGGCTATCGGGTCGACCTGGCCACCACCGGCGCCATCGCCGTGGATCGGGTAACACAGGCTGAACCCGATATGGTGCTGCTGGATTGGCACCTGGCTGACATGGACGGTCTGAGTGTGTGCCGCAACATCCGGCGTTGGTCGAACGTGCCGATCCTGATGCTCACATCGAGAACGAGCCAGGAGGATTTAATCTCGGCGTTGGACGCCGGAGCCGACGATTACCTGACCAAGCCCTTCCAAAGCCCCGAACTCCTGGCCAGGACGCGCGCCCTGATCCGCCGGAGCGGCCAGGCAGCGCCGGAGACGCCGGCCGCCGACCGCACCGCGTGCCGATGGCCTGGTCATCGATCACGCGCAGCGACAGGTCTGGCGCGGGGGAGATCCCGTCGAGCTAACGCCGACCGAATTTGATTTGCTGGCCTATCTTTCCCGCCATCGAAATCAGGTTCTCAGCCACGAACAGCTCATCAGCCACGTCTGGGGCGGCATGCGCGGCTCACGTCACACCCTGTTTGTCCACATCAACCGACTGAGAAACAAGATCGAACCCGATACCGATGCGCCGCATTTCATCGTCACCCGCTGGGGGCTTGGCTACATCTTCTTGCCCACGTGAGCCAGGCGCTTTACGACTGGCCGCCTTCGTGAACAATTCTTGAGATTCACACGGCCCGTGTGACAATTTCGTTAGAATTCTATGAGACAATCGGTAATCTGAGGTGGGATCGAGGCCGAGGCATCCGGCCCCGACCGTTTCCCACCTCGTCGCATCCCAGGGAGCGGGCAATAACCGTGGGCTTGGGTTCGGGGATGCCCAGCGGGAATGTATCAGGGCCGGCCTCAAGCGGAGCGCCGGCCCCCTCGGGCCCGCAGCTCGCCGGCCGAATGAGGGATGCAAGGCTCTCGGAGCCTCAGCGGCGGATCGTGGACCTCCGGGAGTTTGCGGCATGCGGATGGGGCGTCCGGAGCGGCCCCTGTGCGCCCCTCTGGTCTGGTCTCTAGAAAATCACCTTGAGAAGATCGGAAGGTCCATGTCGGCCACAGTCCTGTTGTTTGAGAGTGAGACCAGCCTGCGCAAGGTGATGGCCGCCAGTTTGGAACAGCAAGGGTATGACATCATACAGGCGGCCAATGCCGATGCTGCCCGAAGCCACCTGCGCAGGGACACTCCCGATCTGTTCGTGCTCGAGTTAGACCATCCGGCCGGGGACAACGGCGAGTTGATTGAGACCTACCGAAATCAGAGCCGGGCCGGCGCCGTCGTGCTGACAACGACCGAGCGGCCGGATGATGGATGGCGCAGCCGCTATCGGCCTGAGGCCGTGGTGTACAAGCCGTTCGATATGCGGTTCCTCTGCCGACAGGTCCGGGGACTCATGCAGACAGCGGGCGAACGCAGCGAAGTGGGAGAAGGAGCAGCGGATGACACAAATGGCAAGTGAACAGCTGGATTTCCAGAAGGGCGATTGGATCGTCCATCTCTATCACGGTGTTGGCCAGGTCAAGGGAATCGTGAAGAAGAAGGTCAACGGCGAGAAGGTATCGTACTACCGGGTCAAGACCGACAACAGTACGCTCTACGTCCCGGTCGACGACCATGACGATGACCGCCTGCGCCCGGCGGCCACCAAGCGGCAGCTTGACGCCGCCATCAAGGCGCTCAAGAAGCCGCCCAGGGAAATGGCCAAAGACCACACCGATCGCCGACGCCGCATCCGGGAGGTCAAGGTAGACGGCACGCTGGAGTCGATGGTCAAACTGGTCCGCGACCTGTCCTGGCGCCGCTACGACAAGAAACTCAACAACACGGAGGAGCGGGCCCTGCGCCGCTTCAAGGACCGCCTGTTGCAGGAATGGGCAGTCGCCCGCGAGATTACAACCGAAGACGCACGCAAAGAGCTCAACACGATGCTGCGCAGCGCCCGACCCGGCGGCGAGGACGAATAAGCCTGGTGTCCGACGTGTTGCGCTCGCCCGTCCAATCACTAGACATGGAGAGGAGAGAATCAATGGAGCCTGGACTCATGGAGAAGCTTGAAAATCCGGAGGAGGCGTCTGAAATCTTGGGAGGACCTCTTCGAGGCCGCCCTGGACACCTTCGACTACGAAATCCCCGTTCGTGGGCAGATCCTGGAAGGCGAAATCATTCAGATTAATGAGGATTCGGTCCTGGTCGACATCGGGGCCAAGCGGGACGCCATCGTCCCGCGCAAGGACCTGGACAGGCTGGACGACGACCTGCGCGAGAGCATTTCGCAGGGTGACCAGATCCCCGTGTACGTCCTGCGAACAGGCAAGGTCGGCGGCGACCTGTTGGTCTCCATCAACCGTGGTCTCGAGCAGGAAGACTGGGAGCGAGCCGCCAGTCAGCTCGAGACCGGGGAAGTCCTCCACCTGCCGATCATCGACCAGAACCGCGGCGGGCTGGTAGTCCGCTTCGGCCGGCTGCGAGGTTTTGTGCCCAATTCCCACATTCCCGAGCTGCGCCGCGACGGCAGCGGGGATCATCTCAAACAACAGAAGGAAGAGATGATCGGGGACGAACTGGTGGTCAAGGTTCTCGAGGTCAACCAGAAGCGGCGGCGGCTGGTGCTTTCGAGCCGGGCCGCCAGGCGAGAGCGACGCCTGATCCGGCTGAAGGAGCTTCATGTCGCTTCGACGCTGACTGGCACCGTGGTCAACCTGGTGGATTTCGGCGCGTTTGTCGACCTGGGCGGGGTGGACGGGCTGGTGCATATTTCCGAGCTCGACTGGAGTCGGGTCGACCACCCGTCGGAGCTTCTCGAAGTCGGCCAAGAGCTGCAAGTCAAGGTGCTGGACGTCGACGTCGAGCGCGAGCGGATCAGCCTGAGCCGCAAAGCCTTGCTCCCCAGTCCGTGGCACAGCGTCACCGAAAGCTACGCACCCGGTGACCTGGTCGAAGGGGAGATCACCAATGTTCGCAACTTCGGCGCCTTCATGATGCTGCCCGAAGGCGTGGAGGGCCTGATTCACGTCAGCGAAATCGGGATCGACGGCCCTGGCAACCCCGAGGACGTCGTCCACCCGGGCGACAAGGTCCTTGCCCGTATCCTGGACATCGAATCCGATCGCGAGCGAATCAGCCTGAGCCTCGGCCGAGTCACCAAAGAGGAACAACTGGCGTGGCTCGAGACACATCAGGGCCGCCACGGGGCCGAGCCAGAGCCATCGGTTGTGACAATTGAAGAATCCCTGGTGGAAGACTTCGACGCTGCCCTGGAGGCCGAGCGCGCGGACCGTCCCGACGCCATCTTGCAGCCGGAGATCCAGCTGCAGGAGCGTGTGGCCGAGGCCACAGTGGAAGGTGGGGCAACCAGCGAACTCGAGACGGAATCAGTTGCGGATGAATCTCCCAACGAGAGCAATGCGGTTCCGAATAGCGAGCCGCCGGGTCCCGCGCTGGAAGAAGATCTCGAGCAGGACGCCTGACGTTCAGCTGGCAGACTTATGGCGAAGCATCCGGAGTCGATGCAACCCCCGGAAGCTTTTGGTTGGGCGTCGGAGCATGTCCACCTGCCAGACCAGCATCTGATGGCGCCCCCGCCGCCTCTCCCTGGTCGGGTCAGCTGCTCAGGCAGCCTGTAAGACAGACGTGCAGTTGGGGCATTTGTGGGCGGCCAATGGAATTTCAGTTGCGCACTGAGGGCATGTCTTGGTTGTCGGCGCCGAAGCCTTGGTCTCCTCCTGGCGCTGCAGGCGGTTGATCATCCGCACCAGAAGGAACATGGCCAGGGCAACCAGCAAGAAGCTCAGAATGTTGTTGAAGAAGACCCCGTAGTTGATAGTCACCGCACCCGCCGCTTGAGCATCGGCCAATGTAAGGTACGGGGGCGCCGTCGCGGCCGCAGGCTTGATCACCCAGAACAGATCGTTGAAGTCCACATTGCCCAGGAGCAAACCGAGGGGCGGTGAAAGGATGTCGACAACCAGAGATTTGGCGATCGTGCCGAACGCCCCGCCGATAATAATCCCCACCGCCATATCCACCACATTGCCGCGGATGGCGAACTTGCGAAATTCCTCCAGCATGATGGAGCCTCCTTAAGGGCAGACGCTACATCGCTTTGTGCGATTTTTCACAATTGGGAGGGGGCACACCGTGGCTTTGCCGAATTCAGCCGGCCGAAACACCCTCGAAACGCTTTAGATGTTCTGTCCAGCCGGTGACCACGCGTGCTTCGGGTTCCGGGTCCCCGAGGCGCAGGCCGAAGATCGCCGCCAATTCTCGCAGCGCGACTTGCGCCTCGTCCTACGCGAGCCCCTTCTTCGGCCGCCTCCAAGATGGAGACCGCAAGTGCTTCCATAGCCTCGATGGCCGGACCGGGCTGCAGATCATCATCCAACGAATCTCGGAAGGCCTTAATCGTCTCCTGCGGCGAAAGAGATTCGCCCGATCCGTCTCCAGCCAAGCAAACGGCGCGGTCCAGCTTATCGGCAAGTTCAGCGGACAACTCAAGCTCGGCCCGGTCAAATTCCCATGCCTGGCGATAGTGGTGCCGCCCCAGATACAGCCGAAGCGCGTCGGGCGACACATCCTGCAGCAGATCACGGACCATCACCAGATTGCCCAGCGATTTGCTCATCTTCTCACCCTCATGACGCACCATGGCGGTGTGCATCCAGGTGCGCACAAAGGGTATCCGTCCCGTGATCGGCTCTACCTGGGCGATCTCACATTCGTGGTGCGGGAACATCAGGTCGCTCCCGCCACCGTGGACATCGATCGTCTCACCCAACAGATGCGTGGCCATGGTCGAGCACTCAATGTGCCATCCCGGACGCCCCAGGCCCCAAGGGCTCTGCCAGGAAGGCTCGCCCGGGGCCGCCGCTTGCCACAGCACGAAGTCGAGCGGGTGGCGCTTGTCAGGGTCGTCGGGATGGTTGCCGCGTTCGTTGGCGATGGGCAGCATATCCTGGCGCGGAAGATGGCTCAGTTGGCCGAAGGCCGCGTAGCGGTCGACATCAAAATAGACGCTGCCGCCCCGTTCATAGGCGACGTCGGCCGCCAGCAACGCTGCCACGGTGGCCACGATGTCTTCGATCACGTCCGTGGCACGTGGAAACTCGTCCGGGGGGCGGACATTCAGCGTCTGCATGTCTCGGATGAAGTGGGCGGTCCAGCGGTTCCCCAATGCTCTCCAACCTTCGCCAACCGCCGCGGCCTTCTTTAGGATATCGTCGTCAATGTCGGTCACGTTCTGGACATAGCGGACCTTGCGGCCGGAGAACTCAAGGTACCGGATGAGCAGGTCGGTCGTGGAGTAAGTGAAGGCGTGCCCAAGGTGCGTGGTGTCGTAAGGGGTGATCCCACACACGTAGATCGTGACCGACTTGCCAACCGGCGCAAAGGTTTCGATGCTCTGGCTTTGAGAGTTGTAGAGTTTCAATGCCTACCCCATAGCTGGCGCGCTCTATACACAGCAAGGCGACGTGCCTGGAAACCAGCCCGCCGCCAAGCGATGTCAGGCGGCCCGGCTGGCGGCACGTTTGGTTCTGGCGCTATCGGATCTATCGGGCCTATTGGCCCTTCAACCAGACGTAGAGTATGCGCTTTTCTTCCGCCAGCTCGATTTTGTCCTCGCGGGCCAGCCAGCCAATAGCCATCTGTATCTCCCGCTTGGGGACCTTGGCGGCCTTCTCGACGGCGCTGACGCTCGATCGACCGTGCTTCTCGAGATAGGTCCAGATCTTACCGGCCGTTGCACCAACGGAAGTGACGGTGGTCATGATGGGATTCTCCTTCCGACAGTCGCCTCAGTTTGCGCCTCCGAAGTCCGGCCCTAAGTTTGGCGTGCCAGTAATGACTTCGGCCAGCGCGGCACATTCATCCTAACATTGAACCGGGTGGCCGAGCGTCCAGATGTGTCACCCGGCATTCTTGAGGAAGAGCACGCCCAGGGGAGGTAGCCTCAGCGAAAGCGAATAGGCGCGCCCGTGCGAGGGGATAGGGCGCGCCTTGGCTTCGCCCATGTTCCCGACGCCACTGCCCCCATAGGCCTCGGCGTCGCTGTTCAACAGTTCGCGCCACACGCCCCGCTGGGGTACTCCGACACGGTAGGAGTCGCGAACCACCGGAGTGAAGTTGGCGATCACCAGCACGGACTCCTGGCGCGCCCGGTCATGGCGCAGGAAGCTGATCACGCTCTGTTCCCAATCGTTGGCATCCACCCATTCAAAGCCGGCTGGGTCAAAATCGACCTGGTGCAGCGCCGGCTGCTGGCGATAGAGTTGGTTGAGATCGGTCACCCAGCGCTGCAGGCCGGCATGCGGCGGAAGATCGAGCAGGTGCCAATCGAGGCTGGCTGTCGTGGTTCCACTCGCTCCACTGCCCAAACTCCGCTCCCATGAAGAGCAGCTTCTTCCCCGGCTGACCGTACATGTACCCCAGGAAGGCCCGCACGTTGGCCAACTTCTGCCAGTCGTCCCCCGGCATCTTGCTAGCCAATGAGCCCTTGCCGTGCACAACTTCATCGTGGGACAGCGAAAGCACGAAGTTCTCGTTGAAGGCATAGATCAAACGAAACGACAGCTGGTTGTGGTGGAACTTGCGGTGGACCGGGATCGTGCTGCATGTACTCGAGGGTGTCGTGCATCCAGCCCATATCCCACTTCATCCCGAAACCCAGCCCGCCCACATAGGTCGGGCGGGACACCATCGGCCAAGCCGTGGACTCTTCGGCGATGGTTTGAACTCCAGGATGGTCCTGGTAGACCGCCTCGTTCATTCGCCTAAGCAGGCCGATCGCCTCCAGGTTCTCATTGCCCCCATGGAGATTTGGGATCCACTCGCCTGCCTTGCGGGAGTAGTCCAAGTAGAGCATCGAGGCCACGGCGTCTACTCTCAGGCCATCAATGTGGTAGACGTCTAGCCAAAACTGAGCGCTGCTGATCAGGAAAGAGCGTACTTCGCTACGGCCGTAGTTGAAGATGTAGCTCTGCCAATCCGGATGAAATCCCTTGCGCCGATCGGCGTGCTCATAGAGGTGTGTTCCATCGAAATAGGCCAACCCGTGTTCGTCGGATGGAAAATGGGACGGCACCCAATCGAGGATGACACCAATGCCTGCCTGGTGGAGTTGATCGACAAGGTGCATGAAGTCCTGCGGCGTGCCGAAGCGGCTTGTGGGGGCAAAGTAGCCCGTGACCTGGTAACCCCATGACCCGGTGAACGGATGCTCCATGATGGGCATGAATTCAACGTGGGTGTAGCCCAGACGGGTCAGGTAGGGCACCAGTTCGGCTGCCAATTCGCGGTAGGTGAGCGAGCGGTTGCCCTCCTCGGGGATACGCCGCCATGAGCCCAGGTGCATCTCATAGGTTGAGATCGGCGACTCGAGCGGGTCTGACTTCGGAGCGCACCGACATCCATTCCTTGTCCCCCCACGCATAGGTCAAGTCCCATACAACCGAGGCCGTCTTGGGGGGAGCCTCGCAGGTGAAGGCGAAGGGATCGGCCTTCTCAACCTTGTAGCCCGAATAGCGAGACTTAACCTTGTATTTGTATACGCTGCCAGTGGGCAGTCCGCTCACAAAGCCGGTCCAGATGCCCGAGTTCGCCCTTGGGAGAGAGCGTGTGGTCCCCGGGTTTCCAGCCGTTGAAATCCCCGATGACCGAAACCCTCTCTGCATCCGGCGCCCATACGGCGAAGTGCACTCCGGTCTGGCCCTCGACCTCGCCCGGATGAGCGCCCAACTTCTCATACAGCTTGAAGTGAGACCCTTCGTTGAACAGGTAGAGATCGTCATCCGTCAGCAGATCTGCGGCGACGACCCGAGGCGATGAACGCTTGCTCGCTTGGGATCGGCCGTTCTTGGGGGGGCTCACTGCTTACTCCTTCACAACTGTTGAATTGCGTTGGCCAAGGGGCGATCCATCATTCCTTGGAGAAATCCTCCATCATGTCGAGGACCCCTTTGAGGGGGATCCTCAGCCACTCCGGCCGGTTGTCGAGCTCGTAGCGGACTTCATACATGGCCTTGTCCAAACGATAGGCATTCAGCATGATCGCCAGATCCGCCTTCGCGGCCGGCAAGAAGAGGGCACCTTGCGCCGATTCCAGGTAGCCCTTGAGGAAGGCCACCGTGGACCACTCCGCCCAATAGCGGGCCCAGGGTTCGAGCACCATCTGGTCCTCGGCCCGGACGCCGCCCATTTCCCGGCCGAACAAGGCCGCGTAGCCAGCATAGTGGAAGGAGCGGATCATGCCGGCAACGTCTCGCAGCGCCGATCGTTTGAGGCGCCGCTCGGTCAAGGGCCGGGCAGGCTCCCCTTCGAAATCGATGATCACGAAGTCCTTGCCCGTGTTGAGGACCTGGCCCAAATGGTAGTCACCATGACACCGGATCAGGCAGGCGTCGATCTTGTGGGAAGCCAGCCGGCTGAATCGGTCCAGGATATCCTCCTCGAGGCCGACCACCTGGCGTGCCAGCCCACCGAGTTCATCAGGCATCGTCCGGACCGCCTTGCCCAGCAACCGGAAGGACAGTCGAGTTGAGCTTCTCATCGATTGGTAGACGGCGCGCTGCTTCAACCTACTCAATGGTTCGGGGGCGAAGGCGGGGTCGTCGGGCTCGGAAGCCAGCACGAGATGAAGCTCTGCCGTGCGCTGGCCAAGCAACTGTGCCGAATCGAGGTAGGTGCCGATGGAAGCTCTTGCCTCATCGGGGAGATCCTCTTCGACATACTCAAGCAGATGCTGATTGGAAGGCATCCACGGCACACTGCGGCCCTCGTCCGGCTGGGCCAACACGTCTTCGAAGAAGCGACCCAAGAAGTCCAGGCTGAACCGCCAGGCATCCCCGTGATTAGGAACATAGCCCTGGAGCAATCCGAGCGTCGCCGGTTCGCTCCGTCTCGATTGGTACTCAAGGGCGCCTGCCAGAGGAGCAGCATGCGCAAAATGCCGGGCGGTCAAGAAGCGGCTGATTTCAAGATCCGGGTTGAGCCCCTCGTCCATGCGCCTAAAGACCTTGAGGATGAGCCGGTCGCCGAACACGACGGATGAGTTGCTCTGTTCGGCTCTGGGAAACTGAGGCTCCAGGGGCTCGGACTCGGCGCCGCGGAGCGCCGCGAAGCGCGCCGTGGGCGTTCCGAATATGTCCCCTCCTCCAGCCTTGGCATGGCGCCGGTGTTGGATGGTATCCAACAAGCTGACGGCAAAGGCCGGATCCCGCAGCGCATCAAATACTACGCCTGTCTGATCTTCCGACTTCGAAACGGTCCGCGCCAGCACCAGGTGTGGTGTGTGCCGTCCGATAGATATGGCCCTATCGTCCCCAGCAAAGATCAACGGGACGGCGTAGGTTTCCGGATCGCCGTCAACGTACTCCACCTCGACCAGGACCCAGCGTGCGGTCTGACCATCGGCGTGGAACGGGATGTCGTCCCTCAGGGAAATACCTCGGATCTCGCGGCTCTTGCCACCAAACCAGCGCTGTTGGGGTAAGAAGCTTGAGAGGTAGGTTTCTAGCCTGGCACGTAGCCCCGGCTGGAGAATCGCTTCCCATGAATCGGGGACGATCTGTTCCGGAATGCCCTCTTCGACGGTCGAGAGGGCGACGGGCTCGCCATCGACGCGGGGCTGCTCGAGCAGAAACCAGTAGAAGGAGTGTGGGCCAAGGGTGACGAAATAGGGGAGTTCGCCGATCGGCGGAAAGCGGGTTCGGCCGAATAGCTCAACCGGAACCATACCGTTGAAGGACGACAGGTCCAGTTCAACGAACTGGGTGAACCGGGAAAGGTTGCAGACAACCAGCACTTTCTCGTCTTCGAAGCTCCGGATAAAGGCCAGTACTTTGCGGTTGTCTGGCTGGAGGAAGTGAATGTCCCCGCGGCCGAAGGAGCGGTAGCGCTTCCGCAGGGCGATCAGACGCTTGGTCCACCAAAGCAAGGAATGGGCGTTGTTTTGCTGGGCTTCGACATTGACCGTTTCGAAGTGGTATTCGGGGTCGATGATCACGGGCAAGTAGAGCTGCTGGGGATTGGCGCGTGAGAAACCGGCATTCCGGTCGGAACTCCACTGCATCGGCGTGCGCACCCCGTTGCGGTCGCCGAGGTAGATGTTGTCGCCCATGCCGATCTCATCGCCGTAGTAGAGAACGGGGGTCCCCGGGAGTGAAAAGAGCAGACCGTTCATGAGCTCAATCTTGCGCCGGTTGTTCCCGAGCAACGGCGCCAGGCGGCGACGGATACCGAGGTTGATCCGAGCCTGCTGATCCTGAGCATAGGCACGAACCATGTAGTCCCGTTCCTCGTCCGTCACCATCTCAAGCGTCAACTCGTCGTGATTGCGCAGGAAGATCGCCCACTGCGAGGAGGCCGGGATGTCGGGCGTCTGTTCCAGGATATCGATGACCGGGAACCGATCCTCGAGCTGCACGGCCATGAACAGGCGAGGCATCAAGGGAAAATGGAATGCCATGTGACATTCATCGCCCTTGCCGAAGTACGCTACGGAGTCCTCCGGCCACTGATTGGCTTCGGCCAGCAGCATGCGATCCCCGTAGTCTTCATCGACCCGCTTGCGAATTGCCCGCAGGAAATCGTGGGTCTCGGGCAGATTCTCGCAGTTGGTCCCATCCCTTTCGTAGAGATAGGGAACGGCGTCCAAGCGCAATCCGTCCACGCCGAGGTCGAGCCAGAAGTCCATGACCTTGTTGATGGCTTGATGGACCTCTGGATTGTCGTAATTCAGATCGGGCTGGTGGCTGTAGAAACGGTGCCAGAAATAGGCGCCCGCTTTGCGGTCCCAAGTCCAGTTCGAGGCTTCGAAGTCTTTGAAGATGATCCGCGCCTCTTGATAGCGGTCCGGCGTGTCGCTCCAGACATAGAAATCCCGCCACCGACTGTCGGGGGCGGCATGGCGGGCGCGCTTGAACCACGGATGTTCATCTGACGTGTGGTTGACCACAAGTTCAGTAACCACACGTATGCCACGCCGATGGGCTTCCTTCAGAAAGAGCTTGAAGTCCCTCAGCGTCCCGTAGGCCTCATGGACGTGCACGTAGTCGGCGATATCGTAGCCGTCGTCTTTCAACGGCGATGGATAGAAAGGCAGCAGCCATACGACCGTTACGCCCAGATCCTGCAGGTAGTCCAGCTTCTCCCTCAACCCCTTAAAGTCGCCCACGCCGTCGGCGTTGCTATCGTTAAACGCCCGGACATGCAGCTCGTAGAATGATGGCGTCCTTGTACCAATCGGGGCCGGAGTCGAAGGCAATGGCCTCGGGTCGGTCAGACATGCCGCGTCCTTTCAGAGGTAGTACTCGAAATCCTTCTCGCTGCGGATCCGACGGCGGATTCGAAAGATATGCGCCGGGACAACCCCTGGGTCGAGCTGTACGAACGCCCTGTCCCCCTGCCAGGCATACCGGCTATCGGTCAGCAGGTCATGAGCCTGGAAAGGCTCTCCCGGCTCGACGCCCAGCGCTTGGAGATTCAGATCGATCCAGCCAGAGTGCGCGTGTGATAGGGATCGACGTTGACCACCACAAGGACGACGTTGCTCCTGTCCTGGGTCGACTTGCTGTAGCACAACATTTGCGGATTGTCGATGGGATGGAACGTGAGCCGGCGATCACTGTGCAGCGCCGGATTGTCGCGCCTGACCTGGTTCACCAGGGCAATGAAATCGCACATCGGCTGGGCCGACTTCCGATCCCACACCCGGATTTGGTACTTCTCGGAGTCGAGGTACTCCTCGCTCCCGGTGCGCAAGATTGCGATTCTCCATCACCTCGAAGGCCGGTCCGTAGATCCCATAGCTGGCGCCCAAAGTAGCCGCCAAGACGAACCGGGCCACGAAGGCCGGCCGGCCACCGGTCTGCAGATAGGCGGTCAGGATGTCGGGCGTGTTGGGCCACAAGTTGGCCCGAAAGTACTCGGCCACAGGTGCGTGGGTCAACTCGTCAAAGTAGGCCTTCAGCTCCCAGGCGGTATTGCGCCAGGCGAAGTACGTGTAGGACTGAGTGAATCCCACCTTGGCCAGGTGGTACATCACCTTGGGCCGGGTGAAAGCCTCCGCCAGGAAGAGCACGTCCGGGTGCTCGGACTTGACCACGGCGATCAGCCACTCCCAGAAGTCAAACGGCTTGGTATGGGGGTTGTCGACGCGAAAGATCCGCACCCCTTGCTCCACCCAGAACAGAACCACTCGTTTGAGCTCATCCCACAAGGATTGCCAGGCCTCGGTTTCGAAGTCGAAGGGGTAGATATCTTCGTACTTCTTGGGAGGGTTTTCGGCGTATTGGATGGTGCCATCGGGTCTCGCCCGGAACCACTCTGGATGTTCTTTCACGTAGGGATGATCCGGGGAGCATTGGAAGGCAAGATCGAGTGCGATCTCCATGCCCTGCTGATCGGCAGCCTTGACCAACGCCTTGAAGCTGGCGAGCGACCCGAGTTGATGATGGACGGCCATGTGCCCGCCGTCCTGACTCCCGATGGCCCAGGGGCTCCCCGGGGCATCCGGCTTGGGGCTGGGATGATTATTGGGACCCTTTCTGTGGGTCGTCCCGATGGGGTGAATCGGCGGCAGGTAGAGCACATCGAAACCCATCTCAGCCAATTCCGGAAGGCGGGCCGAGAGGTCGTCAAACGTGCCATGTCGGGCCGGGTCGTCTGACGTCGAGCGGGGAAACAGCTCGTACCAAGCGCCGTAGCCGGCCCTCATCCGGTCGACGCTCACCTGCAGGTTGCGATCGTAGCGGGTAGCATGGCTTCGGTCCGGGATATCGCCCCACGCCATCACGAAGGTCATCGCCGAGGGCCAACTCGATGCGCCGAGCGATCTTCTGATTGGAGACGAGGGTCTTCGACCAGTTTGTGAGCTGATCGGCATCGCTGCCGCTGGCACGTTCGGCCGCATCGGCCACCAGAGCAGCCCCCATCTTGAGATTCACCTTCACGTCTTGGCCAGCATCGACCCTCTTCGCCAGGTCGAGCTGCCAGCTGACGAAGTCATCCACCCAGCCCTCGAGGCTGTATTCGTAGATGCCCATCTCGGAGACCAGGAAGTCGGCCTGCCAGCGGTCGTTACCCAGTGCTTGCATCGGAAGGCGTGACCAAGCACCAGCTGGGTCTGGCCGGCGATAGAGAAGCTGGCACGAGATCGCGTGGTGACCGTCGGTGAAGATGTCGGCCTCCACCTTGACGGTCTCACCAACCGTCCGTTTTATGGGGTAGCGCCCGGCTTCGATCTCCGGAGCTACGTTCTGGATGACGACCCGCCGACGCCCATCTTCCGGTTTCATGGATTGCCTGGCTCCATGGTTGGCTTGCCCTCAGCTGACATCACGTCCGGCCCGCAACTCACAAGGATTCTGGGAAGGGCCCCGCCGGAAAGGGCCATCAGGAAGCGCCGCAAGCGCACGGCCCGGAATGGCAAGCATGATCCCGGTGATATTCGCCCGTCGGGCCGCTTAAGGATAACAAGAACCATGCCTTACGCGCCATGGTTCGGATGGCCTGCTTAAGCGGTTACCCCATCCTTCCTACACCCTTATCTGTGCGCCGCAAAGGTGTTGTCGCAGGTGCGTCAAGAACTCACGGACATAGGCCGATCGGTCGTCTCGAACCGCAGGAGCCGCAGCGCGTTGATCACCACCAGCAGCGTGCTTCCCTCGTGGAACACGATCGCCGGACCGATGGTGGCCAACCCCAGCAAGGCAGATGGCACCAGGAAGGCGATCACGCCCAAAGCGATGACCGTGTTTTGCCGAATCACCCGCCGGGCTTGGCGCCCGAGCGCCAGGGCCAGCGGCAGCTTGCTCAGATCATCGGCCATCAAGGCCACATCGGCGGACTCGAGGGCCACATCCGTTCCGGCGCCACCCATGGCTATCCCGACGGTGGCTTGCGCCATTGCGGGCGCATCGTTGATGCCGTCACCGACCATGGCCACGGCGATGTGCCTTTGCGCCAGCTGGCGGACCGCCCCGACCTTGTCCTCCGGGAGAAGATCGGCACGAATGTCCGTCATCCCCAACTCAGCGGCGACGGCCTCAGCCACACGGGCGTGGTCCCCGGTCAGCATCACCCGTTCCGTGATGCCGATGGCCTGCAGCTGCGCCATCACGCCTTTTGCTTCGGGCCGGAGCGAATCTCTCAGGCCAAACAGCCCAACAAGCTCCCCATTCCGGGCGACCAAGACCACGGACTTACCATCCGATTCGAGCTGCTGGATGCGCTCGGCGACGGGCTCGGAGATCCCGACCCCGCGCGCCTCCAGCAGCTCGGCGTTTCCCAACAGCACCTCATGGCCATCGAGCGTGGCCTGCGCACCGCGTCCCCCGATGGTCTTGACCCCGGCAGCCGATGGAATCTCGACCGACGCAGCCCGAGCACGTTCGACGATCGCCCGCGCCAGGGGGTGTGTGAGATTGACCTCGACCGCAGACGCCACCGCCAGTAGACCTCCGCTTTCCCAGCCTGCGAGCGGAACGACATCGGAGACAACCGGGCGTCCCAAGGTCAGGGTGCCAGTCTTGTCGAAAGCCACAGCGCTAACCTGCCCCAGGTGCTCGAGATGCACGCCGCCCTTGATCAGGACTCCCGTGCGGGCGGCGCGCGCCACGCCCGAAAGAACCGCCGCCGGGGTCGATATCGCCAGCGCACAGGGGGAGGCGGCCACGAGCAGCGTCATGGCCCGCAGCAGGGCATCCCCTAAACTCAACCACCCCAGTAGGGGCGGAACAGCGATCGTCAGAGCAACCGCCGCCAGCACGACTGGCACGTAGACCTGGCTGAAGCGCTCCGTCAGCCGTTGGGTGGAGGATTTTTGTGTCTGGGCCTCCTCGACCATCCGGATCACGCGCGCCAGGGTCGAGTCACTCGCCAGCCTGGTCACCTCGACCGCCAACGCCGCCTGCCCATTGATCGAACCGGCGAAGACCTGATCCTCCGGACGTCGATCGATTGGCTGGCTTTCCCCGGTGACGGGGCTTTGGTCGACGGCCGACTCGCCTTCCAGGATCCGGCCATCGATGGGGATCCGCTCACCAGGTCGGACCACCACCCGGTCGCCGCGCAGCAAGTCTTCGGTCGGGATCTCAAATTCCATTCCATCCCGCCGGACGCGCGCCATGCGCGGCATGAGCTCTCCCAGAGCCTGGATGCTGGCCCGTGCCCGCCCCAGGGCTTGGTGCTCAAGAGCATGTCCCAGGCTGAACAAGAAAAGCAAGAAGGCCCCCTCTGCCCACCGCCCGAGGATGGCTGCCCCCAGGGCGGCCACAACCATCAAGAAGTCGATATCGAAGCGCAGGTGATAGGCAGCGGCCAGGCCATGTCGGGTCGTGTCCACCCCCCCGGCCAAATAGGCCAGGGCGAAGAAGATCAGGGCAGATGTGGGCGAAAGCCCAAGGACGAATTGGGCCAGGAGCCCAAGGGACAGCATCAAGCCGGCAATTAGGCTCAACACCAGCTGCCAGTGTCGCCTCAGCCAGGCCTCAGGCTCGGGAGGCGCCTCAAACGCGTAGCCCATCCAGCCCACTCGGTCTGAGATGTCTTCCAGACTCAGCTCGGAGGTATCGAACTCGACGCGCATCTTCTCTGCGGCGTAGTTGACGGACACATTGACCATGCCCGGCATGCGCCCCAAGATATGTTCGAGGCTGACGGCACAATCCGCACAGTCCATGCCTCGTACGCGGACGATCTTGTGTCGGAATTGGCGGCTGATCTTGGCGCCGGCGTCTTGCGCCAGGCGCTGCACGCGGTCGAGCGATACAAGGTTGGGTTTGTAGTGCAGGCACAATGCGGCTTGGCCGCTATCGAATTCGACATGCACGCGATCGATACCGCGGTTGCGCTCCAGCAGTTCGCCAAGCCGCGCCACGCATTGGTCACGCGCGTCATCCACATCCGGGAGCAGCACGGGGATGTCGAGACGTACCTGCTCGTCAGCCACGCGCTTGCTCCTTCGTAGCTGGGATGGCACTCGGCCACGGCTGACGATTCTGCGTCGCCGAGGCAGAACGCGCGGCACTTGCGCCAAACGATTGAAGAAGAAACAACGGCAGGCCGGGAATATGGCCAGCCCGCTGCGTGCGCGAGACCATGGCTCGGAAGATTGCCGCCACGCCAGGACAATTTGTGAAAACCATCACAAACCCTCCTGGCGATCCGCAGGGCCTGAGTCAACCGTGGCGGACATGATCCAATCCCAGGCGAAAGAGGGCCTCGATGTGATCGTCGTCAAGACTATAGAAGACCTGTCGGCCATCTTTACGGCCGCGAACCAGTCGCATCTGTCGCAGGCCTCGCAGATGGTGGGATACGGCCGATTCGCTGATCCCCACCGCATCGGCCAAGGAGCTCACGTTCATCTCGCCTTCCACCAACGCTGAGACAATCCGCACCCGGCTGGTGTCGCTGAGTGCCCTGAATAACTCGGCCAGGTAGGCTGCCGTGTCCTCATCCAATCCAGCTGCCATTGGTTTCTTGTCTCGTCCTGTCAGTTCTATATCTGAATACCTATTCATATATTAAGCCATTTTAGGGGGCGTCGGCCTGATTGTCAAGTCGGATGGGCTGGCTAAGCCGGCTGGGTTTGACTACAATCGGCTCTACCCGAGTTCGAAGTTCGGAAGAAGTCTCGTTGTTGCAGCCTAGCTACGCACGCAACCCTTTGCCCGCCCGTCGTAAGCTGGTCATCACGTTATTGGCAACGTTTGCCGGCGTGGTGCTTGCGGCGTGTCTTGCCCAGCTCTCAGGCACGTCACCCTTGCGAGCCCTTGGGCTCCTCACCGCGGCCGGGTTTGGCTGCGCTGCGCAAGGCCCTTGCGGCCTTCTGACCACGCTGCAATTCACCACGCCACTGCTGCTCTCCGGGTTGTCCGCCGTCATCGCCATGCGCTCGGGTGTTTTCAGCATCGGCCAGGCTGGCCAGATGCTCCTCGGGGCGGCAGGCGCCAGCTGGGCGGGCGCCCGCTTGCATCTGCCCCCGACCATCCATATCCCTCTTGCCCTGGCGGCGGGGTTCGCGTTGGGCGCCGCCTGGGGCGGGATCCCGGGGCTGCTCAAGGCATGGCTTGAGGTCCACGAGGTGATCGTGACCCTGGTCTTGAACCAGTTGGCGCCGTTCGTTATCGGAGGCTGGGCCTACGGCCGCGTGGCCGCCTCCGCCCGCCTGCCGCTGCTCGCCGCAGGGACCAAACTCAACCTCGGTTTCCTGCTTGCGCTGCTGGCGGCGGTCGTGGCGGCGATTTGGTTGTGGAGGACCGGGTCGGGCTACGAGCAGAGAATGTTAGGTGATGCCCAACGTTTCGCCACCTACGGTGGCGTGTCGCGGACCAAGGCGATCATGCGCGGCATGCTCATCAGCGGGGGCGTCGCCGGGCTGGGCGGCGCCATCGAAGTTCTCGGCGTTCACTACCGCCTGGTCTCGAATTTCTCGGGCGGTGCCGGATATGACGGGTTGATGGTGGCCATGCTGGGACAGCTACATCCCATCGGCGCCCTGGGGGCGTCCCTCCTGATGGCCGGCATTCGCGTGGGCGCGTTGGATGGGTTGCAGATCCAGGCCCACGTTCCGCGGCGAGCTGGGCGGAGCGATGATCGCCGTGATGGTGATCGTGGTGTCCAGCCAATGGCTGGTTGCCGCCTACCCAAGATGGGCTGACCGCCTGGTTGGCCTCGTCTCGGCAATCATCCGCCGCCCCCAGACTGTCAAGTGAACGTCTTCTTCAACCGGCGGCATCTGCCCCCGGCCGAGCCGGTCTTCTAACCCCCCTTGGCGGCGTCGTTCTGGGCCACGGCCAGCATGGCTCCCAACCCGATCCTAATCGCCTGCTCTTCTCCCTCTCGGAAAGCGGCTTCACCCCACGCCGGCTTCACCTCATCGGGCGTTCCGTCCGAAGCATAGACAGCACCCGTGCGCCAGCCGCGGTAGGCGCCGACAACGAAGAGGGTATCGCTCTCCATTTCGACCGATACGACGCCCGCCTGGGCCAGCCAGTCCCTCGAGCCGGGTTGGCGCGGGGCGTAGAAGGCGTCCCCGGCGATACCTACGCCCACCGTGTAAGGCGCCTCGAGCGCTTCAGCCGCCGCCGCCAATGCCCGCAGGACTTCGAACGTGGGCACAGCAGGAAAGATCTCGGGCAGATAGCCTTTGGACGTGCCACCCGCTCGAACTGTCCCGGAGGCAATGATGACGTCTCCCGGCATCTGGCCCTTCTGAAACACCCCGCACGATCCGACGCGAATGAAAGTGTCGGCGCCCATATGGGCCAATTCCTCCAGGGCGATGGCCACCGTGGGGCCACCCATACCGGTGCCACAGACCGTCATCGGCACCCCTTGGTAGGTCCCGCTGAAGACGACATAGCCCCGGCTGTCGGTCACCAGGTGCGAGTCGTCCAGATGATTGGCGATCTTCTCCGCCCGCTTCTGATCTCCCGGACAAAACACGTAGCGGGCGATCTCTTCTGGTTCGCAGACGATGTGGAATTCCATGCTCGGCGCCTCCTGGGGGAGTGTGGCTGTGTGAGAAGAGGTCTGGTCAGATCCCGGTGTCGACGGAGCGAGACCACATGCCCGTGCATTCCGGAACCATGCGAAGTCCGGCGGTCTTCACGGCGTCTCCCATCTCGTCGCCGAAGAAGAACCGGATCAACCGTTCAGCTTGTGCCGCATCTTCAAACAGGTAGTCCGTACGCATCCAACGACGCTCGAAACCATGCTCGTCTTCCAACCAGAGGTAGTAATTCGCCAGCTCTTGGGTGGGAGCCAGAGGTGTCTCCCTCCCGGTGCCCAACGTTTCGATGACGGCCAGGGTCCCGCCCGGCCGAGCAATTCGCACGCATCTCTCCCAGGGCGCGATCGATCTCCCGGGGCCAGTCATCCCCGTGCCATGCCACGGAATGCCCGAGACTCCAGCCGGCCACCACCATATCGGCCCAACCGGGCCGCAGGGGGAGCTGGCGGTTGTCGGCGGCCAGCCAGGCAATCCCGCTCGAAGCAATCTTGGCGGCGGTGCGCAGCATCGGCAGCGATCGATCGGAGGCCGCGATGCGGTGTGCGTGGCTCCGGCCAACAGCCGGGCCACGTGCCCCGTACCGGTTCCGATATCCACCACGTACTCCCCATCGCCGGGAATCAGGCCGCGCAGTGCGCCGGCTAGATTTGCCTGGTAGTCCTCGTGCGCTACCAGCGCCTCGTAGGTCTCCGGAAACTGGCGGTAGATGGTTTCGAAGTCCATGGCACTCCCGCCCGTGCCCCCCATGGCGGCTCAGGCCGGATGAGGCAACTATTCGACGCGAAGCCGTTCTGCCCCGACTTCGACGGCTTCGATCGGGGCGGGATGAGATGCCCCACCCAGGTGGCCCACCTTCAGGGCCCCGGCGGCGCATGCCAAGCGGACGCCTCGCTCGAGCGGCCATGCCTTGAGCATGGCGTAGATCAGGGCAGCGCGAAACGCATCCCCAGCCCCGGTGGCATCGACCGCCGGGACGGGATCTGGCCGGACGCTGAAGGGCGGGCCGGCGGCCGGAAGGACCAAGACTGGATCTCGCCCAGCGGTCAGGATCACCGTCCCGCCCGAGGTTTGCTGAAGGGTGGCCGCATGCTGGCCCGGATCCACCCCTGGGCGGGCCGCCGCCAGGAAGTTCGCCGAGAGAATGATCACATCGGCCAACGGACAAATCACATGGCCCGGGTCAACCAAGTCACTGACGACGATCGTCTTGCCGGCGACGTGGGCCGCCCGCGCCGCCTCGGTCCGCTCGTCTCCGCCGTACAGATCCAGCGCCAGGATGCGGGCGCCGTCGATCATTGGCGCTGTGAGAGGTGTCTTCTCCGATTCGGGGTAGCCAAAAACCAAGATGGTGCGCTCCCCGTCCGGCGTGACCAGAATCCGGCAGAAGGGGGTGGCGCTTTCCGGGAGCCAACGTACGAAGCTGACGTCCAGGCTGGGCCAGCGCCCAAACCAATGCTTGAGATCCTCGCCCAGCGCGTCGTCGCCCAGCGTGTTGCCCGCCAGGCGGACGGGCACGGCCCAACTGGCCAGCCACACGGCGGTGTTGGCCGCTGCACCCCCGATGTGATAGCTGTCGGAGGTCGGGAATGCTGCCAGTTCCGGCGTTGGGAGGTGAGGGACCTGGATGATGTTGTCGGCCCCCAATTCACCGTAGCAAACGACATCGGGGGCGGTCATGCGCTGCTCATCTGCTCCGCGTCGTGGACGGCTCGCTCCTGATGCGCCCGCAGCCGGAAGGCACGCCGCGCCACGGCCTCCCGCACCTTGCCGTGCGCCGCCACCAGAATCAACGCCAGCAGGGTGAACACCTGAGGCAGGAACTGGACCAACGCCGGTGGGATGTTGGTGGTCGTCTGGAGACGCACGGCGAAGGCATCCGTGAAGCCGAAGAAAGCGCCGGTGAGGAAGACCCAGAACGGGTGGTTTTGGCCGAACAGCGCCGCCGTCACGGCGATCCAGCCCCGCCCGTTGCTCATGTTGCGCGTGAACAGCGTCAGGTGGCCCACGGACAGGAAGGCACCTCCGAACGCACACAGGAAACCGCTGATCACCAGGGCGAAGGTCTGCACGCGCCAGACGCTGATCCCAGCTGTTTCGGCTGCGGCTTGATTTTCTCCCACCGCCCGAACATGGCGGCCGAACTTGGTGTGAAAGAGCAGGAAGTACATCCCCACGGCGGCAAACCAGGAGAAGTACACGATGGCGTTGTAGCCGCTCAGCAGACGTCCAAACTCAGGGATGCGGTCGATCAGCGGGATGGACAGATCCGGCAGCTGCTGGATGCTCGGGTCGGACCAGGTTCCTACATCGCCCAAGAAGGTCCGCATGAAGAAGACCGTCATCTCAGCGATGAATAGGTTGATGGCGATGGCCAGCACGATCAGGTCCACCCGGTAGCGAAGATAGACCAGGGCGAAGACTGCCCCCAGCAACCCACCGGACAGCCCTGCCACCAAGACCCCGAGGTAAGTGCTATGCAGGAAGAAGGCAGCCAAAATGCCCACGAAGGAACCGAGCAGCATCATGCCTTCCAGAGCCAGGTTGAGGACCCCTGCCCGGTGGCATATGGTGCCGCCCAGCGCCGCCAGAATGATCGGCGTCCCCAGGCGCACACCGGATCGCACCAGATCGACCGTGAGAAGATTGCCCCAATCCATTACACTCGCTCCTCCGCCGTCCGGCGACCGCGAATACGGCCAAGCCAGCTGCCCACCCGATGTATGTTGGCTCGATAGAGCTGATCGGCGGCCACAAAGACGATCATCAAGGCGATGATCCCGCCCCCCAGCTCACGCGGCACGTGTGCCGAAAACTGCAAGCCTACCTGTGCTCCTTGGCGAACCCCGGCGAAGAATAGCGCCACCAGGGCGGTACCGATGGGATGCACCTGGCCCAGGATGGCCGCCGTCAGGCCGTCGAACCCCAGGCCAGCCGAGAAGCCGTCCAGCATGCGATAGTGCACGCCCAGGGCCTGGATGGCCCCCGCCATGCCTGAGATGGAACCGCTGAGGAACATGCCGCGGATGGCGGCCCCTTCGCTGGGAACACCACCAAAGCGAGCGAAGAATGGCGCCTGACCCGACATCCGCTCCTCATACCCCGGCCGAGTTCGGAAGAGGTAGATTGTGATAGCGATCACAAACAGAATGGCGATGATGAAACCTGGGCCCCACTTGGAGCCTGGTTCGAAGGGGAGCATACGCGCCGTTTGATCAATCACCGGCGAGTAGGCCGTAGTGCTTTGGTCGGCCCGCAACGGGAAGTTGATCAGGTAGCGGACAAACAGAATGGCGATGTTGTTGAGCACAATCGTGCTGATGATTTCGTTGACACCCAGTTTGACACGCAGGACCCCGGGAAACCAGCCGTAGATCCCGCCCACCAGCATGGCGGCGGCCATGGCGAATAAGGGATGGATGACGGGCGGCAGATGGACGGCATAACCCAGCCAGGCCGCCATCATTCCCCCCAATAGGAGCTGGCCTTCCTGTCCGAGGCTAAAGAGCCCGGAGCGGAACGCCACCACGGCCGAAAGCCCTGTGAGGATCAGCGGCGTGCCGAGCTGGAGCGTGGTGAAGAGGTTGCAGTGGTGGAGCGAGGCACAGCCGAAGCCCGCCTGAAACAACTCGCCGTAGGCCACTAACGGGTTGACCCCGGCGATCAACACGAAGATCGAGGCGACCAACAAGCCCGAGATGATGGCCAAGATCGGCACCAACAAGCTGCGGATCAAACGCTCCCTGGTTTCGGCATCCATATGTATCTCCCGCTTCCCTTGAATCCGGGTCTTAGCCCGCGCTGGCTGCTTCCAAATCAGCCAGGCTGCCGCCGGCCATCAGGATTCCCAACATGTCCTCAGTCACGCCACCGCTGTCCATTTCGCCCGCAAACCGTCCTCGGAACAGGACCGCGATCCGATCGCTCAAGGACATGATCTCGTCCAGTTCAACCGAGATCAGCAGGATCGCCGCCCCGCGCTCGGCGCGCCTCCAGCAGCGTCCGGTACACGAATTCGATGCTCCCCACGTCTAGGCCGCGCGTGGGTTGGTTGGCCACGATCAAACTTGGGTCGCCGCTCAGCTCCCTGCCCAAGACGATCTTCTGCAGGTTGCCCCCGGACAGAGTGGCGATCCCCTTGCCGGGCTGGGCGGCCGTGACATCAAAGTCGCGGATGACCTCCTGGGTGAACTGACGAATGTTGCTCCTACGAAGAAAGCCGAGCCGGCTGATGAGCGGAATGCGGTAGCGACTGACGATCAGATTCTCGTCGACGGTGGCGTTCAGATTGAGGCCGATCCGCATCCGGTCCTCCGGGATGTGGGCGATGCCCGCCGACCGCCGGCGGTCGACGGGGCGCGCGTGATATCCACCCCGCGCAGCTTGATCGAGCCGCCTTCGGTGCGACGCATGCCTGTGATGGCCTCGGCCAACTCGGTTTGGCCGTTGCCGTTCACGCCGGCGATGCCGAAGATCTCACCCTGGCGCACGGTGAAACTCACGCTGCGGATGGCAGGCACGCCCTCCGCCCCGGCCACGAGCAGGTCGTCGACTTCAAGCACCAACTCGCCCGGCCTTGCGGGCTTGCGCTCTACGTTGAACAGCACTTCCCGGCCGACCATCATCCTCGCCAGCTCGGCGATATTGGTGTCGGAGACGGGCTTGGTGCCCACCCTCTCGCCACGCCGCATCACGGTGACCCGGTCGGCCACGTCCATGACCTCGAACAGCTTATGGGTGATGAAGATCACTGAACGGCCCGACTCAGCCAGTTTGCGCACCACCTCGAAGAGTTCGCGCGATTCCTGGGGGGTCAGTACCGCCGTCGGTTCGTCGAGGATCAGGACGTGAGCATTTCGCTGCAGCAGTTTGAGGATTTCGACCCGCTGCTGCATTCCCACCGGGAGGTCTCGGACCCGGACTCCCGGATCCACGGGCAGCCCGTAGCTGTCGGCCATCTGGCGCACGCTTTCGGCCTCTTCTGATCTGCGCAGGACCCCCACGGTGTTGGGTTCCATCCCAAGTATCACGTTCTCCGCCACGGTAAAGGACGGCACAAGCTTGAAGTGCTGGTGCACCATGCCGATACCCAGACGGATGGCGTCATCGGGATGACCGATCTGCACCCTGTTTCCGTACACGCGTATCTCGCCTCGATCTGCAGGCAGTAGTCCGTAGAGGATGTTCATCAAGGTCGTCTTGCCGGCCCCGTTCTCCCCCACCAGCGCGTGAACCTCGCCGCGGGCCACCGACAGATCCACATCTTTGTTCGCCTGGACATTGGTCGAAGCGAAGAATTTGTCGATGCCGATCATCTCGACCGCAGATTCCATGGGCTTCTCCCCGACCCCGGGGGCCGATCGGCCCCCGGGGTCCTTCAAGCCTTCGTTCAACTGGCTCCGGTTGGACTATCCGCCCCCGGCGGCCAGGCCAGCGCACTCGGGTGCGTCTGGGCTGTTCAGTGCATCACACACGGCCAGCGTGCCGTCCAGGATCTGCCGACGGTAGGTGTCGACACTTGCCTTGACACTATCCAGTTTGGCGGTCATATTCGCCGGACCGTGGTCGGCGAAGTCCGTCGAGCCTTCGTCCCACGAGAGGCCGGAGGCGCCCTGGGCGAGACCGATCTGCTGGAAGCCGCCCTTGAACTCACCGTTCATCGTGTTCTGGACGAGCAGGTAGGTGGTTACGTCGACCTTCTTGAGCAGGGAGACGATGACCGAACCCGGCTCAATGTAATCCTGATTCGAATCGACGCCAATGGCGAACTTGCCCGTCTCCGCCGCGGCCGAGATGACGCCTTCGCCCGAGCGGCCGGCGACCTGGAAGATGATGTCGGCGCCCTGGTCGTACTGCGCCAAGGCGGCTTCCTTCCCCAGGGTCGGGTTCGAGAAGTCAAACGACAGGTAGCTCACCAGAACGTTGCAATCGGGGCAGGCTTCGAGTACGCCCTGTTTGTAGGCCCAGAAGAACTGGTTGAGCCCGGCGAGTTGCCGCCGACCACGGCGCCGACGGTCTTGGTATCGGTCATCATGCCCGCCACGATACCCACCAGGTAGCTTCCTTCATGTACGTTGACCTGGAAGGCTTCGATGTTGTCCGGGAGCGAGTTCGACAAAGATGTCCGACGGCACGCCGAACTTCTGATCCGGATTCTCCTGGGCGATCGAGAGCAGAGTTCAGGGTCGGGCGCCAGGGCCAGGATCAGATCGTTGTCGCCGCTCAGGGCGGCCCGGATAGCAGTCTCCTGCTCAGCGATGCTGGTCGTCTCGATGATCTGGCCATCCAGGCCCAGGTCTTCGTTGACCTTCTTGACGCCTCGCGCTCGATGCGTCAATGAAGGAACGATCGCCGAGCGGGTTGGGTGTTACGAGCACGAACTTGAATGCGGGCTTGGGGGCCTCGGTTGCCACGGCCGGCTGCCCCCCGCAGGAGGTCAGGGCCATGCCGGCGATCAAGGCCAGCGTCACCAACCTCCATCCCAGCTTGCTAGTCATGGGTCGTATCTCCTCCACTATCCACGGGATCGGTGGCCTACGTGCTAAGGTTTCAGAACACCTCCTTTACAACTTCTGCACAGGTCCGGCGAGGGTTTCACGGGTGGGCCTGCGCCGGCGGCGATGTTGACTGTCGAATGACCAACTCGACGGGCAGGTCTGTCTGAATGGGTCCTTGTGCGCCATCGGTGGACTGCATCAAGCGGGTGGCTAGCTTCACCGCCATAGCGCCCATCTCGGCATACGGGCGCGCCACGGTGGTCAAGCTGGGCCGCAGTCGGGCTGCGCTGGCGATGTCGTCGAAACCGACAATCGACATGTCTTCCGGGAACCGCAGCCCCAGCTCCTGCATGGCGGTCATGGCGCCCATAGCCATCAAGTCATTGGCGGCGAAGATCGCCGAGGGACGCGGCGACATGGAGAGCAACTCGCTCGCCGCAGCGTAACCGCTCCGCTGCGAGAAATCGCCCTGCACGACCGGGCAGCCCGCCGGGTCGATGCCGGCAGCCTCCAGTGCCTCCCGAAACCCTCCCAGACGTTGCTGGGCCAGGTAGGGCGCATCGCCTCCGCCGATGAACCCGATACGGCGGTGGCCCAATCCGATCAGGTGTTCGGCTGCCTGCCGGGCGCCCCGGCGATCTTCAGCGCTCACCCAACTTACGTCATCCAAGCGGCTGAATGCATCGATGAGGACCACGGGGAAGCCGCGCCGGGCTAGGCGCTCGACCGATGAGAGCGGCACCCGCCAGCTGACGATGATCAACCCGTCAACGTAGTCATCCGAAAGCAAAGGGTCCTGGTGGCCGAAGGTAGCCACCTCCCCAGTTCCGGTGGTCTGCAGGAGCAGCTGGTAGTTCTCGGCCTCGGCCGCCTTTCCTGCACCTCGGACAAGGGGCCAGACCCACTCACTTGTGATGTCAAGCACAATCAATCCCAACAGATTGGTCCGCCCGACCGCCAGACTCCGCGCGCGCGCTGGCTGCGCACATACCCGAGCTTGCGGATGGCGTTGTGAACCCTCTCGGCTGTCTCGGAGGTCACGCTCTCATGTCCATTGATGACGCGTGAAACAGTCATCTTGGAAACTCCGGCCAGTTCAGCCACATCGGCCATGGTGGGCCGCCGGCTTCCCCCCCGAACGGTCATGCTTCGCTTTCGTCCAATCCGGATTGAAGCGCCTCCAGGTACGTGGTGTCCCGGTCGGGCAATTCGGGGATGATGCGTGAGGCTTCTTCATAGAAGTGGCGGCGAGCGCGCCCCATGACCCGCCCCTGTTGGGTGTGCTGATCGAGGGCATAGTCAGGAATTCTCGGGTAGCATCTGCCCCTGGTCGGCACCGCGGGTGAGCCACTGAGTCATTTCGTCGCTGGAGCGGTCCTTTGTGCGCGAGCACAGGTAGCGGACAGCGTGCACGGCGAAAAGGACTCTGTCTACTTGCCCCCGTTCAAAGGCGAGATGAAAGCGATCCAAAGTTTCGATCAACAGGGGGGCGTGCAGGTCGCCCCAGCCTATGTCCTCGACGCTGATGACCTTGAGGCGCTGCCAGAACTTGGCTTCCAGCTCGGGACTGGTGCGGATCATTTCGTAGGCCACTTTGACGGCGTTCTCGACTTTCCCGCGCCGGATCTCCTTCTGGAGCGAAGAAATGACCTCATCTGCCTTGAGGCCGCTGTGTGTGGTCACGTTCACCCACGGATCGAGGTATGCGTCATGCGTCATCCGGTTGCTCCTGTTCCTGTGTCAGGTAGGCGGCGGCCAGCTCGGCGTAGATTTCGATGGTCTGCACAAGACTGTTCAGGTCGACCCATTCATCGGCTGCATGTGCGTTCCCCCCTAGGGGGCCGAAGCCACACAGCGTGGGTATACCGGCGTTGATCAGCATGTAGCCCTCGTTGGCCGGCCCGGCGGCCCGGGCGGGAAGCTGGCGTCCAGTGATCTGTTCGACGATGCGCGCCGCCGTGCGGACAAGACGATGATCGGGGGGAATTGCCGCCGCCGGGAGGTCAATGTCCACGGTCTGATAAATCCGGAGGCCCGACCGTCCTTCACACACCTCCGCTGCAACCCCAGCGATGGTCTCGGCGACCTGGCCGGAGGATTGCCCCGGCATAAGCCGGACGTCAACCACGGCCGAGGCGCGATCGGGGACCACGCTGGGATAAGTCCCTCCCTCAAAAAGCGTCCCGGGCGTCAGCATGCAGGCCAGACCCTCGAAACCGGGAAAGGCCATCTGTGGCCATTCGAGCCCCTCAAGACGGAGCAGCAGCTCCGCCAGGCCCATGACGGCATTTGTCCCCAGTTCGCCTCGAGTTCAGGCGGGGCTGCCGGTGTGGACGGACTGGCCGTACGCTGTGAGCGTGAGCCGAAGCAGGCCCCGGTGCCCCAAGCAGATATCGTCGCCGGCATAGGTGTAGACTGCTCCCTTGGCGTCCAGGCGTCCTGCATCCAGCAGAGCCTTCAACCCGATGGGGCTGGAGGCACCGGATTCCTCATCCGCCACGGCCGCCAACATGAGACGGTGCCGCGACGGGTCGAGCCGCCCGCTCTTCGCCAGGCGCGCCATGGCGAACAGCGCCGCCACCATCCCCGCCTTGTTGTCAGCCGCCCCCCGCCCGTAGAGCCGGTCGTTGTGAACTTCTCCGCCTAATGCAGGGAAAGACCAGGCTTCCGGCCGTCCCTCGGAGACGGTGTCCGTATGGGCTATGAAGGCAAAGGCAGCCGGGCCCTCCCCCCACGCGATGAGCGCATTCGGCCGAGCCTCATCCAAGGCGATCAACTCGCCCTTGAGATCCAGCCATTCTCCCGCCTGGAGCAGGCGCTCGGCGACCGGCCGTTCAGGGTCCCGGCCATTGACCGAGGGCAGGCGAATCAGGTCTTGCAGCAGGTGGGTGACCTGCGCCAGCAGATCCTTCGGCGCCTCGGGTGCGGCACTCCGGCCAGCCCCAGATAGGCTCATGTCAAGGCGGCCGTCATCAGGTTGCTCCAGCGCGCCCGGTCGATGTCTATCGCCAGATTGACATTCGGTGCATGCCCTGTCCGATTGAACCAATCGACGGTAGTCTGTCCACGTGTGTGCGCCCCGCCGAGCTCTACATCGACGTAGCGCCGTTCCGAGGTCAGCACCATGTCGGGCTCGATAGCCACCGCCATCGCCAGGGCGTCGGACGAAATCAGGCGCTTGAATCCCAGCGCCCCTTCGATGAAGGCGAAAGTATGGGCCGTGATGGCGCGGAAGAACTCGGCCCGGTCAGAGCGGATGGCCAGCAGATCTTCCACTTTGGCCTCATCCAGCGCGTGACCCATACACGTTTCCCAGGAGACCAATGTGCAGCCGGGCCAGGCGCGCAGAACGATCCGCGCCGCCTCAGGGTCGGTGAAGATGTTGAATTCGGCCGAGGGGTTAACGGTGTTGCCCATGCCCCGGATGGCGCCTCCCATGATCGTCAGGCGGCGGTACTTCTGAGGCAGTTCCGGGTCGAGCGCGACGGCCAGAGCGACGTTGGTGAGCGGGGCCAGTGTGACCAGGTCGAGTTCGCCGGGGAACTCGTTCGCCAGGCGCACTAAGGCCAGCGCCGCGTGCTCCGAAGAAACGGGGCGCGATGACGGCGGGAAATGCGTGTTGCCCAGGCCATCGCTGCCGTGGACGTCGCTGGCGTCGACATCATCTCCCATCAGGCTGCGAGGCGCCCCGGCGAAGACCGGCGCTTCCACACCGAGCGCATCGAGCACGATGCACGCGTTGGCGGTGGTCTTGTCCAAGTCCACATTGCCAGCGACGGTGGTGACAGCTTCGATTTGTGCGTCGGGGTGGGCCGACGCCAGCATCAAGGCATGGGCGTCGTCCACGCCCGGGTCGGTATCGATGACCAGTCGGACCATGGCGCTTCTCCTATGTCTTCCGCGAGCTCAGCAGCTCTCCAGCAGCGGCCTCCAACTCGGCGACGGCGCCCCGGTAGTCCAGCCGGGTCCACCCTCCGTCCCGCAGCAACCATTCGCCATCGACCATCGAGTCCGTGACGTGTTGGCCGCAGACGGCATAGACCAGCGCCGTCGTCAGGTCCTGGGTCACCCGAGGCGCCCAGCCGACCGACGCCAGGTCCAACAGCACCAGGTCGGCACGTTTGCCGGCTTCCAGCGAGCCGATCTCTGCCTCCAGCCCCAACGCCCGAGCCCCACCCATGGTGGCCATGCGCAGCACTTGCTTGGCAGCCACCGCCGCCGGCCGCCGGTGGCTAAACGAGATCAATTTGGCCGCCGTCTGCATTTCGTTGAACATGTCGTAGCTGTTGTTGTTGGTGACGTTGTCTGTGCCCAGGGCCAAGTCGATACCGGCGTCGAGCATGGCCACCGCCGGTGGTGGCAGGGCGCCGCTGCGCATGCAGGCTGAAGCGCAGAGCACAGCCGCAAAAGGGGCAGACGCCAGGACGGAGAAGTCCGCGGGCGGGATCGTCAGGCAGTGGGCCGCCAGCAGCCGCTGGTCGAGCACGCCGAGACGCTGCATCTGGGTAACAGCGCTGACGCCAAAATGCTCCCGGCAGAAGTCTTCTTCTTCTCCGCTGGTCGCCAGATGGATATGCAGCCCGGTGTCGAACCGGCGGGCCAGATCGAGCTCAGCCTGAATTGCATCAGGTGTGTTGTCCACGAAGAAGGCGTGGGGTCCAACCCACCCCTTGAGACGGGGATGGCCGGCCACACTCTCCAGGAAGGCTTCGGCCTGGGCCAGCGCCTCTTTACGGGCATCCACCTTCCCCAGCTCAACGATCCCAAACGCCAGCGCCGCCCGAAGTCCGCTGGCGTCCACGGCTGGCATCACCCGGTCCATGTGGAAATACTGGTCCGCGAAGGTCGTCGTGCCGGTGCGGATCATTTCGGCGCACGAGACCGTGACCGCCGGGGGGACCATCTCCGGCCTCAGGACGGCTTCCCAGGCGCGGATGGCCTGCAACCATCCGTCAAGCACAAGCAGAGAATAGCCTTCGGCCAGACCCCGGAACAAGACCATCGGCGTATGGGTATGTGCGTTCACAAGGCCGGGCATCACCAGCCGATCCGGCAGATCCAGCACAGTCTCGCCATTGACGGGGCGGGCTCTCCAGCCTTCGCCAACCTCGGTGATCTGATTTCCTGAAATCCGCACGAAACCGGGTTGGTGGACTGAATCGGCCGAGTCGACGGTCACCACGGCGCCGGCGCGGATCAACAACTCGGTCATCTCAGCCGCGCGCCAACAGGGCGTCGAAAGCCGCCCGATCGGGCATCGAGGCGGCGGCCCCGCGCCGGGTGACGGCCAGGGCGCCGGCCGCCGAGCCCCAACGGAGCGCCTCCGAAAGCGAAAGACCGGCATGCAGACCGGCCCCCAGGCCGCCATTGAAAGCGTCCCCGGCGGCCACCGTGTCGACGGCTTCGACCTGGAAGGGGGGGATTGATAGGCAGGTTTGGCCGGCCTGGCACACCGCGCCGCGTTCACCCAATTTGATGACCGCAGCCCCAACCCCACGTTCGACCAGCCTGGCAGCAGCCCGTTCAGCGTCGTCAACGTCCTTCACCGGGAATCCCACCAGGGTTTCAGCCTCGACCTCGTTGGGGGTGATGATAGTCCAGTGTGCCCAGCAAGTCATCGTCCAGCGGCTTGGCGGGCGCCGGGTCGAGAATGACCGTCACGCCCCGCCCGTGAGCAGCCCCGGCCAGCTGGCGGGAGGCCTCAAGCGGGACCTCCAGCTGAAGCAACAGGACGCTGCATCCCGGCAAGAACTCGAGGGCACGTGCCACGTCCGATTCGTCGATGGCCATGTTGGCGCCGGAAACGACGATGATGGCATTCTCGGCCGCCTGGTCCACGCTGATGATCGCCAGTCCGGTGCCGTGCTGCGGATCCTCGAAAAGTCCCACCCACCTCGACGCCGTTGCCGGTCAGACCAGTGCGCGCTCCGGGGCCAAAAAGATCCTGCCCCACTCTTCCTACGAAATGCGTAGGGCAGCCGAGTCGGGCGCAGGCCACGGCCTGGTTGGCCCCCTTGCCCCCTGCGGACAGCCCGTACGCGCCGCCGAAGAGCGTCTCGCCCGGCTTGGGCAAGCGCGGGACATAGGCGGTGACGTCCATGCTCAAACTGCCGAAGACGAGGACCCCCATGCGTTTGTCCTGGGTTGATGTTACCGGTAACAAGGCCGGTGAAAAGAAAAGGGACGATGCCGCCCCGGCTGGATGGCACCATTATAGATGCATTTTCCGCGGCGTCAAATCGGACGCCACCAGAGCGTTTCCGGATCTGCCTGCACACGGCATAATCGATGAGAATCGGCCATTTGTGCAGCATTTCACAAGCCGTGGTGCACACGGTTCGAGATCGTTATCGGCGGCCGCCCGGAAGGGCAAACCCACTCGGATGGCAACCCCCGGCGAAACCCTCTAGAATGTGCCGGCGTGCTGCCCGCTGTGTCCATCCGTCATCCCGCACCCTGCAAAAGGGGGCCACATGGCCGGATCACCGGCAACTACCATTGTCAATGTCGGTTATCGCTCGACCAACCTGTGGGTCATCAGCCGCGGGAAGGCGCGGCTAATGGTCGATCTTGGCTGGCCGGGGACCATGGGCACGCTGCGCGCCCAGCTGAAACGCATGGACATACCGCTGGAGGAGATCGGCTACGGCCTGGCCACTCACTACCATATCGACCATGCCGGGCTGGCCCAGGACCTCAAACTGGCCGGGATGACCTTGATCGTCTTGGAAACACAGATCGATTCCATCCCCGAAATGAAACGATGGACCAAACCTGACGACCACTACCTGGAGATCACGCCCCGCGACAACCTGATTATCCCTACCGACGCCAGCCGCGGTTTGCTGAACGAGATCGGGGTAGCGGGTGAGATTTTATCCACCACCGGACACTCGGCAGACAGCGTTTCGTTGGTCTTGGACGACGGGTCGGCCTTCACCGGCGACCTCACCTGGCCGGGCATGGCAACCGATAGAGTCGGCGGACGCCGTGGCGGAGAGCTGGAACAAACTGCGTCAGAGCGGCGCCACTCGCATCTATCCCGGCCACGGTCCGATCCGCCCGATGCCCGACCCGGCCTCCGGCTAGCGCCCTCTGCCCACCGATCGGAGCAGGTGCCTCGCCGGCTTGGACCGGGCCCTACGCCATGGTCAGGTAGGCGCCCAACAGCGCACCGCGTTGCAGCCAGACCAGCGCCATGGCGATGGGAATCGCCGCTGCGCCCGAATATCGCCCCGCCGGGTGTAGTTGCCGTCCCAACCAGCATGCCAAAGGGAAGCAGCACCGAGACCAACCCCCAGATGACGCCGCTTGCGCCAACTCGCGGGACGTTCTCGTCGGCCAGGCTCGGAGACATCAATACCCTCGCTCGGGCGCGACGGAGGATGTCAGCCGATGAAGCCATCGCCACGCTCGCCGCCAGCAAAGGGACGAGCACAACGCCGACCAGCACAGCTGGACCAGCCATGTCGCTGACCAGGAGCGCCAACCAACCCATCAGGCTGGCCAAACCCCAAGGGACGGCCAATTCCTGAGCGAACAAGGTCTGGCCCGGCAGCGGCAAGCTGCGCCACAGCCACCAATGAGCAAGGTCATTGCGCAGGCGGATCGTCATGAAGCCACCCAGGTTCACGGTCCAGACCCCGGCGATGATCAATTGAAGCACCAGGCTCGACGTCCGGAACATGCCGGCGCTCAGACCTAACACCCAGATCAGGCCAAGGGCGTCCCGCACCCGAAAGGTACGCCTCGATTGCAGGACCGCTTTCCGAAGGACGATCGCCCGCCCGCCACCTGTCACCAGACGGCTGGTGCCGTGGGTGGTTCCCAGGCGGCGACGCATCAGGATCGCGTCCACCAGTTCAAATTGGCCGTAACTACGCGCCAACCCGATGGCAGCCACGTGCGTCGTCTCGCGGGCCGCTTCGCCCAGGCTCATCTTTCCCGAGACGGCCACCAGCAGACCCAGACCTGCAAGCAGGCCAAGCCAGCTGATCACTATGACGATCCCAAGGGGGATCACCTGGGCGGGATGACCGAAGGCGGCGTCGAAAGGGAGGCTGAAGGGAGCGGCCAGGATCGGCGCGGCTGACGGCACGAATGACCCCACCAGCAGCGCAAGGGCGCCGGCCATCGCCGCCGGCCGCAGCCATCCAGGCCTGTCACGCCCTCGCAGGCGCAAGGCGCCCACGGACCACAATGCAGCTTGCATCCCCAGCTGTGCGGGGAGCACCAGGATCAGCCCCAGACCGCTCGTTCGAAGGGAAAAGGACAGCAGAGACATCCCAGGCTCGGACGGGAACCGCCAAGCGACGATGGCGAAGGCGAGGATGATCGTCGCCGACGCCAGCACGACCACAAATCCGAACATCCCCTGGGCAAACCAGGCAAGCGCAACCCGGCGGCGGCTGAGCGGCGTCTGGCACACGAGGTACGCATCTTCCTCAGAAAAGACAAACGGACTTCTTCCCGTGACCCGCCAAAGCGTAACTACGGCCCAGGCGATCAACAGGCCGGCCGGCAGGGCAACCATCAGCCGGTCCGGCGAGATCGATGCCTGGACGTTTGCCAAACCCCTCGCCAGCCCGCCCCCCACCAGCGCCAGCATCGCCACGCCCCAGGCACCCCAGAACCCACAGAAATACAGCAGGTAGATCCGGTTCATCACCGATCTGTCCCCCAGGTTGTAGCCTAATGCAGACAGCCAATAGGCCAATTGGGACAGCATGCGGCGCGAGAAGATCGTCCAGACGGGATGCATAGGTCAGAACGTCTTCAAACTGCCATCGGCCAGTTGGTAGGCGTGGTCGGCCAGGCCATCTTTCAACTGGGGGTTGTGGGTCGACAGCAGGACCGCCGCGCCCTCCTGCTGCAGCTCCCGCAATCGCTCCACGAGAAGCTGCCTGCTATTGGCGTCCAGCGCCGACGTCGGTTCATCCAGAAGCAGTACCCTGAAGGGGCGGATAAGCGCGAACAGCAATCCAAGCTTCAGACTCATGCCGCGTGAGAAATGGTGAGGCAGCAGATCTCTCGCCTGCCAAAGTCCAAACGCCTTCATAAGGGACTCGGCCCGGCTTTCAAACCCATCCGAAGCCCCATGAGCTTGGGCGATGAAGAGCAAATGCTCCCAGGCTGTCAATTCGAAATAGAACCTCGGCACGTCTGGCACAAGGGCCATCAATCGCTTCGCCTCCGGCTCGTTCGAATACGGGTCGAACCCCCCAATTCTCACCTGCCCCGACGTGGGCCGCAACAGACCGCTCAGGCAAAGCAGGAGCGTGGATTTGCCGGATCCGTTTGGTCCCTCCAGCACAGCAATCTCACCCGGGGCTAGCGTCAGATCGAGGGGCGCCAGAACCTGGAAGGAACCGTAGCTGTGGCTCAGGTCAGTGACTTGGAGCAAAGGTTGAACCTGCGTTCCGCCCAGCGGAGCATCCATTGAGACAGGCACTTCGACTTCCCTCACATTTTCCGGCTGTGGGGCAATCCCGATACATTTGTCGGGCCACCTGGCGGGCAGGGGCCGTCCCGGTCGTGGCTCATGGTACCCTTCGCGCCGTCGGTCGGCAATATCGTATTCCGATTTCGATTCCCTCCGGCACGCGGCCCGATGGGGTTGGACAGCGTGGCCGCATCCACCCCTAACGCGGCTTGCAACTCTCTCAGGACCTGTCGATTGTGATTGAATTTGTGGATAGCCGGCCCAACCACAGGGTCGACCTGCAGGATGGAAACGCCGCCATTCACGGGGGCTTGGCCCCACCGGAAAGGTCACGGGCTCGGTTCTGCCGCTGCGGGGCGCATGGCGACGTCTAGGCTGGCCGCTCCGCCCGCGCATCCCAACTCGTTTGTGCGATCCTTCACAAATCGATTGGGCACTGCATCCCGCATTGAACAGGGTGCCGTACGGCGCGAAAATGGTTCCAAAGGACGGCTAGTCGGGCTGCGGGGATCGGAATGCTAACCCCGGGTGATCGCCGCATGCCGTGGAGAGAACCAGCATGAACGTACTCGTCCTGTACGACTCCGAGTTCGGCAACACCGAGAGGCTTGCACGAGCCATCGGCGCCGCCCTGGCGGCCGGTTCGACCGTTGACGTCATCCGCGCCAGCCAAGCCAGCCCCGAAATGCTCATCGAGGCGGAGATGCTGATCGTCGGCGCGCCAACTCAGGGATTTCGCCCGACGAAGCCAGTCACCGGCCTGCTGGAGCAACTGCCACCCAATGCTCTGGCCGGAAAGAAAGTGGCGGCCTTCGACACGCGTATTGACACCAAAGCCATGAGCTCACCGATCTTAGGGTTCATGGTGGACAAGGGTGGCTACGCCGCCAAACACATCGCTCGCGGGCTGGAGAAGGCCGGGGGCAGCCTGATCGTTGCGCCCGAAGGGTTCACCGTTGAGGACACACAGGGCCCGCTCAAGGACGGTGAGCTCGAGCGCGCCGCGGCGTGGGCACGGACCCTCCTCCCTGGCTGAGAGTCCGATGGACGAGATCTTCGATTTCGAGTCTCATGGTCGACGAATCGAGGAGGGCTGAATTCGAGACGCTGGCAGGTTAGCCTGCGCCCAATACGGCTTTGCGTTTCAGCCGCGTTCACAGTGCCTTGCATTGGAGAGACAACATGCCGGACCACATCTCCCAGTTGGCGTTCAGGGCCCGGTTTCCCAACCTGGTGATGACCGCCCGGGAGCTTCCCCGTAAGGCCGTCCCTTTCCACACACTTCTGGTGAGCGCCATCTTGCGCCTCGAACCTGAGCGGAGCTACACCGAACCAGAAATCAACGCCGAGCTTCAGGGATGGATCCTCCAGTTCGGGCGCAACTTCAAGATCGGACATGCTGAACTGCGACGGTATCTGGTCGACGAGGGCTATCTTACGCGCGATCCAGCCGGCACTTCTTACCGGGTTCAGCCTTCCGGCGGACCCTTCTCCTTCGATCCTGGCCTGTGGGATCTGGATCTTGTGGGCTTGGTGGCCGAGGTGGAGGGCGAGCGCACACGGCGAAAGCAAGCCCACGCCCCGGATGCCGGCAACCTTTCGAGCTGAACACCCCGCCCGGCGACAGCGGCCCAAGCCCCAGACGGCGGAGCACCTATGACCAGCATCATCATCCTCGGCGGTACGGGCGCTGCCGGCCGCCTCATCGCTGAACATCTTCTCGGACGCTCCGAGGTGCGGGTGACGCTTGCCGCGAGACGAGTCGAACGAGCCCACTCGCTGGCGACAGCCTTCAACCAGCGTTTCCCAGGATCACGCGTGACGGCAGCCTTCGCCGATGCCGCCGATGGCCGCTCGCTGCGCCGCGCGTTTAAGGGCCGCGCCTTGGCCATCATCGCATCGCCTACCCCGGCAGATGCACATACAGTGATCCAAGCCTGCCTCGACGTTGGGCTCGACTACCTTGATATCCAGCTCGGCACCCGCAAACTGGCGCTGCTAAATGCGCACGCCGCCGAGATCGAGCGCGCCGGCCTGTGCTTTGTCACCGAGGCCGGCTTCCATCCTGGCTTGCCCTCGGCCCTGGTGCGCCTGGCCTGTGCCCGCCTGGATTCACCGGAGCGGGCCATTGTGGGCGGCTACCTCAACTTCGGTGAGGGACTCCCCTACACCGATGCGGTTGATGAATTGGTGGACCTGTTCAAGAACTACGATACGCGTGTCTACGCCGACGGCCGGTGGGGCCGACCCAGTTTCTTCACCACCCGCAAGGTCGATTTTGGGGGCGACATCGGAGTTAAGAACGCCTATCCCATGTTCTTCGAAGAGCTTCTGGGGTTGCCACAGCTCATCCCGACCCTTACAGAGTTGGGCTTCTTCATTTCAGAAGTCTCACTGGGTCACCGATTGGCTCATCACGCCGGTCGTTCTTCTGGGTCTGAAAATGTTCCCCGGCGCTGGTCGGCCGATGGGCCGACTGCTTTGGTGGGGGATGAGCTCGTTTCATCATCCCCCAAATCGGGTTGAAATGATGGTCGAGGCGCACGGCTTCATCGACGGGACACCGGCTGTCGTCCGGGCCAACGTTGCCCATCCCGAGGCCTACCAGCTGACCGCCATTCCGGTGGTGGCAGCCGTAATGCAGGTCCTGGACGGAACAGCCCGCCGCCCCGGCTTGTGGATGATGGGGCACCTGGTCGATCCCCTACGGCTAATGAAGGACATGGCGGACATGGGGGCACGCTGTACAGGTTCCGAGCGAATTGGGAAAGTAGATCAGGAGAGGAGATCTAAAGTGAAGATGACTGCACAGGTTTTGAACAGCCGGGATAGCCACCAGGTGATCCTGGCGACCGGCGGCCAATCGCACGAGATCAGCATCCCACCCAAGGGGTCGGGGTTTGGGTCCAGCGTCAACGGCGGCGAGGCGCTGTTCCTGGCCCTGGCGACCTGCTACTGCAATGACGTCTATCGCGAGGCTGGGAAGCTCGGTATCTCGGTGCAAAGAGTCGAGGTAGAGGTTCAGGGCGACTTTCCGGCGGATGGCGCGCCCGCCGAAAACGTCACCTATCGGGCCGGCGTGTTGGCCGAGGCAGAACCGGAGGCGATCCGCGCTCTGATGCGCCATGTTGACACGGTGGCGGAGATACAGAACTCGCTGCGGGCTGCCACCCCGGTACGGCTCTCAGAGCTGCGAGTGATCGAGGCTAACTCGTTCTAGCCCCAATCTGGTCCTGGCCGAGGTTCACGCCGACGGCCCGGCCACGACCCTTTCGTGTGACATTCATCGCACTTTTCCACCCACTTTCAACTACTGTCGGCATCCAATCTGATTAGATTGGATGGTGGATCTGAGCACTGGGAGGCAACGATGCTCAAGGCAGTGGTCAGGTTGGTCCTGGTCGTCACGGTCACGATGTCGTGACCTGTTTCCTTGCCAGATTGGTGGCTCGATTTGGGCTGGGGGGCGGTGAATTCCATCCGTCGTCGCCGAATGCCTCCAGCTGTTTGCGCGATCCAGCAGCTCCCGGAATGGCCCTTCGAACCTGGCCCTCCCAAGCGCTGTGCGGGGTATTGATAGGCCTGGCACTGTTCCCGTTCCGAAGGCGATTTATCGAGCTGGGGAATTGGACCGATGGCCGGGCCTTTGGCGCCATCGTCTTAGTCATCGGGTATGTGGCGGCGTCTGGCGGCATGGTTGAACGCTTCGTTCGGCTTAACGAGTATCCGCTGAAGTTCGCTGCCATCACTTTCATAGAAATCCTGATCCAGGTGGCCGTCACGGGCCCGTGGACGGTGGCCTGGATTGGCCGCCCCGAACCCGCCAAGCTGCCGGCGATAACTTCCATCCGATGCAGCCGCGTCCACTTTTCACACTGAGGAAGATGCAGACATGCGCCACGACCAGAGCGAACCCCGTCGAGTTCCTGATCGAAACCGCCTTGATAATGGCTTTCGTGTTGGCGGTCCAACTGCTGTGGAAGGATCTGGGCACCCTGGTTGCCCTATTGGCCGTGGTGTACTTCTTCGTCGAACGCTGGCAGAGGCACCGCTCATGGTCAGCGGCGGGATTCAATTTGCGTGGCGTGCCGCGCGCCCTGGCCGACAATGCCCTGCTTATCATCACCGTGGCCATTCTCATTCAGCTGGTCGTGGTCGTTGCCGGAAAGATCTGGTTCCCTGCCTACATCGACCACGTGGTCGCCAGGCTTCCCTTCGAGAGTGGCCAATGGGTGGCGGCCGTCCCGCTGATTCTCGTCGCCACGCTTCTTGAAGAGATTACCTATCGTGCATTCTTCCAAGAGCACCTGAGTTGGTTCATCCCTACGCCATGGGCGATCGGCGTAGTATCGATCGCCTTCGGCCTGGCCCATTGGGCGCCGGGCGATCCGGCGGTCATTGCCCTCGACGTGCTGCTCGTCATTCTCGACGCCACGTTCTACGGCCTCATCTTTGCCCGCAGCAAGAATGTCGTCGTCGCTTGGGTTGCGCACGCGGCCGCCGACCTGTTGGCGTTAGTCTTTCTGCAAATCCTGTGAGCCATTCACGCGCCGTGCGACTGGCCCTAGGCGCGCCTGGATTGGGCACATCGTGACGGACATCCCCCTCCCCAACGCCCCGCAGGCGCTTGCCCCGCTGGCCGAGTTCAGGCCGAATCCCCCAGCGCCGGGTCTGGGGCATGCTCTGGCTCCGCTCGGGGTTGTCATTTGGGCTCCTCCTGAGTCTGGCGGCCGTCTTGGCTGTGAAGGGAGATCTATCCGCCATCAGGGACTCGTCCGCCTGGTGGCTGTGGTTCGTAACCGTCACCAACATCGTCTGCATCGCCTTGTTGGTCAGGTTTGGTCGCCTCGAAGGACTGCGTCTGCGGCATTTGTATTTCGCCGAGCGCACCACCTGGCGGGGCGACCTTGTCTGGACGCTGGCGGCCCTGGTGGTCACGGCCGTCATCGCCCAGCCTCCGGGCAGCCTCTTGGCCCAGGCGTTTTGGGGCGATCCTAATGCTCCCAACGCCATGTTGTTCCAGCCGCTTCCGCTGTGGGCGATCTACCCGCTGTTCGTCCTGATGCCGACCCTGCACGCGCTGGCCGAACTACCAACGTATTGGGGCTATGTTGCGCCCCGCCTGAGAGCCATGGGCTGGAATAGATGGCTGGTGATCAGCCTCGTGGGCGCCGTCCTCTCCGTCCAACACATGTTCTTCGCCTTTCAATGGGATTGGGCCTATGATGTGTGGCTGGCGGTCAAGTTCCTTCCGTTTGCCATTTGGACCGGGATCGTCATCGATCGGCGACCAACGGCCCTGCCCTATCTCATGACAGGGCACCTCTTGCTCGACGCAGCGCTGCCCTACTTTGTGTTGACGGTCTCGACGGGCGGTGCCCTCGGCGGCTAGGCACGAGTTTCTCCGGTCCGCCCGAACCCATTAGAGACGTGCCGGCCGGCGGCCGAAATCTTAAGCCATCCGAAAGGTGTCCACAATCACCCAGGCGCAAGACATCTCGACTTTGAGGCTCCACAACATGGGGCTTTCCGCTCCTTGGGCGGAGGACTCCACCGGGGTGGTGGCGCGCCTGGCGGCCGTCCAGGCGCAGGACTACTACGGCGCGCAGTGGGCTCTTGGCGCACGCCTGGTAGGGGCCGTCGATGGCGACATCGAGGACGCTTTCAACCGAGGCGAGCTCCTGCGGACGCATCTTCTCCGCCCGACCTGGCATTTTGTCGCCCCGGACGACATCGTCTGGCTGCTTCGACTGACCGGCCCGCGTGTCCAAGCCGCCAGCGTGTACCGTTATCGTCAGCTCGAACTCGAGACCGGATTGCTTAAGCGCAGCGACAGCGCGCTGGCCGAGGCACTGGCGAAGGGCTCATACCTCACCCGAGATGAGCTGGGCGGGATACTGGAAGCCAAGGGTATTCCCCAGGCGACCGGGCAGAGGTTGGCGTATCTTGTGATGCACGCCGAGTTGGAGGCCGTTATCTGCAGCGGGCCCCGGCGCGGCAAGCAGTTCACCTATGCTCTGCTCGATGATCGCGTCGCAGTCGGCGAGCGGCTGAGTCGCGAGCAAGGCCTGGCCGAATTGGCCGGGCGGTATTTTGCCACCCGCGGGCCGGCATCGGTCCGAGATTTCGCCAAGTGGTCGGGCCTGACATTGAAATCGGCGCGAGAGGGTCATCGAGGCCATCCGGGCGGGCCTCTCGCAGATCAGCTGGGACGGGGAGGAGTCTATGGTTCCCGGACAGCGACCTCCGATCCACGCGGGCAACGAGCGCACATCTGCTATCGATCTTCGACGAGTACATCTCCAGCTACGATGACCGCAGCGCCATGATCGAAGATGGTCGTCTCAGCCAAGTGTGGGCGATGGGGGCCGCGCTCAGGTACGTGATGGTCATCGATGGCCGCATCGTCGGGACCTGGAAGCGCAAGCTTGAGAGAGAGGTCGTCCGGATCGAGCTGGCCTTCTTCGAGCCCCCGTCTCGGGCCGCAGCGGCTGCCGTGGCGCAGGAGGCGGAGCGCTTCGGCGCCTTCCTGGGCAGACCGGCGGCCATCTCCATGGCCGGCGACGGCCAGAAGGGCCGGTCGGAATAGGGTGCGTCTCCGACCGCCAGCAAGCCCTGACTCGAATTCTTCCTGAACCTTGACGCGATTGTGATGAAATTCACAAGCCACCACTTTGGGCCTCTCGAGCCCATCCGGCGCAGACGCTGATACGAGACCCCGGATGCCCACCCGGCTGACTCGGCACGGCCGGATTCCGAAGAGCGACCCAACAGTTGGGCTGGAAGATTCCCAGCACGATGCCTCCTGAATTGGAGTATTGTGGATCTGCGGCTTCAACCCACACTGTCGTCCCCGCAACTGACTTGCTTTGATCCGCCTGATCTCGAGAACCTCTCTCCTCCCGCCAGGGCGAGGAGGACGCGGAGGAGGTGCCCCCGATGGACAGTCGACAAGCTCGCCTGCCGTGTCTTCTGGTCCTCTTCGCCGCGCTGCTGGCTTGCGCCTTGCCAACCGGCCTGGGCGCCCCACCCGTGGAGCAACCGACAACAGCTTCTTCGATCCCATCTTCCCCCGCCACGGGTCCAACGCCGGCCTGGCCCCTGAAAGACATGACCACCCGGCCACAGATCTGGTTCGGGCCCCTCGATCCCCCAGAATGGAGCCAGGCCAATCCCGGGGTCGGAGGCTACGATTACTTCCAGCTCTTTCACGCCGGTGCACCGTGGCCGCGCGCTTCGGAAGCGGTCAGGGTCATGGTGCTCTATCCGGTCTGGCTCGACAGTCTGGCCACGCCGAGCCAGCTCCAGCAGGTGTTCGCCGATCTCAGGCAGCGGCACATTGCAGTGGCCTTCGAATCCGGACCTCTGACAGAGCACGGACCGTGCAATGCTGGCACGATCGAGGGTTTCTCGGGCGCCCCAGCGGCCAAGCGCATTGCGCAGAGAATCCAGGCGAACGGCGGCGTGCTATACGCCATGGAAATGGAGCACGGTTTCGACGCCGCCACCTACTACGACCCGGCCTGCCGTATGACTCCGCAGGAGATCGCCAAGGACGCCGCCCAGACCATCTCAGCTGTCCGCCAGGTCTTTCCGGACGTCGTTGTCGGGAGTATCGAGACCGCCGATCTCGACCCCGCCGCCGTCTCGGATTGGCTGTCCGCCTACCAGGAGGTGACCGGAGAGCCCTTGGGTTTCTTCCACCTGGATGTCAACTTCAACATCCCCGACTGGGCAGAGAAGGCCCGGGCCATCCAGGACGTGGTTCAACCACGCGGCGTCCCATTCGGCATCTACTACATTGGCGATCCGGCCGATGCCTCAGATGCTGCCTGGTATGATCACGCCCGCCAGCGCATGGAAGCCTTCGAAGTCCTTCAGGGCGGCCAGCCGGACGACGCCATCTTCCAATCCTGGAATCCACAACCCCAGCAGCTCCTGCCCGAGGAACAGCCCGGCACATACACCAACTTCGTGCTCAACTATCTGCGGCCTCGCTCCACCCTAGGCCTGGCCCTACACCAAGCCAGCGCAGGAGGCAGCCTGACGCTGATGGACGGAACACCCATTCCCAATGCCTCTATCGAGCTTTCGGTTCTGCCTCTCAGCGGCCCGGGAGGTTGGGCTGATTACACGCTCAACGGCGTGGTTCCCGACGGCGCAACCACGGCCGATGTCGGATTCCGCGTCAACACCGAATGCGGCTGCTCCGGCCCGGCCCACTTCAGCCTCGGTTCGGTCAGCTACGTTGAAGGTGGGCAGACCGGCAGTCGAGTCCCCAACAGCCGATTCGGCAGCGGCTTGCAGGGCTGGGGGACATGGGGTGCGGGGTCCGCCCAACTGACCGGAGGAGAGAACGGAACGGGGCGGGCTCTCTCGGTGGCTGCCGAGTCGGGCCAAGATGTAGGACTGAACTCTGACACGTTTGCCGTCCAGGCTGGGCAGCCATTCGACCTCACCTTCCGGGCACGCGTCGACCCGCCGACCCAGGCCAGCGGTTACTTCGACATCGTCTTCTTGAACGACGCCGGCGAGGTCCAGCGGATGACCCTTCCGATCGAGGTCACCAGGCTGGCAGTTGGAACAGCCATGACCCAATCCGATGGAGGCTACATGCTTCAATGGGCACCGCCCGGCAACGGAACCTATCGTGTGCCGCGCCTGGTTCGGCGGGGACAACGAGGCCTGGCCGGCGGTGGCCGAGATTAGCTTGGGACCCTAGCGGGAACAGACCGCCCATGGCATCCACACTTAGGGGGGAAGGAGAGGAGACCTCCCATGAAGTTCAAGATGGGTCCCAATGTGGCCGTGGGAAAGGGCGATTTTCCGATGCAATCGGCTTCTATGAAGGCGTCCTCGGATTTGCGAATCGCTCGTCCGATCCTGCCCTTGGTGACCACGACGCCGCCCCTCTGAACTTATTTGTCATCGAGGACGATGAAGTAAGCGGGCCAATCATGGAGCTGTTCGTGGAGGACCCGGAAGCGGCACACGATCACTTGCTGGCCTACGGATGCGAGGTCATCCGTTGGCGTGGTGAAGGTCAGGACTGCTGTGTCCGGGATCCTTTTGGCGTCACGGTTAATCTATGGAAGATTTCGGAGGAGGAATAGTCGGGGGGAGTTCCGTATCCGATTAGTTGTCTCAAGGCACCCGGAAGAACAGGCCGACAATGTACCCTACCAGGGCGCTGAGGGTGCCGATGATGGCCATCTCCAGGCCGCTCCGGCCCGGCCGTCCGACGGTGACACGGGCCTTGTAGACACCGACGGCGAAGAGCGTCACAGCCGAGATCACGATCGACGAGACCATGCCGACGCCCACAGGCAGGAACACGAACGGCGCCAGCGGGATGAGCGAGCCAACGAAGGCCGCCAGACCCACAATCCAGGCCGAACGGAACGGGTAGCCGGCATTTGTCGGCTGCAGTTGGTGTTCCTCGGCCATCATAACTGCCACCCAGGTGTCAGGGTCGGAGGTGATCGTGTCCACGATATGCTCCAGCAATGGGTCCTCAAATCCCTTGGAGGCATATATTCGGCGAATCTCATCGCGTTCAACCGTGGGGGTACGGCGGATGTGGCGGTACTCCCGCTCCTGCTCACTCTCATAGAACGACTGCTCAGCGCGCTTGGAAGTGAACGCAACTGCCGCCATGGATACGGATTCGGCGAAGGTTGCCGCTAATCCAGCAGCCAGGACGATACGCGTGTCAGACGTGGCCGCCGCAACCCCCAGGATCACCCCCAGCACATTTACCAAGCCGTCCTGTCCGCCGAGAATGATATCTGACAGGCCGAATGAAGCCTTGTGAGGATCCCCGGTCAGGTGATGGTCGAGTTCATCTGGCCGCACGTCCTTCAACTCGGTCGCTAAAGGACTCGGCTTCAAACCATGGTCAAATTCGGCAGTTATCTTCTGGGCCACTCGGCCTCCTTGGCTTGAAGCTCGCGGAAGATCCCCTGGGCGGCCGGATCAAGCGCCTGGAACAGGTCCTCCCCCAGCCGCGACACCAACTGCTGTGCCAGCAGCTCCATCCACACGAACTGCCGGGCGATCAACACCAGGTTGTCATCTTCCGTGACGGTGGCGCTCACCTGACCGCTTGTGTCGGCGATCAACGCCTGCCGCTGATCGGCTTCCACCAGCGCAATGTTCGTCAGCTGCTGGAGTTCGCTCTCGACGCTCGGATGACGGGCGACTTCGCCCACATCCAAGGAGCCTTGCCCGGTGAGCAGCGCCCGAACCCTGACGCCTCGCTCCGCCGCCCGGACCACGGATTCCCGCAACGCCTCCAGTTCGGAGTCCGGCAGGACCAGGAACAAATCCCCGCGGCAGGCTTCGATCATACGCATCATGTACGTCCGCACGGGCGCCTGACCTTGAATGCGCCATAAGCGCTCGCCTTGCACCGATCCTTCCACTTCCGCCAGGCCGGTCCGCAGCGATCCGATCAGCTGGCGGTGTTCGCGCTCGTAGCTTGCAAGCAGCGCGTCAGGTGGGACAGGACGGTACAACGTGGCTCGCTCCGACTGGGTCGACAAGACCGCCCCTCGGTTATCCAGCCGGCCCAGAGCTTCATATACCATCGAGCGCGGAACGCCCGATACCTTGCTGATCTGGTACCCGGTGGCCGGACTCTCCTTGAGCAGGGCCAGGTAGACGCGGGCCTCGTACTCGGTGAGGCCCAACGCCATCAAGTCAGTCTGCAGTCGTCGCGAGGTGGCCATAGTCATCCTATCCCGAACTACTCAGGCCATTATCCTCACTGCCCTGGGGGAAGTCAAGAGGACGTGCGAAGCGCGCTTTCGTCTTCCGGGCGCCAACGCCGGTAGAGACCGATGGCAGGCAGCAGAGCCCCGGCACTGGTCAGCAAAGCGGCCGGGATCGACACCGCGCTGCCAAGCCAGCCGATCACGGGCCCACCGCAGACTTGCCCCAAGGCATCCATCTGGCCCGCCATGGACAGGACGGTCGCCCGCAAACCGGGGCGTAGGCTGCGGTTCATCCAGGTCTGGATTAAGGGGACCGCCAGGGCACGACTCACCCGCACGCCCAGCGTCCCCAAGAGAGCCAGGCCAAAGCCATCCGCCACGCCAAAGATCACGGTGCACCCGGCCGTGATCCCCACCAGCAGGCTCAAGTTCCTGGCAACCGTCCCGGTGTCTTCCAAGTCGATGCTCCCTTCCATCAGGCGTGCTCCCAATGCCGCCAGGAGAGAAACCAACAGGTTGATGCCTGCCAACCAGACCACGGCTTGGAGGCCCCCCAGGCTGGGAAATCCCACTTCGCGTATCCAGTGGGCCGTTCTCAGCCGGTCGAAACCTTCACTCGCAGCCCCGGTCAGTATGGCGACAGTAAACAGCAGGCGCAGGGCGGGATGACCGGCCACGAAACGCACGCCATCTTGAAGCGAGCCCCTCATCGCTGCAAGCGGGCTCCGATGGGCGGTGTCGGGCGGCGAGAAGCCCGTCTCCGGCATCCGCACCGCCAGCAGCGCGGTGAGCAGCAGAAATAGCGCGCCGCTAATTAGCAGCGGCCACGCCAGCTTCAGGCTGCCAATGACCACCGCCAACAATATCCCGGCCACGCTGGCCAGGTTGGAGAGCTGTGTTTCGCGCAGAAAGAGCGAAGCCGCACGCGCTTCGCCAATCTCGTCCACCACCCAGGCCGTGGTCGCCCCGCTGGTGAAGGTGTATCCGATCCCCCAGATCACTTGAGATACGCGCGATCCAGCCGAAGACCGGGAAAGTTCCCTGAACCAGGAAGCTCAGGCCGGTCAGTGCCAGTCCAATGAGCACCGACAGGCGCCGACTGACGACATCCGCCACCAGTCCGGTGGGGATCTCGAAGATCAGGATCGTCCCTTCCAGGACACTTCCGACCAGAACAAGTTGAAAAGGGGTCAGTCGTGCCGTGGAGACCTGATAGATCAGATTGACGGTGAATGCCAAGCTGAAGAACAGCGATTGAGCGGCATTCAGAAACAGGTAGGCAAAGGCCGGCTCCCACCGGCGTCTAAGGAACGCAAACATCGTGCCTCACCTTTCCGGCAGTGGGCGCCGGATGTGGAATGTTCGGCGGTTCGGTGGATAAAGAGGCGTGTGGGGGAGCGTAGGGAGTTGGACGGCGGCCGACGTGCTCGCTTAGCCGTGACCGGGAAGGAACCAGCCTGCCACAAACACACGATCAGGTTGTGGAACCGTGCGCGCAGCCAGCGGAAAGACTAGCTGGACGCGCAGCTCAGGCTAGGTGCTCCTCAATCCACACACAGGGTCAGAGTTGATTTGAGAAGTTGGCATGCCATCCCCTCCCGGAAAGTCAGTTGCACCATTGTACACGCTGTGCGGCCGTCGACGGGCCGTCACCTAGGGTTCAGCGGACACCGACACCGCCTCCGGCTGCCCGCCGGGGCCGATCGCCCAGACCGATTGACCGGGAACGTCCCAGCCGATCAGGCCCATTGTCTCGCCGACCAGGCGACCGTCAGCCAGCCTCTGTGCCCCGCGATCGATCCGGTAGACCACGAGCGCCGTCGGCCCACCCATGCCGCCGGCACCGGCGTCGGGATTCGTGGCGGAAGCGTTGACCAGCAAGTGATCCCCGTCTGGATACCAAAGCAAGTCAGGGATCTGCAGCCCCGACCACCAGGCATCTGCCGCCGACGGGTCAATGCCAAGATCGAAGGCTTGCGAGCCGTCGGCCCGGGCAAGGATCACGCGCGTTTCGGCCCCGCCCCACAAGGAGAAGATGACTTCCTGGCTGTCGGGCGACCAGACTGGCCGGTCGGAGATACTACCTACACCCCCCTTGTCAGCCTCAGACAGCTGGATCTCTTCTCCGTTCGGTACCGTCACCGCAAACAGGCCGGGGGCGGCCGATAGGTTGTATCCGCTCTCACGCGTGAAAGCAATCGCCTTCCCGGAAGGCGCCAACGACCAGGTGAAGCTGACATCCATCGCCAACAAGCTGTCCTGTCCGTCGGCGAACCGCCAGCGCAACTCGTAGGTCGAAGGCGTCGCCAGGACGTAGGCGAAAGACTGGCCATCTGGTCCCCACAGCGGCCTCGACCACATTGTCGGGCAGGATCTGAGTGACGTGCCCGCTTTGAAGATCGAGGATGGACAGGTCGCTCACGGCCGCGTTGCCTGGGCCGGCCCCGTGATCGCCAAACGCCAGAGCCATCAGGATGCGTCCGGTCTGGGTTGTATACCCGTAGAACTGTCCCATCACCACCGGCAATTTGAATTCATGTGGCAACCCTGGGGCCAACTGCCAAAGAGTCTCTCCTCCGCACGTGTAACAAGCCCACAACATCGGGGGCGGCGGGGTCGGTGTGGGCGATGGCGGCTGCGTCGTGGGTTCCTGGCTCGGTGCCAGCGCCGTCAGGGTGCCTGACACGGCGGTCTCAACGGCCACTGGCGCTGCCGTGCCTTTAGCGATGGCAGGTGCGCATGCAGCCAAGACCGGAACAACCAGCCATAGCAACATGGCGCGTGATCTCTTGCGCAACATTGGGGGATCTCCTTGCCCTAGCCAGGCGAAGGCTCCGGGATTCCGAAGCAAGGGTCGGTCGGTGAATTGCTCCCCGGCCACGCACCGATTATAGCTTTCCCGGCCGAGCGCGGTCCTTACTCTGACGCCCGTTCTTCCCCGGTGGTGGGCTTGACACAGGGCCAGGATTTGGACTACTATCTTGAGACCGTCCGGTCTCTTTCCTGTCGAGGGCGTTTCATGGGCAAAGGTGACGACACACGCAGCCGAATCCTCGAGACATCGATCAACCTGTTCAACCAACACGGCTTCGCCGGGACCAGCTTGTCCGACATCATGCAGGCCACCGGGCTGCAGAAGGGCGGCATCTACCGCCATTTCGACAGCAAGGACGAGCTGGCATTGGAGACCTTCGACCATGCCTATGACCGCCTGCGGCGCCATTACCTGCGGGCCCTGCGAGGCACACGGGGTGCCGTGGAGCGTTTGAACACCATGGTTTCGGCGTTCGGCGAGCTGGCCGAAGGGTCGCCGCTGATGGGCGGCTGCCCGATCTTGAACACGGCGGTCGACAGCGACGACACCCATCCTGCGCTCCTGGCCAAGGCGCGCGCCGCCATGGATGATTGGATGTCGCTCCTCAAGATCATCATCTCGTCTGGTCGGTCCCGGGGCGAGCTCCGGCCCGATGTCGACCCCTCCGGCGAAGCCGCCCGCATTATCGCCTGTCTCGAAGGCGCGCTCGTCCTATCCCGTATCTACGCTGATCCCGTCTACGTCGAAAGCATGAAGGACACGCTCCGCCATCATTTCGAGGCCGATCTGCGGACCTGATGCTCCTCGACTGTCAAACCTTGGGAGGATTGACATGTCAACAACGGCGATCTTGATTCTTGGGGTGGCATTGGGCAGCCTGGCTCTGGTCTACGCCGGCGCCTGGCTCTTCGCCCGCCTCTGGGCACGGCCATCGCGCGTTCGGGCCCGTCGTTGTCCAGGCGACATCGGCCTGGACGCCGAAAGCTTGACATTCGCCAGCGGCACAAAGCCGCTCAGCGCATGGTTCGTACCGGTGTCCAGCACAGGCTGGCCGGCTCCGACGGTTGTTCTCGTTCATGGCTGGTCAAGCGAGTCAGGCCAGATGCTCCCCCTGGCCAGCCAGCTCCACCGGGCCGGCTATGGCGTCCTCGGTTTCGATGCCCGCGGTCATGGTCGGAGCCCCGCTGATGGGCCGATCACCCTTATGAAGTTCACTGACGACATTCGGGCAGCGCTGGATTATGTTGGGGGCCGGGAGGATGTGGACAGCTCGCGCCTGGCCGTCGTCGGCCATTCCTTCGGCGCCGCTTCCGCCTTGCTGGCGACGGCCAAGGATCAACGCATAGGAGCTGTGGCAAGCCTCTCGGCTTTTTCCGACCCGGTCGAGGTCACGCGCTGGGCACTCCGGGCGCTGCACCTCCCCCGCGGTCCCTTCCTGCGCCTGGTCATCACGCGTCCTAATGGGGTGGATGGACTGCGGACCGGATGAGGTCACCCCCCTGGCACAGATCGGGCGAATCCAAGTGCCGGTGCTCCTGGCTCACGGCAGGCGCGACCGCCGCATTCCCGCCGCAGAGCTCGACAGGCTGGTATCGGCAGCCGACCCCGCTCGGGTCACCCGTCTCTTGGTCGCCGGCAGCAACCACCGAAGCCTGCTCACATCGATTGAGCTGGCAGAAGGTCTGGCCGATTTCCTTGGGTCGGCGCTCGAGAAGTCGGTCGTCCAGCAGGAAAGACTGAACAAGGTCGCTTGACCATGCTTGGTTCTCCCGTGGGCCAGCGCTACAATGTCGGCAACCGCAGCCGAATGGCGTGGCCTTACGGGAAGGACGCCCTCACTTGCACCATGACTCGGCGATTCATTGGGGCAGGCACAGCGCAAGCCGGTTGCTGCTGATTCTGGGTGCGGTCCTTGTGGCTTATTGGATCCTGCGCGGCAGTCTGCCCTCCTTCGGCGGCCCACGCCTGCCCAGCGGCCTGGAGTCGGATCTGAGGCAGCGCTATACGGTCTGCATCACCGACACGCCGATTTGGCCGGGAGAGCCGCGCCAGCCCGAGTGCGGTCAGGTCACCATCGAAGTGGTTGGCGAGGGCAGCCTGCCCACCGAAGCAGCCGCCTCAGGCGTGGACCGGGCCGTTTGCTTCCACTTGACGATCACCAACCCGACCTGGACCACCCAGGGGACCACCCGCCACGAGATCATTCAGCACGGCCACCTTCTGAGTAAGGTGGCCGTGCACCAGGACGACCATTGGGTCGTCGAAGCCGACGAAGATCAGTTGGACGAAGCCCAATGGGACCTTTATGCCTGTCCGGGGCCCTACCAAAGTGGTGCTTTCAACCCCTGACCTACCGTCTCGAGATGCCCTTCGGCGCTCGGCTCACTTCCGCCGATAATGAATGTGCCACAACGTCTTCCAAGTCGCACCCCCATCATCAGACCTATCCCAGTTCCATTCGAAGGCATCGTCGGTGATGTCTCGCCAGACCATGCGTTGATGAATGGTCTGCCCCTCGTGGACCGTCTCCCAAATTCAGGATCATGCCATCGTCCGTCATCCCCCCCTTGAAGTCGAGGTAGCCGCCCTGATTGTCGACCCATGTTTGCTTCCAACATGACTCCCGGGGAACGTATGTCGAGACACTCATCCCCACCAGGGGCTGCCGCCCCGCATCGAGATCGGTGAAGTTTTCCAAGACAACGCACCCGCCGAGTGCCTTGGTGATGACGTTGGTCCCATGGCCGTCTTCCCCCCATTCGGCCGTCCATTCGCCAAGCCAGAAATCGAACTCGGATGCCTTCGGATCTGTGCAGGGCTTGATCCGCTCGGCATCTTGCATGCTGTTGTCTTCTGCCATCCTTCCCTCCTCATCTCCTGTCGTTGTCGGCCATGACTCGGCCAAGCGACCGGTCGCGGCCGCCCATTCTTTGCCGCCACCATATTTGTTCTACCGGCTGTCAGCCTCCGGCGTTCAACCCCCTGGCCACGACTCTCTGGCCAACTTGTGACAAATGTCACAAGCAAATTAGTCAACGTCTACTGACCTCCAGCCTCCAGGCGTGTTCTAATCATATTCGCAAGATTGAATATGTTCATTGGGAGGCACCATGGCGACGTTTACGCGCCAGGCCCATCTGCTCAAGTGCCTGGGTCACCCCACCCGGCTGCGGATGCTCCATCTCCTCGAGCAAGACGAGGCGTGTGTCTGCCATCTTGCCGCCGCCCTTCATGCCAGCCAACCGGCCATCTCACAGCATCTGATGGCCCTGCGCGAGGCTGGCGCCGTGACTCGACGCCGGGAGGGCAAGAATATCTACTACCGATTGTCCCGGCACGAGATCCCGGGGCTGTTGGACATCGTCAACTCGCTGGCAGGCGGGGCATCGGGCCCAACTCGCCAAGAGGTAGCCGAGGATTGTCCCTGCCCGCAATGCCGGGCCCGCCACGACTTGGCTGCCGAGTCCAGGGGTAATCCGGCCCCGTCAACGAATTCCGTCCTCACAGGAGAGAAATCCCAATGACCGACATCAAGATCCTGGGCACGGGTTGCCCCAATTGTCTCAAGCTCGAGGCCCTGGTGCGGGAAACCCTGCAAGAACTGGGAATCGAGGCCAGCATCGAGAAAGTCACCGACTACGAACAGATCATGGGCTGGGGGATCATGGCCACGCCAGGATTGGTGCTCAATGACTCAGTGGTCCTGGCCGGCCGGATCCCTTCGCGCCAACAGCTGACCGACATCCTGACAGCCGCAGCATAGACGCGCATCTACCGGGAGCATGACCGCATGACCACCCCTCGCTTGAGCTTGAACCCAAGACCCGTCCCCTGGGCACTGGCCGTAGGCCTTGGCCTGGCCAGCCTGGCATGGCTCGGCTTGTATGCCGGCATTCAGCCTGCCGCCGACTGGCTGAGCTACGCAGCGCTTGGCCTGTCGCCGACTTCTCGCCTGGGCTCGGCGGTGGCCTTCTTCCTGTACGACGTCCCCAAGATCCTGCTGCTGCTGGCCGGGATGATCTTCATCATCACTTTCATCCAGACCTTCTTCAGCCCCGAAAGGAGCCGCGCCCTGTTGGGCGGAAGGCGCGAGGGCCTCGGCAACCTGATGGCGGCTGGGCTGGGCGTCCTGACGCCGTTCTGTTCGTGCTCCGCTGTCCCGCTCTTCATCGGGTTTGTCAAATCGGGCGTGCCGCTGGGGGTGACCTTCTCGTTCTTGATCGCCACGCCGATCATCAACGAGGTGGCGCTCGTGCTCCTGCTGGGCCTCTTCGGATGGCGCATAGCCGGCCTGTACGTGACATCGGGATTATTGATTGCCGTGGCTGGGGGCTGGCTCATCGGCCGTCTGCGGCCGGAGCGTTTCATCGAGGACTTCGTGTGGAACATCCAAGCGGCACCCAACGCCGAGGGCATCCGCCCCTCATTGCGAGAGCGGGTCGACATGGCTCGCGAGGCGGTTGGACAGATTGTGGGTCGAGTCTGGCTCTACGTTGTCATTGGGATCGCCGTCGGCGCCGCGATCCATGGCTACGTGCCGACCGACGCTCTGTCACAGATAATGGGCAAGGGGGCCTGGTGGTCAGTCCCGGCAGCTGTGCTCATGGGTGTACCGCTGTATTCCAACGCCGCCGGCATGATCCCGCTGGTGATGGCGCTGATGGAGAAGGGGGCCTCGGCCGGCACAGGCCTGGCATTCATGATGTCAGTGGTCGGGCTTAGCTTGCCGGAGGTGATCATCCTGCGCCGGGTGATCAAACCCCCGCTGCTGGCGATCTTCGTGGCGGTGGTAGCCGTCGCCATCGTTCTGACCGGCTTCTTATTCAACCTGGTGGTATGACCCTCTGGCGCTATCCGGCAACATGGCGTAAGGTCTGTCCCATCGCGCCTTGCGGGTGTGGCCAGGCGGGGGGACAATCGAGCGTTGCATGAAGGATGACGCAGGACGAGATGCGCTGGGGCTCGAACGACTGGTGTTCTTCAGCGACGCCGTGATGGCCATTGCCATCACCCTGTTGGCGGTTGACGTCCGCGTGCCGGATCTCCCGTCAGACCTGGCGGGCAAGGCGTTGGGCGCCCAGCTCGCCAACCTGTCACCCCAGATCACGAGCTTCGTGATCAGTTTCACCGTCATCGGGATCTACTGGGCTGCCCACCACCGCTATTTCGCGTTGATCAAACGCCACGACGGACGTTTGATCGCGCTCAATCTCGCCTTCCTGTTCTTCGTAGCCGCCATGCCGTTCGTCTCCAGCCTTCTCGGCCACTACCCCGACCTGGCCATCGGCGTCGTTCCTTACGCCGTAGACGTGGCAGCACTCGGGCTTTCGATGGCTGCCATATGGTGGTACGCCAGCGCCGGTTTCAGGCTGGTGGACCCCAACCTGGATTCGACCACCATCTGGCTCTTCCGGGTCCGTCCCATAGCCACGACCTCAGTTTTTCTGCTCTCGATCCCCATCGCCCTGTGGCGGCCGCTGGTGGGCACCTGGGTCTGGCTTCTAGCCCCGCTGGTCGTGGCGCTGATACCGCGCGCCATCGCGCCGCCCGCGCACGCCAAGACCGAGAACACTTAGCCCCCTTCTTCGGCCGCATGCAGCGCCGATTCTCCCACCCTCGGACGCTCCCCGGATCAGCAAGAACCTGTAAGGCAATTGAAAATCGCCCGGCGGAGATCCTGTGCTAGGGTGGTGCCAGGACGGCGCCCAGTCTCTGGGTCCATCATCCAACGGGCCCCCGAAGAGCCGTCGTCGGGGGCCCCCCTTGTGGGGTCGTTCTGAATCGGATTGGTGCCTCCCCCTTAATGTTCGCCTGGCGCGCCCCGGACTCAGCCCCCGCGACAGACCTCGCAAGGCAAGCTGGCTCGATCGACGTTTTCCACAACCCGGGCGGTGACGGGGTTGGGACGTCGGATCCTGGACGCTGCAACCGATGGATAGGTGCGCGGGATCGCGCCAGGTAAGTTCGTGCCCAAAGCGACATTGACGCAAGCCGAAGGGGTTTCGCTCGTGCTGCCCACTGCCCATAGTCCGGCGTTCAAACCCTCCACATCCCACGTTGCTGGGTGGCAGGGTTGGGCCGCCGGGGCCGAAGCCGAAGGGCCGGAGGCCTACTTGAGTGATCCAGACGCCCCCACCACGCGTGCCCTCGTGGCGACGCTCACGTGGCTGGGGATGGGCTCGCTCCCCCAGGTCCCCCGCTCCGAAGGCAGACCCTGCGCGAAATCGATCGGCGATTCGGCCCGGGGCAACCATCCCGCCGGATGGATCTTGCAACGCCGGTGCTTCTTTTGCTTGCCCAAGAGGCCGACGGGTCATATTCCGCCTGTTCTTTACCGTGCGGCGCTGCTACGCCTTGACGGGGAGCTCCAGGGTCAACCTGGTGCCGCCACCAGGCGGGTTGTCCGCCTCCAATCGCCCGCCATGCGCTTCCACCAGGCGGCGGGCAATGGCCAGTCCAAGCCCGCTTCCGGGGGAGTCCGGTGACCGGGTGAAGCGATCGAACACATGCGGCAGAATCTCGGCCGGGATCCCCGGTCCCTGGTCGCTGACGGCGATTTGCGCCCTGTCGGCTTCCAGCCTGCGTGCAACCAGCACGATCTCGCCTCCCGCCGGGCTGAAGCGTAGGGCGTTGGCCAAGAGGTTGACCAACACCTGGCGCAGCCGACCCGGGTCGACATCGATGAGCGGAAAATCGGCCGGCACGTCCAGCCGGAGGCCGACCTGCGCCTCGGCGGCCGCCGGTCGGAAGACCGCCAACGCCTCTTCTGCCAGCACCCCCAAGTCCGTCGGCTCGCGCCGCAGTTCCAGACCGCCGGCTTCCGCTTCCGACAAGATGCGCAGGTCGTCGATCAGGCGGGACAGCTGCCGGATTTCCTCCAGGATGGGAGCCAGGTGCTCTGGATCGGCCGGGTAGACCCCGTCGACCAACCCCTCCAGATTTCCCTGAACAACGGTCAAGGGGGTGCGCAGTTCATGGGTGATGTCCGCCAGAAGCGCCTTCCGCTGCGCCTCGGTGTTGCGCAACCGTTCAACCATGGCGTTGAACGATCGTGCCAGAGCGCGAACTTCTCGTGGGCCGCGCTCGGGGACGGCTACGTCGAAGTTCCCGTCTTCGACGCTGCCTGCGGCCTCGATGAGATCACCGATCGGCATACCCAGGCGGCGGAGGCCGGTGACCAGCACGGCCATTACGCCCCCGATCCCGAGCCCCATGCCCAAGATGATCGGCCAATCCGGGCCCGTGCCGGGCCTGATCGCCCCCGGCAGGGCGCCCGCCAGCCAGGTCACGAAGGCACATCCCACCACAAGCAGAAGACCGATGGTTCCCATGAAGAGCAAAAACCGGATCATGAAGAACCGCCGCAGATGGCGGAATGCCCCGCGAGCGGGGCGGTGAGCCGGTGGCCACGCTTCGCCTTCTGGCCACCAGGCCGGCTTGCGCCTATGCCAGCGATGACGGGGCAATGGGATTTGGGAGCGACCGAAGCGCGGCGATCTTCCCTCGGCCGAGGGGAAGTCGATTGGATCCGGCCGAGGGCTTCCTGAGGGGTCAGCCATCGGCGAATCGATATCCCACGCCGTAAACCGTCAGCAGATAGCGCGGCTGGCGCGGCTCGGCCTCCAACTTGCGACGCAGGTTCTTGATGTGGGTGTCGATCGCCCGTTCATAGGATTCAAACGCCACCCCATGCAGAGCCTCCAGCAGCTGGGACCGGCTGAAGATTCGTCCCGGCTGGCGCATCATGGTCTCGAGCAAGGTGAACTCCGCCGCTGTCAGGTCGATCGGGTCGCCGCGTCTCTCGACGCGCATCTTGGGAACATCCAAGGTGATGTCCAGCACGCGCAGCGTTTCCACGCCAGCGGCGCCGGGAACAAGCTCCGCCCGGCGGAGCACGGCACGCACGCGCGCCACCAGCTCTTTGGGGCTGAAAGGCTTGACGACGTAGTCATCGGCGCCCAGTTCCAGACCGACTATCCGATCGGATTCATCGCCCCGGGCGGTGAGGACGATAATCGGCACGTGCGATGCCTGGCGCAGGGCGCGGGCGACATCTAGGCCGTCCATGTCCGGCAACCCCAGGTCGAGCACAACCACATTCGGGCGTTCGGCGCGCGCCAACCGCAGGGCGTCTTGGCCGTTGCCCGCCTCCAGCACTTCGAATCCACTGTGCTCAAGGTAGTCCCGGGCCAAGCGCACAATTTTGGGTTCGTCGTCGACAATCAACACACGGTTCATGGCTTGCTCAAATCATAAGGGGTTCACGCCGGCAAGGGAAGCCAAGACCCCGCCCAGAAGGTCGAGCGATCTTCCGGGCGGGGCGGCGGTCAGTTCGGAAGCCTCTTCGTCGGCTTCATCTTGCTCGGGTTCACCGTGCGCCCGGCGATGCCAGTTCTCGAAGAAGGGGGGATAGCCCTTATCCCAATTCGGGTGGTCCCGCCAATATCTCCGTCCCGGATGCCCCCATCCCGGTCCCCAGGGCCTGAACCACAGCAGCCGGCGCAGGAGCCCGAAAGACACCATGATCAGGAGCAGCGGAAGGAGACATCCGAGCAGCCCAAACCCAAAACCCCAGGGGTGGGGATAGCCGTACCAGGCAAAGGGTGCGGGAACGGAGTTCCCGACGGCCGGCGCGACCAGCTTGCCGCTCTCAGCCAACCCCTGGGTGAGGCCGGCGTTGAACACGACCAGTCCCAAGCCGACAAGCGCCGCCGTCAGGAGCACCGCCAGAATCACACTTCCCCATATCGTTCTCTTCACGTTCGCCTCCTCATATGTGATAGATGACTGGAGACGATCATGACGCCGAATTGTGAGCCAATTGTGGAGCCCGTGTGGAGGGATCCTCATCGGTCGCTGCTCGGGTTCAAGGCCGCTTGTGAAGGCCTTCACAATCACAGCTTGCTGTCAGGCTTGCCGAGGGCTGTCGCTTCAATGTAGACTCCAATCGGTCGGGCCGCGGCAGTCTTGAATGCCGATCAGGCCCGATCGGGACGGGGAGGAGCGCACAGGAGGCGGGCATGTTGGGGAGCAGGCTGCGGCGTCTGGGATGGATTTCGTTCGCGTTGATGTGGATACCCTTTACAGCCATCTTCATCGGGATGTTCAGCCTGCCCTCCGGGAGTTACGACTGGGTCGAACTGCCTATGATCACCCGAATGGGAATTGTCGGCACGGGCATATTCTTCGCTCTCTCCATGGTGACCATGATCGGGTCTCCCCTGGCGAGTTGGGCCAGCAACCGGTCGCTTCAGACAAAGGGCCTGCGGGCCCAAGCCACGGTCCTCGAAGTCCGCGATACCGGAACGACCATTAACAACAGCCCGCTCGTGCATCTCAAGTTACAGGTCGAGCCCGGGGATCGCCCCGAGTTCGAGTCCGACACTGAGCTGGTGATCAATCGTCTCCAGGTGCCGCAAATCCAACCCGGCACTAAGGTGGCCGTCCGCTACGATCCCGAATCGCACGCTGTGGCGCTGGACACCGACTGACCAAGCTGCGCCGGCGAGGAAGTGAAGGAGCAAGCTGTGCCACCCAGGACCGTCGATGGCTACATCGATAGCCTCCCGCCCAACCAGTCGGAGATCGTCGCCGCACTGCGGCGGATTGTGCGCAAGGCCGAGCCCAAAGCCAAAGAAACTTTCAAGTGGGCCCAGCCGGTATATGAGAGCGGCGGACCTTTCTGTTACATCAAGGCTTTCAAGACTGCCGTCAATTTCGGCTTCTGGCGCGGGGTCGACCTGAAAGATCCCAAGGGTCGTCTGGAGGGGTCCGGCGAGAAGATGCGGCACGTGAAGATCACGCGGCTGGAGGACATCGACGAAGGGCTGTTTGCCGCCTTCGTCAAGCAGGCAGTCCAGTTGAACACAACCAAGGGCGACCCCAGCCGCGACAAGTAGCCTCTTCGCCTGCCCGGACAACACAAGCTTCGCCTCTCCTGCGCCTGCAGAAAGGCATCAATGCCGGAAATCAAGCAGTTTCCGTTCACACCGATCTTGGGCTGGTCGTCGACCCGCTACGACCTGTTCTCTATCTGCCGTCGCCGCTATTTCTACCAGTACTACGGCAAGTACGACCAGGAGTTCCCGATCCGTAAGATCCAGGAAATGAAGAACCTGGTAACGGTGGCACTGGAGATTGGCAGCCTGGTCCACGTTGTGATCGAGACCCTGTTAAACCGGCTCAAGATCACGACCGAAGACATCGATCTGGACAAGTTTTACGACTATGCCAAGCGCGGCGCGGAGCATCGACTTCAATCGAAGGCCTTCGAAGAGACTTACTACGGCGAGCGCCAGTCGATCGACATCGACGACCTTTACCCCCGGAGCGTCGAATGCCTGCACAGCTTGCTCGAGAGCCAGCGCATGGCCTGGCTCCAGGACCGTCCGGCATCCACTCGCTCCGCCTGGATCGTCGACCCGCCCGGCTATGGTGAGACGCGCCTCGGCGACCTAAAGATCTACTGCAAAGTCGACTTCCTATGCCCGGCCGATGACGGCTACCAGATTATCGATTGGAAGACGGGCAAGGTCCTTCCCGACAAGCACCGCAAGCAGATGATCGGCTATTCGGCTTGGGCTGCCTATCATTTTGAGACCACCCCGGACAAGGTCACACCAACCGTGGCCTATCTCTCTCCCGAATATCAAGAGGTCGAAGAGACGTTCAACCAGTTTGACCTTGAGAACTTCGCCGTCCAGGTTCGTGCCGAGACCGACGAAATGTACGAATACTGCCGCGACGTCGATCGAAACATCCCACTGGACAAGTCGCAGTTTCCGCTGATCGACGACGAGCGAGTTTGCTCCAAATGTAACTTCCGTGGTCTATGCTATCCGCATCGCTACCCTCCGGCCGAGGGCTTGTCGACGTTGTTTTGAGGCTGATGCGCTCGGTTGGTCAGTGGATCTTTCCAGCGGGACTGATCCGGACCTGCGCTTTGGCAACGGTCCTTGCCAGCCCGACGGTCTGCGCCGGCCAATTGCCTGCATCTCTATGACCGACGATGTCTCTGCCACCCTCGGCGGCCACCCCGCCATATTCCACAGCCGCCTCCAACGCACGCCCGCTCACGCCAACGGTGGCTATCGACTGGAAGACCTGCCGGAATCGAGAGTTCGGCTTCTCGTTCGAGTACCCATCGTCTACGACTCGGTTCAGTCCAGAGCGCATTGCGGGTTGTGGGAAGAAGCTCTGGCCGATGGCGTTGTCGCTCACTGGGGCTCACGGTCAACCCTGGCCGTCTTCCCCAGTCTCGGTGCCTCCGCTGGAGAATTGCTCAGCACCCGCCTGAGCCACGACGCCGCCGATGTGAAGATCACGCACGTTATCGCCGGCGGCGTGCCCGGATTGAAGGCCAAGTTTCGATTAGGCGGCTTGGCGCGGTTTGGCGAGATTTGCGCATTTGAGAGCCAGGGCCACGGCTTCGCGGCCTCGTATACCGCCGGGCCGGATTGCGAGCCCGCGGGCTTCTCCGTGCTCGAACCGCCGGCCTTCGAACACGCCATGCAGTCATTGCCGATCGATCCCTAGCACTGCCAAGCCTTGGATGTGCTGACGCAGTACCACGCGGCTGAATTGGGGATCTTTTCACACTTCCTTGTCGTCTTGTGTTAGATTGCACCCTTGTCAAACCCAGGGAGGGTTTTCTGAGTATGCACACCATTCGCAACGCCGCTCTACTATTCTTAGCAGCTTCTCTCATCGGTGCTTGCGGTGCGCCCGGGACCACAGGTTCTGTGACGGCCGCGCCGACCGGTCCGGTTTCGCCGGCGGCTACCGCAACACTTCAGCTAAGCCCAGCGCCGACTGCGGCGGCAACTATCGACCCGGCCGTCTACGCCACCGGCGCCGGCCTGTCGCTGAGCACAGCCGACGGGCTGCGGCAAGTCGGAGCAGACGGGAGCCTTGATCTGGTTGTCGACGCCAGCTCGGCCAGGATCTCACCTGACGGCCGACAGGTTGCCTTCTTGCAGGCCGACCCAACCACAGGAGTCGATGATGTGTGGCTGATGGATTTGGCCACCGGCGAGCGCACCAACCTGACCAATACGCCCGATCGTTACGAAGAAACTCCTATGTGGTGGCTCGGGCGACCGGGCATGTTGGAGTTCGGATCCGACACAGCCTCCGGCATGGAAAACAGCAGCTACCCGACCGTGGTTCTTACGGACGGGAGCGGCTATCAGGTCCTTGACAATCAGCACGGCGGCCCGCAGGCGCTTTCCCCCGACGGATCGGCCATCGCCTATGGTGGCTATGACGCCCCTGGGGCGATCTACCGCTGGAGCACCGGTGTCGACTCTTTCGACCCAGCCGACTACGGAGTCGATGCCAACAAGCTCCTGCAGCCTGGCTTCTCTCCAGATGGCTCGAAGCTCGCCTGGATCGTGGCCAACAGCCCTGCTGACGGCAGCATGAGCATGGTCAGCCTGGCAGTGTTTGATCTGCAGGCTCACACCGGCCAGCTCTTTCACTCATTCCAGCCGGGAGGCGGCGGGAGCGCCCCCCAGGCGGTCGCCTGGAGTCCTGACGGATGGTGGATTGCGTTTCCCACCTTTGGCGAGCCGCCAGTCACCGGCCGGGCACCCAAGCTATGGGTCATTCATCCCGACGGGAGCGGGGAAACTTATGTCGGCGAAGGGCTCAACCCGATCTGGAGCCCTGACGGCTCCCAGCTGGCCTTCCTTCGGACCGGGGCTGATGGCAATCAAGAGGTATGGATTGCCCCGTCTGATTCTTGGCAGCCGGCCCAGCTCACATCTTCCCGACCCGGCCAAACAGACCCTGTTCTTGATGGGTTGGACGGCGCCTTAATCTGTGCCGGCGCTTTACCAGACAAAGGAGTGGTGCCCTGAGCGACCTGCCAATTGGTGAACACGAAACCACGCTCAACGGTGTTCGCATCCACTACACCATCCGCGGCCACGGGCCACCGCTGATCGCCATTTCCGGTGGGCCGGGGATGGATGCCAGGGGGTGGGACGATTTTGGGGGAATCGACGAGTTTGTCACCGTGGTCGCTATTCATCCGCGCGGCTCGGGATTGTCCGGGGACGCACCGGATGACGCCTATGGCTTGCCCGACTACGCCCTGGATGTCGACGCACTCCGCCGGCACCTCGGCCTCGAACGCCCGGTCATCGCCGGCTGGTCACACGGCGGTATGATCGCCCAGAAGGTCGCCATCAGCCATCCTGCCGATCTGTCGCATCTGATCTTGATCGAGACTTCAGCCCACTTCGGTGATTTCCTCGGTGACGTCGAGGCATCGGTCGAGGTCTTCCGTGACCAGCCCTGGTACGCAGCGTTCGCTAGAAGCCTTAAAGAGGGAATGGGCCGGGGACTATGAGACGAATGAGGACATGGCGGCGCTGTGGGCCGAGGAGATGAAGTTCTACTTCGCACGCTTTGATGCCAGAGCCCGCGCCTACCACGAACGGACCAAGGACCTTCCCATTCGAATCGGCCCGCTCAAGGCCTTTAATGAGAACGAGGCGCCGACAATGGACCTGCGTTCGTCCTTGACCAAGGTAACGGTCCCGACGCTCATTATCGTCGGCCGGCACGACTTCATCACCAACGTCAGCATGGCCGAGGAAATGCACCGTCACCTGCCTAACTCGCGGTTGGTCGTCTTCGAGGAGTCAGGGCACTTTCCGCTTGTCGAGGAGCCGGACAAGTTCTACCAAGTCATCCGAGATTTCATCAGCGCCTGACATTGGCCAGGTTCGCTGAACCCTCCGTGGCCAGCGGAGGGGGCAGCCGACTAACAGCGAACTTGTCTTCTACTCCCGCTGCTTTTGGCGCTCTCTTTGGGGCAGCCAGTGAGTCGAGCGAGTTCAGGCCCTCCCCGCTTGTGACACAATTCACAAACGTGGCTGCAATTCCCGGCTTGCCTCCGGTACAGGTCGGTCGCCTGTCCCTGGTGGAGCGGACCTCAGTCCCGGTAATCCCCATCCCGGGATTTCGGGCTGACGACTCTTTCGGCCGGGGTTTTGGTACCCTTGTTGGGTATTCGCCGATACCGCCAGCCCGCTTCAGCCGGGCCTATCGTCAATGGATCCTCTGGAGTACGACTGCTCTCATGACGTCCTTTCAGGCCTACATGGAATCGATCAATCTCGGCCAAAGCTCCTCTGAACCGGTGCACAGATATCTGGACTGGCGCGTCGCCCACGGCCGGCCTGCGGAGCCGACGGATACAGACGATGTCGATGTCCGCACCTACCTGATGCAGCTTCGCACTCAGGCCTTGACCACCGAAAGCCTGCGGGCGCACACGGATGCGATCGAAGCGTTTTATGCCTGGGCGAGAGACACCGGCCGGATTTCGACCCAGCCCATTCGACGTGTACGACTTCCATCGCCCTTATCTCAGCCGGGCTCAGATCAGACGGCGCCGCAGTTCCTTGGGAGATGATGAAGGTTCCGGAATTGAGCTTGCCCATCTTCGGGGCCTGAACCAGCTGTCCCAAGCGCTAAACCGCGCCGCCCGACGTCCGAACGGTATTCGCCTTGGCGCTGGATGCACTTTGGCAGAGACCGTCGATCTGAAAGCGGCCTGGGCCTTTGTCACCGCCCACAGCGACCTGCTTCCTTCGCCGACTACCGTGGTAATCCGGATCATGTCTTCATCCTGGCCGCCTCGCGCGGTCTGCCACCCGGCTTGGTGCGGCGGAACAGACCATTACTTGCGAAGTCCCCCGAACGTGCCACTGCCAGAGCCTGCTTCGGGCCCAGACAGCTCGTGCGCGCCGTGAACATCGTCGAGTGCAGCCGGCTGCAGGATTCCGCCGAGCATGAAGGCGACAACCAGGGCTTGCGGTTTCATGCCTCGACGCCGATCCTGGCCAACGACCGATTGCTGGGAATCATCAACGTCGCCACGGATGAGTGGCAGTTCCTAAGCGCCGAGCCGATCTGTCTTTCCTGTCGGCTGCCGGATCGCTGGTCTCGGCCGCCCTGGAACGTGCCCACAAGTTCGACGTGGTCGAAGCCCGGCGAGGGAATTTCCAACGTGAACTGGAAATGGCGCGCACGGTGCAGGCGAGCCTGCTCCCGCAGAAACCGCCTGAGGTCGAGGGTTACGATGTCGCCGCCGATTGGCGTTCGGCCTATCGAGTCGCCGGCGATTTCTACGATTGGTTCGAACTACCGGATCATCGGTGGGCGTTCATCATTGGCGATGTGACCGACAAGGGTGCGCCGGCTGCCCTGTACATGACCCTGGTCCGCGGTCTGCTTCGCTCCCTGGCGCCCCCGGCCGCCGATCCGGCCGGCCTGCTTGCCACGGTCAACAATGAGCTCTACCGGTATGCTTCAACCGGGATGTTCGTCACCGTCTTCTGCGCCTTCCTCGACCCGCTGGCCGGCTCGATTTCGTATGCCAATGCCGGCCACAACCCGCCGCTGTTGGCCAGGAACTCGGGGGGGCTCGAGCAGCTGCCGCCCACCGGGCCACTGTTGGGTGTGATGGAGACGATTGAACGTCACGACCCGATCGGTCCAATTGCACCCAAACGATGCACTGCTCGCCTACACGGACGGCCTGTCCGACGCCCGCAACCCCGAAGGCGAGGTTTTCAACCTATAGGCCAACGCTTCAAGCTTGACCGGCGTAAAAGGCGCAGGCATGGCCCTGCACCAGATCATGGAGGACTTTGATCGGTTCACGGCGGGGGCACGTCAGGGAGACGACATCACCGCCTGGGTCCTCATCCGTCCTCAACCTGCCAACAAGAACGCAAGATTCGAATGATTGCGGACACGTAACTCTTGGTGAGGTGGACGATGACGCTCAGCCAGCACGATCTCATTCATCTGCGAGAGAGTTTTCGTACAGCCGAACAGGCCAGGCAGTCAGGCAACCAACCATTCGGGGCGATTCTCGCTGATCGACAGGGCCGGTTCTTCTTCGAAGCCGGGAACAGCGTTCTGACAGACAGCGATCCGACATGCCATGCTGAACGCAATCTGGTTTCCGGCCCACCGACATGGATTGGCCCGAGATGATCTGGCAGAATGCACGCTCTACGCCAGCACCGAACCCTGTCCAATGTGCACGGGCGCCATCTACTGGAGCAGTATCGGGCGCGTCGTGTTTGGGCTGAGCCAGACCCGACTGTACGAACTTATCCGCCAGGAGGCCGGCGATGCTTCCGGCCTTGATCCTCTCATGTGCCGAGCTGCTATCTCACGCAGGCCGCCGGCACTCGAAGTTCTGGGGCCGGCGCTCGAGGACGAGGCCCTCTCTGTCCATGCCGGTTTCTGGTCAGCCGGCCTGACGCTCGCGATTTCCACCCATTGGAACGAGCCCAGCATGCCACATTCGCTCGTCGAAACCGCCAACTTCCGCCCGCTGCGTGCCGATGATGAAGACTTTCTGTGGGAGATGCTCCGATTGGCGGTATTCACGCCACCGGGAGAACCGACGCCGTCAGTCGCGTCGGTGAAATCGCCACCGCTGGCCGCCTATGTCGATGGCTGGATGCGCCCCGATGATTTCGGCAATTTGCTGCGCGTGGGCGGCCGGGCGGTCGGCGCGGCCTGGGCGCGGTTCTTCCCGGATACCGCCCCTGGATATGGATACGTCTCCGCCGCGATTCCCGAGCTCTCAGTGGCATTGCTTCCCGATGTCAGAGGGCAGGGCCTCGGGACAGCCCTTATTACACGCACGGTCGCCCAAGCCAGAACTCGGGCGGACGGTCTCTCTTTGAGTGTTTCACAAGCCAATCCGGCGCGACGCCTTTATCGCCGGACGGGGTTTCGAGTTGTCGACAGGCGCGGTGAATCGCTGGTGATGCTGCTCAGCTGGGACCCGACAATCACCAGCTGATCGCAACCCGGCCCACGCCTCGACGGCCTCACCCACCCGGGCCCTTGACCAAGGCCAAGATGGCTTTTCCCCTATGCACTGCGAAAACATCGTGGAGACCGGGGAAGAAACGGCCGACATCGCCACGTTGGCACATCAATCCCAGATCCGGCGTCGTCTTGCCTGATCGGTCCAAAGTAAGCGTGAGGTCATCCCGGGCGAACGGCGTCGCATTGGTCAGTGCCCCGGTCACAGCAATCTCGGCGCCGAGAGGGCGCCTGGTCATCGATGTAGGTCATCGCTTCCCGGAGTGATGTGCACCAATAGTCCAGTTCGTATCGGCCGGCTGCACCATCCACACCACCGACCAACGCGTTGTAGTAGATGTACTCATAAGGGTGCAGGCGCACGATCCCCACCAAACCCGGCAGCACCACGAGTATGGCCAAGGCAATCTTCAGGTGGCGCTGGAGAGGGATCCGAAACACCCCTTGCAGTCCCATCCCGGCGACGACGAACAAGGGCGGAAGGATGAACAGCACATGCCGAAAATTATTGTAGACGGACACCCATCCCAGCATCACCGCCACCGCCGGCACCCCGGCCCACACGCCTAGTACGAGAAGCCCGAGCCGATCGGGGCGCTGGCGCAGCGCACGGCGTGCGGCATGGGCCGTCGCCCAGCACGATCGCTGCGACCGCTGGCAAGGTCAACTGGATCAACAGCAACCACGGCAGGTAGTGCCAGGGCAGATTGGTGGAACTCGTAGCGGTTCCCGGCATACAGCACGCTGAACGACGTGAATCCGGCCGTCTGACCGGCATGGCTGAGGAATTGACCCACCGGATCCCCCCAGAGCGCAGGCCAGGTGAGATAGGTCGTCAGCAGAGCGGCCAGGCCCAAAGCCAGTGACGGGGCAAGGCCGCCCCGCCCCAGCTTCCCCAGCAGGATGAAGACAACCAATGCCCCGGCCAGGGGCCCAACGATGCGGATGGATGTGGTGGTGCCGACGATGACCCCGGCCAGGATCAGGGGACCCCATCTCCGCGTCCAGGTCAGGAGCCTTCCGCCGGCCGAGCGAGGGAACCCCACGACGCATCCCCACCCGGCGCCACCAAGCACTGCCGCCGAGACTAGTAGGCGGAGCCAAATCGCTGCCCGGTCGAGTTTTCCAATATACAGCACCACCGGCGTCTTGTAGGCGTCCGTCGCCACGCGCTCGAAGATTTGGTTGATCACGGGCAGCGATTCCCCCTGGTATGCACTTCGGATGACGCTTTCACCCAGGTACAGCAGTCCGTGAAAGACCCAGAGATCGAGCAAGAGCGCCGTTCCCGCAGTGATGCCCAGCGATAGGATGATACGTGCACCTGGACTGAGGGCGCGCCAATCCTCGGCGGCGCTGCGGCCATCATCCCGCGGTGCGGCACCGACATCAGGCGGTCGGCCGCCGACCAACCAACGACGACCGATGCCAAAAAAAAGACCATCAACGGCGTGTCCTTCTGGTTGATGAAGGCATGGCCGAAGAGAACCGGCTGGGAAGCAAACAGGACCGTTGTGAGCAGTGCCATGCGGGGCGGAATGAACCGCAGGCACAGCCGATAGAAGAACCACACTCCCGCCAGGAAGGTCAGGAAGGTCGTGAAATGGCGGCCATCCACCAGCATCCAGGAAGGGATCGCCCAGTGCAGTGCTTGCGAGGCCACCACCCAGACCATCATGAAGAACGGGCCGTTGAAGTAGTCGATGCCGGGATTGGTCAGCAGGTTGTAGTTCTCGTAGGCATGGACGAAGGCCCAGCCAAAAAAGGCGTTGTGCCATTCGTCCACACCTTCCCCGTAATGACGCAGGATGGCGCTTCCAAGCATCGCCATACCGAGCAGCCCAACGAAGAGCCACTGCCCCGGAGTTAGCCAGCCAAGCCGCTCTCGACTGTTGTTGGAAGCTGTCATGCCAAACCAACTCCGCCTTGACGCACGAACTTGAGTGCGCCGACGCGTCGCAATCTCAGGCCAATCCAAGGGTCCCAGTCTACCCGAGATCGCCACCCGCCAGACCCGCCTGTGCTCTGTTACGACCCCGCAAGCGAGAGGGATCCATCCTGCTGCAATCCCCGGCGCGGGCCCAGAGAGGTCGTGTCCCATATGTCAGGTCAAGAGCCCAAATCGCTCTCACCTGACAGTTAGACCCCGCTGCCTAGCACCTTCCCAGCGTTGGGATCAGTCCGCGGGTCCGGGGTCAATCCCGTCAATTACGTGACGCTTAATGAAGGGCGCTGTCAGGAAGCGCCACATGAGCTTGGGCCGCGTTAGCCAGGTGATCCGCACCCCGGTCTTGTCGTTGGCCAGGACCCTGTCTGCCAGCCACGGCGCCACGGTCTCGGCGCGGTCGGCGATGATGTTGAACACCGACTTCACCTGATCCCACGCCTCCGGCCGGCCCCGGTACTGTCCCACCACGAGGTCGGTCAGGATCATGCCTGGCTGAAGGGCCCCCACACGAACCGGCGTGCCGCTGGTCTCCTCGGCGAGGGCCTGGTTGAAGTAGCGCAGACCATACTTGGTTGTCCCGTAGAAGATCAACCCGTCGTGCCGCCGCCCGTCGCTGCCCATGCCTTCCACGTTGTAGATCTCACCTGCGCCTTGGCCCAGCATTCCCTTCAGCGCCACCATCGAACCGTACATCGCCCCGAGCAGGTTGGTCGCAACGACGGTTTGGACGACCTCCGGCGGCTGCTCCCATGGGACGGTGGGGCGGTGCCCCAGGCCGGCATTGTTGATCCAGATGTCGACCCGGCCGAAATGCTCCCGCGCCGCGTCCCACAGTCCCTGCACCTGGCCGTAGTCGGTCACGTCCGCGGCATGGCCCGCTACTCGCTCCGCCTGCGACCCAACCGTCAGTGACGCCAGGGCCAATTCGACGCCTGATGGTGAGCGCCCGTTCAGCATCACTGAGCAGCCTCGCTCCAGGAAGGCCCTGGCCAAGCTGAATCCGATACCGCGTGTGCTGCCCGTGATGACAATGCTGGTCATGCTTCCGCCTCGCAGTCCAGACCAGGATATCGTTGTCTTGGTCAGATCCAGTCTACCTCGGCCGACGTCTGTCGTGGCTGGCGTCGGACACCATTGGTGACCTTCAGCGTGAGCGGCTGGCTGAGATCTGCAGCTCCCAGACGGCGATCCTCGTTGTTCGGCGCCTGGGCTTCACGTACAATTGGGGAGAGCCCTTTTCCTCTTCCCGGACATGAGTTGAGGCGTCGACATGCCTACCCACCCCTTGCGCTCCGTCGCCCTTTCGGTGCTCGCCGTGCTGTTTCTCTCCGCTTGTGGTCCAGCTGGCCTCTCCGGCGCAGCCAGCAAGCCGGACCGGGAGAGCACCGTGACGGTGCAACCCCTGGCGTCTGAGGCGCAGTTGACGGCCAGCACCGTTTCCCCGTCGGTAGTTTCCAAGTCAACCGCCACCGTCGCCCCACCCCAGATTCCAAGCGATACACCTACGCCCGGGGTGCCGCAGCTTCACATCTTGCACGAGACCAGTTGCCTCGCCGGGCCAGACTCGACGTATCAGGCTGTATATCGTTTGGCCCCAGGCACTATTCTGGAGATCATCGGTCGGAGCACACATCCTGACTACGTCCTTGTGAATGGCCCCGAATCGAACGGCCAGACCTGTTGGATTTGGCTGACCGAAGCGGAGGTCGGCGGCGATCTCTCGCAGCTGCCACTCAGCACACCCGGCCCAACGCCCGCGCCCTCGATTGAATTCAGCGCCAGCTACGTTTCTCTGCAGGACTGCGGAGGATGGACTCCGGAATTCCAGATTGTCAACACGGGCAATCGAACCTTGAAGAGCGTCATCGTGACCGCTGTGGATGAGGTGACGGGCACCTCCGTCACGTCGGCTTTCGCGGGCTATGATCGGCGCAGTGGCTGCTTTCCACCGGAGGAGCGCATTTGGGTCGACCCTGGAGGCACGGCATACACCCAGGCTGTTGCATTCACCTACGATCCCAGCGGCCACACAATGCACGCCACTCTGCAAGTGTGCGCTGTGATCCAGCGGGCTGTGTACTGCGCCGAGCACAGCCTCGATTTCACCCCCTAGGCTGCGGACAGCCGGAGAGTCCGACCATTCAGGCAGGGGGACCTATCATCCGTCTCGGCCATGTCATCTCGACTGGCCCCCCCAGCAGGCTGAAGAATGCGCATGCCGAAGGCAGCCCCTCCGCCCGCTTGAAGGGACCGGGGGCTTCAAATCAACACTTTGACCCAGCATGTGCCGCGTGGGCCAGATTTCAGCCGGCCAATCAGGGATCGGAAGACGGCGCCAGGCGCGCTGCGGAATCCGGGCGGGGCCGCTGACCGTTGATTGTGATGAGTTTCACAAATAGGAATGAGCGCCGCCTCAGCCATTGGGTGGTATGAGGTCCTGCCTTGGGCATCACGTCTGCGCCCAAATCAGGAGAAAGGGAGCAACATGGATCACTTTCGGTTCTGGCGGGGTTGGCTGATAGTTGCGGCGGTGGGAATGGCTTTGTTTGGGCTGATGATGACCTTGGCCAGTTCGACCCCGGCCTTCGAGCCGTTCAACCAGCGCATCGATCCGGTTTTTTGGCACGGGGACCCCGTCCCTCCAGCGGCGGTTGCATTCAGAAACTGGATCTATGCCACCTGGGGCGCCACCATAGCCGGACTGGGCTTGCTCGTGTCGCTGGTGGCCCATGTAGCATTTGAGCGCCACCAGGTCCGGGTCAGGAACAGTCTGGCAGCCGTCTTGATCACCTGGTACGCCCTCGACACCGGGGCGTCCCTTGCCTGGGGCGTGAGCTTCAATGTTGCCTTCAACACCGCCGTCCTGGCGGTCCTGGCCCTGCCACTGGTATTTGTATGGCGCGAATTCTCGCCCGCCTCTGGCGCTGCGATGGACTAGGCCCCCCTACTTTCCATCGAAGGCGATGAACCGCTGGGAACGCAGATGCGTATTCCGTATGGTTGACTTCTGGCCACCTACAAGGGATCGCGCGAAATGAGAATTCGCCCGGCCGCATTCGCCGCCCTCGGGCTTTTGTTGATTGCGGCCTGCCAGACACAATCTGCTCCCGCAACCCCGACCAAATCGGAGATGCCGATGCCGCCAACGCCATCTGCCACGCCGCGCCACGCACTGGGCGAGACACGCAGCGATGCCCGCGGCATCGAGCAGGTCTGGGTGCCGGCGGGGTCGTTCATGATGGGTAGCGACGGCGCCGAAGGACTGGCCGTACCGCCCTGGGCTGACCGCGAGCCGGCCAGCGAGGCCCCGCAGCACCGGGTCGAGATCACTTCTGGTTTCTGGTTGGACAAGTTCGAAGTGACCAACGCAGCGTTTCAGGCGTTTGTCGATGCAGGCGGTTACTCTGACGAAGCCTATTGGTCAGCTGAAGGCTGGGACTGGCTGACGCACCAGATCGTCCCACCGCCCCGGGAGTGTGAGGGCACTGCCCCGGATCAGCCTCGGGCCTGCGTCACCTGGTTCGAAGCCGACGCCTACGCCCGTTGGCGTGGGGGCCGCCTGCCGACAGAAGCCGAGTGGGAGTACGCCGCCCGCGGACCGGATTCCCTGGTCTACCCTTGGGGGAACGCATGGGATGCAACTCGGGCGAATGTCGTCGACAGCCAGGGAAGCATGGCGGTCGGCAGCTTCCCCACGGGCGCCAGTTGGGTGGGCGCCCACGACATGAGCGGCAACCTGATGGAATGGGTGGCCGATTGGTTGGATGTCCATTACTACGAAAACAGCCCGGTGCAAGACCCGCCTGGACCAGAGCGCGGTTTCCGCAAGGTGGAGAAGGGCGGCTGGTGGGGGAGCGTGCCTTACGTCGCCCGGGCAGCCTACCGTCACTTTGAGGATCCACCCGAATACCAAGATCACCATATCGGCCTCCGCGTTCTCACGCAGGAAAACGGCACCCCGCCCTGACCTTCGCCGCTCCAATCTCCTCAAGGTGGTAGACTCACCTCAGACCGGCGCTCCTATCCCCGCAGCCAGCTGGGAGAGCCCGGTTTTTGGGTCGGTGCCGCCCCCATCCGTTCCCACTCTCCATGCGCAACCAGCGGCGGTCTATCAAACAAGGCAGGATGCGATGGTTCGAAAACTCAAGGTGATGCTCATTGTCTCATTCGCCCTTTCCGGCAGTCTAATTGCCTGCAATCTTGGCACCGGTGCCGTCGCGACCGCCACGGTGGCGCCAACCAGCGCTCCGGTATCCCCGGCTGCCAGTGACACCCCCCTGTCCGCCGTTACCGACACGCCCGCATCGACGTCCCCTCCCCCACGGCCACCCTCGGCGCTGCGCTGCCGGGCTATCTCGATGACCGCAGCACCCCGCAGGGTGTCATCCTGTCATTGTTCAACGCCATCAACCGGCACGAGTATCTGCGCGCCTATGGTTATTGGGAGGACAGCGCGCAGGATCTGCCATCTTTCGAACAATTTCAGCAGGGGTACCAGGACACCGACAATGTCCAGGTCAGCCTGGGTCTGGTGGGGGGCGACGCTGGCGCCGGCCAGCTCTATTACACGGTCCCGGTGGTGTTGAAGTCGACATCCACTTCCAGCGATCTACAGACCTTTGCCGGCTGCTACACCCTCCACCTCGGCCAGCCTGCAATTCAAGGTGAGCCGCCTTTCCAGCCGTTGGCCATCCGCGCCGGCACGCTGCAAACCGAGGACAACAGCGCCGACACCGCCGGCTTGCTGGTGCACGCCTGCGATGGCATCGCCACGGGACCAGCGCCGGTGCTCACCCCCCAGCCCACCACGCCGGCCACCGGCGTGGACGCGTCCATCTACCTCGACGACCGAAGCGGGCCGACTCAGGTCATCCGTTCGCTGTTCAACGCCGTCAACCGCAAGGAGTATGTTCGTGCGTATTGGTATTGGGAGCCGGCCTCGCCCGATCTCCCCACCTTCAATGCTTTCGAAACGGGTTATGCCAGCACCGACAGCGTCTCCGTCACCCTGGGCGAGCCGTTGGCCGACGCTGGCGCCGGGCAGCTCCACTACCGGCTTCCGGTGGCCCTGGCGGCCGAAACCACCAGCGGGACGCAGTTCTTCGCCGGGTGCTACGTGCTGCATCTTTCGCAGCCCGCCATTCAGGGCACACCCCCCTTTCAGCCGCTGGCAATTCAATCGGCACAAGTGGCCACCGCCAGCAGCCTGTCCGACGCCACGGGGCAGCTGCCCCATGCCTGCGACGGGGTCCCCTAACCCGCAGGGCCGCCGCAACGCCAGAGACGCGTTCGTCCCTTATCGCCGGTGACAAACGACAGATCACATTTTACTTCGTCCATGCTATGATCCGATCCTCCGAATGCCGCACCCCCGCCTAGGGTGCGGCATCACATCGTCACACGGAACCACTGAGCCGGCAGGCGGGCGGGACCGCCGGCTTCAAGGGGAGATCGCAATGAAACACGCAGTCCGTTCGACCCTGTTCGGGCTGTTCATCCTGGTGGCGGCAGCCTGCCAGAGCCCGGCCGTTGTCAATCCAACACCGGGGGATTCGGGAAGCACCGATGCCACCCCCGCCGGATTCGCCCTGGCCTCGATCGAAGGGGTGGTCTGGCACGATCTGTGTGACTCGGGCGCCGACGGCGAGCCTGCTTTGACACAGACGCCGCCGGGCTGTGTCCAGGAGGACACAGCCCTGGGCCGGTTCCATGCCGACGGCAGCCGCCAAGCATCTGAGCCTGGTCTGGCAGGTGTGACCCTTTCCCTGGCGGCCGGTGCCTGCCCCGGTGGAGACGTGCTGCAGACCTCGCTGTCGGACGCCAATGGAAGCTACGGCTTCTCGGGGCTTGATGCCGGGGCCTACTGTGTGTCTGTCGACCCGACATCCGCCGCTAATCAGAACCTGCTGCCCGCAGGCGAATGGACCCATCCACAGCTCCAGCCGGGCGCGGTGGCCTTCGATGTTACCCTGCACGCCGGGGAATCGATGGCCGACGTCGACTTTGGCTGGGACGAACAATTCTTCCCGACGCATGTGCACGCCGCCATCTGGGACGATCAGGGGCAGCTCCAAGTGATCGACACCGGCGCTGATCTCGACGCCAAGGCGCTGCCGACAACCGGGCTGATGCCGGAAGGCGGTGTGGTCCAGGGGCAGATCTACGCTTACGCCTTTGATTCCTTCCATCCGATGCCCACTGTCCTGATGACCAAGCCAGACGGTCTGTACCAGGTCGATTTCATCGAGAGCCCCGACCACAACCTCGCCGTCTGGCCCGGAAATGGTGACCAGCCGCCCATGCTGGCCTGGTCGGTGGCGCCCAGGGTGGAAGGCGACAAGTCAACCATCTACGTAAGTGACCCAAACGGCGTATCGATCCGACCGGTCTATTCGGAGACGCTGCAGTCCACCTTCCCCACGCACCTGCTGGTCCAGGGCTGGAGCGCGGATGGGGGATCCCTGTTGTTTAGCCGCGAACCGTGGGGCATCGGGGGGTACATTCCTTTCGGGGGCGCCTCCAGCCTGTACCGACTCAATCCCAGCGACGGCCAAGTGACTCCCATGGTGGAATTTGTGCCCCAGGGGAGCAGCGGGCTCTGTCTGGACGCGCTTTCCACAGACGCAACCTTGGTGGCCTCGCACTGCCCGCAGGGGGAGATCACGCTCGAGCGTTTGGACGGTAGCCAACCAACAACCATCACGCCGCCCAGCGGTCTCGCTCAGGATTATCTGCTCGGCAGCGCCCGATTTAGCCCGGACGGGAGCCGGATTGCCTATGCCTCAGCCGCCGGTAACCCCGACGGAGAGCGAGGATGGGTCGCCGTCTCGGATGGCCTGAACGGCGGGTCGCAAGCGATTGTGGACACTCCCAGCGGCTTTTACCATGTTGTCGCATGGCTCAACGATCAGAGCCTGCTCCTCCAGGGGTTTTCCGTCCCCTGCGGCACCGATTGCGCCGGGGACAGCTTGTGGACGGTTGGAGCCGATGGAAGCAACCCAACGCAGATCGCCCAGGGCGACTTCATCCTTCTGACCAACGCCGGACGGCCCTAGAGCAAGCCAGCCTTCGCTCGCCTGTGTGAAACACACGCCGGCCCGCAGGTGATCTTGTGAAATTCATCACAATGTCATCTCGGGCCGGCTGAGCTTGTCGCATGCGCAAGCTCAGGCGCGACAATGGCCGCCGGGCCCAAGCCGTGTGGGCCCGGCTTTTGCTACCGTCTGGAGGACGACTGCCATGTCGATGGACTTCGAAGCTTCCCTGGAGCGCTATGCCGAGCTGATCATCCGTACCGGGTTGAATTTGCAGACAGAACAGCCCCTGCTCATCGCCGATCCGAGCATTCGGTTCGGAGTACCTCTGGAGGTCGCTCCCGCTCATCCGCGCGTTGGCCAGGGCTGCCTACGCCGCCGGTGCCCGATCGGTCGAGCCGATTTGGGGAGACAGTCGATCTGACCCTGATGGCCCTCGAAAACCGGGGCATGGACTGGGTCGAACTCCTTTCCCGATTGGCGCTACCAGGCTGCTGCCGAACATGTCCGCCAGGGCGGCGCCTATCTCTCGGTGCATGCCTATCCTCCGAATTTGCTCGAGGGCCACGACGAAGCGCTGACGGCCGCCTTTCAACGCAAGACCCAGGACGATTTCTTCCCCACCGCAGAAGTCACGACCAAGCGACAAGACGAACTGGTGCGTCATCGCCATCCCGGTCGCCGCTTGGGCCGATCGCGTCCTGCCTGACCTGGCCGCCCGAAGCGCGACTGGATGCGCTATGGGAATTGGTCTTCCGCATCTGCCGCGTCGACCAGCCGGACCCGGTGGAGGCCTGGCGGCAACACGTCAAACACCTGGCGGCCCGCTACAACTACCTCAACGCCAAGGCCTTCGATGCGCTTGCACTACAGCGCCCCCGGCACGGATCTGACGATCGGCCTACCCGCCGGCCACCGTTGGCACGGCGGGGGCAGCATCTCCAGCTCGGGGATTGCCTTCATCCCCAACATGCCGACCGAGGAGGTCTACACGCTCCCCGACCGGCGACGGGCCGAAGGCACGGTGACCGCCTCGATGCCGCTGAGCGTCAGCGGACGGGTGATCGAAGGCATCCATCTGACCTTTAAGGATGGTCGGGTGGTCAACTCGCACGCCTCCGTCAACCATGCGCTCCTGTCCAGCTTGCTCACCACCGACGAAGGCGCGGCACACCTGGGCGAAGTGGCGCTCGTGCCCCACAGCTCCCCGGTGGCGCAGTCCGGCGTGCTCTTCTACGACACCCTGTTCGACGAAAACGCCGCCTGCCATCTGGCCCTGGGACGGGCCTACATGGGCACCATCGATGGCGGCGAAAGCATGGACGAGGCAGCCTTCGTGGCCGCTGGCGGCAACCTGAGCAAGATCCACGTCGATTTCATGATCGGCTCGGGGAACATGGACATCGACGGCCTGTCCGCCGAGGGCGACGCCGAACCCGTGATGCGCTCCGGCGAATGGGCCTTCGACGTCGTAGCCTGCCGGTTCCCAACGACCGCTGTCCGGGCTGACGCCAGGATCAATGTGCCCGGACATCAGCCGATAAGAAGGGGTTGCAGTGGCCTGGTATCTCATACCCGCCGTGATCGGGGCCGGCTTCTTGGCCGGGTTCATCAACACGCTGGCCGGATCGGGATCGCTTGTCACGCTGCCCATGCTGATCTTCATCGGGCTGCCGGCAACCATTGCCAACGGCACCAACCGGGTGGCGATCGTCCTGCAGAACGTCGTTGCCGGGGCGAGTTTCCACCGCCGCGAGTCTGCTCGACCTACGCGGCGTCTTCTGGCTCGGGCTGCCGGCTGTCGTCGGTTCCGTTCTCGGCGCCCAGATCGCCGTCAACCTGAACGAGGACCTCATGCGGCGAACGATCGGCGCCGTCATGGTGATCATGTTGGTGGTCATCCTCGTTCGCCCGCAGCGTTGGCTCCAAGGCACACTCGAGCGCTTTACACACCGACCCTCGCTCCTTCAGCTCCTGATCTTCTTCGGGATCGGCGTGTATGGCGGCTTCATCCAGGCCGGAGTGGGAATCTTCCTGCTGGCCGGGCTCGTGCTCAGTGTCGGTTACGATCTCGTGCGCGCCAACGCTGTCAAGGTTGGGCTGGTCCTCTTCTTCACTCTGTTCGCCCTGGCGGTGTTCGTACGCAACGGCCAGGTCGACTGGCTGGTTGGGTTGATCCTTGCCGTCGGCAACATGCTGGGCGCCTGGGTGGCGGCCAGAGTGGCCGCCGAGAAGGGCGCGCGTTTGGGTGCGCCGGCTGCTGGTGGCCATCGTGATCGTCTCGGCTGCCGACTTGCTGGGCATATTCCAGCTGGTCGGTGCCCTTGTCCGCTAGGCCCCGCTCCGACAAGATGGGCGGCCCCGGATCGCACGGGGGAGTCGTGAAGCAGACGCCGGTTCCCAGGCTCCAACGCGAGTTCGTGGTAGAACACGGGGCCGGGCTCCACGCTCGCCCGGCAGCCATGTTCATCAGGACCGCCAACCGCTTCGTATCGCAAATTCACCTGGTCAACCTCGGCCTCGGGCGGCCCGAGGCAAATGCCAAGAGCATCCTGGAGGTGCTCAACGCGGGCTGTCGAACGCGGCCATCGCATCCGCATCACGGTGGAGGGCGAGGACGCTCAGGCCGCATCTTCAGCGCGCTCGGGCAGGCTGATTGAGAATGACTTTGCAAGGATCCCCAGCAACGTCGGAATGAGAAGCCGGCAGACGGTTTGTGCGTTTTTTCACAAAGGCCTTGGGGCTGCCGAGGTTGATTCCGAATCACGGTTTCTGGAGGTAGCCGATGGACCCGACATTGGGCTGGGGAACTTGGCTGGGTGCTGCTGGCGTGGACCATCGTCTACGTTGCCGACTACGTTTCCACGATTGCCACGGCGCGGCTGTATCTGCAGGGGGCCAATGAGCACATCGTCTTCGAGGGGAGCATGGAGCTCACCCCGGCCTTCCAAGACGACGTCAACCAGCTGCGCTGGTTCAGCCCGCGTTTCTTGTTCGCCTGGGTGGCGAGTTCGGCTGGCCTGGGCGGCCATCTGGTGGCTCTCGGTGGGCTTCGTTGGCTGGATCCAGCCGATGCAGTTCCTTGTCGGCGCCCTGCTCCTGAGGGAGAGCGTCATCCTGCTTCGGCATGCTCGGAATCTGCTTGATCTACCGGCGGGCGCGCATTTCCCGTGAGTTGGAGGGCAGCCTGCGCTACCGCCGGCCATTGATGCTGTACCTTTCGGGCGGTGAGCTGTGGTCCTTCGCCGTCTTCTGCGCCATCCTGAGTCTGACATTGTCCAGCTGGTTCTTCGCCGGCGGGGCTGTCGCCTGTGCCGTCACGGGTTGGCAGCACTGCGGATGTCTCGCCGGGCCGCCGGCCCATGTCGACGAATGAACCGGGGGGATAAGCGATAGGTGGAGGGCGCCGGGATAGAAGAAGGGGACCAGGCCCTCTTGCGGCCTGGCCCCTTGCCTCCGATGTTGCGTGGGATCGCTCAACCCGTGGAGGTCACGAGCAACCATGCAATTGGGTTTCGGCGCCTGACGCCGCCAGCATGGACTCGCGGCTCAATATTGGCGAACCGGCTCTGAAGCCGACAGCCCGTCCGCTCCATCCAGGCACCCAGGCGGATCATGCTCCCCGCCAGACGGCCCGTCGCCGTGGCTCGGCGGGCTGCGCAGACTGCACCAGCCGCCAGCGCATGGCCTGCCTCTGAAGTTCGTCCCCTCTTGCCTCTTGATCCAGCACATCTCGCCAAGACAACATGTCGTCCTCCCGCTCTAAAAGGCCGTTCGACCCTTCTGCTAACGGACTGCCTGCGTCCGCCACCCGGCCCGGTAATTCAGGATAAATAGGTGCGCAGCGCTTGAAGGGTGAGCTCGATGCGCTCCGGATTCAGTCGATACCACTTACCCGATTCGGTCCGCCTCTCCGACAAGAAGCCGGTGGCGCTGAGCTGCCGCAGATGACGCGACGCCGTCGATTGGCTCACGCCCAGCCGCTCGATGATGTCCTGTGAAGACAGCTCGCCTTGATCACGGATGTCCGCCAGGATGCGCAGTCGTGTGTCTTCCGCCAGCGCCGAGAGCCGGTACAGAAGCTCGGCCCGGGAAAGATCCGGCGCCTCCTGCTCCCGCCCGGCAGGCATCCGGGCGCTGAAACAGCACCCAGACCGTGTTCTCCGCCGCCAGATGGCTCGTGTAGGGCCCGGTGTGGGCCGAGGGTACGAAGACCACCCGCTGCACGTCTTTCATCCACTCCAGGACTTTGGACGGAGGCTGTTGGGTGATGGCATCAAAGGCTGCCTCCAGCGTCATTCGGTCCAGATCAAGGTCCTGAAACGCCCTGAGCCGACGTGGCCAGCATCGGTTCGACCTGCTCCCATTCCGGCTCGAGATAGGACGTCCACATGTCCGTGAAATGCGAGACGAGCATGGTCTTCATTTCTTCCGGGTGCGGCAACCAGCCGATAGGCTTCCGTCTCCAAATCGGCGTCGATCATCTCATCCTTGAAGCGCGTCCCCAAAAAAGAAAGGTAGTCTTCGGCAGACCCCAGGGCCCACGCCCAGTCGTCGGGGTCAACGTCCGCCCCCACTCCCAGGTCGAACCGGCAGGCTGGCGTAGCGGCGCATCAGCCGTTCCTGCAGCTGCTGTCCATCCAGGGATTGAAGATGATCGATGTAGGCCGGAAAGCTTGGCCAGCTCTGCGATGGGACCACGGCGTAGAAGAAGCCGTTCAAGGCCAATTGGTTGTTGCGCCGCTGGCCCTGCGCTCATCTTGTCCGCCGTCCTTACCACCCAATCGTCCAGCCCAGAAAGCCATTCAAGCTCAACCAGCATGTGCAAACTGCCCAGCGCGTTGGCCGCTGGCTCCAGCCCCACCTCGAGAACGGTGCGCTTTTGTTCCCGGATCACTTCTTGGCTTCTGATGGGCATTGGAACAAACTCCCACTTTATGCGATTACCCGGTAAAACGGGTTATGCACATAATATACAGTGTTTCGCCTGGCCTGTCAAGGGGAAGGTGGGAAAAGCCGGGGCGGCCGGGACCCTTTTGACCATTGGACATTGGGCGCGATTCCGGTATTCTTGGGGTTAGCTTCGCCATCGTTCCCAAACCGGTGCCAACCGGATCTCGCCGGAGGCTCGTTTGATGTCCGACTTTGTAGCTCTTCTGGGCTTGATCGTGACGCTTTCCGTTAGTTTCTTGCTGGATGTAGGCCAGGGAACCCTGGAGGCCCAGGTTCAGCGCAGCCTCGCCATCAGCCCCGAGCTGTGGTGGGGGATCGTGGTTGACCTGGTGATGGTGATCCTGCTCTTCGCCCTGTTTTGGATCGTGCTCATTCCGAGCCAGACCCACGGTCTTCACAACTTTGCTGTATTTCCTGACCGGGGTGTTCTTCGCTGCCTTCGTGCCGCTGACCTTCAGCACCATCCCGGGTTTGGCCGAGTTTCTTTCGAACCCGGTCTTCGACCAAATCCGGCTGGTCCTGCTCGCCCGGGGCACCGCCTCCAACTTTCTCCTGGCGAGCGAGGGCGTCCTGGTCATCGGATTGGCGACTCTGATTCCCAGGCGTCCCGACGAAGAGGCCTAAGCCTCCGGCACGTTTGCACCCTGACACAGATCTGGACAAGGTCCGCCCCATATGGGATGATGGTGGGCTGGCGCCCCAACCTGGCTGAGCCGGCGCAGCGCGACACCCATCCAACCCTGATTTCTTCTTCATCCCCTCAATCGACTGAAGCGGATGGACGGCACCAAAGGACCGGCGCCAGCCGCGCCGAGGGATAAACGTGCAACGTCAAATTGCTCGCCTGTCCGACACCTATCACGAATACCCAAGACCCTTCTGGGCCCTGGTAGGCGTGACGTTCATCGACAAGTTGGGCGGTTTCCTGCTTTTCCCGTTCTTCTCCCTGTACATCACACACAGATTTGGTGTCGGGATGACGGAGGTGGGGATCCTGTTCGCCCTGTTCTCCGTCTCCAGCTTCGTCGGCAGCATGCTTGGGGGAGCGTTGACCGATCGCCTCGGCCGCAAAGGGATGATCATCTTCAGCCTGATCACCTCCTCGCTTAGCAGCGTGCTTTTGGGACTGGTCGACTCCCTGCAGCTCTTCTATGTCATCGCCCTCATATCAGGTGTCGTCACCGACACCGGCGGCCCGGCCCGGCAGGCCATGGTGGCTGACATGCTCCCCGAGCGCCAGCGCGCCCAGGGCTACGGGATCATCCGGGTCGCTTTCAATCTGTCGGCGACGATCGGCCCGGCCATCGGCGGGCTGCTGGCCTCCCATTCCTACCTGGCGCTGTTCCTTTCCGACGCCGTTATCAGCCTGATCACAGCGGTGCTCGTCTGGCGCGTTCTGCCCGAGACCCGGCCCGAGCTCGAGCCCGGGGCCGAAGTGGAAACCGTTGGCGGCTCGTTTCGCGGCTATGTCGTGGTGTTGCGGGATGGCGTCTTCATGGCATTTCTTGGGTGCCTGCATCTTGATGGGGTTACCTACATGAACCTGGGCGCCACTCTTGGCGTCTATCTTGCGGGACGTTCAAGGCGTGCCCGAATCGGGCTACGGTCTGCTCCTGAGCCTGAACGCCATCATGGTGGTCTTCATGCAGTTTCCGATCACGCGCCGCATCGAGCCGTATCCGCCGATGCTGATCATGGCCCTCGGCGCCGGCTTGTACGCCGTAGGCTTCGGGCTGTACGGGTTTGTGTCTACGATGCCGTTCTTCGCTCTGGCGATCGTGATCCTGACCGTGGGCGAAATGCTGGTCTCACCCGTCTCGCAGGCGCTCACGGCGCGCATGGCACCCGAGCACATGCGCGGCCGCTACATGGCGATCTTTGGATTCTCGTTCGGCATCCCATTTGGAATTGGGCCTATCTTGGCCGGCTTGATTCTCGACAACGCCGACCCGCACCTGCTCTGGTACGCCACCGGCGCCGTCGGGGTCCTGGCGACCCTGGCGTTCCTGGCCCTTCATCGCCGGACACCCAGCCGAATCCTCGACCAGCGCCCAAAGCGCCTGACCGGCCGATCGTAGCTGACGGCTCTCAACTCGACTTGTAGGACAACCTAGGGATAGCGGTCCCTACAGATCCCGCCGGTTGAACTGACGGATGGCGAGGGCCATGCGCCGCCAAGAAGTACAGACCGGCATAGATCACCATCAAGTTGCTGGGGGGCGAGGCGGCCGAGAATGGGGAGAAGCCAATGCGCTGGACCAGGGGCGAAGTCATTTCGAACGCTGCCCGGCGCCAGAGCGCTTCGCTGGGAACCGCCAGGCTCGATAGAATGCCGATGTTCACTGCCGTGATGTTGCCCGGCCAGTGTCCCCAGCTGCTCCACCCACCCGCCGAGAAAAGCGATCCCGTACATGCCGAAGACCACCCCGCCGGTGGCGAGCGTGGAGAGGCTGCTGCTGCATGCCAGGGTCACGGTCATGATCAGCAGGCAATCGGCGTACATCAGGCCCAGTCCGGCCAGGATGTTGGGCGCGGCGTAGCCCGTCTGGAGCCAGACGCTGAGCATCACGCCGCCGGCCATCAGCACCAGGTATGCGCCCAGAAGCAAGGCGAAGCCCAACCACTTGCCCGAGCACGATTTCGGCCCGGCGGATCGGCTTGGCGACCAGAGCCTGGATGGTCCCCGAATTCACTTCTCCGGCGAGCGTATCCGCCGCCAGAATGGCCCCCATGGCGATCGACAGAAAGCTGATGGCGTACAGGCCGGCCATGAGCAGGAAGTTGTAGAACTCCTTGAGGCCGATATCGGCCGCCGGCGCGCTGGAAGCCGCCGTCTCGACCGTGCCCCGCATGAAATAGAACCCAACGCTGAACAGGCCCAGGAACAGAACGCCCAGCACGATCGCCGCCTGCAGGATCCGCCGCCGCGAGGCCTCCAACAGCGTCAGGCGGGTGATCACCAGCAGCGGGCTCACAGCCCGCCCTCCGAACCGACGATCCGCACGAAGACGTCCTCCAGGGTGGGATGCGATCGGCGTCAGCGCCAACACATCCACGCCTTGGGCGACCAAGATAGCGCGTCACGTCGGCCAGTGCCTCGGGGTCGGCGAGCCGCATGCGGACCTCACCGTCGGCGCGGTCCACATCCTGCCCCCACTGCCGCAGCCCGGCCACACGGCCTCCGAAAGCCCGCGCCCCTAATCTGCACCAGCGTGTCGGCTTCCATCAACTCGTCCAGGTTGGAGGTCTGCACCACTTCCCCTTGCTTGATGAATGCCACCCGGTCGCAGGTGATTTCGATTTCGCTCAGGAAGTGGGAGTTCAAGAACACCGTCGTGCCCTGGCGCCGCAAGATCCTGGATGATGTCCCGGACCAGTCGCCGGCCCACCGGATCGAGGCCCGACGTCGGCTCGTCCAGAATGACAAGCTCCGGGTCGTGGATCAGCGCCTGGGCCAGTCCGACGCGCTGGCAGCATGCCCTTGGAAAAGGTGCGCAGCTGCGCCTGGCGAAACGGTGTCAGCCCCACCAGGTCCAACAGCTCGGGGATCTTGCGCTGAATGAGCGCCCTCGGCCATCCCGAACAGCCGGCCGTGGAGCTCGAGAAACTCTTCGGCTGTCAACCAATCGTGAAACCGAAAGTGCTCCGGAAGAAAGCCCACCCGGCGCCGGACGCCTGCGGTCCGAAATCGGCCGTCCGAGGAGTCTGGGCTTCGCCGCTCGTAGGCGCCACCAAAGACAAGAGCATCTTGATCGATGTGGTCTTGCCGGCGCCATTGGGTCCCAGGAATCCGAAGACCTCGCCTCGAGGCACCTCGAGGGTGAGGCCCTGGACAGCCACCGTGCGGCCGAATTCCTTCCGCAGGCGCATGGGTTTGAATCGCCAGCTCTGACGCCATCAGTCGGATTCTATCTCAAGCCGTTCCCGAAGCAGACCGGTTCAAGGCAGCGAGTTGGCCATGTCGATGGCAGCCTGCGCACCGTCCCCAAGCCCGCCGATGGCGTACAGAATTCCGCCCTTCGTCCACACCAGTACATACTGGGGTGCATCGTCCACCGGCCGTTCGATCAGGTAACCCTTGACCCCGTCGACTTTCACTGTTCGGTAGGATGCGCCGTTGCGAGGGATCGGGATCACCAGGGTCGAGGTCCAGTCGACCGTCTGGCTGTAGGCTTCGGCCTCCGGCAGGACTCATCCCGCTGAGCTGAAGCCCGATGGCAGCCAATTGGGAAACATCCAGATCCGGCGGCGTATTGACCGTCGGGCTGGGGACCTCGACCAGCATCACGCAGTTGATGTAGCGGCGGCCAGGCGAACCGCTGGTGCCCGCCTGAGATGGGTCGGAGAGTTCGATGCCCGGGCAATCACCGTAGCCAGCCGTGACGCCGGCCGGGATGTCGACGTCTGATCTGGGCCCCGTCCAACGCCTGCGGCAGCGTCAGCTTGCCCCCGTCAAGCTCATCCAGCAATGCCTGCGCCTGACTCCGGTCGATGGTCATCTTGAATGCCTCGCCATGACTGCACGACCAGTTTCGGCGCATCCTGCGCGAGAAGCTGGGAGCCGCACACTCAAACCGACAGCGTGCGCTGGCCTGGGCGACGGACCCACCAGCTTCGGATCCTGAGGCGGGCGCACCATCGTGATCTCGGAGCTGATGATCTTGGCCACCTGCTCTGTGAAGGGCGTGTCGCCTGACAGCTGGCTCAGCTGGGTCACGTCGACTGGCAGAACCGTGATCTCCTTGACCCGGAACAGTCCCAGAAACTGGCCCGCCCAAACCCGCACCGGGGCAAAAGCCAGCGAAACCAGCAGAAGCGCCGCCACTCCTGCCATGGCCCAACCCAAACTCCAGCGAGGCCGCCAGCGGGGCGTTCTTGACGGATTGGTCTCGAGCCATGCGCGACTCTCAATCCGCGCCAAACCCTCTCCTGAGCGCCGGCACTGGACCGGCGCGAGTCAGCATGTGCCATGTGACCGGCCACGAAATCGGCCCGCTGCTCAACCTCGGCCAAGCCGCGCCTGACAGGCTGAGCACGTCAGACAAGTGTTGCCTCAGCTCGGCCTCTTCAGCCGGCGCCAACTCGCCGTCGAGCAGTGCCCTCAACTGTGCATCATTCAAATGCATGGCTGCCTCCTTACGCATCAACCGATATTCATCGCCAGCTGACCCAAGTCTCCAGATAGATCTTTTCGAACTGCGACTCCGCCCTGGCCAACAGGCCCCGACTGAACTGGTCTTCACGTCCGATGGTGCGGCAATCTCTCGGTAGCTCATCCCGGCCATGCGTCAAACTGAGGATCTGGGCATGGCGGACAGGCAGACGCGCAGGGTGGACTCGCACCCGCTCGCGCTCGGATCCGCTGCTCTGCTTCTCCGTCCGGGTCTTGGCCCACGCTCGAGCATCTGTCCTGCTCGGCCGCCGCCTGCTCGTGTGCTGATCGGCGGGTTCGGGCCCGCAGGGCGTTGTAGCCTAGCCGGGTGGCCACACGGTACAGCCAAGGGCCGCAGGACTGCCGTCCTCGACCCCTGGCGTGCGCCACAGACGCCAGAAGGCCTCCAGCGTCAGGTCTTCGGCTTCGTCGGCGTCGCCCACGAGGCGAGCAACGACGCCGTGGACCCGGTGAAATGGCGGTGAAAGACATCTTCGAATTGATCTGGCTGCATAGCACGCCCTTGACATCCGCCGATGCCGGTCGAAGACGGCGAGAATGCCAAGCCGCCCCTCACCTATTAAACACCGGCCAGCAGTAGATTCGTGACACCTCAGCGCCAAGGTGCAAGCCCGATTTGCGCCGCCAGGGACGGGGCGTGCCACAATGGGTCGGGTGCATCACGCCTCGACGTTTCCCGGGACGGGATCGCCGATCCCGGCCCATCATGGAGCGGGCAGCATGGCTTATCGAGCTCGTGACCTTCGATGTTTACAGCGCTCTGTTCGACATTGAGAGCAGCTTGACGGGGCGCGTCGCCGACGCCTTGGGCACGACTGATTGGAGCGGGGGCGCTCGTGCAGGCCTGGCGCCGGACTCAGATGCACTACGCGCTGATCAGCAACGCCCTTGGGAAAGGCCGGGTGCCCTTCCGGCTCGTGACGCGCCGGGCGCTGGATCTGACGCTCGACCAGACCGGCGACGAACTGGATGAGGCCGCCCGCCAAGGCTGGTCGATGCCTGGGATGAGCTCGACCCTTGGCCAGAGGCCAACGCCGTGCTCAAGGCCGTTCGAGAAGGCGGTCACCGGACTGCCATCCTGTCCAACGGCGACGAGTCGATGCTGCCGCGCGCTGGCCGATCGCCTGGAGACGCCGTTCGACGCCATCTACTCCGGTGAAACGGCCGGGCGCGTACAAACCGGCCCCGGCCATCTACCGCCTCCCCTGCGACGACCTGGAGCTCGAGCCCGCCGCCATTCTGCATGTGGCCGGCTCGGCCACCGACGTGATGGGAGCCAAGTCGGCCGGGCTGACCTGCGCCTGGTCCAACCGCCGCGGCGATCGCCTGCTCGACCCTTCATTGAGCCCGGACTTCTCCTTCCCCAATCTGCGCGGGTCTGCTTGAAGTTCTTTGAAACCCGGGCAGGGCGAGCGTGGTAGTGTAGGCTGAATCCGGCCAGCTCTGACGGTCCAGCCACGAGGAGGCAGATCCGTGACCACCCCTCAGGCGATGATCCAAGCACTGCAGCCGAGTACGCCCATCGAGACGGGCCTTCATTGATGGACTGCCCGCCGACTCGCGCTCAAGCCACGGGACTCCCGAGGCGTGGAGCGCCCTGGATCTTCAGGGCCATATCACCGCCTGGAAGCATCAGACGGTCCTGAGGCTCAGAAACGACCCCTCGGCGATCATGGAGGAATCCGACGAAGACACCGACCAGCGCCAACGCCGTCTTCTTTGACTCGTTCGCCGACCGCTCGTGGGACGATGTCCTGAACCACTCGGATGCAACCCATCACGAACTTACGGAGGCGTTGGGCAGTTGAATGAGGCCGACCTGGCGCAATCCGATCGATACGCCTGGCAGGATGGCCTGCCGCTTTGGCGCCGTCTGGCCGGCACGCTTCTGATCCATCCCTGGATGCACATGGCGGAACATGCCACCGAGCGTGGCGATGAGTGAGGCTGCCCAGGCTTAGGCAGACGACATGTTGGCTGAGTTGGACCAGTTGGCGGATACGCCCTCTTGGCTCGGCGCGCTGTACTACAACGCCGCCTGCATCTCCGCCCGCGCCGGCGCCATCGACAAAGCCTTCGGTCAGCTGGAGACCGCCCTGAAGCTGCGCCCGGATCTCATCGAGTGGTCCAAGAAGGATCCCGACCTGGTCAACCTGCGCTCAGACGACCGCATGCAGCAGCTGTACGCTGCCTTTCAAAACTAAGCCCTCGTATCAGCAGCTGCCCTTGGACAACCAGGCGCACCCTTTGTGACAATCTTCACAAAGGGTGCGCCCGTTATGTGCGGTGGTCGGCCACTGTCAGGCGCGAACCTCCTGGCGCTGAAAGAGCACGTACGCACACGCGAACAACAGGATCACACCGGCCGCCAGGCCGGTCAGCTGGGGCCAGATCAGCCCCAAGCTTTCAGTGAACGGGAGCGGCGATCCGAGCACGGCGCGATACAGCTGAACCGGAAGGACGAGACCCAAGCTGCGGACGGCCGGATGGAGCATCCCCACCACCACCTCACTCCACAACGTGTTGGGGGAGATGCGCGACAGGTTCTGCTCCAGCCCGGCCTGGGCCAGAATGCCTTGCACCGATGCCGGATTGGCACTTAGCGTATTTGCCAGGACACTGGCCACGATTCCCCAGAACAGCGTGAAGAACAGCCAAGTGGCGATCGAAGCCAGGGCAGCTGTCGCCGGCTGGCGGAAGACGACCGAGAAAACCATGGCGATCCCCAGCCACACCCCCCCGTAGCCGATCGTCGCTGCCAGGAAGACCACCGCCCGGGCGACCTCTTCCCCGCTGGGCGGCACCCCCAGGAACATCAGGCCCAACCCGGCCACCAGAAGCCAGATGGCGGTGAGCACGATCGATAGCGTGACCAGCCCCGCCAGGTACTTTCCCAACAGAAGGCCATCGCGGTAGATCGGCTGGGCCAGAATGCGGCTCAGGGTCCGGCGGTTGAACTCCCCATTGACGGCGTCAAAACCAAGGGCGATGGCCACCAGGGGCGTCAGAAAGCCCAGAAAACCCACAAAGGATGGGATCGGAGCTTGCGCCGTGGTGAACAAGGTCAGGAAGACAAACGGATCTTGACCGCCGGACTTGACCGCACCCAGCGCGGCGTAGATGGCGCCGGCAGACGCCAGAAACATCAGGAGCTCCAAGATGGTCATCCTGGCGCCCGTCAGGTGATCGGCCGTCTCCTTGGCCATCACCGTCCAAACGCCCTGCCAGGGAGATCCCTCACGATGCATCGGGCACCTCCTCGAAGTAGCTCGCGTACACCTCATCCAGGCTGGGTTCGTCGAGGTGCATCGAGAGCAGCTTGCCACCCCGGTCGAGAACCAGTTTGGCCACCTGCTGGCGCAGGTCGGCGCGCGCTTCGATCCGGTACAGGCCGGCCGCCTCGGATGTCACCCGGACGGCGTGCTCCAGACCCTCCAGATGAGGGCCGAGCTGCGCATCATCTGATTCGAGATGGATCACGAAGCCCCCACCAAGGATCTCATGCGCCAGATGGCGCACCGGGCCTTCCAAGAACATCTTCCCCTTTCGGAACAGCCCCACCCGGTCGCAAACCGCCTGGACCTGGTGCAGCAGGTGGGAGGCCAGCAGAATGGTTATCCCCTCATCCTTCAGGCCGCGGATCAGGTGTAGAAACTGGCGAGCCGCCTCTGGGTCGAGGCCCAGAGTCGGTTCGTCAAGGATGACTACCTCGGGCTCCTTGACCAGCAGTTCCGCCAGGCCCAAGCGCTGGCGCATCCCGTGGGAGAAAGTGCCCACCGGCCGGTCGACGGCCTCATCGCGCAGGCCGATCCGCCGCATAGCGGACGTGATTCGGTCGGCTGCCTCGTCGGCCGGGATACGGTTGAGCCTGGCCGTGTAGCTGAGATTCTCGCGAGCCGTCATGTCATCGTAGAAGCCGACCTGGTCCGGCAGGTAGCCCACTCTGGTCTTGACCTGGAGCGGCCGCCGGGCAGGGTCGACGCCGAGCACGCGGACCTTCCCCGATGTGGGTTCGGTGAGCCCGAGGATCATCAAGATCGTGGTCGTCTTGCCGGAGCCATTCGGGCCCAACAAGCCGAACACCTCACCTTTGTTCAGAATGAGATCCAGCCCATCCACGGCCGTGACCTCGCCATAGCGCTTGGTCAGCGCGTGGGTTTCGATCACTGCATCCATGGCGTTATCTTCTTCCGAATCGCATCACCGCCAGCGCCACCACCCCCAGCGCGATAGCGATCAAAACCAAACCCGTGATGCCCCACAGGGTCGAGGTTTGCACCGTGAGCCGGAAGTCGGCCGACGGCGAGTCATTGGTGCTTGAGCGGGATGTCAGGGTGACCATGTAGTCGCCGGAGATCACATTGTCTGGCACCTCAACGTTGGCGGTAACGTCGACCTGCTGGCCCGGATCGAGTGAGTCGATCGTTGCCGGATCGAAAGTCACCTTCCAGTTGGCGGGCGGGGACGACTCGAACTGGATCCCCGTCGCCGGGGCGCTGCCGGTGTTCTGCAGCACCAGCTTGAGGGGGGTCGTCTTGCCGGCGGTGACGTCGGCGCTCAGTCGACCGTCCGGCGTGCTCAGGCTAAGCGCTGACTGACCGGTGATGACTGCCGAAAGCTTGACCTGCGCCGAGGCGTCCTTGGCCTGGACGCCGACCTGGAAGTCGTAGGTGCCGGCGGCGACGTCGCTGGGCAGGGTGAGATCGGCGTCCACATCCTGGGATTGGCCGGCCTTGACCGGCAAACTGGTCACCTCCTGGCTGCCTACGGCCTGCTTGAATGTGACCTGGAAACCATCCGGGAGTTGGGAATCGAAATTGACCAACAGGTCTTCGTCTGAGTCATTCTTGACCGTCAGCCGATAGTTGAAAGACGATTTCGGAGAGCCTTTGAGGACCGGCAAGTTGGGAGTTAGGCTGATGCGGGTGGGCGATGTCTGGCCCACGGTAAAGGTCAGAGGGCAGGCTCGCCTGCCCGCCCTCGCTCTTGGCCGTCACTGTCATGCTGTAGTCACCATCAGCGGCCTGCTCGGGAAGCTCCACCTTGAGCGTGATGGTCTGCGTCTGATCGGTCTGCACGGAGACGGCCTGGATCACTCGCCCTCCGCCAAGGAAGTTGGCCGACCAGCCGTCCGGCGTCCCGCTGACTGCCAATTGGACCAACTGGGTGGGCAGCCCCGTGTTGCCCACCTGAACCGACACGTCGACCGTGTCGCCGGAGCGAACCACTTGTGAAGGATAGGCCGTATACAGACTCACACCCTGCGTCGCCGTCTGTGTCAGGCCAAGTGCCGAGAAGGCCATCATGAATGCGGCAAGTATTGCTCCCATCTTTCTACCTCCGTAACAAGCTCTGAAATGGACAGAACGGAACCGACGACCTCACTCTATACACTTGCAGGATTAAACCCGGGTTAAAGGCAGCCAATTGGCCCCTCGCCGCATGTGGTAGGCTTGAACGGTCAACACAGGAGAATCCATGTCCCTGACCCAACAGCGGCCGGATGGACGCGAGCCGGCGGAGCTGCGCACCCTTGAAATTCACCCCGATTTCATCATCTACCCGGAGGGGTCGGTCCTCATCGCCACCGGCCGCACTAAGGTGTTGTGTAATGCCAGCCTGATCCCCGGCGTGCCCGGTTGGCGTGAGGTCCGGGGTGGCCCCGGCGGGTGGATAACAGCGGAATATGCCATGCTACCGCGCGCAACCCACGACAGGTCCCGTCGAGAAACGGCCGGCCCAAGGGCGCGCTCGCAAGAGATCAAGCGCCTCATCGGCCGCAGTCTTCGGGCGGGTTTTGACCTCGACAAGTTGGGGCAGATCACGGCCATCGTCGACTGCGACGTTCTCCAGGCGGACGGGGGGACGCGGACGGCATCCGTCACCGGCGGCTACCTGGCGCTGGCCATCGCCCTGCACAAGCTCATCGACCAGGGCGAATGCGACCCCGGAATTTCTTGGCGCCCGTCGCCGCCGTCAGCGTGGGCCTGATCGGAGGCCAGGCAAGGCTTGACCTGGACTACGAAGAGGATTCGGCCGCCGACGTCGACTGCAACGTTGTCATGAACGCCAAAGAAGAATTCATCGAAATCCAGGCCACCGCCGAAGGCGGCGCGTTCTCCAATGACCGCCTTGACGACCTATTGGCCCTGGCGAGAATGGGCATCCACCAGCTCTTGTCCGCCCAGGCGGATACACTGGGGAAGATGGGATGGACCGAGTCTGAAAGGCAGCGAACCCACGCGGGGATCCCTGCCGACCTTTGGGAGGCGGGTGTGAGCGGAGCCGTTGACGGAATCACCTACAAGATCGGGGGGGACCTCGATCTAGATCAGACCATCGAGTTGTACAGGGCATCGACCCTGGCGGAGCGGCGTCCGGTCGGTGACCGGGACTGCATGCGGGAGATGATCGAACGGGCCGATCTGATCGTGACCGCCTGGGATGGAGAGCGCCTGGTCGGCATCTCACGCACGCTGACCGATTTTTGCTATGTCGCCTACCTGGCCGATCTGGCCGTCGACCAGGCCTACCAGCGCCAAGGTATCGGCCGTGCCCTGATCGATCGGACCCAGGCCGCGCTCGGGGAGAAAGCGATAATTGTTCTCCTTGCGGCACCGGCAGCAAAGTCCTACTACCCTCATGTCGGCTTCACCCACCATCCCCAGGCGTGGATCTTGCACCCGTCGGCGCGAGTCGTCTGACCCATGGCGGCCGATGCCAACGGGACAGAGGCTATTTGCCTGAGATCAAATCAATAGGAGCTTGGCGATGGGTGTGGCAATCAATGTCCTGGTCGGTGTGGCGCTGCTGGTCCTGGGGCGCAGGCTTTTCTGGCTCTTCGTGGCCGGCCTGGGATTCGTGGTGGCTCTCCAACTGGCCGCCCACTTCCTGCCGGACGGCGCAACGAGCACACCTGCCATCGCTATCGCCCTTGTCATAGGCATCATCGGTGCATTTGCGGCGCGCTTCATCCAACGTCTGGCGGTGCGCCTAGCAGGGTTCTTATCGGGGGTCATGCTTGCCCTGATCATGATCCAATGGTTGAAGCTGGACATGGGGCTGTGGATCTGGGCCGTGGCCCTGGCGGCCGGTCTGATCGGAATGCTCGCGGCCGCCTGGGCGTTCGGATGGGCCCTGGTCTTCTTGTCTTCGGCCGTTGGGGCCGGACTGATCGCCTTCAGTCTGGACTTGTCCACCGGTCTGGCCATCGGCGTGTTTGCCACCGCTCTGGCGGCCGGCATCCTGATCCAAAGCGGCGTCTTAGGCCATCTCCGCCCAAACCCCCGCTACGGTGGCTAGATCACTTTCGGAACAGGGGGAGTCCTGTCATGTCCGGATCGCCTTCTAATAACACCCTGGGGAACGCCAGCCTGGCGCTGGGCATCGCCTCGGTGGCTTTCGTGTTCGGAATTGGCATCTGCGCCGTCGTCGGGTTCAACCAGGAGTGGATTCGCCTGGCGGGCACACCCCTCTACGTCTGTGGCGCCAGCAGCGCCTTTCTCGGGTTGGTAGGCGCCGGCCTAGGGGTCGGCGGCCTGCTGGGATCCGGGCGCTCTCGGGCCACGGCGCTGGCCGGCCTGATCCTCGGCGCGGCAGGGGTTTGTCTCTTCCTGTTTTTCATCGCCGCCATCCAAAACGGCGCCGCCGGCTGACTCACCCGGGCACCAACCTTCGAAATCCTCTCCAGACTCGCGATTTGTGAAAACCTTCACAATCTGACGGTTCCCAGGCGACACGGGCTGACGCCCCACGCTACACGGCCGCCCCGTCCACCGCATCGGTCCTGGGTATGGGCTTCGATCGGGCTCGCAAATGCAGCCCTGCCAGGGCCACAATCAAGACCCCCAGGGCGACCAACTGCGCCTGGCGGAGCCCGCCGAACACGATCACGCTGTCGCCACGGAAGGCTTCCAAGAACAGGCGGGCGGCGGCGGTTAGAGCGGCAAAGGCGAGGAACAACAGCCCGGGGAACTGCGGCTTCGTCCCCAGCCGAATGACCAATCCCAGGATGACGGCCGCGCCCAGGATCTCATACACCTGGCTGGGGTGGCGCGCTGCTCCCCAAAGGGTCACCGCCCAGGGCAGCGAGGCCGGCGACGCCGAAGGCATCCCCGCTGGCCAGATGGGCAAAGCCCAGGGCCGTCGCCACGGCGGCCAAGCCCGGGGTCACGCTGTCCAAGGCGGACCACAAAGGGAGCGCTCGCCGCTGGCCGTACACCAGACAGGTAATCAACCCCACCGCAGTCCCATCCACCGGGGCCAAGGTCACAGGCGTCAGTGCCAGCAGGCTCAGCGGCGAGGCAAGATAGACATCGGCATAGCGCACGGCGTACCCCAGCCGCGCCCCAACCAGGCCGGCCGCCAAACCAAGAAAGACAAGGTTGTTGAGATCCGCCGGCGATAGGCCGTGTTTAGGCGCCGCCCGCTCCGCCAGCGTCACACCGATCCAGACGCCCACCAGGAGAGATCAACCCGGGCAACTGAACGGCCAGCGGGCCGATCTGCAGTATGGGCAACATCAGGGGGCTTCCCCGAGCAAGTCGCGCACAGTGCTGGTCAGGGTAGTTTCACTCATCGGACCGCCGACAACCACCTTGCGAATGGTCCCCTGGCGGTCGATGAAGAACGTCGTCGGCAGAGCCCGCACCAGATAGAGCCGGTCGACCTCCCCCGTCGGATCCAGCAGGACCGGGAAGGTGACGCCCTGGGCCTTGGCGAAGTCAAGCGCCGACTGGGTGCTGTCCTGGAATGTGCTGTTGACCCCCAGGATCACCAGGCCCTTCGACCCTGTGCGCCGTGAAAGGCGCTCTCAGATCGGGCATCTCCGCCTTGCATGGCGGGCACCACGATGCCCAGAAATTGACCACCACCACCTGGCCGCGCAGGTCAGCGAGGTGAAGTCACCTCGCCCGTCAGCGTCCTGCAGTCCGAACGCCGGGGCGAGAAAACCTTCCCGCGGGCTTGGGATTTTTCCACCGGTCGTCGCCGATGCCGGCACGGCAGACAAGGCAATCCAACCAGCACCGAGCACGGTCACTGCCAGGATCAACGCCGACCATCGTCCCGGATCCCGAATCCAGCTCGCCCAGGCGATCTTCTGCCGACGCGCCTGCTCGCCGCTCGTCAAACCGCCTCCAGGCCGTGGTCTTCCATCGTGGCAGCGTCGTGGATTATGTCCGCTGTCCGGCCGTCAGCCACAATCCGCCCCTCGTCGAGGACGACCATGCGCGGAAACAATTCGTTGACCAGCCGCATGTCATGCGTTGAAACCAGCATGGTCTGCGGGAGCTCATGCAGCAGGCTGGACATGCCTCGCCGTCCCCGCGGGTCCAATCCCAGGGTGGGCTCGTCGAGGATCAGAATCTCTGGATCCATCGACAGCACCGTAGCCATCGCCACGCGCTTCTTCTCCCCGCCGCTAAGGTGGTAGGGAACTCTGGCCCCAGCACCTCCCATTCCTACCGACCGCAAGCGCTCTGTCCACCCGGTCGGCCACCTCGTCTTCGTCCAGGCCCATGTAGCGCGGGCCGAAGGCCACGTCCTCGTAGACGCTGGCCGAGAACAGTTGGTCGTCGGGATCCTGGAACACCAAGCCCACCGCCGAGCGGATCGTCGGCAGCGTCTCATCGCTCACCGGCACGCTGCTGACTCGGATCTCCCCCTGGCCGCGCAATATGCCGGCCAGATGGAGCAGCAGCGTGGATTTCCCGGCCCCGTTGGGGCCTACCAGGGCTACCTTCTCGCCTGGGGCGATGCTCAAGCTGATGTCATGCAGCACCGGACGGCCATCCGGATAGCCGAAGCTTAGTCGGCTGATCTCGATCCGATGGTGCATCGGCTACCTCCCTGCCACGATCAGGGCCCAGGCCAGGGTGGCCGAGGCTAGGGCCAGCAGCGCCCAGTCGCGCAAGCGCATCTGCGGGGCACGCGCCAGATGGATATGGCCGTCATAGCCCCGGGCAAGCATCGCCACGTAGACGCGCTCACTGCGCTCAAGGGATCGCACAAACAGGCTGCCGGCCATCGATCCAGCGACTTGCCCTTGCCAAGCCAATGATGGCCGGCGGCCGGCGCGCGCGGCGCTTCTGGCACCGCGCGCACGAAGCATTCGGCGGGCTTCATCAACCAGCAGGGAGAGATAGCGGTAGGCAAATCCCACTACCGCCACCAAAATGGCGGGCACTCGCAGTGCCCGCAGGGACCAGAAGATGGACTCAGGCGGCGTGGTGCTGGTCAACAGAATGGCGGCTTGCACCGCCAGCCAGGAGCGTGCAATCAGGCTGGCCGCACGCGTGATCCCCTCCACCGTCATCGGCCATCCTAGCAGCGGAAGATGGACCAGCGCGTCCCCGGGCACGGTGAAAGGCAGCGATAGGGCTGCCAACACAAAAGGAAGGGCGACGTACGATTTGCGCAGAGCATGCAGCGGTCCCAAGCCCGCCCATGCCCCAACCGCCATCAACGCGACCAGCGCAACCCCAAACAGGAGCCACTCACCCTGGGGAAGCAAACTGATCCCGACAATGGCGGCCAATGTCAGCACGAGCTTGGCCCGCGGATCGAAAACGGCTGCAGCTGTGGGATTTGTCTGGAAGCCGCCTGTGGGGATCGTCAATGGCGATCAGCCCGTTCGCCGCCGGCCAACCGCCAGCCGGCCAATGAGCCAACCCATCCCGAACACAATCAGTGTACCCGCTACAACCGCCAGTGCCGTTGCCAGGGCGGGATTCATGATGAAGGGGACGCTGTAGCCGGGAAAGATCTCAAATGGGACAGAGCGCTCGAGGAATGCAAAGCCGCCGGCGCCAGCAACGGCCAACAATCCGTCCGGGGAGGGCGAGGCCAACGGGGACAGGCAGGCCACCAGCAAGGCCACACCCAAGCCGGCTGCCACCGCTGTCGAGGCTAGCCGCCCATTTTCGCCTTCACCTCGCTGCAGCAAATCCGGGCGCACGGCCTGCAGGAAGGCGACGGCGCCGGCGGTGATGACGGCTTCCCCCAACCCGATCAACGCGTGCACGCCGGCCATCGCTGGCAAAGCCAGGTTGAGGGGGAACGTCCCGGAAGCCGCCAGCTCCACGGCGGTAGCCATGGCCGCCACTTCGACGGAGATCCAGGCTGCCACGAACGCGGCCGCCAGCTGGCCCGCTGCCGCGGTCGCGTATCACCTTTCGGACCAGGCTGAAGACGGCAAAGCCCACGAAGGCGGTAACGAAGCCCATGTTGATCATGTTCCAGCCCATCACCAGCAGGCCACCGTCTTGGAAGACCAGGCCCTGCAGGATGACCACGGCGGACATCATCAAACCGGCTGCCCACGGGCCCATCAAGATCGCCGCCAGGGCGCCGCCCAGCAAGTGCCCGGAGGTGCCGGCTGCGACCGGGAAGTTGAGGGCCTGGGCAGCAAAAATGAAGGCCGCCAGGACGCCCATCATTGGCACCTGGCGCTCGCCCAAACTAGCCTGTGTTCGACGGACGGCCAAACTCAGGCTGGCCAGAGCCAAAATCCAGCCAACGGCCGCCACCAGCGGCGTCAGGAACCCATCCGGTATATGCATGGCGACCGGCGAGGCGAGCATGGACCTAAGCCTCCTGAAGCTGGCCGGCATCTTCGCCGGCCGCCTCCAGGTTTGAGCATTCTGAACAGAGGCCGTTGAGCGCCAAATGGTGGTCGTCGATCAAGAAGCCCGATTGGGCTTCGATATCCTTCCTCAGCCGCTCGATCAAATCAAGATCGGCTTCAAGCATCCGACCGCAGCGACGGCAAACCAGGTGTGCGTGGCGGTGGTGGGCACCGCGAAAGGTGTAGCGCTGGACTTCGGTGCCGGAGGTCAGGACGTCCACCAGACCCACCTGATACAGCAGTTCCAGGGTGCGGTAGACAGTGGCCAGGTTGAGGCCGGGGAGATGGGGTGACGCCTGAACAAAGACTTCCTGCGCCGACCGATGACCGCGCATCCCGGCCAGAGTTTCCAGAATCAATGCTCGCTGCGCCGTCACCCTGAGGCCAGCGCGCCCGAAGAGATTGAGCCATCCGTGAAGTCGCCATACGCAAATCACACTACCTGCAACTATTTGCAGAAAGGATAGCATAGATCACCCTCCTGGTCAACAGAGCGTGGTACGGTGTCTGCCGAAATCCGGAGCCGAGGCGCCCAGAATCCGACATGCTAGAATGAAAAAGTAGGCCGATCGGTGGGCGGATGGCCGGCTGACAGCCACCGAGGGATGTACCGGAAGAAGGTGAGCGCGATCTCTGAGATCATCTATTCGCTGCCCATTTTGCCGCTTGAGAGCGTGCTCTTTCCCCGCGTGGGCGTCCGCCTCCATGTCTTTGAGCCAGCGTACCAGGCGATGGTTGCACGCTGCCAGCAGGCCCAGGAACCCTTTGGCATCGTCCTAATTCGCCGCGCAAGAAAGGGAAGTCGAGCCGCGCCCAGTATGCACGACATCGGTTGCACGGCAGAGGTCAAATCGCTGCAAGCGCTTCCAGGGGGGCGCCAAAAGTTAATCGGCGTTGGGGGTGAGCGATTCCGCATACGATCCCTGAGGACGAGTCAGGGGCTGATCCTGGCGGAAGTCGAATTGATCGACTTCGAGCCATCGCAGGGCCAAGAGCTTCAATCGCTTGGGGCACGGCTCCGTCCATGGGTGCGTCAGTATTTCCAGATCTTGATCCAAGGCGGCCAGCAGCGGCAGGTCGACCTTCATCTCCCCCAGGATCCCGTCAGTCTCGGTTACTTGGCGGCCACGGTGATCGACATTCCCACGCGTGAGAAACAGCATCTGCTCACCACTTGCGATTCAAGCCTTTTCTTCCGCACCCTTATCCTCGCCTACCGTCGCGAAGTCGATGTCCTGCAGATGTTATTGGCGCGCGGCTTGGATCACGTCCTCAACAGCTTCCCCTTGAACTAGATCCATTTTCGTCAGAAAAAGAAAGAGCCGGGCCTCACGGGCCCGGCACCGGATGGCGCGCCGGATCTTGTTCCACAGGCTCAGCCTTCGAGGGATCTCCCCACTTGTTTGGTCATCACCGGCACCGGGATGGAGTCGTCATCAGTTTCCAGCGGAAGCATCAGTTCGGCTGACTCGAACAGGCGATCATCCCGCCTGGATGAATCCTGATCGTGGAAATAGGCCAGACAGCAGACCAGAACAAAACCGCCTAAGATGGTGAGCAAAGTGTCCATGGTGTATACCCTAATCCAGTGTGCTCCTATTCGCCCGGAAACAAAATCCCCCTTACTTCCTAGCAAAGGGAGATTGCATGATTCTTGCCAATGGTTTGTGAAATTCTTCACATATCAAGCAACCAACGTTTGGCGCTCGAGGGGACCTCGCATCTCACCGGCCCGGATGGGCATATCAAGCCAATTCTCTGCGGGGGGAAGAGGACAATGCCATTGGGGGCTGTAGGCGCAGGATGGATTGTAGGCAAAGTTGAAATCCAAGATCAATCGGCCATCATCCCAACCCAAATCGGCGCCCTTGATGCCGTCCAGCAGGTAGCGGCCGCCGCCGAAGGTCTCCTTCCCGTTGGTGGCATCTCGAAAGGGGAGGAACAAGCCGCCACCGTAGCCAAGGATCCAATACAGGGACAGCCGGGCCGACGCTTCCGCCGAGGTAGAGTTCCACCCGACCGACGCGGGCGATCTGCATCAGACCATCATCATCCAGCGGCACGTCGATCACGCCATTTTCGACAGCCTCGTCAACTTGCACCACCATCCTGAGTCCGGGGTCATAGGCGAAGTAGGCCAACCCGGAGAAGTCCCGCCTCCTGGGCCGCCGTTAGCGCCGATTGGGGGTGGGATGCGAACAGGTCGTCACGCCCGGTGCGCCACAGCTCCCATGCCCGTCTTGGATCGGCCTGGAGCTGGCGAACGGAGGCATACAGATCGCTGACCCGTCGGCGGTAGTCACTCAGTTCAAGACGTGGATGCACCGCCCCGCTCCTTCGTGTCCTCACGGGACAGCGCATTCAGCCGAGGCGGATCCTTGGGTTGAGCGCTGCATACATCAGATCTGCTATCAGGTTGGCCGATGCAAACGCCACCACGGTGACCATCGTGACCGCCTGGAGCAGCGGTAGGTCGTGCCGCCCGATGGCGAATACCACCAAACGGCCAAGACCCGGATAGTTGAAGACATTTTCAATCACAATCAGTCCGCTGATCATCCAGCCGAAGCTGATGGCGATCACCGTGATCGTCGGCAGCAGCGCGTTGCGCATCACATGCTTGATGGTCACCGTGCGCTGGGGCAGTCCCTTGAGCACGGCCGTCCTCACGTAGGGTTTCTTCAATTCTTCGATAACGCCGGCCCGCGTCAGCCGGGCGATGTAGGCCAGGAGCACAAGCACGGCGGTCAAGGCAGGCAGAATCAACCGCGGCAAGGCTTCCAAGAATCCGGTACCGAGCCGAATCGACGAGTTGGCGGGGAACCAGTGCAGGCCGAAGGCAAACACCTGGATCAACACCAGACCGGTCACGAACTCGGGCAGACCCACAACCGACAGCGAACTGATGCTGATCAGATTGTCGATCCACCGGCCCTCGTTAAGGCCCGGCGATGACGCCCAGGACCACCGCCAACGGGATGGCGAGCACCATGATCATCGCCGCAAGCATGATCGAGTTCCGCAGCCTGCCCATGACCAAGGGGAAGATCTCGGCCCTCGTGCTGAACGACGTTCCCCAGTCGCCGGTCACGAAATGGCCCAACCAGCGGCCGAATTGGACGATCAATGGCTGGTCCAGGCCCAGTTGATGCCTCAAAGCCTGAAGGGCAGCCTCGCCTGCTTCGCGGCCCAGGATCACACGCGCCACGTCGCCCGGGAGAAGCTGGGTAACCACAAACACAATGATTGACGTCAAGACCACCGTCAGCAGCAGGAATGCCAGGCGGCGAAGGACATAGCGGATCATGGTCTGTCCCCTCGCCGATCCTGGGATGAGAACATGAAGACCTTGCCCTGCTCCTGCCTCCAGGTCCTCAGGGGGTATGTGGCAGAAGTAAGCTCTTCCCCCGTGGCGTCTCGCGCCAAGACGGTCGCTCGTTCACGCAAATGTCGCCCAGAATACCGCGGGCAACGGGTGTGAAACGGGCATCCAGTCGGCCGATCGGCCGAGCTGGGCACTTCGCCCTTCCAGCCGCACTTGTTGCTGCTGCGCGTCGGGATCGATCAGGGGCATGGCCGAAAGAATGCTTCCGTGTAGGGATGGTACGGGGGATCGAAGATGGCTTCCGCCGGACCGACCTCCATCAATTCGCCAAGATAGATGACGGCCACCCAGTCCGAAAGGAACCCGACCACGGCCAGGTTGTGAGAAATGAACAGGTAGCCGGTCTGCCTTTCGACCTGGAGTTCGTGCAGGACTTTCAGGATGGAGGCCTGAACCGATACGTCCAAGGAAGTGACCGGCTCGTCAGCCACTAACAGATCGGGCTGGGCTGCGAACGCCCTGGCGATGGCCACCCGCTGTTTCTCCCCGCCGCTGAGCTGGCTGGGCAGGCGGAACCGATATTCGGGCTGTAGTTCCACGGCTCGCAACAGGTCATCCACGGCCCTGTTCGCCGCACCCATGGGCAGATGGCGAAGCCTCCTAAGGGGCTGCACCAGGGATTGCTCGACGGTCAGGTAGGGATTGAGTGCCTCCTGCGGATTCTGGAAGACGATCTGCAACCGGCTGAGGCTGGACCGGGGCCGGTCCCCCAGACGAGGCGCGAGCGGCACCCCGAACAGCCGTACCTCTGCCGACGTGGGCGGTGTGAGCCCCAACAGCGCACGGGCCAGAGTGGTCTTGCCGCTTCCACTTTCACCAACCAGGCCCAGCGTACGCCCAGAATTCAGATTGAGGCTGACGCCATCGACGGCCTTGATCTGTCTGTGCGGCTGCCGTCGAAGCCAAGCCACGATCGACTGGCTGGGCGTGAAATGGACCTTGAGAGTTGTCGATCGATAGCACCTGCCCGCCAGAGGCCGCCCTTTCCCCAGCGGCCTGGTCCTCCGGTGGACTGGCTGCGCAGCGTCGATCTCCCCGCTGGCGATCGCCTGCCAACGGTGGCAGCGTGTCTTTCGCTTCGCATCTGGTTCGTATGAAGGACGGGCGGGTTTGTGCGGCATTGTTCGATTGCCACCGGGCAGCGAGGACGGAAGATACATCCCTGCGGCAGATCCCCCAGAGACGGAATTCGCCCTTGAATTGGTCGAAGGCGCACGTGCCGCTTGTTCTCCCCCAAGCGTGGGACGCTGTCCCAAAGACCCTGCGTGTAGGGGAAGAGCGGCCGGCGGTAGAGCTCGCCGTCGGCGCATCCTCTACCAGTTCGCCGGCGTACATTACCGCCACCCGATCGCAGATCTGCGCCACGACGCCCAAGATTGTGGGTCACGTACAGGACGGCTGCCTGGTGGGCACGCATCAGATTCCGGACCAGGTCAAGGATGGTGGCCTGGGTGGTGGCATCCAGGCTTGTTGTGGGCTCATCCAGCACCAACAGGCGCGGCTCCGTGCTCAGAGACATGGCGATCATCACTCGCTGCTGCATGCCTCCGCTGATCTGATGGGGGTAGCTCGCGGCAACTCGATTCGGGATCGCCGATCTCTACCATTTCCAGGAGCTCTCGAATGCGGCGTCTTGGCCTCCCCGGCGGTCATTCCCAGATGCTGCCTTCAGGGTCTCGGAAAGCTGGTCCCCGATTCGCAGCGTCGGATTGAGACGATGAAAGCGGGTCCTGAGGCACCATCGCCATCTGGCTGCCCCAGATGCTGGCGCATGTCACGCGTGCCCCGCTTCAGGAGATCCTTGCCATCGAAGACAATCCGACCGCTCCGCACCAGCCCGCCGCGAGGCAGATAGTTCATCACCGCCATGGCCAGCGTCGTCTTCCCCGGACCCGCTCTCGCCGACCAGCCCGTAGGTCTGGCCAGGCGACGAGCTCCAGAGAGACGCCACGAACAGCATCCCTCCAGCCGGAACCTGTGCGGTAGCCGACCGTCAGGTCTTCGATCGTGAGAACGGGACGCAGCCGGTTGCGTCGCGGCGTTGGCCATGTGGTCAGCTTTCCGCCTGCAGGACGCGCTTCAAACCGTCCGACATCAGGTTGACGCCGATCACAGCCAGTGCAATCGCTCCAGCCGGAAAGTAGAGCGCCCATGGCGCCTGATCGACATAGCTGCGGGCCTCTTTGACCATCAGACCCCCAGTCCGGGCTGGGAGGCTGCACGCCGACGCCGAGGAAGCCGAGCGACGCCACCAGGAAGATGGCGTAGGAAAAGCGCAGCGAGGCTTCGACGGCAAGGGCCGGAAGCGTTGATGGCAAGATTTCCCGAAACAAAATCGCTGGAAGCAACTCGCCCTGCACACGAGCCGCCTCGACGAAGGCCTTGGTCTTCACCGCCAACACTACGCTGCGAACGACTCGGGCCACGATGGGCGTATAGACGACCACGATTACCATCAGGACGCTGTTGCGCGACGGCCCCAGGGTCCCCAGAAGAAGCAGGGCCAGCAGCAGGGCGGGCATGGCAAGCAGACTGTCGAAGAACCGCATCAGCACCTCGTCGAAGAACCGGCCGAGGTAACCGCTGATGAGACCCAGGCTGGTCCCCAAGGCAACCGCCGCCAGTGTCCCCAAGCCGGCCAGTAACAGGATGTCTCTGGCACCGAGCAGAACTCGACTGTAGACGTCGCGCCCCAGATTGTCGGTGCCAAACCAGTGCGCGGCCGTGGGCGCCTGCCGCGCATCGGCCACGATCTGTTGATTGTTCCCGTAGGGCGCAAACCACGGGCCAAAGAGGGCAATAAGGAGGAACAACACAGAAGACCGTCGTGCCAAAGGCAGACGCCGATTGCGCGTAGAGCTGGCGCAAAGCGCGCCACAGGCGCCGCCCCCGGGTCGGAGGTGCGCCTGTGAATGTGGATGGTGCGACGTCTTCGAGCATGTCCGGCCGATGACTATTGGGCCACAGTCACTGCCCGGAAATCAGTTCGCCCGAAGAAGGGTTTCAGATTGAAATCCTGGACCTGATCGGTGGTGGCCGCCAGTTGCGGGAAGAAGAAGGGGACGATGATCGGGCCCCGCTCGATCAGGATCTTCTGGATCTCGTGGTAGGCGGCCGCCTGCTCGGCGGGATCAAGTGACGTCCCGGCGATCTCCGCCTGCTTGTCGAACTCCTGATCGCAGAAGTGCGAACTCATTCCACTTGGCGCCGCAGGTCAGCATGACGTCCATGTAGAACTGCGGATAGGGCCGCGATCCCCAACCGGTGATCCCGAATGGTGCTTCCAGCCAACCATCGGTGCCGTAGTACACGTTTTCCGGCTCGACGGATAGTTCGATGTTGAAGCCGGCCTCTCCCAGTTGGGATTTCAGGACGGCTGCCAGGTCCGGGAAGTTTTGCGCATCTGGCAGTCGCAAGGTCAGGTCCAGGCCATTCGGATAGCCCGCATCCGCCAAAAGCTGCTTGGCCCCCGCCACATCGTGCCCGGGCAGAGGGATATCTTCCGCATAGTAGTCTTGATACATCGGCCCGATGGGGGTATCGCGGCCAACTGCACCCAAGCCCTGCTGCACCAGGTCGAAAATCGCCTGACGGTCCAGCGCCATGCGCATCGCCTGGATCACTCGTGGGTCATCCCCTGGCGGCTGGTCCGCCCTGCAGACGGATGACCGGGAAGGCATTCGTCGGGGTCAGATACGTCTGCACCCCGGACTCGCCCTGAAGGGACTTGTACTGCGGCGCCGACAGCCCAAAGACGGTGTCGACGTCACCGGAGCGCAGGGCATCCACCGCGGCCGACGTGTCCTGGAAGAAGACGATGTTCAGGTGCGCCACCCTAGGCGAACCACTCTGGAAATAGTCCGAGTTGGCGTCCATTTCGATCCGGTCCTCGGGGGTGTAGCTGACCACCTTGAACGGGCCCGAGCCATTGAAATCCGTGAAATCCGTCGTGCCATCCTTGACGACCAAGGCATGGTTGTCGCTCAAGTCGAACAGAAAGAACGGATTGGTGGCCTTCAGGGTGAAGACCACGCTGTAATCGCCGTCGGCCCGGATATCAGCGATATTGCCGTACAGATCGACGGTGGCAAAGCCCGAATTGGGGTCGCGAAGACGGTTGAACGTGTATACGACATCCTTGGCCGTCAGCGGCGTGCCGTCGTGAAAGCTGGCGCCGTGGGTCAGATGGAAGGTGTAGGTGAGCCCATCATCGCCGACGATCCAGTCCGTCGCCAGACGAGGTTGCACCTTATTGTCGGCATCCACATCGACCAGATAGTCATACACGGCGTTCGCCACAAGCACCTCGGAGTCGGCCGAGATCTGGGCGGGATCGACGTTGACGATCGCCTTCGCCGCAACGTTAAGAGTCCCGCCAGTCATGCTGGGTTCTGGTGACTGGCCGCCGGCGGGTTGTTCGGACGGCGCCGGGGCGACTGCGCCACCGCAAGCGCTCAGCAACAGCGCCGCTGCCAGTAAAGAAAGCCCAAGGGTGCGAACAATGAGGCGCGAGGGGAGTCGATTCACGGCTTCTTTTCTCCTAATTGATCTTGGTTCATTTCGATCGGTGCAACACGGAAGAACAGTGCGGCGTTGTCCCGGCCCTGTCCCTACAGGGCCTCCCGGCAGGACGGAAGCAGGCGTTTGTCTGGTTCAATTACGCAACAATCGGCGTTTAGGTTCGGCCCCCAGCGAGGGTCGCCAGGCCCCAGCCTTGACAGCCTGTGCACATTCAAGTCCGCCGGCGACACTAGTATACCTGAGCGCTTACTTGTGGATGTGAACGGAGTCTTACGTGTGTCCTGCGGGCCGATCTAGGTCCATCCGTGGCGTTTCTACCGTGGATCAACCGCCCGAGTTCGGGGGCTGGAAACTATCGCGGATGTCGGCTTCCAGATCGAGGAAGGCATCGACGACCTCGGGATCGAAGTGCTTATTCTTCTGCTCGAGGAGAAAGCTGCGCACGCGCTGCTCCTCCCACGCTGGCCGATAGGGACGATCCGACCGCAGAGCATCCCACACATCAACCACGGCGAAGACCCTGGCGGAGATCGGTATGGACGTCCCCATCAACTGCCTGGGATAGCCCGTGCCGTCCCACTTCTCGTGATGGCAATAGGGGATTGCCAGCGCTGGACGGAGAAACTCAATCGGCGAAAGCAGATCATAGGCATACACGGGGTGCTTGCGCATGACTGACCATTCTTCGTCCGACAGCGGGCCCGGCTTGCGCAGTATCTCATCCGGGATCCCCATCTTGCCGATGTCGTGCAGCAAGGCACCTCGGCGGACATGCAACAGATCGGACCTCTCGATTCCAACTACCTGGGCCAGCCGCAAGGTAACCTCGGTGACACGCCGAGTATGCCCTTGAGTCTCCCGATCCCGCAGTTCGAGCGCCTTCGACCAACCTTCCAAGGTCGTGTCGTAGGCCTCCACGAGATCCTGGTTCGAGCGGTGGAGCGCATCGAACATCTGCGCATTGTCGATAGCGATGGCCGCCTGTCCCGCCAGGGCCTCCAAGAAATCAAGCCATTCCTGAGCAGGGTCAAGCGGTTCTCGGTGGAAGATTTCAAGTACGCCTTGGACGCTGCCTTTCGAGACCAGAGGCACAGCGAAATAGGAGACGAACGCTTCCTCTTGAAGGTGCGGGGAGCGACTGAAATCCCCTCCCGACGTGGTCAAGTCTTTGATCTGGATAACCGTGCGGTCTTGAGCGGCCCGCCCGGCGAAACCCTCGCCGATGCGCAGCGTAGTGTGCTGAAGGGCGTCGGTCAGGAAGCCCCTTCCAGCGGCGTAGTTGAGGGTCCGCGTATGGGGATCATAGTAGAGAATGGCAGCCGCATCGACTTCCAGCTGCGACACGGCCTGGTCAAGCAAGACGTTGAATGTCACCCTTGGGTCAAGGCTGGCGGTGATGGCCATGTCGATCGCTCGCAACGCGTTCAATCGGCGGAACTGGCGATCGATTTCCGCTTCAGATCGGCGGCGATCGGTCACATCCATCAACGTGCCAATAACCGACCGAACCCCGGACACTTCAATCACTGTGCCTAGGACATCCGCATCGATCCGATCCCCAACCTTGGTCAGGCCCTTGAACTCATAATGGATGGACTTCTCCCTGCCTGACATCCGCCTTTGGATGTTGTCCGTCACCCGTTCCCGATCAGCGGGATCGGTCAGGTCGAGGGGGCCCATTCGGCCGATGAGTTCTTCCGGCTCATAGCCGAAGATAGCAGCCAACATTGGATTCGCGTACAGAAACTTGCCATTCTGGATAATGTAGACGCCGGCCAGCGACTCTTCCACCAGCGTGCGGAATCGAACTTCGCTCTCCTCAAGTGCGGCAACGCTCTGATCTCGTTCCCGGCCCCGGACCTCGAGGGCGCCGGCCATCTGGTCAAAAGCATGGGCGAGTTCGCCCAGCTCATCGCTGCTGTAGGGCGCACCAACGCGTGACGACAGGTCGCCCTCCGCCAACGCCTGGGTTCGGTCCACCAATCGGCGGACACGCTTGAGGACGAAGGATTCGCTGCCCAGGTACGCCAGGGCCAGACCGGCCAGTGTGGCCAACCCGAGGATCAGAAGACCGCGGGCCAGCGTTTGGTCAGCCAGGGCCAGCGCAGAGGCGGTGGGAATACCCACGGCCACGAAGGCCGCCTTGGCATCCCCTCCGGACAACTGGGTCACTCCGTACAAACGGCCCACGCCATCCAGGTCCGTTAAGCTGGGCTGTGGTTTCCTCGCCGGAGTACTGAATGGTATGAAACAGGTCCGTGTCCACGATCGACTGGCCGATCCAGCCTTCAGCCTGAGGGAAGTGCACCAGCACGGTGCCCGTCTTGTCAACCACGATCAAATTCGAGCCCTCAGGCAGGGCTGCCTGGGCGGCCAGGGCATTCATGCTTTGCAGGTCGAGCGCAGCGAAGACGACACCTTGCAGGGACCCATTGGGCCTGGACAGCGGGAATCCGAAATTGATGCTGGCGATGCCGGTCACTCGGCCGATCTGGTATTCGCCGGGGCTGAAGCTGCGCGTGGCTAATGTGCGCTGGAAATACGTGCGATCCGAAACGTTGATCGGGCCGGTGGCATTCAAAGCGCTGCAGACCAGATCCCCGTTGACATCGATGACGCCGAGATTGGCCACCGAGTTGGTAGGCGGTGGCTATGCTGGCCAGCACCTGATGGCAGGCTTCGGCCGAACTGGATTTCACTTCAGGCAGTTGGGAAATGACGACCAGCAGCTCGTGAACCTGCTCGATCTGGCGCTCCTGGTCCATCGCCGCCAGTCTGGCCAAACTGAGCGCGCTGTCTGTTGCCTGGGCGACGCCGGCGCGCCGCTGGTTGATGGTCAGGACAAGAATGACGCCCAAGAACGGTACCAGCGCCAGAAGCACCAGCGTCCATCAGACGGCCGCGCAGCGTGTTGACCCTTCCCCACAACCTACGCATCCAACCCCGCATTCACACACCTACTTCACAATCCTGCGGGACCGATTCCCGCCGGTGACTGGTCAACCTGTGCTTAACAACGCAAAGGAGACCCAGAAAGGGCCTCCCTCCGGCAAAGCTACTTCCCCTTCTAACTGTATCCGGAACCCCTCAACTGAATCTCAGCAAGCAAACCTGGCAAAAGCTCAGACCGGATTCGGGTCTGATCTCGGCCCTAGTCCTGGCGGCCATAGAGCCAGACACCTGGCAAGAGGAAAGCCAGCCCAAACAACAGCATCACCACCACATTTGTGGCGACGGGATGAAGGGTGATGGCTTGGAGAGCAGCCGCCGGGACGCTCGGCTCGAGCAGGGTCCACCGCAGGGGATCGATGCCATAGGTCACGGGGTCGACGGCAGCCAACAGCCGCATCCAAGTCGGTACACCCTGGAGTGGAAAGAAAGCACCGGAGAGGAAGAACAAGGGCAGGAGGACGAAGTTCATCACCATATGAAAGCCCTCCATCGAGCGCTGCCGGGCCGCCAGGAGCAAGCCCAGCGACGTCAGCATGGCAGCCAGGAGAACCATCAGTCCAAAGAGATCGACGATCTGGCCCAAGCTTGAGGCTCAGGCCCAAGAGCGGCGCCAGAACCAGCATAACCACGCCTTGCAGCACGGCAACGGTTGTGCCGCCGGCGACCTTGCCCAACGCCACTGAGAAGCTCGAAGCCGGGGCGACCTGGACTTCTTTGAGGAAATCCAAACTGCCGGTCCCACACGATAGATACCGCCGAGTACACGGCTGTGAACAGGACCGTCATTGCCAATACACCGGGAAAGAAAAAGCTGGTGAAATCGATCTGGCCTCCCCCGATATTGCTCATGGATGGCGAAAATCCAGCGCCGAACAAGAGCAGAAAGACCAGCGGCTGGCCAATTGATGATGCTACACGGGCGCGGTCGCGCCGGAAGCGGAGCATATCCCGGCTCCAGATAGTGTAGATCGCCCTCAACTCTGAACTCATAATAAATCGCCTACCTCAGCCCCGCCGCCGGCGGCGGCTCCCATTGCCGTCTTGCGCATTCTCTGGATCCCGGATGGTCCTGCCGGTGAGCTTGATGAAGACGTCTTCCAGCGAGGGTCGGCGCAGGCTGACGCTTCGGACATCTATCGCGCCCGGCTCAGCGTGGAGCACCTCCATCAACTTGGGCAGGACAGTCTCTGCCTGTGCCACTTCCACGATCACCTGCCCGTCCGGACCCAATTTCGGCGACAGATCCATCGTCTCGACCAGCCGTTCCATCGCTTCTGATGCCTGAGGCGTCTCAATCCACACTACGTCCCCACCGACCAGGCTTTTCAGGGTTTGCGGATTGTCGAGGGCCACAATCTGACCCTTGTCGATGACCGCCACACGGTCGCAATTCTCGGCTTCATCCATATAGTGGGTGGTCATGAACACGGTGATGCCTTCCGCGTCCCTGAGGCGGCGGAGGTATGCCCAGATGTGACGCCGCGTTTGAGGATCGAGGCCCAACGTCGGTTCGTCAAGAAAGAGCACGCGCGGCGCATGCAGCAGGCCGCGCGCCACTTCCAGCCGCCTTTTCATCCCTCCGGAGTAGGTGGCCACCAAATCGTTGGCCCGTTCCTCCAATTCAACCAGTGCCAGCAGGGATTGCGACCGGTGAGCGAATGTGGCCGAGGGCATGCCGTACAGCATGGCATGGAAGCGCAGGTTTTCGCGGCCGGTGAGCTGTTCATCAAGGCTCGGTTCCTGGAAGACCAGCCCGATTTTGCGGCGCACATTGCGCCTGTCGCGCTGGACGTCATGCCCGTCGATCGTCGCCTTACCAGACGTCGGCCGGAGCAAGGTTGTCAGCATATGGATGGTGGTCGTCTTCCCGGCCCCGTTGGGACCCAGGAACCCGAAGATTTCGCCGGCCTCGACGCAAAAGCTGATCCCGTCGACGGCAGTCGTCTCACCGTATCTCTTGGTCAGGTCATCCACTTTGATTACATGCAAATCGGCCGTTTGTGGCTCCTTCAACTAGGCCTGGAATGCCGTCCGCATTATGCCGAGAGACAATGAGCGTTGGGTGAGCAGCCTCGGCCTCACTATCGACACAAGAGGACGGGGACGGCAGACCGCCGGAGCACTTCGTCCACCACGCTCCCTAAGACGACTTCGACCATCGGGGTGGCGCCATAGCCACCCATGACGATCAGGTCGGCGCCCTCCTGCTCGGCCACGGTCAATATGGCCTCGGCGGCTTCGCCTTGCCTGCTGAACCTGGCTCCCTCGACCCCGTGCTCTGCCAGGTAGGTCTCGGCCTCCTTCAGGACAGCGCGCAAGTCCTCACCCTTGTCGTCGACGACGACCACCCCCAGTTCTGCGCCCCAGGCGCCTCCTAAGTAGGTGGCCACATACAGAGCTTCGTGCGCTTTGGGGCTGCCATCGTAAGCGAGCAGGAGTCTCCCTGACTGATGATGCCGTGCGCGGCACCGCCAGCACTGGGCGTGGGCAGCGTCGAACCAGATTCCGGAATCCAGATGCCAACCTGGCCACCCCTTGCGGCGCGGGCGGATGCGCCAGGCTGACCACGATCAGATCCGTCCAGGCTGCACGTTCACAGATCTTGCGGGCAGCCGGCCCGACATCAATGGCCAGACTTGCCTCGACGCCCGCCTCGCGGCATCGGCGATCAAACTCTGCGGTCAGCGAGCGTACGCTGTGCGATTCGGCTTCTTCCGGATGAGCGATGAGATGCAGGCCCCGAATTCTCGCCCGTTCGCGCTGCGCCACTTCAATCCCCTGGTTCAGGGCCTCCCACCCGATGGCATCATGACGAAGCGGCACCAGGATGTCATCAAACAAGCGATCATCTTCCCCATATCTCTCCCGCTGCCGGCGCCATTCGCCGGTCGGCGGGCCGGCGCTAAGTTCCGCCGGGAGCACGGATGCGACGAGCCTTTCCCCCAGACGCTCGGCCACCTTTTCCGCTCGCTCACTGTGCTCCGACACAAGATGCGCCGCCGCCTGATCAGCGTCGATGCGCCATCCCAAGGAAGCCTCAAGCTCGGCGCGATGTTCCATCACCCACAAGTACAAGTCGGCTTCTGTCCGGCCGGGGAAGTCACGCAGCAGTCCCTGGGCGTGGATGACAGAAACCACCGGCAGATAGACCTCGTCGTACCAGTGAGCCACCGCCTCCGTATAGGGGACTTCGCGCTGGCGCTCGAGCCCCATGAAGTAGCGGTGAACAGCGATGTGCTCCTCCAACAGCGGGTACTTCCCGGCCTCAGTCAGGCTCAAATCGGCTTGCGGCCGGATGACGGCCAGGCGTGTTCGCGCCAGGAAACCGGCATATTCAGCCTTGAGGATCAGGTCCTCGGGACGGGCGTCGGAAGAAAGGGGGATCGTGACTTCCACCTCTGTCACATAGGCCTCGATCGTGTTCGCCCCCAGCTCCCTGGCCACCGATACCCGATGATGCCCATCGCGCACGAAGTAAGCATCGCTAATCTTGTAGACCTCGATCGGGGGCAATCCCGACTGACCTTCGGCCATGGCCTTGACCCGCGCCCATCGCTCGCCTTGGGAATCACTCAGGGGCAAGAACGAACGCGTAAAATCCGAATAGCGCCCCACACTGCCGACAATGGCATCTAGCGGGATCTCTTGCAGCCCTCTGGGCAGCGTCGATCTGCCGCGCAGGGTCTCTCGAACTTCATCGAACGAGAGCAATTCTGCCGGACGCCCAGTCAGACGCGCCAGCACCCTCTGCAAGCTGGCACGCTGCCGGGCACTGCGAAAATCCCGAATGGCTTGTGTATATTGCAGACGGGTCGGCTCATTCATGGGGGACGCTCAAACTGGTTCCGATGGGTTCGCCAGCACGCACACCATCATCCCCGCTGACACAACTTCGGCTCACACCTCAATCCTACCGCGATGCAAGCCCTTCAAAGGCCAGGATTTGTCGCTTGAGGTCAAGACACTAGCGCACTTGTGCGATTCTTCACAAAGTCGCGGCGTCTTCCTGGTTGGTCTGGCCCATTCCCGTTCCGCAGTCTCTCCAGACCGGGATGTGGCCCGCCTGGACACATCCCCCGCCAGCGAGAAGATCGGCCATGCTTGGGTGGCGACAAGGCAGCAGCGGAGAATTGAACATGGCTTTGGTTTGGAAGAGGAAACCCACGGTCTGCGGATGTCGCGGACCAAAATCGTAGTATGGGACGGCCCTGGCCAGGCCAACGCGAGGCTAGTGAATCCGCGCAGCCAGCCCTGCCACCAAGGGATCGTCCCAGCGCACAAACGCCCCGGACATTTCCTTCGGCGCCCACAGGGCCAGCGCCGCCAACGCCCTCCCTGGTCGATCGGAAGGCAACAGCTCACCCTTCTCGAAGAGGCGGACGAAGCGTTCATGACTCTTGGACTCCATCGTCTCCCGCCCCCGGGCACGAATCTCAGCCTGCATCTCGGTGTCGACCACGCCCGGTCGAAGAGCGACGCTGATCACCTCAGGCTCTTCCAATGCCAACTGCCGCGTGAAATGGTTGAGCGCGGCTTTGGACAGATCATACGCGCCCCAGCTCGGGACGACGTGCTCGGCCGCGCCGCTTGAAACGTTGATCACCCGGCCATGTGACGCCCGCAGAGCCGGCAAAGCCAGCTTGGTGAGAAGCACCGGTGCCAAGACGTTCAGCCGCCAATGCGCCTCCCACATCGCCGCCTCGGCTTGCGCCAACCGTGCCATAGGCTGCAGCCTGGCAGCGTTGTTCACCAACCCGCGGATGCCGCCGAATGCACGCAGTGCCGTTTCAATTAACTCGGCGCGAGTGTCATCCAGGGTGATGTCCCCAACCACGACGGCCGCTCGGCCTCCCCGGGCGCGCATCTCAATGGCCACAGACACCAAATCGGACTCCGTCCGCGCCCCAAGCACCACCGGAGTTTCCAATGGGCCCAGTGCCCGGGCAGCGGCAGCGCCCAAGCCGCGCGATGCGCCTGTGATGATAATGGCTCCCTGGTCCATCTGCCCTCCCGCCGAAGCGATCTTCATTGTTCGGCATCACCCCAGCCGATTTTAGGGTGAGGCCTGAGCTTCGGCCTTACTGACGAGTTGTGTGTGCAGTGGCACCTTGCCAACAAAGCCCACCAAACGCTCGGCTTCCGCCGAAGGCACATCTCTCAGCGCATTGATCCAGGCGGGGGAGACCGACTGATACAGGAGCTCAACCGTCACGTGGTACGGGCCCTGGCTTCCGTCGATGGGTGCGATGTATTGGACGGTGTCCCCCCCGCCAACGAAGTCACTATCGCCCGCAGCTCGGCCGATGACAGCCGTGGCCTCGTCGCTGGCCGCGACGTCATACCCCGCCGGCAGCAGCCGGTTGTCCTTGAGCCAACGCGCCGCCTGGGTCAGGCGGGTGGTCGCGCTTCCGGCGGGGGTCCCCATAACAGCTTCGTAGATCTGGACCTTGGCTGGACTGTCGATGATCCGATAATGAGGCTCGAATTGGCCGTCACCTTGCGCCTGATCGTCGCCCTCGATCACGCCGTCTGCGGAGACGGCCCCTGACTCGAAGACAATTTCACCTGAAGCATCCTGGACCTTGAAATGGAGCCATGCTCTGCGCGACGGAAAACCGGTGGGGAACTTGTGCCCAGTTTTCACCCGGATGTCGACCGTGACCTCCAGCCGAGCGCCGACTTGGCGCACCGAGATGATGCTCACATCCGCCGTCTGCGTTTGCATGAAGGTGCTTTCGGCCGCCTGGGCAGCCGGAATGCTGTCCTGGAGATATCCCGCGTCCAGCTCGGCCCCAAAGCGGCCAAGGATGTCCAGCAGATTCAAATTGCCGCCCAGGAAGCTGTGCTGCCGGAAGGGGCTCCGGGGCTGCCTGCTCTGCGTGGCCACGTAGGCACCCGTCGGCACTTCCGGCATGTGACAATCCTGGCAGTTCTGAGAGTAGCGAGAGTCACTTTGCAGCCACTCTAGGTAGGTCGCTTGGAGAGCGAAGGACGACGTTTGACTGGGCGTCCCCTGCAACTGCAACCTCACCTCATGACATGTTGCACACAGCTCGGACTGGCCGATGTGGTCGGATTTGATCGGCACGAAGCCTGATCCGCGACCCATCACGTCCGCCAGATCGGGTTCCGTAGCGTAGAGACCAAACGCAGGCCGTGAGCCGGGTGGCGCCTCCGCATCGATGACGAACCCCCCGCTGAAGCTGTCTTCAGTTCCCAGACCATTCTGGCCGATCTGATGGCACAGGCTGCAAGAGACTCCGTCCATCGCCAGGTCGTGAAGCGGGTTTTCTGGATTGACGAAGCCGTCTCCCAGAACCTTGGCCGGCGTGCTGAATACGTTGGACGTGTACTTGGCCATCGGCATATGGCAGGTGCTGCAAAAGGCTTGAACGTTCTGAGTCTGATCGGGCCCGGAGATGATCTCGGCGCTGAGGGCCGCCTGCCAGAATGGGTTCCGCGCCGAATTGGCCATGCTGGAAACCGCCCATTGGCGGTCGATGGAGACGTCCTGCCCGGCGCTGTCGCTCTGATCACGGTGGCAGCTGCTGCACACGCCGCTTCCGGCAAAGAAACGGGAGGTCTCGGTAGGCAGGGGCAGCGGTGTACGCTGGCCGGCAGAAGACGGGGGAATGCTGGTTGGGGTGCTGTAGGGTGTGGCCGACGGAGGCGGCGTGGGACTGATGCTCCGGGCAGGTTCGGTGGACACCGTGGGCGTGGGACCTGCCCTTTCTTGTCCACAGGCGGCTGACACGACCGCCAGCCCGATCAAACCCAACAGGATCCAGGGCGGCCTACGCAGGCGATGCAACAAGGGCGGCTTTCCCATCCTAGAAGGTGAAGCGCCCATCCTTGTAAATCACGTCACCGTCGACAGAAATGAGCGAGTCCACTTTCATGTCACAAATCATGTCCCAGTGGATAGCGCTGTCGTTCTTGCTCCCAGTTTCGGGATACCCGGAGCCAAGCGCCATATGGAAACTGCCCCCGATCTTCTCATCGAACAGGATGTTTCCCGTGTGACGCTTGATGCCGTAGTTGGTGCCGATGGCGAACTCGCCGACATAGCGTGCCCCTGAGTCGGTATTGATGGTCTCCTCAAGAAACGCCTGGTTCTTGACTGCAGACGCCTCCACCACCTTGCCGGCCTCGAACTTGAGTTTGATTCCGTTGACCTCGTTGCCGAGGCGGATGGCCGGGTAGGTGAAATTCACCCAACCTTCAACCAATTCTTCCACCGGACCGGTGTAGATCTCGCCATCAGGCATGTTGCATGTGCCGTCGGCGTTCTTGAACGTGCGGTCCTTGATAGAGAGGCGCAGGTCGCAATTCGGCCCCTGGAGATGGACCACATCATGCCCCTCAATGATTTGGATTGCCTTCTGCTGTTCTTTCTGAACACCGATCCAGTAGGAAACGGGGTCGTCGTCGCCGGCGACGTGGCATGCCTGATAGACGAAGTCCTCGTATTCGGGCAAGCTCAGTTCGGCATCCTGCGCGTAGGCCTCCGTAGGATGAAGTGTGGTTACCCACTTGAACTCACCAGATCCCCCTCGACTGAATTGGGCCGTCAAGATGGGTTTGACTGCCGCCAGCCTCTTGGCCATCCGCTTAGGGTCGGCATGCGTCAACGCACGGGTGTTGACCTGCGAGTGGATCCGAATTCGCCCTTCGAAGTGCTGATAGGCATCCAGCAAGAAGGGTGGCACGAAATTGAGTTGGTCTTCATTGGCGTGAGCCATGAACACGTCGTCGATCCCCGAGTAGGTCTGCATCCCGGCAAGCGAGACCCCCAGCAAGGGGTGACCCCCGGCTTTGAGGATCTTCTCAAATGCCGCCCGCACCAGGGGCTCGGCGGTGGGCTCGGCCTCGATGAGCACGCGGTCGCCTGGGGCTACCTTGACGCAGTAGTCCACCAGCACTTGCGCGTGTCGATCCACTCTGGGGTCTGTCATTCCTTCTCCTTGAAATGCCGGTCTCCCCCAGCTGGCAAGATCGATGCTGGCGCCTAGTTGGCGCGTACGGCAAATGCATCCAAGTCGGTGACGGGATCGCTCGGATGCGTTGCGTTCCACATCTGGGCCATCCGCTTGAGCGGGACACCGATACTCTCTCTTCGCGTGATACCTGCACGGTAGGCATCGGGTTCACTCATCTTGGCTGCCAGGCCCTCGTCCGTGTCGATCGCAGCCCGGATCTTACCGTCCAAGCCGATCATCGGCCTGAGATGACCAATCCCGTCGAGCTCAATCGGACGCCCGCGCACCATGAACCAGAAAGTCATCTCGGGAAGAGCCCCCAGGACCTGCTTGATCACATCAGCCTCGAGCCCAGTCTTCTCCGAGAGATGGGACACGACCTCGTCCATAGCGACCGGCGCTTCCATGTCAAGCTCTGGTGCATACGCTCTGATCGCGTCTCTGATGCTGGCCATCTTGTCTCCTCCGATGCTCGACGGCCTCCCAATATTGCCTACGTTTGGGCCGTCAATCGACCGTGTTTTGCAATCCTGTCACAGCAGTTAAGGATACCATTGCCCTGCGCACCCGGCGGGGGCACTCACAGTTGGGAACTGGACGAGCTGGCCAAGATACGGGCGGCCGCCCGGCGTCCGATGTCCACAGCGAAGTTGGTGCCCCGGTCCCAGGGGTATACCTGGCTCATGCTCGCCAGCCAAAGGCCGGAGATCGGTGTCTTCAAGTCCGGGATGGCTCGCGAGTGGTTTACGGGTGGGACGGGTTGCGCATAAGGTGTCCGAAACAACCATGCCTCTCGGACCCAGTCCGGCGAGAATTCCGAATTCACCCTGGCCAGCGCCGGCTCGAAACGCGCCAGCAGCTCCTCTTTGGTCAGGCTGAAATACTCATGATCCGGTTTCAGATAGTCCCCACAGTAAACAATATGATCTCCACCGAAGAAACGCGGCGACAGGAAATTGGTGTGTTCAACCAGCGCCAGGAACGGGAACCCTGCTGACTTAGGCAGATTGTGCCAGTAGATACCCGACTCGGACAACCGTCGCGTCAATGCCACGACCAGCACGACCGCCCCCAGCGAGTGCATCGACAGCAGCTGCTGGAGATAGTCCTCCGGCAGGTCCGGGGCCAATTTCGCCAGCAGGCTCGGCGAGGTGGTCACCAGGCAATGATCTGCCGTCATGTTGCCATCAGGCAAGTCCAAGACGACGCCACCGTCGCGAGCCGGCGAGATCCGCTCTACCGGCGTTCGATAGCGAAAGGCCACGCCCATCGATTCGAGATGTTCGGCGAACTCATCCATGAAAGCCTGGAACCCGCCCTCGAAGGTCCCCAAGCGGGGTGTTCTGGCCTTGACTCTGGCCCAGAACCAAGCCATGTTGACGTCCTTGTAGTACGGCCCGAACTTGCCAACAAGCAGAGGCTCCCACAAGACTTCATAGCCATGGGGACCCATCCATTTCCGCAGCCATTCGTGGGCGGTAACCTGCTCGAACCCATGCCAGTCGCGCGACAGCAGAAGGTAGATCGATGCCAGCCCGAAGCGGAGCTTGTCTTCCCAAGTCAAGCCCGGAAAGCGGAGAACGTGCAGCCCTCGGGCCAACGTGCCTGCCCCCGGCATGCGATCCAGCCAGGAGAGGCCGGGGATGATCAAGGACAGGGGGCCGTCGAGCGGGTAGAAATGTCCCTCGTGGTAGGCGCCGGTGATCGGCCAAGGGAAGAATGCGCGATCACTCCAACCCAGTTCGTCGATCAATGCCAGGATGTGCTTGTCGCTTGCAAACCAGTGATGGTAGTAGCGTTCGACAGACCAATCCCAGCGCGGGATCTTGAATCCGGCTGCCAAGCCGCCTGCATGATCCGACGCCTCCAAGATGGTCACGTCGCAGCCTGCGCGCCTGAGATCGTAGGCGGCGGAAAGGCCCCCGGCGCCTGCGCCCACGATGGCAACTTTCACGCCAAACCCTCGCTCGACATCTCTGCTCGTAGCCGGTCCCAATTCAAGCTTTCCCGAGCAAAGTAGAAGGCGCCAAGCAGCGTGATTGGGAGCCACAGAGCAGCGTGGAGCACAAGCGTGTACCCGGCGGCCGTCGCCGTGGGGATTCCATAGGCTCCGAGCACGGCGATGCCGGGTGCGTCAAAAGTGCCGACATAACCCGGCGCCGATGGGATGGTTGTGGCCAGGTTGACAATACCATTCATGAGCATCAGTGCGAAGAAGCTCACACTGAAGGGAAAGGCCTGCATGACAAACCAATACTTGCCGGTCTCAAGCAGCCAGATCACCGCCGATGTCACCAACACCATCGCCACATCACCCGGTGACCGAAGCGCCGCCAGCCCGCTCAGAAAGCGGCCGACCACGGTCATGATTCGATCATGGAGTGATGCGGGGGCGATTCGTTTGAGGACGGCTTCGATAAGCCCTTCTGCTTGCGTGGGAAAGACGGCCATGAGCAGGAAGATGATCACAGCCGCCATGAATACGACCGCCCCCCACACAGCGACGGCTCGCAAGCTAGCCGCCACGGCCGAGGCCGTTGTAACACGCGCCAGTTCCGGCAGGTTGAGGAAGATGAAGGCCAGCATGACGACCCCGTCAAAGGCCCTCTCGACAACGATCGTCGCCAAGGACGCTGACATGGAGACGCCCTCACGCCGCCTCAGGACGTATGCTCTGAGGACCTCGCCGGCCCTGGCCGGGTAGACGTTGTTGCCCATGTAGCCGATAGCCACTATGGGAAACATGGTGGTAGTTGGAACGGCCTTCACGGGACGAAGGAGGTAGTGCCAGCGCCACGCGCGCGCCCAAACGGCCAGAAAGTACACGGCAATGCCGGGCAAGATCCACCAGTAATTGGCCCCTCTTACCGATGCCCAAACGTCCCCAAGTTTCAGGCCCCTGAGTGCAAGCCAGAGAAAGATGGCGCTCACAACGAGCCCCACCCAGAATTGCCAACGTCTCAACTGGGCCTCCATGAAGACGGCGGGGTTCAATCCACCCCGCCACGGCGCCATTCTACCACGCAGGCAGAATCAAAAAGGCCGGGCCACAACGGGCCCGGCCATGCGCACCTTGGTGGCGAGTTCTAGCTAGCTTCAACAACCGCGGGGAGCATTCCCTCAAGCACTCTCTCGAGCGCCATGGTGTGGCTGCACACACCCCGCGTGGTGAAGAAATCGCAGTCACAGGCCCAGCTGCCGTTTTCGAATTGCACGCTGTGGGGATTGTTCTCCCCATCAAAAGTGGCATGGAACGCATCAAAGCGTATGCGCTCCCGCTCTTCAGCGTAACGCTTGGCCTTCTCGATCTTCCCGATCATCCCATAATCCATCGCTGCTCCTCGTCTCGGTTCACAGGAAACAAAAAGGCACGCGGGCTCGTTCAGCCCCGTGCCTCAATCCGGCCACGTCGATCCATTTGGGTCGAATACCCTCATCGCAGGTACCCTCGCATGGTGCACCACCTCACACCAGGGTTGATAGATGTTAACAGTATAGACAGCCAAAGGACGTAAGTCAATGCACGGCCGGCCTACGGCATGTCTTCGCTATCCGGCCGCCTCTCTCCCTCCGTCTCTTCGAGCAGGCGGACGAGGCTCGACGGCTCACAGCCTTTCAGCAAGACCGTGACCTGATCTTTGGGCATGAGACGCGTGTCACCATGAGGGATCACCAAGTCCCCGTCTCTCGAGATGCTGATCACGACGCACTCCCTGGGCAGTCCGGCGTCCTTGAGGGCTTTGCCGGCAGCGGCGGCGCCCTCCCGGACCTGGAATTGGGCTGCCCGCGCACCCGGAAAGCGCGTCAGCTCTGACCCGGGCTGTGCATTCGCTTCGCCTCAGCGTGCCGATCTCATAGGCGCGGATCACGTCGTTGCGGCGGACAATCCCCAGCAACCGCGTTGGGTCTTCGCGCGACACAACCGGCAACCTCGAGAGATCCCGCGGCGCCATCCGCCGGAGGGCCATACGAACACTTTCGTCTGGATAGGTGACCACCAAGTTCTGGTTGGCCACATCCTTTACTTTCAACGCCTTGCCCTCGGGCACCGCTTCCCTGGCGCTTCGCAAGTCCGTCAACGAAACGATTCCCTTCAGCCGGCCGGAGCGGTCAACGACGGGAAAACCGTGGCTGTTGGTTTGGAGGAAGAGATCGCCCAGGGCACTGGCCGGCATGCTGGCATACACGGTGACCGGGTTGCGACGCATGATTTCTTCGACCTTGACCGAATCCATAACATCCACGTCGCGGCCACGCGCCAGGCGAATACCGCGCCGGATAAGCTTGAGCGTGTAGATCGATTCGGGGTGAACGTGCTGGGCGATGGCGGTCGAGACGACCACAGCGACCATCAGTGGAAGGATGATGTGATAGTCGTTCGTCATCTCGAACACGATCAGGACTGCAGTCAGGGGGCGCGGGCGGCCGCTGCAAAGACGGCCGCCATGCCAACTGTGGCGTAGGAGCCCGAACCTGCAGCGATGCCGGGAAAGACCCGCGTCACAAACTCCCCAAATGCCCCGCCCAGCATGGCCCCGGAGAACAAGCCGGGGGCGAACACTCCGCCTGAGTTTCCCGAACCAAGTGTGAGCGAGGTGGCCAAGAGCTTGAGCAGCACCAAGGCCAGCATCAGGCTGATCAGCATGTTGCCGTTCAGGGCCAACTCGATGGTATCGAAGCCGGTGCCAAAGATGCGCGGATAGCCATTGGCCAGGCTGGCGGCAGAAATCGCCCTGGGCACCGCCAGCCTTCTCGAGCCCGGCCAGGACCACCGGATAGCCGACGCCCGTGATGCCGAGCAGCAGGGCCCCAGCCGCTGGCTTGAGGGCCATGGGAAACCGCCAACCGTCGAAGAAGTTCTTCGAAGGCGTACAGGAGTTTGATGAACAGCACGCCCACAACGGCCGCCAGGATCCCCAAGACGAGGTAGAAGATCAGCTCCCAGGCACTATTGAGGGCATAGGGCGGCAGGGCGAAGGCCGGTTGATCTCCCAGGAACGTCCGGGCGACGACGCTGGCCGTGACGGCCGAGATGACCACGCTGCCCATATCTCCCAAGCGGAGCTCGCCCAGGATGATCTCCAGAGAAAAGAAAACCCCTGCAATAGGGGCATTGAAAGTTGCGGCGATGCCTGCGGCGGCGCCGCAGGCGACCAGATTCCGAACGCGCTCTTCAGAAAAATGCAGGAACTGGCCGATGGAAGACCCGAGGGCAGCCCCCACCTGGACAATCGGGCCCTCACGCCCGGCCGAGCCACCACTTCCGATGCAGGCGGCCGAGGCGAAGATCTTGGCCAAGGCGACCCTGGGCCGGATGCGGCCGCCTTCCAGCGCCATGGCCTGCATGACTTCCGGCACGCCATGCCCCTTGGCCTCGCGTGCAAAGAAGGCGATGATTGGGCCGGAGATGAGGGCGCCCAACACAGGCGCAACAATCAACCAGCCCCATCCCAATTGAGGCAGCACTGTCGGAGCCCCGCTGTAGAGCAGGTCCTGGATCCACTGGATGGCGTTAGATCAGGAACACGCCGCCCAGGCCGGTGCCAAGTCCAACCACGACCGCTGTGCCGAACATGACAGCCGCCTCAGACGGCAAGAGGCGGTCAAGCAACGCAGGGGATACGTGCTTCGGCGTTTCATAGGAAGACAACCGTGTCCTTACTCAGGGATAGCCGCAGGATTATACTGCAGGCTCACCCGCCGAACATCACCCGCCACATGAATATTCGCTTAGAGCCTTTCGGGAAGCGCCAGGATTCCAGCCAGTTCCCCCAGATCTTGGATCACCTGACAGTTGGCCTCCGGAAACAGAGGCTTCGGGGTCGAGAAGGACTGCCTGCATACCGGCCCCTTCGGCGGCGGGGATATCGGCGTAGTAGTTGTCCCCCACGTAGAGGGCTCCATTCGGCAGGGACCCCGAGTTTGTCGGCGGCATAGGCCAACAGCCGATGGTCAGGTTTCCACCAGCCGACTTCGCCGGCGGCCAGAGTAAGATCGAAATGCTCAGCCAAGCCCAACTCTGAGATCACCTCGGAGATAGGGTTCCGCCGGTTGGAGACCACCCCCAGCCGGCACCCGGCAGCTCCCAGGTCCTCCAGCAAGCCAGGTACTTCCTCGGGAACGACATGGCTTGGCCGATACTCATCGATCATGCGCTGCTGGATGGCTTTCGCCATGCGGCCGGCGTCCTCAGGCGGCACGCCCAGAAATGACCAGCTGTCGGGCCGCGAAAGCCAACCACAGAGCTCTCCCAATTGTCGCCTCGCAGTGTGCGGTCCTCCTTCAACTCCTCCGAATCCGCCCAATACGCATGGATCCAGCGCGTGGTCTCGCGCGCCTGTTCCGGCGTTACATCCAGGCCCAGCTCTCGGGCGAAAGTGAAGAAGGTGTCGATTTGGGGCGGGTCGTTGTGACGCAGTGTCCCATCGAGGTCGAACAAGACAGCACGTTTCGAAAGACTTAACATCATTCACCTAAGCAATCTGCGTTCCGGCCAGCCGGCTGTGACCGGGCACTTCGTATGCACCTGCCAGGCCAAATTCGCGATTCTCAGCCGCCGATGAAATGCATCTCCACCTTCTGGAGACCTTCCGTCCGGGCGGAGCGCAACTCGGAGTAGCGGTCGCCGCGCCGCCCCCATATCCCCTGCAGGGCATCCAGGATGTCATCGTCCGTCATGCCATCCCGCACGTACTGCCGGCAATCGTGGCCTTTGACGGCGAACAAGCATGTGAACAGACGCCCATCGGCGGACAGGCGCGCCCGAGTGCAGTCGGCACAGAAAGGCTGGGTGACGGATGCGATGAACCCGATCTCTCCTTCGCCATCGGTGTAGCGGTAGCGGTTTGCCACCTCCCCCAGATAGTTGGGATCGGCCGGCTCGATCGGCATTTCGGACTTGATGCGGCGCACCAGTTCAGCTGCCGGCACCACGTCATCCAGCCGCCAACCATTCGTCGTCCCTACATCCATGTACTCGATGAAGCGAACGATGTGCCCAGTGCCCTTGAAGGCCCGCGCCATGGGTAGCACGCTGTCCTCGTTCACCCCCCGCTTGACCACCATATTGATCTTCACCGGCGTCAGTCCGACTTCCGATGCCGCCTGGATGCCTTCCAAGCACGCGCTCCACCGGGAAATCCACGTCGTTCATGGCCGTGAAGACGGCGTCATCGAGTGAATCCAAACTGACCGTCACTCGATCCAGGCCGGCGTTCTTGAGGCGTTCCGCCTTGCGAGCCAGCAAGGATCCGTTGGTGGTCATCGTCAGATCTTCGACACCTGGCACAGCGGCCAGCCGTTCGATCAGGTCCTCGATCTTGGGGCGAAGCAGCGGCTCCCCGCCTGTCAGGCGGACCTTGCGCACGCCCAGCCGGGTAAAGACGCGCACCAGCCGCTCGATTTCATCGAAGCTCAACAGCTCCTGGCGCGGCAGGAAAGCATAGCCCGGCCCGAAGACTTCCTTGGGCATGCAGTACACGCAGCGGAAATTGCAGCGGTCGGTGACCGAAATCCGCAGATCGTGGAGTGGGCGCCCAAGACGATCCAAAACCTTGGTTGTGAGCGCGTCTTGTTGCTCAACCGGCATGCCTATAACCTCGTTCAAGTGAGAGCCTGGTTCGGGCCGACGTATGGCTTCATCAGGCGTCCCATGGGAGGCTCAATTCTAACACAAGCCGCCTATTTTTATGTCAGTCTTCTGTTAAATTAACGTGGCCCGTTGGGATATAATCTGGCCATTGGAAGTCAAGGAGTCCAGCATGGAAAACGAACCGTCCGGGAGTATTGTCCCGAAAGGAACCGGCCTGTTTGAAGGCCTCGGTTTCCGCATCAAATTGATCTTGCGCTTGATGAAGGACCGCCGGGTCAATCCCCTGGCCAAGCTGCTCCCCATCGGAGCGGTCGTGTACCTGTTTGTCCCCGACCTGGCGCCGGGGCCGATGGACGACGCTGCGGTAATCTGGCTCGGCAGCTACTTGTTCGTCGAGCTCTGTCCGCCGGAAGTCGTCCAGGAGCACGTTCGCGAGATGACCTCGATCATCGAGGGCGAGTTTCGTCCGCGTGGAAGACGGATTCCTCCGAACCCAACTCATCCCCCTAGCGGCGTCCTGGTCGGCACCGGCGTTCGGGTCGGCCTCGGCGTTGCGGAGGGAATCGGCGTCCTGGAAGGCGTCACCGTTTCGGTTGGTGTCGGGACTTTCTGTCGGTGTGGGTGTGATCAGGCCCTCGCGCGTCCACAGCCGGATCACCACCTGCCCCACCTCACCCATCACCCCCTGGTCCTGACCGTTGTAGAACACACGCACCCCGCCGGCATTTCCAGTGGCGATTTCGACCACATCCTGGGCCTGATACTCGAGGATGTCCCCGTGTGGTTATCGAGCCCCGTGAACTGCGGCTTGCCATCGACCTTGACGCTAATCCAAGCAAGTTTCTCCCCCAGCACCCGGAGTTGCACCCCGCTGACCGGGCCGACCAACGGCTCGAGGCTGGTTTCAGCCGTCGCAGCCTGGCGCCGCTGAGCCCTCCACGGCAAGCACCGACTCGGCGCGCGTCGGCGGGGACGGTGGCTGTAGCGATGTCACCGTCGCAGGCTCGAGGTGATCAATCCCACCCTCCGGCGGCCTCCGTCTGCTGGCGCATGACGTCCATCAGGCGGCTGCCACCCCACACCAGGACCACCAGGACGGTCAAGATCAGCAACGCCGAAATGAACAGGTCGGCCGAAAACCATCGCCTGAAACGCCCGGGCTGCCGCGGCAGAGAAGCCTGCCGGGCGGCTTCCTCCGAGACTCCGGGCGGACGCTTGCCCGCGCGGGACTGTAAGGCGTCCGCATAGCGCAGCATCATAGCTTCCGCATCCAGACCGAGAAAGTCAGCGTAGTTGCGCATGAAGCCGCGGGCCTGGACCGGGGATGGCAACAGATCGAGGTCGCCTGCCTCCAAGCGCTTCGAGATGGTGTGCCCGAATCCGGGTGGCACGCTCGGCCTCTTCCAGTGTCAGGCCAAGCTTCTCACGCGCCTCTCGGAGCTGTCGTCCTATGGTCTTCCATGTTGGAAAGCAATCGCCACCGACGGGAGCGTCTTTCACTTGTCGGTGGCACGCTGAGCCCGGCGATCAGGCGCCCTCCGCTTCCTCAGGCGCCTCCTGAGGTGCGGCCGCTTCCGCCTCCATCACTGGCGCTTCGGCTCCGATCGACGGCTTCGGCCTCTCCTTCGTCTTCGCCTCTCTCCTGCTTCTCTGCCTCGGACGCCAAGTCGGCGAAGGCCGCGCTCTTCCGCAGCGGGTTCTTCCACCTCGTACGCCGAATTCGGCCGGCTCACCTTCGCGGTGGACCAGGATAGTGATTTCGGGGACCAGATCGATGGTGAGACGAACGGCGGCTTTGTGCACACCAAGCGACTTGATCGGCTCGCAGTCGATCTGGCGCTTGTCGAGCGTGGCGCCGGTCTCTTGTTCCGCCGCCTCGGCAATCATGGCCGTGGTGATGGAGCCATAGAGCTTGCCAGTCTCGCCCGCCTTCACCGGGAAGGCCAACTTCGAGCTCGCCCAGCTGCTCGGCCAATGTGCCTAGTTCCTGGTTGAGGCGGGTACGTTCCGCCTCGGCCTGGGTGCGAATGCGCTCGGCCTGCTTCATGGCCCCGCCGGTGGCCATCAGGGCCAGCCCCTGCGGGAGCAGGTAGTTGCGGCCATAGCCATCGGCGACCTTCTTCACGTCCCCGGCACGGCCCAGTTTGTACACGTCTTTTAGGAGAAGAACTTTCATGGGGTTCACAAGCCCTTTCTGCAAAATTCGAGCGCCTCTTCGGCGCTCCGGGCGAAGGGTACAACGCCCTATCGAGGCGTCATTTTACCACACGGTTTCCGCGGCACGGCACGCCCAATTCCATCGCCAGTGCCTTCCCCAAGAGATGGGTCCCGAACGCCGGACGGCCATGACTTTGTGAGGAATTTCACAAAGGCTTGGTCACGGGCGAACCACACGCTCCATTACCCATCCGTCCTCACCATCCCGGTAGTACTGCTGCCAAACGTCCACCTTTTCATAGCCCAACTGGGCATAAAGGCGAAAGGCGGCCTGGTTGGAGGTACGCAGCGTAAGGCGAACACGCTGCGTATCCAGGGCGCGTTCGGCGGCCAGCAACAGCCTGCGGCCGATGCCTCGCCGGCGCGCCTTGGGGTGGACCCCGATCGAGGCAATCCACCCCAACTTCGAAGAACGACGATCGCCGATCACGAAGCCCACGATCTCATCGCCGACGACCGCCTTCAGCCGGATGGTGCCCGGAAAGGTTAGGGCTTCGACCACATCCAACCAAGTCCAGGCATCGCGCCCGAAGCAAGCCTTGACCAGCCTGTTGAGCGACCGGAAGTCCGATATCCCGGTCGCCTCAATTCGAGCCTGCCGGGCGTCATCGACGGCGTCCAGATCGTCCATTTACGACCCGGGCTTGATGAAGTTCTCCAGCATACTGGTGAATTCCATCGGGAAGATGAACTTGGTCGCCGGGCTGGCGCCCATCGACTTCAATGTTTCGAAGTACTGCAGGGTCATCGTCTTCTGGTCGATGGTGTTCGCCACGGAGAAGATCTTTTCCAGGGCAGAGGCAAACCCCTCGGCGCGCAGCAACTGGGCCTGACGTTCACCCTCTGCCTGTAGGATGGATGATTGTTTGTTGCCCTCCGCCCGCAGGATGGCCGCCTGCTTCTCGCCCTTCGGCGACGTTGACCTCAGCATCCCGCTGGCCGGTAGAATTCGGTGACCACGCGCGCGCCGAACGCGCTCCGCCGTCATCTGCCGGTTCATCGCCTCCTGGACTTCCTTGGGCGGTATGATCTCGCGGATCTCGACGTTGGTGACTTTCACGCCCCAGCGCTCGGTAACCTCGTCCAGCTTTGTTCGGAGCAGCTGGTTGATACGGTCCCGCTGGGACAGCACATCGTCCAAGGGGATGCCGCCGATCACCGACCGCAGCGTGGTGGTCGCCATCCCCTGAGATGCGGCCTCGAAATTGCCAACCTGCAAGACGCTCTCGGTGGCATCGATGATCTTGTAGTACCAGATGAAATCGATGGCGATCGGTGCGTTGTCCAACGTGATCGAGGTCTGATGCGGGATCTCACGCACCTGCTCACGCAGATCGACCTTGGCTCCCCGATCGATGAACGGGATCAGGATCACCAGTCCGGGGCCCTTCTGCCCGATGCAGCGGCCAAGACGGAACACTACCAGGCGTTCATACTCTTGCGTGACCCGGATGGCGTTGAAGAAGGCTGCCACGCCGAGCACGGCGAATGCGGCGACCACACATAACACAAGTGCGTATTCCATGATTCCTCCTCGTTGACGTCCCTAATTAGGCGCGGGCTCCACAAACAGAGTGAGGCCTTCACGGCCAGTAACGATGATCCTGGCACCGGGCGCCAACACTGTCTCGGCCCGCGCGGACCACAGCTCACCGTTGACGAACACCGATCCGACGGGGTCCAGCGCTGTCCGCACTTCGCCCACTTTCCCCATCACTGCCAACAGGCTGTCGGATGAGGGAGCCGAAAAGCGAGCAGACTCTTGCGAACGACGAGCCAGAAGAAGGTCAGGGTAAGCAGGCTGGTCCCGATCCCCAACAGCGGATCTACCGCAAGAACTCGATCGGAGACGCGAAACAGGAACATCGACCCCACGCTGAAGGCGACAGCCGAAAGCGCTAACCACAGCCCCCGCTGCCAGCGCCAGATTGACATTCCGAAGAACACCGTCCCGGCCAGAATCAGGGGGAGCGCCCACAAGTTGATGGGCAGCATCATGATCCCGAATATCGAGGCCGCAAAGGCCATCAGGGCCAGGAGTTCGAGCACCCCGGTGCCGGGGGTGACCAATGCCATCACGGTCAGCCAAACCGTGGCGGTCATGGCGAGGAAGATCAAATTGGCCAGCAGTGACGCATCCATGTCTACCGCCTCCGCTTGGTGAGCATGTTCTCAGCCTCGCGCCGGGCGAGAGTAGCTGCATGTCAGCCAGCAGACAAATGGCGGACAATTGGTCTGGCCAACGAGTGCGGTCAGCCGGGGGAGATTATACAATCGGCAGGTTCGGCAGGGGAGCGGTCCTGAAGAACGGGGCGGTGGTGGATGGTATGATTTTCCCTGAATCGGGAGCCGGATATGCTTGAGGCCTTCCCCATCTTGTTTGGCTTCGCCGGACTGGCTGGATTGGTTTGGCTGGGGGTGATCGAGCCGTCCCAGGCGAGCTTGTTGGATTCGACCACTCTCAGAACCACCTCCCCCAGCCAGCGCATCGACCTGGGCGTGGTGGCGCTCCTTGGCGGCCTCCTGGGTGCAAGACTCGAGTTCTGCGCTGCGCATGCGTCGTACTTCGCGTCCCACCCCCTGGAAATTCCAGCGTTGTGGCTGGGCGGGCTTGGTTGGGCTGGAGCGGTGCTGGGGGGCATCGTTGCCGTCGTGATCGCGTCTGCCCTGATGGGGGCGAATTTCTGGCGCGTCGTCGATCTGCTTGCCCTGCCCGCCGCCGCCATGTCGTTCACTATTTGGCTGGGCTGCCAGATTGATGGCTGCGCCTACGGATTTCACACCGCCTCCAGCTGGTGGACGACGATGTCTCCCAACTGGCTTGGCATGCTGGCGCCACGCTGGCCAACGCAGACCGTCGGCGCGCTGGCCAGCATTCTGCTATTTGTTGGGCTTTACCGTTCAGCCAGCCTTCCGTGGATGCAGAGCCGGCCCGGCCGCCTTGCTTGCGCCGCCCTGGCAGGGATCGCCCTGATCAGCCTTGTGTTGAGCGCCACGCGCGCCGACCCCGTGGCACTCATCGCAGGGCAGCGATTGGATATGGTGGAGAGCGCTGTCATCCTGGCATCGGCGTTGGCCGGCCTGGCCATCCGAAGCCGTCAAGGGTAGTTAGGAGCAGGTATGCCGCCGTTCACACTCGGCCTCGTACAGATGGACACCCAATTGGGTGGCATTCAGCACAACCTGTCTAAGCACCTCGATCTGATCGACACCGCCCGCAAACAGGGGGTCGATCTGCTGGCCTTTCCCGAGCTCTCGCTGACCGGCTACATGCTGCAGGACCAGGTTCCCTCCGTCGCCTGCTCTCCCACCCCCAACGACCCGGTTTTTGGACCCCTGATCAAGGCCAGCCGCGATCTCGACCTGGTGGTGAGTTTTGTGGACGTCGACGACCGTTTCAGGTACTACATCGCCGCCGCCTACCTCTCGGCGGGCAAGCTGGTCCACGTCCATCGCAAGGTCTACCTGCCAACTTACGGTTTGTTCGACGAGGGGCGCTTCTTCTCGCCCGGCGAAACGATGAGAGCTTTCGACACGCACTTTGGCCGCGTCGGCCTTCTGATCTGTGAGGAGTTCTGGCACGCGTCGTCGCCCTATTTGCTCTGGTTGGACGGGGCCGATCTGATGCTATTCTTGTCTGCCTCTCCCGTTCGCGGCTTGAGCGGCGACGGACAACTGGAGTCGGTGACGTGGGTTGAACGCGTCAACCAGGCTTACGCCAGCCTGTTCACGGTCCACATCGGTCATGCTGTCCGGGTCGGGTTCGAGGACGGATTAATCTTCGGCGGTCGCGCCACCGCTTTCGGACCCTCGGGCGCTTTGCTCGCCAGCGGCCCGGAATTCCAAGAGGGGCTCACCTTGGCCGAGATCGACCCGGACCAGGTGCGGCGGACACGCATCCGCCTGCCCCTCCTCAGGGACGAGCGGCCGGCCTGGGTGGAACGACAACTCGGCCAGATCCTGCGGGTGCCCGGGCGGAACCTGTCGGGTCAGCCTCGGTGAAGATGTACCTGCCATCAGGAGACCACAGCCATGACAGCTGACGATTCACCGCTCCGCATCAACACCGACCTGGCGCGCAAGGTGCTTGTCGCCTTCATCCGAGACGAACTCGGGCGCCACGGCTTCACGCGCGGCGTGGTGGGCCTTTCGGGGGGCATCGATTCATCGTTGGCGTGCTTCCTCGCCGCCGAAGCCCTCGGTCCCGAGAATGTGCTCGCTCTGCGCATGCCCTACGCCAGCTCGTCCCCAGAATCTATGGACCACGCCGGATTGGTCATCGATCTGCTCAAGGTCCATTCTCTGGACGTACCTATTACGGACATGGTGAATCCCCTCTTCGACCGCTTCCCGAACATGTCCAAGGTGCGGCGGGGCAACATGATGGCCCGCATTCGCATGGCCATCCTATTCGATCAATCCGCCGCCTTCGATGGGTTGGTCATCGGCACGGGCAACAAGACCGAGATCCTTTTGGGATACACAACCCTGTACGGCGACTCGGCCTGCGCTGTTAACCCCAACGGGGACTTGTACAAGACCCAAATCCGCCAACTGGCGCGCGCCCTGGGGGTACCCGAGGTCATCATCGATAAACCCCCTTCGGCAGACCTGTGGCCGGGGCAAACCGACGAGGGCGAGTTGGGCACCACCTACGAGAGAGTCGACCGGCTTCTTCACCTTTTGGTCGATGAGCGCGTCACACCCGACGCCGCCACCGACGCCGGGTTCGACGCCACCTTCGTGCAGAAAACCCTGGATCGCGTACGCCTTAATCACTTCAAGCGTGTCATGCCCCCCATCGCCAAGATCAGCGGCCGAACGGTTGGCTACGACTTTCTCTACCCGAGGGACTGGGGGACCTGATCAAGGCGAATCACCTCCCCGGGCCGCCCGGCTTGGCGCCGCGTTGACGCTCCTGTGGCATAGGTGTAGAGTAGGACATCCACATTCACAGGAGCCATCATGAAGCGAGCGGTAAGCATTAGCATCGGGTCCTCGACACGCGACAAGGCGGTCGAGGTAGAGCTGCTCGGCGAGAGGGTCCAGATCGAGCGCATCGGCACCGACGGGGACATGGAAGCGGCCGCCGACCGCTATGCTGAGCTGGACGGCAAGGTCGATGCCTTCGGCGTCGGCGGGGCCGACCTTGGCCTGGAGGTCGACGGGAGATGGTACCCTCTGTACTCTGTCAAACCCATGGTGCGCAAGATCAAGATCACCCCGGTCGTCGACGGGACGGGGCTTAAGAACACTCTGGAGGCCGATGTGGCGCGCGTGCTGGAGGAGAAGCTACCACAGCCGCCGCACCCCAAGCGCGTCATGGTGACCGTCGGCGCCGACCGGTGGGGCATGACGGTATCCTTTCTCGACGCCGGCTATGACTGCGTCTTCGGCGATCTGATGTTCGGCCTGGGCATCCCCATCGCCCTGCGTTCCCGACGCAGCCTGACTTCTTTGGCCCGGGTCCTGATGCCGATCGCCGGCCGCCTCCCCTTCAGCTGGGTCTACCCGACAGGCGAGAAGCAAGAGGTCCGCACCCCAAAGTGGACCAAGTACTACCAGTGGGCGACGGTCATCGCCGGGGATTGTCACTACGTCAAACGCTACATGCCGGACGACCTGTCGGGCAAGATCATCGTCACCAACACCACCACGACGGAGGATGTGGCCCTGTTCAAGGCCGCCGGCGTCAGCTATTTGGTCACCACCACCCCCGTGCTCGAGGGGCGCTCATTCGGGACGAATATGATGGAGGCGGCTCTGGTAGCCGTTGCCGGCAAAGGCCGTCCCCTTACCCGAGACGAACTTCGTGAAATGCTTCACAAATTGAATCTGGAGCCGCAGGTCCACCCGCTCAACCCATGATCCCGCCGGCTTCGTCGCGTGCTCGCCCGACAAACACCGCAGGAACCGTCAAGGCGCCTGCCGACAGGCAGGCCTTCAACCAGCTGGTATTCGACATTGTGCGTGCGATTCCCCCGGGCCGTGTCATGACCTACGGATCGATCGCCGCCCTGATACCTGCGCCGCTCAACCTCGATCCCCTGGCCTATCGGCGAGTCCGGGCCCGCTGGGTGGGGTACGCCATGGCGGCCTGCCCCGATGACGTGCCCTGGCAGCGGGTCGTGAACGCCAAGGGTCAGGTCAGCCCCAGGCCCGGGCACGGCCCGCCGGTGCAGAAGATCTTGCTCGAAGAGGAGGGCGTCGTCTTCGGACGGGGAGACACGCTCGATATGGCCGCTCTGGCCTGCTCCCCCAGTCCGAGCTGGCTCAAGCGCCGTGGCCTCATCGCCGACGGGCACGATCGCCCGTCCTAGGTTGGCACTGCGAGGATATGATGAACGCCTTTGTCGCCGCCGGGGGCGTCCCCGGTCCTGATGAGCCGCTGTACGACGTGTGCCAGGGGAAACCTAAGGCGATGCTCTCGATTGCAGGCAAGCCGATGGTTCAGTGGGTGATCGACGCCCTAGACGGAGCGCACAGCATTGAGCATATCGTTGTCGTCGGGTTGGATGATTCTCTTTGGCCTGACGTCCCGCAAGGGACTGGACTTCGTGCCCGACCAGGGCGACCTGCTTCACAACATGATGGCCGGCTTGGAGCACGTTCGCCAGATCGACGCCTCGCAGCAGCTGGCCCTCTACACCGCCGCCGACATCCCGGCCGTGACGGCCGAGATGGTCGATTGGCGCACGGAGCTGGCACTTCAATCGCCCGGCGATCTGGACTACATCGCCGTTGAACGAAAGGTCATGGAAGCACGGTTCCCGGCCTCCAACCGCTCCTACGTCAAGTTCAAGGATGTCGAAGTCTGCGGCGGAGACATGAATGTAGTGAGCGTGTCCCTGGTGGTACGTGAGGCTTTTTGGGACCGGCTGGTCGAGGCGCGCAAATCCCCCATGCGCCAGGCGGCAATGGTCGGCTACGACACCTTGATCCTGCTTCTTCTTCGCCGGCTTACCCTGCATGCCGCCGAGCGTCGGATCTGCCAGCGGCTCAAACTCGACGGCCACGCTCACCTTTCCCCGTACGCCGAGCTCGCCATGGACGTGGACAAACCCCATCAATTTGAGATCATCAGGGCGGCGCTCGAGGCCCGGCAAGAGTCCCCCGGGCAATGATGTCGCGCTTCCTCGCCTGGGATCATCGTTGGACCCAGCGGTTATCGATTGCAGAAAGGCCGGGCCCGCTCCGCTCAGCTGCGGCCTTCCTGGCTCATTCCGGCAACTCCTGGTTCTGGCTGATCGGCTTGGCGGTCGTCTATTTCGCCGGGTCATCGGCCTGGCAACCGATCGCCCTGCGCTTCGCCGTTGCGATCGTCGCTACGGCCGCCATCGTCCTGGGGCTCAAGCTCGTCTTCCGGCGGCAGCGACCCGAGGGCAGTTGGGGCACCATCTACCGCATCACTGATCCCCATTCCTTTCCATCCGGCCATGCGGCCCGCGCCGTCCTCCTGGCGACGATGAGTGCGGCGTGGGGACCCCCGTGGCTGGCTGTTCTCCTGCTCGTCTGGGCGCCGCTGGTTGTGCTAGCGAGAGTGTCCATGGGCGTTCACTTTCTTGTGGACGTCATCGCCGGGGCAATATTCGGCTTGGTGGCCGGGCTGCTTGTCCTGGTCCTGCTCCCGCTCTAGACGCACCCGGCCGGCCCATAGGGACAAAAAAAGGCGGCTGGGGCCGCCTTTTGCGTATTGGCTTGCCATGTCGGTTGTCAGCGGGGAACTTGCCAGTCGGCCCCCAAGATCACCGCCAAATCAACGTTACTGTCGGGATTGGATTGGCTCAGAATCTGGCTCTCCGACAAACCCATCAGGTTCATCAGGTACCTTGCGGTATAAGGCTTGCCGGTGTAGTCGATAATGATGGACTTGGCGTAATCGAGCCGGTCGGCGTTGCCGACATTAGCCACGTTCAGACCTTGAGCTGTCAGGTAATCAGCCGTCAACCCGGCCAGCCCCTCGACCCCGGCCCCGTTCAAGACTGATACTCTGGCGTTCTCAGCCTTGGCGGCCGCCACCGGATCATCCGTGGGGATTGAGGGTCCGATCGCGCCGGTGGTTGTGAAGAGGTCATCCCGGAGCACGCGAATTTGGTCGGGGATCGGCCGCAGCACCTGCGCACCATCGGGAAGGGTCTCAAACTGAACCATGTCCGGCGGGCTGATGATGCCCTTCTTGATATTGTCTGTCGGAATATCCAGCGCCAAAAGCCCCAACCTCAACATTTGGTCGAAGGTGAGGTTGGTGTGGATGCCATCCGAGAGCTCCTGGTACAGCTTTGGGGCTTTGGTCACCAGCGTGGGGATCATGTTGAACCCCAACACCCGGTCCCGAATGGCAAGCGCCACCTGTTGCTGACGCTGGGCGCGATCGAAGTCGCCGCCTTCGGATTTTCGCACGCGGGCATAGGCCAGCGCGTCGGGCCCATTGAGGTGAGTGCCTTTCCCGCCAAACAGCAGATGGCTCTCTTTGCCGATAGGCGAGATCTTGATCGTTTCCGAGATGTAGACATCGATGCCGCCGATCTCATCGATCATCTGCTCGAAAGCGTGGAAGTCGATCACGGCATAGTACTGAATTGGCACGCCGATGAAGTTCTCAACCGTCTTCATCGCCAGCGCAGGGCCGCCGCCCGGCAGCTTGTAAGTTTCGCCCAAGAAATAGGCTGTGTTAATGCGATTGTGCTCGAACCCGGGGATCTCAACCCACAGATCGCGGGGGATGGACATCATTCCTGCGGTTCGGGTGACCGGGTCGATCGTAACCAGCATCATCGAGTCGGTGCGGGGCGGGCCGTCCCCGGTAAGCCAGTCCCGATAGTCCAGCCCCATCAGCAGGATCGTGATCCGCTCGGAGCCATCCCAAGCCGCGGGCGCCTCATCCAACGGCGCCACAGTTGGCGTTACGCCCGGCTCGAGTGTGGGCCCGGAGTTCGAGGAAACGCCGCCGAAGGAAGGAAGGCCGGTGCCGGACCAAGCAGCGGCCAAGCCCCTGACCGTGGAGAAGACGAGTACGCCGGACAGCAGCGCGGCCAGCGCGAACGCAATACCGAGCCCCCAAATCAGGCGGTCGGGTAGGTTTCTCAGGCGTCGGCGGGAACGATCAGGTCGCATAAGCTTGGGTGCGCCCAGTCCTCCTCAGGTCGGGGAGCAAACGAGGCGGATTATATCACGCACCCTTATCCGACCGCACCAAGCGCTCCCAGGCGGCCAGCTCGGCGTCCAGAGTCTCTTTCAGATGGGCGTAAGCTTCTCCCAGCCGAGCAACCTGCTCACGGTCGGTGCCGGCGGTTTCGATCGCCCGAGCCAGCTCCGACAACTCAGCCTCCAAGCCATCCACACGCGATTCGACCTCTTCCAATCGTGGTGGCTTAGCTTGGGCCGTGTTCTTGCCTGCCGGTCTCTTGTCTTCGCGCCTCGAATCGGCCGCCACCTGGCTCGCCTGGGCTTCGGCCAGTCTTCGACTCTCAAGAAAGCTCCGGTAGTCCCCCCGGTGGACCGTCAAACGGTTTTCGCGCGGGGAAACCACCCAGACTTGGCTGGCCAAGGCATTAATCAGGTACCGATCGTGCGAAACCAGCAGAATCGTGCCTGGGAAGGCATCCAGAGCGGCTTGGAGCACCTCCTGCGATGGAAGATCCAGGTGGTTGGTCGGCTCGTCCAAAAGCAGCAGGTTGGCATCTTGCTGAGCCAGGCGGGCGAGCACCAGGCGTCCTCGCTCTCCGCCTGAGAGACTGCTGACCGCCTTGTCTACCATGTCTCCGGTGAACAAGAACTGCGCCAGCCGGTCGCGTGCCTGCCATGTCGTGAAGTCCATCGGACGCCTGCTGAAAAGACTGGAGGACTGTTTGATTCAGGTCAAGGCCCTCGTGCGCCTGAGCGAAATACGCCACCTTGACCGCTTCCCCCAGCCGGGCTTCCCCTTGCCAGGGAGGCAGGTTTCCGAGCAATGTCTTGAAGAATGTCGTCTTGCCGGCTCCGTTGGGACCGATCAAAGCGGCGCACTCACCTCGGTGGAGAATGAGGTCCGGCACTTCGAATAACGGTCGATCTCCATCCAGGTGCCGGATGACCAGATTGCTGGTGCGGACCACAAGATCTCCCGAGCGATCCACACCCTCGAACCCCATATGCATCGTGCGCAGATCGCGCGGCCGATCGATGGCTTCGTCCTTCAGGAATCTTTCAAGCCGTTTGCGTCGGCCCTGGGCTTGACGCGTGTTTTGGCCGGCGATGTTCTTCCTGATGTAGGCCTGTTCGCGGGCGACGAATTCCTGCTGGGACTCGTACTCGGCCGACTGGTGCGTCCGGCGCTGTTCACGCTGGGCAGCGTAGGCCGAGTAGTTCCCACGGTAGACATCTGCCATCGAGGCAGATAGTTCGACCACGTGGTCGACGACATGGTCGAGGAAGTAGCGGTCGTGAGAGACGACCAGGACAGCCCCGGGCCAGTCGCCCAACCAACCTTCCAGCCAGGCGACGGCCTCCAGATCCAGATGGTTGGTTGGCTCGTCAAGGAGCAGAAGATCCGGGTCTTGAAGCAAAAGGCGGGCCAACAGGGCACGCGTCCGCTCTCCGCCGGACAACTCACCCAAGGAGCGCTGAAATTCATCCCGACTGAAACCGAGGCCGGAGAGCACCCTCTTGGCCTCAGCCCTGAATGTGTATCCGCCTTGCCGTTCAAACGACTCCTGGAGCGGGCCATAGCGAGCCAGGGCTGACTCGGCTTGGTGCGGATCCGCCATGGCGCTCTCAAGTTTTGAAAGACGCCTCTCGGCGTCCAGCAGGCCGGCATAGGCATCAAGTGTGGAATCCCACAGTGAGCTTTCCATCTGGTGCTTGCGGCGGACCGACGAGCTCGAACTCCTGAGGTAGGTAGCCGACTTCCAGGCCTCGAGCGCTATTGATCGTGCCGGCATCCGGCGGCTCGATGCCGGCCAGCAGCCGCAAAAGAGTCGTCTTTCCCACACCGTTCGGGCCCACGAGGCCCATTCGGGCCTGGTGGGCGATGCTCAGGGAGACACCTTGAAAGATGTCATGGGCGCCATAGGATTTGGCGAGGTTTCGGACATCGAGAAGCGACATGGGATCTCGCGGCGGATTATACACGAGCCTTGGCCGTGGCCGCCCCATGCCTGCATTTCGACCGAATAGAGGCTGGACTATAATGTCGACGACGCCCTGGAGGGCATAAACGAGTGCCAGATCGGCCATCATCTCACCACCCAGAGGTCCTGATCTCGGCCATCGTGTTGGCGGCGATCGGCTGGCCGGGTTTGTACCTTCTCATGCATGCCACACAGCCGACGGTGGGGCCGCGCTGGCTGTTCTTCTTCTTGCTGACCATCGCCGCAACTGGCACGGCGTTGCCCTTCGTTTGGCTGCTTCGCCGGCGTTTCGCTCCCGACGCGGCCGTCCCGGCCGGCGTCCTGCTTCGGCAAGGCATTTGGGTTGGACTGTACGTCGGCTTGCTAGTGTGGCTCCAGGTCAACCGCGGCTTGGAGATTTCGCTGGCCATCCTGCTCGGGCTGGCGCTCATCGTCTTCGAATGGCTGTTGAGGCTCATGGAACGCAGCACGTGGAGGCCCGAAGGATGAGCCTGCGCGCCCTTCCATCGGTCGACAGCCTGCTCCACCTCGAAGCTTCCAGGTCCCTTATCGAGAACTTCGGTCGTGACCTGACGCTGCACGCCCTTCGCGCCTGCCTCGATGACGCCCGGCAGGCGATTCGTGACGGAGAGCCCGAGCGGAAGCCAGATCTGATCCTGGTCTGCGCAGAGGCGAGGCTTCAGGAATGGCTTGCCCCCTCGCTGCGGTCGGTTATCAACGCCACGGGGGTCATCCTGCACACGAATCTCGGCCGAGCGCCCCTGAGCCAAGACGCACAGGCTGCCATCAGCCGGTTGTCGACGGCGTATCTCAACCTGGAGTACGACCTCGAGACCGGCCAGCGCGGGCATCGACAAGCCCATATCGAGTCCCTGATAACCCAACTCACCGGCGCCGAAGCCGCGCTGGTGGTCAACAACAACGCCGCCGCCATTTTGCTGGGCCTGACGGCGCTCGCCAAGGGCAAAGAAGCGCTTATCTCCCGGTCCCAGCTGGTCGAGATCGGCGGCGGGTTCCGCATTCCCGAGGTGATGACGCAGTCCGGGGCTACGGTTGTGGAGGTGGGCACCACCAACCGGACCCACTTGGCCGATTTCGAAGGCGCTGTGGGAGACCAGACGGCGGTCATTGTTCGGGCGCATCATTCCAACTTCCTCCTCCTTGGTTACACCACCGAGCCCAAGCTGGAGGATCTCGTGTCCCTCGGCGTTGAGCACAACATCCCCGTCCTCGACGACCTGGGGTCTGGGGCGCTGTTGGACACATCCAACTTTGGGCTTGGCCATGAGCCGATGGTGCAAGAATCAGTCCGCGCCGGCGCCTCGTTAGTGACCTTCTCGGGGGACAAATTGCTCGGCGGGCCACAAGCCGGATTGATTGTTGGGACGTCCGCCAGCGTAGATCAGCTTAGAATTCACCCCATGGCACGCGCCCTTCGCCCCGACAAGCTCTGCCTGGCCGCCCTGGAGGTGACCCTGGGCCACTACCTGCGCGGCGAGGCGACCACCAAACTGCCGGTTTGGCGGATGATCGCAACACCGGCTGATGGGGTGCGAGCGACGGCCCAAGCCTGGCGTCAGACCCTGGCCACTGGAGAGGTGGTAGAGGGCGAGTCGACGGTTGGGGGCGGGAGTCTACCGGGGGAAACGTTGCCAACGTCACTGCTTGCGCTCGACGTCGACCACCCGCAGGCCTTTCTGGCTCAACTGCGTCATCACACCCCACCGATCATTGCCAGGGTCGACTTCGAACCGAGTCGTGGTGGACCCGAGAACGGTCCTTCCTGAACAGCAAGAGAGCCTGCTGGAAGGCCTGCGGGGGACACTTTCCCACCCGGCCATCTAGCCTGAAGCACTCCTAGAGGTGTCTTAGTGAAAGCGGATATCGACCGTCTGATGGGAGAGGCAGGCCTGGACGGGCTGGTGGTGATGGGTCCCGCCCAGCACAATCCTTACCTGGCTTACTTCGTGGGCCGGGTCCACCTGACGGATGCCCTGTTGGTCAAACTGCGAGACGCCCAACCGGTCTTGTTTCACCGAAGCATGGAGCGCGGCGAGGCGGAAGAAACCGGCCTGCCGCGGCAGCTGATTGAGTCGTTCGATTTGGCGACCTATCTGGACCGTGCTGGCGGCGACCTGGCCCACGCCAAGGCGCTCCGCGTTGCTGACGTGCTCAGGTCGTGCCGGCTGGAGGGACGGGTAGCCCTTTACGGCCAACTCGATCTGGCTGCCAGCTACCCCCTAATGGAGCGCCTGCGGCGGGCCCTTCCTGGCATCGAATGGGCCATGGAGCCGGATGGAGAAACGGTGCTCGACCGGGCTCGCATGACCAAGGGGCCGGACGAAGTGGACAGCATCCGCCGTATGGGACAGGTGACCACCGACGTCGTCGGCAAGATCGCCGACTTCCTGACCCATCAACGCCAATCAGATGGGGTACTCGTCGACCAAGACGGACGGCCGATCACCATCGGTCATGTGAAATCCCGGATTCGTGGCCTGCTCGCCGAACGGGCGGCCGAACTTCCCAGCGGCCTCATCTTCTCCGTCGGGCGGGACGCCGGTCTGCCCCACAGCGTCGGCACCGACGACCAGCCGCTGCCGATCGGCGAGACGATCGTTTTCGACATCTACCCGGCCCAGGCGGGGGGAGGCTACTACTACGACTTCACCCGTACCTGGTGCCTGGGCCATGCCAGCGACGAGATTCAGTCCGTCTACCAGGATGTGCTGCAGATCTACCATCGCTTCGTTTCGTCGTTTCGCGTTGGCGAGCCGACGCACACCTACCAGCTCGCGGTTTGTCAGGCGTTCGAGGCACTGGGTCATCCCAGCCAACTCAGCGACGCCAATGTGCAATCCGGCTATGTCCATGGACTCGGCCATGGCCTCGGTCTCTCCGTCCACGAGCCGCCGGCATTCCGCATCGACTCCAAGGGCTCATTCCCGCTTGCCCCGGGGATGGTGTTCACCTTTGAGCCTGGCCTATACTATCCGGACAAGGGCATCGGCGTCCGGATCGAGGACACGTTGCTCGTGGACACCGACGGATCGATACGCCCACTGGTTGAATACCCAACGGACCTGGTGCTGCCGGTCAGTGGGTCTTAGGTGACAGGACACGAGCATATGAGTTCGCCTACCCGCATTCTTGGGATAGAGACCTCCTGCGACGAGACTGCGGCGGCCGTCGTCGAAAACGGCACGCAGATCATCAGCCGTGCTGTGGCCTCCCAGGCCGAGCTCCACGCCGAATTTGGCGGCGTCTATCCCGAGGTCGCTTCCCGCGTGCATATCGAGACCATCTACCCCATTGTCGACAGGGTCTTGGCCCAGGCCCACGTCGGCCTGGAGGCGATCGACGCCATCGCCGTCACACGCGGGCCGGGATTGGCCGGATCCTTGGTGGTCGGGATGAACATGGCCAAGGGCCTGGCTCTGGCCTCCGGCCTTCCGCTGCTGGGGATCAACCATCTAGAGGGTCACATCTATTCGATCTGGCTGGCGGAGGAATCCACCCAGCCGGAGTTCCCTCTCCTGGCTCTGGTGGTTTCCGGTGGACACACCGAACTGGTGCTCATGACGGATCACCTGACCTATCAGAGATTGGGCGGCACGCTGGATGATGCGGCGGGCGAAGCCTTCGACAAGGTCTCGCGCCTACTGGGGCTAGGATACCCGGGTGGACCGGCGATTCAGGCGGCAGCCCAAAGTGGTGACGCCGAAGCCTACACCTTCCCGCGCGCTTGGCTGGAAGGCACCTGGGATTTCTCGTTCAGCGGCCTGAAGACGGCGGTCCTTCGCGAGGTGCGCAAGCTGGAGCCGGATCTCAAAGCCGGTGTGGAAGCGCCTCGCCCCGGCCTGCCGATCAGCGATCTGGCGGCATCCTTCCAGACCGCCGTGGTCGATGTCTTGGTGGGCAAGACCCTGGCGGCGGCCAAGCAGTTCAACGCCGCTCATATCCTCATCGCCGGCGGCGTCTCCGCCAACCAGTCGCTGCGCGATAGCCTGCAGGAAAACCCCGACTACCCGGTCCATGTCCCCCCGCTGAACCTGTGCACCGACAACGCTGCCATGATCGCTGCCGTCGGCCACCGCCGCTACCTGGCCGGCCAGCGGGATGCGCTCGACATGGACGTCCTTCCCACCTGGCCGCTGGCGAAATAGCGCTCATCCGCCCTCGGCGCCTGGTCCACGCCGCGGGACTCGTCCAATTTGTGAAATCTGTCACAATAAGCGTGGTAGATTTGCCGATCCGATGTCTCAGGGCAAGCCGGCGTCGTACAGTCGCTCGACCTCGGCCTCAAAGGCCCGGGCAGCCGAGGTCGAGTGGATGATGACCACGTTCTCGTCGTTGGTGGTTTCAGCGCTGCGGCTGAAGTTGTAGGAACCGGTGATAACCGTGGCGTCGTCGATCACGATCACCTTATGATGCAGCAATCCCGGATTGCCGTCCAAGCGCAGGTCCATGCCTGCCTCCCTCAGGTTGGCGAACTGGCTCCCAACCCCGGCCGCCTGGTCGGCCTCCATCACGCCCCGGACGTGCACCCCCGATCGCAACCGCTCCATGAGCGCCTCGGCAATTTCGTCGGACGTGAATGAAAATGCCAGAACATCCACCCGTGACCTTGCCGCCTCGATCGCAGCCACAATTCGGCTGGCCGGATGATCGTCGGGCGAGAAGAGAATCTCCACTGCTGTGCCGCCGACATTCAGCGCCGTCGGCTCTGTGGAGGCCAGCGACAGCGCGCTGAACCGGTCGTCCAGGAACATCTCTTCGAATTCCTGGGTGTAGCGCCGAGCCGCTTCGGCCGATCGCAGACGGACCAAGTTATTGTTGTTGCGGTAGACGCCGTTGGCGGTGTAGTTCATCGAGCCGGTCCACACCTCTCCCCCGTCGATCACGGTGAACTTGTCATGCATCAGCGACGGTCGCCGATCGAGGACGACCGGGATGCCGGCGGCCTCGATCCTTGGAAGCTGTCCCTGCGCCGCATTGTCACTTTCGGCGACGACACGCACGCGGACCCCGCGAGCGGCGGCGGAGATCAGCGCGTCGGCCAGCGGCACCAGGTCGAGTTCGTAGACCGCCACGTCGATCGTCTGGTTAGCGGCAAGGACCGCCTGAGAGAGCGCCTCGGCAGGGCCGTCGGCGAGCGAATCGGGCTTCCCGGGCTGGGTGAAGAAGATAGCGATGGCGTCTGTCGCGTTGTCCGCAGGACTGGGCGTGTCGGTGGGCGCGGTATGCGAACGAAACCAGAAGAGAAGCCCGACGAGCCCGGCCAGGGCCAGCAGCCCCGCCAGGTCGATGGCTCGGCTGCGCCAAACATGATCGCCTCCCCCTTTGGCGTACATGATTCCCCCTAACGCTTCCCCTATCCGGGGCGCTGCACACGAGCGATCGGCTGCGCCCCCCGCTCGGCGCCAGCAGTCCGGCCCGCTAATGCTCGCAGTATGGAAGCTGGCAGGCCGGGACCCTCATAGACAAGTCCTGTATAAACCTGGATCAAATCGGCGCCGGAGTCAAGCGTGTGGCTCGCCCGCTCGGGCGAGTCGATCCCGCCCACGCCAATCACGGTCATCGCATCGCCGGCGCAGGCGCGGAGGCATGCCACCGCCCCCAGCGCCGCCGGCCACAACGGCCTCCCGCTCAGGCCGCCCTCTTCTCGGGCCCCTGGCGAGGTCACCCCGTCGCGGGCTCGGCTGGTGTTGACTGCCACAATGCCCTCCAACCCGTGGGCCTGCGCCGCCTCGACCGCCGCCTCGAGGTCTGACGGGGCAAGATCCGGGGACAGTTTGATGGCCAGCGGTAGGTGCCGTCCGCTGGACAGTTCCATCTCGCTGCGGGCCTGGCACACCTCCGAGAGCAGCCTCTCCAAGAGCCGACCCGCCTGAAGCCGGCGCAGCCCCGGTGTGTTGGGGGATGAGAGGTTGATCGTCACATAGTCGGCTAGATCATAAACAGCGCGCAGCAGCCCAATGTAATCGTCACCGGCGCCGCTCAAGGGGCGTTTCGATGCCCTTGCCCAGGTTCACGCCCAAAACAATATTATGCCTGCTCGCGCGGCGCAATCGGCGAACCAGCGCCTGCACGCCCAGATTGGGAAACCCCATCCGGTTGATCAGCGCCTGGTCCTCCGCCAGTCGGAAGATGCGTGGGCGCGGCCGTCCCGCTTGGGCCATGGGTGTGACCGTCCCCAATTCAATATGCCCAAAACCAAGACACGCCAGCCCGGCAAGCGCCAGCCCATCCTTGTCGTAGCCGGCGGCCAGCCCCAGCGGATTGGGGAAGCTCAATCCCATCGCTTCTCGCGTAAGGCTCGGCGCGGTGTTGGCATAGACATGACGGAGCCAGGCCCGGCTGGGTGGAAACCAGCCCGCCAGGCGCAGCAAGCCCAGGGTCAGCCTGTGGGCACGTTCGGGATCAAAGCGAAACAAGAGCCGACGGAGCAGCGCATAGGATCCGCCGCTCACAGACGCCCCCCGGATTTGGTGGTTAGTCTTGGACGGGGATCGCCTCGCTCAGGGAGGGTCTTCGCAGCTGCACGATCAGGGTGCCCAGGCCGGCCAAGCATAGTCCGCCGATTTCTAGCCAGGTGAGGTGCTCGCCCAGGAAGATCACCGCCAGGATGGGTATCTGGATCAGCATGCTGTTGTTGATGACCGAGGATTCGACCGCTGTCAGGGTTTGCAGCGTGTGGTTCCATAGGGTGAAAGCCAGAGCGGTGTTGACAACGGCCAACCAGCCGATGATCAGCCAGCCGGATGGAGTCATTTGCGGCAGTCCCTGAAATGCCAGACCAGCTCCCAAGAGCAGAATCGAGCCAAAGCCCATGCTGACGGTTGTCACCAAGAGAGGCGGTAGATCCCGTTGCCGATTGACGTCTCTGCCCATCACGCCGGAACCAGCATTCGCCAGAACACAGACGCCGGCCACGATCAACCCGATCACCTGGCCCCCCTCGGCGCCGACCGGGAGGAAGTAGACCAGCGCGCCCAGCAGCGCCAGGCCGATGCCAACCCACTGCACCCTGCCTGGGGTCTCGCCCAAGAAGAAGATCCCCAGCAACGCCACGGCGATGGTGGTCAGGCTGAGGATCAAGTTGACCGTCACCGCCGGGAGGTAGGACAAGGCCACGAACTGCGCCCCTTGGGTCATAGTGATGAATAAGACACCGAGAATAGCGAGCCGCAGCCAGGTTCGCCGGGGAAGCCGTCGAACCCGATCCAGGTGCCCCCGATAGGCAAGCACCGGCACCAGCACCAAGAACGCCAGGACATAGCGCAGGCCGGCGAAGGTCAGGGCGGGCACCTCGCGCAGGCCAATCTTGATCAGCACCCAGGAGGTGGACCAGAGAAAGGTAACCAACAGGGCCAGGGCGATGGCCGCCAGCCTGGAATTGCTCGTCACGGATCGTCGATCTCCTGTGTTTTCCGGCAGGTCCCGAGCAGGCCATTCTAATCCACCACGCCAGCCAGCACGGCCTCCGCCTGGCGATCGTCGATCCAGCCTTCGTCCCGCCAGATCTCGACCAAGGTCTCCAGTTTCAGCGCAGCGTGGAAGGCGTAGCCTTGACGTTCCAGTTCCGAGCGAGCCCCGCCCTGCCGATCGATCAGCACCACGACATCCCGTACGATAAGCCCTTGGTCCTCCAAGCGACGGATGGCTTCCAGCTTGCTCTCGCCCGAACTGGCCACATCATCGATGACGACTGCCGTCTGCCCCGGCGCAAAGGCGCCTTCCACCTCTGCCCGCAGGCCATATGCCTTGGACTCCTTTCGGGGGTAGATCGCAGGCAGCCCGCTCTGCAGCGAGATGGCGGTGGCGATCGGCAAGCCGGCGTAGGGGATCCCCGCCAGACAATCGAACCCCAGCCCCTCCAAGATCGGCTGGTACGCGCCGGCGGCGCGCCCCAGCAGGTCGGGGAACGACGCCATTCGCCGCAGGTCGATATAGACCGGCGACGACTTGCCGGACTTCAGCACGAAATCCCCGAACCTGACACAGCCGGAGGCGACCAGGGACCGGACAAGGCCCTCGGCATTCCGCCTGGCAGGGGCGGGACGGCTGCCCACGGCGGCTTCTCGGACGACATTGATCCTGCGTCTCAGCGCTTCAGCTTCTTTCGCCGGCGATTTCGCCGACGTCAAGCCGCGCGAGACCGTGATCAGGACCCCCCGGCCGTCTTCCCTCAGCCCGGCTCGCAGGGTGGCTTCCAGGTCGCCCCCTTGTGCGCCGACGCCGGGGCACAAAAGCCAGGCATGCGGCGCAGCCTCCCGCACCCTCTTGACCGCCTCCGGGTCCGTAGCGCCTACCACGAGCCCGAGCCGGTCTGCGTGCGGCCAGCCGCCCACCCACCGGGCGACATGCACGTAGAGCGGTTCGCCGCCGCTCACCACCACACGCTGAAGCTCGTCCGCCCCGGGATTGGAGGTCTTGACCAACACGAATCCGGCATGGTGTTCACGGGCGAAGAACGGCTCGAGGGCATCCCACCCCAGATAGGGGTTGAGTGTGACCGCATCGGCGCCCACCACGTCGAAGACCGCTCGGGCGTAGGCCTCGGAGGTTGAGCCGATATCCCCGCGTTTGGCGTCGAGAATAACGGGGACCTCAGCCGGGATACTTGCCACGACTGCCCGCAATGCATCCAGCCCCTCGCCGCCCATGGCTTCAAAGAAGGCGCTGTTGATCTTGAAGGCGCACGCCAAATCGGCGGTCGCCTCGATCACCCGGCGGCAAAAGGCCAGGGCCTCCTCGGCCCCGGGCGCCTTCACCGAAGATGGGTGGGCGTCCAGACCGACGCATAACAACGAATCGATCTCCCGGGCCCGGGCTTCAAGTCGTTCGAAGAACGGTCCCTGCGCCGCCTGTCGGGTAGGCAACGCGACGCTTCGTGCAACCATGCTTCCGCCTCCCATCGCCTCTCCTCTCAGGCCTTGCCCAGGACCATCGCCAGCAGTGCCATGCGCACATACAAGCCACATTCCATCTGGCGGAAGTAAGCGGCCCGGGGATCGTCGTCGACTTCCTGGCTTATTTCCCCGACGCGCGGGAAGGGATGCATCAGAGCCATGGATGGCTTGGCAGCCGCCATCGTTTCAGGTGTGATCACATAGCTGCCTTTGACCGCTTCATAGTCCGACGGATCGTCGAAGCGCTCCTTCTGAACACGGGTCACGTACAGCACGTCGGTCTCGGGCAGCACGGCCTCCAACTCGTCGGCTCGCGACTGTTGCACGCCCTTAGTTGCCAGTTCATCCCACAATTCCCGCGGCAGCTGAAGGCTGTCAGGGCTGACATAGTTGAGCCGCGCGCCAAACAGCGCCAGGAGCCGCGACAGCGAATGCACCGTCCGGCCATATCTCAGGTCGCCGAGCATGGTCACCGTCAGCCCATCCAGGCGGCCGAGTTCCTCTTCGATCGTGAAAAGATCCAGCAGCGCCTGCGTGGGATGTTCGCCGACGCCGTCGCCGGCGTTGATGATCGGCTTGCGGGCATACCTGGCAGCCAGGGCCGCGGCGCCGATTTCGGGATGGCGCAGGACGATGACGTCGGCGTAGGATTCGAGTGTGCGGACGGTATCGGGAAGAGAACTCGCCCTTGGCTACCGACGAATAGCGGACTTCGTTGATCGGGATCACACTCCCACCCAGTCGCGCCATAGCGGCCAAGAATGACGAAGATGTCCGTGTCGATGGCTCATAAAAGAGATTGGCCAGGACCTTGCCTTTGAGCAAATCGAACGCCCCGATCCGCTCGACGGTGGCTCGCATTTCCTTAGCCACGCCGAAGAGATAGTCCAGGTCCTGCCGATCAAATTGGGACACCGAGAGGATGTCCCATCCATAGAACCGCAACTCCTGCCGATCGCCGAAAGGCAGGTGCGGGCTCAAGCTGCGCTTCTCACGCGTCGTTGCGACTGCACTCATCAGTTCCTCCCAAGGCTTTGATTCGCTCAACCCGGGCGCACACTGCGCCCGCTACCGGGAGCCGCCAGCACCCGGCCGTCGGAGTAGGCTGTTTGCCCGCGCAATGTCACATTGCGGATACGCCCCCACACTCGGCGGCCCTCGAACGGGGTCCACTGGCAGCGTGTTAACAACGGTTCATGCTTCACCTCCCATCGATCATTGGGGTCGACTTCGACCCACGTATGTGCTTGATCCGGAAGCCCGAAGATGCGCCGCGGCGCGACGCACATCCGCTGAACGACTTGATCCAGAGTGAGCCTTCCATCGTGGACGGCGGTCAAGGCCAACGGAAGAGCCGTCTCCAGGCCGGGGAAACCTGGCGGGGGCTCTGGACCATCTTTCTCGGCCAGGGTGTGCGGCGCGTGATCAGTTGCGAAGCAATCAATCACGTCCATCGCCTCCCACAGGGCCAGGCGGTCCTCCTCGCTGGCCAGCACTGGGCCGCACGCTGCCCCTCCCTTCACCGAGCCGCTGGGCGTCGTCCTGGTTCAAGAACAGATGGTGGGGGGTGACCTCGCAGGTCACGTGCTGGCCGCGCTCCTTTACCCGACGGATGAGTTCGATCTCGACCCGGCGGCTGACGTGGCAGACATGCAAAGGACGATCGAAGACCGCCGCCAGGAGCAGGATGGCAGCCAGGCTGCGGCCTTCAGCGTGGGCCGCCAGGGGACGGTCGTGGGGCCATTCTCGGACGTGTGCCTGCATCGCCGCCAGATCGTCCAGCCTGAGCGGCCCGTAGGTCTGATCCAGGTACATCTTCAGCCCGCAGGCACGGGAGGCGGCCCTGGCAGCATGGAATGCGTTGTGCAGCCCGGCGCCGAGAAAGACACCGTAGTCGCAACGCGCCTTGGCCTTCGCCGCACGCAACGCCAAATCCAGACTAGGGGAGTCGAACGACCGGCGGCATCGTGTTGGGCATCGCCAAAACCTGGGTGAAGCCCCCAGCCAGGGCCGCCGCTGTCCCGCTGTCGAAGTCCTCCTTGTGCGTCCCGCCCGGCTCGCGCAAATGCACGTGCGGATCGGCCAATCCCGGAAGGCGGATCACAGCCATGGGCTCTGCCTCGAGGTCTGACAAGACACAAAAAAAGAGAGCCTTGTCGGCTCTCTTGTGGAGTACAAAAATCGTCCCGCTCAGGGACGCATGTCCCGCAGCGGGACCTCCGTTTCGGTTCTTGTATGACCAATCTTCCCATGCACAACCCTGCGACAGTTTAGACCCTTTGGGAAGAATGTCAAGCGCCAATTTGCCATCAGAATCACAAATTGACGGTTGATGCTATCCGATCGACGTCGCGGATCGGATCATATTGGCGATCTTCTACGGCCACAAACCGCGCCACTGGCCCAGCCTCCAACGCCAGTCTGCCTTCGGGGTCGGCGTGCATGTTTAGGAGCAGGTCCTTCAACTCCGCCGCGCAGCTCTCCCGTGACCGAGCGACGAACGACAAGCGGAGGTATCGGGCTCGGACCGAGGATCTCAAGCGTGCGAAGCTCAGAAGCGTACTGCGGATGTTCTGCTTGGAACAGTTCCAGGACGATGCTGTCAATCGCCGACCCGTCGAACCGTCCAGCGAGAATTCCTTCGAGGGACGCCTGATGCGAGCCTGACATGACGGTTTGCTTGAAGAACGTCTCCGGCGACTCCATCCCGGCCAGGCGAAAGCGAGCGATGTTGTAGCCGGAGTGTGAGCCAGGTTCGTTGAATGCCCAGATGGCGCCGCGCAAATCATCGAAGCTACGATAAGGGCTGTCGGCGCGGACGACAACCTCGGAGAAGTAGACTGGCATACCGCGATAGCGCTCGCCCCTCATAACCGGGGCCGCCAACAGCTCAATTTCCGCCGGCACCTGGTCCGCCTTCCATACGTACGGCAGGCCGCAGATCCAGCACACCTGGATCTGGTCTCGATCGAAGCGCAGCTCGCGTTCCCCCCAGCTGGGCTCGTCCACAATGAGCAGTTCGACGGCCAGTTTCTTCGACAGATAGGCGACGACCGCCTCGAGGACAAAATCCTCGTTGGGGGCCATGCACGACGTGAATGCCAGACCTTTAACCAAGCTACCCCAACCTTCCGCTGACCGACCCCATGGGCTGATTTGTGATTTCTTTCACAATCCCCAAGTGGTTGTGGTCGTCACTTCCAGGCTGTTGCCTGCCGGGTCCCTGAAGTAGAGCGATTGCCCGCCGCCTGGCCAGGACACCTCGGTTTCAATCTCCACCCCTTTGCTCGCCAAGTGCGAACGCCAGGCATCGATCTCCAATTCGTCCATAGCAAACGCCGTGTGGCCCTGGCCATGTGCACCATGCGTGGGGGCCTTGCCGGTCTTGATCACAGTCTGCTCGGGGTTGAAGAGCAGGAACATGCTCTGGCCGCAGCGGAAGAAGACGTGGCGGCCCGCGGATTTGGTCACAGGTTCGAGCCCCAACACGTCCTTGTAGAAGGCCTCGGCCGCCTCCAGATCATCGACATAGAGGCAAGTTTCCAGCACTCGATCGGCTCGCATATCTCGCTCCTTGTCTGGTTCCGACCGACCCTCAGGGCCCGATCCGATCACCGATCCTCCTCGACATACTTGAAGCAGGTTTGCAAGTGGTCGTCGATCATGCCCACCGCCTGCATGAACGCATAGCAGACTGTCGGGCCCACGAACTTGAAACCTCGCTCGCGCAGGGCGAGCGACATCGCCAAGGATTCGGGGCTCTGCGTGGGTTTGTCCTGCCAGCGGTCCGTGGTGAGACCCTTGATCGTCATCCCACCAGTAAATGACCATAAGAATGCGTCTAAGGAACCATCGTCCCTCTGGAGCTCAAGGCAGGCCCGGGCGTTGGTGATCGAAGCCTCGATTTTGGCCCGGTTGCGAACGATCCCTGCGTCTCGCATGAGGCGCTCCACGTCATCCTGGCCAAAGGCCGCCACGATCTCCGGTGCGAAACCCGAGAAGGCGGATTGGAAGGCGTCCCGCTTATGCAGAATCACACGCCACGACAAACCAGCCTGGAATGCGTCCAACATCAACTTTTCAAATAGGGCGCGGTCTTCGTGGACGGGGACGCCCCATTCCTGATCATGGTAGGCGCACATCAGCCGATCCTGACCGCCGAAGCAGCGGACCACATCCTGCTCATCCGCCATGTGAGCCATCCTCGGTCAGGTCTCGCGTTAGACTGTTAACAGGTGTCGGGCGTGGCCGACAACGCCGCTGGATCGCCTGTGATTGGAAAGGACGGGCCATGAGAGCCTACCTTGTGCAGCACGCCAAAGCGTTGACCAAGGAACAGAACCCCGATCGCCCCTTGTCCGACGAGGGTCGGGCCGAGTTGCGCCGTGTGGCCGCTTTCGCCGCCGCTTCCGGCCAGGTTGCGATCGGCCGCATCTGGAACAGCGGAAAAACGCGCGCCGCCCAGTCAGCCCAGATTCTGGGCGATGCCCTGATGCCCCCTCTGGGCATCCGGTCGGCCGAGGAGATGGACCCGACCGACCCACCCCTGGCCTGGGCCGAGAGGCTTCCGCAGATGTCGCAGGACGTGATGCTGGTGGGCCACATGCCCCACCTCTCCCGGCTGGCGTCGCTCTTGCTGGCCGGCGATCCCGAGCGGGAAGCGGTGCGCTTCGAGAACGGTGGCATCGTGTGCCTTGAATATGACGGACAGCGCTGGTCACTGTGCTGGGCTGTCACACCCGGCTTGCTCCCCGCCGCCTGAACTCCGGCCCTCAGTCCACCGCAAGGCGAGCGACCGTCACACCGTCGCCACCCTCGCCGGGGCTACCGGCTTCGAATCCCCTCACATAGGCGTTGTCCTTCAGGGCCCGTCGGACGACATCTCGCAGCTTTCCTGTGCCCTTGCCATGAATGACCCTCACAAACGGCAGGCCAGCCAGGTAGGCTGAATCCAGCCGCCGATCGAGCTCGGTCAGGGCTTCATCCGAGGTAAGCCCCCTCAGATCAAGCTCCAAAGGAGGCACGTTCGCCACCGCGCGGCTTCCGGATGGCCTGGCCGGCGGGCCGACCCTGCCCTCAACTCCGCTCGCATGCTGTGCTTCGTCCGCCAGCTGGAGCTCATCGCGCTGCGCCCGGATCCGCAGCCGGCCGATCTGGACCTCGGCCTCCTTCTCACCTAGATCGACCAGCACGCCTTCGGCATCGATGCTGCGCACGCGGACGCGGTCACCCAGCCGTAGCTCGACGTCGGGCCGAGAACTCGGGGACATCTTCACGCTCGTGCGGCTCGGCGACCTCCTCTTCCAGGTCTCTCAGCGCCTCATCCGCCGCTTGCAGGACTTCCAGAGGTTGCGCGGCAGCGGCCAGCTGCTTGCGAAGCTTACCCAGTTCGCCCCGAACCTCGGCCACCTCCGCCTCGGCCTCCTGGCGGGCGGTCTCCAGTCGTTGCAGACGTTCGTCTTCGATGGAAGCCAGCCGCTCGGCGAGCTCCGACCGCTCCGTTTCGGCCTCAGCCTGCGCTTGGCGCGCCGCCTCGCTTGCCTGGCGCGCCCGTTCGCGCTCCTGGTGTATCTCATTTAGAAGGGTCTCCGCCTCGACCTCTTCGGGTGCGATCAGACCCCTGGCCGCCTCCACGATCTCATCCGGAAGTCCAAGGCGACTGGCGATCGCCAATGCATTCGATCGTCCCGGCAAACCGATGGTCAGATGGTAGGTTGGCTGCAGACTTTCTGTGTCGAATTCCACGCTGGCATTGCGCAAGCTGTCGGAAGCATGCGCGTGAGTCTTCAACTCCGGATAGTGTGTGGCGACCAATACTATCGCCGCCCTAACAAGGAACGCTTCAAGCAGCGCACGAGCCAGCGCCGCACCCTCCTGTGGATCGGTCCCCGCGCCCAATTCGTCCAACACGACCAGCGAACCAGGGCCGGCGCTCTCAAGGATCCGTACGATGTTGGTCAAATGCGAGGAGAACGTTGACAGCGATTGCTCGATCGATTGTTCGTCCCCGATATCGGCGAAGATCCCGTCGAAGAGCGGCAACGCGGAACCGGAATCGGCGGGGACGTGTAGCCCGCACTGGGCCATCAGGGCCAACAGTCCGGCGGTCTTCAGGGCCACCGTCTTGCCGCCAGTGTTGGGGCCGGTAATCACCAGGCCGCGGATCCCATCTTCCAGGGTCAGGTCGATGGGAACAACCGTCTCTGGATCCAACAGCGGATGCCGGGCGCGGATCAGGTGCATGCGCCCTTCCAAACCCGCCAGGAGTACCGGTTCGCTGGCCTGCATCGCATCGGCGAAGCGCCCCTTCGCCAGAGCCAGATCGATTCTGGCCAGAGCGTGGACGGTGTCCCAAATCGCCTGGCGTTCCTGCCCAACCAGCGTTGAAAGTTCGGACAGGATGCGGCGAATCTCATCCCGCTCCGCCAATTCGAGCTCGCGCACCTGATTGTTGAGATCAACCACATCCAGCGGCTCAACGAACAGGGTAGCCCCCGATGCCGACTGATCGTGCACGACAGCCTTCATCCTCCCCTTGTTCTCAGCGCGAAGGGGCAGGACGTAGCGGCCTTCCCGCTGCGTGATGAGCGATTCCTGAAGCAGCGATGCCACGCCCGGGTCGTTGACCATCCGCTGCAGCTTGCTCATCAGCCGATCTTTAGCCACCCCGAGCTCGCGCCGGATCTTCGCCAGAGCCACCGAAGCGTCGTCCCGAATCTCGCCCTGGTCGTTGAAAACCTGACTGATGGAATCGATGAGCCCGTCAGGAGGGTTCAATTTCTGCGACACATCGTAGAGAATCGGCGTCTCCTCCTCGCGCTTTTCGAAGAACCGCCGCAATGTGCGCGCCGAGACAAGCGTGGCCTTGATATCTTGAAAGTCTGCCGCCTCCAGCACCGAACCGCGCTCGGCAGCTTCGGCAGCTTGCCGCACATCGTGCGCCCCGCCCACCGTGAGCTCAGAGGTATGGCTAAGAAGGAGTCTCGGCTTCGCTGGTTTCCGTCTGGCGGCGGCGTGCCTCGTCCAGATTGGCGACCGGCACCAAGCTCAACGCAAGCTCTTTGGACGCAGAAAAGGCGGCTTTGCCGGCCAGCCGCTCGAGCACTTTCGGCAGTTCCAGTACTTGCTGAGATTTTGAATCCATGGCGGGGAAAGTCTATCATGGCCGCCGCCTTGGGCGGCCGGAAAATCACCGGGCGCAGCGAGCTAGAAGGCGAGCAGATCCTCGACGGCGGCCTCGATACTGCGCTTATCCGGCATCACTTTGGCCATCAACTCGGCGCTGAACGGAACGGGGGAGTCCGGCATGGTATGCCGACGAGGCGGCGCGTCGAGATGGGTGAAACAGGTCTCAGAAACCGTTCCTAGAATCTCCCCGGCGAACCCAGCCGTCCATGAATCTTCGTGGACGACCAACAATCGGCCGGTCTTCTGGACCGATTCTTCGACCGCCCTGAGGTCCCAGGGGATGATGGTTCGCAGGTCGATGACTTCCACCCTGCCCACAAGCCGCTCGGCGACTTCGACCGCCGGGTAAACCATGGCTCCCCAGGTTACCAGGGTCAGTTCGTCACCCTGGCAGCGGATGGCTGCCTGGCCAAAGGGCAGATAGTACGCGGGGCCTGGGTCCGGGCGGCGGGCCTGCGGCCCATCGAGCAGTGCCCGGTGTTCGAGGAAGAAGGTGGGATCTTCGCCATGCAGGGCGGTTTGCAGTAGGCCGACAGCGTCGGCGGCATTGGATGGAAAGGCGATGCGCCACCCCAGCGTGTGGGCATAGACGGCCTCGCCCGTGACCGAGTGCCACGGATCCCCGATCCGCTTGCCGTAGCCAACCGGGATTCGGACCACGACCGGCGCGCCGAACTTGCCGGCCGTTCGCCAGCGCAGGGTGCCCAGATCATTGAGCTGCTCGGTCGCCGGATCCGCATACTTGCGGAATTGGATCTCGGGAATAGGGCTCAAGCCGGCCAGGGCCAATCCAACCGCGCGGCCGATGATGCCTTCTTCCGAGAGCGACGTGTCAAAGACGCGAGCTTCACCATGCTTGGATTGCAGGTCCAGCGTAGCACCGTGCACACCGCCTTTGGCGCCTACATCCTCTCCGAAAACCAACGCACGCTGGCTCTCGCTCAGTTCGGTGTCCAACACCCGCCGAACGGCGTCCACCAGATTGACGCGTGGGCCCGACGAAGCCTCCTGGGTTGTGAAGCTTGGGATGCGAGGGCCGACCTCCGGTGATGGGCCGCCGACTTGCTGCAAGCGGCCCTCGTAGAACAAATTCGATGTCGGCGGCTCTTCGGACGCTCTCTGAGTCCGGGCAGCCTCGACCGCCTCGGACAGCTCGCCCTGGATGTCTTTCGCCATGGCTGCCATGCGATCCGCACCGATGAGTTGCTGCAATTTGAGCAGCGGGTCAGAAGCCGCCTCTTCTGCCCTTTCTTCATCCGTCTTGTACGCTTGATTGTCGATGAAAGTATGGCCGCTCAGGCGTGGCAGGTTGAGGTGCAGCAGACACGGCCCCTGCCGTCGGGCATGCCCAACGGCCCGTCCTACCAGCTCCGCCGTTTGAGCAGGAAGCGTGCCTGGGCCGTCGAGGATCAGTAGATTTCGGAACGACTCGAGATTGGCAGCGATGTTCCCGCCCGGTGTCTGCAGCTCGCGCCGGACCGAGAGGCCGAAGCGATTGTCTTCGATCACAAATAGCATCGGGAGGTTGAGCGTCGTAGCGATGGTCAGAGCCGACCAGAAGCCGTTGGTAGCCACCGATCCGTCGCCTCCGAACGCGACGCCGACGGCGCCCTCCCAATCATCTTCCCCGAGCACATCGCTCCGGAAGCGAATGGCCTGCGCCCAGCCGGCGATCGGCGTGTACTGGGCGCCGACGTCGCCGGAGGCCGGCAGGACCGTCGGCCCATCTCGAGGAACCAACGAGAACACCACGCCCACATCGCGCCCCTCCGATGGGCTGCCAGCTTTGCCCATCCCGGCCGCAAGGGCCTCGTCCAGGCGCAATCCGGCAGCCAGCATGAAGGCCCGCGAGCGGTAGTAAACGCCGGCGGCGTCGTGGGGGTGATCGAGCTGCTGGGCCACGAGGACCTGGGCCAGCTCGTGACCCTTGGCCGAAAACTGGTAGGGGACCTCGCCCGAGGGGGCGAGCTCGCGTTCTTCCAGCTCGTCCAGCAGCCTCGATCGCAGTACGCAGGCGGCGATGTGCGCCCAAGCCTCGTCCGGGGCACCGCCACCGCGCAGCGCCGCTCGGCCGGTCTGTATGCTGTCTCCGCTCATCCTTCCATTATAGCGTTGCGCTTCCCGCTGCTTGGGCAGGGTCGACCGACATGGACTTCCACCCTCCACGTCCACAACAGCACCGGCGCCCAGAGGTGCGGCGCCGGTGAGTGAGTCAGAAGCGTGCCAAGAAGAGGACTATCCCTCGGAGTCGTTGCTGTCGACGTCCTCCAGCACTTGCATATCCTGGCGCAGATTTCTGAAGCGGACTGCCAGGCTGCCAACGAACAGCAGCATGGTTCCAACGATAACGCTCAGCCCAAGGATCATGTAGTTCGTGGTTTGAGCAGGTTCCAGCAGCATAGATCTCCTCCATGCCTCGACCGGCACCCAACTGCCAGACAAGGGGATTCTTCGTTCGAGATCGCCTTTACGAGGCGAATACCTTCATCTTCAGCTGTTCGACATGTTCCATCAGGCGCTGGAGCCGGAGGCGATGCCAAAGCAGGGTCGCGTAGACAAAGGTGAAGGTTAGGAGACTGAACATGAACGTCTGCAACATGGCCGGCGTCATATCGAAGGCGCCCTGTGCACTCGGATCGCTCGAGCCGATGACCACCGGATGAATCGTCCTCAGCAGGCGGATGGAAAGGAAGGTGATCGGCACGCTAATGAAGCCCACGATTCCGTAGACGGAACCAAAACGCGCACGGCGCTCGGGGTCATCGATCCCCTGGCGAAGCATGACATAGGCCAGGTAGATCAGCTCCATCACCGTTGCAGTCACCAAACGGGGATCCCAAGTCCACCAGGTGTTCCAGATTGGGCGAGCCCAGATCGAGCCGCTGACGATGTTGATGAAGGTGAAGACGATGCCGACCTCAACCGAGGCCTGGGCAACTCGGTCCCATTTGGAATTCTTGCCAACGAGGAAGGCAATACCTGCCACGGCCGTTACAAGAAAAGCCAATCCGCCGACCCATCCAGCCGACACGTGAAAATAGAACACGCGCTGCACGTTCCCCATGACCGCCTCTTCAGGCGCATAGAACAGCACCATCCCCAAGGCGATCACGAACAGGACGCCCGTGCCTGCGCTCAACCACTTCAGACCTCTCGGTGTGCTTTCCATCACCCCACCTCCCACATGGATTCCCCGGCTGCGGCCGGGCTTGCACTACTCCTGGACAATATACTCGAAACTCATGAAGGAGACGGCCACGAATATCACGTCGTAGACCAGCAGCAAATTGATCCACGGCATGATTTCGGTCATCTCCAGGGCCTGAAGAAAGCCGTTGCTCGCCTTCACGGCCGCGATCAACACGGGCAGCACGACGGGAAATAGCAGGATGGGCAGCAGGATATCTCGCGTGCGAGTTTGAATCGACATTGCCGAGAGCAGGGTTCCCACGGCCACATATCCGACCACGCCCAGGACGATGACCGCCATCAGGCCGGCGTTGAACAGGTTGACCCCATACAGGGCGCTGTAGATGGGTAGAACGATTAGCGCTACAAGCAGCAGAAATATCAGATTGGCAAGTGCCTTGCCGAAGTAGATGGCGCTTCGATCGACCGGCGCCAGGAGAAGCGCATCGAGGCAGCCCCTTTCTCGCTCCATGCCCATCGATCGATTGAGACCGAGTGTTCCGGCGAAGGCAAACGTGGTCCACAGCACGCCCGACGTGATCGCCTTACGAGTGGCCACCTGAAGTTCGAGAGCGAAGTTGAAGATTAGGATCACCAGCAGGGCGAAGACCAGCATGGCACCGAGGAGTTCACGGCTACGGAGTTCGGCGGCCAGATCCTTCCATACCAGCCCGCCGACCACTGAGAGGTAATCTCTCACGCCTCTGGCCCCCGCCGGCTCTCGGCTCCCCACGCCATCGCCTGTAACAGCTCCTACGGCGTCAGGCATGCGTCACCGCCCGATACAGCTCCGGCAAGGAGCCCGGGCTCAGCTCGGCCCGCCCCACGGAGGAAGCGATCTTGCCCTTAGAGAGAATATCCACCCGGGAGGCCAACCGAGCCGACCGCTCCAGGTCGTGAGACGTCATCACCACAGTCCGCCCCTGTGAAGCTATCTCACTCAACAGCCGGTCGAGCATGGCCGAGGCGTCCTGGTCAAGACCAGTGAACGGCTCGTCAAATAGGAGCAGGCTGGGATCGTGCAGCAGAGCGCGCGCGATCGACAGTCGCTGCTGCATACCGCGCGAAAAAGTGCGCACAAGTTCCCGGCGAGCTGCGGTCAGTCCCACGATCGTCAACACCTCGGCCATCCGCGGCTCGACTCGTCTGAGACCATACATCCGGGCAAAGAAGCGAAGGTTTTCTTCGGCCGTCAGGTCGCCGTACAGGAGGGATTGATGAGCGACGACACCAAGACGCCGCCTCACGGCCCCCGCCTCATCCGGCAGATGCAGCCCATCGATCATGACCTCGCCGCTGGAGGGACGGGAGAGACAGGCCAGGATGCGAATGAAGGTTGTCTTGCCGGCACCGTTGGGGCCAAGCAGGGCGACGAATTCCCCCTCGTCGACGCTGAAAGTCAGGCCCCGCAGTACGGCTTTCAGGCCAAAGGCCTTGACCAGGCCCTTCACCTCAATCATCTTCGGCCCGCATCGCCTCGAGGGCACGTTGCTTGAGAACGGCCCTGCGTCGCTTATAGTCTTGCTCTTCGATGTCGCCTGCCTCGAAGGCATCGTCGAGCTGGGCGATCATCGCCATGAGCGCCAGAGGGTCGTCCTCATCCGACTCTCCGTCTTCATCGTTCTCGTCGTTCTCCACGGCGCCGAATCCCAGCAGCGAAGGCCGATACCAGGCGATCACTCCCGCCAGGACCAAGACCAACGCCGCCGCGCCCAGGACGAGGCTCTGCCAGTTGCTCCCCAGCGAGACCAGCGGCGCTGTGCGTCCGGCCACCTGCATGTCGATCGCCCCGCCCGCATCGAAGGATTGCAGGTTGTATTGATGGTAGGACTGGCCGCCCAGATCCTGAACGCCCTGGTCCTGCACCGAGGCACCCTTGACCGTCGGGCCACCGTCTGGGAGAAGAACCGTGACCCCGTCCACAGGATACGGCAAAGGCTGGTGGAAATCCGCGCCGCCCTGGTAGGGGAGGTTGAAGCTGAACACAAGCTGCGCCGACTCCTGCCCCGGCCGCAAAGGCATCGCCAGGGTAAAACCATCGCTGGTGCGCGTCGCCAGTTGCGCGATGCTGTTGTCTTCGAAGGCAATGTCGTTGGCGCCGGACGGCAGTGAGAAGACCAATCCGCCGGAGTCGGTCGGCATAACCGTACGATCTCCGGAGTTTGAAAGCACCCACAGCTCGATCACTTGCATCACGCCATCGGATGGGAAATCCAGCAGGACGTGAAGCCTGGAAGCGCTCACGGCGCTGGTATCGCTGGTTGAATCGTAGAGTGTCAGGGGCAGTTGGAGTGTCTGGCCGGCATCGGTCAGATGGGAGACGTCCGACGTGTAACGCACGCCCTGGAATTCCGTGCTGAGAATGAAGAGCCGGCCAGTGACGATCTCGATATCCGGGAAATTCACCGTCCCGCTTGGGCCGAGCGTTTCCGTCTGAGTGACCACTTCCTGCTGGCCGTCGAAACCATGCAGCGTCACCTCAAGATCTGCGGGCGGCTCGGCCTGGCTGGACCCGGAACCCATCGACACCGAGGCGACAATGGAGGCCGTCTGCCCACTGGACGGCGTCGCTGTTTCGCTTCCTGCGCTGGCCACCGGTGGCACCTCGGCCGCAGAGGAAAAGGCCAATTGGCGGACATAGGCGCTCATGGCCCACAGCTCTGTCTCACTCAGACGGTCGGAGAAGCCCGGCATCTGGCCCGATCCCTGGCTGATGGCTGCCACCAGGGATGCCTGGGATTGTTTCGCCATCCAACCCGGATCGGAGAGGGTCACGCTCGCGGTGGGCGTACTCCCGTCTTGTCCGTGGCAACTGGCGCATGCGTTCTGGTAGGCCTGCTGTGCCAGATCGAGGTCGTCCGCCGACACGCTTAGATTGAGCGAATAGGCGACGACGTCCCAGCGCTGAGAATCGGTCAGGCTGGCGAAAGGCGGCATCATCTGGTCCAGCCGACCCTGGGTCACGACCTGGTACCAATCCGCCGGAACGGCTTCGCGCGCCACGGACGGGTCGCCCAGGTGCGTGGGCTCATTGGGGAGCTGCGCTGCCTGTGGACCGTCGCCTCGGCCCAAGATCCCCATGGCATGGCGCACACCGCTCGGCATAGATCGCCTGGCCAGCGGATGGATTCGGGCGGCCCAGCCGGAACGACGTTGACCGGTTGAGGGGGCGGGCTGGTGGGGAGAGACGCCTGGGTGGCCTGATAACCGGGCGGCGGCGTGACGTCTTCGGCCAAAGTGCAGGCGGAGAGGGCCAGCGCCAGGGAAAGGAGGCCGATCCACGACTTCTTCACGCGTGGGTCCCCTCCACCGTCAGCGCCGCCCCGCAATGGCTACAGTACCGGTCGTTGGGGACAACCGGTTCGCCACATTGTGGACAGAATCCCCCGGCCGGTTCCTCCCCGCCAGACCGCATGCGGGTAATGGCCGCCTCCAACTGGGCTTCCGGGTCCTGCTCGTCGGCACGGGAATCGACGACGGCCGCCGCCTCAGCAAACCCCTCGTCCGCCATGGCGTCGATCTGCCGCAGGATCTCGGCCCCTTCCTGCAACAGTTGGGCGCGCTGGACGGCGTAGTCTTCGGGAGGGATCTTCTCCAGAATGTTGTCCATCTCAAGGTCGGCCAGGCTTGACAACGTGTGATCCCGGGCGGCCAGGAGCTCGGAGAGATGGCGTTCGGCCTCCGTTACATGCAGTCCGGCCCCGGTGGTGAGGGGACGGGCGACGAACGCGACCACGAACAAGAACAAAGCGATGATCAGGAGAGCCGATCCAAGAAGTCATGGGTTAATGCCTGCGTGGTGGGGGAGCGTGTCGGAGGGTCGGCCTGTCCATCTTCGGCATACTCGGGCGGAGTCCGAGATCATTCGGCCGTGGCAGCCAGCGCCCGATCGAGACTTGCCTGGATCTCGTCCAGCGAGGCATACGGTCCGATTTTGGCTTCAACTAGGTTTCCATCGGCGCCCATGATGTAGGTCTCTGGCACCCCGCGGATGCGATAGGCCTGCGAAATGCGGGTCCCCAGGTCGGGGCCGTTGGGATAGGTGATGGCGAAGCGGGCCATGTAGTCCCGTGCCTCGGGTTCGGTGTCGACGTAGTTCACACCCACGAACACGACACCTTTGTCCTTGTAGTTCTCGTAGGCCTGCTGCAGCTCGGCGGCTTCCTGCTCGCAGGGGACACACCACGACGCCCAGAAGTTGACCACGATCACCTGCCCACGCATCTGGGCCGTGTCAAGTGTCTGACCGTCGAAGGTGGTCAGACTGAACTGCGGCGCGGCAGCGCCCGGCTGGACCGGGCCCTGCTGGGTCCGACGAAGGCCGAAGAACAGGAGCAGGAGAAAGGCCAGGACCAGGAGCCAGATTGCTCCCGTTCCCCATGTGAACCGACGGCCGGCTTGTGGTTCTTCCGCCATCGCTTCAGTGCCTTGGCTTTGTTCGATCGCAGTCTTTTCTACCATGGTCATCATCCTGCGCCCGGGGCATCACCCACCCCGTTCTCGGCGCTGCAAGTTCCTCTTCCATTTGACGAACATAGGGATCCTCGTTGACCACTGGCGCCTCTCCCTCGGGGACGGGTTCACGCCGCCAGCTTCTGAGAACCCATACCAGGATCCCGGCGCCGATGAGAATTGCCACCGGCGGGAGCACGTACACCAGCCAGTTGAGGCCGTGGGCAGGCGGCGTGGCCAGCACGCGATCGCCGTATTGGGTCACGAAGTACTGCTTGATCTCGTCGTCTGACCAGCCGGCTGCCAGCTTCTCGCGGATCAACTCGCGCCACTGCGCACAAGCCTGGGTCGGACAAACGTCCAAGGGGACGTTCTCGCAGACCGGGCAGTAGAGCTGAGAGGCGACGTGATTGACGTCGTTGTCCGAAGGGGTGGGCGGCTGCGCACTCGCCGTGAGGCCGACAAACAGGGAGATAGACACAGCGACCATCCCCCCCACAAGAGCCAGTCTCAAAGACCGTCGTCCGGTCATGTCCTGGCCATGGCCCGACGGCCGGATTTCAACCGGCGTCGCACGACCTGAGGATCAGGATCCGGCCACGCGGCAACAATGGTGCCGAAGATGAACACAAATCCACCCAACCACACGAAGTTGATCAGTGGGTTGAGGTAGACCTTGAAGGTGGCGCCCTGGCTGGCTATCGGCTCCCATCCCACCAGGATCACGTAGAAGTCATCCTGCAGCGAAGAACGCACGCCAGGGATGGTCATCGGCTGTTGGGCGGCGAAGTAGTAGTCCCGCCGCGGATGCAGCTCGCCGACCGGCTTACCGTCGCGAAACACCGACACGACGGCGCGGTCGACCTGCCGGCCGTCATCCGTGTTGAACTCAGCCAAGGAGTTGTAGGTCATGGTGTAGGGACCGAGAGTCAGTTGTTCACCCTGGGCCAAGGTCGCCTGGGTCTGCTGCTGGAACATTTGGCTGCCGATGATCCCCAGCGCCATCACGATCACCCCTAAATGGATGATATACCCGCCGTAGCGGCGCCGGTTGCGCCCGACCAATCGGTTGAGGGCTCGCCATAAGTTCTCCCCATGGCGTTGGTGTCGTGCCTGGGCCCCGCGCCAGAACTCAAATAGGGTGACACAGGCCACGAAAGCCACCAGCCAATAGCCAAGCAGAGCGGCAGGATTTGTGACAGAATTCACAAATAGTATGGGGAGCACCGCTGAGCGAGACCACCAGCGGTTTCCAGATCGAACGGCCGAGCGTCTTCCACGTCGAGTGGCCGTAGGCCGACAGAGGGGCGATGCCCATCAGCAGGAGCAAGCCGACCCATAGCGGGGCCGTGGCCCGGGTGTAGAAGGGTGGGCCGACGGTCACCTTCTGGCCGGTAAAAAGCTCGGAGATGATCGGAAACAGCACACCCCACAGGCAGATGATGGCGATGCCCATGAATAGAAGGTTGTTCACCAGGAAGAACGATTCACGCGAGGCGAAAGATTGCAGCTCGTTTTCGCCCCCAAGATGACGCCAGCGGCGGATCAGCAGAGACACAGACACGACCAGCATCAGGCTGATGAAACCAAAGAACATCGGGCCGATGGAGGACTGCGCGAAGGCGTGCACCGAAGACAGGACGCCCGATCTCGTAAGAAAGGTGCCAAAGATCACCAACGAGTAAGTCATGATGATCAGGGTCATGTTCCAGTGTTTAAGCATGCCGCGCTTTTCCTGAACCATGACCGAGTGCAGGAAGGCCGTGCCCGTCAGCCAGGGCATGAAGGCGGCAATTTCCACCGGGTCCCACCCCCAGTAGCCGCCCCAGCCGAGCACGTCATATGCCCAGCGGCCACCGAGGATCAGCCCCAAGGACAGGAACAGCCATGCCACCAATGCCCAGCGGCGAGTTAGCCGGATCCAACGGTCATCGGAGCGGCCGGTAACCAGCGCTGCCATGGCGAAGGCGTAAGGGATGACCGATGAGACAAAACCCAGATAGAGCATCGGCGGGTGGATGATCATCCCCGGATGCCGAAGCAGCGGGTTGAGCCCATTCCCGTCCGTCGGATGGAGCGCCACGGCTCCGGCCGGCTGGAACAGCGCTGTGACCTGCTGGCCGTCAATGGTCTGCCACAATCGGGCGAAGGGATTTTCGAAAAACAGGATCAGACTCAGGAAGAAGGCCAACGTGATCATCGTGATCACGATCACCCAGGGCAGAAACTCTCGGTCCCGATCCCATTTGCGCAGGCTGGCGGCGGTGGTGAAACCGGCCATCAGCCACGACCAGAAGAGCAATGAGCCCTGCTGTCCGCCCCACCAGGAGGTGATCTTCAGGTAGGTCGGCATGCTGTCGCTGGTGACGGATGCCACGTACGCGACTTGGTATTGGCGGGTGAGGAGAAGTCCGATGAGCGAAAGGGCGGCCACGGTGATCAGCGGCCAGGTGAGCAGCATCGCCCGGCGGCCGCTTTCCACGAATGCTGGCCGCCTTCGGATGGCGCCGTAGGCCGCTGCCCCAGCGCCGTAAAGCGCCGCGGCGAAGGTGATCGCCACGGCGAAGTAACCCAAGTCAGCTAACATCTCACAACCCTCCCAAGACCAGTCAGCACCCGTTGCCGATCACCAGTCGACCATACCGGCCAGATGATCAGGCGTTCAGCTTTGCCTTCACCAGAGGCATCCCTGCCAGATGTCCTGAACGGTGAGCGTCGATACGGCTCAGCCGCTCTGAGCCGGAACCTCGTCGGAGTAGCGGGATGGACACTTCAGCAGCAATTCGTCTGCGTGAAAGACGCCGTCGGGGCCGATCCGACCGGTCATAATCGCCTGCGCTTCGTTGCGCAGCAAGTCGGGTTTTGGCCCCTCATATACGACCTGGAGACGGGTGGTATTCGGGTCGGCCACCGCCTCGTGGAGCACCTTGGCCAGCCCACCTCGCGCATCGATTTCATTTATGTCGCCGGTGACATCGGCCACCGTGAAACGAAGCGTAAGGGACTTGGCGTCGTACTCGATCGTGCTCCCATCAACGGCGCCTGAGACACGCACATCGCGGTCGCTGACTGTCTGGCCCTGGGCCACCAGCTCGTCCACCGTCATATAGTACTGAGCCGCCGCCTGCGTTGCCGACGTGATTAGATAAATGATCGCGGCCGCAATGAGCAAGCCGCCGATCAGAAATTTAGTCTTCCCCGTGGCACGCCGCTTGGGCTGAGATACCGATCCGTCCATAATCTGCCCCTCCTTCAGGGCTTCGAGAAAACTAGGGGCATTCTATCATCATCCCTACCCGCTAGGGGGGGACGAATGTCATCGCACCGGGTTCCATTCGACCCCTCGCACCGGGGAGGGGATCAAGCCCCGCCTCGGTTCAGAATATCCAACCCAGCTAGCTCATGAGCGCTGCCGCCTGCCTTCGCACCTGCGTACATGTGGATAGGTGACATTTATCGCCTGGCCGGAGGACAGCCCTCACATGCAACAGCCGAAGCTTGCTGTGAGAATTCATTCGGACAAGAGTTCGACCTAACCCACCCATTGAAGGGTTGGCCGACGATTCTTGTCCGCAAGGACCTGCCAATGACGAGCCACAACATCGCACCCAGACAGCGGGCCTTCGCCCCACCCCCTCAACGTCGCTTTGGTCGCCGCTGGGTTTGGGGTCTTGCCGGCGTCGCCATCCTCGCCGTGCTCGTCGGCGCCGTCACCCTTGGAATGAAGCCAGCCAGCGCTGCACCGGCCGAGCCGGCACCAGCTGCTCAGGCCCCATCCAACGACGCGTGCTTTGCCTGTCACGCCACGCCGGGGATGCAGACCACGCTGCCCTCCGGGGAGGCTCTGTACCTGACAGTGGACCGAGATGTCTACGACAACTCGGTCCACGGGAAGATGGGCTATGCCTGTGTCCAGTGCCATACCGACATCACAGGTTATCCCCACCCCCCGATTCAGGCCCATACGCACCGCGAGCTGACCTTGGCGCTGTATCGGTCATGCCAGGCCTGCCATCCCACCATGTTCCAGGAGGTCCTGGACAGCGTCCATCAGAAGGCACTGGCTGCCGGCAACACGGATGCCGCCGTATGCACCGACTGCCACGGAGCGCACGACGTCCAACCGCCCGACGAGCCCCGCAGCCGCATTCCGAAAACATGTGAAAAATGCCACTCTCAAATCTACGCTCAATACAAAGACAGCGTGCACGGAGCGGCTTTGATAGGTAATGGCAACCCGGACGTTCCGAGTTGCATCGACTGCCACGAGGTTCACTCGGTGCAGGGGCCATCCAACAGCCCCTTCCGGCTGTTCTCGCCCGAAATTTGCGCCAAGTGCCACGCCGACCAAAACCTGATGGCCAAGTACGGCATCAGCACCGACGTTTTCCGGACGTATGTCGCCGACTTCCATGGGACCACCGTGACGCTCTTCCAGGCGGTCACGCCGGGGCAGGAGCCCAACACACCGGTCTGCATCGACTGCCACGGCGTGCATGACATTCAAAGTGTGAGCAATCCCGACAGCCCGGTTATCAAGCAGAACCTGCTACGAACGTGCGAAAAATGCCACCCGGACGCCACGACCAACTTCCCTGCGGCCTGGCTGAGCCACTACCGGCCAACCCCGGAGCATGCGGCACTCGTCTACTACGTGAACCTATTCTACAAGACCCTGATCCCTACCTTGATTGGGGGCATGGCCCTGTTCGTGGTATTAGACGGTTTCAAGCGAATTCGTCGGCACAGGCGAGGTCAGAACGATGAGTGAGCAACGCTACCTGCGCTTCCCTCTCGCCTACCGGATCGAGCACTGGGTCCTGACCTTAAGCTTCACCACGCTGGCGATCACGGGTTTGGTTCAGAAATACGCGCTAAGTGGTGTGTCGCAATCGATCGTCGGGGTGTTGGGTGGCATCGTCAACACCCGCACCGTTCACCACATTGCCGCCATCGTGCTGATGCTCGAAGTCGTCTACCACATCGGCGTCGTCGGCTACCGCGTCTTCGTCCTCAGGGTCCGCCCCACGATGTTCCCCACCCTGGCCGACGTGCAAGCAGCATGGAACACACTGCTCTTCAACCTCGGCCTGTCCAAAGAACATCCGGCACAGGGCCGCTATGGCTTTGAGGAGAAGGCCGAGTACTGGGCGGTTGTTTGGGGTGTGGTCGTGATGGCCATCACCGGGTTTTTGATGTGGAATCCGATTGCTTCAGCCAAGCTCCTCCCGGGCGTGATCATCCCCGCGGCCAAGTCGGCCCACGGCTACGAAGCCTTGCTGGCTGTGCTTGCGATCATCGTCTGGCACATCTACCATGTCCATCTTCGCAACTTCAACAAGAGCATGTTCACCGGCTACCTCACTGAAGAGGAAATGCTCGATGAACACGCCCTCGAGTTGGCCGACATGCAAGCCGGCCGGGTTGACGCGCCTCTCGAACCATCCGTGCGGCGCGCCAGGATGCGCGTGTTCGTGCCAGTCTACAGCGTGGTCGCTGTGGCGCTTATCATCGGTATCTATCTCTTCGCCACTTTTGAGCAGACGGCGATCACCACCATCCCGCCGGCGGAAGACGTCGTGATCTACGCCCCGCTCACGGCCACACCTTTCCCGACGGCGCTCCCCACCCGGACCGCTTCGGCCGAGCGGCCGACCACATGGGATGATGGGATCGGCGCCATTTTCCAAACGCGTTGCATCGCTTGCCACAGCCCCGCCTCCAGCATGGGCGGCTTGGATCTTGGCTCCTACACCGGCGCGCTCAAGGGCGGGTCCTCAGGCGCTGTGATCATCCCCAATGAACCGGATAACAGCGAACTTGTCCGCCTTCAGGCCGCCGGAGGTCACCCCGGTCAACTGAGCGGAGATGAGCTTCAATACATACGTGAGTGGATCAGCAACGGCGCGCCGGAAAAGTGATTGAGGTGGATCGGGAATGAAGCGGATACTCCAGAGACTGGGAAGGTTCTTCTTTCCGCCAGAAGGTACCCCTACCTGGCTGCGCGTTTTGCCCTATGCACTTCTGGGTGTCCTCACCGTCCTCCTGCTGACCGGCGCGATCTACGGTTGGGACTACACCAACTCATCAGAGTTCTGCGGCACAGCCTGCCATTCCATGCCGCCCGAATACACAGCCTACCTGGTGTCGCCCCACGCCCGCGTCCAGTGCGTTGAATGCCACATTGGCCGCGGCTTCTTCGCCACCCGCTTCACCCGCAAGGCCGGAGACGTCAAACACGTCATCGACACGATCTCCCAGAACTACGAGTACCCGATCGTCGCCGCCGACCTGCGGCCCGCCCGGGAGACTTGCGAGCGCTGCCATTCGCCCGAGAAGTTCTCGGACGACACCTTCAAGCAGATCAACTATTATGGGACCGACGTCAACAACACAGCCTACACCATCTATCTAAACCTCAAGACCGGCGGTGGTACCGAACGCGAGGGCTTGGGCAAGGGGATCCACTGGCATATCGAGAATCAGGTCTACTACCTGCCCACCGACGCGGAGGAGCAGGATATCCCCTACGTCAAGGTCGTGGCCGATGACGGCACAGTCACGACCTATAAAGAGATCGGGCTCGATATCACGCCGGCCGACATCGATACGTCGGCCATGAAGGAGATGGACTGCATCACCTGCCACAACCGCATCACTCATCTGGTCTACACACCGGCTGAAAGCGTCGACCAGTTGTTGTCGCGGGGTCTTATTTCGACAACCATCCCCGAAATCAAGCAGCGCGCCGTTGATGCACTCGACCAGACTTACCAACATTACAGCCTTGGGCTGGACAGCATCGCATCCTCGACCACTACTACCAAGTGGCCTATCCTGACTTCTACGCCCAGAACAAGGCCGCTCATCCCCAGGCGATCGACCAGCTTCGCCAGACGTACGAGCAGAGCGTGTTCCCGGATCAGAAGACCGACTGGACCAGCCATCCCAACAATGTCGGCCACGAGGACACGCCGGGATGCTTCCGCTGCCATGACGGCAAACACCTGGACGACCAGGGTGAGGCCATCCGCCTGGAGTGCAATCTTTGCCACTCCATCCCTGTCGTTGCCGGTCCAAGCGATCTGACGGCCGACATCGAGGTCTACCGCGGGCCAGAACCCGAGACGCACAAGAACACCAACTGGATCACGCTCCATCGGGACGCGTTCGACGGGACGTGTGCCAACTGCCACTCGACGGATGACCCTGGCGGCACCAGCAACACGTCCTTCTGTTCCAACAGCGCCTGTCACGGCCAGAGTTGGGAATTCGCCGGCTTCGACGCCCCCGAGCTGAGGCAGATCCTAATGCCCCAGCTACCTACACCGGCACCCGCGGCCCCGACGTTGGCTCCCGACGCCCCGATCACCTGGGAGACTGCGGTCGGGCCCATGTTGTCCGAGCGCTGTGGCGCCTGCCATGGCACGGACGGCGTGCAGGGCCTGAACCTGACCACATATGCAACTGCCCTGGCCGGCGGTGCCAGCGGACCGGCCATTGTCCCCGGGGATCCGGAAGGCAGCTTGCTGATCGCCAAGCAATCCGCCGACAAGCCGCACTATGCGCAGCTCACACAGGATGAACTAGATCTGGTCCGGCAGTGGATTGAAGCTGGCGCTCCCGAGAACTAGCCGCTAGACTGGTCGGTAGGGTGGCGTCTGCGCAGCATGGATCTTTCGATTTGCCATTGATCACGCCAAATCTGGGACATCTGCCACTGACGACCTACTCGAACGAACAGGTATGTTAGGTAGGCTCCGGGGTGTCCCCGGCCTCGTGCGGGCTGCGGACAATGCTTCTGAGTAGGCGATCCGGCCACAGGCATCCCAGCCTCCACACCTCTGCCACTGTGCGCCAGACCCAATTCAACTGATATTGATCAGTGGTTTGATCGACCGGCCATGCCGGATTTCGGTTGTTTGATCACGGGAGGGATGCATGGGCTTTCCGGCAAATGAGAAGAGCATGCCACGGCGACAGTTCCTCAGCCTGGCAACCTGGGCCATAGGCGGGCTTATCGGCTTAGCGTATGCCATTCCGGGGATCGCCTACCTCATCTCACCGGCGCTCCAGAAAGCGACCGAAAAGAACTGGATCCCCTTGGGGTCGACGTCCAAGGTCGAGCTCGGCACACCGACTCTTTTCCGTGCAACCATCGAGCGTCGAGCTGGCTGGATTGTCAACCAGGAGGAAATCAGCGTCTACGTCCTGACCGAAGACGGCCGGGATTTCATCGCCATGTCGAACGTGTGCACCCATCTAGGCTGCCGAGTGCGCTGGATAGCCGATGAAGACCGCTTCTTCTGCCCCTGCCATAACGGGCAATTCGACCGTCAGGGCAACGTCATCTCCGGGCCTCCGCCGCGCGCCCTCAATCGTTACGAGGTCCGGGTCGACGGTGACGAGATGCAGATCCTGGGAGGCTGAGATGGCATCCAGCGTCATGGATTGGCTTGACGAACGTGTCGGCTGGCGCGGGATCTGGGAGATGATCTTCCTGCGCAAGATCCCCAAGGTCAACTGGCTCTACACACTGGGCAGCGCCACCCTGTTCGTGGCTGTGAATCAGATCGTCACCGGCATTCTCCTGACGATCTATTACGTACCGACACCCGACCACGCCTACGACAGCGTGCAGTACATCACCAGCCAGCTTCCTGCCGGATGGCTTATCCGGGGTCTCCATCACTGGGGAGCCAGCGCCATGGTGGTCCTGGCTGTGATCCATATGATCCGCGTCATTCTCTATGGCTCATACAAGTTCCCGCGCGAGATGACTTGGTTCACCGGGGTGGGTCTGCTCCTGGTCGTTCTGGGATTCGGCTTCACCGGCTACCTTTTGCCGTGGGACCAAAAGGCCTACTGGGCAACGACGGTCGGCACACGGATCGCTCAGGTCACACCGATCATCGGCGACAGCATCCTCAGGTTGCTTCGCGGAGGCGATGACCTCTCGGCAGTCACCCTGGCCCGCTTCTACGGCGGGCATGTGTGGTTTCTGCCCGTGGCATTGATGGGCCTGCTGGGGCTTCATCTGTACCTGGTCATTCGGATCGGGATTAGTGCGGTACCCCATCGTGGAGAGTAGAGCGTGAACGAACAAGACAAACAAGAGTACCTGGAGAGCTATCACGAGGCCAAAGCCAAAGGGTCGCCCTTCTTCCCCGACATCTTGTTCAAGGACGCCCTTGTCTCTCTGATCATCTTGGGTGGCCTCATCGCCCTGGCCTATTTCTTGGGTGCGCCCCTTGAGGCCCGCGCCAATCCAGCCGACACCACTTACACGCCGCGCCCTGAATGGTACTTCTTGTTCCTGTTTCAACTGCTCAAGTACTTCCCGGGGAAACTCGAAGTCCTGGGTGTGATCGCCATTCCGACCATCGTCGTCCTTGCCTTGCTCGCTTTGCCGTTCATCGACCGCACCAAGCAACGCCATTTCTTCAGCCGGCCATTGGTGACCGGCGCCACCGGCCTGGTTGTGGTTGGAGTAGCCTTTCTAACAATCCAAGCGGTTCGAGAAGCGCCACCGCCGGTCGAGACATCTCAAGGAGATCCTGTGGCGGCGCTCTACACCGCCAACTGTGCCCCGTGCCATGGCGCCAAGATTGACGTTCCGCCTGGCACCAACTTGCACTCCGTCATCGCTCAAGGCGTACATGGACAAGGCATGCCTGCCTGGAGCGGGGATCTCAGCACGGACGAGATCGACGCCCTGGCCGGCTTCATCCTCTCCCCCAAGGGCAGCCAACTCTTCACACGATAATTGCGCCGAGTGTCACGTTGTCTCCGATCTCGTGGCCGGCGATCCGACGCAGCTCAAGGCCGCCCTTGAGTTCGAGCAGTGCTTTTGCTCCCCACGAAGGCGTCGACCTTCCCGACTTCAGCCAGACACTGAACGCCGAAGACCGCACCGCCCTACTGAACTTCTTGATCGCCCCCGATGGACAGCGACTGTTCAGCGTAGACTGCTCGGGGTGTCACGGCCGGTCGGTGGCCTTCGCCGGATCCGAATCCGATCTGCGGGACATCATCGCCAAGGGTGGGATGCACCTTACGATGCCCCCCTGGAAGGGCCGATTGCCCGAATCCGATGTTGATTTGCTGGCGAAATTCGTGATCGATCCGCTCGGCACCCCCGACGCTGAGGGCCTGTTCCGGCAGTACTGCTCAGACTGTCACGGTGGGCTTGTTCCGCTGGCGAAGGACGTGGAAGAAGCGCGCCAGGTCATCTTGCAGGGCGGGCCGCACCAGACCATGCCGGTGTGGGGCTCTGTCCTCACCAGCCAGCAGCTCGATGCGCTGGTCTCTTACACGCTGGAGGCGGCCCGCGGCACGGGACCGGAGCTGGGCCAACAGCTTTTCGCAGAGAACTGCTCTCCTTGTCACGGAGATTTCGGTGAGGGCGGGCCCAATCCAACTCGCGCCGGGGACATCATCGCCCCCATCAGTTCCGCCGAATACCTGAAGACACGCGACGACACCACCCTCAAATCGATTATCTCCCAGGGACAGCCCAATTTCGGCATGTCGCCCTTTGGCTCAGCCTACGGGGGGCCGCTTGACGACGATCAGATCAGCTCGATCGTCGCCTATATCCGCTCGTGGCAGGCCAATCCTCCGGTCGAGCTCCCGCCAGATGTGGCATCCGGGGCGGTGGCCCTGAACGGGGCCGACGTGTACATCGATCTGTGCTCCCAATGCCACGGCAGCCAGGGGCAGGGCGGGGTTGGGCCCGCCTTGGCCGATCCGTCCTTCCAACAGAGCCGGACGGATCAGCAGCTCTTCGAACTCGATCAATCTCGGCCACAAACAGACGGCAATGATCGGTTGGGGCGAAATTCTCACATCGGAGCAGATTCAGCAGCTGGTTACCTACATCCGCTCACTGCCTCCGACCACGCCGGGTGCATCCACCGAACCCTCGTTCACGCGGGACGTCCTGCCTGTGTTCCAGCAACGCTGTGTCTTCTGCCACGGTACGGATGGGGGGTGGGATTCCAGCAGCTACGAGACCGTGATGAGCACAGGTGACAACGGTCCGGTGGTCGTAGCAGGCGATGTAGACAACAGTCTCCTGGCGCAGAAACTCCAGGGGATACAGACGGAGGGGAAAGTCATGCCTCCCACGGGCAAACTGTCGGACTCCGTCATTCAGCCGATTCTGGATTGGATCGCCGCTGGGGCGCCCAACAACTAGGCTTCGTGCATGGCCAGGCGTTTCTGGCCTGGGAGTTGAGTGTAAGATGACATCGATAGCCGACAACTCCTCGACAAAACTGCCCACAACGCTGCGGCTCAAGGTCGCCGTCGGCGTGGCCCTGCCCGTCTTGGTCATCTTGACCGGTTTGTCGCTTCTCAGCTATTGGCGCGCCAATATGTTGATGGAGGAGCAGATCGGCGCAGGGGTCGAAGAGTTGGGCCAAGTCACGTTGGGGAGCCTGCGGCATGCCATGGTCCGCAACGAGCCCGCCCGGCTTTTGGAAATCCTGTCCGACGTGCGCCAGAGCCAGAACGTGCAGCGCGTGGAAATCATCGGGCTGGATGGAGAGGTGGCAGCTTCCAGCGATCCGGACATGGTTGGCATGGTCCTGCCCCAAACTGCCACTGGGTGCGTCGACTGCCATCGGATTGCCCCGGATCAGCGGCCGTTGACGGCCCAGTTGGCTCAAGAGCCAGGCGTCTTGCGTGTCTCATCCCCGATTGTCAACGGACCTGAGTGCACCCCCTGCCACGGGAGCCAGTTGAACCACTTGGGGATGCTGCTCATCGACATCTCCGTCGCCAGCACGCAATCCCGGCTGCTGGGTGATCTGAAGATCAACCTGGGTGTCTCCGTCCTGGCTACGCTTTTCGTGAGTTTGGGGGTGTTCGGCCTCACACACCGACTGGTCGTCGGGCGAATCGAACGCTTCGAGCCCGCCCTCAAGAAGTTCGCCGCCGGCGACTTTAGCGCCCGATTGCCGGAGAGCCTAGCCCCAGCCGATGAACTCGACCACCTGGCCGGGGCCTTCAACACCATGGCACGCAATCTCGAGCGGCTGACCGCCGAAAACGAACAGCGGAGTCAGGTCCGGCAACAGGCTATTGCCGATGAACGCGAACGTATCGCCCGGGAATTGCATGACGGTCTTGCCCAGCTGTTGGGATATGTCAACACCAAGGTCATGGCCGTCAGTTTGCTGGTGAAGAACAACCAGTCGGCCGCTGCGCAGACCCAATTGGAGCAATTGGGCGAAGCCGCCCGGGCCCTTTTCACCGATGTGCGCGAAGCCATCGTCGGCCTCAAGCTCGCCAGCCAGACCGGCGAAGGACTTGGGACGGCCATCCAGACCTATGTTGAACAGTTTCAGCGCCTGACAGACCTAGACGTCCACGTTCACATCGATCCCAGATCCGGAAACGTCAAGCTGCCTCCTGAGTCGGAGCTCCAGTTGATCCAAATCCTTCAGGAGGCGCTGTCCAATATCCGACGGCACGCCGACGCGGGAAGTGTGGACATCGACTTGGCAATGGACGATGGGGCCCTGAGGTTGACCATCGCCGACGACGGCCGGGGTTTCGATGAGACCAAGGTCCCCATGCTCGAGCCGTCCCATTTTGGGCTGAGCACGATGCAAGAGCGAGCTGATGAGATCGGGGGACATCTCGACTTGTCCAGTCGCCCTGGTCAAGGAACACGGGTTACGGTCACCTTAGACATGAAGTCGCAGCCAGAGGAGTTTTGATATGAACTCGCGTGATGGTCGCCGATGATCACTCCCTTTTTAGGGACGGCATTGTCAGTCTGTTGGAGGCGGCTGGCTTCGATGTCGTCGCCGAGGCAGGCACCGGCAAGGACATCCTGGAGGCGATTCGGAACTCGGCCCCCGACCTCGTCCTGCTGGATCTCACCATGCCAGGCATGAGCGGCCTTGAGGCCTTGAAGCAAATCAGGCTTGAACATCCCGACGTCAAGGTGGTCATCCTGACCGTATCGGACGACGATGACGACCTCATGGCAGCGATCCAGGCTGGAGCCAGCGGCTACTTGCTCAAAGATCTCAACTCCCAGGAGTTTCTCGAATTACTGAGCGGGCTCGAGCACGGCGAAGCCCCAATGACCCGCAAAACCGCCGGCCGGCTAATGTCTCGGCTGGCTACGCCACACCATGATTCGAGCAAGACTCTGCCTCGACCTTTCCGATCGCGAACTGGAAGTGCTGGGTCTGGTCTCAAAGGGGATGGCCAACAGGACCATTGCAGACAAGCTCTCGATCAGCGAGAACACCGTCAAATACCACATGAAGAACATCCTGCAGAAGCTGGATGTGCAGAATCGCACCGAAGCCGTCAGCCACGCGCTCCAAAACGGGCTGGTTGAGGCGTCCATCGAGACCACACCGGACGCGGCCGCTACGTAGCTAATCGTCGCAAACCCGCTTGCAGGGGTAGGGCTCGTCGTGTGGAAATCCACCGAACGGGTCAGCCGGGAATAGCGTTCATGAGTGGGGAAAGCCTTGGACAACTCAACCTAGCCTTGATGCAGGAGGGCTTCTGCCGTGCGGCGGGGTCGTTGACCGTGCAGCCCACGTGCATTGTAAATGTCGCCGGCCATTCGTTGTTCGCAGACGACACAGCCAATCGCCTCAGTACTCTGAGAAGGTCGAAGGCCTGAGATTGCGCCCGGCGGAAGGGGAGTGCCTGCAGCAGGTGGCCGGAGCACGGCCGTCGGTCATCATTATGGATCAGAGGTGCCCAAGATCGGCCAATCCCTCTCGCTCCAGCGCATCCTGAGCGACCTGCCGGCGGTATTGGCCTTGCTTCCCGACCCTCAAAGGGCACTGATCCGGGAGGGACCAAGTCAGACCCAGGAGCCAGTCGAGGTAGGGGATCTAATGAGTTGATTTCGAGCTCGGCCTAACCCGGCTTTGCGTTTGCACCGAGGGCACTCGGGACCAAGCGGCATGTTGTCCGAGTGCCCGACAAGTCTTTCTTGTGACAAGGAGCGCATACATGGTTCGAAAGCGACATCTTCTCGTGATCGGGGGACTGGCCATTGGAGTCCTGCTCGCTCTGTCGGCGTGCGGCACCGGTAAGACACCCACACCAATCGTGATTCGCGAGACTGTCGAGGCCCCGGCAAGTTCGGAAGCCCCGGTAGAGGTCCCTTTTCTCGATAAGTGGAGCAGCTCTGCCCACGCGGACTCTGCTGCCGTAGCCTTCAACCACTGGAATGAGGACGACCCCGCCGAGATTCCCACGACGTGTGCCAAGTGCCATAGCACGCCTGGTTACCAGGATTTCCTTGGGATCGACGGCACTGCTGCCGGTGCAGTTGACAACGCAGCACCCATTGGGACGGTAATCACCTGTGTGGCCTGCCACAATGACGCCACTCGCGCCATGACCAGCGTCAGCATGCCCTCCGGCCTGGAGATCACCGGGCTCGGCCCCGAGGCGCGTTGCATGCAGTGTCATCAAGGGCGCGAATCCACGGTCAGCGTCAATGCCGCCCTGGACAAAGTCGGGGTTGGCGACGACACGTCAGCCCAGACTTGGGTTTCATCAACGTCCACTACCTCGCCGCCGGGGCGACTAAGTACGGCGCCATGGCGGAGGGCGGGTACCAGTACGAAGGCAAATCCTACGACGTCAACTTCGCCCATGTTGATGGTGTGGACAGCTGTGTCACCTGCCATGACATGCACTCGCTCGAGCTACGGCTGGATACATGCAGCACCTGCCACACCAATGTCGCCACGGCGGACGACACCAAGAACATCCGCATGAATGGTTCACTAGAGGATTACGATGGCGACGGCAATGTGACCGAAGGCATTGCCATGGAACTGCAAGGGCTGCAGGAGAAGCTGTACGCTGCCATCCAGGTCTATGCCAGCTCAGGTGGCCGAGAGCCCGATCGCTTACGACGGGAGCAGCTACCCGTACTTCTTCGTCGACACCAACGGTAACGGCATAGTGGATACGGACGAGGCACAGGTGCCAAATGCCTTCAAGTCCTGGACCCCCAGGCTTGTCAAGGCCACCTACAACTATCAGTTCTCACTCAAGGATCCCGGGCGCGTTTGCCCACAATGGGAAGTACGTGATCGAGCTGCTCACCGACTCGATCGATGATCTGAACAGTGCCGTGAAGAACCCCGTCGACATGGCCGGCACGCACCGCATCGATGCGGGACACTTCGCCGGATCGGAAGAGGCATTCCGACACTGGGATGCCGACGGCGAAGTCCCGGGTTCGTGCAGCCGCTGCCACAGCGCCGAAGGCTTGCCGCTGTTCCTCGAACAGGGAGTAAGCATCAACCAGCCGGTTTCCAACGGCATGCAGTGCGCCAACTGCCACAATGCCATGCCTGAGTTCACGCGCTATGCCCCCGAAACCATCAGCTTCCCCAGCGGAGCGCAGCTCGGGTTCGAAAACACCGACGCAAACTTGTGCATCGCCTGTCACCAAGGGCGAGAATCGACGGTGAGTGTCAATCAGGCGATCACCAATTCGGGGGCCAGTGACGATCAAGTCTCCGACCAGCTTCGGTTCATCAACTCCCATTATTTCGCCGCCGGGGCAACGCTTTTTGGCGATGATGCCAAGGGCGCCTATGAGTACGCTGGCAAGAGCTACAACGGCCGCTTCCAGCACGTGGCCTCGATGAACAGCTGCGTCGCCTGCCACGACGCACACACGCTCGAGGTCCAGGTTGACAAGTGTGCCGGGTGCCACAACGGCATCACGGATGTGGCCTCGACCATGACCATTCGGGCCAGCAGCTCGGAAGGCATCGACTACGACGGTGACGGCAACGCTACGGAGGGGATTGGGCAAGAAGTCGCCACCATGAAGGACGCGCTGTACACTGCGATCCAAGCCTACGCCGCCTCCCGCCTCAATGCACCTATCGCCTACAACCCGGATGCCTACCCATACTTCTTCGCTGACACAAACGGGAACGGCACCATCGATCCGGACGAGGCCAACGCCGGCAACAGCTATGCCAGTTGGTCGCCCCGCCTGCTCCGAGCTGCCTACAACCTGCAGTGGGTCCAGAAGGATCCCGGGGCATTCGCCCACAACGGCAAGTACATCATGCAGATTCTGTATGACTCCATCAAAGATCTCGGGGGGAGCACGACGGGGATGACCCGACCCTAAGCGAGCTCACTGACGCCCCTGTACGGGGGGTGAGAGGACCTGGGCCTCCTGGATGACCGCTCCATCCGGGGGGCCCAGTCTTTTGTGCCTCTGCAAACGCGTTCGTTCGAAGATCAGAAACCTGCTCGTGCTAAAATCCCCCTTTGATGGCTGAATTCCTTCGAACACTCTTCGCTCTCAACCGGGACATTATCTACTTCGTCTATGGCCTGACCTTCTTTATTTTGGGGCTGGCCATCGCCCTCCAATCACGCCACGCATCACGATTGGATCTGGCGCGCAATCTGAACTGGTTGGCGGCTTTTGGCTTCACGCATGGTTTGCACGAGTGGGGCGAGTACTTCATCCCCATTCAAGCTGCCTATCTCTCGCCCAACATCGTGCACTGGCTACACGGGCTACGGCTCCTGCTCCTGGCGATTTCCTTTGCCTGCCTTTTCGAGTTCGGGGTCAGCCTGTTGCGTTCACTCGGGCTGGCGAACCGACTCCGTTACCTCCCGCTGGGGTTGTGCCTCCTCTGGGTTATCCTCGCTTTCTTCAGCTCTTCAGGTTGTCGCGGGCGATGAGGCGGCCGGGCAGAACGTCGTCGACGCGTTTGCCCGCTATTTCATCGGTCTGCCGGGCGGGTCTGCTGGCCGCCATCGCCTTGCGCAGGTACGCCCATGCCCGAATTGCACCTCTCAACGTCCCGGGGATCTTCCGGACCTTTCGAGCGGCCGGTATCGCGTTGGTGATGTACGGACTCTTCGGTGGACTGTTGCCGCCCCCGGTCCCGTTCTTCCCCGGAGACGTCTTCAACAGCGCAACATTCGAAAACGCCCTGATCATCCCTGTCCCCTTGGTCCGCTCGCTGATCGGTGTGGGCCTGGCGGTGACCATCATACGGGGACTCGAAATCTTCGATGTCGAGATCGCCCGCACGATCGAAGCCATGGAGCAACGACAGATTCTGAGCGCGGAGCACGACCGGCTGGCGCGAGAACTTCACGATGGCGCGATCCAGAAGGTTTACAGCGCCGGCCTGCTCCTGGAATCGGCCCGCAACCAGGTGCGTGAGACGGGGCCGGTTTCCGAGCGACTCGACCGGGCGGTCAACGTCTTGGAGGACGCCATCCGTGATCTGCGGCAGAATCTGGTGGCGCTGACAGACACTCCGGCCGACACGCCTCTGCCGGATCGACTTCGACAGGCAGCCGACTCGCCGAGCATTCGGTCGATGATGACTGTAGAACTCCGGCTGGATTTGGCCCCTGATGACACACTGGATCCGATCCGGACGGAGCACATTGTGGCGATCGTGGGTGAGGCGCTTGCCAATGTCGTCCGCCATGCCCAGGCCAGTCGGGTAGAGTTGTTCGCTGGGCGGCATCAAGGCCAACTTGAAATTCGTGTGCGAGACAACGGCCTGGGCATACCCGACGCTGTCCATGCAGGGTTCGGTATGCGCAACATGCGTGATCGCGCCCGTATTATCAACGGTGAGCTCTCGATCGACCGCCTTGAGCACGGGACCGAGGTGCACCTGACTGTGCCCTGGAGAGATGTCGAATGACCCGCACACGTGTCCTGCTCGTCGACGATCACGAAGTTGTCCGGCTTGGCCTCATGACCCTGATTGATGATCAGGACGATCTGGAAGTCGTAGGGGAAGCGGGCACGGCTGCCGACGCCGTAAGACAGGTGGAGCGGTTTCGGCCGGATGTGGTGCTGATGGACATCCGCATTCCGGGGGAGGGAGGCATTGAAGCCACCCGCGAGATCACCAGCCGGTTCACCGAAACCAAGGTCGTGATGCTCACATCATACGCCGATGATGAGCTTGTCTTCCGCGCCATCCGGGCCGGCGCAGCCGGCTACGTGCTCAAGCAGATAGGCAACGAAGAACTTCTGCGGGCGATCCGCGCCGCTGCTGCGGGCGAGGCATTGCTCGACAGCTCGACCACGGCGCGCCTGCTGGCCCATGTCCGCGATCTAGAGCAGAAGGTGGACGACGACGCCTTCCGGAACCTTTCGGAACGGGAACTTGACGTGTTGTGGGAGGTTTCCCGAGGCAAGAGCAACGCCGAGATCGGCGCCAGTCTCAATCTGAGTGAGAAGACTGTTCGCAACTACATCAGCACCATTCTGAGCAAATTCGATCTCGGCAACCGGGTGGAGCTGGCGACGTATGCCGTCGAACACCATTTGGCCGACCGGCGAAAGCGGGGGTGAAGCCCTCGCTTTGCCCTGGCTAGGACACAAAGCCAACGGGAGGCGAGACCATCTCGCCGCCCGTTGCACATCTTGCACTTGATCTCGTCTTGAACCGACGTCAATCAGTCGCCCGCCGCCGGAGAAGGCTGAGGCGTGGGCCGATATCCGTGCCTGTCCTCGTTGGAGGGACTCCACGGTGTGCCGATGGCCGGAAGCAGGAAGTAGTCGGCGCCAATCCGTCCGGCGACCTTCCAGGCCAGGATAAGGCCCACCGCCACGACGAAGAGCATCGGGTTGGTGCTTGCCGACCCCGCCATCATGTAATTCCAGTTCATCAAGCCACCGAAGAAGGCCGCCACGCCGGTGAAGGCTCCGATGATCAGCGCGATGCCAACCAGAAGCTCACCATAGGCGACCAGTTTGGCGAACCAAGTGTAGGCCTGCGCGTTGAGGAGCATGGTCAGAAAATCGCGGTACCAACCGAAGGCAATCGCCGGCCGACCCGTGTCCGGAATGGCGACGGCATCTTGCCAATACCCCTGCAGTGCCGAACCCCCGGCCACCCAAGCCGCGCTGGTGACCTTATGCCAACCCGCCTCCAACCACTGGTAGCCAAGCCAGATCCTGAGAACCAGCCACACCCACCCCATTCGGGGGTCGTTCAGCAGGGTCTTGACGGCCTCGGGATCCGTAACCAATCGACCCTTGCGTGTCCTTATCGCGTTCATAACTGCCTCCTGTTTCTTTGCCCTCCCAGCTCTCAGAGCCGGAGATCGGATGTTTGTTTTCAGATCGGATTATCCCCGCTCCCCACTCCCCCTTGTAGGGGCACATGACCCCAAACGGGTAGGGTCAACCGACCCCTTGCCGCGATGGCGACAAGCATGACAGCGTGAAGGGAATATGTCCGCGGGAGATGATTTGGAGGCTACGCGATCAGAACTGGCGAGATGCTTCTTGCAGCATGCCTATCTCGAGTTGATCTGCCTGTGTTGTCCTAGCGCCGCAAAGGGGTGCCGCACGATCTGCAGAACCGGTCCTGCGGACCGGCCGATGTGCCACACGCGTGACAATAGATCCTCTGACCATCGCCCGAATTCCGTCGGGGAGGCTGGGGTGGGCGAATCCAAAGACCTTGCGCTTGGGCGATGACGCCTTCGCGACGCTCCACCCTTGGGGGGGACCCGCCAGACTCGGAAGTAGAGCCCCACGATGACGGCGGCCAACATGGCCACCAGCCCGATCACGACCCAGGTGACGACCTGGCTCGGCGCAGGCGCACTGCCAACGGTTGGCCCCGCCGGGCTTGGGGAAGGCGTCTGCGGGAGCGAGTCCACGGTCAAGCCTTCGCCGATCTTGGTGTAGCTAACCAGGAGTGTGGGCTGATCGGATGGCGAAATCGACCCCAAGATTCACCTGCTTGTAGGTCAGACCGTACTCGCCGACTACTTCGACTGTCGAAGCCGGCCGCAGCGTCAGATTGGTGATGCCTGGCGGATCCTGGACTTGTGCTGTAAGAGAGGGGACTGCCAGACCGCCGGGCCACTGGAAGTCGAAGGTGCGTTCCGAGCCCTTCAGCTTCAGGTCCTGGTAGTACTCGAGCCAGACCAGCTGGCTGCTGACCTGCAGATTGACCGTTGCGTGGTCACCCTTGCGTCTCCAGCGTGTATTCCACATCGACCAGCCGACCGTCGGCGGAACCCTGCGCCACCGCATTGGGTTGAACACCCGCCGGAATTGGAAGGCTGACGCTCACCGGAAACTGAACGTCGGCCGGTAGGTTGGCTCGGTAGATAACGAGCATGGCCGGTTTGTCGAACTCGGGCCACAGGGAGATCTCCACACTGTCAAAGGCCGGTATCGACTGGGCGGCTGCACGCGCCAGGGGCATCCAAACCCACATGCTCCCGGCCGCGAGCAGGCAGAGTGCCATCCACAACGTGGACCACTTAATTAAGCGCAACTTGATCAATGAAACCTCATAAGATGGGCTGGCAGACAGCGTGAGGCGGACGGCGCTTGTCAGATGCTTATTCTACTTTCGATGGCCGTCACCAGCAATGAGCAAGCCCATTGCCAGCCGCGCCCGGGCTGTATAATGAGTTCTCTCATGACAACACCCTCTTTGCCCCCACCCCATCTGATCAAGTCGCCAACCGAGTTGACAGACCTGGTCCGAAAGCTTGAGGCCAGCCACCAGGTTGCCGTGGACACCGAATCCAACAGCCTGTTTGCTTATCAGGAACGAGTGTGTCTGATCCAATTCTCGATTCCCGGACAAGACGCGCTGCTCGACCCCCTCGCCTTCGACGACTTGAATGCTCTCGCCCCGATCTTCTCCAATCCGCACATCGAGAAGATCCTCCACGCAGCCGAATACGACGTAATGTGCCTCAAGCGGGATTTCGGCTTCAGCTTCGACGCCTTGTTCGATACGTATCACGCAGCCCGTATCCTGGGTTGGAAAAAACCTGGTCTGGGAAACATTCTGGAAGACGCCTTCGGCGTCAAACTGGACAAGCACTATCAGCGCGCCAATTGGGGAAAGCGGCCCCTCGAATCCGGCATGCTTGACTACGCACGGTTTGACACCCACTATCTCATACAACTTCGAGATCGCCTGGCGGATGAGCTCAAGGCCGGCGGCCACTGGGAGGAAGCCCACGAGCTGTTTGACTTGCTCAATCAAACCCCGGCGGCTACCTCCGGCTACGACCCCCAGGGGTTCTGGAATCTTGGCAATGCCCATCGCTTGGGAGGCAAGCAGGCTGCGATTCTCAAAGAACTGTATCTGTGGAGAGAAGAGGAAGCCGCCCGCCAGGACCGGCCGCCCTTCAAGATCATGGGGGACAAGGGTTTGCAGGCCGTACTTCAAGCCAATCCGGAAAATCTGGGCCAGGTTGAGGACATCGACGGTCTCTCGAAACGCCAGATCCAGCATTACGGCCAGGCGCTGCTCGAAGCTACGGCGCGAGGGCGGCACGCCCCAAATCCCCGTCGACTCAAAACCCAACGCGTTGACCAGGTGACACGAGATCGCTACGACCGCCTGCGAAATTGGCGCAAGGAAGCCGCCAAACGTCGCGAAGTTGAATCGGATGTAATTCTGCCGCGTGACTTTCTATGGGAGATTGCCCGACGCAATCCATCAACGCTTCAGTCCCTGCGCGAGATCTTGGCCCCTTTGCCATGGCGGTTTGAAACCTACGGTGAGGCTATCTTCGAGACACTGCACGCATGACCTTCGTCTGAATTTGAGGTGAACATGAAGATAGGATTCCACGGCGCAGCTCAGACAGTCACTGGATCTCGGCATCTGCTCCACATCAATGGGCACCGGTTGCTGCTCGATTGCGGCCTGTATCAGGGTCATCGGAAGGACACCTACACCCGCAACCGAGACTTCCCGTTTGACCCGGCCGGAGTGGATGCGCTTATCCTATCCCATGCCCATATCGACCATTCCGGCAACCTACCCAACCTGGTGCGCCAAGGCTACGGTGGTCCGATCCATGCCACGTTTGCCACCCGTGGCATGACGGACATGATGACCCGGGACGCCGGTCATATTCAAGAAGAAGACGCTGCCTACCTGAACAAGAAGCGGCGCCGCAAGGGCCAGCCGCTGATCGAACCGCTCTATACATCCGCCGACGCTGAGAAAGCCACCCGCCAGCTCGTCGGCCACCCTTACGTGCAGACTTTCGAGCCCATTCCCGGCGTGCAAGCACGTTTCGTCGAAGCTGGACACATCCTTGGCTCGGCTGGGGTGGTGCTGGACATCGATGATGCGGGCCACCAGATTCGGCTGATGTTCTCGGGAGATATCGGCCGGGTCGGGCTCCCCTTGCTCAGAGACCCGGTCTTGCCAGAGACCGTCGACTTCTTGATTATGGAGTGCACCTATGGGGATCGATTGCATGACTCCCCGGAGAAGGCCTACGAGGCTCTTCACAGCGTTGCCAGCGAGACTTTCCAGAAGGGCGGCAAACTGATCATCCCTGCTTTCGCTGTCGGGCGAACCCAAAGCCTCGTCTACTATCTGCATCAGATGATCGAGCGCAACGAGCTTCCCAGCATCCCGGTCTTCGTTGACAGTCCATTGGCAATCAACGTGACTGCACTGTATCGGGAACATCCGGAGTGTTTCGATGAAGAAACTCGGGATTTCATGGCCCAAGATCCTCACGGGGCAGCGCTGGGGTTCGAGCATCTCAAATACACACTCAGCGTCGAAGAGAGCAAGGCTATCAATCAGACCGACGGGCCGGCGGTCATCATCTCCGCCTCCGGGATGGCCGAGGTTGGGCGGATCCTTCACCACCTCAAGAACAACATCGAGGATCCGAAGAACACGGTCTTGATCACGTCATGGATGGCGCCCCATACGTTGGGCCGCCGCCTGTCCGAGGGTGCTTCTGAAGTCCACATCTTTGGGGAGAACTACAAGGTTAAGGCGCGCGTCGCCTCGATTGACGGCCTTTCCGCCCACGCAGATCAGGCAGCCCTGGTCCGGTATGCCCAAGCGACGGCGGGCAGCCTTAAGCAAATCTTCCTTGTCCACGGAGAAGCCGGGCCGGCAGCGGCCCTGACCGAGAGGATGGCGGCCTCTGGGATCGGCAACGTGACGTATCCGGAGCTCAATCAGGAAGTTGAGATTTGACCTTTGCCGTGCTTGACCGTCGGCCGGTCTTGGTGCCCCCCACCTCGGCGGGTATAATCCTCCCTTGGAGAGGTGCCGGAGTGGTTGAACGGGGCGGTCTCGAAAACCGTTGTGGTCCTTTGGGCCACCGTGGGTTCGAATCCCACCCTCTCCGCTAATCGAAAAACCTGGCTGGAGGGTCTGACTTCACACCATCGCCCGCCTCAAGCATACGGTGCGGGTGCAGGCCAGTTGAAGCGCGAATGGGCGTGGACGGGGTTCTACGCGAAAGCGTGAACGGCCCGGCAACTTGCACGACGTGAAGGGATCGCTCAGTAGCCGCTGAGCGATCCCTCTCTTTAAGCGATGGTCCTCTTTGCTTGCCGGCGAGCTCGACCCAGTTGGTCCGGTGACCCGCCTGGGAGATGATTTAGGGGATGATATCCTGGCCCGCCGGCTGCGTGAGTCTGCGAAGGACCGATTACCCTTCCCTCTAAGGAGAGGAGACAGACGGCAAGAATACGGTCGCAGGGTCGGTGCTGAATCGCAGGGGAATCGCCCCCTGGTCTGAGCGCGGATCGACCACGCCCGTGCCCGGATTGAACAGCGTGTAGCCTTCCACTTTGACACCCTTGGCCAGCGAAAGGCTGGCGAAGTAGACGAAATCGGTGAAGTTGGTGGTGATCGGGGCAGGGGTGGCCCAGCTGGGGGGTGGGGCGGAATGGACCGAATCGCTGATCAGGCGGCGGAAGCTCGCTGCAGGCACGGTGATGTTTTGAGCGTACACCATCGCACCGTCGTAGTTGAACCCCCGCAAGGCGATGACATGGGAGACGGTGTCGGTGTTGTACAGGAACAACACCGTGGCGGTCGCATCATTGTCTGTAGGCACGAAATACACCAGGGTTTCATTCGGTATGGGGGTGGGGAGAATAAAGGCAGGGCCCTGCAGCTGGTTCCCGGCGCCCCGCAATTCATCTGGCCCGATGGTGGGCTTGGGTGTATGAACCGCCGCGACGGCATCCGGTATGCGCTCTGCTGGCGTTGGCGTCGATGTGGCAGATTCTGCAGTCACAGCTGGCGCTGGCGTTGACGTGTCCGATGGGGAGTCTCCGCTAGACTCGGTCAGCACTGCTGGTGTTGGCGTCGACGTGGCGGATTCCGAATCCCCGCTGACTTTGGCCAGCACGCTGACGCCCGAGCCAACCCAGAGCAGGCCCACCGTCAAGGCTATCCCTCCTATCATTCCGAGCAGGATCGAACCGAACTTCCTCATGTCTTCCTCCCGTATTAGGGTATCCCCCCTCATGAACCAATTTCTCGGATAATAGAGATGATGACAAAGAAACGATCAACCAGACCGAGGTCTAGTTGTTGGTGCTCATTGCGCTTTGGTAATAGTTGATCTGAGGCTCGCAAGGGGGGGAGAGAAAGGTAGTGGGCGAGCCACCATCCGATATGCTCAACCAGCTCCATGGGACACTACGTCGACAAGTGTTTCTGGTAACCAGCTTTGAAACGCCACGCCGGATGGTCAACTCCAAACGGCCGACACATGACGAGTGGATCCGTCCGCTGAGCCAGGCCGCTTTCAGGCATCCCCAATAGGCATCAGTATCCATGCACTGGATCCGGCGAGCCCATCATGGCCTGTTATTGGAGATTTGATTCAACGAAGCATTGAAGAACTGGGTCCGGGAGGCGCGCCGCCCCCCAGTGTGAACCATCCCAGCAAGCCTGTCTTCCTCGCACCCTCTAGACATAGTACATGCATTATTCCGAATTTCAAGAGCCAATCCTTGCTCGATTTGGGAAAGAATAGGCCCTTCGTGCCATGCTTCTCTGCCGTGAGACGGTGACCAGCTTTCCGCCTCGGCCAGCCTCGGATGCCTCTCATAGGAACCAAGCGTCCACCGAAGCCAAGAGCACGGGTATCGGCCCGCCCTTGGTTCGCTCTTCGCCTGGGTGGATGGCCGAGGCGCTTACATAGCCTTCAATTCATCGACCGAACTGCGAAGCACATCGAACCCCCCTTGCCAGAACGCCCTTGACCGCATGTCGATCCCGGCTCGGGTGAGGATGGCCTCAGGAGAGGCCGCACCACCCGCCTTCAGGATGTCCAAGTAGCGCGGCTTGAATCAGTCACCTTCCTCCCTGAACTGCTGGTACAGGGACAGCACCAGGAGTTGGCCGAAGGCGTATGCGTAGACATAGAACGGGCTGAAGTAGAAATGCGGGATGGCGGCCCACTCGACCTTAAAATCCTCGCTCAGGTTGAGGCTGTCGCCGAATTGGTCCTTTAGATTTGCCCAGTAGATCTCGGAGAGATCGTCGACCGAGGCGCCTTGATTGACGGCATCGTGGGCGTCCCGCTCGAAGAGGGCAAAAAAGGCCTGGCGCATGATGGTGGCGTAGTTGCCGTCCATTTGTCGGATGAGGAGGTCGCGCTTCAGCGCCGGATCCGGGTCGCGACTCAACAACTGGTCAAGGACCAACATCTCACCGAAGGTTGACGCTGTCTCGGCCAGGGGAAGCGATGCATGCTGGGTCACCGCCTGGTGGTCGGCCGCCAGAAGGGAGTGGACCGCGTGGCCGAGCTCGTGGGCCAGCGTCAGGACGTCCTCCGCCTTCCCCTGAAAGTTGGTCAACACCCAGGGCGTCAAGTCTGGCTCGATCGTGGCGCAGAAGGCGCCCGATTGTTTACCCATGCGCACTTCACTGTCGAGATGGTGCTCCGTCAGGACCTTGCCCGCCAGATCCGCCAATTGAGGATGGAAGGCAGCGAAGCTCTCCATCGTCAGGTCACCGGCCTCACCAAATGAGTAGCTCGTCTCTTCCTGGGCCACCGGAGCATAGACATCGTAGCGGCGGAGCTTATCCATACCAAGCCATCCACCCTTGAGGCGAAAGTAATCCTGGAAGACGCCCGCATTGGCACGACACACGTCCAAAAGCATCTCGGTCACATCGTCCGGAATGTCGTTGGCCAGATTGCGGACCGATATTGGCTTGGCAAAGCCTCGCAATTCCACATTCTCGCTGTACCAGTCGCGGACGACATTTTGATAGAACTGGCCCAGGATGGGAGTTTGTTCTCCGAAAACCTTGTAGAGTGACTGATAGGCAGCTTTGCGCACCTCGGCCTGAGGGCTGCGCACGTGCATCATCAAGCTGTCCCGGCTCAACTTCTGGGTTTCACCGTCCACCTCGAGCTCGAAGACAAAGCGGTTGGTGATGGCGGTGTAGATTGTGACCAGGGCGCTCACCCCGTTGACGTCTTTTAGGTTGACGATCTTTTCTTCGGGCTCACTCAGCGTGTAGGGCGATTGCAGCCGCATGGCCTCGAGCCAGTAGCGGAAATCGCCGGCACCTTCGAGCAGCCTTTCGGCCGCCCCGGAGGAAAGGCCCTTCCACCAAAGCTGGAAGAAGAGCGTCCGATTCTCAACCACCGCAGTCCGTTGACGGTTGGCGGCCAGGAAGGCCTGCACTCGCTGGTCCTGCGTGTCCTCGGCGAACTTCAGGCTGGCATAGCCTGCCAGCCTCGACAGGCTGCGCATCAGGTTGTCGTAGTCTGTGAGAATCTGGTGGAACGTGTCGGGAGAGATATCTTCCGACAAACTGGGTCGGTGGTCCTCAAAGCGTGCAACTTCACGATCCAATGCCTCGGCCGCCTCAACTATTCGGGGCGAGTCCAGCGCCGGGAAGAGCTCGTCCAGGTTCCACTTCTCCTGCTCGTAGGTCATGGTCCCCATGGATATCTCCTGTCGAATCAGACGTTGAACCGCACGTGGAGGATATCGCCATCCTTCACGACATAGTCCTTGCCTTGCACCCGAAGTTTGCCGGCGTCTCGCGCCTGCGACCAGCCGCCCAGGGCAAGCAGTTCTTCCCAGCCGATGACCTCTGCTCGAATGAAGCCTCGAGCCAGGTCGGAGTGGATGGCGCCCGCCGCATCCAGGGCGGTGGCATCCGCCGGGACTGTCCAGGCGCGCACCTCATCTTCCCCAACGGTGAAGAAGGAGATGAGATTAAGGAGCGCATACGACGCCTGCAGGACCCGAATCCTGCCCGGTGCCTGAATGCCATACTCCTCCAAGTACATTCGCATGTCCTCGGGGGGCATGTGCGCGATGTCCATTTCCAATCGGCCCTTCAGGGGTAGGACGTCGACGCCCGGGCCGAGATTGCCCAGATCGGGCGCTGACTGATCCTCGCCCAGGTTGACCACCACCAGACTGGGTTTGCGCGTCAGCAGCCCGAACCCGGAGAGCAGCCTGTCTTCGTCGGCAGTGGTGCCCATTTCCCTCAGCGGCTGCCCTTCCCCCAGTGCGGCCTGAAGGCGTGCAAAGATTCCCTGCTCCCGAACCACCAACCCTTTTTCTCGGCCGCCTCGCTAAGTTCCTCATCGAGCTTGACCAGACGCCGCTCCACAGCCAACATGTCGTTGAGCATCAGTTCGTCGTGGAGTTCGGCCTGGTCCCTCACGGCATCGACGGAGCCCTTATGGTGCGGCACGCTAGGATCTTCGAAGGCGCGGACCACCTGCACCAGGCCGTCCATCTGCTGCATCTGGTTGAGCACCGGGCCTGGGAGCCCCTGTTGGGAGGCGTCGGCCCGCATCCCGCCGATATCGGCGTAGGTCACCTTGGCATAGATTGTCTTGCGAGGCCGGAAGAGCTCGCTGAGCCGGTCCACCCGCGGATCGGGCACATCGACCACGGCGTTGTGGATCTCCTGCGTGGGCGACAGGGCTCCGACCGGCAGGTCGGCACCAGTGAGCGCATTGAAGACGGTGGTCTTGCCTGCGGCCGGGAGGCCGATGATTCCTAGTTTCATAGGATTAACAACGCACTCCCGCAGCCACGCGGGAGTTCCATGCTTGACCAGCCGCGAGCGTTTGAATATACTTCCTTCGACCCAGCCGAAGTGGCGGAATTGGCAGACGCGCGCGACTCAAAATCGCGTTCCTTCGGGAGTGTGGGTTCGACTCCCACCTTCGGCATCGGAAGATTATAGCATAGCGCCGGCCCCGAGCACCTCCGGGGCCGTGTGTTGCAGTCGCCCCCTGTCTGTGGCACAATCCCTCGACCCGGCAACCAACGAGTAACGATGACTTCTACGCCTGTTCGCGTCCTGATTGCCTTAGCCTTGGGCCTCGCCGTCGGCCTGCTCTACGGCTGGCTCGTCCAGCCGGTGACCTACGTGGAGACCACCCCCGATTCACTGCGAGCGGACTACCGGACAGACTACGTCTTGATGGTGGCGGAGGCCTACAGCGGCCCACAGTCGCTGGACACAGTGCAACGCCGATTGGCCAGTCTGGGGCCCCAACCAGCGATCGAGATCGTCCAGCAGGCCCAGGATTACGCCCGCACCAATCACTTCAGCCAGGATGACCTCCTGCGCCTATCAACCTTGGCCAAGGCCGTTGAGGCCCTCCCATCATCATCCGAGATCGGCGGTCCCTGATGCGCCGCGCTTGGCTGCCGCTCGTAGCAGCATTCGTCGTCGGGCTCGTCGGGGGTCTCTACTACGCTTGGGCCGTCAACCCGGTCGAGTACGTGGACTCGGCGCCCGAGTCCCTGCGGCAACCCTACCGGGAGGCCTACTTGATTTTGATCGCTTCCGCCTATACGCAGACTGGCGATCTTGCTCGCGCCCGAGCCCGCTTGTCGCTGTTCCACGATCCACAAATCAAGGACACGCTCGCTGCCCTCGCCCAACGCGAGCTGGCTAGGGGCGGATCGGAACAGGAGGCCCGGGCCCTGGCGGAACTGGCGGCCAAGGTCCAACAGACCCCCCTGGCCCCGACCCGACAGGGATCCTTCGGCGGAACGAGCACGGACACCCTTGTCGTCACCTCCCGCCCGGCCAGCATGACGCCCACACCCACGCCAAGGCGCACTCCGACACCCACCGCCACCCCGGGCGCGCCCTTCGAACTCACATCCCGCCAGGCGGTCTGCGATCCCAAGGCGCCGGCACCCCTCATCGAAGTCGTCGTGCTCGATGCGTCATCCGAACCGGTGCCTGGGATGGAGGTGCTGGTGGTCTGGGATAGTGGGCAGGACCATTTCTTTACCGGTCTAAAGCCTGAACTTGGGCTCGGCTACGGTGACTTCACGATGACCGATGGTGTTACCTACACCGTCCAACTCAAAGACTCGGCCAATCCGGTGACGGGGATTTCATCGGAAGCATGTCCTGCCGATGACGGGACGAACTACCCGGGCTCGGTCGAGCTCACCTTCACTCAGCCGGCGCGTTAACTCTCAACTCGCCAAGCAATACGGCCGCCCCAAGCTGGGCGGCCGCTGGAGTTGCTTGCTTCTGGCCGAGGCGTGCGAGCTGCTGCTTCGGCGGTCACGGCGCATCGGAATCTTCCGCAGCATCTCCTCCATTCTCTTCTTCCCCGGCGGCCTCATCGGCGGCGGGCTCTGGCTCAGGCCGGAACCCGAGGTCCAGTGTCTCTTCCATGGTGATCTGGCCCCGGAGGAAAGCACCCTCTTCGGTGGACAGGGAGACCGTGGTCACATCCCCCCACACGCGCCCGGTGCCCATAATCTCCAACCGCTGGGACTGAATGTTGCCCTTCACGGAGCCTGCCACAATCACGGTCACGGCCCGGATATCCTCACATGTCACACGCCCCTGCTCGCCGATCACAACCAGACCGTGCAGGTGAATGTCGCCATCGAAGGCGCCTTCAACCCGAATACCACCCGTCCCCGAGAGATTCCCTTGCCAGGTGAGCCCCGGCCCAAGCACTGAATCGACACGATCCGGAGCACGCGCTTCCTCCCCCGCATGGTCGCTGCCTCTTCGAAACATACCTGGCTCCTTACGAATGTTGTTCCCCGACGAGGCGACCGTGTCCCTCTACGCCAGATTGTCCGGGTTCCGGGACGAAGAAACGATTAGTGAAATCCTTCACAAGTCATCGCCGTCTCTGCGATCATACTTCAAGATCGGCGATGGCTGGGAGACCGGCCAGCGAGCTCGCATTTTGCACCGCACGAACTATGGCCTTGGCCACAACCTCGGCGGCAAAGGCTCCCACCAGATTGACATCTGCCGGGACCGCTCCGGTCGCCAGGGAGAACAGCGTGTCTCCGTCCACCATCGTGTGGGCCGGGCGGACCGCCCGCGCCACGCCGTCCTGGGCCATTTGAGCCACCTTGTTGGCGGCTTCCTTGTCCAGCCGCGCGTTGGTGGCGACCACGCCGATCACCGTGTTGTCACCGGCGCCAAAGGACATGTCCTCCCGTCGTGCCATTTGCTGCATGATTTCGAGCGTGTTCCCAAACCGCGCTGCGCCTGGCTTGCCTCTGGGACCGGCCAGGATCGCCCCCGTGGCGGGATCGACCACGTCGCCCATGGCGTTGACAGCCACCAGGGCCCCCACAACCAGTTCGTCGCTGACGTGCGCGCTGGCCGTCCCGACGCCGGACTTGACGGCGCGCTCCATGCCCAGGATCTTGCCGACACTTGCGCCGGTCCCCACCCCGACGCTGCCTTGGGCCGGCGCCGCTTCGCTGGCGGCTTCACACGCCTGAAAACCCATCTCAGCCGTGGGGCGCACGGTCGAGCTGCCGAGACCGAGGTCAAAGAGAATCGCGGCCGGTACGATCGGGACGCGAGCCACACCGACATCGAATCCAACGCCGCGCGCTTCCAGCCAGCGGACAACGCCGCCGGCAGCGTCCAGCCCGAAGGCTGAGCCGCCAGATAGGACGATAGCGTGGACCTGCTGGACAAGGTGCATGGGCCGGAGCGGGTCGGTTTCCCGCGTTCCCGGCGCACCGCCCCGCTGGTCGACGCCGCCGACGGCCCCTTGCTCGCATAAGACAACCGTGCAGCCTGTCGCCGCGACCTCATCTTGCGCGTGTCCGACCTTGATCCCCGGCACATCGGTGATGCTGTCGGTCATGTGGCCATCTCCCATCAACGGATGCCGCTATCATAGACAACGTCGAGCACGAGCCATTGGCCGGCATCCAGATGAAACGGCATGGGTTGCGCTTGGGGTGGGACAGCAGGCGACGACGTTGCGGGGACCATCCGATAGTCACCCGGCGCCAGCGCCAGGCGGTACTTGCCCTCGGCATCGGTCTGGATCTTAGCGACGACATGCTCCCCGAGGGGATCTGTCACCTCGAGCGTCGTCTGGAACGGCTTGTCGGGGCAGGGCGACTCAATCCGCATCACGGGGCACGACGGCCCGATGGTCACTTGGCCCATGATGCCCGACTGTGAGGCTGCCGGGCTGGCCGTCGGCGCCGCGGGCAGGAGATGCGCCGTGCAGGCTGACGTCAGAGCCAGGGCCATCAACAGGCCAACAACCGCCTTCATGCCAGCTTGTAGCCGATCTGCCTCAGCAGGCCCAAGCGCGCTTGCGTGGCGGCATCGTCTTCCACGCCCTTGGGGCTGACACCGTCCACTACCCCCAAAACCCCTGTGCCTTGCTCGGTCTCGGCGACCAGGACCTGGACCGGATTGGCCGTGGCGCAGAAGATATGGCACACCTCGGGCACACCCTTGATTGCGTTGAGCACGTTGACCGGAAAGGCGTTGCCGAGGAAGAGCACGAAGACGTGCCCGGCGCCGATCGCCAGGGCATTCTCAACCGCCAGCGAGATCAGCGCCTCCGACGTGCCTGTCTTGCGCACCAGGGCATCCCCGGAGGCTTCGCAGAAGGCAAGCCCAAACTGAATGCCGGGCACGCTGTTGACCATCGCCTCATGCAGATCTTCGACGGTCTTGATGAAATGGGATTGGCCGAGAATCACATTGTGCGATTCGGGATTCTCAAGAGGCACAATTCTGATGTCCATCTCGGTTCCTCCTGGCGGGTTCCACGGCGAGAGGCTGTTTCGGTCTGACTATCCTATTCTAGCTGAGCCCCTAATGGGGGCCGAACCATCTGGCGTTCAGCGGGCGAAATCTACCTGCCAGGTGCCGGCTTCCGGCTGGGAGACGGCACTTTGCAGGTTGACCATCTCCACCCAGGTGGATCCGGGCGCAAGCGGCAGCCGAAGACCATCCGTGTCTAACCACCGGAGAGGCGAATCCTGGTTGGCGGCGGACCACGTCCCGCGGTACAGACGGCCGTCCCGCAGCAGCATCATCGGCCGGCTCGGCTCAAACCACAGGCTGATATCGATCATGTTGGGCTGTACGGCGTTATGCGCGGCGAAGAGGACGATGACGTTTTGGACCGCCAACTGCTGTCCGGTGAGTGCGTCTGTCGCAGGCATGAGTTGCCCGTCTGCCATGTCCTGCAGACGCAAGTACGCCCCGAGCTGCGGATCAAAGTCCCATCCAACCTCGTTCAGCTGTGCATAGGTCACCCGCAGGCGCTCGGCTTGTTCTCCGCCGGGCGGTGGCTGCCCATCGAAGACATAGCCGCTCAGATCGGGCTTCACGCCGCCGTTGCTCAGCCCGTTCACATATCGGCTGAGCTCGGCCGTGTTGGCGAAAACGGGACTGGCACTTCCCACGCCTTGCGGGCACAGGCCCGGGCACAGAGATGGTCCGGCGGTGAACAGGCGCCCTGGAAGCTGGCTGCGGAGGGTTTGGGCGACATCGGGGATGGCGCCGTTGACGCCCAGAATGCCGCTGTAGAGTCGCACAAGCTCCCCGTTCACCCATTGGCCGGAAGTAATGGGTCCGGCGCTGTCAGCGTTTCTACCGTAGAAGAAGGCCAGGATGCGCGTCGTGCCTTGCCCCGAGGCATGCTCGAATACCAGATCAGCCAGGGAGAGCCCAGACTGGGGCCGGATTTTGACCGGGAAGTTCGCATACTCCAGGCCGACCGGCCGGCGCTCCAACAGCGCCGGAGAGGCGATTTTGAGCCCGGTGAGAGGATCTACATCGGCCGGGAATCCGTCCGGGCCAATCCGCCCGCTGGTGATATTCGGCAGAGCAGAAGCGGTCGGTAGGCTGCCAGAACTCACCTTCGGCGGTGGCGGCTGCGTGTTGGTGGACGTTACTTCGGGCGGCTGCGCAGCCCGGCGCGTCTGTTCCACCGTCAGGATAGATGGGGTGGAACTGCAGGCCAGGCTCATGAGAAGCACGAGCAGCAGCATGTGCTCCCGATGGCGTAGAAGCGACGACATGCCCGGATGATAACTCACGCCGCGGCGAATGCCGGCGACCCGGCGGATTTGGTGACCGCCGACGGGTAAGATACAATCGCAATTGCCACCCGCCCCTGGGATGCCGACCATCAGGAGAACGCCCCTTGTCCAAGCCCGCCATCATCACCATTGACGATGAGCCGCAGGTGCTCAACGCCATTGAGCGCGATCTGCGCAAGCACTACCGTGAACGCTATCGCATCCTCAAGGCGAAATCGGGGGAAGAGGCGCTGGAAACAGTCGTCGAGCTACGCCGGCGGGACGATCCCGTGGCCCTGTTTCTGGTGGACCAGCGCATGCCTCACATGTCCGGCACCGAATTCCTCACCCAGGCCCGCAAACACTACCCCGATGCCCGTAAAGTCCTCCTGACAGCCTACGCCGATACCGCCGCCGCTATCGACAGCATCAACAGCATCGGACTGGACTACTACCTGCTCAAACCCTGGGATCCACCCGAACAGCACTTGTACCCTGTTCTGGACGACCTTTTGGGCGATTGGGCGGCGGTCACGGTGCTGCCATACGAGGGCATCCGCGTGCTGGGGCACCTGCTCACGCCGGACAGCCACCGGGTGAAGGACTTCCTGGCCCGCAACCAAATCCCCTACCGTTGGCTCAGCCTGGAGGACGATCCGCAGGGTCGTGCCTTGTGGGAAAGCCTGCCCAAGGAGGAACGCAAGCTGCCGCTGGTCTTCTTCCCCGACGGGGAGTATCTGACCCAACCCGACAATCTCACTCTGGCAAAGAAGGCCGGGTTGAAGACCGAGCCCAGCCAACCTTTCTACGACTTGGTGATCATCGGCGCCGGACCCGCAGGTCTGGCGGCGGCTGTCTATGGCGCGTCGGAGGGTCTGCGCACCGTATTGGTCGAGAAGGAAGGGACGGGGGGCCAGGCGGGCACAAGCGCTCGAATTCGAGAACTACCTTGGCTTCCCCAAGGGGCTGAGCGGGGCCGATTTGGCGCGCCGCGCTGTCACCCAGGCTCGCCGGTTTGGCGCTGAGCTTCTGGCGGCGCAAGAAGTCACCAGCCTGCGCATGGATGATAACTACCGCTTTGTGAAGCTCGCCAGCGGCCTGGAGATCTCGTGCCACGCCATGATCGTTGCCACCGGTGTGGAAACGCTCGAGCTCAACGTCCCCGGAGCCAGTGCACTGATTGGGACTGCCGTATTCTATGGCGCTGCCGTCACCGAAGCGGCCAATTTCCGGGATCGCCCGGTCTTCGTTGTGGGAGGCGGTAACTCAGCCGGACAGGGAGCTGTCTTTCTCTCCCGCTACGCCAGTCGGGTCCAGCTTCTAGTGCGAGGCTCTTCGCTGGGCAATGCCATGTCCCAGTACCTGGTTGATCAGGTCGAAGCCGTGGCCAACATCGATGTCATCACCGGGACGGAGATTGTGGGGATGGAAGGCGAGGACGATCTCCAGGCCGTTCGGGTCAAGGACCGTGAATCGGGAGAGACGCGTCTACTGGAGGGGGCCGCCGTCTTTGTTTTCATCGGGGCGATACCCAGGACGGAGATGATCGGCGACACGCTGGCCCGCGATCGGGCCGGCTTCATCTTGACCGGGGCCGATCTGGTCCAGGATGGCAAATTGCCGCCCAGCTGGACGCTAAGGCGCGATCCTTTCCTGCTGGAAACAAGCGTGCCGGGAGTATTCGCCGCCGGCGATGTGCGTCACGGTTCGATCAAGCGTGTGGCCGCCGCCATCGGCGAGGGCTCAGCGTGCGTTCAGTTCGCCCACCAATACCTGCGCACGGTGTAGCGCCGAACTAGGTCTCGATGCCTCGAGCGAGGTAGTCCTTCCGGAGCAACCCAACCAGCCACTCATCGATCGGCTTGCCGCGCTTGATCAGTGCTGCCGGTTGCGTCTCCTCGAGCTGAAACCCGTTCTTCTCGAATGCCCTGCGACTCGCCCAGTTCCCGACGAAGATGTCGGCCACGATCTTGTCCAGCCCCAATTGCCCAAAACCATATGCCACCAGGCCGCCAACCACCTGCGTGCCGTAGCCCTTACCCTGGAACGGCTCGCCGATCCACAGGCCGATATTGGCCTGTGTCGTATCCTGATTCTCAAAGCGCACATCGCAGGAGCCGATGGGCAGGCCGGACTCACTCAACACGATGGTGAAGAAGTGCTTTTCCCCGGCCAGCACCTGGAGTGATCGGAGGGCCAGTCCCTGGCTGAACTCTTCGGCCGAACTCGGGGCCGTCCCAGGCCAACGTGTCACATACGCTGGTCCCATCGACCAATGGGAAGAGCGCCTCGGCGTCCTGAGGCAGCGGCGGACGCAGTTCGATGTCATCCATCGGCAGACCCTGACACAGAGATCACCTCGCGGACGACTTTGAAACAGCTTGTGAATTTCATCACAATTGGCCGGCGTCAGCCGCCGTCCAGGTCCAGGCCCATCTGGCGCGGGCCCTCGCCGTGGCCACCGGCCGGGCGGAGCTCGAAACCCATCATCTCGGCAAAGGCCCTGGCGCTGGCCGGGCTGTGGCCAGCGTAATGGTTATTGAAATAGCCGTAGAGGTCGATACCCTGTCGAATGAACCCCATCACGGTTTCAGACCACGACCGCATTTCTTCGGTCCGGTCGATCTGGATGCGGTCAAATTGCTCGACGTCCTGCCGGCGGCCAAGCCAACGCACAACACTGAAATCTGCCGTGACCCAGTCCAACTTGGGCATGTAGTATAGATCCTGGAGCACCAGCGCCACCTTGTGGCTCGAGAGCATTTCATTCAGGGGCTGCTGGAACCACTTGCGGTTGCGGACCTCGACGGCGTACCGTTGCCCACTGGGCAAACGAGCCAAGAAGCCATCCAGGGCATCGAAATAATCCGGGCTGAAATCGTAGGCGAACTGCAGTGTGAGAACGCCCAGCTTGTCGCCAAGAAGCTGCATGCGTGCCACGAAGTCCTCGGCCTCAGGGAGGGCCCGGTCTAGTTTCTTGTCGTGGGTGATGCTGCGCGGAAACTTGGCCGAAAAGACAAAGCCGTCCGGTGTGCGGTCCCGCCACCCCTCCACCACCGACGGCCGTGGCGCGGCGTAGAAAGTAGAGTCGATCTCGACCGTGGGAAACAGGGCAGCGTAGGCCTCGAGGTAGGCGCGCTTGGAAGTTCCGGGAGGATAGAACGGACCCACCCAGTCATCGAAGGAGAAGCCCTGCGTACCGATCAGGATCCTGCCTGGCTCACCCACAGGCTGCGACGCCCACCGGGTGCTTATTCCCGGCCGGCCAAGAGCGATTCAACGCGGTCAAGCACCCGTTCGGCCACGTCGGCCTTGGAGAGCAGCGGAAGCTCCTGGACCCCACCGTCGGGGTCGATCATGGTCACCCGATTGGTATCGACAGCGAACCCTGCGTCGGGATCGGTGACATCGTTGGCCACAATCAGCGATAGGCCCTTAGATTCAAGCTTTTGCGACGCGTGCGCCACCAAGTCTTCGCTCTCGGCGGCGAACCCCACCACGACCGCCGGTCGTCCGGATGCCTTGCGCTGCTCGGCGACGGCCTGCAAGATGTCATCCGTTGACTTCGAGCGCGATGGCATCCGGCCGGATTGCCTTCTTGATCTTCTCCGGTATTTGGCTGGCCGGCCTAAAATCCGCCACGGCGGCCGCCATCAGGAGCACGCTGGCCTTGTCGGCAGCCTCGATCACCGCCTCCTTCATTTCGGCAGCGCTGGTCACATCCTGGCGCTTGGCACCCACCGGCGTCTGAAGCGCCGTCGGCCCGGCGATCAAGGTGACCTCGGCACCCCGGTCGAGCGCCGCCTGGGCCAGGGCGAAGCCTTGCTTGCCTGACGACCGGTTGGCGATCACGCGCACCGGGTCGATCGCCTCCTGTGTGCCCCCGGCGGTCACAATGACCCTCTCGTGCGCCAGCGTGCCACGCGCGGCCGAGCATTAGCCGCAGGTGGCCGACCAACTCGGCCGGCTCCAGCAGGCGGCCCTTGCCCACCAAACCAGACGCCATGCGGCCCTCAGTCGGACCCGCCAGGGTGACTCCGCGAGCGTGAAGGATCTCGACATTGGCCCGCACGGCCGTGTGCTGATACATCCCAACATCCATCGCCGGGGCCACCATGATCGGGCACTCCGCCGCGAGGGCGGCCAGCGAAACCAGCGAGTTGGAGACGCCATAGGCCAATTTGAAGATCGTGTTGGCCGTGGCCGGGGCGATCACATACGCATCCGCCTTCCGGGCCAGGTCCACATGCAGAACGTGCGCCTCCGCCCCCCACAGATCGGATTCGGTGTAGGCGCCACGACCGGTCACCGAACGGAAGGTCAGCGGCGACACGAAGGATTCGGCGGCCCTGGTCATCAGCACGTCTACGGCGGACCCTGCCTGGGTCAATCGGGAAGCCAGGTCGACCGCCTTATAGGCGGCGACCGAACCGGTCACACCCAGCAGGATGCGTTTTCCATTCAGGATTGGAATCTTGGCTGTCTTCGGCGTCGGATCGGTCATGGATGCTCTCCCACTTCGATGCTGCCGTCGGCGTGAACCGAGATCCAGTCCCCGGTCTGCACGGCGGCAAAATCCTGGGCGGACAGCGCCACGACGGGCACGGACCGCTGGTAGAGTTCGTCGGCCACGATTGAGGCCAGGGCAAGGAATGAATCGGCGTTGCGCGGTCAATATGGCTGCCGGGGCCGTGCCACGGCGCACAGCTTCGAGCAGCACAGCCGTGGTCGTGCTCGATCCCCTGCTTCCCGGCAGGGCGAGAATCCGCCCGGAGGCATTCTGGCCGCTGAGCGGATGGCGGCGGTCGATGATTTCACCGGTGACCTGGTCGTAACCGCCCCAGAAGCTGAGGGGTTCTCCTGTCACCAGGCCCTCGCCCTTCGGCCTCGCCCGGCACGAGCGCCCTGCCTTGCATCATCCTACCCAAAGTGACTCGTCCCGGACCACCCGGCCCTCCACGGCCGATTGGACACAATCCTGCAGACCCCCAAACACAACTTGTGTGTTGAGTAAGCCGGGCGAGTAGTAGGCGTATTTGGCCGAATTGGTCATCAGGGTCTTGACCTCGGGTGGCAGCATGGGAGTGGTCAGAATGCAGGTGTCGAGCGTCACCCGGCCGCCGAAGTCCCTCAGCGGCTGTAGAAGGCCTGCTTTCTCTGCCAGCGCGGCCATCGCCCGGCTCGAGGTCACGAGGAAGGCAACTTCGGTGTGGCGCCGCCGCCCCTCGAGCATCGGCGCCAGCCGCCGGAACTCGTCAAACGAAAAATGCGGACTGCCGAGCACGACCATGTCTAGCCGCCCGCCGGCATCGGTGGTCAGCTCCTGCCAGGCGGCCTTCAAGTCGGGCATGCCAACCCGCAGGCGCTCCTCAGGCTCACGACCCTGAAACGCCGCCTCCACGGACGGCGCTTCCGGCGTCACGCCCACCCAGTGAAACAGGGCCACACTGCCGGATGAGGCTGTGGCCGCCCCAAATGCCTTGAGCTGGTCTTCCGTGGGTTGGACTTCGAGACCCGTCAGGACCGGGATCCTGTCGCCCGCCAGCTTTCCCACCAGCAGTCCGAAGACCGGGTAGAAGCTGTCTTCGGCTTGGAGCGACTTGGGAACGCCGGCGAGTTCGATCAACAGCTGGCCCGCCCGGTTCGAACTCCAGGTGCAGGCCGACGGCCGGCACACGCCCAGTGAGCGCCGCACAGATATCGAGCAGGTCCGGATAGCGCTCGGTGCGGGCGCCGATGACGGAGTTGGCGAACACGATGGCATTCGACTCGCCCCAGGCGATCTGCTGGCCAAATGTCGGACGAAATGAGGTCTGGTAGGGTGCGCAGGTCCAGGTGGGGACAGCGCCCATCGATTGATAGGCGTCCATTTGCCGATGCGCCTGCTCGGCCCACACCGGCGGCACCGGCCAGGCTTGCCAGCCTTGCTGATCGACACCGCCGACATTCAGGCTGGTGGGCACACGGACCTTGGCCCCCATCCCCGACAGCTTCTCGGCGAACTCAAGCGTCGCCTGGCCCATGTAGAGCGCACTGTCGATATGGGCAGCTTCGATGTCGAGCATGTGATCCGCCTCGAGCACATCCCCCATGCGGACAAGGATCGACATCGCCATGGCGACGGCCGGGCCGTGCCGTCCCTCGAGCATGTCTTGATCGGTGCGGCTGAGCTTCATCCCGCCTGGTCCTCGCCTCTTGTCCCGCCTATTGTACAACGCCGGCTGTGGTCCCCAGGCTGCTCAGTTGCCCCCGGTGCTATACTCCTTTTTTCTCCGAATTCCCTGTTTGAGGTGCCCATGTCCGGCGAATTCCTGTCTTTTATCGACGACACCATCGAGCAGTTACGGCCACTCGAAAAAGCCTACTGCCTGGCGGAGTGGGACGCCGCCACGCAGGGTTCAGACGAGGCGAACCAGCGACAGAAGGAAGCTCAGGCCAACTACCTGCGTTTCTTTGCGGATCGAAATCGCTTCGAGACGGCCAGACGCCTCAACGAAGCGCATCATCCCGACCCTATCGTGTCTAGGCAGATCAAGCTTCTTTATCTTAGCTTGGCGCGAGAGCAGCAGAGCGAGGACGAGATCCAGGCCTTGACCAAGCTGGAAGCCGACGTGCGCGCCACTTACTACAATTTCCGGGCCGAAATCAATGGAGAGAAGGTCAGCGACAACCAGCTTGACCAAATCCTGCGGACCAGCCGCAGCTCAGACGAGGTGCGAACGGCCTGGGAGGCAAGCAAGCAGGTTGCAGAACATGCAGCGGACACCGTCCGGGCCCTCGCCCGGGTGCGCAACCAATCCGCCCAGGCGCAGGGCTTTCGCGACCATTTCGCCAGATCGCTCACCCTGGATGAAATCGACGAAGGTTTCCTCTTAGATCTGCTCGATCGATTGGATAACATGACCGCCGAGCCGTTCCGGCGCTACAAGGCCGCCCTGGACGAATCCCGAGGCCAGCGTTTTGGCGTGTCAGCATCCGATCTGATGCCGTGGCACTACGGAGATCGGTTCTTTCAGGAAGCACCGCAGATGGATGCGGGTGGCCTTGAGGCGGCATATGAGGGGAACGATCCGGTTGAGCTGGCGCTGGCCACCTACGACGGGTTGGACATGGACGTTCGCGACATCCTCGACCGCTCTGACCTATACGCCCGCCCAGGCAAGAATCAACACGCGTTCTGCATCGACATCGACCGCCAAGGCGACATCCGCACGTTGAACAACCTCGAACCCACCATGCGCTGGATCAAGACCCTGCACCACGAACTGGGTCACGGCGTATACCACAAGCTGCATGACCCCCACCTGCCCTGGCTCTTGCGCCAGCCGTCTCACATTTTGTCCACGGAAGGCATCGCCATCCTGATGGAGACCCTGGTCTCCGACCCGCAGTGGTTGACCGGCGTGCTTGGTCTATCGGAAGATGAAGCGGCCCAGTTGGCCACAGCCGCGTACGACCGGGACACGGCGCGGCGGTTGGTGTTCACCCGCTGGGTGCTGGTCATGACCAACTTCGAGCGATTGATGTACGCCGATCCAGAACGCGACCTGGATGGGCTGTGGTGGGAACTGGTGGAGAAGTACCAGCTTCTGAAACGACCGCCCGGGCGCCAGGCACCTGATTGGGCGGCCAAGTACCATATCGCCCTGGCCCCTGTCTACTATCAAAACTACGAGTTGGGGTACTTGTTCATGGCGCAGGTGATGGCCCATCTGAAAGACGTCGTTCGGCGGTCTCGTCGGACGACCCGATGCGGGCCGTTGGCTCACCGAGAAGATCTTCGAGCCCGGCGCCCGCTACGATTGGGCCGCCCACCTCCAGTTCGCCACCGGCGAGGCCCTAAACCCGGCGCACTTTGCCGCAGCCTCGAGTAGAGACCGCAACACGCTGATCTGAAGCATTGTGAAATCCATCACAAGTCGCTGTCCTAGTGGCCGGTCGAGACTGACCCGCGCCGCAAACGCACGCGCAGCACGCCCGCCACGCCGAGCACCACCAGCGCTGCGCCAGCCAAGGTCCACATGGTGATCGGCTCCCCAAGAATCACCCAACCCAGGAACACGGCGATCACCGGATTGACGTAGGCATAGGTCGTCGCCAGGCTGATGGGAAGGATGCGCAGGGCCTGAACGTAGGAGAAGAACCCCAGGCCGCCGACGATCACCAGATACGCCCAGGCGGCCCAGGCCTCCGGCGTCGGGTGGGGAAGTGGCTCGCGCGAAGAAAGCGCCCACACCACCAGCCATATGCCTCCGGCGACCTGCTGATAGCCCGAACTGACGATCGGGCTGACGCTGACTGGTCTCCGCCCCTGGAGGACCGAACCGCTAGCCCAGCTTACTGGCGCCACCAGCAAGGCAATCACGGACAGTAGATCGGCCTTGATCCCCGTCCGAAGCACCGGCGCCACCAGAACGGCCACGCCAGAGAGACCGACCAGCAGGGCAGCCACCAGCGCCCACGGAGGCCGGCGGCGGTCGAGCCCCGAAGTCAATCACGGCCGACCAAATCGGCACTGCCCCGACCATCAGCGCCGCCAGTCCCGAATCAGCGCGCTGTTCCGCCCACACGATCAGACCGTTGGCGATCCCCCACAGGAGCACGCCCGACCCAAATAGCACCCGCAGGTCGCGCCAGCTGAGGCTGCAGGCTTCGGCCGGCCAACCGCCCCCACAGGAGCATCAGCAGACCGGCCAGGGTCAAGCGCATGGCGGCCATGGTCACGGGGGGAAAGCCGGAGCCCTTCGCGGACGGCCACGCGGATGGCAAGATAGGTGCTGCCCCACACCACGTAGACCACGGCCAGGTAGGCCATCCCCTCCCAGGTAGGGGTCTTCTCGGTATTGGGAGCTGTCATGGCAGGCGTCACGGAAGAAGCGGGCACACACACCTCGGTTTCATTGGCGGGATGGTTCGGTCAGCGACTTGAGTTAGGCAGGAGGCAACACGTCGACTGTGTCCCCGACAGCAATCCGCCCAGGATGGACGACGCTGGCGGTCAGGCCCCTTAAGCCCAGCGCCACTTTGGGAAACTGCGAGGCCAGGGCCTGGTGATTTGGATAGGCCGCCGCAATGGCCCGGCCGGGAGCGGTACAGGGCCGGTTCTGAGCTTCTATCCACAACCCAGCACCCCCCGGAAACTGCAGCCGCGTGCCATGTGGGAGGTCGCTCAGGTCTTCCAGACCCGCCAGGCACAGATTGGCCCCTAGCCACTGCGGGCGTATCTCGGGCACCTCCAGCGCGCGGGCTACCTGGGCGAGCTCCTCTTCGCCCACGATCGTCACCTGTCGGTCGTTGCGCACCTCTGTACCGCGCGGCACATCTTTATTGCGCACGTCCGCCAGGCGAGTCAATCCGGCGTGGCGGTCGCCCTCAAATCCGCCCAGCGTCACCTCGACTGCCTCGGCCGAAGTGGATTCGATCGGCGAGCCGGGTTCAAGAATCATGACCGATACCACCCGCGCCAGTCGGCGTGCAGCGTGGGTTGCCATAGGGGTGATCCGACCTTTGGTCGAAATGAGGCTATCCCTTGGCCGGCGCCTGATCCATGTTCAGACTCCAGATCAACCTGAGCCCCTCCAAAGTCAGCCAAGGCTCAAGGTGCTGCAGGACATCTGTTTCCTGGGCGATGATCGGGGCCAGTCCCCCTGTGGCGATGACCTTCATCTCCGGGCCAAGCTCTTCCCTGAAGCGGGCCACCATCCCCTCGACCAGCCCCACGTAGCCGAAGATCATCCCGGATTGCAGCGCGTGCACTGTGTTGCGTCCAATCACCGACGGCGGGCGCACCAAGTCAACCCGGGTGAGCTTGGCTGTGCGGTGAAAAAGCGCATCGGCGGCGATGCGAATCCCGGGGGCTATGGCCCCGCCCAAGTAGTCGCCGCCCTCGGCGATGGCGTTGAAGGTCGTGGCGGTGCCGAAATCGACCACGCACGCCGGCGCGCCATAGTGGGTCATGACGGCCACTGCATCCGCCACACGATCCGCCCCGACGGCCTTGGGGTCCTCGTAGCGTATGCGCACCCCCGTCTTCACCCCGGCGTCCACCGTCAAGGGCTTCACCCCGAGATAGACCTCCAGGGCCTCGAGGACGGCAGGCGTGAGGGGCGGGACCACCGACGCCAATGCCGACCCCGTGATATCCGACGGCTGGTAGCCGGCGTGCTGCGAGCAGGCCGAGAAACTGCAGCCCATACTCGTCCGGCATCCGCTCCTGTACCGAGCCCAGGCGCCAGGCGCTGGCCAGTTCCTCCCCCTGGTACACCCCGAGGCTGATATTGGTGTTGCCGACATCGACAGCTAGAAACATGGCTTGGGCTCCATTTCCCAGATCCAAAGCCGACCTAAAGCGCGTCCCGTCCCAACAGACGGTTGTCGATCAACCGCGTCTTGCCGATGCGCACCGCCATCGACATCAGTGCCGACTCGACATCTCCCTCCAGCTCCTCAAGCGTATCCGGATCGGCGACCGAGACATATTCCACCTCCGCCAGAGGCTCCTCCCCCAAGGTCCTTTCCAAGATCTGCCGCAGCGCTGCCGATGATCGAAACCCGCCAGCGTAGGCCTCGGCCGCTTGGGACAGCGACCGGCTCAAAATGGTGGCCGCCTGCCTCTCGGCCGGGTTGAGGTAAGTGTTGCGGCTGGACATGGCCAGCCCGTCCGGCTCGCGGACGATCGGGCAGACGATCAGCTCGATGGGGAAGTTCAAATCCAGCGCCATGCGGCGAAGCACTACCGCCTGCTGGGCATCCTTTTGTCCGAAGTAGGCGCGCTGGGGCTGAAATGCAAGGAAGAGCTTGGCCACCACCGTCGTGACGCCTCGGAAATGGCCCGGACGGCGGGCACCTTCCAGCGGCTGGGTCAAAGCTTCGACACCCACCCAGGTCTGGAAGCCGTCGGGGTACACATCGGCTGGCGTCGGAGTCCAAACCAGGTCGACGCCCTCGGCGTCCAACAAACCAAGATCTCGATCGAGATCGCGCGGATAGCCAGCTAGGTCCTCGTTGGGACCGAACTGGGTCGGGTTGACGAAGATGCTGACCGCCACCGATGCGTTGTCTCCGGCGGCCCGGCGGACAAGAGAAAGATGGCCTTCATGCAGGAACCCCATCGTCGGCACAAGTCCCAACGGCAGGTCCAGCTTCGATCGGGCCAGGCGCAGGTCCGCCAGGCTTTGCACCACGTCCATGTCACCTACTCTCTTTCGACGCGGGCCCGAACCAGTTTCCACAGGGCCCAGTTCGTCGGGGCTGGAACACCTTGACGATCCCCCTCGCGGCTGACAGCGCCGCTGATGGCGTCAATTTCCGTGGGCGCGCCGCGCTCGAGATCCTGCAGCATCGATGAACGATTGCCGGCCGTGCGGAGGGCGACATCCAAGGTTGCCTGCACCGGGTCCGGCATCTGCAAGCGCACCCCCGTGGCCTGAGCCACCCGGACCACCTCTCGCACGGCCTGTGCCAGCACCTCGCGCGCCGCCGGAAGCTCCAAGAGACCACCATTGGGTACGCCGAGCAGCGCCGTCAGAGGGTTGATGCCAGCGTTAACTGCCACCTTCCCCCAAACCAGGGCATCCAGGTCATGGCTGGTTTCAACCTCCAGACCGGATGCGGCCAGGGCCGACGTGAGATCCGTCAGGCGAGGATCGTCCCCGAGGTGCACAGTTCCTTGACCACCCGCCCGTACATGGCCGGGGCCAAGCAATGTGGCGCCGGCCGTGGTTACCCCCACCGATGCGCGGCCCGCGCCCAACGCCGCCTGGAGCAACGCCAGGTTACCCAATCCGTTTTGCAGGCTCACGGCCAGGCCATCATCGGCCAGGCAGGCTGCCAGCTGTGCGGCTGCGCGCTCGGTCTGCCAGGTCTTGACCAGCACCAGGGCCAGTTCGGCGCCCAAGCAGGCCTGTGGGTCATCGGTAACCTCGACGGCGACAGTGGTTTCGCCCTCCTCCGACCCAAGCCGTACCCCACCTTCCCGCAGCGCATCTAATCCAGCCTGCCATGTTCCCAGAAGACAGACGCGGATGGTGCGGAGCGAGGTAGGCCCCGAACAAGCAGGCCATGGCCCCCGTCCCGACGATCACCCATGGCCGTTGAGAGGTCGCCATGGCACGGTCGCTCCTCAGGCAGCGTCGGTCGCCCGAGCGGGCCCTTCCAGCGCGTCTGTCAGCGCCGACCAGACATCATCCGAGATCTCGACACTGTGCTCATCGCCGGGAAAGGCGCGGGTTTCGACATCTTCGATGTACTCGCTGAAAGCGCGCGCCATTTCACCGTGCAGGTCGGCATAGGTCTTGACGAAACGCGGCGTGAAGCGGTCGAAAAGCCCCAACATGTCGTGGGTTACCAGGACCTGGCCATCGCAGCCCACGCCGGCGCCGATGCCGATGGTAGGGATGCGCAGCCGCTCGGAGACCAGCCCGGCCAACCTCGCCGGGATCGATTCCAGGACAATCGAAAACGCGCCAGCCCTTTCAAGGGCCGAGGCGTCCTCGATCAGTGCCTGGGCGGTTTCAACCGATTTCGCCTGAGCGCGGAAATCCCCCCATTTGGTGGACGGATTGGGGCGTCAGGCCCAGGTGCCCCATCACCGGGATCCCGGCTGAAACGATCGCCCGCACAGCCTCGGCGCGGTCGCGGCCGCCTTCCAACTTCACGGCATCCATGCCGGCCTCCTTGAGGAACCGGCCGGCGTTGCGCACGGCCTCCTCTACCGAGACCTGGAACGACATGAATGGCATATCACCTATCAGCAGGGGTGTCGATGCGCCGCGGCTGACGGCCTGGCAATGAGAGATCATGTCGTCCATCGTCACCGGGAGAGTCGTCGGATGCCCCAGCACGACCATCCCCAGCGAGTCGCCCACCAAGATCGCATCGATTCCGGCCTTGTCCAGCGCCACCGCCGTGGCGTAGTCGTAGCCGGTCAGCATCGTGATCGGTTTGCCGTCTTGCTTCTTTTTGAGCAGGGTGCGGGTGGTGACTTTCTTGGGGGAATAGTTGGTGGGGGTTGACACGGCTATCTCCTCCTGTGAGTGAGATGCGGCCTCGCCGGAACGGCGAGTTGTGTGTCTTGGCGCATCAATTGTCCAGCGCTCGTCCGAGTCGACCCATCCGATCTCAGCGAGCGCCGACATTATAGCATGCGCGCCGGGCCGCCCAGCCGGCTAGAATAGGGCCCATGGAATCCGCCAGCCCCGCCGAAAGGCACCTGCGCCGACTAGGCATAACCTACCGACTCCATCAGCACGACCATCCGGTTCGATCCCTCGTTGAGGCAGCCGCTGAGCGGGGGATGGCCCAGGATCAGGTTGTGCGCAGCCTGGTCTTCCGCTTGGAGGACGGCGCCTTCATCCTGGTCCTGATGCCGGGGCCGGAACAAGTGGCCTGGAGCAAACTTCGCCATTTTCTGGGCGTTTCCAGGATCACGACCGCCAGCGCCGACGAGGTTTATCGGGTGACGGGTTATCGGCCCGGCACCGTCTCACCGTTCGGCCTGGCCGAACCCTTGCGTCTTCTGGCAGATGAGCGGCTCCGCCGGCAAGGTGAGATATCGGTCGGCGCCGGGATCGCCGATGCCGGACTGATTCTGGACTTCACACGACCTGCTGGAAGCGCTTTCCCCGGAGTTTGGGGATTTTAGCCGGGATTGAGTTCGGCTGGCTCCGGGACCGGTCCGCGGCCGGCCACAGCCCAACCCCCCGGACAGGCTGCCGATCTCAAACTCGGTCAGGCTCAAGGCGACCACTTAGGGGCGTAGCCTCCATCCACCAGAGGGTGCGTCTGGCCCGTGGACACATCCAACCAACCCAGCTCCGGCAGGCGACTGGGATCCGCCTGATCGGACTGGACGTAGACGAGTACAGCCGAATCTGGCCGCCAAGCAAATGTCGAGTAGTTCATGGTTGGCTGCGAGGTCAAGGGCCGTGCCTGGGACCCATCCGCCCGCATCATCCACAATTGTCGCCCAAGCGTCCAACGCAGGGGCTCCAACGACTTGCGTGCGAAGGCGATCCACGCCCCATCCGGCGAATAGGCGGGAGAGGCATCTTCGATAAGGCCGTTTTCCGTCCCTGACAAGTCAGCGACGCTCCCAGTCTCAATCTCGTATCGAAAGATGTGGCTGTAGAAGTCGGGCTCCCCCGACGGATTATCAGCGGGGGTGGCAGTTTGATCGATGAAGACGATTTCGGGATAGATGAAATAGCGACCATCGGGCGACCAGGCGCCCATCTCGCCGAGTTTGTTGGGGATTTGGGCTAGCAATTGAAGGCCAGGCGGGCTGGCGAACACCAGCATCGCCTGCCCGGTTGCATCATAGACTGCCAGTTTCCCGTCTGGGCTCCAAAGTGCGTTCCTGAGATCATGACCGGGCTCGCCCAGGCGAGAAGCGTTCCCCGTCCCGTCGAGCCGGGCCACCCAGACTTCACCAGGCCCCGTTGGGCTTCCTTGGGGGCCGATCTGCGCCTCAACTGTAAGCCAGGCGCCATCGGCTGAGAGTTGAACGCGCCGGCAGCCCTCGGATGGGCAGTTCATGAGCAACTTGTCCAGGCCGGAACGCACATCCACGCGGTGGATGGCCTGCCCCCCTTCAACCGACGATGTCAGGTAGACCAGATCACCGGTCTGAGACGCCACGGCATAATCCAACACCCCCCGAGGCGCGCCCGTCAGGGGCGTATCTTCCGCCTCGCTCAGGTCGCGTCTTAGCAACTGGGGACCGCCTTGAGAGACCACGGCGTAGATCAGTTGTGGCGCGCCCACCTCGAAGCTCCATTCACGGCCAGTCAGCAGCGGTAAGAACAATCGAGAGAGCGCGCCTGACGAGAGGGAAATACGGACCGTGGCCCCATCCGGCCAGGGCCGCGCAGGGACAAAACGTAGTTCGTCACCCTGCCACAAGAATCGGCCGGGCAAGTCCGGGGCGATGGAGAAATGACTCTGCACGGAAGCCTGATCCATCGGCCGGCTGAAGGTGATGCTGATGACGGTGTCGTTGGCCGCGGCCGTCAGGCCATCGTCTGGAGCACTGGAGACGATCCGAGGGGCGGCCAGCCACAGCAGACCGACCACAAACATGGCCACGGCGGCCAAGACAACCCAAACCCATGGCGAACGACGTTGCCTTCCGATGGTCACCATGCCTGCGATTATAAAGCTTCGATCTCAACCGTCAGCCTGCCAGGCTGGATTGCAAACCAATCGGCGAGCCAGAGGCTCTGGCTCGCCGATTGTGAAATTCTTCACAACTTGTGCCCTTAGCCCTCTCTCAGGCGTTCCTTCAAGCCCTCGATGGCGCGTACTGGGGATGGATCCGTTTCATAGGCCATCGCCAGGTAGAAGGACATGTAGTCGCCGAAGTGAAGGCTGGTCCACTGATGGGCCAAGGGTATGTCCCCGGCGGAGTCAATGATGTCTGTGTTGAATCCCTCCACCATGAACAGCTCACGCGTGATGTCGATGCGCTTGAGCACGCGTGGGTGCAGGCTCGGGCAGCGCAGAAAGATCAGTATCGTCTGTCCGAACCTGGCTTCGGGATTCTCCACCCCGGCCAACATGTTGTGATCCATCTCGGGCAGCTCTTCGAACTGGGCCAGGGCCTTCGCAACCTCTGCGATCTGCGTGCGCCAGCGCCGCGCCACGGGTGACAGGATCTGGGGACCCACGATGATCGGCCAGCGTTCCATCAGCTGCCCAGCCATGCGCTTGGCTGGATTCTTCGCCGCCGGGATGTTTGCCGTCAAGCCGGCCTGCTGGGTCCGCATAGCATCCGCAGCGGCGCTGACATCGGACGATGGATCATCCACCAGATTGAGCCTGGCGGCCGCGCCGAGCAGCATGCCGAACGAATAGCCCACTGCGGCCCGCGGCTGGCCGGGATGGTCGAAGGTCCACAAGGGCACACCGTCCGACGTGGCACGCTTCGCCAGTTCGCCGCCGGTGGTGACCGCCAGCAGATGAACCCCCTGCTTTTTGGCTTGTTCATAAGCTGGAGAGAGTCTCTTCGGTGTTGCCAGAGTGGGAGGAAGCGATAACCAGGGTGTCTTTGCCGGCAGCGTAGCCAGGCAGGTCGTAGCCCCGCCATACGGTCACCTGGGCCCTGCCATGGGCCGACATATAGGCCGCCAGCAGGTCACCCCCGATGGCCGACCCGCCCATGCCGGCAACCACTACCTGGCGGATGCCATCCATTTTGGGCAGATTGCCCGATTGACCGATCGACCACGCCTTTTCGAACTGTGCAGGCAGACCGTCGATCTCGGCCAGCATCCCCTGGCTGTCCAATTCCCTGAAGTGATTGGTGTCATCCAGATTCATTTCGCCTCCAATGCCATTCGGTAAACATCCTGCCGCGGCCACCCCGAAAGTCGGGCGACCTGCTTGGCCGCCTGCGAGGCAGATTGTCCCTTTTCCAGCGCCGCAGCCAGCGCTTGGCGGACCGCCTCATCTGTCCAGCGAAGCGCCTCATCGGCGCCCTGGATGACGATGGTGATCTCTCCAATCGGCTCGACGGCGTCGAAGTGCGTTTCAACTTCGGCCAAACTGCCCCGCACGAATTCCTCGTGAAGCTTTGTCAGCTCGCGGCACACCGCCGCCGGCCGGCCCGCGCCCAGGATCGATGCGAGATCTCCAAGTGAGACTTTCAAGCGATGGGGAGTTTCAAAGGCCACCAACGTCCAGGGCACGCGGCTGACGGTTTCGATCAGCTCGCGCCGCTCGGCCCCGCGGCGCGGCAGATAGCCAAGATACAAGAATCGGTCGCTGGGTAGGCCGGATGCCGTCAGGGCTGCCACCGGCGCCGATGGCCCCGGCATGGGGCTGACCTGGTGGCCCGCCTTCCAGGCTGCCCGAACCAATTCATAGCCTGGGTCGGAGAGCCCGGGGGCGCCGGCGTCGGAGACGATGGCCACGTCGCCTTCATCCAATGCCCGAAATCAGCTGCTCGAGGCGCGGCGCCTTGTTGTGTTCATGATAACTGACGAGGCTTGGCGACAAATGATAGTGATCGAGCAGACGGCGCGTATGGCGTGTGTCCTCGGCAGCGACCAGTTGGACCTCGCTCAGGATCCGCAGGGCACGTCCCGTGATGTCTTCGAGGTTGCCGATCGGCGTGCTGACGAGAAACAGGGTGCCCATACGGGTGATTCTACACGACGGCCGACTGAAACGGCCTACGGCCGAATTGCTCTCCCCTCTCGGGGCACAAAGGAAAGAAGGTCCTGAGCCGGCCGAGAACAGCGGGGCACCAGAGCTGCAGGGCTAGCCGCCCACATCGTGGAACCGGCCAGCGTCGTCAGGGGGATATTCCCGTGCGCTCAATACCGCCTCCAGGTTGAGGGGCCCATAGATGTGGGGAAACATGCCGGGCCGATCCAGCGCCGGTTCGTAGACCAGTCTGGCCGTCAGGCGCTCCGGATCGACCTCCAGCAACACCAGATCCGATTGTCCCTGATAGAAAGCATTGGCCACTTCGGCCACGCGTATGGCCGGCGAGCAGTGAATGAACCCTTCTGAAGCAAGGCTGGCAGGGCGGTATATTCCCTGGCTTTGGAACACCTTCCAACCGCCTTGTGAAAGGAGGTGATAGATGGTCTTCCTACTCGGTTCGTGCATTGCCTCAGCCCTTGGCGGCCAACAAGCCGCGCAGCTGCTTCAGGTGCTCAAGTTCATGTTCCGCCATGCGCCGGGTCCGGCTGTACACCGAATGGGCCCGACCGCGAATCATGCCTCGGCGCGCCCAGACCGAAAGGGACTGATCCTGAAGGGCCCGTACCAATTCCCGCCTTGAGACGGCCAGGCCACCCAAGGAGACCTGAAAGGGGAGTCGGACGTAGCCGACGGCCCGCGCCCACCGCCGGGGATCGAACAAGGCCAGCTGGGGTTCGTCCTCGGCCAGCATGGCCAGCGTGCTGAACGTCCAGACGTCGCTGAAGCCCCACACATGGGCCAGGATCTGCACCGCGGACCAGCTCCTTGGGCCCGGCGAGTTGGAGAGGACATCGTCCCTGGTGGATTTGGCCAGGTCGGCCAGACGAGCCGGAGTCTCCGCCAGCAAACGCAAGTAGCGTGTGGCGGGCTCCGGTTGGGGCACGAGACGATTGCTCACGGAGCCAACCTTTGGAGGCGACGTCGGCGTGCGGACAAACGGTGTTCAGGCAGGCCGGTCATCTCGTTCCAGACCGGCGATCACGGCAGGAAGCTCCGCCATGCTCTCTAGTTCAAAGAACCGATCCCCCGGCATTTCATCCAGCTCGATGGCTTCATGCGCCCAGGTCATATCGTTGGGCACGTAGGCCGCCCAGGCCCCAATTTCGAGCACGGGCAGGATATCCGAGCGCATGGAATTTCCGACCATCAAGAACCGCTGGGGGTTGACCCCCAAGCGCGCCAAAATCGCCGCATACGTCTCGGGCGACTTCTCGCTCACGACCTCCACATGGTCGAAGTAGGTCGCCAGGCCGGATCGATCGACCTTCATCTGCTGGTGCAGCAGATCGCCTTTGGTGATTAGCATCAACGCGTACTCCGAGGCCAAGCCGGCGACCGTGCTCTCCACCCCGTCCAAAAGGGGAAGATCGGCCTCGATCATCTCCTTGGAAAGGTCGATCAGACCCTGGATATCATCGGCCGAAACCTGTCCGTGGGTCCAAGTGATGGCCGCTTCGATCAGGGAGATCACAAAGCTCACGGCGCCATAGCCGTAGTACTTCAAGTTGTCGATCTCGATCCGATCGACCAGGGCGTTCAGGTCTTCGAGAGGGCCGTACTTCGCCATCTGCTCGCTGAACCGCTCCCTGCCCATGCGGTACAGCGGTTCATTCACCCACAAGGTGTCATCAGCATCAAAAGCGATCAAATCAAAGGCCAAAGCGTTAACCCTTCGTTGGCTCGCGGATTGGGTGGGCAACGAGCGGCGTCGGGAGACGGATTGTGCCACAACCGTCAAATGCGGCCAACCCCCACCAGCCGATGGTTTTTGTAAGGTATCCGTAAGACGCAAGCGCAGGCCTCACTCCCTATACTGAAAGTAGGTACCAACGGGCCACTCCAGGGAGGGAGATGGACACCCACGTGCCAGAAAGCCCACCGCGTCTTCTGATCCTCGAAGATGACCCAGTCATCGCCGAGCTCTTCGGCACGCTATTCGGATTCGAGGGCTATGAGACTCAGGTCGCCGGAACGGTGGTGGAGGGCATCCGCAGCTTGGAGGCCCAACCCCCGAACGCCGTCCTGCTCGACCTGATGATGCCAAACGCCTCCGGCCTGGAGTTTTGCCGATATCTACGGCAGGAGTCGAACACGCCCCACGTCCCGATCGTGGTCGTGTCCGCCAAGAACACACCCCAAGATGTCGATGCGGCCATCGAAGCCGGCGCCGACGCCTACCTGACCAAACCCGTTCCCAACCGCCAACTTGTGGACACGGTCCAGCGGTTGGTGTTGAATCCGCCCAAACCTAGCCGTGAACACACGCGAAGCAGCCTGGAACTCGATGTTCGGCGGGCCGTCGTTCAGGTGAAGCTCTATTTGGCGGAAATCCGTCGCGCCCTCGCCCAGTATGAAGGGGCTGCCTCCCACGCCACCGGCGCCGAGCGATTGACACCAACCCAGAAGCAGGACCTGCTCCGGCAGGCGGCGGATGAGTACCGTCGCACGATCAAAGGCAATGAAGCCGCCGCCTGGGAGATTCTGGTGACCATTTTGCAGCGGCTCGAGCTGCGAGAGCGCGCCATCTCTCGCCAGAGTCGCCACCGCCCAGCCAATGCCGAAGGTTGGGCACTGGCATCCTCACGCGCCAACTTCGTCGATGAGGACTGCCGAAGCTGGGCCGAGAGCGACCCGCAGCAGATTATTGGGGAATACGAGTACTCGCTTTCAAGTGGAGACAACGTGTACGCCTACCTGATCGAGCGCTGCGCCCCCCCCGCCTTGGAGGCCGCTGGCGCCTGGGCCGAGCGCGAAGAGCTCCTGAAGGCGATCTACAACGCAAATCCCCCGGACCCTGATGCCCTGGCAGAGCTGAGCCGCTACTATGAGCTGCTCAACCCGCTCCGCGCTCAGTTGGGGAAGATCAGGCCGCCGGAGGGCGTCATTCTGGTCCAGCAACCGGCCGAAAGCCTGGCCGCCAATCCAGCCAACGGCAACGCGCCGGGCGCGCGAATGGGCACCGCCATGGCGATGCCGAGGCGTCGGACACATCGAATGGTTTTCACGTCCACGAGAGATTCTGGCACGGTGCCAATGGGCATACCGAGCCAGATACCCGCCCGGTCAAATCGAGTTCTTCTGAGACAGCCCGCGCAGCCTGAGATTCCCTGCCTCACCCTCAAACACTGCAAATCGGAGCCCATCGCCGGCAGGCCGAGTTTGTGCCGTTTGTCACAAGCGCCGGGACACTCCCGAGCTTGCGGTCCGGGTGAGGTCCTTTACACCTGCTCCAACATCAGCAGCGCCCACGCGTTCTGCGAGGCAGAGGCCAGCAAGAGGATGATCACCACCACCAATCCGTAGAGACTCCAGGTGGCGCCCAACACAGTCAGCAATCCGATGGCGACGATCATGAACAGAGAGAAGACCGGCACGCCGAATCGGCCGGCGATTGGCCTTCTGAAGCGGTCGGACGGCATGGTTCTCGCCTGACGCCATTGGACCAGCGCGCCAATCGATGCCAGTCCGCCGAGTACGGCCAGCGGCAAGCCCAGCCACAGCTTGCTCAACCCGGGGATGAGAAAGAGAATTGAAATCATCAGGACGTAGAAGAAACAGTTGAAGGTCAAGGCGCCAAACAGCACAAGATCCCTGGTTCCCTTGGACTTCGACGGATTCTTTGCCGACCGAAATAGCCACAAAGAACAGCCCAATAAGCGTCGCAGCCGCTGTTCCGGTCAGAAGATAGAAGGTCTCCCAGCCGGAGACCAAATGGGCAAAATCACTCATGAATCCCTCCTTTGCTGTCGCTCGGCCTCATTTCTTGGCCAGACTGACCGCGTTGTCCCGATAGCGTGTGCCAGATGAGGCGCAGGCCTGCGCCTAGTCTACCCCGAGAGGAAACGCCGCCAGGTGCTGCCAGCTGCCGCCGGCGTTGTCGATCAGCCACACGTCATCGGCGCGGCTCATGATCGGGAAGGCGCGGCTCGAGCAGCGGCGCCAGCTCTGCCTCAACTGAGGCGAGCACGGCTTCATCCTCGGTGTCCGCCACGGTAAGGTGTGGGATTACTTCTCGGTAGAGTCCGCCGTATGGCGGCGATTCAGGGAAATGTTGGGCAACCAACACGATCAGTTGCTGAAAGGGGGCGGCTGGTTCTGGAGGAAGGTAGAGCAGATTTGGAAATCTGGCGATCCGCCGAAACGAAAATGCAAACGGGGATACCCCCGAGAACAAGGCCGTCAGCTCTTGGTCCAACGCACTGTCTCCGCGCATGGCGGGGAGAAACGGATAGTTGATCGTGATATGAGCGGGAACCCCGACGGCGGCCGACGGGTCGTGCTGCAGGCGGAATCTCGCTACCAGATCCTCGACCTCGGGCACCAACACCACCAGGGCAGCCTCTCGCCCAGATTCCTGACTGTCATGCATGGCCGATACTCACAAGCGTGGCGATGGGCAGGCTCCTTGCTTGAGATCGGTGATTTGATCGTCCAGCCCAGCCTTCAAGCCTGGGCGGCGCCTACGCATCCGTAGCAAAACGATAGAAGATGTTCCACCATACTGCGGACGGCACGCCGTAGTCTGTACCATTGCGCACAATGACCAACCGCTTCGCCGGGCTGACATAGACATATTGTCCTTTGTCCCCGGCGGCGCAGAAATCGTAGCCGTCGGGCCGAAGGAAACCCCACCACATGTAGCCGTAGTATCCGCCACCCGGCCTGTCGGCAATAGAGGCCGGATAGTAATCCGGCCGGTTAACCGGCCAAGGTTGCGTGGAGTCAGCCACCCACGTCTCCGGCACCAGCTGTTGACCTTGCCAGGCACCACCCTGAAGATAGAGCTGGCCAAGCTTGGCGAAATCTACCGCCCGTGCGTTGACCCCCGACTCCATTTTCTCGAAGTCGCTGTCAAGACTGTCGGTGCTCCAGGACCCATCATAGGCCATCCCCAAGGGCGTCCACAACTTGGCCTGCAAATAGGCAGTGACCGGCATCCCCGTCGCCCTCTCCAGGATCATTCCCAAGAGCTGTGGATGGTACTTGTCATATAAGAAGTGCTCCGCCGGCGGCTCAACGACGTGAGTGTTGTTCAATGCGATCCAGCGCTGATCAGGGTAGTAGGTCGTGAGCGGATCGTCACCGCTGAAGATCAGGAAACGCATCTCCTGGTACTCGAGGCCGGACGCCATGCGCAGCAGATCGCGGATGGTGATCTCTCGAATCTCGCATCCCGCGCAGCCAATTCGGGAAGGTAGTCCGTGACTCGGTCATCGACGCTCCGGATGGCGCCCTCCCCAATTGCGATTCCAACCAGGGCCGACGTGAAGGACTTGGCCACAGAAAACGAGGTCACGATCGAGTCGGGGCGCGCACCATTGAAGTAGCCCTGATAGATGATCCGCCCGTCCTGGATCACCAGAAACGCCTGCGTCTGATTCTTCGCCAGGAATACGTCCCAGTCATCTACGCCGGCCAATGCGGCCAGTTGGGCCGCGACCGCCGGGTCTTCCGCCATCTCGAAGGCATATGGTTGGGGTGACGCATCGAGAGCGTGAGACGGAAACTTCTGCCAGTCAAAGGCGTCCGACTGGCCCCACCTCAGCACCCGGAAGACGTACTCCGGCGGATAGATAACCAGGGCCCAGATGACCTGCACCGCCAGAACAAGCGCGAGCACGATGACGGCAGCCAGCGCCAGTTTGACGAGCGTCGACCCACGAAACTTCCGATTTGCCTTCATGCGAACGTCTCCTCCGGGTCATCCCTTTGCCTTCAGGGTCAGATCTTCGATCGCACGAGTCATCGTACAGTGACCATTCCCGGTTTCACCGTGCATTCTGTCACATTCCCGGGCGCAGGTTGGCGAGCGTCTTCGATGGGGAAGTCGAGCCCCCACAGATTGGCCTTGGGGCCGACGATACCAGTCTCGGCGCATGGCTCGACCCTAATTGACATGCCCCCGGCGGACATGGTAGACTGCGCTCCACAATAGAAAACAGTGCACCGGCGCTTTGGCGCCAGGACACTCATCCAGAGAGGTGGAGGGACCGGCCCTGTGAAGCCTCGGCAACCTCTGGCGGGCAGCCCGCCCGGCGGAAGGTGCCAACTCCGGCAGAAGCTGAGAGCTTCTGGAAGATGAGCGATGAGCCCACGTCATTACAGGCCTCTTCTTCCGGAAGGGCCTTTTTTTGCGCCGGACGAGTTGACCATGGGAGAAACGGACTTGGCCAGATACACTGGCCGCGAGTCCAAAAGGAGAAGGCATGGGTTCGTACAAGACACAAACCATCGGGTACCCGCGGATTGGGGCACAGCGCGAGATGAAGCGCGCCTTGGAGAGCTATTGGAAGGGGCAACTGCAGGCCGATGAACTCGTCCAGACCCTGCATCAAGTGGAAGGGCGAAGCATGGACGACCCAACGCGAGGCCGGAATAGACTTCGTGGGGGTGGGCGATAGCACGCTCTACGACCATGTGCTTGACTGGACCGTCCGGCTTGGCCTGATCCCGGAGCGCTACCAGGGACTTCAGGGGTTGGACCGGTATTTCGCCATGGCCCGCGGCGCCGAAGGCATACCGGCACTTGAGCTCACTAAGTGGTTTGACACTAACTATCACTATCTGGTGCCGGAGATCGAAACCGAACTAACCCCCTCCGCACATTTCGACGATTTCTTGGAAACCACCCGACGCGCCCAGAAGGTGCTCGGCGAACGCACTGTGCCGATCGTTCTCGGCCCAGTCACCTTCCTTCGGCTGGCGCGGTTGAGTCAGGATTTCTCGTCCGCCCTGGATGCCCTTTTGCCGGTCTACAGCCAACTGCTCGGCCAGTTGAAGGCACTGGGTGTGGTTGAAGTCCAACTGCATGAGCCGGCGCTTGTGCTGGCTGACGGCCACAAACTCGCCGGCCACGTGGACGTTGCCTGTCGCAGGTTAGCCGAGGTCCGGACTGCCCATCAACCTCGTCACCTACTTCGACGATTTGGGCGAGGCCTTCGAGCCAGCCCTCTCCTTCCCGGTGAAAACTTTGACTTTGGATCTGGCACATGGCGACAACCTACAGCGGATCAAGGCTGCTAACTGGCCGAAAGACAAGGTTCTGGCCGCTGGAATTGTCGATGGGCGCAATATCTGGCGGATGCGGGCGGAGGCCGCCCTGGCGACATTGGACGAGCTTTCCGGATTGGCCGAACAGTTGCGCGTGAGCGCGTCGGCGTCGCTCCAGTTTGTGCCCATCACGGTATCGGCGGAACCATCGCTGCCGTCCCAACTGCGAGATGTGCTCGCGTTTGCTCAAGAGAAGCTGGGGGAAATCGCCCTGCTCGGCAAGGGTCCGACAGATGAGGAACTCCAGGCGCTCGAGTCCGGCTGGGCAGCGTTCAAAGCCTTCGCCCCCGACGACAAGTCGGTGGCCAAACGGCTCAGCGGATTGAGCGAGGTCGGATTTCCGCCGCGCCGAGGACTACGCTGCGCGTCGCCCGCAACAGATCGAACTCCCGCTGTTTCCCACGACCACCATCGGCTCCTTCCCCCAAACGACGGAAATCCGCCGGCTTCGGTCCAAGTTCAAGAAGGGTGAGTTGACTCAAGAGGAATACGAGGACAAGGTCGACGCCTGGATCGCCTATACCATTGGGGTTCAAGAGGGGCTTGGGCTAGATGTGCTGGTTCACGGCGAGTTCGAGCGCTCGGATATGGTCGAGTATTTCGCCCAGAAGCTCACCGGCTTCGCCTTCACCGAAAACGGCTGGGTCCAAAGCTATGGCAGCCGCTATGTACGCCCGCCGATTATCTACGCTGATGTCAGCCGCACGGCCCCGATGACGGTGCGCGAGTTCGCCCGCGCCCAGGCATTCACCAGCAAGCCCGTCAAGGGCATGCTGACCGGACCGGTGACTATTCTGAACTGGTCCTTCCAGCGCGTTGACATCCCAGCCAGCTGACGTCGCCTACCAGCTTGCCCTGGCCCTGCGCGACGAGATCACGGATCTGGAGGAGGCCGGGGCGCGCGTGATCCAGGTCGACGAGCCGGCGCTGAGAGAAGGGCTGCCATTCAAGCCTGATCGCTGGAACGGCTACCTTGACTGGGCAGTCGACTCGTTCCGCCTGGCCACCGGCGGCGCCCAATCCGCCACGCAGATCCACACCCACATGTGCTACGCGGAGTTCGGCGACATCCTCGACGCCATCGATCGCTTGAACGCCGACGTGATTTCGATCGAAAACGCTCGCAGTGACGACGAAACGCTCCGTGAACTGGCCGAGTTCGACTACGGGCGTGAGGTGGGCCCGGGGGTGTACGATGTGCACAGCCCGGTGGTCGCCGACCGCCAGCAGGTCATCGACAAGCTCCGCATGTACCTGCGCCACCTGCCGGCCGAGCGAATCTGGATCAACCCCGACTGCGGGCTGAAGACTCGGGGTTGGAAAGAAGTGATCCCCTCGCTGGCCCACATCGTGGAAGCTGTAGAGACCGTGCGAGCCGAAACGGGCGAAACGCCGGGTGGCAACCGGAATCAACGGGCGCTAGGGCTCGTAAAAGGTTGAGGTCTGAGAGCATGCCGAACGCGTTCAGGACCTGGCTTGACGCTGGTGAACCCATCCTGGCCGACGGGGCCATGGGCACCATGCTCCACGCCCGCGGCGAACGATTTGACGGCTGCTTCGACGAGCTCAACCGGATCGATCCCGATCTGGTGCTGGCCATCCATCGGGAGTACGCCAGCGCCGGCGCCCAGATCCTGGAAACCAATACCTTTGGCGCCAATCGATTCAAGCTCGCACATCATGGGCTTGAGGAGCAGGTGGCGGAGATCAACGCCTCCGCCGTCGCCCTGGCCCGCAAGGCGGCCGACGGGGCCGACCATGAGATCCTGGTCGCAGGCAGTGTGGGGCCGCTCGGCGTCCGCCTGGCGCCTTTCGGACGTGTGCAGCCGGACCAGGCCCGGGCCGTTTTCGCCGAACAGATCGGGGCTCTGGCCGAGGCCGGGGCAGATCTGATCATCCTCGAAACCCACAGCGACACCTACGAGATCACCGAGGGGATCAGAGCTGCCAGACAGGTGTGCGATCTGCCCGTGGTGGCCATGATGACCTTCACCCGCGACGATCGCACCTTGTTGGGGGACACTGCTGGACGCGTCGCTGCCAAGCTGGTGGACGCCGGGGCCGACGTTCTCGGCGCCAATTGCTCGGGCGGGCCAGCCCAGCTGCTTCGCCTGGTCGAGCAAATGCGCCAGGCGGCGCCCGACACGCCTCTGGCCGTCATGCCCAACGCGGGTTGGCCGGAGCGTGTGGCCGACCGGATCATGTACCCGGCAACGGCCGACTACTTCGGCGAATACGCTGTGGCGATGCGCCGCGCCGGCGCGCTGATCATCGGCGGCTGCTGCGGCACAACGCCGGAACACATCGCTGCCATGCGCTCGGCCCTGGACGATCCAAGTGTCGACCTCAGCCACAGCAGCCTGAACGAGGTCCAATCCCCGACCAACGGCCACCCTACCGAAGCCAGCGAGCCGACCCAATTCGCCACCAAGCTTGGGCAGAAGGGCTTCGTGCTCTCGGTTGAGATGGACCCTCCGCGGGGGTTCTCCACGCACAAGGTGTTGGCGGGAGCCCACATGCTGGCCGAGGCCGGGGCGGATGTGATCAACGTCGCCGATAGCCCCATGGCGCGTATGCGCATGAGCCCCTGGGCGGTATGCCAGCTCATCCAACACCAGGTGGATGTCGAAACCGTGCTGCATTTCCCCACCCGCGGGCGCAACCTGCTCCGCGTTCAGGGTGACCTTCTGGCAGCCCACGCCCTTGGGGTGCGCAATGTGTTCGTTGTAATGGGTGACCCGACGGCAGTCGGAGATTATCCAGAGGCGATGGATAACTACGATCTCGTGCCCACTGGCCTGATCAAACTCGTCAAGCACAGTTTCAACGCCGGGGTGGACCATTCCGGCGCTGACATCGGGGGCCCGACATCATTCTTCGTGGGCTGCGCCCTCAACCTGGGCGCCCAGGATGTGGGGCGGGAGATTCGCCTGCTCCGCAAGAAGATCGTTGCCGGGGCGGATTTCGCCCTCACCCAGCCCGTCTACGAGCCGGAGATGGTCCAGGCTTTCCTGGCCGAATACAAGGCGCGCTACGGCGACCCCGAGATCCCGATCCTGGTGGGCATGCTGCCGCTGTACAACGCACGACACGCCTCCTTCCTTCACAACGAAGTTCCCGGCATCCGCATCCCGGAAGGGATCCGATCGCGCATCGACGCCAGCGGTGACAAAGGGCCGCAAGAAGGCGTGCGAATCGCCGTGGAACTGCTCGAGTCTCTCCGCGGAGTTGTCCAGGGCACCTACCTGATGCCTCCCTTCGGTCGCTACGAGCTGGCGGCCGAGATCATCGACGCCGTCCGCGCCAAATCCCCCACAGGCTGATCCATCGCCTCTGCCTGGCAACATCCTCTCAGCCTCTGACTGTTAGAATCTACCAAGAGCACCAACCGCATGTCAGGATGGAGGTGAAGCATGAGTCTCGCTGACAGAGACCCAGTGCCGGTGAAGGAGATGACCGGTCCTGTGACCGGAGAGGCACTGGACCGTCTGACTCAACAGCTCGCCGAGGGATGGCGCGTGGTGGATGGGCACCATCTGGAAAAGCGCTTCGCGTTCGACAACTTTGGGAAGGCCATGGAATTCGTTGACGATGTCGGCGATCTGGCGGAAGAGATGGATCACCACCCGGACATCTGCTTCGGCTGGGGTTACTGTCAGATCAGCATTTGGACCCACAAGATTGACGGGCTCTCGGTGAACGATTTCATCCTTGCGGCGCGAGCGGAGGGGTTGACGATTGAGCCCTGAGCGCGGAGCCGGAGCAAGCAACAGCGGCCAGCTCCCAACACTGGGTTCTTATCCGTCGCCGTAGGTCGGTGCCCATCCCTGCTTGACCCGCCTCTGGCGAGCGTGCTACACTGCTTCGCACACGAGGACAGATGCCCGGTTGGGAGTGAGCACGCTGGTCAAGCTGCAAGGACGATCCATGGTCATGCGCAAGCTGCCTTCGCCGGCGGGACGAGGACCGTCGGCTGGGGAGGGCCGCGCCTGACACGCGGCAGATCCCGGCAGCGCCACTCCGCCAGCCTCGGGCTGGCGGTTTCGTTTTTTACCTCGCGCCGACCGCAATGACTTTTCCCTGGGTTGAGGAGGCAACATGCCCGACCTGATTCATCTCTCCGTCGCCTGGCCGTATGCCAACGGCGACCTGCATGTCGGACACCTGGCCGGCGCCTATCTTCCGGCCGACATCTTCGCGCGCTATCACCGCCTCAAGGGAGACCGCGTCCTGATGGTGTCGGGCTCAGACTCACACGGCACACCGATTACGGTGGAGGCCGACAAGCGTGGCCAGACCCCGCGCCAGGTTTTCGAGCACTACCACCATCGCTTTCTTGAGACGCAGAAGGCCATCGGCATCAGCTACGACTTGTTCACGCACACCGATACGCTCAACCACCACCGGATCGCACAGGATTTCTTCACCCATCTGCACGACAACGGGTACCTGTATCGGGAGACTCAGCGGCAGCTCTACTCGGAGAGTGAGGGTCGTTTCCTTCCAGACCGCTACGTGGAGGGCACCTGCCCGATCTGCGGCTACAAGGAGGCGCGCGGGCGACCAGTGCGACAACTGTGGCAATCTACTGGACGCCTTGGATCTGATCGACCCGCGGAGCAAGACCGATGGGAGCACGCCAATCGTGCGCGAGACGGAGCACTACTTCCTCGACCTTCCGGCGTTTTCCAAGCCGCTGCTCGCCTATCTCAACACCCATGCCGATCACTGGCGCCCCAATGTGATCAACTTCGCCCGCAACTATGTCGAGGCTGGACTCAAGGGACGACCTGTGACGCGCGATATCGAATGGGGCATCCCTGTGCCGTTGGATGGCTGGGAACACAAGCGCCTCTACGTTTGGTTCGAAGCCGTGATGGGGTATTTCACGGCCTCAGTCGAATGGGCGGCCAATCGCGGCGAACCGGATGCGTGGAAAGCCTGGTGGTACGACCCCGAGGCGCGCGGCTACTGCTTCATCGGCAAGGACAACATCCCTTTCCACACGGTCATCTGGCAGGCGGAGCTCCTGGGGGTGAAGTCCATTTACGATGACGATCACGACCGCGCCCTCCAGCTGCCCTATGATGTCCCGGCCAATGAGTTCATGAACGTTGAGGGCGCCCAGTTCAGCAAGAGCCGCAATTGGGCCATCTGGCTGCCGGACCTCCTCGAACGCTACGACCCTGACGCCATCCGCTTCTACGTCGCATCGGTCCTGCCGGAAACCAGGGACAGCGACTTCTCATGGCCGGATTTCGTCAGTCGGAACAACGACGAGCTGGTGGCCACCTGGGGGAACCTTGCCAACCGGGTGATCTCCTTCGCCCACAGACACTGGGAAGGACACGTGCCCGATCCCGGCGAGCTGGGACCGGAAGATCGTGCCCTGCTGGCCCGTGTGGCGTCCGGGTTCGACAAGGTCGGCGCCGAGATCGAAGCCGTCCACCTGCGGGCCGGCCTGCAGGAAGCCCTTGCCCTGGCCAGAGAGGTCAACGGCTACCTGGACCGCTCGCCGTGGTTTTCAGTGGTGAAAGACGACAAGGCGGCCGCGGCACGGACCGTCTACTCGGCCCTGCAGGCTATCGACCACCTGAAAGTCCTGTTCTCGCCTTATCTACCCTTCAGCTCCGAACGGCTTCACCGGGCTCTGGGGTATGAGACATCACTCTTCGGTCAAACCAGAATTGAGACAGTCGAGGAGGGTGACCGGCCGCACGACATCTTGACCTACGATCCGGCGCAAGCCAGCGGCGAGTGGGCTCCCGGCCACCTCCCCCCGGGGCAGCGTCTGGCCGAGCCCAAGCCGCTGTACGTCAAGCTCGAACCGGACACGGCCGAGGCCGAGCAGGCTCGGATGCGCGCCGGCGGGTAGCGGGTAGCCGATAGCCGTTGACCGATATCAGACGCCCCCGGTTTCCCCGGGGGCGTCTTGATTATCAGGACACGCTTGGGTAGCCTTGGGCTGGCGGTGGGTGCCAGCGCACGCGGCCAAAAGAAATGCAAGCGCCAATGCGGCAGAAGCCATGGAGGATCGCATGGCGCCTCATTCTCCATCGTTCGTAGCCGACCGTGCCCATGGGCCGGACCATGGTTGCATGAGACGCTGCAACCACCCAGCGACAACGAGCTTACTTGATTGTGAATACTTTCACAAATGGGTTGTGACGTTCAGACGCCCTTGAACGCGGGTGGACGTTTTTCTTTGAAGGCGGCCACGCCTTCGGCGTGGTCTTCGGTCCGGCCTGCGATCTCCTGAAGATGGGCTTCGTAATCAAGGGCATCTGCCAGGTCGGGAAAGACGGCCCGGTTGAAGGCGCGCTTGGTCAAGCCAATCGAACGGGTCGGACCTTCAGCCAGCCTGGACGCCAGGGACTCGGCCTCGGCCGCCAGATCGTCCGCAGGAATCACCTGGTTCACCAGTCCCCAAGCCAAGGCGACTTGGGCGTTGACCGGCTCGTTCGTGAAGGCCATGTAGCTTGCCCGCGCCAGACCAATTAAGCGCGGCAGCGAGAGCGAGGTGCCGGAATTGGTCGTCAGGCCGATCCCGCTGAAACCGAAAACGAACCGGGCTTGGTCCGAAGCCAGCCGGATGTCGGTCGCCAGCGCGATGCCAAGCCCGGCCCCGGCGGCCGGCCCATTGATGGCACCTACGATCGGCTTTTCCAGGCCGCGCATCCGCAGAACAATAGGGTTGTAAGTCTTCTCCAGATGCGATCGGAACGACACCTTGCCATCGACCTGACCCAGGGCACCCAGATCCTGGCCGGCGCTGAAAATCCGGCCCGCTCCCGTCAAGAGCAGGCAGCGGACCTGACTGTCGCGTTCTGCCGACTTGAGGACCGAGATCACTTCGTCAACCATGGTTTGATTGAAGGCATTGGCTTTGGGGCGATCGAGAACCACCTTCAATACGCCGTTGGCCTGGGTGACGTGTAGGGTTTCATACTCAGTCATGGCGGCGACCTCTTCTTAACCAGGGCGGGGAGAAACGAGGCTTAGCGGGGATGCAGAACGGGCGCCCGGTTGCGGCGCCCGTTGGTTGGACAAGTTACCAGATTTCGCCGGGATCCCCCGGCCAATCGTCGTCTTCGTCGTCTTCGAAATCGAAATCCAATTCGATCTCTATCTCGTTATCGGGGAGGCGGACCCACACCAACAGTACCTGCCCATCGTCCTCCTCCTCCCAACGGATGGCAACAATAGTGGCCTCCTGGGTCAGTCCGTCTTCGCTGCGGTATTCAAGCGAAATGCTCTGTCTGGCGCGCCACGCCCGGTAGCAGCGTTCGACCAGTGCGGGTCCGTCGAAGGTCCGCAGCCGACAGCGCGCCACCTGGTAGGGGGACGGGCCTTCCGTCAGGCTGATCAGTGAGCCATCGCTGACGAGTTCGAATGTTGGGGGGGGTCCTTCGATGATTGTGATTTTCTCGGGCTCGGCCATTGGATCCTCATCGTCCTGCACTACGGTTCCAGGACGCGGGAATCTTACCACAATCCCCCTGCGGCGAAACCGCACCGGAAGGCCCCCCGGATGGCGCCGGGGGGTCCGATTTCACCCTCGCCGGCGACACGGTCTTCCCGATCAATGGTGATAGTCGAAGGCTACCTTTATCGCCCCGGTCCGTTTGTCGACTGCCGTCGCAATGGCTCGTTTGTAATCCTCAAACGGAAAACGGTGGGTGATGAGGCCCTCGTCGGTCAGAACGCCCTCCTGGAACATCTCGGTCACCAGCTCAAATGTGTGGGCCCGCCGGCCGCGCCACGTCTCCACCCCAAATGTATGGGAGCCGATCAGGTCAACCTCCTGATACCAGACCGGGTTGAGATCGATGCTGAGTTCGCCGAGGCTGATGCCAACCATCACGAACGACCCGCCAGCCCTGGTCCAGCGCAACCCATCAAAGATCGTATCCCGGCTCCCCACGCAATCGTAGATGCGGTCGAATCCGCCCAGGATCATGCCCCTGTTCATCGGCGCGCGATACAGTTTGCCGTCCGTGACCCGGGCGACTGCTTCGTACAGGTCACCTTCGGCGATGACCTCATCTGCCCCCAACCGCCGAGCGGCTTCGACCTGGTGGGGGTAGCGCGCCATCACGGTCAGGTGGGCGCCGGGCGCCACGACCTTGACCGCCTGCACTGTGAGCAATCCAATAATGCCAGCCCCAATGACCAGCACGCGCTGCCCGTCTTCGGGCGTCGCACGGAGCACGCCGTGCAGGGCAACCGACATGGGCTCGATCAGGGAAGACTTGTCGTCGTCGAGGTCGTCCGGGACGCGGTAGACCTCCGATTCGTGAGCGATGTACCCGTCGCCCCATCCGCCCCCGACCCCCGATGGGCCCAGCCCCATCGACGCGTTTTCGCACAGGCGTGTCTGCCCGCTGGCACAGTAGCGGCAGGGCGGATCAATCCCCTGGGTGAAGCAGGTGGGCCCCGTGAAACGCGACTCCATCACCACGCGATCGCCCACCTTGAATTGAGACGCGCCTTCGCCAATTTCGATTACCTCGCCGATGACCTCGTGCCCCAAGTAGAAACGCGTGTTGCCTGGCAGAGCGGCCGGCGCCACGCCGGGATCGACTTTGACCATCAGCAACGATAAGTCGGAGGCGCAGATCCCACACTGTACATTGCGCACGCGCAACCACGCCGGACCCGGGAGCTCGGGCTCGGGCAGGTCGATGACCTTGGCTGGCGAGAGGGGGCTCCAAATCACATCGTGCCACACGGACCGCAGCAGCTTGACTGCCAGCATTTTGGGGAGATTCTTCTCAACGAATATCGATCGCATGTTCAAGCCTCATCGCTAGTCGTCGCCATCGCACGGACCGGATCGTGCATACACCGTAGGAAGTCCCTGTGCAGCCGCCTGTTACGGAGCGGTGTCGAGCGTTGCCCTCACGGCCCGGCAGGTGGCGCAGCTCGGCCGGTCGCACAGAAGCGCCTGCGGGTCCTCGTGAATCCAACCCATGGTCAGGTTGATCAGATCGCGCAGCGGAACGGTCTCGACCCATCCCGCGCCGCACCTCGACCCGGCCCGCGAGCCCACCCAGACGTTCTCCAATGACCCCAAACCCATCCCGGCAGCCTGCCCACCCGGGGCAGGCCACGATGCCGCCTCGCGTCAGCGCCCAGCGGGTGAACTGCCGACGCCCGGCACGTGCCTCGGCATAGTGCAAGCTGACGTCGGATCGGTGGTCAACGCCCATCAGCACCAGGTCGCCATCGGCATCGGCCAAGGCGCCGATAATATCCCACGGATCATCCACTGTTTGCGCCTCGAGGAAGGATTCTGCGTTGATTCCCGCAAATGACAGCAGCGGATGGGCGGAGCGCCTGGCCTGAGGCTGGAGTGCGCAGGCCTTCGGCAACCCTGCCTATCGCCCGATCGGCCGGCAGATCCGGATCGTAGAACTCCGCCTGGCTGCTGTCGAGCTGCGCTTCCTGTGGCGTGATGGCATTGTCTTCGGGCCCGTCGGGGGCGATCAGCATGCATCGGGTGGTGAAGGTGGGAACAATCACCGTCTGGAATGTGGACAGGATCGCTCCGAGCATTGCCTCAGGGCCACCGGAGACCTCCCCAAAGGCCGAGACAGACGCATGGACGATGACCCGGCTCTTGTTCCCCAATCCAAGGGACCGGAATGCCCCGACGAAGTCCCGATAGGTCACTGCGCCCGATCGCGGATCAGTCACTGCTGTCTGCCTCGCTTGGCCGAGCCGGGGTTCATTTGCCTTTCCAATCGGGTGGACGCTTGTCGATGAAAGCCCGCATGCCTTCTTTCTGATCCTCGGTGCTGAATAGGAAATAGAATGATGCGCCGCTCATCCGCCAGGCCATCGGCCAACGGAGCCTCAAAGGCGTGGTTGATCATCTCCTTGCCAAGTCGGACGGCGGTTGGCGCCCTGGCGGCGATTTCGGCTGCCAGGGCGATGGCTTCTTCGAGGTACGTTTCGACCGGAACGACCCGGTTGACCAGGCCCCAGCGGTAGGCCTCTTCAGCGGTCAGCACGCGGTTGTTGAGAATCACCTCCATCGCCACCGCTTTTCCGACAGCCCGCGTCAGCCTCTGGGTGCCGCCCGCACCGGGGATAACGCCCAGGTTGATCTCGGGCTGTCCGAAACGCGCGCTTTCCGATGCCACGATCATGTCGCACGCCATGGCCAGCTCATTGCCCCCACCAAGGCACCAGCCTGACACCGCCGCCACTATCGGAATAGCGATCTTGCGCAATCGATCCCATTGGGCGATCCGGTCCGCCTGGAGCATTTCCAGGGCGGACGCCTCAGCCATCTCCTTGATGTCGGCGCCTGCGGCGAAGGCTCGCTCATCTCCAGTGACGACCGCAGCACCGATGGAGGGGTCTTTGTCGAAATCCTCCAACGCCTGGACCAGCTCAACCATCAATGGACCGTTCAAGGCATTCAGAGCCTTTGGGCGGTTGAAGTAGATCACACCCACCCCGTCCTTTGTCTCAGTTCGAATGATGTCGAAAGTCATTGGCCCTCTCCTGACTGGTCGGGCGAAAGTCAGCCCGTGGCCTTCAGTTGGTTCAGATGGTCGTCCACATGGGAAACGCTGTACTCAAGCCACCACTGCAGCGTCCGGTCTCCTTGGGATGGGTGGCGACCCATTCGGCCCCATTCATTGTTAGACAGCCCCCGAATGAAGTCAAGGCCCTCGATGCGAGCCGCCCTAAAGGCATCCAACAACGCCTCACCGCCTTCCTCAGCGTCATAGCTCTCCTCCATCCAAGCGCCTTCATCCCAGGTGGTGAGGTCAGGGTGGTCTTCGCTGGCAATTCGCTTGATGCGAGGCAGAAAGGCCAACGAATCGGCGGCCGCTACGTGCGCCAGGATCTGATGCGGCGACCATTCTCCAGGCGCCAGGGGCTGGCGAAGCCCTTCGGCGTCCCAGGCCTGGATCGCGGCGCGCAGCGCATCAGCCTGTTCGGAATATCGCCCGATCAGCTCTTCCCGGTACCGGGCCAGAGGATCCTTCGCCTGCTGCATCTGCCCAACTCCTTCTCCTTGGTATGGCTCGACCCATGCGGCCGCCAGATGGCGAGCACGTCCCCCTAGTTCATCACCTTACCGCCGTCCACGTTGATCGCCTGGCCGGTGACGTAGGCCGCCGCGTCAGAGCACAGAAACATCACCATGCCGACCACATCTTCCGTCCGACCCAGTCGGGCCTGCGGGATGTCCGCCAGCCAGCGCGCCATCATGGCTTCGTCCTGGCGCAGCTTCGCCGTCATCTCGGTTTCGATGACCCCGGGGCACACAGCGTTTACCCTGATCCCATGACCGGCAAGTTCGCGCGCCGCCTCCCGAGTGAGGCCTATCAAACCGCTCTTGCTAGCCACATAGGCCGCGCGGTCTTTGAGCCCATGGGACCTTCCGGCGATGGAAGCGATGTTTACCATGACCCCACCGCCTTCGTCGGCCATCACCCGCCCCACCGACTGCATGGTGAGGAAGGGTCCCTTCAGGTTGACGGCCAGCGTACGGTCCCAGTCATACTCGTCCAGCTCAAGTAAGCTGGCGTGGGGTTCGACGCCGGCGTTGTTGATCAGAATATCGATCAGACCGAAGGCTTCTCGGATGTCTTGGATCATGTTCTGAATCTGCATCTTATTGGCTACATCGGCCGCATACCCCTCGGCGGTACCGCCTTCGGCGCGAATGGCTTCCACGGTTCGATCCAGGCCATCGGGGGCCAGATCGTTGGCGGCAATGTTGGCGCCGGCCCGCGCGAACCCCAGAGCAAGGGCTCGTCCGATGCCCCGGCCGGCCCCGGTGACGAGGACGACTTTCGATTGGAATTCAGACATCTGTCCTCCTGCCTGGGGGAGCAGGGCTTGTGCTAGATCAGGATTATGCCCCCGGGCTGGGGCAGACCGCCACCCCGTCCCCAACCCGCCGCGCATCGAGCTGCATACCCAGATACGCCGATGGGTCGAGTGTGTTGCTCACGTCCAATTCATTCTTGAATGAACCCTGTCCATCGTCCTGGACGATAGAGAAATGAAGGTGCACTCCCACCGGATTGTTGGGGTCGCCGGAATAGTCTCCCTGGTAGCCGAGAAGTGCTCCTGCAGGAACGAAGGTCTCATTTGTCCCCGGAGGGAAATCGGGGGCGATGAATGATCTCCCCTGGGCGTCCGCCATGTGTGTGTAGTAGAGCCAAATCTGGCGCCCAGGCTGGAGCGGATCGTTGGGCACCCTCACAATGACGGCTGAATGCCAGTCCGGTAGACGTGTAAGGTAGCCATCATAGGCCGCCACCACGGGCGTTTGTCCGAGCCCGCTCGGGCCGGCTGGCTCAAAGATATCCAATCCCTGGTGAACATGCCCCAGCTGAAAAGTATCCTGCCAGAAGAACCCGATGTAGCCATCGGTCGGCATCACGAAGGGTGCGTCGCCACACGACTGACCTGCATGGACCGTCCATGCCTGATGGGCGAGCGGATCGGACCAATACTGGCGAAGGCGGAGCATGCGGCCCGCCGCCGGCTGAAAGCGCAGAAACGCCACGCCCGCCACCAGCACCAGGGCCGCGGCTGCGACTGTGCCGAGAAGCCACAGTCTCGGACGACCCCTCCTGGGATGCAGGTCCATTCGATCACGCACGCCGGCCCTCTAGCGGCGATTGAAGGTCGACGACCTCGGCACGGCAAACGCGGACGATCGTCTCCGGCTGGACTTTGAGCAACGCCTCGGCGTCCCCGCCACCGCCCCATACCCATTCATGTCGAAGGACGCTGGCATCGAGGATCGTCTCGAGTGGCGCCAAGTGTCCGAAGGGCGGTACCCCGCCTACCGGGTAGCCTGTCGCTTGCGTGACTTTCGCGGGCGAGGCCAAAGTCACTGTCGGGGTCGGGACCTCTAAGTGAGCAGCAAGGCGAGCGGCCTGGACGCGCGTCGGGCCGGCAGCCACCACCAGCACGAGTTCCTCCCCCACCTCGAACACAAGCGACTTGATGATCTCATCGGCCGTCACGCCCAACGCCTGGGCCGCCGCCTGCACCGTGGGCGTCTCGGCGCCCAGCCGCACGATCTCGGCCCGTATGTCATGCAGCCGGAGGAAGGTCCTCAAGTCGTTCGACGTGAGCATGTCCATCTCCGACTCGGCGGCCCGACGTGGTTGCAGGATCTGCTGTCAACGTGGCCATGACTAGCCATGCCACTCGCCCTCTTCGATCGTCGAGCCCTCGAGGCCTGCTGCGGGCGCAGACTCGCCCCGGGCCTCCTCCAGGTGTTCCGCCGTCACAAGGGTGACATCCTGGGATGCAAATCGCATCAGGGCCTGACCGGCGGCTTGCCCTTCGGGGGAGGCAAGCGCACGCTGCAGGGCCGATTCGTCTTCGAAGAAGAATTCGTGGATGAGGTGGATCCGCGTTCGTTCAACCAAACGGCCGTGCACCCTGCTCACGGCGACCCGGCGCAGCCCGGGCATCCTGCTCGGCCTGAGCCACAAAGGTCTCACTCCACTGCTGTTCCAACCCGCTCATGTCACTGGTTAAGTGGAAGATGACCATCAGCTTGTGCATCGGCTCAGCCACGGCCGGAATTAGCTTGCGGGTACCTTACAGTTTCGTTACACACAGGCTTATCCAGCCCCGGAGCTATTGATCCCAAGCCAATCTCCCCTATACTGGGAGTGTCATTTGGTGAATTCATTTAGTGCCTGCGGGGTCTTTATGATCATTTTATCTCCCCGAGGCCAGGGCCTGGTTGAGTACGCCATGATTATCTTGCTTGTAGGGATCGCGGTGATCGTGGTCATGGCACTCTTCGGCGCTGGAGTCGGGAACATGTTCAGCAACATCGTGGCGAACATTTAGGACGCGGCGGCTGCCTCTGGCGTAAACACCTCAGGCTCTTGCCGAAGATGGGGAAATCCCCTGACGCGAAGCACCGTTCGGGGAGTCCAGGTTCCCTACGATCAATTCAGCGATATGCCGAGCCGCAGCCGGTCTGGCGATTTCTCTGCAGATGGCTGAGGCCTTTTCTATGTCTTGTGGCCGGTGCAACCAGTCTGCGACCGCTGCCGCAGAGGGCTCGGGCCCGGGCGCCCAAACGCCCACCCCCTTATCCACTACATAATCGACGTTGCCTTCCTCCTGCCCCGGCAGGCGGCTGTAGAGGACCATTGGCAACCCCGCGTTCAGGGCTTCGGTAATCGTTCCCGGCCCAGCTTTGGTCACCAGCAAGCTTGCAGCTTGCATCAATTCCGGCATATACGTCACAAAGCCATAGACAAATGTGGGCACCTCCCACGTTGCTGCCTCAAGGCGGGCCTTCAACCGGTGGTTGCGCCCCGCCACCACGGCAAGCCCAAACTGGCCAGGCTGGCGGGCGATCGCCCGGGCCGTGTCGAACACCGGCCCCATGCCCTCGCTTCCCCCGATCACCAGGACCATCGGGCGGTCCAGCGGCCACCCCAGGCGCTGGCGCGCCTGCATCGGATCGGCTCCCGGCCGGCAGAACCGATCAGCCACCGGAAGCCCGACCACTGAGACACGCGATTCGGGCAGGCCCATTTCAATGGCCTTGGCGCGCGCTTCAGGTGTGGCCACAACATAGGTGTCAACTTCGACGTTGTACCAGAGGGCATGGACCGAGACGAGATCGGTGACGACGACCATGAACGGGGGGCGATCGGCCGGCAAAGCCTTGATGACCGGCCAGGTCAAGAGGGGGTGAACGGAGACGATCATGTCTGCCGGATGCTCCGAGACTACCCGCCGGGCCGCCGAGCGAACATACGGCCAGAAAGCTGCCGTCAGCGCCCGGCCTCGAAGATGCCCATCGAAAAGCTTGTACCCCAGTTCCCATGCCTTGGGGACCTTGACCATGCTGCGGATAGGCCTCCGGAAGATGGTCGAGCGGGCGCGGAGCGTAGTCCTTCAACACGTCTACCAGGTCTGGTTGGACCTTGCCGGGGAAGTGCGTTTCCAGCGCCTCGATGATGGCTTCGGCGGCGCTTCGATGGCCACCGCCGGTGTCGGAAAACAAGAACAGAACGCGTCTTCGATCACTCATCCGATGGTTGTGATCCTTCCTGATGGACGTACTTCTTCATGCGTCGTGCGACCTCGCGTCGCGAGAGAAGGATCCGACGGCCGCATCCGAGGCATTTCAGGCCAATGTCGGCTCCGAGACGCACGACTGTCCAATCGGTGCTCCCACATGGATGGGGCTTTCGCAACCGAACGACATCGTTCATTTGCATCTCTGGGAGCATGGGGGGCACTCCTGAGCCAACCGGCGAGATTATACCATTCGCCGGCGCAACAGACCCCAATGGTATAATCGCCGCATGTTCGTCGGCTGGACCTTCCAACGTTCATCTCCAGACTCATCATCCTCGTTATCGCCCTCGCCGGTCCACGAATTCGCCCATGCATGGTCGGCGGACGAACTGGGCGACGACACGCCGCGCCTCAACGGCCGCCTGACCCTGAACCCGCTGACTCATCTGGACCCGCTGGGCTCGCTCCTGATCCTCGCCACTGGCTTCGGATGGGCGCGTCCGGTAACCATCAATCCCTACGCTCTGGAGCGCCGAACACCCGCTGGGACCATGCTGGTCTCGATCGCCGGCCCGGCTCTCCAATCTGCTGTTGGCCATCCTGGCAGCCATCCCCTTCCGCATGGGATTGCTCGATCCATTTGTTGGCCCCGGGCGCATTCTCTGCCGTCCGCTTCAGCTTCTTGACCGAGTTTATTTTCATCAACCTGATCCTGCTCTTCTTCAACCTTATCCCCATCTCCCCGCTCGACGGCGAGAAGGTGCTTGAGTATTTCCTGCCGCCTGAAGCCCGGTCCACCCTGTACCAGCTCCGCCCCTACGGTCCGCTGCTTCTTTTGGCACTGGTTTTCTTGGCACCATTGGTTGGGCTGGATGTCCTGGGGACATTGATAGGCTGGCCCACGCAACAGGTGTTTCGTTTGCTCATTCTGTAAGATGAACCTCACCTATCGGACGGCGCAGTTCGTTCGCAGTTTAAGCGCCCGGGCCAAGCTCCAAGACCTGGCGCGCACTTGGCCATTCCTGACGCAGGCGCAACGGACCTTGTTCATGCGCCTCCCAGCTGCCGACCAGCTCCACAGCTTGCGCGTCCTCGATAGGCTTGTGGAATCGGGCGAAAGAGATCCCGATCTCCTAGCTGCCGCCCTGCTGCACGACATCGGCAAGACCCTTCGCCCGCTCCGGCTCTGGGAGCGGGTCTTCATTGTGTTGGCTCAGGCCATCGCTCCAGGGTGGGCCGCCTCGTCAGCCGACGAGCAGGGTTCCAGCTGGCGCAGCGCCCTGGCAGTATCTCTGAAACACCCTCAATGGGGTGCCGAGATTCTCGCACACACGGGTGCCAGCGGCCGCTTGATCGATCTTGTTCGCCGCCATCAGGACGATCCCAACGAGCCGACATCCGAGACGGACCGCCTGCTTCGCCGACTGCAGCGGGCGGACAATCAAAGCTGAGGTCCATCATGCCCCCACGAATATTGATCGTCGGATTGCGCCAACTCGGCACGTCTATCGGTCTCGCCTTGGGCCGCTCGGCCGATGCGCCAACGGTTTTCGGCTACGACAGAGACAAAGCCGCCGCCGCTGCCGCCCTCGAGGCAGGCGCATTCGAACGCCGTGTGCTCGACCCGCGCAAGACGGCCGGCGAGGTCGATATGGTGGTCTTGGCCACCCCGCACAAGGAAGCTTCCGAGTTGATGGATGACCTGATCAACGCGCTCAAACCCGGTGCGATCTTGCTAGACCTGACGCCTGAAGCCCACGACCCGGGGGTGCTTTCGGGGCTGGTCGATCAGTCGGGGCGCATTATCCGAGGAATCCCGGTGGTGTCCGCCGAGGGGCTCCAGGCCCCACAAGCCCCGTCGACGGCCGACCCCGACCTGTTCCGAGGCGGATCCATCGGGCTGGCGATCCCTCCCGAAACCCCAGAAGCAGCTATTGAGCTGGCGCTGTCGCTTGCCGAGGCGCTTGGGGCTTCGCCCTTCTTCATCGACCCCGCCGAGCTCGAGTACGTTCTGGCCGCCGTGGAACTCTTGCCTTCCCTGTTGGGGCTTATGTTGCTGCAGCACATTGGCCGCCACCCCGGGCTGGGGCAACGTCCAACGGCTGGCCGGCCGTCCGTTTGCGGCCTACGTCGACCACGCCTTGCAGCGGGGTCAGCAGCTGAGCGACATTCTGTGGAGTCAACGGACGAGCCTTTTGGCGCAGCTCGACAGCCTTGCAGCGCAGGCGGCGACGCATCGAAACCGCCCTCCGGGCCGAGACCAGCGAACAGCTCAGCTCTCTCGTCGATCAAGCCCTTGAGGCGCGCGATGACTGGATGGAGGTTCGCCTGGCAAACCAGCCCAAATCCAGTGGAGACGCCTTGCCGCCAAACCGGGGCATCCTGGGCAACCTGTTGGGTTTTGGCCCAAGACGCCCTCCCGACGGGGACGAGGGCTGAAAGCACGACTGGCCGCTGGCGCTATAATGGCCGTGTGACGGAATGCTATTGCTACATCCTGGAATGCTCTGATGGCAGCTTCTACACGGGCTGGACGACTGACCCCGAACGCAGGCTCAAGGAACACAACGCCGGACGCGGGGCCCGATACACGCGATCCCGGCGCCCACTCAAGCTGGTGTACCTCGAACCCCAAGACGACCGATCGACAGCCATGCGCCGTGAGCGGGCGATCAAGTCCCGCTCCCGCCGGGCCAAGCTCAAGCTGATTCGGTCCCAGATTGAACCACCATCCACGTCAGGAAAAGAGGCTTTGCATGGCTGAAAAAGCGGGAGCGTCCGCCAAGACACAGTGGATCGAGGACGAGCTCAAAGCTTTGAAGGACTCGGGGCTTTACAACACAATCCGCTCCCTCAGTTCGCCTCAGGGCGCCTGGTTGACCGTCGACGGGAAGTCGGTGCTGAATTTCTGCTCCAACAACTACTTGGGCCTGGCCAACCACCCGCAGCTGGTGGCGGCAGCCACCCAAGCGATGGCGACCTACGGCGTCGGTCCCGGCGCCGTGCGCACTATCGCCGGCACGATGGATCTGCACCGGCAGCTTGAAATCCGTCTGGCGGCCTTCAAGGGAGTCGAAGCGGCGATCACCTTTCAATCCGGATTCAACGCCAACCTGGGCACAATTCCGGCCCTGGTCGGCAAGCAGGATGTGATCTACTCCGATGAACTCAACCACGCCAGCATCATCGACGGTTCTCGCCTTTCGGGGGCCACGATCATTCGCTTCGCGCATGCCGACCCGGATGACCTCAAGCGGCAAATCGAAGCCCACAAGGGGGAAGGCTATCCAGCGGGCGATGATTATCACCGATGGCGTGTTCAGCATGGATGGCGATGTCGCTCCGTTGGATCGGTTGTACGAGGTGGCAGACTCGTATGGCTACTTGCTAATGGTGGATGACGCGCACGGCGAAGGCGTGCTCGGAAAAGGCGGGCGGGGAATTGTCGACCATTTCGGGCTTCACGGAAAAGTGGATGTCGAGGTGGGCACGCTGTCCAAAGCCTTCGGTGTGGTTGGCGGCGTTGTGGCCGGCTCCTCCCGCATCGTTGAGTGGCTCAAGCAGCGCGGCCGCCCATTCCTGTTCTCATCAGCCATGACCGTCCCCGACGTCGCCGCTTGCCTAGCCGCCGTCGACCTGCTTGAGGGATCCACCGAACTGGTCGATCGCCTTTGGGAGAACACCGAGACCTTCAAGTCCGAAATGAGGGCACTGGGATTTGATATCGGGTCAAGCACCACCCCCATCACGCCGATCATGCTCGGCGAGGCTCCGCTTGGCCCAGGAGTTCAGCCGCAAACTCTTCGACGCCGGGGTCTTTGCCATGGCTATCGGCTACCCGACTGTCCCCAAGGGCAAAGCCCGGATTTGGGTGATGATCTCTGCCGCCCACAGCCCAGATGATCTTGAACAGGGCTTGAACGCCTTCTCCGATGTGGGCAAAAGCCTTTCCGTGATTTGAGAAACGGCCTGACTAGGCCAGGGGAAAAGCAACGTGCGGTGGGCACCCACCGCACGTTTGATGGCTATCTTGCACTTGCCGCCCCTCAAAGAAAAAACCCTGGCGCGGGTTCAGTGTGAGCGTAGTGGAGTGCAGGCCGCAGCGTTCGATGAGCCAGGGTCAAAGTATTCTAGCACAGTTTGTGAAATTTGTCACTATAAGGGGCAGCGGCCTAGGGCTAGAACTGGAACCAACCCCGTCCCGGCACGGTTCTGCGGCGGTAGTTAGATACGTAGGCTTTGAAACCATCTTCCAGGGTCGCAAAAGCGTGGCTGGTGAGGATTTCGTCCATCGTGCGGCCGTCGGGCGCCATGAAGGCGATCAGCCGCAATGGGTATTCACCGTAGGCCGTGTGCCAGGATTCGCACATCGTTAGGCCCAGACGTTCGAGGCGGGGGATGAACTCGCCCATCATATAGTCAAAGTAGGACTCACGCAGTTCGGGAACGGGGTCGTATGTCATTAGGAGTTTGACAGAACGTCGGTCAATGTCCATAACGAATGGTGAGCCTCGGATTCAGCAGCCCCCAGGCACCAACCCGGGAGACCGGTATGCTGACCGCTGAGATTGAACCATGGTCCTTGACTTTCCCCAGCGCCTGGGGGGATTTCCGATCCACAAGTCTGTTCCAGGCCGGCAGACTGGCGGCATTATAACATCAGCTCGCCTGGCTGGGGGCTCACCGGGCGTGGTAGCCTCAGAAAGGCGGATCTCTCCGCCTTGGCCCCCGATTGGAGATCAGAATGAGCCTCGACCTTGATCGAATCCGCGCCCAGTTCCCGGCCCTGTCCGGCAAGGCCGTGTTCTTCGACAATCCTGGCGGAACCCAGGTGCCACAGCGAGTTGTCGACCGCATGTCGAACTATCTGCTGCATACCAACGCCAATCACGGGGGCGCCTTCCCAACCAGCCACGAATCTGACGCCGTTCTCGACCAGGCCCACAGCGCCGTCGCCCGGCTATTCAACGCGTCCAGCTCCGGACGACATCGTCTTCGGCCCGAACATGACCACGCTGACCTTCTCTATCAGCCGCGCCCTCACCTCGAAGCTTGGACCCGGCGACGAAATCATCGTCACCCGCCTTGACCATGACGCCAACATTTCCCCATGGCTGTTGGCCGCCGAAGACCGCGGCTGCACCATACGCTGGCTTGATTTTGATGTCGAAGATTGCACGCTCAACCTTGATCAATTTGCCGAGCTGCTTTCCGACCGCACCCGAATCGTAGCAGTGGGCTATGCGTCGAACGCTGTCGGCACAATCAATCCCGTCGGCCGCATCGTCCAAATGGCGCATGACGCCGGCGCCCTGTGCTATGTGGACGCTGTGCAGTTCGCTCCACACGGCGTGATCGATGTCCAGGAACTGGATTGCGATTTTCTGGTGGCTTCTGCCTACAAGTTTTTCGGCCCCCACGTCGGAGCGCTCTACGGGAAGGCCCAGCACCTGGAGTCACTTGCGCGCCTACAAGGTACGGCCCGCCCCTGACTACTCCGCCCGGGAAGTTCGAGACCGGCACCCAGAATCACGAGGGACTGGCCGGCACGCTCGCCGCGTTGGAGTACCTGGCTTGGGCCGGCCAAGCGGCTGATGGCGGCATTGCTTCCGGGCGTCCCCACGCGCCAGGCCCTGGTCAGCGCCCTCTCACAAGTTGTCGACTACGAACAAGGACTTGACTTCACATCTGCTGGAAACCCTGGGCTCGCTACCTGGAATCCGCATCTTCGGCCTGACCGAGGCGGCCGACCTCGCAGCGTCGCGTGCCGACCGTTTCGATCCGCATTGAAGGGGTGTCGCCCCGTCGGTGCTGCCGAGCAGCTGGCGGCCAGCGGCATTTACGTGTGGGACGGCAACTTCTACGCCCTGGCCGTCACCAGTCGGCTCGGCGTCGAGGACGATGGCGGGTTGATCCGCATCGGTTTGGCGCACTACAACACCCATGATGAAATCGACAGGCTGGGGAGCGCGCTGGCTGAGCTGCGCTAGGTTGGTCAGCCGTCCGGCCCTTAAAGCACAGGCAGACATCTAGGTGAGGGGGGCACCCAGACGTCTGACTGTGTGGTTAAGTATACCGAAAATGGCCGACCGTCAAGACAAGCGGGATTCTCTGCCCATGCGCTGGGCGTCCGCTAACCCCGATCGGCGGCGATCTGGGCCAGAAACGAGCCGACGATTGCCACGGCATGATCAGCATCGTCATAGGCCTCCACCTGCAGGCAATCGGAGTGGTTTCCGGTGATCATCTTGGATACCACGACCCCGCGGCTGATAGCAGCACAGCACCGGCTTCCCCAGGCTAAGTGCCACGGCGATCTCATAGCCAACCCCGTGGGAAGGGGTGGAGACTTCGGCCACCATCGCCTGACATGATTCGATCCACGCCATGTCGCGCTGGTAGATGTCCTCCGGGACAACCACCCGTTCCAGATCCATGACATCCGGCCGGGCCAAATGGGCTGTGGGCACGATATGGCCGGCCGCGACGAGAAACTCTACCAGTCGCTCATAGACTGCCTGATCGCCTCGGCCGCCGGTGAGTGAGCAAGAGAAATAGATGTTCAACCGTTGCCTCGCCTTCCTCCAGGGGATCCAAATCCGCCTGGTGAACGTTCTTTCATAGGTGAGCGTGTTTTACGGCTCCGCTGTTTCATGCTAAGATCGCCGCACAACCAGGAGGCGTCCATGGAAACGGGAAACCCCCTCCGAGCACTCCAGGCCGAAGTCAACCGCCTGCGGGACGAAAACCAGGATCTAAAGGACGAGGTCGCCATCCTTCGATCGTCCATGGACTCTCTTGTCTCCCTTGATGTGCTGATTCAAAACTTGAAGCCTGATACCGACGTACTGGCCATGCTCGACGACGTCCTGGCATCCGCCTTGACCGCCGTGGGCGCCAGCGCCGGGTCCCTTCTTCTGGTCGATCCTGAGAAGGACGAGTTGGCATTTGCCGTGGTGCATGGTCAGGCACGTGAACGCCTCACCGGGTTCCGTATGCCGATTTCTGAAGGCATCGCCGGGTGGGTGGCAACCAACAAGGAAAGCGCTATCGTACGCGATGTGCAGGCAGACCCCCGCTTTTCGCCGAGGGTTGACGTGACCTTCGACTTCCAGACCAGATCCCTGGCCTGCGTGCCGCTGATGGAAGACGACCATGTCGTAGGGGTTATCGAGGCCGTCAACAAGGCCTACGATCGCGATTTCTCCAACACGGATGCCAACCATCTCGGGGTCGTTGCCCAGCTCGCCGTGGCCGCCATCCGCCGGGCCGAACGGTTGACTGAACCCGAGCCCTGAGCCAATCTAGCTGCGCAGAACCGCCCCCAGCTCGCTCTCCAATCCCTCAACGACATTCTTCCGCACTTGGCTGACTTCGTCGTCAGTCAAGGTCTTCTCCGGAGATTGATAGACCACCGAATAGGCGAGGCTCCGCTTGCCAGAGCCGATTTGGCCTCCCTGGTAGACATCGAATAACCTCACGCCAACGACCAGGTTTCCGCCCCACTTGCGGATGGCCGCCTCTACCCGGGCCGCCGGCACATCTTCGTCAACAACCAGAGCCAGGTCTTCCAGCACAGGCGGATAAGCCGGCACAGCGGCAATGCTGAAGCGTTCGGGGATGGAGGGCAGAATGGCCTCGATGTCCAGGTCGGCCGCCAAAACCGGATGGGCCTCAAGGTCATAGGCGTGCGACACCAGGGGGTGCAACTCGCCCAGCCATCCCAAGCGGGTTCCCTGCCAGAGCACCTCGGCACACTTTCCGGGATGGAAGCTGGGGTGTTCACCAGGAGTGTAGCTGATCCCCTCCAGATGGAGGGCCTCAAACAAGCCATCCAGCACGCCCTTCAAATGGAAGAAGTCCATCACTGAGGGCGGGCCGCTTCCGCGCCAATCGGGCAGGGTGGAGCTGCCCGTCATTGCGACGACCAGCCGCAGCGGTTCATCGGGCAGGTTCTGACCGTCGACCGGGAGGTAGATCGGGGCGATCTCAAACACCGCCAGTCTTTGTCGCTGGTTGCGATTGCGCCGAGCACCTCGAGCACACTGGCCAGCAGGCTCCTTCGCATGACGGTCATATCCGTCGACAGAGGGTTTGCCAAGCAGACATAGGGCAGCGCCTCGTCCGCCCCCGCGGGGTTGAGCTTTTGTTCGGCCTCGGGAGTCGTCAATCGGTACGTCACCACCTCCTGCAGCCCCAGGTCGACCAGAAGATCGCGAAGTCTGTCCACCCACTCCGACTGGGCATTACGACGCTGCGACGGCAGCGGATCTTCGAGCAGGGTCTCAGGAAGGCGATCGTAGCCGTAGATCCTTGCGACCTCCTCCATGAGGTCCGCCCGGCCGATAATGCCCTCGCCGATATCCAGGCGGTGATCGGGACTTTCGACCATCAGCCGACCGCCCTCGATCGGCACCACGTTGAAGCCAAGCCGCGTCAGGATATCGGCCAGCTCCTCGGTGTCGAGCGCAATCCCCAGCCAGCGCGCAGCATCAGCCGGGGACGTCTCGATCCTCGACGGCGCTTGCGGCAGGGGGTAGCGATCTACCAGGCCTTCGGCCACCTCGCCGCCGGATAGGCGCTGCATCAAGGCAAGCCCCCGGCGTACTCCTCGCTCGGCCATGGCCGGATGGACGCCTCGCGAGAAACGGTAGGCTGCCTCCGATGACAGCCTCTGGCTGGCGAGTGTGCGCCGGATGTTGATCAGGTTCCAAGCCGCTCCCTCGAGCAGCACGTTGACCGTGTGGGGACCGACTTCCGACTCCAAGCCCCCCATGACGCCTCCGATGGAGAGCGCACCTGCCCGATCTGTGACCAGGACCGTGAAGTCCTCCAGTTCTCGCTCGACATCATCCAGGGTGGTCAATTTCTCCCCTGGGCCGGCCAGTCGGGTAATAATGGTCGGTGCCATTCCTCCGGCGCGCTCGACCAGCACATCGTAGTCGAAGGCGTGCAGAGGCTCGCCGACCTCAAGCATGACGTAGTTGGTCGAGTCGACGATGTTGTTGATGGGCCGCATCCCGGCCAGCTTAAGCCGCCGTTGAATCCAGTAGGGGCTGGGAGCGATCTTCACGTCTTCGATCAGTCCGGCGACAAAGCGCGGGTTCAGTTCTGGGACCCCGATCTGTATGTCGACCCTTCCCTCAATGGCGGGTCCGCGCCAATCCACGCTGTAGTCCGGCTGGTTGACGGCCACGTCGTACAGGGCAGCGATTTCGCGCGCCACACCCAGGATGTTGGCATCGCGGGCGATGTTGGGGGTGATGTCGATGTCGAAGACCACATCGCCCATGACATCCGCCAGCGAACTCTCCGACCGGCGCATCGTCGTCGAGCACAATGATGCCTTCGTGGTCCTCGGAGATTCCCAATTCCTTCTCCGAGCAGACCATGGAGGACGACTCCACGCCCCGGATCTTGGCCTTCTTCAGGCGGACGATCTCCCAGCCGGGCTGGTGGCCGTCGTACAGCTCGGCGCCTTCCTTAGCGTAGGCTACTTTGAGCGGAGGCCTCAGCTCACCCTGCCCCTTGTATGGGAACAGATTGGGTGCCCCGGTCAGCACCGTGTGCTCCTCCTGGCCGTCGAACAGCCGGCACAGCACCAAGCGATCAGCGTTAGGGTGCGGCATCACCTCCCGGATTTCTCCCACCACGATCTTTTCCGGATCCCAGGCGAGACCGGTGATCATCGTCTGAAGACGTTCTACGCCATCGGCGGCCGATAACTGGCCGGCATCCGGCATCGGGTCCCCGACGTAGCGAATCTCCGTCACCTCCAGCCCCGCCAGCGTCAGTCTATCGGCCAGTTGGTGTGGCGGGACATCGACGTCCACGAATTCCTTCACCCAAGAAAGAGGCACTTTCATCCTGTCAATCGCTCCTTGCTGCTCACCCGCACCACAGTCGTCTAGAACTGTTCGAGGAAGCGCATATCGTTGGCCCAGAAGACGCGGATGTCATCCAGGCGGTGCATCAGCATCTTGATTCGCTCCGGCCCCATGCCGAACGCAAACCCGGAGTACACCTCTGGGTCATAGCCTCCGTTGCGGAGCACGGTCGGGTGGACCATGCCACACCCCAAGATCTCCAGCCAGCCGGTGTGTTTGCAGACCGAGCAGCCTTCACCCATGCACACGAAGCACTCGATATCGAACTCCCCCGACGGCTCCGTAAACGGGAAATGGGAGGCGCGAAACCGGGTCTTCACGTCCTCGCCGAACATGTGCCGGGCGAAGCCGTTGAGTGTGCCTTTGAGATCGGCCATTGTGATGTGCTCTCCAACCGCCAGCCCCTCCACTTGATTGAACTGAACCTCGGAGCGGGTCGTGATTTGCTCGTAGCGATAGCACATCCCCGGCAACACGACACGAATGGGTTCGGGCCTGCGCTGGCGCATGATCCAGATCTGGCCAGGCGAGGTGTGGGTTCGCAACACGACCCCGGGCCTGGTCGTGTAGAACGTGTCCCACATGTCCCTGGCGGGGTGATGAGCGGGCATGTTTAGCAGCTCGAAGTTGTAGTCCTCGGTTTCTACTTCGCGCGAGGTGTAGACCTGGAACCCCATCTCGCGCCAGGCGTCGAGGATCATGCGCAAATTCTGGGTTGATGGGTGAAGCCGCCCACGCGCTATTGGTTTGCCCGGGAGGGTGACGTCGAGGGCTTCCTGGCGCAGCTGCTTATCAAGGGCATGCGTCTTCAGGGCTGCCTGCTGCCGCGCTAATTCGGTTTCCAGGCGCGTCTTGACCTCATTTGCCCGGCGCCCCACCTGGGGCCTTTCTTCGGCCGCCAGGTCCGGGATCCCGGTCACGATTTGGCTCAACTCGGCCGAGCGGCCCAGATAGGCTTGCCGCCACGCGAGCAGCTCTGCCTCATCTTCGACTGTTCCCAGCGCCTTCAATGCCTGAGCCTGTATCTTATCCAGTTGTTTCAGCATCACGCCTCCCGGCAGCTCGCGCTGTGCGAACGCACATTCCAACAAAAAATCTCCCGCCCGATAAGGGGCGAGAGACGTCTCCCGCGGTACCACCCTCGTTGGCCATGATTGGCCCACTCATCCTCGACGGCCTGCTACGGCGATCGAGCCCCCTGCACTAACGGTGGGGATCCGGCCCAAACTACCAACCCGGGTGAGATCACGGGCCTTCACTTGGGCAGCTCAGAAGGGAACTTCGAGGGGTTTCATCCGAGCCGGGGTTTCAGTCTCGCCCCGACCTCCCTGGCGAATTCCGCCCGCCTACTTTCCTTCATCGCAGCTGTTCTTGTCTATTGGGATCATCATAATGATCGAGTGCCTGGTTGTCAACCGGCGACCACTCATGGCCCGGGTTCGAGTCCCTGATCGAGGCGACGGATCAAATCCGGCACTTCAGCCAGCGTTTCGGCGGTCAATTCGGGGTGGATAGAATCAACGTTGCCCACGTTATCCAGACGGTCGGCCTGCCCGGAAATCCAAATCTGGTGCATCCCTGCCCGTTGCGCGCCGAGTACGTCCGCCCCGAGCGTATCGCCCACCATGACGACCGCCTCCGCTGGCAGACTCCATTCGCGCAGCACCATGTCGAACAGCACGGCGCTTGGCTTCCGGATGCGAAGTGAGGCCGAGATCAAGATGGGATCAAAGAAATGGCGGAAACCAGCCTTGTCAATGAGCCTACCGACGTTGCCGGCATCTCCAGCATTTGAGATCATCCCAAGCCGGTAGTCGGTGGCCAACGATTCGAGGACGGCCTGAGCCTCTGCCATCGGCACCCAGTGCGCCTCGCTGGCGCTGTACATCGCTTCCAGGCAGCGGTCGATGGCATCCTCAGCCACGTCGGAGTAGCCGTAGCGGCCAAGCACGCCAGCCAGCAGCTCGCGGCTGGGCCGTTCGGTTTCGTCTTCGTCCCGCGCCTGGTAGGCAGATTGCATTTCGGCATGCCACACTTCGCCGAAATCCTCGTGATCGAGGTGGATGCCCTCTCGTGCAAGGGCCCGGGTCAGCGCCTGCTGGCTCGCTTCAATCGTTTCGGGCCACGTGCCTTTGTAACGAATCAGCGTTTCACCCAGGTCGAAGATCACGCCTTGGATCATGCAGGTCCCTCGTATTGATCAGTAGCCGCGGTCGGCCTGGTACAGGTTGAGCAGGGGCTGCTCAGCCAGGTACCGGCGCAAATTCTCGCCGAAGAGCGCAATGGCTTGTTCGTAGTAGTCAGGAGAGGCACCGGCGACATGCGGCGAGATGAGGACGTTGGGCATGGCCCACAGCGGGCTCGATTCCGGCAAGGGTTCTATGGGGAAGACATCCAGGACAGCCCCGGCGATCTGCCCTTCGTTCAACGCCTCGACCAATGCGCCATGATCTACCACGCCGCCGCGCGAGATGTCGATCAGGCCGGCTGTGCTCTTCATTCGCTTGAAGCTCTTGGCGGTGATCAAGCCGCGCGTTTGCGGGGTCAGAGGCACGGTGATCACGGCGAAATCGCATTCGGCCAGCATGGAAGCGGTTGCCTCAGGCGGATAAAGCCGGTCTGCCAGCTCTCCCTCCGGATCGCCCACACCTTCTTGATAGTAGTCTGTATCCGTGACCGACATGAGGTCGCTCTTGGTGGCCAGTACCTTTGCTCCGAGCGCCCTGCAGAGCCGGGCCACCTCCCGGCCTATGCTGCCGTAGCCCACGACTCCAATCGTGCTCCCCCTTACCAGCGTGGGCAGAAACTTGTCGAAGCGCTGCTCCGCCCACTTCTTCTCACGCTGGTCGGTGAGCATGCTCAGAGTCCCCCTGGCGAGGGTCAGTATGCCCATCAGGGCGAATTCCGCCATCTGAGGCGCCGACGCACCACTCAATGTGGTGATCAGAATATCCGGGGTGTTAAGCAGGGGATGGTCGATGACATGATCGATGCCCGCAAAGTGAAACTGTATCCAGCGCAGGTCAGGCACCTGCTCCGGATCGGGAAGCATCTGGGCGGTGTAAAGAACCTCGGCCGACAGGAGAGCGTCAGCTGGGAGCTCCTCCGCAGTGCGGCTGGGAATGGCTCGAATCTGCAGCCGTGGTGAGACCGCCCGCAGCCGCTCGATGAGCGGCTCTGGAAAGGGGACCGTCACCAGAACCTGGATCTCGACCTCAGCCATAACCCGTCCATTGTACAACAGGCAAGGGGGGATCAGTTCTGCGGCGCTGCACGCCTCTTCGCCACCAAGACCTCGCCTGCACCAAATCCATCCGGTCGCCATGGCGCAGCGAAGCGATAACGCTCATGTTCAAGATGGCGCAGCCCCGAGAACAAACGCGGCAACTCACCTGGCGTGAAGTAGTGGATCAGGCTCTGGCCATCTTCCATGGCGAAAGTATTCGGCGATGGTTCGGGGTCGCCTCGCATCCGGCGAGCCAGGGCCGAGGGATCTTCATCCGTCAGGACTTGGGTCAACAGGAGGCCGCCGGGCGCCAGCCCGTCCGCGATTCGCCCAGCCACGACCGGCAGCGCCTGGAGAGAGATGAAGTGAAGGACCGCCAGGGCCACGATCAGGGCCTGGGTCCCAGCTGTGATGACGAACTCTTCAATGTCGGCCTGTTGGGTGGTGACGGCCAGCCCGGCGCAAGCTTTGTTCAGCGCAGCATTGCGCTTCGGATCCTTCTCCACTGCCTCCACCCGGAAGCCCTCGTGCGCCAGCCATGCCGCTTCTGCGCCGTCACCTGCCCCCAACACCAGCGCCCGCCGCCCGGGTGCAGCCGGCGCCCAACGCTGGAGAAGTTCGGAAGGGGATTTCACTCGCTGTCCGTTCCAAGATCGCGCATTCCGTGCCCGCGCCCGGGAAGAACGGGGGTCGACAGCGTAGGGAAAGCGTAGGTTAAGCAACGGCTATGCGACAAGCAACGCCTACCAACTTTAGCGTACATTATGCTCGAAGGGCGAAATCTCTTCTTCTCCTCCTTACCAGAGGGCCGGGGTCGGCGTCCCCGGCTCTCTCGCGTCGGGCCGCGCCTGCCCCGTTCTTTCGCAAGGACCCCCTCCCCCAACCATGCGTGCTTCAAAGCCATTTCCTGGCGCGCGCGTACAGGAACATCGCAAGCGGCGACACGATCATCACCACCAGGGCCAGAAATAGCGCAGGCCTGCCGGTCCACATTGGGCTCGGACCCACCGGCTGGAAGAAGTTCATCCCAAAGAAACCCACCAAGAACGAGAGGGGCATGAACAGGGTGGTGATGATGGTCAGGGTCTTCATTACGTCGTTCATGCGGTTGTTGATCACCGAGAGGTAGGTCTCCAACGCCCCCGTCGCTTGGTCGCGCATCCCCTCGTTGATTTCGTAGGAGCGCACCAAGTGGTCGTAGACATCGCGGAAGTAGATGCGCTCGCCCACTTCCATGACCGGGTAGGAATCTCTGGCCAGCTTGTTGACCACCTCGCGCTGCGGCGCGATCACTCTCCGCAATTGGATTACGCTGCTCTTGAGTTCGAAGATCTTCTCCAATACCTCGGAATCCGGGTCGGCGAAGATCATGTCTTCGACGTCTTCCAGCGTCTGGTCCATTTCGTCAACAATGGGCAGGATATTGGCCACCAGCGTGTCAATGAGTTCGTATAGCAGATAACCGGCCCCCTTGCGCGCTTGCCGGTCGTCTCGATGCAACCGCCCCCATACTTGATCAACGGCAGGCACAGGAAAATCATGATGGGTCACCAAGTAGTTCCGGCCCAAGAAGATATCCAGCTCGCGCACGTCGAGCGGGTCGTCCGAATTCTCCACAAGGACCACCGACTGCAGGACCAGATACAGGTAATCGCCCCAATCGTCCAACTTGGGGACGTGTGTTTCCCTTAAGGCGTCGTCGACTGCCAGTGGATGAAACTGAAAGGTCTGGCTCAAGATAGGCTCGCTGACCTCGTTGGGCTCGGCCTGAAAATCCACCCACAAGAGACGGTCGGCGTCGGAGATTGTCTGGGCAAAGCTCTCCACCGGCAAGTCGAATTCGATCGGGCCGGAAGCGTCGCAGCGCATGGCACGTATCATGGGCTGTCCTCTCGCTCGAGTCGGGGATTGGGGCCGTACGGCATCTATTCTACTCTCCGGACTGAATTGGGGCACGAATCCGCCCCCACCCGCCTGCTATAATCTACCGGCCGTGGATGAGTACAGCACCCTCGAGGAACGCCGTTTGGCCCGGGCCGCAGGTGTGGTCATGGCCGGCTTCGTGCTGTCCAACCTGGCCGGGCTGGTCAAGTGGATGATGGTCTCGAATGCGTTTGGGACCCAGGCCGAGCTGGACGCCTTCAACGCCGCCAACCGGCTCCCCGAGGTCTTGTTCAGCGTCATGGCGGGCGGGGCATTGGCCTCGGCATTTGTGCCAACTTTCACAAGCTTCCTCACGCGAGGTGACAAAGAGGGCGCCTGGCGGTTGGCGTCTGCAGTTGCCAACCTGGTCTTCCTGGCGATGAGCGCCGCTGCTGCTTTGGCCTGGCTGGCAGCGCCATGGCTTGTCTCTACTATCCTGGCTCCCGGGTTCGGCCCCAGCGAAACCCAGCTCACGATCGCTCTGCTCCGCATTCTGTTGGTTTCAGCCGTGATCTTTGGAATCAGCGGGATGCTTATGGGTGTGCTCAACGCTCACCAGCATTTCCTCTTGCCGGCCCTGGCCCCGACGTTTCTGTGGCTGGGATGGATCATAGGCGTCTTGCTGTTCGTCCCGAGGGCGGGCATCTTTGGTTTGGCTTGGGGCGTAGTCCTCGGCGCAGGGATGCACCTGCTGATCCAGTTGCCCGGCCTGCATGGCCGGGGCGCTCGTTATCGATTGGCGCTCGACCTCAAGAACGCCGCCGTGCGCCAGGTGGGGCGCCTGATGGCGCCGCGTTTGATCGGGGTGGCCTTCGTCCAGCTCAACTTCCTGGTAAACGTGGCGCTCGCCTCGGCCATGTCGGAAGGTAGCCTGACGGCCATCAACTACGCTTTCTTCATCATGCTTATGCCACAGGTGATCATCGCCCAGGCCATCGCCATCGCCGCCCTACCTACGTTTTCGGCGCAGGTTGCCCGCGGCGATCTGTCCGCCATGCGCGCCACACTCGCCACGACCTTCCGCGGCGTGTTCTTCCTGGCCCTCCCGGCGACGATCGGCCTGGTCCTTCTCCGCCGCCCCATCGTGGCGATGCTCTTTCAACGGGGCGAGTTCACCGCCCACTCGACCGACCTGGTTGCGTGGGCACTCCTCTGGTACGGCATGGGCCTGGTGAGCCACTCGATCGTCGAGATCGCCTCACGCGCTTTCTACGCCCTGCAGGACACCTTCACGCCGGTCGCAGTCGGCACTGCCGCCATGGCAGTCAACATCGGCCTGAGTTTCGGCCTGGCCGCCGCCTTCAGCGGCTGGGGACTCCCGCCGCATGGGGGCCTCGCCCTGGCCAACACGCTGGCCACCAGCCTGGAGGCATGCGGACTGTTGGTCTTGATGCGCCGTCGATTGGACGGGTTGGACTTCGGCAGAATTCGGCGCGGTCTAGGCGCGACGGTGGCGGCTTCCACCCTTATGACGGTCATCCTGCTGGCTTGGCTCGGATGGGGGGCCGCCCAAGGCGTTTGGATCCTCGGACTGGTGGGTGTTGCAATGGGCGCCGCCGCATTCTGGCTGACGTCGCTCCTGCTACGTTCGCCGGAAGCCCGTCAGCTCCCGTCGCTTTTGCTCAAGCGTGAGGCGGGCTGAGCCGGGCCGGCGGCCGGCACTCTAGACGGGCCAGATTGGCCAGAAGGAGATCACCGTCTGGGCGACAGCCAGACCGAGCACCATACCGACGAAAGCCTCCATCGGCGAATGGCCCAGCACTTCCCGCAGCTGCTCCTGGCGGAGGGCGTGGCCCTCGATTAGATCCTGAACCAACGCATTGATGATCTCGGCGTGCTTGCCGGCCTGGCGTCTGATCCCGGTGGCATCGTAAATCACAATCATCGACATCGCTACACTAAAGGCAAAGAGCGGCGAGGTGAACCCCTCGGTCAACCCGATACCGTGAGCGACCGCCGTGACCAGGGCTGAATGCGACGACGGCATACCCCCCGCTCTCAGCAGCAGCGACCAATCCCAGCGCCGGTTGCGGACATACTCGATAGGGAGCTTGATGATCTGGGCGATGGCCCACGCGATCAATGCTCCGATCAGAACAGCGTTGTTGAGGGCCAATTCAGGGCTCAAAGCTCAATCCACTTCGAAGGCGATCGGCACCAGGCTGCCGTCTTCAGAGGGGTCAAGCTGGGCAAGTCTGAGCTCCGCCCCTTCCAGCAGATCACCGCAGCGGGCAGCCAGAGCCTGGCCACGTTCGAAGACGGCCAGCGCGTCTTCCAGCTTGAGCTCTCCAGATTCGAGTTGCTCGACCAGACCTTCCAGTTCTTCAAAGGCCTCTTCATAGCTCAAGATCTCAGGGGCCATCGCTTTGGCTTTGGCTTTGGCTTTGGTCTTGGCCATGTCACCTCCACATCCCGAGACGCCCTCCGACCGCGATTCCGGAGCGTGGCGCGCTTGCGTATTCTACTCTGTGCTAGACCCGCCATCCAATTCGTCGGTCACCTTTGCACCAAAAGAACCGTCGTGCACGCGCACCCGAATAGCATCATCCCGACCAATCTGAGTCCGGGAACGGATCAGGCCTCCGTCATCCTCTCGGGTCACCAAAGCGTAGCCCCGCGCCAGCACTGCGGGCGGGCCTACCGCCTCGAGGGTGGCATGGAGACGCCGCACATCTGCCAGCTTGAGCGCCAGGTCATGCGCCAGGGCTCCGCTCAGCCGGCGCTGCACATCATCGACGCGCTGGCGTGCGTTTGCCAGCTGCGCCCTTGGCGAGGCCAGGCTCAGGCGCATCCGTAGCTGGTCGAGCGACAACTTAAGATCCACGGCTCTGCTTTGGACGCTTCCCCGCATCGACGCCCGCAATTTCCCCAGTCTCCTCTGCAGTTCCTCTCGGTCAGGTGAGACAATCTCCGCCGCCGCCGACGGCGTTGGGGCCCGCAGATCGGCGACAAAGTCGGCGATGGTGAAGTCCGTCTCATGGCCCACGCCGCTGACCACCGGCACTGGCGAACGCGCGATCTCCCGCGCCAGCTCTTCATCGTTGAAGGCCGCCAGGTCTTCCAACGACCCGCCACCCCGCACGAGCAGGATCACGTCCGGCTGGCCAAATTCGTTGATGGCCCGTAGCGCCAACGCTATCTTGGCAGGCGCATCGGCGCCCTGCACTGGTGTGGGTGACAGCACCACCTCCGCCAGCGGGTAGCGGCGCCTGAGGACGTCGATGACATCCCGCAGCGCAGCGGCGGCCGGTGAGGTGACCACCCCGATGACTTGCGGCCAGGGCGGGAGCGGGCGCTTGCGCTCCGGTGCAAACAGACCTTCGGCCTCTAGTTTTTGCTTGAGCTGCAGGAAGTTCCGGTAGAGGTCCCCTTCGCCACCCAGGCGGATGTCGTCGGCATACAGCTGATACTGCCCGGCCGCCTCGTACAAGCTGATGTGGCCGTGAACATCGACCGACTGGCCATCGCTGGGGAGAAACGCTTGGCGGGCGACCTCAGATCGCCACATCACGCAGCGCAGCGTCGCTCCGGCATCTTTTAAACTGAAGTACATGTGCCCCGAGGCGGGGCGAGAGATATTGGAGACCTCACCGCTGATGGTCAGGTCACCGAGCCGGTAGTCCGAACTCGAGCAGGCCGCGCAAGTAGCGGGTGAGCTCGGTAACCGTGAAATGAGGGGATCCGCCCCCCAGGAAGGAGAGTTGGGCCATGTGCGGGAAGCATAACCTTCAGTTCGAAGCCGTGTCAACCAACGTATAATGCCACCAACGGACACGATTGGCGAGAACATCCCGCATGGCAGACCCACTTGAATTCGAAAGCCGTCTCGGACAGGCGTTGAAGGCGAAGGGCTGGAGCCTGGCAGTGGCCGAGTCATGCACCGGCGGACTGGTGGGCCACCGCATCACACAGGTGGCCGGCTCGTCTGACTACTTCCTGGGAGGCATCATCTCCTACAGCAACCTCGCCAAGCAGACCTTGCTCGGCGTCGCCGAATCAACTCTCTCGGCCCACGGTGCCGTTAGCAAAGAGACGGCACTGGAGATGGCCGAAGGCGCCAAGCGCGCCCTCGGATCGGACGTCGCAATCGCCATCACGGGAATATCAGGGCCGGGCGGCAGCACCCCGCAGAAACCCGTCGGCCTGACCTGGGTCGCCGTGGTAACGCCCGAGGCGCGGGCCGTCCGGTCATTTGTTTTCATGTCGGACCGTGTCGGAAACAAACTGGAAGCGTCACAATCCGCCTTGACAATGGCCCTGGAACTGGTCAACGATGCAGCTGGATGAACCCGTGCAGGTGGAAGCGTTCTTCGACGATCACAAGCGGCTCACGCCGAGGTCTTTTGCCTTCGACGGGAAGACCCTTACCGTCTACCAGATCGGACGTCGCTGGGACGCCGGTGGGTGGCAGCACAATCTGGTGATGACCCCCGACGGCCAGACGTGGGATCTTGCCTATTCACTCAGCCTGGGTGCGTGGCGCTTGAAGGCCCATACAACCCCTGCCGCCGGATCAAGGATCTAGGCGCCACCATCTGCCCTTTCGCAGAATTCTGGGTGCCTACGGCAATAAGGAATCTTTCCGGGCAGGTGATGGCGGATACGGGCGATGGCACGGTAGCCCACATCTAAAAGGCTGCCCAACACAGGCAGACGGTATAGGGCCATGAAGAGCCCGACGCCGAAACCAGCGTCCAGCGCCCCAGCCACGGCGCCCGCCCCAGAATAGGTCCTGCCGTGTTCGCCGACCACCCAGGCTGAACGCCGACAGTCGTCCAGCGTCAGCCCGTGGGCTTCCGGGACGCCAGGGGCTTGATAGGGCACGATCGCCACGCGATCGCCACCGCCGAGGCTCTCGATCCACTCCGCCGTCAGGCTGCAAAAGCCTCAGTAGCCATCGAATATGAGGATCAGTTCGGGCATTAGCCGGCCGCCTCGTGGGGCCCCCATTCCGCAAAGCACGGGGGAAAAGAGAAGGGGCGGCGATTGCTCGCCGCCCCGGGCCATCCGATTCTGGGGTCAGGCCAAATAGTCGCGCAGTTGTCGTGCTCGCCTTGGGTGGCGAAGGCGCCGCAAAGCTTTGCCTTCGATTTGACGAATGCGCTCGCGGGTGAGGCCGAATTTCTGACCCACCTCTTCCAGCGTGTAGGGCCGGCCGTTATGAAGGCCAAACCGAAGCCGAAGGATGCGCGCCTCACGCGGGCTCAGGGTGGACAGAACTTCCTCAATCTTGTCCCGCAACAGATTCTGGTAGGCGCTCTGCGTCGGGGTGGGAGTGGTCTCATCCTCCACAAAGGATCCCAGCTCAGAGTCTCTCTTCTTCGCCCACTGGCGTTTCAAGTGACAAGGGCCGCCAGGACACACGCATCATCCATTGGACTTTGCGGGAGTCTACGCCCAAAGTATTCCCGATCTCGTCAGGCGTGGGCTTGCGTCCCAACTCCTGCTCCATCTGTCGGGCGACCTTATACAGGCGGCGAATGCGGTCGGACATATGCACGGGGACGCGGATCGTGCGCCCCTGATCGGCAATGGCCCGGGTGATGGTCTGCCGGATCCACCAGGTGGCATAGGTGCTGAACCGGTAGCCGCGATGATAGTCGAATTTCTCGACGGCTTTCATCAGACCCAGATTGCCTTCTTGAATGAGATCCAGGAAGGGCACGCCGCGGCTCATGTATTTCTTGGCGATGCTGACCACCAGGCGGGTGTTGGCCTTGATAAGGTGGTCCCGCGCCGCTCGCGCATCTTCCAAAGCCACGAACAGCTCCTGGCGATCGGCGGCTGTGGCGTTGCCGTTTAGCTTGGCAAGCTTGCTCTCGGCAAACTTCCCGCGTTCAATACGTTTGGCCAGGTCGACCTCTTCCTCGGTGCTGAGAAGCGGCACCCGCGCCATCTCCTTCAAATACAGGCCGACCGTATCGTCGCTGGAAATGGCACTCAAATCGAAGGGCTCTTCATCGTCCAGGGAGAGATCGGGCTGCATGTGCGCCGGAACCTGGTCCAGGTCTTCGTAGACTTCAATTCCTGCGCTTCGGAAAAACGTCTCCAGCCTCTCGAGCCGCTGTTCGGATTCCTCGGCCTCAGGGAAAACGCTGAGCAAATCTTCGAGCGTGATGAAGCCTTGCACCTCCCCCTTTTCGAGGAGTGCGGCGAAAGCTTCGCGTTTCTTCCACCGGTCCTTCGATATACTCATCCACACGCTCCTCAAATCAAGATGCACTATCGAAAGCGGAGAAACTGGTTGCCAGGCGACCGATCTGGCATCTTGCTACGAATTTGAAAGCAAGTTTCTCAACGGTTCAAGGCGAGGATCGATGCTGTCTTCTTGATGTTCGCAGGGCGTGATGTTGCGATTGCCGCCACAAACGGGGCATAGTCCTTTGCATTCGGCCAGACAGATCGGCTGCAGCGGAATGGCCAGAACAAAAGTCTCCCGAAAGAGCGGATGCAAATCCAATATGCCTGTGTCCGGGATGGCCAACAGCGGATCGTCGGCCTTCTCGGGAGGGTAGACAAAAAGGTCCCCGATCTCAGCGACCAGGGTCTGTTCAAATGTGTCTAGGCAGCGGCTGCACTCGAGAGGCAACTCAGCCTCCACCCTTCCCTGGCCGTATAATCCTTGTGCCGTCCGCGTCATGCGGAGGTCACCACGAAGCCCAGAGAGATTCAGGTCGCCGCCAACTGTCACCGACGAGATATCGAATTCGAAGATGCGGCTGAAGCCGACGCTCTGATGGAGCAAGAATCCGACGTTCAACCGCAATGGGTCAAGTCGCTCTGAATTCATACCAACACATCGCAATGGGAATTCCAAAAACCAAGCGTCAGTATAACATAGATAGAATCCGAGGTCAACAAAACGGCCGTTTTCTTGACATAATGAGGTCCGTCCGGCCAAAAAGGTCGGAAATCTGGCCGACGGCCGAGCATGACCCCCACAGGTACTGGCTCAGTACTGTTCCTGTAGTCATCGCAGGGAGACAACGATGATCAAGCTGCTCTTGGGAACAAGCAACCCGGGCAAGCTGCGCGAGCTGACCGCGCTGCTTGGCGATCTGGAGGTGACTCTCGTCCGTCCAGAACAGCTGGACCTCGATTTGACGGTGCCTGAAACAGGCAAGACCTACGCCGAAAATGCCGCCTTGAAGGCGATAGCCTTCGCTCGCGAAGCCACCATGTGGGCGCTGGCCGACGACACGGGGTTGGAAGTGGCAGTTCTGGACGGGCGCCCCGGTCTGCGTTCTGCCCGGATTGTCGGCCCGGAGGGAAAGGACGCCGACCGGCGCGCTGCCCTGCTCAAGGAACTCGCCGGCTACCCCCGGCCCTGGCAGGCAGCCTTCGTGTGTGTGGTCGCCCTAGCCGATCCGGATGGGTCCACATCCGTGGCTGGCGGCGAGTGCCGAGGCGAAATCATGCCTCACGCGCGAGGCGAAGGCGGATTTGGCTACGATCCACTGTTCTTGGTGGAAGGCACCGGGCGGACAATGGCCGAGCTGACCCTCTTGGAAAAGAACCGCTTGAGCCACCGGGCTCGCGCCATCGCCGCCGTCCGGCCGACGCTGCTCGACCGACTTACGCTGCGGCCGACCTAGTCAGAGCGGCGCCGTCATGCGAGCAGGATTATCCAAAGTGGTCGGTCAGAAACCGTCCCAAGCGCTCCGCCACGGCATCTGGCTTTTCCAGCATGACCATATGGCCCGCCCCCGGGACGACGAACAGTTCACCTTGGGGCAGGCCGTCGGCCAAGGCCTCGTTTTGATCCGGGCGGACCATGCGATCGGCTTCACCGCAGATGACCAATGCCGGGCATCCGATTTGATCCAGTTGACGCCCCACATCAAAGTGGCTGCAAGCAACAAAATCGAGATGGAAGACAGTCGGGTTTGCATCCCGTAACCGATCACGCGCCAACTCAACGAAGCGTTGGCCCGTCTCCTTGTGGAATGATCCGCGCACCATGCGGTCGACTGCTTCGTGAAAGGTCGATTGAGATTCACTGAGTTGGAGGAACTCAGGAGCAACCGGCAGAGCGCTGCCAGCGCCGAGCAGGACCAGGCCGCCAACCGCCCGGGTTCGCAAGGCGGCCGTCAAGCCGATGGCGGACCCCATCGAGTGCCCGACCAGAACGGCCTCGTGGATCTCCAGCGCCCGCATCCAGTCCAACACACGACCTGCGTAGCCGCCAATTGTCGATTCGGCAGGCGGCGGGGATTCGCCATGCCCGGGAAGGTCGATTGCATAGACGGTCCAACCCGCCAATCTTCGGATCTGCGGCGGCCAGAACAAATGGTGGCCGGCGGCACCGTGGATTAAGACCAACGGCGGGCGTGATGCCTCTTGCCCGCCGTCCTGGTTGACCGTGTATCGAATACCGACTTGTTCAGCCGTGAGCCGCATCCGGATCCTCGATCCAGCGCTCGACCATCATCCCCGCCGCGCACCCCTGCCCAACGGACGTGGCAATTTGCCGGAAGTGAGGGTCCATAATCTCGCCGGCTGCGAATATGCCGGGAACGCTGGTCATCATGTTCGCGTCGACTTTGACGTAGCCTCGGTCGTCCATCTCCAACTGACCCTTGTACAAGTCCGAGTTCGGAAAATGCCCGATGAAGATGAACACCCCGTCCACATCCCGCTTGGCGCTCTCGCCGGTTGCGACATTGCGCGTGGCCACCGATGTGACCTTACCATTGCCTTCGATCTCCTCCAGCACCGTGTTCCAGACGAAGTTGATCTTTTCGTTTTCCCGGGCGCGACTCTGAAGGCGTTCGCCGGCGCGCAGCTCGTTCCGACGGTGGAGGATATCGACGCGGTTGGCGAAGCGGGTCAGAAAGATCCCTTCTTCAAGGGCACTGTCGCCTCCCCCCACAACAATCACATCCTTGTCCCGGAAGAAGAACCCGTCGCAGGTGGCGCAGAAAGACACGCCCTTACCAATCAACTCTTCCTCGCCTGGGATGCCCAGGCGTTTGGGCGAGGCGCCGGAGGCCAGCACGACCGCCTCGGCCTCGAGTTCCTCGCCGTGTGTCTTGAGATGGAACGGTCTGCCGTGGCTGAAATCAACCTCGGTGACCTCATCGATCATGACCCGAGCCCCAAAATGCTCGGCGTGCTTCTGCATGAGTTCGACCAATTCGGGCCCGGTCGTACCCTCAGGAAACCCGGGATAGTTTTCGACCTCCCAAGTGATCGAGATCTGGCCCCCCAACTGATTGCCCGAAATCACCAACGGTTCCAAGTTGGCCCGGGCGGCATAGAGCGCCGCCGTCAGGCCGGCCGGTCCCGATCCAATCACAACCACTCGTTCTTTCTGCATCACATCTCTCCGCGATTAGATGCGCCCCAGAGCATCGAACAACCCCGGGAGGCGCTTCTCCAGCCACCAACGCGGCGCCCGCGTTCGCACCCGGCCGGCCGTGTCGATCAATGGCTTACGGCAGGGATCATCCGGATCCCCCGGCCGACAGCCCAAGACTTCGTGCCCACACCTGGGGCAAGCTCCCGGCTCTTCTCCAGCCGTGTAGCAGTTCGGGCAGAGATAGAACGTGCTCTCGACGTTATCGGCCATCTGGGGACGTCTCCCTTCCTCTTGTCCTCATTATAGTATCGCCGAGCGGAGAAGTCCTTAAGTGAAGAATTTCACAATTGATGTTCTGATCTTCGGACCATCTGGACCAGGCCCAGCGCCAACCCAGCTGCCAGGCCCGCAAGGGCCCATGCCGGTGTTCGCCCCAGGACGGCGCCCAGGTCGCGGGCCGTGAAATCGGGAACGGTGTGGCCGTGCAGCGAGATCTTGACCAGCATCAGGATATCTGCCAAAGGGGTCACCGTGGCACCTCCTACCAGACCGGCGACCCCAGCTCTGATGATGTACTGCCCATAGCCCAGCTGCGCGCTCTCGCTCCAGCGGTTCCACAGTGTGACCACGTAGGCGAGGGAGATCCAACCCGAGAGGATCAAGACGACCTGCAGACCCACGTCCTCGTATCCCAGCCAGACAAACCAAGCCGCGCCTGCCACTGCCCACAGGCCGCGCACAATCCACTTCATGAACGGCCATCCGAACGGGCTTCCTTCAGGCTCAGGACGAACCAACCCGCCGTCTGGCTGAAGGAAGTCAGCCAAAAGTTACCCGTCAAAGCGAACAGCAGGCTGGAGATGGCGAGCCGGACCAGGATAAGCCAGGTCGTGCTGTCGCTCCGGTTTTCGGCGAGCCAGGGCCGTGTGCGCAGGCTCCATTCCAGAACCCCAAGCGCAAATCCGACCAGAAGGCCCCATCCCCCCAACCAGATTAGGCCGGCAGCACGATAGAGCGCCCATCGCGGCTCGTCGAGAACGATCAACACAAGATCTTCCCCGACGGCGCTGAGTCCCAGATGGCCCTCGCAGCCTCCAGACGGCCGCCACGAGGGCGGCACACAACAATATAGACAAGACCCAACCCAGAGCGCCTCCGCGCCCGTACAGTCCGTAGCTGCGCGCCAGGACAGCGCCACTGATCAGCGCCAGATAGGCTGGCCCCAGGCCGACTAGCCAGGGAGCCAGGTCTCGCACCGCAGGCCAGGCGGCCGGCCACCGCGCCTTGACGGGCGCTTCGATCATCTGCGACAGGGGGACGGCCACCAGCGCCACGGCCACCCAGGCTATGGACATCCAGATCATGTTGGGGGGGCTGGCCGTCTCCCATGCCCCTGGTGATCGGCCGGGTCGGCGAGACCGCAGGCATCACTCATGCTGATCCTGTTCGGCAGCATCCGACGAGGGCAGGCTGACACTGATACGGGTCCCCTCGCCTTCGGTCGATTTCACGCTCAGGATGCCTCCCGCCAGCTCGGCCCTTTCACGCATGTTGACCATGCCCAGACTGCCTCGCTGCTCATAGTTGGCGTCCACTGCTCCGACATTGAAACCCACGCCATCGTCTTCCACTTCCAGCCGCAGGCCACTCGCACTCCGCCTTCAAGCGAATCCAGACATGTTGCGCTGCAGCGTGTTTCTGGGCGTTCGTTACGGCTTCCTCAACGATGTAGAACAGGGCGCCCTGTACCCCCAGGTCCATCCCCGAGGTTGTATCAGGATCGATCTCCAGCTGTATATCTTCGTCGTGCGAGTCCCTGGCCTTCAATGCCAGTTGGTACAACGCCGGGCCGAGGCCCTGCAACTCAAGGATCAGCGGCCGCAGCGTGAACAGCATGTGCCTGATTTCCCTCGTCGTCTGGCGGGCCATCTCTTCCACCTTGGCGACTTCCTGCACTGCCACTTCCGGGTCCCTTGTGATCTGACGCCGGGCGAAGTTGGCACGCATAGCGATGGAAGCGATAGTTTGCGTCGGCCCATCGTGTAGGTTTCGAGCCAACCTCTTGCGCGCCTCCTCCTGGAGCTCGTTCAGCTGATCCTTCTCCCTCAGCAGCGCCTGGTAGCGGCTGGCATTCTCCCAGACCATGGCTGCGCTGGACCCAATCGCCCTCAATTGATCGACAGTATCCTGCGGAGGGGGGCCGTCCCAGGGGACCGCCATCAAGACCGCCCCCAGGCTGGCTCCGCCGGGCACTGTCAAGGGGACAATGGCAACGCTGCCAGCAGTCTCAAGTCCCGGCCATTGCCTGACGAAGGGATCCTTGTCAGGCGCGATCACCGCCTGCGGGTAGCCGGAGGTCAACGCCTCGTCCAAAGCGCTTCCATCCATCGCCCCGTCGCGCACCGATCCTGGCGCAAAGCCGATCGTCAGCGCCCAATCGCCGTCGGCAGGGGTGCCGATCCATAAACCCGCCTGGCGCACCAACGGCATTTGGCCGTTGTCATTCAGGACGGCTGTCACCAGGTCGATGATTCGGAGCCCCATTTGATCCAAAGCAGTGGTCTCGTTCAGGCGCGCCACCGCAAGCAGGATATCTCCCAAGCGGGACGGCGAGGGCTCTGGCGGGGCTGGCGACGTCTCCCGGGAGCCATCCGCGCGTGTAGGCCAATGCAGGCTCAACCATGAAGCTGCCAAGCTACCCACAAACAGCCCCCCGCCGGTCAGGCCAAGAGTCTGCCACGCTGCGCCTCCAGCCGTGGACAGTGCCAAGCTGACGCCTACCGCCGCCACCCAGGCGAGCAAGCTCACCCCCACACCCGCCCACAGGCCAAACAGGCGGGCGGCAGGAGGGCCGGGAGCAGCAGGGCCCATCCCAAGGGGCTCCCCCAGCCGCCACTGAGCACAACGCCGCCAGCAGCCAAGACCGCATCGGCCGCAACGCCGCCGGTCGCCATCCATGTCATGTGAGATAGCCGGTCAGCCTGTCCCTGCCACACTAGCCACAACCCGTACAGTGTGCACAACCCGGCGAGCGGAGAGTGCAGCCGGCCCGTCAACCCGGCCACCAACAGGATTCCCGACAGGAACAGCCAGCGCAGCTGATTCAGCGCAGCCTGATCGGTGGGCGGCTTAGACCGCGTTTGGCGGGACCGGACAGAGGCCATGGCGTTCCGTCTACATCAAGCGGGCCGATTGCCCACACGACAGATTGAGGCAGGATGAAGCATTGGGGCTGTTCGACACATGTGATGATTATCCGAGATCTGGAAAGAGACCCTTCAAGGTGTTGAGGGTCAGGTCGATTGGGCCGAGAATCCAGACCACTTCCTTTGGGCCTCCCAACACACAACTGGCTTCGTCACCTACAGACCAGCATCTGCCCCGATCACTCGGCAGGTCGCTCCCCCGATAGCGATTTCCTAGCATCCCCTCAAGTGTTGTACGGAAATCACCTGCGTCCGACGATGTATCCCAAATCCAATCCGCCACCAAGACGGCCCGGTCTGTCTTGTCGTTGTAGAACACTTGGTAGGTGTCTCCCCCCCATCCCGAGGCCGCCCGCTCGGCCGCCGCCAGGTCCACCTGGGCCGCCTGGTCCGCAGAATAGGCCAGCATCAAGTAAGTTGTCCATTCGCCGAGGGTATCACTCGTGACAAGGCGCCAATCCGAATTCAGGAGCTGAGCCGCATCTCTGGCCGGAACATCGATGGGAGCCTCATGATTGAGGAACTTGTCCACATGCATGATCTGCTCGGTGCTGGCGGGCAAGTACTCATAGGCTTGATTGACCTCCGCCCAATTTCCCCGCTCATAGAGCGCGTTGACGAAGGTAAGGCCTTGATCGTAAGCAAAGAGCGAGTCGGCGCCTGCGTAGGGCGGTGGAAAGTCGTTGGGGAGCGTGTGCGTGGGCGGCTTGTAGCGAATAATGTCGGTGATGTCCTGGGGGCTTGCATATTGCGTAAGCCACTGGCTCATCAGCAATGTCGCATCGCCCTCAACCAGGGCTTCCACCGCCTTGCACTCATCCTGGGTAGTCTGACAAAGAGGGTAGACCCCGGCCTGGTCGATGTGATAGTGCTGATCCACCAGCGCATGGTCGAATTCATGCGAGTAGACCCAGCGCTCGATCCCTGAGAACCGATTCCCGATGACGAAGATCTCCTTGCTCCACGGAAGGTAGAAGCCACCGATGTTGTCCGTCAGCCCGTTGAGGATGTTGGTGTACAGATCGTAGGTCGGTTTGGTCAGACCCAGCGCCACTAGCGTGTGCGACAAATCGTCGACATCTTGTTCCGTTCCCCCGCCGGCCAGGAAACTGCTCTCGAGAAACGGCCGTACGCGTCCGACCGAGATCACATAGGACGGCGGATCGCTTTCGATGGTCAGACCGCGCAGATCAGCAACCTGCCTCTGGATCGTGGCCATTTCCTGGCGCGTTTCGGCATCTGGAGGGATCGGCGTGGCCGTCGGGGTGACTGTTGGGATCGCGCTGGGAGCCGGGGTCAGGCTGGGTGTCAACGACTGAGTCGGTGTCCAGGTCACCGGAAGGCCGACGGCGGCTCCCAATGTGGCGCGCGTAGTAGCCGTCCCGGCTACCGATGTGGCTGCCGCCGATTCTCGCAGATTGATAGTCGACATCACGAATTTGAAGAAAACATAGGCGCTACCGATAGCCGCCAGAATGAGCACCACCGACACGGCGATCGCCGTAGGCTTTACCCACGGGGGCCATTGCCTTCCAAGTCGCCGGGACGAGGCGACCCCGCCACCAGACGGGCCGGCGACGCCTGCTCGGCGCTGTGGCCGCTGGGGCGGCGCCGGGCTTGGCGCCGGGGGCGCCATACCGGTCAAGCTCGCCAGACGGTCCTTGGCCTTTTGGTTGCGCGGATTGATTGATAGCGCCCGCTTGAGGCTTTCTACCTGACGTGGGTGTTCGGGGATGGCAAAGCTGAGCAGATACCAACCGATATCGGATCGGGGATGGCTCTGCAGATAATGGACGAGGATTGGGCGGGCAAGCTCAGGACTGCCATCCCGAAGGTACTCGATCGCCTGGTTCGAGCTCATCAGGCAGCGTCAAACGTGACTCCCCTCAGGTTCGGTCTCCGCTCCAAGATTAGCCAACTCAGTTTAGCACTGGCCCCAGACCGGCGAAATGAACCCAGAGTGCCAGACGCAGTCCGATGCTCAACCCGTCGAAGGCGAGGCTTCCACCTTGGTCGGATTGTGAAATTCCTCACGATCAGCCAGGGGTGCGAATACCCTTCGCCAAAGGTCGGTTTGAAGCAGATTGTCAGGGTCGCAGCGGGCCTTCAACGCCAGAAAGCGCCCGATCGCTTCGCGACCAAGATACGCCCCCGCCGAATCCGGTTCGAGCGTGCTGTCTTTGGCAAAGTAGAAGCGCCCCGAGTGGGCAAGCACAATGGCGTCCAGGGCATGCGTCAGGGCAAGCAAACGCTGGCGATTGCGTCTGGTGACGCGAAAGTCCAGGGCCAGAGAGTATCCGTCCACGCCGTGTGAGAACAGGAAGTCGTCCGGACGGTGGCGCTTCGTGACCCCCAGGTAGGAGGGTAGGCCCCGTACCTGGCACATTTGGAGTATCAGCGAAAAGGCCTCGCCAGCCTCGTCGCGCGGGATGATGCACTGATACTGAATGAGGCCCTCTGGCCAGTAGGCACGTTTCCAATGCGGAACATAATCCAACAGGAAGTTGAACTCTGCCAGGGACTGCTGGAATCGGTGGCCGTGACCCCGTTTGGCCATCAGGTAACGTCCCAGGCACACCAACCGCCAACCCAAGTTGTTGGCAAAGGGTTTTAGAAATCGCCATAGAACGGACTTCGGCACCAGGCCAAAGAAGGTATCCGGGAGATCCTGGTGCTCCAGTCGAAGCGATTGGGCCGGGCTCGGGTCGGCCCCCGGTGCGAGGTGATTGGCTGCGTGGATCTGGCCCCTGCCCAAACCCCCGCCGCCGGCAAAGCCGTCGACCCACCCGACCACGTACTCCCAGTCGTCCTTGAGCGCCTCCATCTCGTCCAACATGGCACCCATGTCCGGGACGCTCAGCGCCAGGACATCCAGTTGGCCGGAATGCACGCGCTTGAGCTGCAGGCGGATACGGGTGAAACACCCCAGAACTCCCAGCCCCCCGATCATCGCATGGAAGAGTTCCGGGGCTGAGTCTGGCGAGCAGAGCAGCTGTTTTCCGTTGGGCAACAAGGCGTCGAACTCGAGGACGTGCTCGCCGAGCGTGCCTTCATGCCAATTGTTCTTGCCGTGGACGTTCATAGCCAGGCAACCCCCGAGCGTGGGAAACATCGTGCCCGGGACGACCGGCGGCCACCAGCCGTCGCCCAGCACATAGCGCCACAGCTGCTCAATGGTCACCCCGGGTTCGACATCGACGACGCCGCGGTCAGGGTCCCAGGCCAATACCCGGTTCATGCGCCCCAGATCCACCAGGATGCCTTCGCTGTTCATGGCAGCGTCGCCGTAGCTCCGGCCAGCGCCCCGCAGACCGATGGGCACCCCTGTCTCCTTGGCCAAGGCGAAGATGGCCGCCAACCCCGAGGATGTTGACGGCCTGAAGACATAGGCCATTCCGAAGCTGGCCTGGCCCCATGCCTCGGCCCGTTCGAGATTCTCCAGCGGAAGAGGATGGATCATAGGTCGAGCCGGCGGAAGATGAAGGAAGGCAGGTTGCGCACGACCGATCCGATCAGCGCCCAGCGGCCGGGAATATATACGACTTGTTTGCGGCGGCGAATTGCCCTCCAGATCAGGTCGGCGGCTCGCTCTGGACTAATCGGGCCGCGCACTGTGGCAGCACGCTTGAGCATGTCGGTATCCACCTGGCCGGCCTTGATCGTGGTCACCGTGACCCCAAATCGCGAAACGCGGTTGCGCATCGCCTCGAGATACGTCTCAAGGCCCGCCTTGGACGCCGAATAAGCCGGAATGGCCCGCCGTCCTCTATCCCCCGCCACGCTTCCCAAGCCTACGATCTGGCCCTGCCCTGCACGGACAAAGCGCTGCGCAACCGGGTTGCACCAGGCGACCGCACCCAGCACGTTCACCCTTAGGGTGAGCAGATCCTGGTCGGTATTGTAGGCAGAAGGGTCGTGAGGGAACATCACCCCGGCAACGTACACGAACAGATCCAAACCCTGCAGATCGCGGGCGATCGATTCCAAGACCTCCGGCACGGCTGCCGTATCCTGTACGTCGTGCTGGTAGGCGAGCGCTCTCACGCCGTAAGCCTCGCTCAGCTCACCGCACAGCGCCTCCAACTGGGGACGCCGGCGAGCGACCAGGGCGAGATCAAACCCCTCGGCCGCCAAACGCCGAGCCAATGCCGCTCCGATGCCGGATGAAGCTCCGACGAGCAGAGCCTTCGGCTTCGAGAGCAATCCACCTCGGTGATCATCGTCCCTTGCAGCCAAGATCCACCAGCCTTTCGCTAGGTGATCGCCGCACTCTCGGCCTCGCCGCCCGAAAGTTGGGCTATTCTATCAAAGAACCACCTACGACCCCTGACGTGCACGTTTTGAACCACTCGGCCCACCGACTGCCCTGCTAGTCGGACCTCTGGAAAGGACCGCCGAACAGTATGATCCCCACTACGAGCTGTCAATCTTCGCTCGACGTCGCCGAACCCGTCTTCGCCACCGCTACCGAAGCCGACACCTGGATTTGCCTCGAATACCGAGGGCCTTGGGCCGCCAAGGCCTTCCCTGCCAGTGATCTTCCACCAGAGATCAAGGCGCCGCTGGGGGAGGCGCTCAACTCGGCACCCCGTAGCCGCCTGCAATTCGTTCGAAAGCCCGGGAGAACGCGTGGCCCGCTAACCCTGTACCTGGCCCGGACCAATCGCCCAAAGCCGGATGCTTTCCGGATTGACTTCGATGGCTACAGCGATCTCGAGGGGTTGGATTTCCAGGCCTTGGTAGCGGGGACCCCCCCGCGTGACGCGACCTCGGTGACAACCCCTTGGGTTCTGGTTTGCGGCAACGGGCGCCGGGATGCCTGCTGCGCGCTGCACGGAACGGTCGTCTACCGCGCCCTTGCCGGCCGTAAGGACGCCGACGTCTGGCTGTCCAACCACCAGGGGGGCCACCGCTTCGCGGCCAACGCCGTCATCTTGCCCCATGGCATCCAATTCGGCCGGCTTCGACCCGGTCTGGCCCCCAAGGTCATCGGCGCTTGCCTCGGCGGGGCCTGGGATCTGGATCATACGCGAGGCCATGTCGCTTATCCACCCCCGGCTCAGGCCGCCGAGCATTTTCTGCGCCAGCGGACCGGAGAGCTGGGCCGGGACGCATTCAAACTTGTGTCGGCGGAAGCCTTGGCGCCGGATAGGTGGCGCGTGAGGTTTGAAGAAGCGGATGGCGGCGCCAGCCACACTATGGATGTGTCCGTGGGGAAGTCTGATTTCGAAGTGTTCAAGACCACGGGCGACCCCTCAAAGGCCAGGGTGCCGCGCTACCGCCCGGCCTGATCGACGGGGCGGCAAGCCCAGGGCTACCCGTCGTTTGCCGGCGTGCGGATGATCGCCCCGGACGCCTGATCCTTCCGCCCCACGGCCGCATACACCACACCGAACACCGCCGTGGCGGCCAACACGATGGCCGGACCAGAAGCGAGATTGAGGTAATAAGAGAGATAGAGGCCCGCCAGGGACGATCCTGCGCCAATAATGGCCGCAAGTATCATCACCCAGATCAGGCGGCGTGTCACCAATGTCGCCGTGGCGGCCGGCGTCACCAGCATCGCCAGGACCAACGCTACCCCTACCGCCTGCAAGGAAACCACAATCACCACCGCCAGCAGCACCAGCATCAAGTTGCGCAGCCAGGTCACGGGAAGTCGCAGGGTGGCGGCCAGCAGCGGGTCGAACGAAACCACCATGAACTCCTTGTAGAAGGCGGCGATCGTAAACAGGACCGCTAACCCTAACACGCCGATCAACCACAGGTCGTTCGGGCTTACCCCCAGCAGATCACCAAACAGGATGTGTGTCAGATCGACGGCGTAGCTGCCACGCGCCGAGAGCAGGGCTACGCCCAAGGCGAATGCGCCTGCGAAGACCACCCCGATGGCTGTGTCTTCAGCCAATCGCCCCCGTTGGCTGAGCCGGCCGATGACCAATGCGGCGGTTATTCCGGCAGCCAGGGCCCCGACGGCAACCGGCCAACCGAGCAGGAAAGCCAGGACCACTCCCGGCAGCACGATGTGCGCCAAAGCGTCACCGAAGAAGGCCATGCCTCGCAGTACGACATACGTGCCCAGGACAGGGCAAACGACGCCGACCATGAGGGCCGCCGCCAGGCCGCGCACCATAAACGCGTGAGAGAAGGGTTCAAGCAAAGCCTGAACGATGTTCACAGGTCGCCCTCCTCACCTTCGCAATGGGTATCGGCCAAGACCATCGGCCCGGATTCGCCGGCGACGATATGCAAGCTGCCTCGATAGGCTGCCTGCAGATTGTCCGCCGTCAGCACCTGCTCGGGTGGGCCTTCTGCCACCAGGTGTTGGTTGAGAAGCAAGGCGCGCTCAAAGTGCACGGAGGCTAGGCTGAGATCGTGGGTCGCCACCAAAGATGGCACGCCGTCCCTTTTGAGCGAATCCAGCAGAGACAGGATGGCTTGCTGTGTCGGAGCGTCGAGACCAGTCAAGGGCTCATCCAGCATGACGATCTCGGCTTCCTGCGCCAGGGCGCGCGCCAGGAAGACTCGCTGCTGCTGCCCACCGGAGAGCGCCCGGATGTGTCGTTGGCGCAAGTCGCCCATTCCGACCCGATCCAGCGCGTCGTTCACCACGGCCCAATCCTGCTTTCGGGGCCAGCGGAACGGGCCAAGCTTCTTCACCCGGCCCATCATGACCACGTCGGCAACGCTGACTGGAAAGCGCCAGTCCACCTGCGTCCTTTGCGGCACATAGGCGATGCAGATATGGCTGACGGGGCCATAGCCATAGACCCGCACCTGGCCGCTTGATGGGGGATAGATTCCGGCGATAACCTTCAAGAGTGTGGTCTTTCCGGCGCCATTCGGACCCACGACGGCAACCTTCTCAGGCTCTCGGATCGTGAAGCTCACATGGTCCAGAGCCGTCGTGCCGTCGAAGCGCACGCTGAGATCCGTGACCTGGACCGGGGGCGAATCCACCACATGGGCCGGCGGATGCCCGATCACCTGTTCAAAGCCACCGGGGTGCCGTGCCGGAACCATGTCAGTCACTTCAAAGCCTCCACAACTGCATTGATGTCGAACCGTACAAAGTCCAGGTAGGATGCGGCCGGTCCGTCGGGCGGGCTCAAGCTCTCCAGGTAGATGGGAACGACCGGAATGCCAGCATCGTGGCCCACTTGGTCGGCCAGACTGTGGTTGTCATAATAGCCGACGAAGATCGCCCGCACGCCTTCGCTTCGCAGTACGGCCTCCAGCTCTGCCAGTCCCCTCGCCGAAGGTTCGGCCACATCGCTGGTCTTAGGCGTGATGGCGCCGACGACCGTGAAGCCATAGCGGCGAGCCATGTAGCCCAGGACTTCATGATCGGCCACTAGTTTGCGATGGGATGCGGGCAGGGTGGCCACCTGATCCGCCGCCCACTGGTCAAGCTGGCCTAGCTGGTCGATGTAGGCAGAGGCGTTGGCACTGTAAATCGCCGCATGGCCTGGATCGAGGGCCGAAAACGCCTGCCTGGCGTTCTCCGTCCATTGGATGACATTTCGGGGATCGAACCACACGTGAGGATCCGCCTCGTCCGGCTGGGCCTTGCCTGCGGCCGCCGGCTGAGAGGCCATTTCATCGGCGATCATCAGGGCGACGACTCCGTCGGAAAGAGCCACGACGGGCGGATGATCCTCGGTCCCGCTCAGGATCTTGCTCAGAAAGACCTCGTAGCCCAGGCCGCTCATCAGGATGACGTCTGACTCGTTCAACCTGACGACGTCTTGGGGGGACAGCTCATAATCATGTGGGTCACCTCCGGCCGGTACCAGGACGCGTATGTCCACATCCTGTCCTCCAACGGCACGCGCAGCTTCGGCCAGCAACCCGGTGGTGACCGTGATTTTGAGCTGCCGGCCCGATGACAGGTCAACGGGCTCCAGTTCCGACGCCGCCACCGAAGCCAAGGTTGCCAAGGCACCCGACCTGGCCCCTGAATCGGCCGTCATGGCGGTGCATGCCCCCAGAGCCAACGTGATGACAGCCGCCAGCAAGCAGGCTCTTGCCCCGAACGGCATGCGCGCGATCAGGTTTGACAATCCGGACACAGGCCCACCACCTCCAGAAGATGCGTCTTGACCGCAAAGCCGGTCTCGGTCTCCAGCCTATGCAGTTGGGGATCCAAATCGCAACCGGGAAACTCGACGACACGATGACACTTTTCGCATACGAGGTTGTGTCGGTGGCCGCCCAAGGCCACGGCGTAGCCATGACAGCCTTCCTCCCAATGCACGCGCCGCGCCAGGTCCAGCTCGGAGAGCAGGGATAGCGTCCGATACACGGTCACCAGCCCCAGGCTTGGGCAATCCTGCGATCCCATATGCTGGATTGCGTCCGGCGACAGCCACGAGTTCCGCCTGACACAGTGCGCGGATAACCGCGCGTCGTGGGGCGGTCACACGGTAGCCATGCTGGCGCAGACGCGCCAAGACCTCTTCTTCAGCGATATCCATCGAAACACCTAATGAAAAACTTTTTCAATATGAAGTTTATCTGGTACGCTGGCAGGCGTCAAGGGCGATGCGTCTTAGGGAAGCCAGGCTGGGGCGAAGGCGTCTCGAGCGACAATCTGCGCCGAACCTTCACCCGCACGCCACACATACACATCGGGTGGCGCGTCGAGCGACTCAAGCGAGGCCCCCTGGAACAGCAACGCGTTCCCCGATGCATTCCACGCCGGTCCCCCGAAGGCCGTACCAGCCTGATCGGCGACCGCCGTCAGCTGTGTACCGTCCGGACGCACAATCCAGATCCCGCGCGCCAGCCCGGCACCCGGGTGTCGGGCGCCGAAGGCGATCCAGTCGCCCGCCGGGGACCAGATAGGACTTCCGGCGTCGACCAGGTCATCCAGAGGCAGCGGAAAAGTGACACCGTTGGCAGTGTCAATGACATACAGCACTCCCACGGGCGGCTCCTGGGAGATGTCCAAAACGCTGGCCACCATGCGGCTCCCGTCCGGCGACCATCTCCCCACCAGTCCGTTGAGGGTGTGAAAGCTGAGGTCATGCCCGGAGGAGAAGTTGTGCAAGCGCATCGTCCCTTCACCCAGATCTGTGAAGGCGACCTGATTCCCTGCCGGCGACCATACGGGGTCCGATGCCTGCAGCTGAGGATCGTCCAGCAGCCTGCTCGGCTCACCACCTTCAAGCGGCACTACCCAAACCGCTGACGAACCGTCGTTAGCGAGGCGCGTGTAGGCCAGGTGGATTTCGATCGGGGAGCCAGACGGGATCGGCGCAGGTATCCACCCCGCACGCCGTGCGCTGCACCAGATCGAATCCGTCAGGATCGAGAGACCACACATCGCCTCCCCCGGCAGCGTTTGCCATCACCACGGCCAGTTGGTCTCCTCCTGGGGAAACACTGAATTCGGTCACGTCCCGGGTGCCCGGGGCTGTGTCTTGTGGGCTGGATTCCGGCTGAGCTTCGGACATCATCAATCGATGAGGCGGCGTGCTCGGCGAAAGGTAGATTGCCTTCGGTTGGCGAATTTCGAAGGTCCACGTCGTGCCCGCCTCAAGCAGCTGCGACCCATCCTCCGACGTCACCCCGGCGGTCAGGGCCATCATGACTGGCTGGCCGATCGGGAATGGCTTTTCGGGCACAAATCGGATGGCGTTGCCAGCAGATTGGAAGGTGCCTTTGACGGCAGGCGCCAGCGTCAGGTGGTCCCTCACACTGCCGAGATCAGCAGGTAGGCTGAAGACCAATTCGATGGACGTGGTCGAAGCGCTCACGGCACCATCTTGGGGAGAGACCGAGAGCACGGCGAAGCGGTCGGGGCCGCCGGCGGTTGGGGCACGGGTTTCGGCCAGGACCCTGGCCAGCCAAGCCAGACACAAACCGAGGGCCAGGCCGGCGGCCATCCAAACCAGCAGGCGGTGGTTGACTGGCGGGGTTGCAGGCATGGACAATCTACTCCCTCTACAGAGACACACGTGACGTAGGATAAGCCAAAACCGCATCATCTTTTGCTACACTTGCCAAGGCTGTCAAGCGGTGAGGAGAAGTGGATGGATTTTCTGAACCTTGTTGTTTATGGCAATCCGCTGGAGCGGTGGGCTCTGGCGCTGCTAGCGACGATCGCCCTGGCGATCATTCTTCGCCTGGTTCTTCGCCTCGTCCAGCGGCGCATCAAGCGGCTGGCCGACAGAACGAAGACGGGCCTCGACGACTTGGTGGTTGATCTCATTCGGCGAACCAAATGGTGGTTCCTGGCCGTTGAATCCGCCTATGTCTCCTCCATTCTTCTCAGCCTGACCGACGCCACCGATCAGGCTCTCCGCACGACGGCCATGCTCGTCCTTCTGTTTCAAGAGCGGTTTCTGGGGCGTCGGCCTGCTCGACTACGTCATTCGTACCCGGCTCGATCAGGAGAAGGCCGGAACAAGATGCTGCCGGCACCACCACCGTCAGCGCCCTCGGCTACGTCGCCAGAGTGGCCTGTGGGTCGTCGTCTTGCTCCTCATCCTGCAGAATGCCGGCGTGGAAGTCACCGCCCTGATCGCCAGCCTGGGCGTCGGCGGCGTGGCCGTCGCGCTGGCGCTGCAGAGCACCCTCGGCGACCTGTTCGCCTCGCTGGCGATTGTGCTCGACAAGCCCTTTGTCCTGGGCGACTTCATTATTGTCGGCGACTACATGGGCACAGTCGAGAACATCGGTCTAAAGACCACTCGCATACGCAGCTTGTCCGGCGAGCAGATCGTGTTCTCAAACTCCGACCTTCTCAACAGCCGCGTCCGCAACTACAAGCGCATGTTTGAGCGGCGGGTGGTCTTCAGCTTCGGCGTGGTCTACGACACTCCGCCAGACACGCTGTCCGAGATCGGCGCATGGGTCAAGGAAATCATCGAAGAGCCTGGACAAGACCCGCTTCGACCGAGCGCCCTTTCAGCGCATTCGGCGACTTTTCCCTCAACTTTCGAGGTGGTCTACTACGTTCTAAACTCGGACTACAACTTCTACATGGACATCCAGCAAGCGATCAACATCGCCTTGTTCCGCCGGTTCCAAGCGGCCGAGGTATGAATTTGCCTTCCCGACCCAGACCATTCTCTCTCAGATCCCGGGCGCAATCGCCGGCCTGACAGGGCCAGTGCGGAAGTCCGCCACCGCTTGACATGTCTCGTTTCCGGGCGATACAATGACCAAGCGGTTGTGAGCCGACATGACCGACCGCACGCCTGACGCCTAAACATCGTATCAGAAACAATAGCGTGTCGGACACGACAGCTGCACCTCTCCCCATCGCCCTTGGCCGGCCACCGACCGCACGAGGGGCTTCAGGCAGTAGCCTGAGGAACAACAGCAAGTCACCCCTGTCCTGCACTTGATCTAGCGCCTATTGGGTCACGTTTTGGACTGCACCGACATTAACAGCGGCCTCGCACCCGTCTGACAGTACTTCCCGCGACTCGCCGCAGCCCACTGGCTGACAGCCCTGGCCAAACTGCAACGGCCGAACTTCACATAGTGAAGGGCACATCGGGTTGACTTGTGAATTTCGTCACAATCTATACCACTTCGAGGGCAAGGCCCACATGTTGTCCCCCGTGGGCAGGCCCCTTGCCGCTGTATTGGGAAAGGAGGGTCTCCTCAATCCACATTATCGCGTTCATAAGCATTCAATCTCGTTCCACTACCATCCAATCCCTAGGAGGAGAAGATGAAAGGAAAGTTGTTAGCAGTTGTGTCGCTGATGATGGTGCTCGGGTCTCATGGTGACGGCCTGCGGGCCGGCTGCCACGCCCCAGCCAGCGCCGGCGACCCAAGCACCGCAGCCGACGGCTGCGCCGACCCAGGCCATGGCGGAACCCACCGCCGACCGAAGCGGCCATGATGGGTGGCATCGATTGCACCGGCGTGAACTCCGGCGACACACTGAGCGTGATGTACCAGTGGTCGGGTCTGAAGAGGAAAAGTTCAACACCATCGCCAAGCCGTTTCTCGACGCATGCGGCGTTACACTCAACGCTAAATCCACCCGCGATGCAGCCGTCCTCGACACGCGGGTCAAGAGCACGCCGCCTGACGTGCTGTTCTGGCCGTCGACCTCGATCACCAGCCTGTACGGCGACCCAAATGCAGGACCTGACGACCCTGGGCGCCCACACCGACAACTACGCAAGCTTCTGGGTGACTGGCGGCACGACGAACGGCAAGCTGCTCACGCTGCCGGCCAAGGCAGACGTCAAGACCATTATCTGGTACAGCCCGGCACAGTTCGATGCCTTTGGCTACACCGTTCCCACCACCTTCGACGACCTGAACACGCTGGTCGAGAAGATGGTGGCCGACGGCAACGTGCCGTGGTCGATGGGCTTGGAGAGCGGCGACGCCACCGGCTGGACCGGCTCTGACTTCATTCAGGACCTGCTGCTCACCAAGCAGGGTCCCGACTATGTGAACGGCATCATCGACGGCTCGGTCGCCTATGATGACCAGGGCGTCCAGGATGCCTATGCCGATCTACCAGAAGTGGGCGTCGGATCCCAAGTACACCGTGGGTGGCGCCACGGGCACGGTCAACACCGCCTTCCTTGACGCCATCTACAAGCCGTTTGCCGATCCGCCAGAAGCCATGATGGTCAAGCAGTCCGGTTTCGCCGGCGGCGAGATCGTGAAGCAGTTCCCCGAACTCTCCAGTACGGCACCGACTTCGACTTCTTCCAGTTCCCCGGCGCCACAGGGCATGCAGGGCGGCGGCGACTACATGTTCGCCTTCAGTAACTCGGCCGCAACCATGGCGTTCGTGAAGTACATCACCAGCACCGAGGGCGGTGCGAACTGGGCCGCCGCCGGCTTCGACGAGTCACCCAACGCGGGCGCCGTGGGCAACTACCCCGACGCACAGCTGCCGAAGAAGTCCGACATGCTGGCCAACGCCCAGGGCTTTACCACCGGACCTGGGCGACACACTGGGCAACCCATTCCGTCTGCAGAATGGAAGGCCATTGTCGACGTGGTTCAGGGCGGCGATATCCCGACCGAACTGGCCGCAGTGGCCGCAGCCCAAAAGGAGATCCATCGTCAACAAATAGGGCTGCCTGAGACTCGAGGTGCCGGGGATCTTCTCCCCGGCACCTCTGTTTCTGCAACGCCGGTTGGTCACCGCACAGGAGGAACGCCCAATGGCTACCCCTCAGATCATGAAGCAGGGCCGCGTCGTCCCCTGGCTGTACATGTCTCCCCGCGCTCCTTGTCATTACCATCTTTATCATCTATCCCATGATCAACACCGCCCAACTTAGCCTTACCGACCACTCCGGCACCGCGTCTGCATCCCAAGCATGCGTCCAGGGCCAACCCTGCTGGGGCATTCTGGAAAACTACCGCTATGCGCTGACCAATTCGGATATGACCACCGCCCTGCGCAACAACCTGCTATGGCTGCTGATCATGGTGCCCTTCACGGTCGCCATCGGGCTGGCTGGTAGCCGTGCTGGCGGACCGGGTTTCCTATGAAAGCCTGGTCAAATCGCTGATCTTCATGCCGATGGCGATCTCGTTTATCGGCGCCGGCGTGATTTGGCGCTTTATGTACGCCATCCAGACCGGGGCCAACGAAGCGCAGATCGGCGTGCTCAATGCGGCTATCACCGGCGTGGGCGCCCAACCTGTGGCCTTCATGAGCAGCCAGCCGATCAACAACTTCGCCCTGATGATGGTCGGGATCTGGCTGTGGACCGGCTTCAGCATGACCATCCTGTCAGCGGCGCTGAAAGGGCTTCCCGGTGAGGTGCTCGAAGCCGCCCGGGTGGACGGCGCCAACGAGTGGCAGCTCTTTTGGCAGGTGATGATCCCAATGATCCTGCCTACCATCACCGTCGTGGCGACCACATTGATCATCATCGTCCTCAAGATCTTCGATATCGTCTTCGTCATGACCGGCGGCAACTTCGGCACCGAAGTCATCGCCAACCGCATGTTCAAGCTGATCGTGACCAATGTCGGCCGATCGACCGCCATCGCCGTCTTGCTGCTCGTGCTCACCATCCCGGTCATGTACTTCAACGTCAAGACGCTTTCAGGAGCAGGAGGCCATGCGATGAAGCCCTTCTCCGCGCCTCAACCGCTTCTTCAACAAGCTTCCCGTGCATCTCGCCCTGGTTGTCCTGGTGCTCATGTGGGTCGTCCCAACCTTCGGCGTGTTCATCACCTCCTTCCGCAGCCGCGAGGCCGTCCGCACCACCGGATGGTGGACCGTTTTCCTGCCCAGCACGCCAGCCGGCAAGCAGGAGTACACCACCTACTGCGCCTCCTGTCATGGACCCAAGGGCGACGCCATCCCGCAGGCTAACCTGTCCGACCCGAACATCGTCGGGCAGTTCGCACGCTCGGCCAGCCTGCTGGCCTTCCTCAAGAAGGACGTCAACGGCGGGCCCCATTTGAAGAACCCGCCCCTGCCTGACAATCCGCGCGATGCCCAGGCCGTGCTGGCTCCAGTGATCCAATACATGCAAATCCTCGACGGCGAAAACTCCCCGACGGGTGGGCTCGACTTCACCCTTCGGAACTACGCCGACGCCCTGGTGGGCTACAAGGGGACGGGGGACTACCTGACCGACTGCCAGCAAGGCGTCGGGAGCACGCTCGCCAAGTTCACCTGCAATTTCTGGAAGGACATGCTCAATCCGGAGGGCATGGGGCAGGCCTTCTTGAACACGGTGGCGGTGGCTGTGCCGGCGGCTTTGCTCCCGATCTTGTTCGCCGGGTTTGCCGCCTACGCCTTCGCCTGGATGGACTTCAAAGGCCGGCAATGGCTGTTTGCCTTCTTGGTCGGGCTGCAGGTCGTCCCGCTCCAGCTGGCGCTGGTGCCGATCGCCCGCATGTACACCAGCATCGGTCTGCAGGACACCTTCGTGGGCATTTGGTTGTTTCACACAGGGTTCGGCCTGCCCTACGCCATCTACCTGATGCGCAACTTCATGGGCGGGCTGCCCAAAGAGGTGTTTAAATCGGTGTACATCGACGGTGCCAACCATTGGACGGCCTTCTGGAAGTTGGCCATACCGCTTTCCCTGCCAGCCATCGCCTCGCTCTGGATTTTCCAGTTCCTTTGGATTTGGAATGATTTCCTGGTGGCCAAGATCTTCCTCACCGGCCACCCGGTGCTCACGGTCCAGATCACCAACCTGATCGATCCGCGCGGCGGCAACTGGCATATCCTCACCGGCGCCGCCTTCCTGTCCTTCATCGTCCCCATGCTGGTATTCTTCGGACTGCAGCGCTTCTTCGTTCGCGGCATGCTGGCCGGCTCGGTCAAGGGATAGGCCGCGACGCTGTCCACCATCAGCAAGCTGCAGATGTCCAGGAGGCTGTCCCGGATGGGACAGCCTCCTCTTATTGTCGTCAAGCTCGCGGTCCTGGGATCTCAAGCTTCCGAAACTACCTTCAACCCGCTTGGGGCACGGCCTGCTGTGCCCGCTACAAACTTCTGTGCTGGCTGTTGCTGATCGAAAGCAAACCGAGCGCCGCCTCGCCGGGAATTGTGCTCGATTGAGTTTCGGAGCCAAGCCGTCAGCCGATTGCGCCGAGGCGCTGGACTCGTCAGGGCTCACGATCAGCCCCCGTGTCACCGTCGTGGCAGTGCGACGATGGAGTCTTGTCGCCGCTTGAGAGGCTACCGCTGTCGGGGTGCCCGTGACCTGCTCGATGTAGCCGGCCAGGATCCATCCAACTTGGCCGTCTGTCGTCCGGATCTGCCACCACAGCTCCCCGTTGTAGTCGACGGGTCCCGACAGGATCTCCACCTGGCGCCGTCCAATAGACCCCCGACCGAGTACGCCCCCGGGAGATCGGCGGAAGAAGACCCCCACGCCGCCTGTCCCCTGGATGAGCGCCGTCGGCGGGGTTGGGTGGCGTGAACGTCGCCGTTGCGGTGGCCGTCGCCGTGGCTGTGGCTGTTGCCGTGGCGGTGGAGGTCGCGGTTTGCGTCGCCGTCGGCGTGTGGCTGGGCGTGGGCGTCATCGTCGGCGTGGGCGTCGCCGTCGGCACGGCCGCCACGACCGAGGCCCCCAGACCCACGGCGCTCAAGCCCGCCACCAAGCCCATCATGACGATCGCCCCGGCCAGCGAATGGCCGCTGCCGATCAGCGGTCGAAAGCCGAGCAGCGCCAGCGTCCCCAATCCGGAGACCACCGCCCACACCAGGTGAAGCCCGGCGATGAGCAGCGCCCCATGCCACAGCTCGGGATCTCCCCCGTACGAACCCAATACTAGCCGCCGCCAAAGGCGTCAGCACCTCGTAGGCTACCGCCGCGCTGGCGAGCCTGGATAAGCCCTCACCCTGGCCGAACTGGCGTGCCATCAACACCGCAGCCACCAAGCAACACGGCCAAGTCGATCAGGTTGAGCTTGGTGTGGCTCCAGACCAGCACCGATCCCAATCCTGCCGGGACGAGCCAGGCCCCCGGCCAGACCGGCAGACGACGCTGAACAGGGCCAGGCCGACGACCAGGCCGCCCAACAGCCGCAGCAGGAAACGCGTCGAGCCCGAGACCGCTGCCAGGGCCAGGCCGATCACCGGCGCCATGGAAGGCGCCAACAGGACACGCCGCCACCAACAAGGCTTCCTGATCAACACGGAACCCCAAGCCGATCACCACACCGGCCGCCAGGGCGCGCAGATACAGATCGATGCTGGGGGAGACGTCGTGCGCCAGCTCTTCGAGGAAGGCCTCACGCTCGTCGGCGCGAAGCTGGGTCAGCATGCGGCCGGCCCGTCGCCGTCGGGACGGCGGGAGTTGGCTCGGGGTTGTTGAGGGATTCGGGCGACTCGGGGCTCATCGTCGCAGGCTCGCCTTCAGTCGCAGGGGGTTGTCCAGCAGGGCCAGGGCGGACAGGATATCCGGCACAATCAGGTCGGCGGCGGTCAGGGCCTCGACCGAAGTCCCTTCCGGAGAGATGACCGCCACGCCGATCGCCGCCTCGCGCAGCATCCCGGCATCGTTGGCGCCTTGGCCGATAGGCGATCACGCTCGTCCGCCCCAAGCTCCCGGACGAACGTCCGCCTTGGCCTCCGCCTCGCCCCCAGGCAGGATGCGGACGGCCGTCAGCCCGAGCTGGCCATCCAGTTCCGCCTGGCGGCCATGCGTGTCGGCCGTCAGCAAGTGGATCTCCACCAAGCCCTTCAAGGCGCTCCAGGCCGGCCGCCACGCCTTCGATGAGCACGCCGTCGACCGCCAGGGTTCCATTGACGTCCAGCACGAGGTGCTCGATTTGGAGCTGGCCGCGGCCGGGGATGTCGATGGCGAGCATGGGCAGGGTCCTTGGCCTGAGTCGGGCGGACCGATGAGTCGGCCGCCGGCGGATACAGCCTTGCCGCGGCGATTATAGCACCCCCTGCCGAGGAGGCGAATGGCCGCCCCGGGACGCGCCACCTCTTGTGACCCCATCCCCCGTCTGCTATAATCTCGCCACCATGGGCGCGTAGCTCAGCCGGTTAGAGCGCACGGTTCACATCCGTGAGGTCGGAGGTTCGAGCCCTCCGCGCCCACCTAGTTGTGCCCTGGGGGTGCCGCCACCCAAAGAGGTGGCTTTTTGATTCATCTTCGACGGTGCAGGCTGAGGCTTTCTTGCCCCTTACGGAATCGCGGCGGCCGGATGCTCTGCGCGATGCGCCACTGCCCGTTCAGCCCTGATGGCGGCGGCGCGGTCCAGACCCCCACGCTCAGGCTGAGCCTGACGGTACGCTCACCTCGTCCAGCTCACGTTGATCGTCAGAGTGGACATCCCCGACCGAGGGAGCTCCGCACCTGTCCGACTCACCCCCAAGGTTTCGCCGACACTGGAGCAGATACACCAGCAACAGTCCAGGGGCGATGACGGTGAAGGTGACCCAGGCCGCATCATTGGCGTACTGGAAGATCACCGTCCACCATCCCGGCAGAGACAGCACGACGGCGGCGGCTGGCATGAGGGGCCCCCAAACCAGCGGAAGAATTTGAATCAGATCGTAGTCATGCACGAGCGGGCTGATGATGAACCCCAGCAACACGAGCACGTCCAAAGGATGGCTCCTCCCCTTCAGCCGCCACGCCAGGGCAACGACCACAACGCTCAGGACCAGCCACATCGCCCAATACGCTGGGGCACCCGGAGAGCCCACTACTAGCAGAAGGCGCGGAATGGCCCCCGAAATGGCGCGTCCGAACACCGGCCGGGGGACGCTCAACCAGGAATGCAACCAGGTCGGTCTAAGAATGAAGGCCGGCAAGTACAGCACGGCCAGGGCGACGGCGAAGCCCAGGAATTGTCGTGGTATCCGGCCGTCGGATCGAAAGGATCTGAACCAGGTCCACGCTGCAAAACCAACCGGGACGATTGCCAACTGGGGCTTGAGGCAAGTCAGCGAGAGGTAGACCCCACCGAGGTAGCTTGACGGGTCCAGGTTGGTTCGATATCCAAAGAAACCCAACAGCCCCACCACGGACGATTGACCGCCGACAAAATGAGAGAAGACGGGCGCAAACGCTAGGGCCCATGGACGGAAGCGCGCGATGACCAGCGCCAAGAGCACGGGGCCGCCGAGCCACAACGCCAAGGAAACTGGTCGGGGCATGAGGCTGAAGGCCGCAAAAACGCCTACGTAGGGGAGAGGATAGAAACTGTTCTCACCGTACACCTTGGCTCCGTGCGCCAATTGCGTTCCCAACCTCATGAAGGTCTCGTAGTCGACGGGCCCCCGGTTGCCGGCGATGACGAAGACGAGATAGCCAAGGTAGATCGCAGACAGGAGCAGCGTCAGAGTCAGGCGAATCCATGCGACGCGGTGGGCGCCGCGCGGCTCTCGGAAGAGTCCTAGGATCAAGTCTCCCTTACCTTCCACAAGACTCCGAGCAATGTCGACTGTTGCGGTGCGCTCCGGGCTTGGCCCGCCGGGACAGCCTCCGCCAGGTAGCGGGACAACCTCACGATTCTCTTGCCAAATTCAACCAGGCGCAACCTTGCCCCTCTGGGGTCGGCTGCTGGCCCAGAGGATTCGTCCCATTTGTGAATTCCGTCACAAATCGGCCAGGAGATCCCGCCGACGTTTGTCAAGGTTGGGAGTCGAGGACCCGCACTAGCGTCGACCCAGCCCAGAGACAACCGCCGCTCGTAGTGATCCCCGCCCTGCGCTCGTCGGGCTCTTCCGACAGGCACATTGATTGGTCAAGGTCCGCAGCAATCGAAGGCTTGGCCAGTCACGTAAAGGCAAGATTTGGGACGTTGACCGAGGATTGGCCTTTGGGGAGAAACGCCGATCTACCCGGCGACGATGAGATCCCAAGGAACAGTTGGCAGCCATCCCATCAGGGACAAATGCCGGGGATCCGGCGCTGTTCTTACTCTCGAAGACTCGAGCCCCGGTTCGCTTTTGAAATCGATGATACGGCACAATCGGGCGCCCGTGCAGTAAGAGGTTTGGGCCGCAGAATGAAGCCAAGGTCCTCAACGCGCGTTATCTGAGGAGGGACGAATGCGTGGCCGTAGATGGAGCTGAGGTCCAGGGCGACGGTCGCACTTGTTTCTCGAGGCAGGCTCCGGCTGTGGGACAAGCCTGTGAGCCGCGTGGTCCAGATGCCCCGTGTGCCCCAGCGTCAGCCGGCGATCGCGCCCGGCGGGTTCTCGCCGTAGATCGCCGGCACCCAAACCTGGTCGGTGATCGGCGGGCGCACATAGCCGGTGTCCAGTTGCTGCTTGGGCAGCTCCACAGGCTCCGGAGTCAAGGTCCTCATATGGGATTAGGCTCAGCAGGTGGCTGATGCAGTTGAGCCGAGCGTGTCGCTTGACGTCTGCATTGACCACATACCACCGGGCCTCTTCGATGTCCGTGTACATCAACATGGCGTCCTTGGCCCGCGAGTACTCGACCCACTTCGATCGTGACTCGACATCCATCGGGCTGAGCTTCCAGCGGCGCATCGGGTCGTGATTGCGTAGCTGAAATCGGCGTTCCTGCTCCTCGTCGCTGATTGAAAACCAGTACTTGATAAGGACCATCCCCGAACGCGCCAACATGCGCTCGAACTCAGGACAGGACCGCATGAACTCCCGATATTCATCGTCGGTGCAGAAACCCATCACCCGCTCGACGCCGGCGCGGTTGTACCAGCTGCGATCGAACAGAACCATTTCGCCGGCGGCCGGAAGGTGGGGCGTATAGCGCTGGAAGTACCACTGCTTCGCCTCGCGTTCGGTGGGGGTGGCCAGGGCAACCACACGAACGATACGGGGGTTCAGACGCTGGGTGATCCGCTTGATCACGCCTCCTTTGCCGGCGGCGTCGCGGCCCTCAAAGATGACGCACACTTTGAGGCCCTTTTCCTTGATCCAATACTGCTGTTTGACCAACTCCTCCTGCAGCCGAGCCAATTCGTGCTCATAGACCTTCCGTTTTAGCCTACCCTGCTCATCGTACATCGAGGGATCGTGCGTCTTGGAGGTCTTCTTGGGGGCCTTATGCTTGGGCTTCACCTCAGCCTTCTTGCTCATCGCACAATCCCTTCGCTAATGCTCAATTCCCCGAGCCGAGTAACTGTCCTCCCCGGGAAGCGGATGCCGTTCGCCGGCTGAGATCCCTGCCGGGACGCCGCGGCCGCCTTTAGCAACCGATTTGACCCGACACCTCCAACCATCATCGTGGAAGGACAATCAAGTGGTCTGTGGACTGATTATCGGGCAAATCGGCCCTCTAATCAACTCTCATCTGCGGCTCTGCACGTCCCATCCCAGCCGAAGGATCATTCCGCCGCCCTTCCGATACACATTCGCGGGTATCATAGAATCGGGAGATGACGCAACGCCGCCAGACGACTGGCTCGTCACCCTGGTTCACGCCCACAACAGCAAGCACGGAAGTTGGGTCCGGCGGTCTTCCGGAACAGATGACCCCTCGCCCACGTTCAACCTCGAGGCTTCCCTTGGCGCTTTCACTGAATCTCAGCCGCCCGCGCAGGAAGACACATTCTGAGCACTTGGCCGTGATCGATATTGGGTCCAACACCAGCCGGGTGACGGTCTATCACATACACAGCAATGGGCAATACGAGGCTGTGGCCGATTCACGGGCTGCGCTCAAGCTTCTTCGTGGGTTGAGCGGCGGTGGCGAGACGGCCGAACAAGCCACCAACGACGCTCATGTCTGCCCTGCAAGACTTCCGTGTGGTCGCGATAGGGGCCGGGGCCGATCAATTGACAGCCCTCGCCACCTACAGCGTGCGTGGATACGAGCATGCCGATGATCTTGTCGCCATGATTGAGGATCGGCTGGGCATCGAAGTCGAGATTATCGATGGCCAGCGGGAAGCCGAGCTGGCCTTCATGGGCGCCATCCACAGCGTCGATGTCAATGACGGGGTCTTGATCGACCTCGGCGGCGGCAGCCTCGAAATTGCCCATTTCCGCGATCGCCAGCTTCTCCAGACCTGGAGCCTGCCTCTGGGCGCACTGCTCCTCAGCGACCGTTTCCTAAACCATGAGACCCCCTCCAGTTCTGAGGCTGATGACATTCAAATGCATGTCGAAAAGGTGTTGCACGAGGCTGGAATTCGTCCTCTGAGGAAGGACGAGCACCTGGTCGCAACCGGGGGGACCGTGCGGAATGTGGCCAAGATCGATCAGGCGGAACATCGTTATGCCATTCCGCAAATCCATGGCTACGCCCTGACCCGCCGCAGGCTCAAAGCCATGGTGGGGCATTTGACAGGGGTGACGCGCGATGGGCTGAGCGCCATACCGCGCCCTCAAAGCTGATCGCAGGGACTCGATTGTTGCCGGCGTGTTGATCTTGTACACCCTGCTCCGGCTGCTCAAGGCCAAGCAGGCCGAGGTTTCCGGGAAGGGGTTGCGTGAGGGCTTCGCTTTGTCGACCGTGTTGTCGGAGCTGCCTCCAGCTTCAACCGTCCGCCAGGGAGCGATCGAAGCTCTGGCGCGGCGGTTTACAGCCTGGGACGAGCGGTCGGCCCAGCGGCGGGAGGGACTGGCCAGCGCGCTCCAGTCGACCCTCGACCCTGACGCCAGGGACGAAATGCAGGAATGCTTGCGCCACGCCGCTTGGCTCCTAGACATCGGCAAGAGCATCGACTACTTCGGGCGTTTTGAACACACAGCCTCGACCCTGGTGTCGGCCAGCCTGGTCGGGTTCAGCCACCGCCGTCTGGCGTTGTTGGCGGCCACTATCAGCACAGCTCGCCGCCGCAAATTCGATTGGCGCGTCTATCGCCCTGTGCTCTCGAAAGACGATGCGCCCGAGCTGGAAAAGGCGGCTTTGATTCTGGCGCTGGCGGATGAGGTGGAAAAGCGGCTACCGCCGGATCACGGGATTCCGGTAGCCTTTCACGACCAGCGCCAGGCCCACCTTGGGATGTTTCTCCCGGTTCCCTACGGGGGCCGATTGGCTACCCTGGCAGACAGGTTCCCTGAAGTCTTCGGTTGGCAACTCAAGTTCGAGGATTGAGGCTCAGACATGGACTCATTGCGCGAAAACACCTATCCCGGAAAGCTTTTCATCGTTGAGGGCATCGATGGCTCCGGCAAGAGCACGCAGCTCGACCTGCTCCATAAGTGGCTTCTTAGCGAGGGCTACCTGGTGGTGTTCACGGAGTGGAATTCATCTCCCATTGTGAAGGGAACGACACGGCGCGGTAAACGGCGCCGGATGCTGACACCCGTGTCGTTCAGTCTCATTCACGCGGCGGATTTCGCCAGCCGTCTGTACATGCAGGTCATCCCCGCGCTGCAGGCAGGAGCCATCGTTCTGGCGGATCGCTATGTTTACACCGCCTTTGCCCGGGATGGTGTCCGCGGGCTCGATCGCGCCTGGTTGCGTCAACTGTATGCCTTCGCCGTAGAACCCACTATCAGCTTCTACTTCGACGTCCCCCTGGACGAGGCCATTGCCCGCATCCTGAAGGGCCGCCCTGCCTTGAAGTATTACGAGGCCGGCCTCGACCTGGATCTGAGCCACAATCCTCCCGAGTCATTCCGACTGTTCCAGGGCTTGATCAAGAATGAGTATGATCACCTGGTTAATGAATACAGGATGGTCCGCGTCGATGCCACGCAACCCCTGGTCGTACAACAGCAACTGGTAAGGCAGATCGTGCGGCCCTACCTGGATGGGATCGTGCGCATGGAGAAGACCGGTATCCAGAACGCCCTCAAGGCCCATGGGTTGAGCGGCCGCTACCTTGACGAAGTTCGACTGCGGGAAAGGACCAATTGATGAACGCCCCCAGGTTCTACGGGATCCGCCCGCCTGGCATTCAGACCGAGCCCTTCCCCGGGCGCCTGGTCGTCATTGAGGGGACGGACGGCGTTGGCCGTTCGACGCAGATCGCGCTGCTTCGAGAATGGCTGGAGGATCAGGGATTTGCCGTCGTGCAATCCGGCTTTCGGCGCTCCGACCTGGCCAGCCGGGGCATCCGAGCGCGCCAAACGTGGTCACACCCTCGACCCCCTTACCCTCAACCTGTTCTATGCCACCGATTTCTGGGACCGGCTCGAGAGGCACATCATCCCTGCGCTGCGGGCCGGCATGGTGGCCCTGGTCGACCGCTACATCTTCTCACTCATCGCCCGAGCCGTGTTGCGCGGCGTGCCCCGAGATTGGATGGACGACGTCTACGGGATGGCCCTGATACCCGACAAGATCTTCTACCTCGACATTGACGTTGAGCATCTCGTGCCGCGGATTATTGATACAACCGGGCTCGATTATTGGGAATCAGGGCAGGATTTTCTTGGGGGACGCGATCTGTATGACAACTACATCGACTACCAAAGGGCCCTTCTCGATCAGTACCGCGGCATGGCGGACGAATTCGGCTTCAGCGTGATCAACGGCAATCAGCCCATCGGTGTGGTGTTTGCGGAATTGAAGGCGGGCATTGAAGAGATCATCGATCGGATGACCCCGACGACTGGCGGGACAGTCGAAGGCGAGACCCCGGACATCCCGGCGATAGAGGCTTGACCCTAATCCAGGTTTAGCCCAGTGCCCTGAGCATTTTGGGCGGCAGGTACCAGACCAGTCTGGCCGTCCCCGCCCTGAGCGCCGGATCCAGCTCGAGCAGCGCCACCCCAGCCTTTTTGAACCCCAACATCACACGGGCAGCGTCTCCCGTCAAAAGGTAGGACACCAACCCCTCTACTTGCGGCTGATGGCCGACCAAGGCGACGGCTTGGACATGCTTGTACGTCTTGAGAACGGCCACGACACCTCGCGGACTGCGGTTGCCCTCAAGCGCCTCACATCCGGTCGGGGCCGGCCACCCCGCCACCTCGTGCAAGATCTCTGCAGTTTGCCATGCCCTGGTCCATGGGCTGCTCAGCACGACATCGACCTTTCCTTCGACTTTCATCAAACCCTTGGCCGCCCGGCGCAGTTTCCGCTCCCCGTCAGATGACAACGGCCGTTGTCGGTCGTCCGGCCACTGGGAGGGATCGCTGCTGTAGGCAATCGCATGCCGGACAATCAGCACTTTCACGTCGTCTCCCCTGACTGGCCGTCTTCGGCGGGTATGGCTTGGGCTGAGGCAGTTGGCCATGCCGCGGCGCTCAGATCGACCGACCGCTTCTGCATGGCCCGCTTGAGACGTATCCAAGCCTTCCCGCTGACCTGAGGGTAGACCTTGGGAAATCGCTTCCTCAGTTTTACAGCTGTCTGATCATAGCGCTGAGAAGCGCGCCCCATCATGAAGATGACCCGAGTCGAGAGGCGACCCTCCTCGGTCTCCAGCAGATCCTGCAGATGGTCACGCGCAACGCAAGCATCCTGATGCTCACCCAAGTTGTCCTGGATCCTGACCAAAACGTCGAGATACCCTGAGGCCGATGAACCATAAAGATCACGCCCGCTCTCGATGGCATACCTTAAGCGCTTGCACCGAATGCGCAAGCGGTGATACGAGCCGACGGATGAATTGGGGCGGATCCGCTTGCCAGCAGTCTCCACACTCGCATGTCGTTGGTCAATCAGGTTTGGGAACACAGCCAGCGCTGGCGCCTTGGCGGCGCGCAAACGGCGTGGGGGTCCCTTTCGAAGAATATCTGCAATCCGCACAACTAAGCGGTCATAGCGCCTTAAATCGAGCGATCGAAGCATGTCCCGCCGGGCTCGCCATCGGCGCCGCCGAAGCGCCTGACCCAGGTCGTCCAGATATTGCTGATCTTCGTTGGCAAGATCGCCGGACCATGCGTTCATCCACTCGAGTTGGATGTCCAGATCTCGGACCTCGCCCAGCCGACCCGCGATCCAGCCGAGCTCACGGCGCACGGTGCGTGAGCGGTAAGCGAGGGCCGGCTCGAATAGCACCAGCGCGGCCCGCATGCGTCGAATGGCGACGCGCATGTCGTGCAGTGCTTCGATGTCCTCCCCCACACGCGCGCCGGGCTCATTCAGGAGCACCGCCGAGAAGTATCGGCGAAGAACCGCATATCCAAGCTCCCCCATGCCTGGCGCTTCGTCGACCACCGTCGGACCGAGTTCAGGGGGCCGCTCAGGCACCAGGTCGAGTGTCAGCAAGCCTGCGTCGAACCTCGACGCCTGGGCCGGACTCAAACGGCACGCCCGACGAAGATCGTCCACAAACGGGCGAAGGAGATCGTGGGTCTTCTTGGGCACGTAGATCTCCACCCGCCGAAGGCGTGCCGACTCAGACCCCTGAACCGGACTGATCGACGTTTCATCCAGCACAACTTCCCCGACCTTCAGGCCATCTAGAAGAACCGCAAATGGGTGACGGGTGGAGTTCAGGTCAAACAGGGGTCTTAGTGGTCTTGTCCCTGCCAGCGACCGAACCCATTCGCCAAGGCGGCCGGGGTCATCCTTCAAGGCCTGGATATCCTCCGACGCGAGCAGCGACCGGATCTCTGACCCCCTGCGCAACATCCCGTGACCGGCCCTCAAGGACTTCAGCTTGCCCTCAATGCTGCCTCCGGATTGTTGGATATGGAGCGAGAGGCCCGCTTTGTGGAATCGCCAATCGGGGGTGTCGAAGTAGGTGTCGCTGTGCGCACGCGCTTCCAGCCGGCCAAAAGCCACCTGAGGAAGACCTTTTCGGCGTGCTGACCTCACTTGAGACGGCCCTGACTCGGGCGACGTCCCAGTTTCAGGGGGAGGTTGGCGTGCACCCAGCCACCGGGCGACCGGCCGCAGGTCGAGGGCATCAAACTGCCAATCAGCGTCTTTCATTGCGCCTATCACAGGGATTCAATCGGCCCGGCACAGCCAGGTCCGGCCTCCTCATTATAAGACAGCGATTCTCAAGCAGACCGCATATCTGGGGGAGGCATCGACCTGCCCCGGGGGTCCACCTTCCAGCCGCCACCCGAACTCGGAACACAACGCCCAGGAAGTTGCCCACCGATCTGGCCGGCGCACGCTGCGGAAGGACCAGTGGGGCGACGCGCTTCGTTTGTGTGTTCCTTCACAAAGCGATGGGGGAGAGTTCCATGATACTGGGCGGGCAAGACCAGCGTGGCCCGAAGTTGAATATCAGCCTCATGTCGGCGCATCTTCAGTATTCACGGTGCCAAAGGCCGGATGATGGACCCAGGCCATTTCCGCTGGCAATGTCAGCGGGCATCATCACACTCACACAGGAGAACTCGCCACGGACCGCTCGTCGAACATCTCCGCCGCACGCGCGGCCACCATCACGTACCACGCCAGTCGCCAAGCCTACTGGACCGTCCGCCTGCTTGTCGACCGGGACCGGATCCCTGACGCCTATCGGGCCTATGGCTATTTCCGGTGGGTCGACGATCAGCTGGACATCACGCTCAAGTCCGCCGCCGAGAGATCCGCTTTCCTCTCGCGCCAGAGCGACTTGATCGACGCCTGTTATGCTGGGCATGCCTATTCGGCAAAGTCCCCTGAAGAGCAGATCGTCGCTGACCTGATCATGGGCAACCTCACGCCTGAAGGCAGCTTGGCGTCGTACATCTCCAACATGCTGGACGTCATGTCCTTCGAACTCGGAGCGTAAGGGACGCCTGATCCATCAGGGGGAACTCGATCATTACACGCACGCGCTGTCCGTGGCCGTCACGGACGCCCTGCATTGGTTCATCGGCCACGACTGTCCTGCACCCGACCCGGGCCTGCGCTATCACGCCGCCACTGGCGCCCATATTGCCCACATGCTGCGCGACGCGCGCGAAGACGTTGACAACGGCTATGTCAACATCCCCATCGAATTCCTCGAGTTGCATCATCTCGGCCCAGCTGACTTCGACAAGCCCGCCTATCGTGATTGGGTCCGGCAACGTGTGGCAGACGCTCGCCGGCACTTCGAGATTGGGGGTCGCTATCTCTGTCAGGTTGGCAGCCTTCGCTGCCGTCTGGCAGGCTTTGCCTACGAGGAGCGTTTCCTGTGGCTGCTCAAGGCCATCGAGCGCAGCCAGTATGTTTTGCGGCGAGCCTATCCCTCTCCCGGTCTGCCGCGCAGAACGCTCTCATCGCTGGCGGCTGCGCTGATCACCTCGCAGCGTCGGCGCCCGGCCCTGCGAGGCGGACGGGTCAGCCCATGAGCTCCTCTTCGCCCGTCAAAGAGAAAAGGCGTCGTCGGGCCCAGGGGCCGGTGATCCGGAGCTCACCATCCCACACGGCGGCCGTGATCGGCGCCGGCATCGGCGGGATGGCGACCGCTGCTCACCTGGCTCGGATGGGGCTCAATGTGACGGTGTTCGAAAGGAACCCGCGCCCAGGGGGCCGTTGCGACCGCATCACGCGGGATGGCCACATCTTCGACACCGGACCGACGCTGTTTATTATGCCGGATGTTTACGCCCGCGAATACGCTGCGCTGGGGGAAGATTTGCAGGCTCATCTGGATCTGCTCCGGGTCGATCCTTCCTATCATCTGATCTTCGACGATGGATCGAAACTGGCCCTGAGTTCGGACCTGGAATGTATGCGCCAGCAGCTCGAGGCCATGGAACCCGGCAGCTTCCAGGCATATCTGCGCTATCTGGATGAGGGCCGACGCCACTACGAATTGGCGATGGCGCGCCTCGTGTGTCGCGATTTTCGCTGCGCCCGTGACTTCTTCAGCGCCGCCAATATCCCCCTGGCGTACCAGGTGAAGCCCTTCGCCAGACACTATCGCCACATGGGCCGCTTCGTTCGCTCCTCCCGGCTCAAGGCGGCCTTCACGTTTCAGGACGTGTACATGGGGCTCAGCCCGTTCGAGGCGCCGGCCACGTTTTCAATGATGCCCTACACCGAGTTCGCCCATGGTGTTTGGTACCCGCGCGGGGGGATGGGCAAGATCGTCGAGAGTTTGTTTTCCGTGGCGCAATCCAATGGCGTGGCATTCGCCTTCAACCGTCCGGTGGCGCAGATCTCCGTGTCTGGCGGCAGCGCCCGGGGGGTTGTCTTTGACGACGGCCAGATGCAGCCGTTCGACTTCATCATCGCCAACGCCGATCTGCCCTACGTCTACAAAGAACTCCTGCCCGACACGAGTTCGAGTCGGAAGCTGGCGGCCAAAGCCTACTCGTGCTCCGCAATCAGCTTCTTCTGGGGGCTGGACGCCCCTTTGGTGGAGCTGCCGCCGCACAGCCTGTTCCTGGTCGACGACTACCGGCGCAACTTTGATGACCTCGCCCGGCCGGGCACTTTCCCGCGCCACCCAAGCCTCTATCTACACGCACCGGCTCGGCTCGATCCTGCGATGGCGCCGCCGGGAGAGGATTCGCTCATAGGCATCGTGCCCGTGGCCCACCTCCGTCCGGGTGACAACCACGTGGCGGAGAGCCGCGATTTGGCCCGTCAGGCGATCTTCGATAGATTGGCACTGCTTGGCATCTCCGACTTTGCCTCCCACATCAAATTCGAGACTAGTTTCACGCCGCTTTCGTGGCAACGGCGTTACAACCTGATGAACGGGTCCACACACGGTCTCAGCCACACCTTGCGGCAGCTGGCGTACTTCCGGCCGTCGAACCGACACCCGAAGTACGCCAACCTGTATTTCGTCGGCGCCAGCACCCGGCCGGGGACGGGCATCCCCACCAGCCTGATTTCGGCCCGGCTGACGGCCACGCGCCTGGCGGATGACCATCTCGGCCAATGAGGCATCCAAGTCACCAATGAAACGGCCCGACCTTTTTGGTCGGGCCGCGCTCGATCAAGCAAAGGAACGACTTTCCTTTATCCTCCCGCAATCGCACCCACAATCATGAAGGCCTCTTTGCCCGTGACCACATCTTCCGGCAGCGGCTCGTCCGGCGGCTGGTTGGAGAGATCTTCTCCACAGGCAAAAAAACGCACCAGCGGGCGCCGCTCCTGACTCTCATGGTCACGGATCGTGCCGCGCAGGTTCGGGTGGGCGGCCTCGACAGCGTCCAGCACCGACCGCTGAGTCACGGGCCCTTCGACCTCGACTGTGATCTCTTTGCCCACTCCGGCCAGGCTTCGCAGGTGGTGTGGCAGGACGACGCGGATCACGGCAGGGTCTGCACTTCGACCGAGAACACATCCGGGAGATCGCGCACGATGGGCGACCAGCTGTCGCCCCCGTCGGAGGATCCGTAGACCTGTCCGCCGGTTGTGCCGAAGTACACGCCACACGGGTCCAAGTGATCGATCGCCATGGCATCTCGCAGGACGTTGACGTAGCAGTCTTCCTGTGGGAGCCCCTTCGTCAGCGCTTCCCACTCGTTTCCGCCGGACCGGCTCCGGTAGACGCGCAGCTTGCCGTCCGGAGGGAAGTGCTCCGAGTCGCTCTTGATCGGCACCACGTACAAGGTTTCCGGCTCATGGGCATGCACGTCGATCACGAAGCCGAAGTCGCTGGGCAGGTTGCCGCTGATCTCATGCCAATTGTCGCCGTGGTCGTCGGTGCGCATCACGTCCCAATGCTTCTGCATAAACAAAACCCCGGGCTTGGTGGGGTGTAAGGCGATGCGATGGACGCAGTGGCCGACCGCAGCATCAGGATCGGGGATGCCTTCCGACTTCAGGCCGCGGTTGATCGGCTGCCAGGTTTCGCCGCCGTCCTCGGTGCGGAAAACACCTGCCGCCGAGATGGCGACGTACATCCGCTTCGGCTCCTGCGGATCGATCAGAATCGTGTGCAGGCAAAGTCCCCCGGCCCCAGGGTGCCAGTTCGGGCCGGTCGAGTGCTGGCGCAGGCCCGGCAGCTCTTGCCAGGTCTGACCGGCGTCTGTCGATCGAAACAGCGCCGCATCTTCCACCCCGGCATACACCGTGTCGGGGTCGTCCAGCGACGGCTCGAGGTGCCAGACTCGCGCGAATTCCCAAGGGTGGGGAGTGTCGTCGTACCAGAGGTGCGTTCCCGTATCCCCCGCATACTTGAACTCATTCCCGACCTGTTCCCACGTCTTTCCGCCGTCATCTGAGCGCTGCATGATCTGCCCAAACCAGCCGGTTGATTGTGAGGCGTAGATCCGGTTGGGGTCGGCCGGCGACCCCTTCATGTGGTAGACCTCCCAGCCGGCAAAGTGCGGCCCGCTCACCTCCCACGTCTGGCGCTTGGTGTCCGATGTCAGGACGAAAGCGCCTTTGTGGGTTCCCACCAACACTCGTACTCCGCTCATCCCAGCCTCCCATGATCACGCGTGGGCCACTCCCCGGGCCGACGCAGCGAGGTAATTCAATAGCCCCCATTCTAAAGCGAATTTCTCGCCAAACAGACACAAATCCCCCGTTGGGGGGAAGCGGTCGCCATAATCCACATCCGAGATGTGTCGTTTTGTGCAATTCTTCACAATCGGCCCCTTTCCGAGGCTCAGACCGATCGCCGCAAATCCCACAACTTGTCGAGGCAGGCCCCCAGCCGATCTGCCAAGTCAGGTCCACCGCGCGTGGTCACGTCATCGTCGTTTTCGAAGACCACGAACGGCAGCCGGTGATCCTCGACCGAAAGATAGCCGCCGTCCGCACCGGCGAGCTCGGCCCAATCATCATCCCGATAGAGACGGGCCATCTTCGAGTCTGGCAGACTGTGCTCGAGAATGCTCTCGGGGCGGTCCGGATTCTCGCGTGCCCGATTCTTGCGCAGCGATTCCTCATAGGAGACCTGGACATACATCACAGCCGCCTGATCCAGAACGGTTGAGGGCAGGTGCGGATAGGCCGCCCGGTATCCGCCGGACTCCGTGCCGCGCGAGAATTCGATCACGCCCGTCCAGCCTGCCGGTGCCTCCCTCCGCCACCGTTCGTAATCAGCCCCGAGGCGGCGGATCAAAACATGCCACAGGTCGTGGTGGATGAAGTAGCTATCGGGCGTGCTGTGCAGCCGCGGCCGGTTGAAAATCCGCTCCAGCAGGTCATCTTCCTCAAACCAGGCCCAGAGCATCGGGAAGTCGTCGAAGGTCTTCAGACGGCCGACGTGGAACCGACGGGCTCGGGTTGCGTCGTCGAGACCAGCCAGATAGGCCAGGATTTCGCTCTTGCCGGCCGCCGGCCGGGCATTGACGATCAGGCAGGGAAAGATCTCGTCCATGGGAAGTCTGGTCCTTTCGTGCGCCCAGGTACCCAAGCGCGCCATTCAGAGCATTGACGGTGCCAGAGTATCTCCAACTCGCCAGATTCTAATGGTCGAGCGGGCACAGCCGCTCATCGGTGGATACCGGCATCGAAACCTGCTCGCCAATCTTGCAGGGGGCGTAGTATTGGAAGAGTCTCGCTTCCTCACCACAGGCGGACAGGGCCAATCCAGACACCAGCAATAGGAATGACCAACCCATCCTTAGGTCTCTCACAACGGCGTTACAGCCCTTCAAAAAGCCGCGTCGACAGCGGGCAGCATGAGTATCTTACCCGTTTGGGTCAGCGGGAGAGGTTCGCTTGGCTTCAGATCGGCGGGGGATCCACCGCGAACAAAGAGAGCAGACGCACGACATTCTGCCGGCCGATTCAGGATATACGTCGCTTTCCAGACCGGCCCGAATCGGAGCACAATGGAGTTGGCACAACACCCAGTGGGTGGCACGTCTTCCGTTGGCTGACGTCCGCTTAACGGAGGTTGTGACGCGCACGGAGACAAGGGGGCACGCGTGGATCTCCGCCCATCGATCTCGGGAACCTGGTACCCGGACAACGCTGCCGACCTCCGCCGGTCCCTGGAGGGACTGCTCGATATCGTCTCGGACCAATCGCAAGGGACTTCCGGCAAAGTCCGCGGCCTGCTCGTTCCCCACGCCGGCCTGGTCTATTCAGGGGATGTTGCCGCCCACGCCTACGCCACCCTGAAGGATGCCGACTACGACACGGTCGTCATCCTCGGTCCGTACCACGCCTACCACGAGTCGCCCTTCCTCGTCTGTCAGTACGCCGGCTACAAGACCCCCCTGGGGACGGTGCCCGTGGATCGCGAGCTCATCGACCGTATCGATGCCAACCTCCTGATCGAAAGCGGCATGAGTCTGACCCCCACGGCCGAGACGACCGAGCATTCGATTGAGATCCAGCTTCCGTTCCTTCAGACGGTTCTGGGAACCATCCCTGTGGTGCCGATCATGCTCGCCCATCAGACTCCAACGACTGTTGCAGCGCTCGTCGGAGCCCTGGCGACTGCTCTTCATGATGCCGATCCTCTCCTGATCGCCAGCTCCGACCTCTCGCACTTCAACCCGCAGCATCTTGCCGTGCTGATGGATCGGGAGATGCTGCGCCGGGTCGAAGCCTTCCAGGCAGAAGCCGTTCTACAGGCGGAACACGAGGGGGCGGCGTCCGCCTGCGGAGCCGGAGCCATCGCCACCATGATGCTTGTTGCGCGTGCCTTCGGTACGGAGCATGCCAAGGTGCTGAGTTACCGCACCTCCGGCGACGTCACCGGGGAGTACGATCCCGTCATCGGCTACGCATCGGCCGCCTTCTGGTAGGCGGGTCCAGCGGTGGGCTACTTCTGGGTAGATCCAGACCCATGATCACCCCAGGCAGAGATCATGTCTTCACTTGACGCTGAGCGGCTGGTCGAGCCCGGAGTCACTCCCGGCAGGTGGTGGCACACCGCAGCTGACGGACGAGTCCAGTGCGATCTTTGCCCGCGCGGCTGCAGACTAAAAGAAGGGCAGCGAGGCTTCTGCTTCGTCCGGCGGGCGGCCCAAGGCGGCATTGTGCTCACCGCTTTCGGACACAACACTGGGATGGCAACCGACCCGATCGAGAAGAAGCCTCTCTACCATTTCTATCCTGGGTCGAGGGTGCTTTCCTTTGGGACGGTCGGCTGCAATCTGGGTTGTCACTTCTGCCAGAATTGGCACATCTCCAAGGCGAGCGAAATGGCGAGACTGGATACGTGGGCCGCGCCGGAGCGGGTGGCCGCGCTGGCCATCGCCAGAGGCTGCGGCGGCGTGGCCTTCACCTACAACGAGCCGGTGGTCTTCGCCGAGTACGCCATGGCCTGTGCCAAAGAAGCCAAGCGGCTCGGTCTCCGGACGGTGGCCGTCACTTCAGGCTTCATGTGTTCGGAACCCCGGGCCGCTTTCTTTCGGCACATCGACGCTGCCAACGTCGACCTCAAGGCCTTTTCAGAGCCCTTTTACCACGATGTGTGCGGCGGTGCGCTAGCCCCCGTGCTGGAGACGCTGGTTTGGTTGAAAGCGGAAACCAATGTCTGGGTTGAGATCACCACATTGTTGATCCCGGGGCACAACGATGGCCACGATGAGTTGGCCCGGCTCTGCGGCTGGATCCTTCAAGACTTGGGGCCGGACATGCCCCTGCATTTCACCGCTTTCCATCCCGATTTTCGCATGAGGGCTGTGCCACCCACTCCCACCCTCACGCTGCAGCGGGCCCGTGCGCAGGCCATGACGGCCGGGCTACGGTATGTCTACACGGGAAACATCCCGGATGACGAAGGCAGTCAGACAACATGTGCTGAGTGCGGCGGGCGCTTGATCGGCCGGCGGGGCTACCAGCTCGCGGAGTGGCGACTGACACACGATGGCACATGCCAATCCTGTGGCACGCAGTTGCCCGGCCGGTTTGCCTGAGGACCCGCTTCAACCAGGTCGCTCAGCTCAGCTTGCCTCGCCTATGCCTTGTACTCACGGACCTGCTTCATGCCGCGACCGACCATCGCCTGCGCGTGGCGCTCGGCCTCGTAAAGAACCTGGCCTTCATCGAGCGTGAGCAATTGTCGATCCCGCATCAGCCACACTCCGTCCACCATCATGTCCGTCACGTCGGACCCCTTGGCGGAATGGACCAGGTTGGCCACCAGGCTGTGGAGCGGGTGCAGGTGAGGCTGGTCGAGGTCCACCAAGATTAGGTCAGCCGGTTCTCCTGGCTGGAGCGTCCCCCGGCCCTCGAAGCCCAGGGCATTGCGCCGCGTCGCCAGCCGCAGGGCCAGATCGCCCGGGATCAGCTTGGGATCCCGTCCCTGGTACTTGTCGGTCAATGCCGTCTGCCGCATGGTGGCGAACAGGTCCATATCGCTGTTGGACGCCGGCCCGTCGGTGCCCAGGCATACGTTCACGCCTGCCGCCAAGCGCGCCTCGAGCGTCGGGAAGGGCATGGCCAGTTTCATATAGGTAATGGGGCAATGGGCAACGTGCACGCCCTTGTCGGCCAAGATGGCCGTGTCCTCTTCGTCTATGGCCAGGCAGTGCGCTGCCACGCAGCCTCCGGGGGCGTCGAACACCCCCAGTGAATTCATCAGCGTCACCGGCCGCTGCCCATGCCGCTCCAGCGAGTTGGCTACCTGCTCTTCCGACTCGGCCAAATGCAGGTGGATGCCTTGGCCGAGGTCATGCGCCAATGCCACCACGCGTTCGATGAATTCCGGCGGACAGATGTAGGGTGAGTGCGGCCCCAAGTAAGTGCGCAAGCGGGGATGAGCTTCGGCCGCCAAATCCCTGACCCACGCCACTGTCCCGTCAAGATCCCGCCCGGTAAACGCAGCGTCTGTCTCCTGGCCGAACACGGTCCACGTCAGGCAAGCCCGCATGCCGCTCTGGCGGACCACTTGGGCGACCCGGTCCATGTGAAAGTACTTGTCGTTGTACATCACCGTGCCAGAGTGGATCATCTCGCACGCCGCCAGGGCGGCGCCCCAGTAGACGTCGTCCGACGTCAGCACGCTTTCCTGCACCCAGATCTTCTCGTTCAGCCAGCGGTCGAACGGCAAGTCCTCGGCCCAACCGCGTTCGAAGGTCATCGGGCTGTGACAGTGGGCGTTGACCAGGCCGGGCAAGCGCGGCTTTGTTGTGGCCGTCGATGGTTTCATCGGGCTCGAAAGCCTCGGGAACCGATGCCCACGTGAAGAATACGCCCATCGCCAATGCCCAAATCGGCGCCGAACAGGAGCGTGCCTTCGTCATCCAACGTAACGATGTTGCAGATCCTTGATCAGCGTGCGCGCCATGAGGGGAACTCCCGAGTTCGAGCGTGGGTTGGATGCCGAGTCTACTCTAGCACGGCCGTTGCCAAACCCGGAAGCCGGCATCCGGAGCGATGATCACGCCAGGAGGGACGCCAATCCCTCGACAGCTGCGTCCACGCCGCCTTCGAGGCGCATCTTGGCCTGGAACTCGCCTGCGCGCCGACTGCATCTCGGGATCGTGGACCGCCCGGTCAAGGGCCGCCGACAAGCGCCTGGTGGTTAGCTGCTTGTGGGGGATTGGCGGCGGGCCAGCGCCCAAAGCCGCCACCCGACGTCCCCAGGTGAACTGGTCGAACACGAACGGGACCAGGACCGACGGACGGCCGGCGCGCAGCCCGGCGTGGGTCGTGCCCGACCCGCCGTGGTGAACCACGGCCGCCATGCGCGGGAAGAGCCAGCTATGCGGGACATCTCCGATGGGGTAGATGCTGGCCGGCAGATCGCTGGGCACAAGGCCGCCCCACCCGGCATGGATCACCGCCCGCACCCCGCTCCGCTCCAAGGCTTCGAGCACGGCACGCGTGCCGTGCTCGGGCCGGCGGGAGGGCATCGAGCCGAACCCGACATAGACCGGCTGCGTCCCAGAATGGATGAATCGAACCAGATCCTCCGGAGGGTTCCAGTCTGTTTCTTCGTCGAACCAAGCGCCCGTGGTGTGGACGTGGGCGCCCCAATCCTTTGGCGGGGGCGCCAGGTGGGCACTGTACGCATTGAAGACAGGGAACCGTTCGTCCTGAAGCCCGCGCCAGAAGCCCCAGAAGGGGGGTCTGGGCAGGCCCAGGACATCCGTCCGCCATCGGCTGATGGCGGATCGAAACATCCCCCAGGCGATTTGGTAGGCGATCCAGTGTGTCAGGCGGTTGTAGCCAGGGATCGCACTCGGCCATCGAGGGAAGATCAGCATGGGCTCATAGCGGGAAGGGGCGAGCGGCATCACCGCCGCCATGGCCATCGGCACGCCGGCCGCCTCTGCCAGCTCGAGGCCGTATAGGGCCCCCGGCAGCTGATTGACGATCAAATCTGTCTCCCGCAAGCGCCGTGGTGTCAGATCATCGGCGAAACCCTGGGCCAACCCCCGGAACATACGCAGCAATGCCAGCGACATGCGAATGACGCTCGTCCCGGCTTCGGTCATTGACAGCCCGGCGTTCTGCGTGAGGAGCAGACGCATTTTCCCGCCCATAGGGGCGAAGCCCAACCCTGAGCTCCGAACCATCGGCTCGAAGTCCTCAAAGGTGATCATGCGCACGTCGTGCCCGGCGCTGCGCAGCCCACGGCCCAGGGCAAGGTAGGGAACCACGTCGCCGCGCGACCCGAGGCTCAGAAGGGTTATGTGCATCGGATGGGACTCCAGAGCGAGAAGCGCTGCCAGCCCGCAGGCTGCCACACAACACGAACTCCGTCTATTCTCGACGGAATTGGGTGCCTTGGCAATGAGTGCCAATGCTGCGAGGCTTGTGAAGCGCTTCACAAGAAGGGGCGCGACCGAATTCCTGGGTCGTCACATCAACGGCCCAGATACCCCACATGCGGTGGAGCTCGGGCTGGGTCGGGCTAAGGCGCCGCCGCTCCGATCGAGTCCCACACCGCCAGGGCCGGCTTGGGCTGGCCGTCGTAGGTGCGCAGGCCAACCGACTGGAACCAGCCTAGCGTGTCGACCTGAGAACCCATCCCTTGGGCTTCCAGGAACGGGCGGTAAGCCTCGACGTTGAAGTCTTGAAGGACGAGGTAGATCCAAAATGTAAGCTGTCTGCCGAGCTGCGCATCGATCGCCTGCAGGTAGCCAATCTGATCGTCGGTCGACCCATGGAATGGAGCCACGTCCGCCGATGGCCAGCCACCTTCCGCCACCGCCAATGGCTTGTCCGTTCGGCGCAACAGCGGCGCATAGTAGTCACTCGGAATCTGACCGGCGTCGTCAAATGCCACAAACGGATAACTCGAGATGGCCCATAGATCCAGCTCCGGCTCGAAGGCTTCCACTTCCTCCCAGTTGATCTCGTAGGCCGGCTTGCCTTCGCTCATGATGCTCAGGTTGTTGAGATCTTCCCACTGAAAGGTGACGAAGACCTGTGTGTCGGGTGACTCGGCCTTGATGGCTGCATAGGTTTGTTTGTAAAGATCGACGAACTGAAGGAAATCATCCGGGTGGGCGTCGGCGTAGGTGTTGATTTCGGAAGCCAGCCCCAGATAGCGAGGATGAAACGTCTTGGCCACGCGCACGGCGTAGTTTTGGTACGCCTGACGCAGCGCAGGCGTACCAAAATCGGCCCCCCGGAGCTCGGCTGGAAGCGGCGCGAACTGCCGCCGATCGAGGCCGTTGAGCGGATCGATGACGAAGACCGGCTCCAGACCGTCGCGTGCCGCCACCGTGACCAGGTTCTGCTCATCGGTGAAATCCTGGGACGCCCCGTCTGGGCTGTCCAAGAAATCAGGCCAAGGCACGGCGCGTTGGACCAGGACGACATCGCCATGATCACGCATGGCGTGCAGCAGGTCGAGCAGGCTCTCGGTGGTCATCTCAGGAGGGCTGGGGAAGAAGCCATATGCTGTGCGCCCGCTGTCAAACGCCGACGGACCACTCGTTGGCTCGGGGGGTGCCAGTGTGGGCGTGCCGCCTGAAGCGCAGGCCATCATCGCCAGCGCCAAGCACAGGCTGGCCCCCAGCACAGATCGTTTCATGGTCTCACTCCTGATGCCGGGCCTGACGAGGATCTTCCATATACCAGGAGTACACGGCCAGGGGGCAGGTTGTCGCGTTCCTGCCGGCGTGTTCAACTCCTAGCAAGTCGCCTCAATCGGGCCTCGGCATCGGGCCGCGTTGCCGGATCTCGGCCTGCCAACACGGCCGCCCACAGCGCCGCCTGTAGTTCACGGGCCTCGATAAAGGGGGCGAGACTTTCCACCGAATGAGCGCCGCCGTAGCCACGCACGACGTCTGGACCTTCCGCTCCGGCAGAACGAGCCAGCACCGCTAGATCCCACGCCGCCGGCCCCCGGCAGGCATCTTCGAAATCGGCCCACAGCAAGCCCCGGCCGGTGACGAACAGGTTGCTCAGAAGAGGCATCCCCGTGCAAGGGTCGAACACCGCCGACGTCTCGGGCGAGGCCGGTTGCCCTCGCCAGGACAGCCTGGGCGTCGTCCAGAAGCACGGGTGATGGCCACCCGCCCCTGCGCAGCAGGGCCAGCATGTGGGTCGTGTCATCCACAATCGGACCCATCAGTGGCAGATCGCCAGAGAAGGAAGCCATGGCGGCGTGCAGCTCGCGTAGGGCCCGGCCGGCCGCCTCGCCATTTGGCCGGCCCGAACCATCCTCTGCCACCCATCTCCAAAACGTCATCAGGTAGCCGTCGCGCCGATGGGGGCCGGGTGGGACCTCCGTGGCAGGCGGCACGACGGCTGCCCCTTTCGAGGCCAGGAAGCCGGCGATGGCGACCTCGCGCTTCAGCCAGTCCTCAGGCTGTCCCCTTAAGGCGGCCGTCATGGTCGCCACCCGGGCGACCACCGGCGCCGGCTTCAGATGAACGACCAGGTTGCTGCGGTCGGCCAGGATCTGCGGTAAGTCCACCGACAACCCCAAGTCCCTGGCCATCCCGACGGCCGCCGAGACAGCCGCCGACGTCTCACTCATACCAGCCCTGCGAGTCGCTCGGCCACCACATCCGCGATGGCGAAACAAGCCGTGGCGGCGGGGGAGGGGCGTTGACCAAGTGAACCATCCGCTCCGTCTCACGGAAGGCGAAATCGTCCATCAGACTCCCGTCCCTGAGCAGCGCCTGGGCCCGGACGCCGGCCCCGTCCGCCGCCAGGTCCTGCGGCTGCACATCGGGAAGCATCCGGCGCAGGGCGGCGGTGAAGGCGCGCTTGTTCCAAGACCGCCACATTTCACCCAGCCCCATGGGCCAGTACCGCCACGCCAGGCGGATCATCCCGGGATAGGTGAGCGTGCGTGCCAGATACACCGAATCGATGACTCCCCACCCATAGCCTTCGCGGGCCAGGGCCAAAACGGCGTTGGGACCGCACAACACCCGGCCGTCGACCGTCGGGGTGAGGTGCACGCCCAGAAAGGGGAAGCGCGGATCGGGCACCGGGTACACCAGATGCCGAATCGAGTCCTTGATCGGCCCGCTCAGACCCACGTACTCTCCACGGAAGCCCACGATGCGCAGGGCGGGCTCGACCCCCGCCATCCGGGCGACAATATCGGAATGCAGGCCAGCGCAGTTGACGGCAAGGTCACACGACAAGCCCGTATCGGGCGTCTCTAGGACGACACTTCGGTCCGCCTGGTGGATCCGGACCACCGGCTCGCCCAGCATGATCTCGTGACCGGCGGACCGAAGCCGGTCCGCCATCTTGGCCATCACCAGGCTGTAGTCGACGATGCTGGTCTCAGGAACCCACAACGCCCGGACGGCATGCACCTGCGGCTCAAGCTCGACGGCTTCGTCTGCCGTGATCATCTGGCATTCGACACCATTTGCCTGACCGCGCTGATACAGGTCGTCCAGGCGCGATGTCTCCTCGGCGGATGTAGCGACGATCAACTTTCCCAGCGCGCTGGACGGGAATCGACTCTTCGGCGCAGAACACCTCCAGAGCACGCTTGCCGGCCCGGCACAGCCGCGCTTTCTGGCTACCCGGGCGATAGTAGATACCGGAATGGATCACATTTGAATTTCGGCCCGACTGGTGGCGCCCGATTTCGGTCTCCTTCTCATATAGAGTGATATGAGAATCCGGCCAGCGCTCTGCCAGCCGCAGCGCAGAGGCCAGGCCGACCAGCCCGCCGCCGATAACACCGATGCTCTGGGGCTGGATGCTCATTTCGCTTCTCCTGGGGTCAGTTCTTGGAGTTCCCAGGCACTGTCTCCGGTTCGGATTGTGAAATCTTTCACATATCCTCGCGGTACATCGTGTGTCCTGTTCCGCCATCCGTTCGGAAAACCCTTACAATGATGGGCATTGGGAGGCGGTGCATGACATCGGTTGATCGGCAGGCTAGAGAACATGTGCACGATTCTTGGGCCGTTCGCTTGAATTGGGCGGTGTATCGGGCCGCCCATCATTGGTTCGCCTGGTTTGTGCTGATCAGCGGCCTGTGGGTGGGACTCCCATGGCTGGCCCCCATCTTCATGCACCTGGGATGGACCGGTCCCGCTGAGGCGATCTACTTCGTCTACTCGTTCCAGTGCCACCAGCTTCCCGAGCGCTCCTTCTTCTTGTTCGGCCCAAAGGCCATGTACGGATTGGACAGCATCCAGTCCGCCTGGAAAGATACCCTGAATCCGCTCGTCCTGCGACAGTTCATCGGCAACGCGCAGATGGGATGGAAAGTCGGGTGGTCGGACCGCATGGTCTCGGCCTATTCCAGCATCCCCCTGGCTGCCCTCGTCTGGTGGCCGTCCAGAGATCGGGTCAAGCCGCTGCCGGTGTGGGGGTTCTTGCTCTTCGTCCTCCCTATGGCCATTGACGGTATCAGCCACTTCTTCAGCGACCTGGCAGGGATCGGACAGGGGTTCCGCTACACCAATGCCTGGCTGGCTGACCTGACGCATCACAGCCTGCCGACCTGGTTCTACTACGGAGATGCCCTGGGCTCGTTCAACTCCGACATGCGCTTGATCACGGGCATTCTCTTCGGCGTCGGCCTGGTTTGGTTCGCCTTCCCCTATCTGCGGGCCTCCTTCGACATGACCTCACGCCAGGTCGAATCCAAGTTCCAGCGGGCCGGCGTCGACCTCTAGCCCCTCTCCGGCACTCGCCATTCGGACTGCCGCATCCTCACAACCAAACGCCTCACCCCGGCTTGTTATGATTAACGTGATCATGGCCTCGGCGCCTGCCGTGCGGCAGGCGGGCCACGGATCATAAGGGATAGGTTGTTGGATTAGGGAGTGAGGTGGATCATGACCGTGTCAGAACAAGTAAATCGAATCCCGCAGGTTTGTCGAGCACATCGAGGAACCCCCCGTGGCGAGGGCGCTGTTCGGCGCCACGCGCTGGGCCTGGATCTGGCTGATCCTGCGGGTTTACGCTGGCTACGAATGGGTGATGGCCGGCTACGGCAAGCTGACCAATCCCGCCTGGACCGGCGCCAATGCAGGCACCGCCCTGTCGGGATTTATCAAGAATGCCCTGACGCTTGCAGGCGGCGAGCACCCAGCCGTACAGGGTTGGTACGCCGGCTTCCTGCAGAACGTGGTGCTCCCCAACGCTGCGGTGTGGGGGTACGTTGTGGCGTGGGGAGAGACGCTGGTCGGAATCGCCCTGATCCTGGGCGTGTTCACCGGGATCGCTGCCTTCTTCGGCAGCTTCATGAACGTCAACTACCTGCTGGCCGGCGCGGTCAGCACCAATCCAATACTGTTCGCCATCGCCACTTGGCTCGTGCTCGCTTGGCGGACCGCCGGCTGGTGGGGCGCCGACCGGTGGCTTTTGCCGCTCCTGGGAACGCCGTGGCGGCCCGGCCGCGGTTTCCGACATGAGGACGCCCGCGTATCGGAGCGCCCTCATGCCTCAAATTGAGCCTTAAGACTTCTAGTGAGTGAGGGGGCCAGAGTCAGCAAAGCCGGCGCCGCCTTCAGACAACCTGGGCCGCGGCGCAGCTGCGCCTATCGAAGACCGGACGGGGCCAAGTTCACCAATTGCAGCCGCCGCGGACGGCCGTGCTAGCGGGTCCGTGGATCAACCGGGGAGCGTCCGCAACCCCAACGTGCCCCCCGGCCCGAAGCCGATCCTCCCGATGATCCTGTCCGCCTACCACCGCCGGAATTCGTGCCTTCGGTACCGTTTGTGACATCCTTCACAAGTTGACAGTGCCCGTCCTCGGGCAGGGCGTTACAATGGGCCGGTGCCCTGTTGGCCATCAGCCGGAGCCTGCCCTTTCCAGATCACTATGTCCCGTTTCAACATCAACCCCGAGCCATCGATGCTTTCCCAGGCCGCCCGTCCGATCGCCTTCTGTCTGGCGTTGGGGCTGGGTTTGTACCTTGGGTGGCGCTTGTTTATCGTGCCCCGCCCGATTCCGACGGCCACACCATCCAGCGCCCCCACGCAATCCCTGACCGCCGCGCCCACGGGCACCATCGCCGTGCCCCCGACCGGCGCAGTCCGCCCCTCAGCTCGGCGAGCTGGTTCGCGTCGGGCAACCGGCGCCTGATTTCACGCTTGAGGACCTGAATCACCAGACTCAGAATCTGTCTGATTACCGGGGAAGCGTCGTCCTGGTGAATTTCTGGGCGACCTGGTGCTCGCCTTGCCGCATCGAGATGCCCACCCTCCAGGCAGTCTATGAGAAGCTGGGCGACCAAGGCCTGATGGTGTTGGGTCTTAACTGGACCCAGGTTGACGATTCGCAGCAGATCGACGCCTACGTCAAAGGCCTAGGCGTGACCTTCCCCAGTGCTGCTCGATCCCAACGGCCACGTGGCCGACAGCATCTACCCGCTGCAGGGCCTGCCCACCAGCATCATCATCGACCGCACCGGCGTGGTCCGCAGATCACGATTGGTCCCCTTCCGACCGACAAGCTGCAGGCCCAACTGGAGGCACTGCTCGGCACTCTCCCTTGAGCCTCCGCCAAGCGGGTTGGCACTGGGCATGCCCGGGTCGTGACATCTGGACCTTGACGGTGCGCAACCTTCTGGTATGCTCCGAGACGTGACCAGCAAGGACGATCAACCAGCCGGTTCCCCCATGGAAGGCGATCCAGCCCGGGCGAATTTGTCCGGATTTCGGCGAGCGACCGAGTGCCATCGTGGCCCCAAAGGGCCTCGCTTGTGGCGCTGACCCTGATTGTTGTCTCTGGGCCTGGCCTTCGTGGCGGCTCGCGGTGCTGGGCTGGCGCCCAGCTTGGGGTCAAACTCCCAGCGGCGTCGTGGCAACGGCGGCCGACACGCCGACGGCGGAGGTTGCCCCGCAGCTGAAGGTTTCCGATCTGCCGGCCTTCCCCACGCCGGCCGCAAAGACTTGACCGTCACCCGCAAACTGGAACTGCACACCACGCTCCCCGAGCGACCCCGGGTAAGAGTTGACGAAGTACACCGTCAAGCAGGGCGACACGTTGTTCGACATCGCCGACAAATATGGGCTGAAGCCCGAGACGATTCTGTGGGGCAACTATGATCTGCTCAAGGGCAGCCCCGATAGTCTGCGGATGGACCAGGACCTGAATATCCTGCCGGTGGACGGCGCTTACTACCAGTGGCAAGAGGGGACTCAATCCGGGGCGTGGCGGGCTTCTTCAGGGTGGCGCCGGAAGACATCCTCGACTATCCCGGCAACAACCTCGCCGGCTACGCCAGCGTGGATGAAGTCGCCATTGATCCGGGCACCTGGCTGATCGTGCCCGGCGGCAAGCGCGAAGTGGTCACCTGGCAAGCCCCGCGGATCACCCGCGCCAACCCGGGCACGGCCAGGTATGTCGGGCCCGGCGCCTGCAGCGGGGGATACGATGGCCCCGTCGGTGAACCGACGTTTATCTGGCCGACGACCCTCAAGACAATCTCGGGCAATGGCTATAGCAGCGTCCATCCAGCGATTGACATCGCCGGGGCGATTGGGAACGCCGTCTATGCCAGCGCTAGCGGCGTCGTTGTCTACGCTGGATGGAACGACTGGGGCTACGGCTACATGATCGTCCTCGATCACGGCAATGGCTGGCAGACGCTCTATGCCCACTTGAGCGGCATCAACGTCGGTTGCGGACAGGGGGTCGCCCAGGGCCGGGTGATCGGCGCCGTGGGCTCGACGGGCAATTCAACCGGGGCCCATCTCCACTTCGAGATGCAGAGCGACACGTACGGCAAGGTTAATCCACTCAACTTCGTTTCCCCTTGATCGGACCACCGCAGGCTGCGCCTGTTCTGCGCTCTAGCTCGACAAGTCGTCGATGGCCTTCACAGCCTGGGCATCCAGCTCAAAATCAAAGATCGCCAGGTTCTCCGATAGGTGTTTCCGGGAAGACGCCTTGGGGATAGCGACCACGTTTGGCTTCTGGATCAGCCATCGCAGGGTCACCTGGGCTGCCGTCTTCCCATAACGGCTCCCCACCTGGTTGAGCACGTCATCTTGCTCGACGCTTCCGTGCGCCAGGGGTGTGTAGGCCGTCACCAACACATTCGATTGCTGGCAGGCGGCCAGAACTTCGCCGGGGCGCCGCCAAGGGTTGAACTCAACCTGATTGCAGAAGATGCCGCTCTGGCTGGCGGCCTGGGCTTCACCAAGTTGAGCAGCGCTGAAATTGCTGACCCCGATGTGGCGAGCCCGACCAGAGTGCTGAATCTCGTCCAATGCACCGACGGTTTCCCGGATGGGGACGTGGGCTACGGGCCAGTGGATGAGATACAAATCGACGTAGTCCGTGCCAAGATCTGCCAGGCTCCGGTCACAAGCCTCGAGCACGTCGTTGTGGTGCATGTGAGTTTGCCAAACCTTGCTGGTGAGAAAGATCTCTTCTCTCCGCACGCTTGATTTCTTCAGGGCTTCCCCGATGGCGAGTTCGTTGCCGTACATCTCGGCGGTGTCGATGTGGCGGTAGCCGAGTTCCAGGGCCGCCAGCACGACCTGCTGGCACGTCTCGCCTCGCAGGGCCCAAGTGCCCAAGCCTATGCTGGGTATGCTGCTGCCCCGGATCTCGAGGTGCTCCATGCGGAATCGATCCTCCGCGTGTTCGATCGGTCAGAATTGGGCCACTGGCACAAAGGAGCCCCCGGTCAACCGTGGCAGGTCGTCTGCCTTAAGGGCAAACACAGCGTGCGGCGTCCCAGCCGCCGCCCAAATCAATTCGTGGGCGCGCAGCCCTTCATCCAGATAGATCATCAGGGGCTCGACGTGACCAACCGGTGGGACGCCACCGATGGCAAATCCAGTGGTCTGGCGCACAAACTCGGGATCGGCCAGATCCACCGCTTCGCCCACCAGCGCTTCGACTTTGGACAGGTCCACGCGGTGGTCCCCGCTGGCGATGACCATCACCGGCCTAGCGGATGTCCGAGTTTTGAAGACCAGCGACTTGGCGATTTGGCCGACCTGGCAGCCGACCGCCTCGGCCGCTTCCTGCGCGGTGCGCGTGCTGGCCGGCAGCTCGACCACCTCGAACTCGGCCCCCGCAACCTGCAGGGCCACCTGGACCCGGCGCGCACTGGCACTCAATTCCGACGTCATGCCATCACCTCCAGTCTCTATCCCATGTTACACAATCTTGCCCTCGACAACCCTGCTCGCCGCCTACTTTTCCCTGCCCGGCAATCGTCACTTCTGCCATTCACCCTTGACACTCCCTGCGAGGATGATTATAGTCAATACTGACTAATCAGTACTGAACAGTTGATTGCGAGGGCATCCTATGGATCGCCAGTTGCTCCTCCTTGGGCTTTTGCGCCAAGGCAACAGCTACGGGTATGAGCTGCACCAATTCATCGAGGACAATCTCTCGTTCTGCACCGACCTCAAGAAGTCCACCGCCTATTTTCTGCTCGACAAGATGCAGGCGGAAGGCTGGATTGCCGAGGAGACCGAGCATGTGGGGAACCGACCCCCACGCCGGGTGTATCGCCTGCTCCCAGCCGGGGAAGCCGCCTTCCACGACATGCTGCGCCAGTCTCTTTCGGAATACGTCCCGGCCACCTTCAGTGGAGATGCGGGCGTAGCTTTTATTGACACCCTTGACCCGGCCGACGCCCTCGCTGGCCTCACCATCCGCCGCAGCGCGTTGACGGCCCGCCTGGAGCACGCCAGCCAGGCCCCGGATCACAGCGGGAGCATGCAGTGGGTGATCGAACACCAGACCCGGCACCTGTGCGCGGAACTTGAATGGCTGGACGAACTCATAGCCCGGGTCGAGAGCCGGCTCCCCTGATGCTGTCTCCGTTTCATCAATCAGCAAAGGAATAGTGCATGTCGCAGAGCGATTTGCCGGCACCCGTCACCAATATATCCCCCAAAGACCGCCTCGATCGCCGCAAGGTGATGCCTGTTTTCGTCATCGTCCTGATCGACCTACTAGGCCTGACGATCATTATCCCGCTCCTGCCGCTCTACGCAGCTTCGTTCGGCGCCAGCGCGCTCACGATCGGTTTGCTTGAGGCCAGCTACCCAACACTGCAACTGTTCGGCGCACCTTTCCTTGGGCGCCTCTCGGACCGTTTCGGCCGAAGGCCAATCCTTCTCGTCAGTCAGATGGGGACTCTGGCGGGCTTCATCCTGCTGGGCCTGGCGGGGCAGCTCTGGATGTTGTTCTTGTCACGCATCATCGACGGCTTGTCCGGCGCCAACATCTCCACCGCCCAAGCTGTGATCACCGACTCCACCACCGAGAAGACCAGAACGCAGGGGCTGGGATTAATAGGCGCCGCCTTCGGTTTGGGCTTCATCATCGGCCCCGTGATCGCCTTCGCCTCGCTCGCCCTTTCCGGTCAGGATTACCGCGTGCCCGCTTTCGTCGCAGCCGCCTTCTCCGCCCTTTCGATTTTGCTGACCTGGTTCTGGTTGGAGGAGACACATCCCCCGTCCGCCAGGAGGAAGCAGGAAACCACCTCACAGTGGCAAAGTCTCGGCCAAGCCATGCGGCATCCCGCCCTGGGACCCTTGCTGGGCCTGATGTTCGCCCAGCAACTCGCTTTCGGGGGATTCGAGCAGCTGCTGGCCTTGTTCACCCTCAACCGGTTAGGGCTTAACGCTTCCGGAAACGCCATTATCTTCGTCTTTGTGGGGATCATCGTGGTCGGGGTGCAGGGTGGGTTGATCGGCCCAATGAGTCGCCGCTTCGGCGACCGCCGGCTGGTGTATCTCGGCCTGAGCACCTTGGCTGTCGGTCTGATCCTCACCGCAATCACGCCACACACACCAGTTCCCTGGTATTCAGAGTCTGCCCTTCGTCATGAGCTGGGCAGCGCGGCCCGCACCACCAACCTGCAGGGGATCCAAATGGCGGTGCCGATACCCACCGGGGAAACTAGTGGCTGGGGTGGCCTGACCTGGATTCTGGTGGCGATGATCCCGACCTCGATCGGCGGCGGCATTCTCCAGCCGGCCATCAACAGCCTGATTACCAAGAACGCGCGGCCCAGTCAGGCTGGCGAAATGCTGGGACTGTCGTCCGGCCTGATGAGCGCCTCCAATGCCGTCGCGCCGCTGATCGGCGGGGCCGCCTTTCAAGCGCTTGGCGCCACAGCGCCATTTCTCGGCTTCGGGGGCCTGATGGCCGTCCTGTTCGCCGCAGCGCTCCGCTGGATCAAGCCAGCACCCTCGAGATCTTCAGCCTAGGATGCCTCGGCCAGGCATGGCGCCGACTTTGTGAGATATTTCACAGCTTCAAGCCCTTGAACGCAGGGTCAGCAGGCGCTCGCCAGCCGACTGCAGTGTCTCTTGGGATTTGGCGAAGTGCAGCCGGATCAAGTGCTGGACTTCGTTTCCGAAAAAGCTCGAGCCGGGCACTGCCGCAACGCCTACCTCGCGTGCCAGCCAATGGCAGAAGGCCGTGTCGCTCTTCGCGCCGAACGCGCTGATGTCCACCAGCACATAATAGGCGCCTTCCGGCACAGTGTGCTCCAAGCCTGCATGGTCCAGATAGCCCAGTAATAAGTCCCGGCGGGCGGCATACGCCTGCTGGAGCTCGTCATAGTAGGTTGTCGGGAATTTGAGCGCCGTCACGGCCGCCTCCTGCAACGGGGCCGGTGCGCCCACCGTGAGAAAATCGTGCACCTTGCGCGCTTCCTTGGTCACCGGCTCGGAGGCGATCAAATATCCCAACCGCCAGCCGGTGATGGCATAAGTCTTCGAGAGCGAGCTGCACGACAACGTGCGCTCAAACATCCCCGGCAGGCTGGCGAAATAGGTGTGGCGATGCGGTTCGTACACAATGTGCTCGTAAACCTCGTCGGTGATGACGAAGGCGTCGTGCTCCCGCACGAGGTCGGCAATGATCTCAAGTTCATCGCGGCGGAAGACCCGGCCGGTGGGATTGGATGGGTTGCACAGCACCAAGGCCCTGGCGCCATGGCGGAACGCTGACTCCAGCTCCCCGGGGTCGAAGGTGAAGTCCGGAGCGCGCAAGGGTACGTACGCAGGGTCCGCCCCGGCCAAGATGGTGTCGGCGCCGTAGTTTTCGTAGTACGGGGAGAAGACGATCACCCTGTCACCGGGGTTGCAGACCGTCATCATGGCGGTCATCATCGCCTCGGTGCTCCCACAGGTCACAGTAATATGCGCATCGGGGTCCAGGTCGAGACCCATGAAAAGGCGCTGCTTCTCCGCCAGGGCGCGGCGAAAGCTCGATGCGCCCCATGTCACCGCATATTGATGGTACCCATCGTGCAGCGCCTGAACGGCCGCCTCGACCAGCGCCTCAGGTGGGCCAAAATCCGGGAAACCTTGCGAGAGGTTGATCGCCCCATGTTCGTCGGAGACGCGGGTCATTTCGCGGATCACGGACTCGGTGAAGCCTTTCAGGCGGCGAGCTGTTGGCGGCATGATCCTTCTCCTCGGCCCGTCAGTATACACACTTCTCCGGCCCAGCTCGCCGCCCCCCGCTGTGGATCGCCCCGGTCTATACTCACATCGTGCCGGGGTGCCGTGCTCGCGTCGCTCGGCGCACCGGCCATAGCGCAAACCCCATCCAGGAGGTAGGTGCATGTCCGAACCGATGGAAGGCAAATCCGTGCTCGTCACCGGCGCCAGCAGCGGGATTGGCCGCGCCACGGCCATTAAGTTCGCTCAGCACGGGGGCAGCGTGGCCCTGATGGCCCGGCAAGCCAATCGGCTCCAGGCAGTGGCCGAAGAATTGGAGGAGCTTGGAGCGAAGGCGATCCCCATCCGCGTCGATCTGACCGACATGGCAGCGCTGGATGCAGGCTTCGAACGGGCGATGGAAGCCCTGGGCGGGCTGGACGTCCTGGTGAACGCCGCAGGGATTATTGCCTCCGGCACCATCGAAGACACCCCGCTGGCTCAATGGGAGGAGATGTTCGCCATCAACACCCGGGCCCCCTTCCGTATGATGCAGAAGGCGATGCCCTATCTCTCCAAGCGTCAGGGCTGCGTGGTCAACGTCTCCAGCGTGACCGGCCTGCGCTCCTTCCCGGGGATCCTTAGCTACTGCGCCAGCAAGGCCGCTGTCGATCAGCTCACACGCTGCGCGGCCCTGGAGATGGCCCCCAAGGGCGTGCGAGTCAACGCCGTTAACCCCGGCGTGGTCGTCACCCACTTGCACCTTGCCAGCATGATGGATGAAGCCGCCTATGCCCATTTCTTGGAGCACAGCAAGTCGACCCACCCTATGGGACGCGTCGGACAACCCGACGAGGTGGCCGATCTGATCTTCTTCCTGGCCTCACCACAAGCCGGTTGGATCACCGGCGTGACCTATGAAATCGATGGGGGGCGGTTCCTGACCTGCGCCCGCTGAAGGTTCAACTGCTGCTGGCGCATGCTAGAATCCGCCCATGCCTAACTGGCCGGGCATCATCCGCCGCTATGCCGATTTGCTCGATCTTCCATCCGGGGCCGAGCCGATCAGCCTGTTGGAAGGCAATACGCCGCTCATCCCCGTCCCGCGCCTGGCCCGCCGGCTGGGCGCCGCAGAACTGTACGTCAAGTTCGAAGGTCTCAATCCCACGGGGTCATTCAAGGACCGTGGCATGACGGCTGCCATGACCGAAGCCGTGCATCGGGGTGCGAAGGCCGTCATCTGCGCCAGCACGGGCAACACCGCCGCCAGTGCGGCAGCCTATGCTGCCCGCGCCGGCATCCCGTGCTTCGTGGTCATTCCCAAGGGGCAAGTCGCCGCCGGAAAGCTGGCCGGCGCCGTCGCTTATGGCGCACGGGTTCTTCAGATCGAAGGCCCCTTCGACGTCGCTCTTGACACTGGTACGCAAGGCGGCCGAAGCCGAACGCTTGGCCCTGGTCAACTCGGTCAACCCCTATCGCTTGGAGGGGCAGAAGACCGTGGCCTTCGAAATCTGCGACGCCCTGGGCCGTGCCCCTGATTGGCTGGCGCTGCCGGTGGGCAATGCCGGCAATATCACCGCCGCCTGGATGGGCTTCCGCCAGCATCAAGCGCACGCCGGCACTGCATTGCCCCGCCTGCTCGGCGTTCAGGCCGAAGGGGCTGCCCCTTTGGTCGTTGGCCACCCGATTGACGAGCCCGAGACGATCGCCACCGCCATCCGCATCGGTCACCCTGCCCGCGGCGACCAGGCCCTGGCTGCAGCCGAGGAATCCGGCGGGCGAATTGTGGCCGCTTCCGACCTGGCCATTCTGCAAGCACAGTCTCACCTGGCGGGGGAAGGGCTTTGGGTCGAGCCGGCCTCGGCCGCCGGCCTGGCCGGCTTGCTGGCCCAGATCGAGAGCCAGGGGTCTGGAGCTGGACGGCACCCAGATTGTGATCATTTGCACCGGGCACGGGTTGAAGGACCCGGACGCTATCACGGACCGCATGCCGACACCGCAACTGATCCCCGCCACCGACCAAGCCCTGTCCGAGGCCCTCGAGCTATGATCGTCTCCGTTGACGTCCCCGCCTCAACCGCCAATCTTGGTCCCGGTTTTGACTGCCTGGGCCTGGCCCTTGAGCTAAGGAATGAACTCCGGCTGCATGAGACCGGCCAGGGGCTGCAGGTCGAGATCGCCGGCGAAGGGAGCGGAGATCTGCCCGCCGACGCCACCAACCTCATCGTCCAGGCGGCTTTCGCCGTCTTCGAGCGCCTGGGCGAAAGGCGGCGGGGTCTATCCTTTCGCTGTATCAACCGCATCCCACTTGGCTCCGGCCTCGGCTCGTCAGCCGCAGCGGCTGTGGCCGGTGCGTTAGCGGCCAACGCGCTGGTATCTGGCGGCCTCTCGCTGGAACAGATCCTCGGCATCGTGTTCGAGATGGAAGGCCACGCCGACAACGCCGCCGCCAGCCTGTACGGCGGGCTGAACGCCGTGGCGTCCGACGAGACCGGCCTCATCGTGCGCCAGCTGCCGGCAGCCGATCTCACCCTGGCCGTCGTCGTGCCCGAGGTGCGCCTCCCGACCCAGGCCATGCGTCAGACGCTCCCCAGCTCTGTGGCGCTTAAAGACGCCGTCTTCAACCTTGGCCACAGCCTGTTGTTGATCGAGGCCCTTCGAACGGGCGACCTGGAGTTGCTTTCATTTGCGGCAGAGGACCGTCTCCACCAGCCCTATCGGCTGGAACACATCCCCGGGTTTGAGGAAGCAGAAGCAGCCGCACGCTCGGTAGGCGCCAGGGCTGTGACGCTATCCGGAGCGGGCCCAGGGTTGGTGGCCTTTGGGAGCCAACCTTCCCGGGTTGCCGAAGCCATGCAGGCGGGGTTCGAACGGGCCGGCATCGGCGCGCGGTCGTGGACCCTTCCGATCGCCTTCAAAGGCGCCCGGCTTCAGGTCGAAGACTCCGGCGGCTAGCCCAATTCTCGGCGGTTCCTATAGATCTTGAGGGCAAATTCAGCGCCAGGACCAGACGGCTTGGCTGCCATCCGCCACACGCCTTGGAGAGCTGTTCCCGTCGGCATCGACGACGTATACCCCCGGAGGTCCGTTCTTAGCCGAAGCCGTGTACACCAGTTGGCTGCCGTCGGGCGACCAGATGGTGGTCGAGCGCTCATACTGATCGAAGAACGGCAGAATCGCCAGAAAGTCATCCGTTGGGGGAAAGCTGGCAACCTTGTGCAGTGTGCGGCTGTTGGCAACGGCAACATACAGGTTGAGCACCAATTGACCGGATTGCAGCCGGTTGGCGACCTGCTGCTGGGTTCCCGGCGTAACGATCTCCGGCACCAGATAGGCAAGCCGGTCACCGACCGGCGACCAAAAGAAACCGGCCACGTGGGAGGCGACGTCGGCGATCTGCTGTGGATGGTTAGGATCGGTCATGTCCACCCACCCGAGGGAGCCAAATGACTCTTGGCCGGTCCCCGGCAGGGTGAGGTAGGCAATCGAATTGCCCACCGGCGACCAGCCGAATCCCACCGGTCCGGCGAGGCCGATCAATTGAGATTCACCACCCCCTCCGATATCCCACATATCAAGCCCGGCGGCTCCGTTTGGGGACCGGCTCGCCACCAGCAGGTATTTTCCGTCGGGAGCGATATCCGGCGCCTGGAAATCGGCCGGGAGCAGGTTCAGGCGCTTGCCATCCAACGATTGGCCCTGGAACAGCGATAGGCGGGCACCGGCCGGATTGTCCCCAGCTGAGCCACCGACATGCGCCAGCAAAGAAGCACTGTCTGGAGTCCAGACCCAGTAATACGGCTGACCCTGGTCCAGAAGCTGCGCGACGGCCCCCGATCGCAGGATGTAGGCACGTAGCGTTCCGTCGGTGGTGGAGGCGAGGAAGCTCAGCGTCTCGCCATCCGGAGCCCAGTAGATGTAGAACGGGGTTTGGGACGCATCGCTGAAGACCGCTTCGGCCTGGCCGGGCTGACCCGAGTTGACCAGCAGGTCAACATGATGGGAGCCATCTGGCCCGATCCGCGTGCGAGTGAAGGCGAGCTTCCCCGTCTGCGGCGCCCAAGTCGGGGCACCATACACCACCGACCCGCCCGTCGCATTGACGGCGGCATCGTCGGTCAGGGTTGTTTTCTCGCCTGTGTCCGGATTGAGGGCATACAGATTGTGATCGGCGCCGACCAGGGCCAGCATGCCGGTGGCGGCCTGGGGCGGGGAAGAGGTGGGCGCGGCACGCCCCGGCCCAAATCCGATCGATGCGCAACCCAGCCCGGCCAGGGCCATTATCGCCGAACAGACGATCACAACCATCGGCGCGCGGATGGTGGTTGGGTTCGTAGGGGACATCACGTTTGTCATTCTATCTCAGCCGGAAGATCGGAATCGGCGAGCCACCTTGTTCATTGTGCATTAGGATGATGATCAGATTATTAACCGCCATGGAAGATCACTTCATGCGCCTCCGTCGAAAGGCAAGCATTGCCTCGATTGCGTCCCTCGGATTGGCGGTGGCTGTCGCATCCTGCGCCGCCCCGTCTGCCGACCTTGCCCCGAGCCCTTTACCAGGGGCAAGCGCCACCTCGCTCTTTCCGTCGCGCACACCGACCATCACATCGACCAGCACGGATACACCCCCTCCGCCCCCTCCTACGCCAACCCCCACGATCACCGGCACATTCCTTCAGGCGTCCGTCTATGGTGTCTCCCGCTTATCCGGCCATCGGCTGTTGGTCAGTATCACCGTCCCCGCAGCCGAAACGCATCCCGCCGTCCTGGACCAACCCTTTACCGCCGTTGTCGGTCCATCAACTCTCGACTGTGAGGTCCTTCCGCGGTACCCTGATCGCCTCTACTGTTCGGGCCCCGATCCGTATGTCAACTACGCACCCAAGGCCAGCGAGCTGGCGCTGTACGCGGCCGATCAGGCAGGACCGCTATTTGTGACAGACTTCACAATTCCCGCCTTACCAACTTTGACGCCAACTCCCTCCGAATCCCCCCGAGCCGACGCCAACCCTCTAGGCGCGCCATCGCCGAACACCGCCGCCGGCTAGGAAACGGGAGGAATTGCACTACAATGAGCGAACAGCATGTGCTTCAAAGGAGGCTGATCGTGTCCTTATCCCGCCCATCAGCGGCCGTCCTTACATCCCTGGCTGTCCTGACGGCCGGAATCATGGCGTGCAACCTGCCCTTCGGGCTCCCCGCGGCGGCTCCGAGTGCTTCCCAAGCACCGCCGCCTGCGCAGGCGGACACGCCGACGGTCGAGATCCCCACCGCCACGCCGCCGCCGACCGACACCCCCGCGCCGACGGATACTCCTCTACCGAGTGAAACCCCCACCATCACGCCCACCGAAGGGCCCAACTTCGCTGCCGCATCTGTGTATGCTGTCTCTCACCTGCCCAATGACAAATTACTGGTGACCGTCCAGATCCCCGGCGGGGTTCAGGGCGACTACAAGGCCTACGTCGCCAACCTGCCCTTCGCCTGCGAAATCCTGGACCAATATCCGGATCGGCTGTACTGCAACGGCGCTGAGCCGTTCGGCGTCTACGCCGCCCGGGATGCAAGCCTGGAAATCCTGACCGTTGCCGACAATACGCCTGTCTTTACCGCCCAATTCACCGTCCCCGCCATTCCCACGCCCACCTATACGCCCACGCCAAAACCAACGGCGACGCCGTAACCCATCTGGCGATCACAAAAGGGGCCCCGGTTGCTCGGGGCCCCTTTTTTTGTTTCAAACCAATCAAGGCCTCACCCCCCGGACAGGAGCTCGGCGATCGACCGGTCGATCTTCCCCATCGCCAGATGGGTCAGCTCGTTGGGCCCGACCCAACGCAGGTCCTCGAGCTCAAGCGACTCCGGATTCCCGGCCCCCACATCACAGACAAAGGCATGCGCCGTCACGGTGAAATGCGTATAGGCATGTTCCACCGCTCCCAACGACTGCGCCTCATGAAACGGCATACCCAAGTCCAACTCAACGCTTCGCCTCGCGGCGAGGTCTGGGCGGCTCATCCGCCCCGATCTGCCTGCCGGGGAAGGCCCACAAACCGCCTAGCAGCCCGCCCTGAGGTCGTCGTCCGACCAGCACGCGACCGCCGCGTCTGCAGTACAACCTGGACTTGAACCCGGTGTGGCCTAGCCCGGGGCTCGCCTCGAACGGGTCGTTCCTCCTGTACCCCGGCCTGTAATGCAGCGCACATCTCCGAAACGGGACAGACCGAACACCTGGGTCTGTGTGCGACGCACACGGTGGCCCCCAGATCCATCAACGCCTGATTGAAGGCGGAGGCTTCCCCCTCGGGCAGCAAGGATTCGCCCAACCTCCGCAGCTTTCGCTCCCCTTCGCTTGTCGAGACATCAAGCTCGACATCGAAAAGCCGGGCCAGCACCCGGCGTAGGTTCCCATCCAGCGCGAGAACGTCGGCGCCAAAGGCGATGGCGGCCACGGCGCGGGCGGTGTAGGGCCCTATGCCGGGCAGCGATTCAAGTTCAGGCACCGTTTCGGGGAGCGAGTTCGAACCCTGCAGCGTATCGTTCACGGGCGGCTTGATGCAGACCGTGGGCGCGGCGATAGTATCCGAGTCCCTCCCACAGGTTGAGGACGTCATCGATCGGCGCTTCGGCCAGAGCCCGAATGTTCGGATAGTGACGCATCCAACGCTCATAGTAGGGAATCACGGTCTCCACCTGGGTCTGCTGCAGCATCACCTCCGAGATCCAGATGGCATAGGGGTCCCGAGTTCGGCGCCACGGGAGATCGCGCTTCTCCTCCGCATACCAGGCGAGCAGGGTCTCTGCCAGCTTCTCCATCATGCGGGGATTGTAATGACCCGGCCGCCGATCGGGCAACCGATATAATCTCAGCAGGCGCTCGCCCCCTGGCGGAGCCGCTGAATTCCTGCACGGCAAACGAGCCGGAATCTTCTGGAGGTTGCATGCCCACGTACAATGACGCCCTATCCAAGTACATCACCGAGACATTCGCTCAAGAAGACGACGCCCTGGCCGCCATCCGCAAACAAATCCCCGAGCGGGGACTCCCTGAGATCATGATCCGCCCCGAGGAAGCGGCCTTCCTTCAGTTCCTGGTGGCTGCCACCGGAGCCCGGTCAGTCGTCGAGATCGGCACGCTCGGAGGCTACAGCGGCTCGTGGATGGCCCGGGCCCTGCCGATCGGTGGCAAGCTCATCACGCTGGAAGCTCGAGCCGAAGCATGCCGATGTCGCACGCGAGCACTTCGCCTTGGCCGGCGTGGCCGACAAGGTCGACATCCGCCTGGGCGACGCCCACGAGGTCCTGCGCTACCCTGGCCGGTGAGGGACCTTTCGACTTCGTCTTCATCGACGCCGAGAAGGAAGGCTACCTGGACTACCTCGATTGGACCCTGGCCAACCTGCGAACGGGAGGCGTGCTTGGCGGCGCACAACGCTTTTCGGGGCGGGAGAGTTGTTGGACGAAGTTGAACCGGATGAGCGTGTGAACCGATCATCCGGCGATTCAACCAACGCCTGGCGGAGGACCCCAGTGTTTTGGCGACCATCTTCCCCGCCGGCGACGGCATGACCATGGGGGTCAAGCGCGGCTGACCCAACGCTAGATCCTAGCGAGCGTTGTCCGACGGCACAACCCGGATCAACACAGCCCGCACGGCGAGCCGGCGGGGATAAGCGCCATGTGCCGGGTCGTACCCTTCACAGGTCAACAGGGTCAGCCAATCCCGGTCCTCATGACGGAGCACGCTCAGGTCGTCCGGCGCCACGGAATTACTCTGCCGCACTTGGTACACGTAGGCGGCGTCGCCGACAACGATCCGCACCTCATCGCCCCAAGCCAATTCGCGCAAGTGGTAGAAGGGTCCGGGCAGGCCATCGGCTGAGTAGACATGGCCCGTCAGGGCCGTATTTCCGGTGTGAGTCGGATAGGCGGTGCCGTCCAGATAGCCGGCGTCTTCACCGAGCCAGGTCAGGTTCCAGCCAGCGGCCCCGAGTGGTACACCGATGATAGGTAGCCGCACGCCCAGGCGGGGGATTTCGAGCACCATCCCGGCCGTCGAGTTGTCCTGGGTATCGGCGGGCCGGTCGGGAAGGGCGGTCACCTGACCCGGGGCAAATCCTGTGGCAGGCAGTGCCGGCGCACGGACATTGGCTGCCCCGATCACCTGGTATACGTCCACCGTTGAGCCCGGATCGAAGCGACGCTCGGTCGACAGCGTATTGAACGTGGATTGCGGACTGGAGACGTCTGCGGGTAGGCTGGTCCACTCAAGGCTGGCTTGATTGCGCACGCGTTCGCCTGGGCGGATATCCCCCAAGACCGCTCTGAACTCTATCTCGCTGGTACTCCCCAATGGGAAATCGGACCATGTCGCAATGAGCGCCGGCGCAGCGCTATCCACCAACGAATCTGGCGCCACACCTACGCCGGTCCACGCGAGCGAGCCGGGTACATAGGTAAGCTCGGTTGGCAGGACATCTTCCAGCTCGAGATCGAAAGCATCGGCGTCGCTGACGGTGGTGTGCTGGATGGCGAGCGTGAAAGTAACCTGGTCGCCCGGCGGAAGCACCGACGGCGAAGCCGACTTGCCCAGAGACAGGGTGGGCTCGATCAAATTGGCCCGGGCTGCCGCCCGTCGGAGCGAGCCGCCATCCCAGGTCCACGCAATCTGGTTCCCGAGCGCCCCGCCGCGCACATTGACGGCAGCATCCAGTGCCACCACATCGTAGCGCAGTGTAAGAGTCGCATTATCCGTGTCGGTGTTTGTCAGCGAGCCGAACGTGAACACGACCCGCCGTCCCTGGTCAGTGGGGTCGCTACTGCTGGACGGCTCGGGACCGACACTCGGGTTGCCGCAGATGGTGTCGAAGTCATTTGGCGAAGATGTCAAACCGTTCGAAGACGCCACCAGGCTGTCGCAGCCAACGAACGCCAGGCCGCGCTCCAGAATATCTGTCATTGAGACGCTTTGCATCGTTCCGTGGGGCAACGTCATCACGATCTCGTAGGTCAGGATTTCCCCTATCGCCACATCTGAGCCGGAACTGAACGCCTGGTTGGTGGCGACCAGCGTCTTGGTCAAGTCCACCTTGGGCAGGCTGACGATATTGTCGGTATCCGTCGCCGTGTTGTTCTCCGGCGTCGGCTCCGGTCCATTGGTACCGTCGTCGGCTACGGTCACCGTATTGGGAATCTGGGTCACACTGGCATCCAGTGGGTCGTCCACGATCAGGGTGAAGACCAGGGTTAGAGATCCGCCGGATGCGAAATCCCCAATGGTGTAGGTGCACACACTGCCCGGGGTGGTGTCGGGGACACAGTCCCAGCCCGTCGTGCTGCTCCCAGGATCGAAGGTTGTGTTCGCGGGTATTGCGTCCGTCACGGTCACGCCCGTGGCATCTTGATCACCAACATTCTGCACCGTCATTTGGAACGCCAGCGTGGTCCCTGGCGAAACGATATCCAACCCGTCGTCCTTGGTGATGGTGAGGTCCGGAACGGCGCCAACCGGGGTGACTTCCGTGTCGGCGTTGTCCTCAGGGGTCGGCTCCGTCCCGTGCGTGCCGTCATCGGTGACGCTGGCGGCGTTGTCGATCTCCTCCAGGCCGGCCGGCGCTGGGTCGACCACCTGCACGGCAAAATCAACATTGGTGGATCCGGCTGCGGCCACTCCTCCGGCGATGGTGAAGGAGCAGGCCGATCCCGCCACCCCGCCGCCGGCGCAGACCCAGCCCGAGGTACTCGACGCCGGAACAAAGGTCGTATTGTCGGGGACGGTTTCGCTGATCATCACGCCAGTGGCGTCGGCATTGCCTATGTTGTTCACCGTTAGGGTGTAGATAATGACGTCGCCTGGCGCGGCGGTAATGCCTCCGTCGGTCTTGAGCAGCTGCAGGTCGATGCCGGTGACGGTCACCAATTCACTGGTCAGAGTCGGCGTAGTCGTTCACACCGCCGGTTCCCGTGCGCTCGCTGCTGTCATCCCCCGAGATCGACGTCCACTGCATCGACGGCGTGTTGGTGAGCACGTCCCCGACCTCGGCAGACGGCGGCAGATCGACCGTTGCCTGATAGGTAAAGGTAGTGCTTCCGCTGGCCAAGGCCAGGGACGGGATGGAAAACACGATTATCGGATCGCCGCTCTCATTCACCTGGATAGCTGGCAGGCTGGCCGACCCTGAAACGTAGCTGAGACCGCTGGGAATGATGTCGGTAATCACGATGTCTTCACCATCGGCAGCGCTTGAACTGCTGTGTTGGACGGTGATTGTGTAAGTGATGGTTTGGCCAAGGTACGGCGTGTCATCATCGGCGACTTTGGTAATCGTCAGATCCGGTTCGACGACTTCCACCTGGGCGCTGTCTGTCTGGGTGCCCGTGGTGTAGTCGAGCGTCACCTGGTTGGCGAGGGCGTCGCCATTCTGATTCAGCGCATCGTTCTCGAGACGGGCGATAACCTCGATCGTGATTTGATCGCCCGAATCCTGAACACCGTCCGGTTCGTTGTGCAGGTCGCCGAAATCAAACACCAACTGATCGTCCAGCCCGTCGCTGCCGGTATCTCTGGCCACGCCAGGGTCGCCGACGCTCAGCGTGCTGCCGCTAATCTGGCCCCCGATGCTCAACACCTGCGAGCTCAGCAGGCGCAGCACACCGTCCGGGGGTGTGGGCAGGTTGTCGGTGACGACCACCGGCCCGTCGCCCTCAGGAAGGGTCACAACGAGGTTAAACGTCACCTCCTCGCCCACGACCAGGTCAGTGATCGATGGCGAGAACTGGCCGCTGCCGGTGGTGCTGACCGAGGTGGAGGAAACGATTTTCGACACCGCAGGGTCGGCTAATTCCAGTTCGACTGAGGCCGTGTCGGCGTAGTCATTCAGCGCGCCGCCCGAGCCATCCGCGCCGGTGCGCTCACCGGTGGCGCTCCCGGGCGAGCCGGGCGTGCTCGATCCGGTCGGGTTGCTTGTCGTTCCGTTGGTTCCCGGCAGGCTGGTGTACGTCAGGCCGGCGCTGTTGGGAATGGTGCTCCCGATGGCGACATCGTCGACGATCACCGCCGTCACCTGGACGCTGACGGAACCTCCGGGATCCACCTCGTCGATCGACACGTCCACCGTCGGCGCACTGGAATTGTCCACGGCATTCACATAGCCGGAGCCGGAGATGGCAATCGATTGGAAGATCAGATCGGTGTCAAGCGTGTCGAGCAAGCGAACGTCGAAGGCCGGAGAGGTGTTCACCGTGGAAGGGTTGCTGAACGAGAGGGTGTAGACGACCGTGTCGCCCGCATCGGGCCCAGTGACATTCACCGACTTGGATAAGTTCGACAGGTTCGGCTCGGCCAGGCGGACCGTCACCGTGTTGGATGTGGCGGTGACGGCGTTGTTCACGCGCGCCTGGAAGCTGTCCGATCGGTTGACAATCGGGGACGTGGCTGCACCGGTCAGGTTGTTGATGGATTGATTGCCGGTGATGTTCTCCATCACGGCGTTGAATTCGAGGATGACGAATTCCTCATTGGAATCGTTGTCAGGGTTTGTCACGGTCCCGAACTTGAAGTAAGGGTCCGTTCCGCTGTTGTAAGTGTCGTTGTCGGCTGTCGGGCTGCTGGACACGGCCGAGTCGGGGAGCACGAATGTCGGCGCGATTCCCCGCCACCGTTGTCTCGTCTCCCACGACCTGCAGGCCCGCTCCCGACAACGTGGTGGATGTGATCCCGCCGTCCGAGACGAACATGGCCATGGCCGTGCCATCATCTAAGAAGCGCATCCCTGCTGGGAGCAGATCCCGGAACTGGAGATTGGTAGCAGTGCCCTCCGCCAGACGGAACGCCAACCGATAGCGCACGACTTCGCCGATAGCAGCCCGTTCGAAGCCGCCGGCTACCCCGGTAGAAGTCTCGGATGTGGCAACGATCGACTTGACGGGCTGCTGAAAGACGGTCACCGTCGCATCATCGGATGCGGTGTAGTCATTGTCCGTCCCGCCCGGATTGGATGTGTCGCCGGTGCGCTCAGTCGACAGCGCGTTGTGGGTCGACTGGGGGCTGGTCACATCCCCGGGCAGACTGGTCCAGGTGACGGTCCCGGTGTTGGTGAGAACCTGCCCCGGCTCCACCGTGCGGTCCAGCGTCGCCTGGAACTGGATCTGGCTGGTATCGGTCAATGTAAAGGTCGTCCAGAAGGCCGTGATTGTCCCGCCCAACTCTATCAACGTTCCCGTGTCCGGTGCCAGGCCGGCGGTGTGGGTCAGCGAGCCGGGCACGTAGGTCAGACCCGCCGGGATCGCATCCGTCAGCGTCACTTCGAACGTGTCGGCGTCGCTCTGGGCCGTGTGGGCGATGTCCAGCGTGAAGGTGACGACGTCATCGGCGTCGCCGGTCGTCGGGTTGGCGGTCTTGGTGATTTGCAGCGTCGGCTCGACGATGGTTACGTTAGGGGCTGATCCCGAGACGCTCGACGTTTCGCTGGCCGCCGTCCAGGTGTACTCGGCGTCATTGTTGCGCGTGTCGCCGCGATCGTTGCTGCCCCCGTTGATTACCACGGCGGTGTAGGTGAAGACGATCGTCTCGGGGGTGGTGTTGTCGTCATTGTTGTTGGTCAGCGTCCCAAAATCGAGGCTCACCTGGCGACCCTGATCGGCCGGCGCCACGGAACCTCCCGGGGGGCCGATGACGGCCGCCGACAGGATATCGGTGAACGTCCCGCCGCTGGAGACCAGATCAGACGAGGCGGTCAGGCCGTCAAGACTGACGAAGGCCAACCCAGCCTCCAGTGTGTCCACCAGGCCGACATCGCTAGCCTGCCCTTCGGGGACGGTGATCGTCACCTGATACTGCACCTGTTCGCCGATGGCAACGTTATTTCCGGTGGTGAAAGTCTGGTTGGTACCCAGAATTTCCTTCTGCACAATCGGGAAGGCGATGGTGACATCGGCGCTGTCGGTCAAATCGGAGTCCGAGCCGGTGAAGTCCTCGCCGCCTTCTACGCTGGCGTAGTTGAACACTGTTGCGGTATTGGTGATCGTCTGTGACGGCCCAACGTCGGCGTCGAGCTGCAGATCGTACGTTACAACGGCGATGTTGCGGCCGCCCGTGAGGCTGTAAGCCTGGCAGGCGCCCTCATCCCCCGAAGGGTCCTCCAGCTCGATGCCGGCATCGAATAGATCGGCGTCCGTCCCCGAGAGACCTAGGGGCGAGTAGCCCAGGACGGTTCCGTCACCACGCGTGATGCTTAGGTTGAGGCCGCCCGCCGGGATGCTATAGCCGGTCGGAAGGTCGTCCTTGATGCGGATGTCGTGTGCGCCGCGGTGGCCCGATCCCAGGTTCTCCACCACGATGGCAAAGGAAACCAGATCCCCGGCATCCACTGCACTGGCGTCCGAATCGACCGGCGCGGTGGCCAGGCCCCCCGAGGTGATTGCACCCGAAAAGCGGGTGCCTGCCGTCCCGGGTGCAGAAAAGGTCACCGGGCCGACGGTTACGGGAGCGAATGTGCCGTTGGCGTTGTCGGTGGCGATGACGCCTTTGGTGATTTTCAGGAGCGGTTCCGAGCTCACGATCTGGATGATCTGATCGTCAACTTGCGTTCCGGCGTTGGTCGATCCCTCTTGCTCCCTGACTTGATTGGTCAGGAACAGATCGTCGGCGTAGGGTGCGTCGGTCAAGGTCACGGTAAACAGAATATCGACAACCGTCGACTCGTTTCGAGGATCGTCATAGTTCCCATAACTGAAGGTGAGGCTGTTGGCCGGTCCATCGCTTGTGACGGATGGCACAATTCCCGAATAGGTGCGGAAGGTGTCGTTGGGCCCGAACTGGGCTTGGCCGGCCGCCGGTGCCGTCCCCGACTGGACATCGTTGAAGGTAGTAACCTCCGTCGAGAGAAACACCGGTAGCGGCAAGTAGTCCGTGAAGGCAAAGTTCTCGATGTCGCTGGTGGCCAAGGTCTGCTGGATGCGATAGGTAACGGTGTCGTCCGGCGCCACGGGCGGCGGTGACGCGAACGATGTCGACCCATTCACCGCGTAAATCGACTTGGAAAGCGTACCCCGCGGAACGGTCAGGCTGGCAGTGCTCGTGTCGCTTGGCGAACCCAAGACCGTACCGGGGGAGGCGTTGTCGCGGACCGTCCCGGTGGCCGTGACGCCGTTGTTGAGCACATCTCCCTGGTCGACACTCGGATCGCCCGAAGGGTAGGTGTCGGTGAAGTTGTCCAGAATCGTCGTGCGGAAGACGATCGTCACCGTCGCCGGGCCGGCATCGGGCGCTATCGCCCGTCCGCCTTGCAGAATCCCGTCGCCGGCAATTCGGGCCAGCGCCTGGGAAAGATGGAAGGTGAGCGTCGTGCTGCCATCGGTGGCCGGATTGGTATCGTTCCCGATCTGACTGGTGTCGACGATCAGGTCAGTGCCGACGATGAACGACCCGCTGTTGGCGGTCCCGCGCTCAGTTACACTCAGGGTGGGTGTGAAGCCGCTGTCAAAGTTCTGGCCGTCGGAGAACACATCCGTGATCTCGAGGTCGCCAAACGTGAAATAGTCCGACACCTGAACGTCCAGGGTGTACTGGACCGTGTCACCGGGGCTGGTTCCGGCTGCCCCGGTGTCCACCGCCAGGCTCGCGCCCTTTTGGATGGCAAGGCTGCGATCATTAAGGGTGTGCTCGGGGCCGGGCGGGTTGGCCACAACCGTCTCCGGGGCATCGCGAGAGTCGATCGGGATCCAGGTCCCGGAGGCGCTGGCATTGTCGTCCGACGTGACCGATGTGCCCGAGGTGGGATTGATAACCGGATCCCCATCGGCATCCAGATCGGGCACGAAATACTCGACGATCATCGTCGCATCCGAAGCTGACGCGGAGCCTGTGACGGATGCAAAGCGGGCCACGACCAGGTTGTTCGGCGGGTTGGCTGGCGCGCCCGGCGTGGGCGTGGTGGTTACGACGCCGCCCGCCGACACCGACACCACACTCAAGAAGGCCAGGTTGTTCGGCAGACTGTCGGTGACATCCAGATTGGTCACGCGTCTGGCCGGCGGGGATATCCACACTGACCGTGTAGCGGCGAGGGAAGTTTGGCCCGCTGGCGGTCTCATCCTCCGGTCCATTGTAGGTTTTGTCGATCGTGATCAGGCTCGGGGTCAGGGATGAACTCGGCCAGGAACTGGCGTTGTTGCCGGTGCTACTAACGATGATTGGATCGCAGCACCAGTCGTCTAGGGGCGTCTCGCCGAATTCAAAACCGCCGCGGGCGTGCACCGCCAGGGCGAAGTTAAGATCCGCCAGGTTGCTGAGATGTGCGTCCACGCTGACAGTCATCGCCGGCTGCGCCGGGGTGACCGACCCGAATGGAAGCAGGATCACGACCAGCGTGTCGCCGGTGGTGCCACACACTTGAAGATAGGCGCCACTGGTGTCGCGGGCGTAGGGATGGTCCACGCAGCCTGTGCCGCCACCGTCATCAGGGAAAGTGAGGCTGGTGACGGTGAGGCTCGCCCCCAGATAGCTGGCGCCGGAGAAGCTCAAGCCATCAAACGGTGGATTGGTCCCGGCCTGACCGTCGTGCCCATTGTTAGGAAACACCAGATCGATAAACGGCCCGTAGCCGGTGGAACTCCCCGTATTGTCAAAGGTGACGTCAAATGAAATGTCGCTGCCGATGAAGGGTGAAGCCGGCAGCGACAGACTTACACTGGGTACGGCCGCAAAGAGCGGTCGGGCCTCAGCCGGGAGAGTATGCCCGCCGGCAAGCGGCAGACCGATCGACGTCAGAAGGACGAGGATGGTTGACAGCCATCGAATGGGCTTGGAGATCATTAGGGCAGGCTCGCTTTGAAAGGGTGAACGCCCGGCTCAGGCTTCGACGGAGGGCGACCGCTGACGCGCTTGCCCGTCCTGGTGTGGACACCTGGCGGACCATCGCACTCCATTGTTGTCCCCCCAGGTCGGTCAATTCTATCCTAATTCAACGGTGTTACAACGAACAATGAGCCAAAGAAGAGCGCTGACTCCTGGTACTTAAGACCCTATGGGTTGGATGTAACGCTTTCCGCTGGGCGGCGTTTTACCGGTTAGAGATTTGCCAATCGAATATCGACTTACCGATAAGGGCTAAGCCATCGAAAGGTGGCGGCGCAAAGCTAGAGGGTCTAACGCCCGGACAATGGGCCATGACTGCCAGCTGCCGAGTTGAGTGGTGTGGAGACCGACTGTATTGGGCGGCTCCGCCTCAACCCGTGCAAAGGCCAAGGCCCGAACACGGGTGTCTTTGTTAAGGGGGCCATCGGCATTAAGGGATCTCGGCTAGCCAGGCAAGGGGCCAGCAGATGGGAGAACCAGGGTGCCAACAGACTGTTACGAAACTGTAAAGCGAGATACCCCGGCGATCGCTTAGAGTAGAGGTATGGAAGTGCATACGCACGTCAACCAAAATCGGTCTCATTCTCCAAGTACCCCTTCCCGCCGGCGCGGTCAGGGTCTGGTGGAATTCATGCTTGTGCTGCCCGTGCTGCTCCTGATCACTCTGGGGATCGTTGAGTTCGGGCGGATATTCGCTATCTACAGCATGGTCACTTCAGCCTCTCGCGAGGCCGCCCGCTACGGGGCATCGGTGGGCGACAACGGCTCCGGTACGCCACGCTATTTGGACTGTGCCGGGATGCGGGATTCCGCCAAGCGCATGTCCGTGCTGACAGGTTTGAGCGATTCCGATATCCAGATCACCTTCGATCACGGGGACACCAGCTCGGTGATCGCCACCTGTGACAGCCACCCCATCCCGGGCTCGATCGCCCTGGGGGATCGGGTGATGGTGCGGGTCAACGCTCACTATGAGCCGATCGTGCCACTGGTCAACATCCCCGTGCACACCATCACCTCCATGACCGCCCGCACAATCCTAAAGGAAATCGACGCCGGCCCGACCGTCACCCTGGGCGGACCGATGATAACCGAGACGCCCTCCAACACACCCAACCCGGCCTGGACCGCCACTAACACGCCCACGCCGAGCAACACGCCCACCGCCACGGCCACCGCTACCGAAGGTCCGTCGGAGACGCCCACCATCACCAACACGCTGCCTCCGTCGCCCACGCCGCTCCCCGTGCCACAGAACTTCGTGGCCTCGATACAGTGTAGCAACGACAAGGTCAGCTTCGACTGGACATTTATCCCCGGGATGGACTATTTCGCCATTTACCGGGACGATCCGCCCCCGGTGATCCAGATCGCCATCGACAGCAATCCAGCTTGCCACAACTGCGATGTCCTCCCATCAGGCGAGACCAGCCGAACTTACTACATCGTGTCCGTCGTCAACGGTCACGAAAGCGCGCCGTCCAACACGTCAGTGGTGACCTGCCCATGAGAGGTGAAGCTATGCCTGCCCATGCGAAGCCCCCCACACGCCTCCGGCGATGGACCCGTGGCGGGCAGCAGCGCGGCCAGAGCTTGGTCGAGCTGGCCGTCTCGTTGACCATGCTCCTGATGCTGATGGCCGGCGTGCTGGACATTGGCCGTGCCTATTACACCTACCTTTCGCTACGCGATGCGGCCGCCGAGGGCGCCGCCTATGGCTCGATTCATCCCACAGACACCAGCGGCATTATCGATCGTGTGGTCGGCGAAAGCCCGGGGGGCGTCGTTAATTGGAGCGCATCGACCGTGACCACTGACATCCTGGTCAAGAACTGCCGCGGCGGCGGGATCAAGGTTCAAGTGGACTACAGCTACACGCTGTTGACGCCCTTTATCGGCTCGATTGCTGGTAGCCAGACCCTGCCGTTGAGCGCCACCGTGGTCAACACCATTTTGTCCCCAGCCTGCCCATGACGATTGTTGAATGCCGCAGGTTTAGAGAAGAGAAGAGTAGGCTTATGAGAAGGCTAAGGCGAAATACCGAATCCGGCCAGTCGATCATTATTCTGGCGTTGAGCTTCGTGGTGCTGCTCGGCTTCTCGGGGCTGGCCATTGACGGTGGGATCCTGTATTCGGACCGACGTCATGCCCAAAACGCCGCCGATGCTGGCGCCCTGGCGGGTGCCCTGGCCATCCTGCAGGGTGGGTATCCGGTGTCCACCGGCTTCACCCGCGTGGCCGACAACGGCTTTGACAATGACCACGTTCGCAACTGGGTCAACGTGTCTTGGCCGCCGGTCGACGGGCCGTACACCGGCGACCCCAATTACGTCGAGGTTAACGTCCGGTCCAAGGTTGACAGCGTGTTCGCCCACTTTGTCTATTCGGGCGAACTCGAGAACACGGTCACGGCCATCGCCCACGCTAAACCAGCGACGATCGAGCCGTTCCTCAGCGGGGACGCCATGGTCGGCCTGGCCAAGACCGGATGTGCCGTCGTGTGGAGTCATGGCAACAACGATACAGTCATCGACGGCAGCGGGATTTTCGTCAATTCGGATCATCCGGACTGCGCCTTCAAAGCCAGCGGCAGCAGTGTCCTGGATGTGGATACCTACATCCACGTTGCGGGGGGCTTTGAGATCAGCGGCGGCGCCATCGTCAACCCCACGCCACAGGGCGGATTCCCGCAGATCGAAACGCCCATCATCCCTCTGCCAACCTGCAGTGGGAGTTCCACCCAGAACGCTGGTACAGGTGTGATTACCCCGGGCAATACCTCGGATTTCAACTTCCACGGCGGCACGTGGACCCTTCAGCCGGGCATCTACTGCGTAGACGGTGGATTCTCGGCCAATGCCAGCACGGTACTGACAGGGCACAATGTCCTCATATATGTTCGGACTGGCGACATCAGTTGGAACGGTGGGGCCACGCTGAATCTCGATGCCCCCGACGACGGTGAGTACGCCAATCTGTTGCTCTACCAAGATCCGGCCAATTCGAGTCAAGCGACGATCAACGGTAATTCGGCATCCTCGTTCTCGGGCACGATGTTCATTCCCAGCGCCGAGGTCCAGGTCAACGGCACGGGCTCCGCCAGTGGATTCCATTCGCAGGTGATCGGCAACACCGTCGACATGAGCGGCACGGCCGATATGCACATCATCTACGACGCCAGCGAGAACTTCTCCTTGCGAGACCCGGCCCAGGTGGAGTTGACCCAATAGTCACCCCAGCCCCTCTTCAGCCTTCACAGGAGCCGCCCAATGGGCGGCTCTTTCATCGCCGGCGCCAGATCCTGGCGCGGGTCTTGCACCGGCCCTATAGGAGCTCATTCTGCCCAACCCACCCGACACCAGGGCGCGGCTGGACAGGCAAAACTCATATACATTTCTAACGCGCCGAGGCGGGTCTCAAGAAAGGCCCAATGTTATAATCGCCTCGAAGCGTGCTCGGGAAGGCCTGGGCACGCACTTTTGAAGGGAAGGTACGTCCCATGATGCGATTTGATCGCTTCACCGAGCGTGCCCAGGACGCAGCTCAGCGGGCGGCGGAGATCATCCAACGCTATGGGCACAATCAAATCGACACCGAACACATCCTGCTGGCACTCATCGAGCAGCCCCAGGGTGTGATTCCGCAGATCCTTGAGCGCCTCAACATCGATATCGAGCAGTTGGCCGACCGCATCGACCAGCAGCTCCGCAGCAGCCCCAAGGCCAACATCTACGGCGGAGGCGCCGGCCAAATCTTCATCACTCCGCGCGTCAAGCGCGTGGTGGACATGGCCAACGAAGAGGCCAACCGCCTCAAGGACGAGTACATCTCCACCGAGCACCTGTTCCTGGCGATCCTGTCCGAGCGCAACACCGCCATCGCCCGGCTGCTGTCTGAAGAGGGCATCACCAAGGACCGCGTCTACGATGCCGTCAAGGACATCCGCGGCGGACAGCGGGTCACTGACCGCAAGGCCGAGTCCCGCTACCGCACGCTGGAGAAGTACTCGCGCGACCTGACCCAGTTGGCCAAGGAAGGCAAGCTTGATCCGGTTATCGGCCGCGACGACGAAATCCTGCGCGTGATCCAGATTCTGTCCCGCCGCACCAAGAACAACCCGGTGCTGATCGGCGAAGCCGGTGTGGGCAAGACAGCCATCGTCGAGGGCCTGGCGCAGAAAATCGGCTCCAACGACGTTCCTGAAATCCTGATGGGCAAACGCGTCGTCCAACTCGACCTGGGCGCCATGATCGCCGGCTCACGCTTCCGGGGTGAGTTCGAAGAGCGGCTGAAGGCGGCCATGGAGGAGATCGAGCGCTCCGAAGGCGAGATCATCCTGATGATCGACGAACTTCACACCGTGATCGGTGCCGGATCCGCCCAGGGCGCCATGGATGCCTCCAACATGCTCAAGCCGGCGCTGGCCCGCGGCGAACTGCAGTGTATCGGCGCCACCACGCTGGACGAGTACCAGAAGTACATCGAGAAGGACGCCGCCCTGGAACGGCGCTTCGCATCCGTCTACGTCGACGAGCCAACGGTGGACGAGACCATCGAGATGCTCAAGGGCCTGCGCGACCGCTACGAGGCACATCACAAGGTGCACTTCTCCGACGCCGCCCTGGTTGCGGCCGCCAAGCTCTCGCACCGCTACGTCTCCGGCCGGTCGCTTCCCGACAAGGCCATCGACCTGATCGACGAAGCCGCCGCCAAGCTGCGCATCGCCTTGTATTCTCTTCCGTCCGATCTCAAGCAACTCAAGACCGAAATCGATCGCATTCTGGCCGAGGAGGAGCAGGCTGGCCTGGAGCGCGACTACGAGCGCGCCGCCGATATGAAGGCCCAGCGGCTGAGGCTGGAGACTGAGTTCAAGGAAAAGCGAGACGCCTGGGAATCGGAGCATCAACTGGACGAAGTCGTCGATGAACACGACATCGCCGAAGTGGTGGCGCAGTGGACCGGCATTCCGGTGAGCCAGATGCTCGAGACCGAGGCCGAGAAGCTGCTGAGCATGGAAGAGCGGCTCCACGAACGCATCGTCGGCCAGGACGAGGCGATCCATGCCCTGTCGGATGCCATCCGTCGGGCGCGGGCCGGCCTGAAGGACCCACGGCGCCCCATCGGCTCGTTCATCTTCCTGGGCTCGTCCGGCGTGGGCAAGACCGAGCTGGCCAAGGCCCTGGCCGAGTTCTTGTTCGACGATGAAGACGCCGTAGTCCGCGTCGACATGAGCGAATACCGCGAGCAGCACACCGCCTCCCGCCTGTTCGGCGCCCCGCCAGGCTACGTCGGCTACGAAGAGGGCGGCCAGCTCACCGAAGCCGTCCGCCGCCGGCCATATCGGGTGATCCTGTTCGACGAAATCGAAAAGGCACACCCCGAGGTCTGGAATTCGCTGCTGCAGATCCTGGACGACGGCCGCCTCACCGATGGCCAGGGCCGGCTGGTTGACTTCCGCAACACGGTCCTGATCATGACCTCCAACCTGGGCACCGAGTTCGTCACCAAGGGCGGCACGCTGGGCTTCCTGCGTCGCCGATTCTGAGGGACCAGGCTCACGAGGGCGATGAGAAGATCGAAAAGGCGCTTGCGCGACACCTTCCGTCCGGAGTTCCTGAACCGCATCGACGAGATCATCATCTTCTCGCCCCTGTCGCCCGAGCAGATGCTCGACATCGTCGACCTGCAGATGGACGAGATCCGGGGCCGACTGGCCGAGAACGGTCTGCTGGTCGAACTCACCGACAACGCCCGCTCCTGGCTCGCCGAAGAGGGTTACGACCCGATGTTCGGCGCGCGGCCGCTTCGCCGTGCGTTGCAGAAGCACATCGAGAGTCCTCTCTCGATCAAGCTGCTGCGGGGCGAATTCGCCGAAGGCGACACCGTTGTGGTCGATCTGGACGAGGTCGAGGGCGAGGTCATCTTCCGTCGGCCGGATAAGAGCGCGCCAGTTGAGGTGACCGAAGAGGTTTCCGCCTGAGTCCTGCTCGCCGCAGGCAACCCAACAATAAACACAACGCCCCCGCCTGATGGCGGGGGCGTTTCACATCAAGGGCTGAGGGCGACCGTTTTGTGAATTCTTTCACAAGTCGTTCTCAGGCCGACTAGGCTGGTCCTTTGGCGGCAGCCGCCTGGCTCAGAAGTTGGCGTGCACTCTCCAGATTCGGCTCGGATTCGCCCCCCAGCATCTGCGCCAGCTCCGACGTCCGCGATCTGGCCATCCAGGGGGCGAACCACGGTGATTGTGCGGCCCGAACGGACCACCTTTTCGACCTTGAAATGGCGATCGCCGAAGGCGGCCAGCTGCGGCAGATGGGTAATGCACATCACTTGGTGCGCTTGCCCCAGGGCCCACAGCTTCTGGCCAACCACGGCCCCCACCCGGCCCCCGATCCCCTGATCGATTTCGTCGAAGATCAACGTCGGGGTCTCGTCCGCTTGAGCGAGCACGCCCTTCAAGCCCAACATCAGTCTCGACGTCTCTCCCCCGGAGGCGATCTTCACCAAGGGTTTGAGACCCTCGCCCGGATTGGGTGCCACCATGAATTCGATCTGGTCGAGTCCGGTGGCAGCGTAGGCCAACCGCCTGCCTTCCACCGGCGCGCCGTCTTCGCTCTCCCGCGCCGAAATCTCGACGGCGAATTCAGCGCCGTCCATGTTCAACGCCTGCAATTCAAGCCCGATCGCCTCGGCCAGAGACGCTCCAGCTGCCCGACGGGCGGCGGTCAACCCTTCGCCCAAGACGCCCACCCGCTCCAGCAGGTCAGCTTGTCTGCCTGCTCCAGTTCGTGGATCCGCTCGCCGGCATGGGTGATCGAATCCAGTTCCTGCCGGGCGTGCTCGGCGTGGGCCAAGATCGCCTCTTCGCTCCCGCCGTACTTGCGCGCCAGGTCACGGATCAGCCCTACCCGTTCTTCGACCTCATCCAACCGTCCGGGGTTGAACTCCACCGAATCGCGGTAGATGCGAAGCCGCCGGGTCAGGTCGCCCACTTGTTCCAGCAGGGCTTGGGACTCGGTCTTTGTCGATGACAGACTGGGATCGATTCCAGCCAAATCGTCTATCGCTTCCACCGCCTGGCCCAGCAAATCCGACACCGAGCATTCCCCCTGCACGCCTTCTTCCAGGGCGGCCATGGCCTGCTCACAAAGCGAAGCCAACTTCTCGGCGTTGGCCAGGCGCGCTCGCTCCTCGATCAGGCTCCGCTCTTCGCCCGGCTCGAGCGCAGCGGCTTCGATCTCATTGATCTGGAACGCCAGCAAGTCCGCCCGCCGCCCGGTGTCCTGCTCGCTCTGGCGCAGCGCCTGGAGGTCGACGATCCACGTCACGCAACTGCCGGAACACCTCACCATAGGCCGTCACGGCACCTCCAAACCAGCATAGCGGTCCAGCAGACTCTGGTGGTGGCGCACCTGGAGCAGACTGAGGTGCTCGGACTGTCCGTGCACATCGACCAGGTACTCACCCAGTTCCTTGAGCAAGCCCAGATTGACCACCCGGCCATTGACCCGGCACACATTGCGGCCCTCGAGGCGGATTTCTCGCCCGAGGGTGACGTAGCCCGGATCGTCCAGCAGCGACTTCGCGCTCCAGTATGTCTGCCACTGCCTCCCGAATGGGAGTGTCAAGCCGAAAGCCGCCTTCGATGAGGGCCATTTCGGTGCCGGATCGGACGGCGGTTGCTCTCCGCCCGCTCGCCCAGCAGAAGCTCGAGCGCGTCGACGATGATCGATTTGCCTGCGCCTGTTTCGCCCGTGAAAACCGAGAGACCCGATCCCAGAGTCAGCTGTAGGTCGTCGATAATGGCGAAGTTGCGGATCGTGAGGTCTGTCAGCATGGCGGCGCTTAGAAGCGAATTCCCCTCAGACGATAGTACAGCGTGCTGACCATGATGGCACCGCTCGCCAAGGGCCACACCGCAGCGAACAGGCTCCCCAGAAGCACCTCGCGTTCCCAGGCCACCGCCCAGCGCCATGACCAGCGCCAGGACGGGAAAGCCCAAGTGGGGCAGCACCCCCAGCGCCCCGCCGATGGCGGCCACTAGCGGAAGCCGCCGGCCCCTTCTCCTGCGGACCGCCCAGCGGATGATTTCGGCCAGACCGCCGCCTGCGATCGGAGCCACCAGCAGCCCCCAGAAACCGATGAAGTTGAGCACCCCCACCGCCAGGGCGACGCCGATGCCGGCAAGGACGATGGCAATGGGATAGTCCAACCTGACGGCCGTCTCGAAGATCTTCTGTTGGCCGGCCGACGCATTCTTTGCATCGGTAGCCCACCGGCGTACGGACGGCGCATTGGCTGCAGATCAGCTTACCGCACCTGTTGCAGCGCAGGCTGGTCTCGCGATCAGGGTGGTTGGCGCAAACCAGTGTCGTTTCGGTCATGCGTTTCGCCTATTGCGGAAAATGATCCATATGGGATGTCAGGTTTCGGAAGAAGTAGCCTTGATCCTGCAATCGGACGAAGTGCACATCCTGCTCCGCAGCCCGTATTCGAACCTCGTCCCCGCCGCGAATGGGTATCGAATTCTGGCCGTCAACGCCGAACGAGGCTTCGTGGTCAGCATCCAGCCCAATCCGCACCTTACTTCCCTCGGGTAACACAATAGCCCTGTCCAGCGACAGGTGCGGCGCCACCGGCACCAGAACAAGATTACGCAGTTCGGGTGGGAGGATTGGCCCCCCAGCCGCTAGCGCATAGGCCGTCGAGCCGGTGGCCGTGGCGCAAATCAAGGCGTCGGCGACGTAACGGGCCAGAAGTACGATCGTCGACTTCGGCCGAGACACGGATCGGGCGCGCCACATCGCCTCGCCCGACGACGCATTCATTGAGGGCATCCCAGCTCCCCACCAGTCTCCCGCCTCGATACAGTTCGGCGTGCAGACACATCCGCGCCTCAAGCCAGTAGTCGCCCGCCAGGACACGCTCCAAGGGCCGGCCGCCATCCATCCGCGCCCGACTTCCACCAAGAAGCCCAGACGGCCCAGGTTAATCCCCAGCACCGGCGTCCCTGACGCCGCTCCAAGCGAGCCCGCTCGCAGCATCGTTCCATCGCCGCCCAAGGCGATGACCATATCCGTGGACGCCTCCACGAGCTTGTCGGCTGAGGCCTCCTCGGCCATGGTCCTCGCCAAGACTTCCACCGATCTGTCATCAAGGAATTGGATGATCTCCGGCAGGAGCTCTTCAGCCTCCTGCGCCTGGGGATGGGTGATGATCACGACTTTTCGTGGGGGAGAAGGATCCATGGTTGCTATTATATGCGCTGGGTCGGCATGCGCTCACACCAGGCTTTGCTCGCACTCATCCCGATAGCCGCAAGCACGGCAGCGGTTGGCGCTCATGTGAGATCGGTTCAGCTCCAGGCCTTCATGCCGGCGCATTTCGGCCAGCACATCCAGCATGCTCGTTCTCCAGGTCCGGCGTATAGTCCACGGCCACGGACCGGTCTCGGTAGCGAAGAATGCCATGCGTCGGCCGAACGCCGAACACGGCCTGGCTGAGATGGCAGTAAGCAGCGATCTGGAGAACATGGCCACGGTAGGGAACGATCGGCGCCCTGGCGGACTTGACCTCGACCGGAACGCGGTTGCCTCCAGCCTCCACCAGATAGTCTGGGCGGCCGGTAAGCTGCAGCCCTGGGTCGAACAGCGGCGTGCGCTGCCGGTCCACGTTCCCCATGTCCATATAGACCACCCGCCCGGAGGGAAGCCCGGCCGATCGCCGCCTGCGGCCGGCCCACAGGAGCAGCGCAGCGCCCAGCAACACGAGGAACAGGGCTGGAAGCATCGTCTCAGCCAAGCCACTGCGAAGCGAGTACGGCGGCGGCAATTGCCAAGCCAGCCAGAATCAGGCTGAAGCCCGCCAGGCGCAGCAAGCCCAAGACGATGATCTGCCGTCCGTGACTCTCATGCATGGCTTGGCCGGCGTCCAGCCAGGCCGCGTTGGCCGAGGGCACATCCTGGGATTGGAGCCACCAGGCGCGCTGGCAGTAGACGTAGGTCACGATCTCAGACGCCCGAATAATACGCATGCCGGCTCCGGATCAACTCAAGCGATCTTCGACCGCCCGCAGGGCCTCCATCAGCGCGGCCTGCTGAGTATGCGTTGTCAGATCGCCGCGTGTGCGCTCGGTCACGCCGCGCACCATGTCGGTGATGCGGCGCAAGCCGCCGGTGATCGCATCCGGGTAGTCCACCGTCACCAGCATGCCGTAGATGTCCTCCATGGCAGAAAGAAGGCGTTCCCCTTCCTGGGCGCGGTCGCGACGCATGAGATCGAGGACCCGCCGGCGTAGCTCGCCGGCCGCCTCGCCCAGACCGCCCAAGTACGCTGCGTACTCAACACGCAATGCTTCCGGTGTGGGCAGCGAGTTCGCCGGCCACCAGCGCCGCCGTGATATTGGCTTCGCTGAACTCCTTCAGCGCGTCCTGCGTGTATCCGGCGTGATACAGATCGGGGTAGGGTTCCAGATCGCGCTGCAGTTCGTCCACCAGCGCCTTGGCCTGCGCCAAGTGATCGGCAGCGACCTCCTTCTCGTCCCGATGCACGGCCCGAATGGTCAGAGAGCAGAGGCGGATCAGCGTCCGCGATTGCTTCAACGCGCGATCTCGCGCAGCGTTCTTGTCTTCCAAATGCTCGCGAATCTGATCGACGATTCCTTCCAGGGCGTCCATCACCTACTCTCCCTCACCGTTGTCCTCTTGATCGCTGTCCGTGTCCTGCTTCGACTGGCCGAAGAGGTGTTCGGCCAGCGAGGGCCTCTCCGGCAGCTGGATCTCGCCATGCTGCGCCTCGAAATCGCGACAGGTGTTCGGCGAGCGCGTTGCGCAGCAGCTTGGCGTTCATCGGGGTCAGCACGATACGGCTCTTGACGCGCGCTTCGGGCACCTGGGGCATCACTTGCGCGAAGTCGATCAGGATTTCGGAGGCCGAGTGGGTGATGGCCGCCAAATTGGCATAGGTGGGCTCCAGGTCGCCCGGGACGCGAAAGCGAAGCCGGCCGCTCGCCGGAGAGTCTTGAGGATTTGATGACATCGGGCTGTCTCCAAGGGGAAAGCCCGAAGCCGGCGATTGGCCGGCTTCGGGCCACCGGTAGCCGGTGCTTAGAAGGGAATTTCGTCTTCGGTTTCGGGCGCCCCGGCGAAACTGGAGTCGTCCGAACTGTAGTCGCCCCCGCTTTCATCACGGCCGCCGAGGAAACGCACCGTCTGCGCGTTGACCTCGAAGGACGCCGCCGGGGTGCCATCCTGGCGATTCCAGACGCGTGGGTTGCCGTTCTCGTCCCCCTGCAAACGGCCCTCCACCAACACCTGGCGTCCCTTGCGCAGGTACTGATGGCAGGCTTCCGCCTGGCGCCCCCAGACCGCCACACGGAACCAGATAGTCTCTTCGATCGATTCCCCGTTGCTGTTGGTGTACTTGCGGTTGGTGGCTACGTTAAGGTTGGTGACAGCCTGGCCGCTGGGGGTGTAGCGCATTTCGGGATCGCGACCCAGGTTGCCGACGAGGATTACTTTGTGGAACATCTTAGTCTCCTTCCCGATGGGGATGGGTTTCGGTTCCGGCCTGGGCGACCGGTCAAAGCGTAGCTTGCGCCCATCGGTAGTTAGAACAATTGTACTGATTTTTGGCCCCGAGTCAAGTCTCTGTGGTTGGGGGCCCGCCTCCGGGCGACGGCAGGTAAGGGTGGAAACTTCCCTGGAACGGCAGGGACCCATCCCTGCGGCGTATGATACGATTTGTTCGACTCTGGGCAGTCGGCCAGGCGGTTGTTGGGACCACCAAATCCGCCATCGGGAGGGCCGGCATGCTCGCACCCGCATCCCCCTGCCTTCGAGCCAAAATCCGTTCGCCACTCGCCGCAGCGGCCTCCGGCCGCATACTTGGCCCCCCGCTCGGCCCTGGCCATCGCACCTTGTGATTGTCAGGAGGACTGATGCCGCGCGATTTCCCCTCGGCAACGGCAATCTGCTGGTCGCCTTCGACAAGACCTATCAAATCAGGGACCTCTACTGGCCCCACGTCGGGCTCGAAAATCATGCCATGGGCCACAGCTTCCGGGTCGGGATTTGGTCGGAAGGCGACTTCAGATGGCTCGACGACCCCGATTGGGAGAGGCATCTCGCTTACCAGGGCCCCGACCTCGTCACCCAAGTCGGCCTCAAGCACGCCGGCCTAGAAGTGCGCCTGTCCATCCAAGACACAGTCGATTTTCACGAGAGCCTTCTTGTCCGGCGGTTCGAGCTCACCAATTTAGCCGATCACCAGCGCGAGCTGCGGCTCTTCCTTCACCACGACTTCCATATTTCCGGCAACGAAGTCGGCGACACGGCCTATTATGAGCCGGACCGGCGGGCCGTGCTCCACTACAAGGGGGCAGCGCTGGTTCCTGATCAACGGCGCCGTACAGGTCGCGCCCGGCGTTCCGGGCCCGGGCTGGGAGGCGACCGGCGACACCGCCCCGGGCATCGTCGTCGGGGTGCACCAGTGGGCCTGTGGCCTGAAGGAAATACGCAATCTGCAGGGGACGTGGCGCGACGCAGAAGACGGTGAGCTGTCCGGCTCCGCTGTCGCGCATGGCTCGGTCGATTCGTGCGTCGGCTTCAATCTTGTCGTTCCGCCCAACGCCACGCGTACCGTCTACGCCTGGCTGGCGGTCGGGGGAGACTTTCCCGCCCTGGCCCTGCTCAACCGCCTGGTCCGTCAACGAGGTCCCGAGAGATTCCTGGGTCGCACCCAGGGCTACTGGCACCTGTGGCTCGAAAGTCACCTTCCTGACTTCGGCGACCTGCCATCGGCTGTCCGGGACACGTATCAAACCAGCCTGGTCATTATCCGAACGCAGGTGGACGAGAGCGGGGCGGTGATCGCCGCCAACGACAGCGACGTCTCTTCCGACGTGCGCGACACCTACAGCTATATGTGGCCCAGGGACGGCGCGCTGGTGACCAGCGCGTTGGTGGACTCCGGCTACATTGACATTCCGCGCAGTTTCTTCGGGTTTTGCGCCCGGGCCCTGTCTCCCGATGGCTACCTGCTCCACAAGTACAACGCCGATGGCACGCTCGCTTCGAGCTGGCATCCCTGGATGCGGGACGGACACAAGGACATACCACTACAGGAAGATGAAACCGCCCTGGTGCTGTGGGCCCTCTGGCGCCATTTCGATCGCCGGCGAGATGTCGAGTTTATCAAGCCGCTCTACCGTCCGATGATCATGCGCGCAGCCGATTTTCTGGCTCGCTTCCGGGACGAGGCAACCGGGCTGCCCCTCCCCAGCTACGACCTGTGGGAGGAGCGTCACGGGGTGCACGCCTGGACAGTGGCCGCCACTTGGGCCGGGCTGGACGCCGCCGCCCGGTTTGCCGAAGCCTTTGGCGACGACCAGGCCGCCGCACGTTATCGGTCCGCCGCCGAAGCCGTACGCCAGTCGGCGTCCGACCACTTGTGGCGGGATGACCTGGGGCGCTTTTTGCGCCGGATCGAGCCGGCCGACGGCGGAACGTGGCAGCCCGACGAAGCCCTCGACGCATCCTTGGCCGGCCTGTGGAAGTTTGGGATGTTCGAAGCCGACGACCAACGCGTCGTCGGCACGATGCAGGCGCTCAAGAAGGCACTCTGGGTCCAGACAGACGTTGGCGGCATGGCCCGCTACGCAGGCGACACTTACCACCAGGTCAGCCAGGACCTGGCGCACGTGCCCGGCAACCCCTGGTTCATCTGCACCCTGTGGCTTTCCGAATGGCAGTCGCTCACGGCAAACTCCGAAGCCGATCTCGCCTCGGCCTTGGATCTTCTGACTTGGGCGTCGGACCGAGCGCTGCCGAGCGGCGTTCTCGCCGAACAGGTCAACCCCTACGATGATACGCCCCTGTCAGTCAGCCCGCTGACGTGGAGCCACGCCGAGTTTGTCACCGCCGTCCACCATTATCTTGACGCCCGACGGCGGATCGGCTGAGATCCCTCACCGCGCCCAATCGGTCGCAAGGGACATGTAAGGTTGATTTGGACCAAGGTGAGATAGAGTTAGATCGGGAGGCAGCTCCAGGCACTGTAAGCTGGGTGCACCCGGGCGCTGCAGCCCGATGCACAATTATGACGAACGGGCAAACCCACCGAAAGGTGGCGGCGCAAAGCTACAGGGTCTAAGGCTGGCAAACCCAGCTAGGATAGCCAGCTGCCGAATTCCGGGAACCTTCCCGGCAGGCGCCTTCAACGGCCCGGCAGCATTTGCGGTCGGGCCGGTCTGTTTTGCCGGAACAACAATTCATAATGTCGCCATTGAGGGGGCCTCGAGCACAGGCGGCCTCGATCGATGGGCGGACGATGCCATCGGAGGCAAGACTGTGGCCAAGATACTGATCGTCGATGATGAAGAGAACACGGTTAACCTGCTTTGCCGGGTGGTTGAACTGCTCGGCCACGAAGCCATCCCGACCTACAGCGGCCTGGAGGCATTGGCCCAGATCGACCGGGACCTCGCCGGACCTGATCCTGTTGGACTTGATGATGCCGGAACTGGACGGCTATGAGACCCTGCGCCGTGTCCGAGGTCTGCCACATGGGAAGTTCCTGCCCATCGTGGTGGTGACCGCCAGCCCGGATCCTCACGTGGACGAAAAGGTCAACATGGCTGGCGGGGACAAGGTCTATCAGAAGCCTTTCAGCTTGAGCATGCTCAGCGAGGCCGTCGAAACCTTCGTCGAGCGGCGGCATGAGCTTCAAACGGCGCCTCTCAGGCCGGGCCGCGCCCCCAACCATCCTTCCGATGCGTCGCCGGCTTGACCGCCATCATCAACCCACCCTGCTCGGCACGCCTCGGGACATCCCGGCGTGGGCTTGCCTGGGCGGCATTTGTGACGATTGGCACAAGATGGACGTGACAGTCGGACATGCCTGGGCGGCCTGCGGCGGACTATGATCAAGTTGGTGGCCATTGGGAGGGCCTAGGCATGCAGAAGATCCCCGGCGGCGAGCTGGCCATTGACCGGCGAGCCCGCGTCAATCAACTCGTAATCGAACCCGAGGCACGTAGGCCAGAAGAGCGCATCTGCGACTTCGAGCCGACCTTCCTTTCCCTGACCCCGGAAGAGGCACAGGCGGCGGCTGAGTGCTGCATCCACTGCCCCGATCCGGCGCTGTGCTACCTGGCATGCCCGGCCAACAACGACATCCCGTCCGCCATGTGGCTCATCGAGCAGGGGGATTTCTTGGCGGCTGCCAAGCTCTACCGCCAATCGAGCAGCCTGCCGGAAATCTGCGGGCGAGTTTGCCCGCACGAGGCGCTGTGCATGGGTGCCTGCATCCGCAATACGCAGGGCGACCCGGTGCTGACGGGGCGTTTGGAAGCTTTCGTCACCGACTATGAGCGCCAGCACGGCGGGGTCGAAGTCCCGGTGGGTGACCCCACGGGCAAGCGCGTTGCGATCGTCGGCTCGGGTCCCTCCGGCCTGGCATGCGCCGACCGCCTTGTCCAGCGGGGGCACGGCGTGAGCATCTTCGAACGCGATGACGAGCCCGGCGGCCTGTTGATGCACGGCATCCCCAACTTCAAGCTCCCCAAGTCGGTTGTTAAGTCCCGCATCCAGGACCTCGTCGACGCCGGTGTGGCAATCGCATCCGGCACAGCCATCGGCCGGGACCTCAGCCTGGATGATCTGTTTGCCCAAGGCTTCGATGCCATCTACCTGGCCGTTGGTTCCAACGTCGACGCAGACTTAAAGGTCCCGGGCGTCGACCTGCCGGGCGTGCTTGAGGCCTCCGAGTTCCTGCGACAGGCCAACCAGGTCTCATTAGACCGCGGCGGGCAGGAACCCCATGATCTCACTTCCGGCCAGCGCGTGGTGGTGATCGGCGGCGGGGACACGGCTGCCGACTGCCTGAGAACCGCCATCCGGATGAAGGCCGACAGCGTCACCTGCCTGTACCGACGCACCGAAGCCGAGATGCCAGGCAGCAAGAAGGACCGCCATCTGGCAGAAGAAGAAGGCGCCGCTTTCCAATTCCTCACCCAACCGGTGCGTTTCATCGCCGGTGATGATGGACGGGTGGCTCAGGTGGAGTGCCTGGCCTGCCAGCTCGGTTCACCGGACAGCAGCGGCCGGCGTCGGCCCGTACCGGTGGAGGGCTCCAACTTCACTGTCGAAGCCGACACTGTCATTCTGGCAGTAGGCTACTGGCCCGACCCCACCCTGGGCGAGGCCAACCCCGACCTCAAGACACGTAACTACGGCTTGATCATCGCTGATCCCGAGACCGGCGCCACCACCGTCCCCGGCGTCTTCGCCGGCGGCGACGCCGTCACCGGCCCGGACCTGGTCGTCACCGCCATGGTCGCCGGCCACCGCGCCGCATCCGCCATCGACAAGTACCTTGGGCAAGTCGATCCTGAGCCGCTCGGCGAAAGCGAAGGCGTGCCCGTACCGGCCTGATAGCCGCGCCGTACCCGAGGCTCACAATCTGCCCGTCACGGTTCCTTCCATTGGGCGTAGACACTCCCAGGGAAGGAACCGATCATTTCGGCCCGAGCCAACCGGTAACGTTCACCCTCCGCTGGATTTGCGGCAGGCTTCTCGAGATTGTGGTGGGGCTGGATTCACTGAGTGCAGGATACATCAGGCCGACATGTCATCGGCCTGGGGAGTGCAAGTCTAACGGTTGAGGCGGGTCGGATCAGGGAAGGTCCAGATACTTGCCGTCGATCCAGCCGGTTTGGCCGCTAGCGCACAGCACGAGGTAGAAGTAATTTCCGGCGTTGCGGTAGATGTCGCGGACCGTGCACACTTCCCCGTTGTACGACGCTGCCGCTGTACTCCTTCATAGTCGGTGTGTTGCCAAGCTTGATGGGATCCGAACCGCACGGGGCACAGGCGATGACCACTGTCATGACCGTCGGCTGGGCGAGCCGTGCTCGGGGTAGGCGTCGGGCCGGGGTTGATCTGGCCGCATCCGCCAGGGCCAGCGCTGCCACACACACCGCCAGATTCCGTTTCAAGCCGTCCTCCGACCCAGTCACAATCGCACCGCCTTGCACAGGTGCCCCAGGTGCGATTTGAACGCACAACCTAGGCTTTAGGAGAGCCTCGCTCTATCCTATTGAGCTACTGGGGCCTTCGAGCCGATTATACTTTCTTTTGGCCAACCGACTTTCGCTTTGCACGGCCCAGGAAGGCCCGGCCGTCGGCACCGTCGGCCAACCACCAATCGTCGAGTTCGTTTGGCTGTCATATGGATCGCACCGGGTATCCATCGGATTCATCAGCCGAGGGGGGCCAGCGTTGCCGACCCAACGCGAGCCGTCGCAGTGCGCCATACGCCCGGCGCCGGGAGGCTCCGAACCCGGGAGAGGACACCGTAAACCATGAAGACTGCAGGCTACGTTCTTTCGGTGTTACTGGTTCTGACCGGTATTGTCTGGTTCTTGCAGGGGATCAATATCCTGCCCGGCAGCTTCATGACGGGGCAGATCCAGTGGGCCGTCGCTGGGGTCGTATCGGCTCTGATCGGAGCAGGCCTGGCGTTCGCATTGCGGCGCGGGCCACGCTAATCACCGGGTTCACCCACGACTTTATGCGTAATTTCACAAGCAGTTGGGGGTGCGGCTTTCGACGGGTTCAACTCCCGGGAGGCACCTGAAGCAGGTAGGCGTCCACGCCCCCCTCACGCCCGGGGAGTTGTACCCTCTCCATGCGTCTCGCCCCGGGGGTGCTCACCAGGCTGAAGGTGGCTTCACTCATCACCACTTGACCGGAGTGGGATAGTTCCTGCAGGCGCTTGGCCACGTTGACCACATCCCCCACCACCGTGTAGTCCATTACTCGGTCAGAGCCAATGTTGCCCACCACGGCATCGCCGGTGTGCAGGCCAACCCCCAGGCCCAGACCGGCGAAATCGCGTTCGGACTGCTGTTTGAGCACATTGAACCGGTGGTGCATGTCGAGGGCGGAGTCCAGCGCCCGCTGGGCATCGTCCCCGGCCGCAACCGGCGCCCCATAAAACGCCATCAAGCCGTCGCCCAGGTACTTGTCGAAGGTGCCATGGTGCTGGAAGACGGCTTGGCTCAGGCTCTGGAAGATCCGATTGAGGGCATGGATGACCTCGGCGGCCGAATGGCGTTCCGTGTAGCCGGTGAAGCCGCGGATGTCGGCAAACATCACGGTCACGTTGCGCAGCTCACCGCCCAGTTTCAAGATGCCGCTCGGGGTCGGTCAAGATAATATCGGCCACATCCTCGTCCACGTAACGATTGAGGACCTGCCGCAGCAGCCGGTTGCGGGCTTCGACTTCATCGTTGAGGCGTTTGATACGAAGCAGCGAGCGCACACGGGTCAGCAGCACGACGGCGTTGTAGGGCTTGCTGACGAAGTCGTCGGCACCGGCCTCGATCGCCTTGAGCTTCTCCTCTTCGCTGTCCAACGCCGTGACGATCACCACGGGCACGAAACGCGTGGCCCGGGTCGACTTCAGCAGCCGGCACAGCTCGAGGCCGTCCATATTGGGCATTTGCACGTCGGCCAGAGTTAGATCTGGGGGAGAGTCGAGCGCCCTTTCCAGGGCTTCCTTGCCGTCGGCGGCGGTGACGACGTCGCAGCCGGAAGCGGTCAGGTAGGCTTTGAGGAGATCGCGGTTGAGCCAGTCGTCATCGACGATCAGCACCCTGGGGGGCCTGTCGAAGACCTTCTTGAGGTCCATCGCCTCTCTTGATGGGCCGACCTCCATACGTGATCTCCCCTGGCGCAGCGGACGTTCGGCTCGCCCAGTTAGGCCCTGCCGGTGGCAATCGCCTTCTTGACCTCGCCGATCGCTTTCGTGACTTTGATTTCGCGAGGGCAGGCCGTGGTGCAGTTGAACACGGTTCGGCAGCGCCAGACGCCGAACTGCTGGTTCAAGATCTTGAGACGTTCGGCGGCCCCGTCGTCGCGGCTGTCGAAGATGAAGCGGTGTGCCTGGACGATGGCCGCCGGGCCGACGTACTCCTCATCCGCCCAGAACGACGGGCAGGAAGTGGTGCAGGCGGCGCACAGGATGCATTTGGTGGTGTCGTCGAAGCGATCGCGGTCCACCTGGGACTGCAGCCGCTCGGCCTCGGGCGGCGGGCTGTCGTTGATCATGAAGGGCAGCACGGAACGGTAGTGCTCGAAGAACGGCTCGAAATCGACGATCATGTCCTTGATGACTTTCATGCCCAGCAGAGGCTCGACCGTGATCGTGCCTTCAATGTCTTTCACCAGGGTCTTGCAGGCCAAGCGGTTGACCCCGTTGATGCGCATGGCGTCCGAGCCGCAGATCCCGTGGGCGCACGAGGCCCGGTAGGCCAGCCGTCCGTCCTGATCGGCCTTGATCTGGTTCAGCAGGTCGAGCACCCGGTCGGTCGGCTCGGCGTCCACCGTGTAGGTCTCGTAGTGGGCCTTCTCGTCGGCCTCGGGGTCATAGCGCAGGATGCGAAGGGTAACTTCCATCGATGTCACCTACCTAGTAAACGCGTTCCATGGGCTCGAATTTGGTCTTCGTCACCGGCTTATAGCGGATGTCTACCCCGTCCGGTTTCAAGAAGGCCATCGTGTGCTTCATCCAATTCTTGTCGTCTCGCTTGGGGAAGTCCTCGCGGGCGTGCGCGCCGCGGCTCTCCTTGCGGTTGACGGCCGATTCGGCGGTCACGTCGGCGATCTCCAGCAGGCAACCCAGCTCCCAGGCTTGCAGCAGTTCGGTGTTGAAAACGCGGCCCTGGTCGGAGACTTTGATATCCTTGTAGCGCTGGCGAAGCTCGCGCACCTTCTTGACCGCATCCTGCATCATGTCCTCGGTCCGGAAGACGCCCACGTGATCGAACATGACCTGCTGCATTTCCCGCTTGATCTGCGACACCTTCTCGTGGCTTTCGTGCCCCGGGCCCCTGCGGAAGCTGTCCAGCATCTCCATCACGGGGCCGGCCGGGTCGTCGGGCAGGGGCACAAAATCGCTGCCGTTGGCGTATTCGGCAGCATTCAAACCAGCGTGCTTGCCGAAGACCACCAGGTCGAGCAGCGAGTTGGTGCCGAGGCGGTTGGCGCCGTGTACCGAAACGCAGGCCACCTCTCCGGCAGCGTACAGTCCGGGGACGATGGTGCCCTTCTCGTCGGCGAACACATGCGAGCGCATATCAGTGGGGATGCCACCCATGGCGTAGTGCGCCGTCGGCTGCACCGGCATCATATCCGTCAGCGGATCGACTCCGGCGTAGGTCCGACAGAAATCGATGATTTCGGGGAGCTTGCGGCGCAGGTCCTCAATGGTCAGCTCGTAGGGCGTGCCGTCGGGGTTCCTGCGATCGTCCTGCCTGGCATACTTGTTGACCGTCTCGGGGCGGACGTCGAGATGCAGGTAGCGCTTGCCGTTGATGCCTCGGCCCTCGCGCATTTCGATGTACATCGCCCGGCTGACGACATCCCGCGAGGCCAGTTCCTTGACTGTCGGCGCGTAGCGCTCCATGAAGCGCTCCCCGTCGTTGTTCATCAGCACGCCGCCCTCGCCCCGGACGCCCTCCGTGATCAGGATGCCCATCTTGTAGATCCCGGTGGGGTGGAACTGGAAGAACTCCATGTCCTCGGCCGGGATGCCCTTGCGCATGGTGAGGGCCACCCCGTCGCCGGTGTAGGAGAGGGCATTGGACGTTATCTCCCACACCCGCCCCCAGCCGCCTGTAGCGATGACCACCGACTTGGCCTGGAAGACGTGTATCTCGCCCGTGAGCAGCTCGACGGCGACCACGCCGCACGCCTTGCCGCCGTCCATCAACAGATCCAACACCTGGTATTCGTCGTAGAAGTTGACCTTATTCTTGATGCTCTGCTGGTAAAGCGTCTGCAGGATCATATGTCCCGTGCGGTCGGCGGCGTAAGCTGCCCGGCGCACCGGCTTGTGGGTGTCATTGTTGGTGTGACCGCCGAAACGCCTCTGAGCGATCTTCCCTTCCGGTGTGCGGTCGAAGGGCAGGCCCATGTGCTCCAGTTCGTAGACGATGGGCACGGCCTCTTCGCACATGAACTCGATCGCATCCTGATCGCCCGAGATAGTCGCTGCCTTTGACGGTGTCAAAGGTGTGCCAGGCGATGTGGTCCTCTTCTTCGTTGCCAAGCGCGGCCCCGATCCCGCCCTGGGCCGTCCCGGTGTGTGACCGAATGGGGTACAGCTTGCTCAGGACGGCCGTATCGGCGCCCCGGGATGCATACAAGGCGGCCATCAGGCCTGCCCCACCGCCGCCTACGATGACCACCTCGTGTTGGTGGGTCTTCGTCATCGATGACTCCTATCTATCTGCTTGAATGATCATAGGGAAGCGCGGGCTCACGGCATGCGTACGCCGCCGATGATGGCGACCGCACCGATGGCGCTGACCAGCAGCCACAAGAACAGCAGGCCCCAGTCGAGACAGCTTGCGATGCGAAAGCTTGTGGAGATAGTCCCGGGTGACGGTGCGCAGACCGTTGACGCCGTGGGCGAAGGTGAACGCCAGGAGCAGGATGTCGTAGGTGCGCCAGCCAAGCAGAGCCCAGCGCTGCTGCACGTAGGTGAGATCGATGGCGTGGACCCCCACCAGGACGTCGTTGATCAGCACATGTGTATCCAGACCAGGGGAATCAGGAGCACGGCGCTGTAACGCATGAAGAGCCATGCCCAAGTCTCGTAGTGTCTTGGGGACATCGACCTTGCGTTCGGCTTGTATGGAAGTTGCCATGGCGATGTCCTAGCCTCCCATGAAATTGAAGATCACCAGGTTGCGTCCCATGATGAAGGCAGCCGGGAGCCACAGCAAGATGGCGATGGTCAACGTGATGTAGAAAGCCGTGCGCTGAGTACGGTCAATCCACAGATGTGGGAACAAGATCGAACAGGGCGATGCGGAGACCATTGGCGCCGTGGAACAGCACGCTGAACACCAGGATGATCTCCCCAATCATGAAAGGGGTCGATTGATAGATTGCGATTGCGTGGTCGTACAGATTCGGGGCGAAGTAGACGGTTGCAGTATCTAGAATGTGAATAGTTAGGAAGAGCAGCGTGCCCAGGCCTGTGAGGCGATGGAGGATGAAGCTGAACTGCCCTTCCCGGCCACGGTAGCGGACACTGCCGGACAGCGTGGCCTTCAAGGTGGACATACCTGCCTCCTGAAGCTGTGGAACCTGTGGTGAACACGCAGATTCTATCACATGGGCCGTTAGGCACCCCGCAGTTGCCCAGCTTCAGGAGCCAGGGCCACGAAACGATCAATGTCCTCCCGGATGACGTCGAGGCTCGCCCGCCAGAAGCCTCGATCTTGCAGGTCGATGCCGAATCCTCCTGCCAGTTCCGCCGCCGGCGCCATGCCGGTGTGGCTGAGCAGGTCGTCGTAGTGCTGGGTGAATTTCCCGGGGTCATCCTGGTAGCTGGGCGAACAACCCCAGGCCGAACAGCTGGCCGAAGGTGTAGGGGAAGTTGTAGAAGGGGTTCTCCGCCCGATAGTAGTGCGGCTTGACCGCCCACATATAGGCGTGCATCAGATCGGGGTCGAGGCCATCGCCGTACGTCGCCCGTTGGGCCTCCAACATGACCTCGCATAGTTCGTCAGCCGACAATTCACGGTCCCGCCGGCGGTCGAATACTTCCTCCTCGAAGGCCAACCGGCTGGCGATGTCGACCATCAGTTGGCATTGGTCCTGAAGCGCGGCTTCCAGGATCGGCAATTGCGCTTCCTCCGGCAGCTGCTTCAGCGCCGCCTTCTGGATCACCGTCTGGCAGAAGGTGCTGGCCGTCTCGGCCAGCGTCATCGGCGTGTAGGCCTGGAGCATCGTCCGCTGAGCGAGATTGATGTTGTGGTACGCGTGGCCCAACTCGTGGGCGATGGTGCTCATCCCGTCGTACGACGCGCTGTAGTTCACCATGATCCGGGATTGGTCACCCCGGACGCGCATGCAGAATCCGCCATCGCGCTTGCCGTGCCGCGGTTCGGCGTCGATCCAGCGTTCTTCAAAGGCTCGCTGGGCCAGGCCGCGCAAGCGATCCGAAAAGCCGCCGAATTGCTCCAGGATGAAGGCGCGGCCATCTTCGAACTCCCAGGCGGGGCCTGCCTCGCCCAGCGGGGCGAACAAATCGTACCAGGGGAGCTTCTCCTCACCCAGCATGGTGGCTTTGGCCTTGAGGTAGCGGCGGAAATCGGGGAACAACTCGCGGACGGCGTCCATCATCGCATCCAGCGTTGCGCGATCGATGTGGTTGTTGAACAGCGCAAAATCGAGCGCCGTGCCCCACGACCTGCGGTCGACCAGGGTGTTTACCTCGCCCTTAATGCTGTTCATCGACGCCGCCAACGGCACGCGCCATGCTAGCCAGGTTTCCAACTCCGCCTCGTAGGCTGCGCGCCGGGTCTCCCGCTCAGGGTCGAGGGCCAGGTTGCGGACGGCCGACATGGGCAGATCACGGCTCCCGTCGGGCAAATCCAAGTGCACGTTGAGGCGCGAGGTGACATCCTGGTGGAGCTTGCTCCACGCCTCGCTGCCTGTCAGCCGAAGGCTGGCAGCCAGCGCCTCCAGCTCGGGAGCCATCAGGTGGCGAGCCTCTTCCGCCGCCCTCGCCAAGAAGTAGGCGTGATCGGCGGCGACACTCGAGGCCTCGAGCAGTCGTTTGACATCCAATCCACCGATCCAGGCGGCCAGCCGCTGGCCGAGCAGCTCGAGCTTCAGTTGTGGCTGCTGGAGCTCGCTCCATTTCGCCTGAGCCGCATCATCCGTGGTATCCGTGGCAATCAAACCGAAGACATAACTCTGCAGGGTTTCGAACCGCTCCAGCAGCCGATTGGTGCCGTGGATGACCTCTTCGAAGGCGGCAGCGGACGGCTCCCCGACGGCTTCCTTGTCGGCGCCAACGCCGTGTTTGTCATACACCGCTTCCAGGTCAGCGATGGCTTCGACCACGGCGGCGAATTCCTCCTGAAAAGCCTGGCTTGCCAGGCCGGGGAAGAAGACGTCCATGTCCCAACGGGGAAGGGTGGGGGTCGGTTCTGGCATCAGGGTCGGCTCCTCGGAAGGCTGTGGGCGGACTGCGTCCCCATTCTGCCACAAAAGAAACAGCTCCGGGCGGCGATGCACACCCGGAGCTGAGGAACAGATCGCATGCTCGCCCGGTCAGACCATTACCGGCGCCCCCCGGTCGACGCTCCGGCTCCCCAGTGCTTGGTGGAGATACCCCTTGGCGTCCTCGACCGGGACGGCCAGACCAACGTCGGGCCCGGCCATCATGGTGTTGATCCCCACCAGCCGGCCGCCGTGGTCGATCAGCGGCCCGCCCGAGTGGCCCGGCCGCAGGTGGGCGCTGACGGCGATCCACGTGCGGCCCTGGCCGCGTCGAGGGGCTGCGGGCAGCGTGGGTCCGACCCCTATAACCACGCCCGCCGTCGTGCCCCCTGGGACGCCCCACGGGTGGCCCAGCGCCATCACCCAGGTGCCCGGGGCCAGGCTCTCTGACTCCCCCAGCTCGATGGCCGGCAGCTCGTCGGCCTCCACCTCCAACAGCGCCAGGTCGCGTTCGGGGCTCCGGGCCAGCACCCTCGCCGGCAGTCGCCGGCCATCGCGCAACCCAACCCGCAGGTCCCCCGCCCGAATGACATGGGCGCTGGTCAGAATCAACCCTTGGGGGTGCAGGACGACACCGGCCCCGGCCCCAACCTGCCCATCTTGTACCTGCACCAGGCTGGCCATGGCCCGGCTGACCACGTCCGCCAAATGGTCATTCAGGTCGCTCAGCAGTGATGTCATGGCGCGTGCCTTAGGACCGTTCGCCGAGGGTGATCTGGCAGCTCTGGATCTCACCGCCGCGCAGGAAGGTCAGCTTGGCCCCCTGTCCCGCCCGGTCGGCCAGAGCCGAAAGCAGGTCGTCCAGGTGGCGCAGCGGCAGGTCGTCCAACGTGAGCAAGGTGTCCCCCAGCATCAAGCCGCCTGCCACCGCCGGGCTTTCCGGTTCGACCGATGCTAGGAGCAGGCCGGTCTCCTGGCCGAGGCTGTCAGCTTTGTCCTTTGGCAGCCGCGCCGGCTGGGCAGAGACGCCCAGGTAGCCGCGCCGGATGCGGCCATGTTCGAGCAGATCTGCCGTCACCCTGGCCACGGTTGACGTCGGCAATGTCAGGCTGACGCCGCGCACCAGGGCGGAGGTGTTGATGCCGATGACGCGCTGATCCGCGCCCAACAGCGCCCCGCCCGAAAATCCGGGGTACATCACGACGTCAGTCTGCAGATAGCGCTCTACGCGACCGCCCATCGGCGTGCGCCACGCGTCCCCTATGGCACTGACCACGCCCAGCGTTGCCTGCAGCCCGCTGCCCGGCCGGCCGACGGCCAATACCAGGTGGCCGACGCGGACCGACTTCAGGCGCTGCCCAATCGGCGGGCGTGAGATCGCCCGACGTGAGCTTGAGCACGGCCAGGTCGGTGCTCGGATCGCGCCCGACCAGCTCGGCGTCCCATCGCTCGCCCGTCTGGCCGATCACAGCGATCCCGTCCTCCTGCTGGACGGTGTGGTGGGCGGCGATCACGATCCCTTTCTCCTTCCATGCCACCCCGCTGGCGGGGATGCGCCGCCGGGCCTCGATGCGCACTACGGACGGCTCAGCCGCCGCCACGACGGCGGCCATGTTTTCGGACAATTGCGTCAGTACGTCACTCACGGGTCTCATGCCCTCCTGTTGATCCAAACGACACGCTCCGTTACGCTACCAGCCTAGTCCAGGCTGGGCGCCTCGGCCTCCTCCATTCGGCTAGGTCGGGATCGTAGGTTGCGGCAGGCGCAGGCGAGGGAACGGCTCAGATGAGGATCAGACCCAGGGCAGCGGCGCGAATGGCGGCCTCGGTCCGGCTCTGGGCATCGAGCTTGCCCAGGATGGCGTTGACATGGAACTTGACGGTGTGTTCGCTGATGCCCAGCCGGTGGCCGATGGCCCGGTTGGATAACCCCTCGGCCAGCAGCTGCAGCACGTCCCTCTCGCGTTCGGTGAGCGGCTCGACCAGGGCCTCAGCCGGCGCCGCTCCGGGAGCGATTTGGGGCGCAAAGGCCGGATCGAGCAACACCCAGCCCTCAGAAGCCGCCCGGAGGGCGGCCGCCAGCCGGTCCACGTCGGCTTCGCGAGAGACCAGCCCAGCCAGGCCGCTGCGCCATACGTCACGCGGTGCGTACCCTTCGGCCAGCAAAAGCACTACCGGCGCTGGCAGCTCGGGGAGGTCCTGGGGGACGTCCGGCGCCCAGCCCAAGTCCCAGGCCACCACGTCGGGCGCGAATAGGGCCGCCTCGTCGGACAGACCGGGTCCCGGTTCGAGCTGGGCCACCACGTCCACGCCGGGGGCGTCTTTCAAGGCCGCCGCCAGCCCGGCCCGCACCAGCGGGTCGGCGGCCACGATGACGGTGCGCACCCCCTCAGGCCTGTCCTGAACCACGTCTTCCACCCCCGGCCGGACGACGCCCTGCCAACCCTCCCGCCGGCCGTGCGCCGCATCATACCACCCCGTCCGTCCCTCGCCTCGCCGTTTCCGCCGCCTTCGGCGCCCTTGACAGGTCGCCTCGTTCGGGCCATAATGCCTTCATGAAGCCTAAGACCTTAATTCCATCTATATTTAGTGTTTCAGCTTACTGTCGGCCGGATGAAGCCGGAAGCCTTAATGGATTGCGAGGCGTGAGGCATGCCTGAACGAGTGTACCTGGCGATCATCGGCGACGTGGTCCGCTCGCGGCAGGTAGCCGACCGGGCCTCGCTTCAGGCGAGGCTGGCGGAGGCTCTGGCGAGACTGAACGACGACGCGCAGGCCAATCTGGCGGCGCGCTTCGTGCTGACCGTGGGCGACGAGTTCCAGGGGCTGTTGGCATCGCCCGGCCGGCTGGTGCCGATGCTGTCGGCGCTGCGCACGGCGACCCACCCTAATGAACTGCGTTTCGGGCTGGGGATCGGCGAACTTGCCACCTCCCTGCAGCCGGACGCTCTCGGGATGGACGGGCCGTGCTTCCACCGCGCCCGGGCGGCCATCGAACGCGCCGAGGCGCGGGGCACGACGGTCGAAGTCGAGGCCGGGGCGCCCGTCCCCGTCTTCGGCGTGTATGCTATCCTGTACGCTGCCCTGCGCGCCGGTTGGACCGAGCGCCAGAGGCAGGTGCTCGACATGGCCATGGGCGGAATGTCGGGGAAGGACATCGCCGCCCGGCTGGAGGTCACCCCCAGTGCGGTCAGCCAGCACCTGAGCGCCGCCAACCACGACTCCGTGTCTGCGGCCACGTCCCTCTGGCTGGAGAGGATCGCCGCCATGATGGAAACAACGCCGTGACTCCACCGCTGGAATGGTTCCTTGGGGGCAGTCTGGTTCTGATCGTGACCGAGTACGGCGTGCGCTCGCGGGCGGCCGCCATCCAGGGCCTGACCGGCGGTTGGCGCTGGTCGGCGGCGCTGGTCCGCTGGGCGATCTGGATCCTCTTCGGACTGGTGACGGGGCTGTTCCGCACGCCCGCCGGCTGGTTCCAACTCGCCGCTGCCGCCGTGGTGATCGAGCTGGGCGCCGCCGCCCTGCGGGGGCAGATCCGCAACGACGTCAGACGCGGCGCGCCGCACGGCCGGCCATGGTCCCACCTGATCCCGCTCTGCGTCGGCTTCATCCTGGCGGCGGTGGACCAGATCGGGCTCGACCTGCTGCGCACGCCGACGACACCCCTCCTGCCCCCCGTGCTCGACCGCGGCCTGCTGGTGGCCTTTGCGCTGGGCCTGCTGTGGACCTGGGGCACGTTGGCCACGGTCAGTGTGATCGAGATCGCCCGGCCGGTCGGGGACGACGATGGGGCCGCCGCCCGACCCGGCGGCGGCGAGATCATCGGGCTGCTGGAGCGCCTCCTGGTCTTCGTCCTGGTGCTCGCCGGCAACCTGGCTTCGGTCGGATTCATCGTCGCCTTCAAGTCGGCTGCCCGCTTCCCCCAGTTCAAGGACACCGACTTCGCCGAGTACTTCCTCATCGGCAGCCTGACCTCGATCGGCCTGGCCACGCTCCTGGGCCTGCTCATCGGCGCCCTGATCTAGGTAACAACGCCTCCTTCCGGGCGTTACCAATTGGACATTGAAACCGGCCCTCGCTTGATCTAAGATGGCAGTAGCCGGTATGTGCTGCATCAGGCGCCTTGCCCGGGGGGCAGGGTGGTGGACGGCCCAGGACAGGGGAGACATGATCACACTCGACCAGACACTCTACCGCCTCGAACGCATCCGCGAGCTGACGCGCTCGGCGGCCCAGCTCGAACCCAACCTGCGGCACGCCCTGGCCAACCTGAAGGACCTGGAGAGCATGCTGGCCCAAGCGCGTAAGAAGAGCGCCGAAGACCCCAAGGAGTTCGACCGCTACGCCGGGCAGGTGCTGGCCCCGCAGCTCAGCAGCATCATCCAGGCGCTGGAAGCCGGCGCGGAGACCCAGCTCGAGCATCTCGAACAGGCCAACGAGCAGGTGAACGCGCTCATCGGCAACCTGGAGCTGATCACCGGCGGCGGGGACGACTCACTGCTCGGATAGCCCCTCGCCCCCCACCACCCAGGGCGAGACCGCCCCGGTCCACGCCCCGATTGCCAGCAGCAGATTGGCCGGCAGCAGGAGAAGCCCCCCGGCTTCGACGGTGCTCGAATTCTTCCACCCCGCCCATGCGCCAGCTCGCCATGCGCCCGCCTTCGACACGATCACCCCCCAAGGGTCTCCACCTCGGTCGAATGGCTGCGCCCGAGCCAAAGCAGGTCAAGCCCGGATTGGTTTGAATCGCCTAGCCATCCCACAAAGACGTGTGATGCGGTCGTCGGACGGCAAGCGGTGGTGGCTTTCATTCTTGGCCCCTCCCTCACGCGTCTGACGGTTTCCGATCCTTATCAAGACGGTTGGGGGAGGCTGTGATCGAGAGGATTGCGAGGCGTCTTTGAGGGCAGGCACGGTTATGCGACTATGGCGCCACAGTGGCCTATCTGTGGGAGAGATAGGAGGCGCCGATGAAGGGCCGGCACCGTTTGTCTGGATGGACCCTGGCATGGCTCACCGCAGCGTCTGCAGTGCTCTCCTGCAACCTCCCCCTGCCCCTGGTGGCCTTTTCGAAGCAGGTGAGGGGAACACAAGAAGTGGATGAGTTCGCCTTCGACTTGACCCAGAAATTGCACGCCACCCTGGTCGATGAAGAAGACCAGGTCTTGCCACTGGCGATCGTAGATGGCTTCGAATGGGTGTGCCGAGATGTGGACGGCGCCGTCAGCGAGGCCAAGCGCAATGCAGAAGCGGTCGCCATGAGGAAATTGGTCCAGGCTGAAGTTCACCTGTCGTTCGCGTGGGACGAAGACACTCGTGCGCTGGAGCTCAAGTACGCTGACGATTTTGTCATGGTCGATCCGGTCCTCGACGGTGTTTCGGGCGAAGTCGTCGCGTGGGATACAAGCAGTTGGTCCGGCAGCGGGAGAAGGAACTACATCCGGCTCGAGGAACAGGGGACGCTTTGGGGGAGCTTCACGGTCGATGAAAGACGCCAACAGACCTACCCCAAAGACGTCGTCAGCCAGGTCGAAGTCAACCACAACTTCTTTGGATTGATTCCAAACGGAGACCCCCAGACGGCCTATTTCTGCGATCTCAGGGACATCCCGGTGCCCCCAGAGCTGAAGTCACTCACCCCGGAGAACTTCGGCGACAGCTGCCCCTTGTACTACTACGAATGTGGGGCCGGCGGGGGAGCCTGACTCCCGTCCCGACGCCTGGCCAGAAGACGAGCGAAAGGCCCAAACCGGACCGGCCAGCGGTCGTGATGGGGGTGTCGGCCCCTAGTGCGAGAAGGCCCCTGTCCACACACCCGTCGCCAGCAGCAGATTGGCCAGGAGCAGGAGAAGCCCCCCGGCTTCGGCCGTGCTCGACATCTCATCAGAAACATCGCCCAGCCACTGCGCCATCCGCACACCCACTAGGCCGGCAAACACCACCACTCCCGCCAAACCCCAGGTTTCCACCCATCTCTCACTCGCTCCACCGACCACGACGGAGAGCCAACCCGCAAGATAGACCCAAGCCAACAACCACAAGGGTCTCGCCAGGCGAATGAGCTGTACACCAATCACCCCGCCGGCCACAGACCCGCAGCATCCGGCCAGGATGGACCACGAGACGACCTGCCACCACCTGGCACCTGACACGGGTAGGATCACGCCAACTACGGCTCCTCCGAGGGCTGAGGCGCAGCCAAGAAGGGCGACGTTCCAGCCCCTCGCTTCCCTAAGGGCTTGAAGCACCACGAATGCCAGACACGCCAAGCCAGCCACAGCGTAGATAGCCATACCGCTAGGTTCCACTGCCAGCCAGCGCGCGCCAGCCACGGCAAGGGCGGCCGCCCCCACCAGGAGTGGCAAGACTTCGAAGATCAGCCTCGGCCATCTGTGATCTTGTTTCACCTCTGGGGGATCTCCGCCTGACCAACGCCTTCGATGCTGGCGAACTCCGTGCCGAGCAGCCCGACCAGAAGCACCGTGACCCGCTGGCGCACATAGGCTCTGAAGCTCAGGGTTGGCCCGTCTGGATCGTAGGCATACGGATAGGTCAAGGTCAGCGCTTCAATCTCGGGGTCGGTCTCATCGATGCCGTTGCGCGCCGCATACTCCATCGCCACCGCCTCGGCGGTCTTCTCAACCTCAGGACCCACCAAGGTAGCCAGGTCGTCGTCATTAATCCAATGGGCTATCTCGCCTGGCTGGGGGGTGGCCGTACAGTTGGCGCCAGTCTCGCCGTACTCCGCGTCGGGAACACAAGGTGGACGACCAGCCGCTTCTGTCTGCCTTGGAACGGCCTTGGTCACCATTTGCTCAGCCACCCAACCAATCCCCGCGTCGGCAGCCGACTGCGCCGCACGGTTGAGGCGATTGCGCTGAATGAAGAGCCTTCCCCCGTCGACGGCGACGGCCAGAAGCGTCAAAATCACAGTCAGGACAATGGCCACGATCACCACGACCTGGCCCCGCTTGCTCATGGGTTTTGGTACTCCATCCGGCTCACCGCCTGTGCTCGCACGGGAACATTTACAGTCATGGGCAGTGACAGCGTCAGCCGGTACTCCAGGCGAACAGACAGCGGTCGTCCCCGCGGTAAGGGCCACGGTTGGTTACGGGGCGGCTCGTTCTGCCGAGGATCGATTTCGATTTGGACAGCGTCCGGATCCAATCCGACCACCGCCTGGCGTATGGCGCCGATGATCTCGGCATCCCCATGGCTGGGATCCTCCAAGGTTGCACCGGCGCGTGCCCCTTCCCAGGCTGCTTGTGTAAGGATGATCTGTGCCTCCACCATCAGGCCTAGGTTGATCACGCCCAAGATCAAAAGGAGCAGAATGGGCAGAGTGATCGCCAGCTCGACAACGGCCTGCCCCGAACCGGAGTAGTGTGTTGCTTTGCGCAACGACCGCGTCGTGCTCGCCTGGAACATCAGCGTCCCAGAAACAGATGGAGAAGCGGCGGCGCCAGATAGATGATCAATAGGGCTGGCAGAAAGAACAGCACAAGCGGGAACACAACCAGGACAGGCAGCCTTCGGCTGGCTTCTTCTGCTCGGCGGCGCCGTCTGGCGCGGAGAAGCTCGGTTTGAACACGAAGCGAACGAGCCAGGGAAGTCCCCAGGATCTCAGCCTGTTTCACTGTGGCGACGAACGTTTGAAGATCTGGCGAAGGATTCCTCTGGCCAAGTTCATCCAGCGCTAAGGTGCGGGCAAGTCCGCGGTCTATCTGACGAGTGACCCGCCGCATTTCAGCCCCAAGCAGGTGGCGGAATTTGGTTGCCGTCCGTCGGAAGGCGAGTTCGAAGCTCAATCCGGCATCCAGACCGAGAGCCAGCCGATCCAGAAAATCGGGCAGGGCCAGATCGATCTCCGCTCGTCGCCGCTCGGCCCGGAGCTCGAGCCACAACCCCGGCCCGGTGATGCCTGCCACCAGAATCAATCCCACCAGAAAGAGCGATAGAAGATTTGGCTGACGAACCAGCAGCAAGACTGCTCCACACAGACCAGCCACCCAGGCCGAGACCCAGCGCAAACCGGCGAGCGCGTCAACTTGCCATCCCAAGCCTGATCCGGCCAGTTTCTGTTGAGTTGTTGCATCGTTCCAATACCTGGCCCAGGCTTTGGGCACTGGCACCTGCGAAAGGAAGGTTCCAACCCGTTCCACAGAAAGGCGGGACAGTCGCGCCCGTGGTCCCACCAGGCGGGCGCCGACAAATCGAGCAGGCCGTAGACCATTACACCTATCGAGGCCCCCCCAATATTGCCGCTAGGATTTCCCACACCCAAGGTGTCATCAATATCGAATCCTAACCAGGCGACTAAGAACAGCCCATCCCGAGAGTTGAAGTATCAGCGCCACGACCAGTAGGATTTGTCCCGGTAATGTTTCGAACAGGACGTCGATGTAGGTCGGGTTGGTTACGAGAAGCAAGCTGGCGGAAACTGGGACCAAGCCCGCCACAACCGCCCCGGAGAGCCGCGCTTGGGATGTCACGGCCCGCACTTCACGCTCCAGCTCAAGCCGCATTCGCAGCAGATCGGCCGTCTCTCCGAGCAGGCGCACCAGGTCCCCCCCATATTGCCGCTGAAGGAGGATCCCCTCTACGGCCAGGGCCGTCATCTCTCCTCCACTTGATTCGAGCAGCACGTCCAATGCGCTCTCAACCGAGAACCCTAGCCTCAGACGTATGTCCATCCGAGTGAGCACAGACGAAATGGGAGGCGGCAACTCGCCGGAAGAGAAGCCAATGGCTTGTTGGAACGAAAGCCCGGCTGCAAGGCCAGAAGCCAGTCCATCCAGAGCAATGGGTATCTGGTCGTCGAAGATTTGCCGTTTGGCTGCAGCCCTCGAATTCGACCCAACTTGCTGGCAAGAGCGGCGCCGATGCAGCCATGGCGGCGGCCAAGATTGGCCCGGCAATCCGGGCGCCAATGATCCAACCCACAGCCGCGGCCGCAAGAACAAGCAATACGAAACGCGACGGGTCGGCCTCAAATCCCGCAACATTCCAACGTTTGGAGAAGGTTCGTCCCCATGACGACGCAAACATGGGGCGGCACAACCACGCCAGCGGGTCGGCCCGTCTGCGAAACCTACCAAGCCACTTCGGCGGCTCGACCAGAGTTGCCAGCCCGGCCCGAGCCGCCGTGCGTCGTCTCCAGGCTCTTTCGATCGCCTTGTGCTCAAGCCACCAGGCGCCCCCCATCGCGCCGAGCATCACTGGCAGTCCCGCCAGGACGGCCGGGACCCCTGCAGGATTCGATGCCGTCCAGGCATGCAGAGTGCCCCGGTCGAGCCAACACGCACTGGCGACGAGCATCAAGACAAGCGATCCCGGCGCTGTTGCTGGCCCCCACCACTTCCAACTACGCATCGGCGCCCATCGACGAATGATTGTCCGGCCAGTCCCGGTGTGAACGCATGAACTCGCCGGTTCCTTTATGGAAGGTGAAGATCGGGGACAGGGCCAGATCTTCTGCTCCCTTCCGACGCAGAGCGCTGATATGGGTCATCACCCGCCTTCCATCCGCCAGACGGTCGAGCTGGACGACAACCTCGATCGCACCCCCGATCATGCGCCGGATGGCAGCCAAAGGCATGTCGAAACCGGCCATTAAGACCATCGACTCGAGGCGAACCAATGCGTCCCCGGGCGAGTTGGCATGCAAAGTAGTCAATGAACCGCGATGCCCGGTGTTCATTGCCTGGAGCATGTCAAAGGCTTCGCCTCCGCGGACCTCTCCGACGATGATTCGGTCGGGGCGCATGCGCAGCGCATTGCGGACCAGGCTGCGTATCGGGATTTCTCCTTCGCCCTCGATATTCGGGGGTCGTGACTCCAGAGAAACCAAGTTGGGATGCCGAAGCTGCAGCTCGGCGGCATCTTCAATGGTGATGAGCCGCTCTGCTTCGGGGATTTCCAGCCCCAGGGCGTTGAGGGCGGATGTCTTCCCCGATCCTGTGCCCCCCGACACGATCAGGCTGACACGGTGTCGAACGCATTCGATCAGGAAACGTGCTTGTGAGCGGCTGCATGTGCCGAGCTGTACCAGCCGATCCAAAGTGAACGGGGTCCGGCTGAATTTACGGATGGTCAGAGCCGCTCCGCCGATTGCCAGCGGAGGGATGATGGCGTTGACGCGTGAGCCGTCTTCGAGTCTTGCATCCACAAGCGGGCTGGATTCGTCGATCCGCCTTCCGATCGGTGCCACGATCCGATCGATCAACTGCCTGACTTGAGATTCGTCCCGGAAGGACACCTGCGCAGGCTCGATCATCCCTCGCCGCTCGACAAAGACCTCGCCTGGGCCGTTGACCATGATCTCGGTAATCTCGGGGTCCTCAATCAACGGTTCCAACGGCCCAAGACCGACGACTCGGTCCACAACACCTCGGACAACCGCCTGCCGTTGGGCTTGGGTGAGGATCGCCGGTTCCATATCCAGCAGGGCCTCGCTTCGTGCCGTCAGCTGGCCGCGATCGGGGAGTTCGGCGACTGGGTTCGCCTGCATATCCTCCTCTAATGCATCCGCTAGGTTCCGGTGGATCCGTTCTTCGATTTCGGTCAGCGCGGGACCCAACTGAACCTGCGCACCGGGCATCATAGACCCCCCACAGGCAACACTGGCGCGTGCGACAGCTTCGGCCCTGCCGCCAGCGGATACCAGCCGCGTGGCCAATTGGGCCATCTGTTGTGTATAAGAAGACCCATGATCCGTGATCACCGATCGTCCGAAGTTGACTTGGTCGGCTACGAGATGTGGCGCTCGAGGCAGCCATCCCATGAGCTGGCAGCCCAAAGCACGCGCGATCGCCTCTACATCGGTTGGCTGGAACCGACCCACTTGGTTGATCACCAATCCGGCCCGGCTCAATGCTTCTGTCGGCAACATCTCGCACAAGCGGCGTGCACCGCGAAGGGCCGGCGGGTCAGGGGTCAGAACCACGAGGAGTACATCCGTCTCCGCCAGACCCAGGCGCATCAGCCCCCCCGGCGCCGCCTCAAGATCGACAACAACCCACGCAAAATGCCTCGTCAGAGACCGAATCAGGCTTGGAAGGCGCTCAGTCTCCGAGGCGATTGGCGGGGCTGGGGGTGCGGCGAGGAATGTCAAGCCTCGCTCATGGATGCTTGCGGCGAGTTCGATGTGCCTCTGGTCTAGCTCGCCAGCCACAGGCAGGAGGTCCACCCACGAACGAATTGGCACGAGGTCAAGGAGTAGATCATCACTGGCCGACATTAGATTCAAATCGACCAGAATCGCGCTATCAATTCCCTGGAGCATCATTGCTAAGTTGGTTGCCACAAGCGACGCTCCGACTCCACCCTTCGCTCCTAGAATTGACACCACTGACATGCTACCCACCTCCTGGCCGGAGCAATGCCAGCAGGCTGAGTCCATTGGCTCGTGCGTACACGATGGCTGAGGCTTCGTCCATGGTCACGGCAAGGGTCAAGCCGTCGGGATCGCCCTTGTTCCCATGGACCACAAGGACCTCCACCGCACTCACCACAAGGCCGGCAGCGGATTGGGAGGTTCCTCGCTGGTAGCCGAGCAGGTCGAGCCGATCGCCGGCAGCAATTTCCGGAACGGGGCTCAGGAGCCAACTGGCAGGAAGCACCATGGCCCAGCGGCCATCAGGAAGTCGCGATGACAGTCCGCCCCCGGTTTCTGAACTCAGCTTGCCTGGCAGAAGGATTTCGCCCGCGGCGATGGGAACGAGGGCCGTCCGACCGATGGCCTGCGTTGTCTCGGTCAGGGCGCCATCCGGCAGAATGCCTGCGGGCACGCGTCGAACCTCGACTGTATCTGGACTCAGCCTGTCTCCGCGCAGAACAGCGTGCCGCGCCACCAGCGCCTGCCCCGTCGGCACGGACTGCTGGCGAATCTCGTCAAGGTAGGCGAAGACCGCCAGTCCTGCCAGGATGGCGAGCAGGATCGCCGCCGCAAGGTAGTACGGCGCCCGCCGACGCGACATCAGGTCCCAGTTCGGGGTAGTTTCAGGTGCAGAAGATTGCGAAGACGGGGAGGATCGCGTCATGGCCCCCTTCCAGACGCAGTACACTGGTCCTATCTTAGACCAAATTTACTCGCATTTCAAACCCACTTCGCGCGCCGTTCCGCCCGGGAGCGGCACCTAAACCGACCTGGTGACGCGGATGGATCGCGAGCGCCACTTCCCGCGCCACCCTTGACCGATTCCCCGTGACCCGGTAAATTTTATCCATCTTTTCTGAAATATTGTGGAGACGCCGTCTATGCTTGCTGCGCTGTTGATCACCTTCCGCGAGGGGCTCGAAGCGGCTTTGATCGTGGGGATCCTGCTGGGCTACCTGCGGAAGGTCGAATCGACCGGGCTGAAGGGCTACGCCTTGGCCGGGGTGCTGGCCGCCGTCGTCGCCAGCACCGGGCTGGCGGGGCTGATCCAGTTGGTGGGTTTCGAGCTCCGGGGCCGGGCGGAGATGCTGTTCGAGGCCAGCACGATGTTCCTGGCAGTGGGGATCCTGACCTGGATGATCTTCTGGATGCGCTACCAGGCGCGTATCCAGCGCAGCGAGCTCGAGCAGGAGCTGGCGCTGCGCGTCGGCACCCGCCAGAGCTGGGGCGTGGCGGCTCTGGCTTTCATCGCCGTCTTCCGCGAAGGCGTGGAGACGGCGCTCTTCTTGTCGGCGGCCGCCTTCGCCAACCCGACCGCCGAGCCGCTGGCCGGGGCACTGATCGGCCTGGCACTGGCGCTGGCCGCCGGCTACCTGATCTACAATTCGTCCGTCCGCCTCAACCTGCGCCTGTTCTTCTCCGCCACCAGCCTGCTGCTCCTGCTGTTCGCCGCCGGCCTGATGGCCCAGGGCGTGCACGAGCTGCAGGAAGCCGCCTGGATCCCGGTGCTGGACGCCGGGGTGTGGAACACCAACTTCCTCATTAACGAGCATTCGCTGCTCGGCAAGCTGCTCCAATCGGTCGTCGGCTACAACGCTAACCCGTCCCTGGCGGAGGTGCTCACCTACTGGGGCTATTGGCTGGTGGCGCTGGTCGGCGTGCGCTGGCTGGTGGACCGCAAGGTGACCCAACTGGCCGCCGAAAACCAGCCGCTCGAAGTCTGAGGCAGCGCCCTCGAGATCTCCCCGAAAGCCAAGCGACCCACCGTTTACCGGTGGGCCGCTTTCACTTCTCGGGTTGCGAAACCGACGTCAGGGCACCAACTGGAAGGTGACGTTCACCTGCACGCTCACGCTGAGCTGCCCGGTGCTGATCGGCACCTGGCCTCCGCCCAGCCCCTTGGCGGCCTCGGCACCCAGCGCATACGGCACGGGGCCGCCGCTGGTAGATTCGCTGACCTGGACCGGGTCGCCGACTTTGACGCCGAGCGCGTCGGCCAGCTCGCCCGCCCGCTGGCGGGCGTCGTCGATAGCCGCCGTGCGGGCCTGCGAACTCGAGCGGCTTGGGATCGTCGATCCCGAAGCTCAGCCCGTTGACCGAGTTGGCCCCGGCGTCGAGCGCCTTCTGGATCACCTGCCCGGCCTGGTCGATCTGGCGCACCTTGACCTGCAGCGAGCTGTCCACATGGTAGATCGTGCTGCCAGTGGCTTCCCCGGTCTGCGGGTCCACCTTCTGCTGCGGCCAGACGTTGTAGTTGGTGGTCTGGATGTCCTTGGGGTCGATCCCGATCTCGCCCAGCGCCTTGGTGATGTCGGCCATCGTCTGGTTGGCCTGCGACACGGCCTGGCCGACGTCGGTGTTGGTGATGCTCACCCCCAGCGACACGTTGGCCACGTCCGGTTCACCGTAGGACTCGCCCTGGCCGGTGACGACTGATGGTGTGCTCCTGGGGCTGGGAACCCGGCGCAGCCGCCGGCGCCGTCCCCCCGCAGGCGCCGAGCAAAAGTGCGCCTGCGATCGACAGCCCCATCAGGAAGGGCAGATAACGGTGCGTTCGTTTCATGGTCGATCTCCTCTTCGTCTACGCGCTGCCCGCCAGACGCACCCAGCCGCCTGGTCGGACAGGCTGATATCTCGGATTCGTCATTTTGACGTTGGTCGGGGCAGGAAAGTTCCCGCGGCGTCAGCTCACTGGCCGCCGTTGGTCAACCATGCTGGAGGGCCGGCATGGCCTCATCGCCCTCTTCGCCCACCGGCCAGTAGAGCATCACGCCCGCCAGGCTGGTGACGACGCCCAGCACCAGCCCCAGGGTTTGAATGGGCCCGAAGTAGATGTTGGGCATCTGATGGGAGCCGATCGACAGGAAGTCGGCCAGCGAGGCCACGGCGGCCGTCACGTAGCCGGTGGCGATCAGGCGAATGCCGACGTCGGCCCGCAAGCTGTTGGCGCGGCCGTTGCGGATCACGCGGACTGTGGCATAGGCGCCGATCAGCAGCAGCGCCAGCCCGAAGAGCCATACCCCAATCTGCACGAATCCCACCACCGGGCTGCGGTCGAGCGCCAGCAAATCCGGCTCGAGGCCGATCAGGAAGGCGAACAGACCCAACAGGGTGATCGTCATCCAGTTGCGGGCCCAGCGGACCTGACGCTTTGTGAGAGGTTTCACAAATCAACCATTCGGCAGCGATTTCTCCAGAAGTCGAATCCAGTTTCCACCCAGAATGGCGCCCACGTCGGGCGGGGTGTAGCCATGACTGGTCAATGCATCTCCAATCTTACCAAGATCGGCCACGGTTTCGAACTCGATCGGGACTTCGTCCAGGCCGAATCCGCCGTCGAAATCGCTGCCCAATCCGGCGTGGAAGGCGTCGCCCGCCATCTGGCACACATAATCGATATGAGCGACCACATCCTCCACGCCCACCTGGTCCCGCGGATCGCCTTTCGTCCAACCGTCCTTCAAGAACGAATTGACCAGCCCGATGCCGATCACAGCGTCTCGCTCCAGGAGGGCGCGCAGCGTGTCGTCGCTCAGGTGGCGCTCGGGGTACTTGGCGTGTTCGACCAGGGCGCGCGGGTTGCTGTGCGAGGCGACGATCGCGCCCGTGTAGCGCTCGATCGCCTGGCGGCCAGCGATTTCCGGCAGGTGGCTGACATCGAGGATGAAGCCGATTTCGGCCATGGCATCCAGCAGGCGTTCGCCGGCCTTGGTCAACGGGCCGGGCTCTTTGGTACCCCCGGCGTACTGGTTGGCCCCCATCCAGACCAGGCCCACGGCGCGCACGCCGAGCTCCCACCACAGCTCGGCCTCGTCCGGACTGCGTATCCCGTCGGCGCCTTCCATCAGGGACATGAGTCCCAGCTTGCGGCGCTCGACGGAGCCGTCCTGCCACGCCGCCAGGTGATCGGCCAGATCCGATGCAGACCGGATGGCGACGAACTCGTCCGGCGCCGAATCAGACAGTTGCTGGTAGGCGTCTATCTGGCGCCGGTAGACCCGGTGGGCACTGTCGTCATCGTCGAAGACCAGCGTGTCCCAGCCGTCCGCCGTCAGCCGGGCCGGTGAGGCGAAGAGCGTACCGAACACCAGCCCGACGCCTCCCCGCCGCCAATCCGCCCCGCCCAGCAGGGTCTTCCCGTTGCGCTCGGGCGTTTTCCCGCCGGCTTCCACGGCGCGCGTCTCGGCCGCCGAGCGACGGTAGTCGCGGCCGAAAGTCAGCATGTTCCAGGCCAGGTCTTCATGTCCGTCGACGATCATGCGCCCCCCATATCCTGCAAGAGCGGTGCCCAAAAGGAATCCAACTCGTCGGGATCGAAGGCGCGGTAGATCATCAAACGGTCAGCCAGTCCGGTGTAGCGAGCCTTGAGCGCCGATGCCAAATCCTCAACCGGGGCGACCACGGCCAGGGTGGCCAGCATCTGGTCGTCGATCAGACCCGGCATGTCGTCCCAGGCGCCGCGGCGCGACAGAGCGCTCAGCGCATCTGCTGTTTCCCCCCAGCCGTGCAGGTCCAGCACCGGGCGGTAGCTAGGCGTCGAGGCGTAGAAGGCAATTTCCGAGCGCACATCGTCAGCCCGGGACGGATCGGTGACCACGAAAGCGGTGGCGGTGAGCTGGACGTCCTGCGGGCTGCGCCCGGCCTCGCGGGCCCCGGTCTCGATCGCCGGCTTGACAACCCGGGCCAGGTAGTCGACCGAGTGCAGGGGGTGGGCATGGAAACCCTGGGCCAGCTCACCCGCCAGCCGGCACAGCCCGGTGTTGACACCCGCCAGATAGATCGGGATTTGAGGATAGTCGATTGGCCCCGGCGCAAAGAACGGCGTCATCAGGGTCAGCTTGTAGTGGTCCCCGCGGAAGTTTAAGCGCTCCCCAGTCTGCCAGGATGACCACAGCGCCCGCAGCGCCTCGACCATCTCCCGCAATCTGCCGACCGGACTGTCCGGCCAATCCATCCCGAAGCGCCGCTGGATGTGCGCCCGGACCTGTGTGCCCAAGCCGAGGAGGAACCTGCCCTTGGATGCCGCCGCCAAGTCCCAGGCCGTATACGCCAGCGAGCCCGGGCTGCGTGCGAAGGCGATGGCCACCGCCGTTCCGTGGGACAGGGCGTGCGTGTGTTCTGCTATCAGCGCGTGGGGGAGAAATGCATCATGCTGTGTTTCGTTGGTCCATACCGCCGAGAAGCCCGCCGATTCGGCGGCACGGGCCAGGTTGGGAATGGCCGGGAGGGCGAGGCTGGGGATGAGTGCGTCGAAGTTCATCTCAGAATGGCCATGTTTGGGATGGCTATTCTACACCTTCAACGCAGCACCATCACTGGGCCATCCAGACCATCGACAAAGTCGATCAGCGGCTCCCCTTCCAGCCCGGGCAGGTCGGCGGGCACGATCAACAGGCAGTCCATGTTCTTGACCAGAAGCGCCAAGTCGGCCGATTTGGCGGCCAGGACCCGGAAGAAGCTAACCTCTTCCGCCTCGACTCCCAAGGCTTCGATCACGCCTTGCTCCAGGGCCTCCGCCTGGGCCTTCGTCCCGGGCGACGCTCATCACCGATAGAGGATGGCCGCTCTGTTCCGCCAATACCTGGGCTACCTCCAGGCCGCGGCCCGCTGCGGGCGACCCGTCGTAGACCAGGAGCACCGGCCGCGCCCACGGAACTCCCTGCTGAAGGACAAGCACGAAGCTGGGCGCCTCCCGGATGACCAGCCGCGTAGTGGACCCCATCCGCCTGGCCTTCGACCAGCCAGCCTTGCCCAAGATCATCAGGTCGGCGGATTCGGCCTTGGCCAGCAGCTCGAGGGAGATGTCCCCCTGGAGGACGATGAATTTCCAGGCGACTGCCTGGCGGCGGGCCTGCCGCGCCAGGGCCGCCCGGGCCTGCGAGGCCTGGGCCTTGAGCTGGCGGCGGATTCGCTCCGGCGGCAGCCGGTGGATGCTGGCGGTGTAGTGGCTGACCTCGCTGGCGATCGGCAGCTCGGCCATGCGCAGCAGGTTCAGGTCCTCGACGAAGACGGCGACCAGCTCAGCATCCAGGCCGGCGGACAGGTCGACTGCGGCCTGCATGGCGGTCAAACTGGGGGGCGAACCATCGATGGCCAGGAGGATCCGCCTAATCGGGCCGGCCTTTGCGGGAGATGTCATTCGGCGTCTTCCACCTGGTGGCGCCGTTCGGCCAGGTCCTTCAGGCGCTGCGTGATCTTCCGATTGAAGGAGCCCTCGGGGTACTCACCTGACTTGCCCTTCTTGCCACCGGGCAACCCGGTGAGCAGGCTCATCCCCTGGTCCACTGTCTCCACCGGAAAGACGTGGAAGGTGCCGGCGGCCACGGCCTCGACCACGTCGCTCCGCAGCATCAGGTGTTTGACGTTCGAGGCGGGGATCAAAACGCCCTGATCGCCCGTCAGCTTGCGTGCTTTGCAGATGTCGAAGAAGCCTTCGATCTTCTCGTTGACCCCGCCGATGGGCTGGATCTCGCCCAACTGGTTGACCGACCCGGTCACGGCCAGCGACTGGAGGATGGGAATGTCGCCGATGGCAGACATCAGGGCGTACAGCTCGGCCGACGATGCGCTGTCGCCATCGACCCCGCCGTAGGATTGTTCGAAGACCAGGCTGGCCGAGAGCGAGAGCGGCGTGTTTTCGGCATAGCGGGCGCCAAGGAAACCCTCCAAAATGAAGACGCCCTTCGAATGCAGGGGGCCGCCGAGCTCTACTTCGCGCTCGATGTCCACCACTTCGCCCTTGCCCACGCGCGCCCGGGCCGTGATCCGGCTGGGGCGGCCGAAGCTGTATCCGCCGAGCTCGATCACCGACAGGCCGTTGATCTGGCCGATGCGTTCCCCCTTGGTGTCGATGTAGATTGTCTCCCGCAAAATCTGCTCCTGCATCCGCTCCCTGAGCCGGTCTGCGCGATGGACCTGGGCGTCGATCGCCTTCTGGACATCTTCCACGCCCACCACGTCTTTCTTTCCCTGCCCGGCCCAGTAGTCGGCCTCGCGCAGCAGATCGGAGACCTGCCTCAGGCGCGCTGTGAGTTTGTCGGTGTCCTCAACCAGGCGAGAAGCATGCTCAATCACGCGACCGACGGCGGCCCGGTCCAAGGGTCGCAGGCCGGCCTCGCGCACCAGCCTGGCGATCAGGCGGGCGTAGTCCTTCAGACTCTTCCTGCCTTTCTCAAGCACCGTTTCGAAGTCCGCCATCACCTTGAACAGCTCATCGAACTCTGGATCGAATGCCGAAAGCATGTAATAGAGCTCCCGGTCGCCGGTCAGGCCGACTTTGACGTCCAGGGGGATCGGCTCAGGTTCCAACGACACCGTCGAAAGGAGCCCGTAGGCCTGGCCGGGCGATTCAATGTGGATCTTGCCGGCATGGAGCGCCCGCTTCAACCCCTCCCAGGCATACGGCTGGAGCAGCACCTTGCGCGCGTCCAGGATCAGGTAGCCGCCGTTTGCCTGATGCAGGGCTCCGGGCTTGATCAGGTTGAAGTCGGTGAGCAAGGCGCCCATTTGGGGAATATGCTCGACCCTGCCGACCAGGTTGGTATAGGTGGGATTGTCCTCGTCCACCACCGGCCCGGTCTTGGATTGGCTGTGGTCGACCAGCAGGTTGACTTTGTACTTGCGCAGCCGGGGCGAATCGCTGGGGCCCCCGGCCATGGCCATGGCCGCCCGGGCCATCTGGCGGCCCTCGCCATCGTCCTCTTCGTCGGACACGAAGTCGCGCACGTTCTGGATGACGTCCTCCTGGACTTGTTCCAGATGGTCGGCGATTTTAGGGAAGGCATCGTATTTCTGGCGCAAATCGTCGATCAACCCGCCAACTGCCATGCTCGCCATTTCGCGGCGGAGGTCCCTCAGCCGCTCCTGCATCTCCCGCTGCAGGCGCGGCATCTTGCGCAGGATCTTCTGCAGGTCCTCCTGCAGATCGGAAACCGCCGCCTCCAGCTTCTTCCGCTCGCCGTCGTCGAGTTTCTGGAAAGCTTCCGGTTCGACCACCTCCCCGTCCTTGACCGGCGCAAACCCAAGCCCCGCCGGCGTGCGCAACAGCGTGAAGCCCTCCGTCTCCGCCTTGCCCCTCAACACTTCAAAAGCCTTCTCCTGCTGCTCCTGGAAGGTCTCTTGAATCTCCTGGCGGCGGTTCTGGAACTCCTCGCTTTCAAAGGCCGTCGAGAGCGCTTGGCGCAACTCCTCGATCAACCTATCCATGTCTCCGGCGAGCTCCGCTCCCCGGCCGGCGGGCAGCTGGAGCGAGAGAGGTTTGTGCGGCTGGCGGAAATTGTGAACGTAGCACCAATCCGAGGGCACCTGCCTGCGTTTCGCCTGGGATTCAAAGGCCTGGCGCAGAAGACTGTGCTTGCCGGACCCCGACGGACCTAGGGCAAAGATGTTGTAGCCCTCTCCCTGCATCCCAATGCCAAACGCCACAGCCTGCTCGGCGCGTTCTTGCCCCACGAACGATGCGTTGGCCTTCAGTTCATCGGTGGTCTTGAACTTGAACTGGCTCAGGTCACAGGCTTGGTAGAGGTCGCCGGGGGACAGTTCTCGGATTGGGGGCATAGGATCCTCCCTTTCGTCGGGGGCAAGGTGCCCCGGGGCCAGGCCGAAAAGGTCGGCCCGCGGTTGGGCCGCCGAGGTCCTGACTAATCATATCAATTGACGCAAGAAGGAGATCACGCCGAGGGGGGAGTCTGGTCGTCCAGGCCCTCGAAGGCCGTGATCGCTTCTCGCCAGCCATCGGGGACGCGCACGGTCCTGCGCCTGATCGTAGTCGTATGACACCTGGATCGAGCGACCTCTCGCCAACTCGCGTCCCGCTGGCGACATCACGCAGGCTGCAGATCATCTCCATGCTCTTGTCCCCCCAGCCGGGTGGTCCGAACACCGACCTTGATCACTTGGCCGAAGAAGATCGGCTCGAAGAAGGTGCAGCTGGTCTCGGCCACCACCGACCCCCACTGGTCGAGGTCCTTCCCGTCCCACAGGCCGAGATGCTCGAAAGTAGCGCGCCCGGGCCTGCTCCATGTAGGTGAAGTAGCGGGCGTTGTTGACGTGCCGGCGCGAATCAACATCGGCCCAGCGAACCTCAATCGGATGGAAGAAGCGGTACTCGTCCACACCGCCTACAGCCCGGGGAAGAGCGGCCGCCACCAGGGGATGGCCACGGCCACCATCAGCGCCGCCAGCGTGTAGCCCAGCGCCGAGCGTCTGAACCGGCCGGGGTCGTCGTCGGCCCGCCGCAATAGGACGCTGGTGACATGCACCACGATCAGGGCCAGGATCATGAGCGGGATATGCTCGGCGAAGAAGAAGCGCAACGTGTCGGCGGTCATGACGGCCCCCGGATTGGCCAACGCCGCCTGGGTCAGTGGGCTGGTGGCCGCCAGGATCAGCCCTAGCAGCACCTGGGTGTCGAAGGCTGTGGTCAAGAAAAAGCCAGCCTGTTTGTCGGCCGGGGTCCACGCTCGAGCGCCAAGCCAGCCGGCGTAGGCCCGGTACAGGGCCCAGACGGCGGCCACGAGCACCAGCCAGCGGACAATGTTATGTGCCCCAAGTAGCAGGTTGTACATAGTGCACGCCTCCAGGAAGGGAAGTTGGCAGCGATGAACGCGGAGTCGCGTCACCCTGAAGATTTCACCCATTCTAAACGGAACACGCCGGCAGGATCCTTGGCTTGATTGCGCTCGAGCAGGTTGTAGTAGAACGGCCGGACATAAGCGATGAGACCGGGGTCATCGACCGATGGTAGAAGAGGGCGGGTGACGATGTTCGTGTATCTCCTCGGCACGGCCCCTACCCGTGGATTCGCAACGGATGGACGGCCTTGGGGCCATGGGCGTCCCGGGGGGCGGCGTCCGCAATCGGGGGACTAGCCAGGCACAAAAACCGATGATATGATCGACGTCAACAGGTTGCGAGTACGTTCGGTCAGGAAGTCGGAAAGCCCATGGCCCGTGCTCGTTGCGGTCCATCCTGGTGTGACGGCATTGCCGGTCATCTCGACCCTCCGACGAACGCACCAAGCGCCTCACAATCCTTATCACGCGCAAGGAGTTGAACGCATGTCGGAGCGTCTTACCGGGACCGTCAAGTGGTTCAACAGTGGGAAGGGCTACGGCTTCATTCAACGTGAAGATGGCCCGGATGTCTTTGTCCACTACACCGCCATTGAAGCCGACGGTTTTCGTACCCTCGAAGAGGGTCAGCAGGTTGAGTTCTCGGTCGAAGAAGGGCCCAAAGGGCTTCAGGCCGCCAACGTAACCGTCGTCTGAGCCGCAGCACACGATCTTCAAATGAGCCTCGGACACCAGGGAGGCTCATTTTCATTTAACTGACATTCGACCGCAGAGATCGGGACGCATGGCCGCCCTTCTCCCTCTATAATTGCTTCATGTCCCGAGCTGATTAGGACGACCATGGAGGGCAAGCCCATGTCCGGCCGCACCATCTTCGGCGTGCTGCTCATCATCGTTGGCGCTGGTTTTCTGCTGGGTCAAATGGGGGTTTGGGACTTCGGTTCGATCTTTGGCACCTGGTGGCCGCTGATCCTGATATTCCTCGGCGCCGTGCAGGTCATCAACCGGTCGGCCCCGCTGATCGGGGCTGTCATCCTGATCGTGGTGGGGCTAGTCTTCCAAGGGTTGACCCTGGGTGTCTTCCCCGGCAACGTCTGGGCGCTGGTATGGTCAGGGCTGCTGGTGGTCGCCGGGTTGTGGCTATTGTTTGGTCGCGGTTTTCAGCCCGCAGCCGGCGCTTCTTCGGAGGACACCGTCCGCACCTTCGCCATCTTCGGCGCATCCAACCCTCGCAACCAATCGGCTGCCTTTCGCGGCGGCAGCGTGACGTCGCTGTTCGCCGGGTCGGACGTTGACCTGCGCGACGCCAAGCTGGCCCCCGAGGGCGCCACGCTCGAGGTGACCACGGCATTTGGCGGCGCCAAGATTATTGTGCCCGACGATTGGCGCGTCGAGGTCACCGGCCTGCCGATCTTCGGCGGCTGGAGCAACAAGGCCCGCCAGACCCCGGCCGAGGGCGTCACCGCCAAGCTTCACGTGAGTTGTTTTGTGATGTTCGGTGGCATCGACGTCGTCAACTGAACGTCCCGTTGAGCCAGATTCCTCGCAAGGACAAGGGCCGCCAGAGGGGCGACCCGGCTGCACCAGAGGTCAGGCGATCAGGGATCCGAGCTCGACGTCCGCATCGGGGGTGAGCAAGGTCAACCGCCCCTCGTGCCCCACGGCCGCCAGGACCAGGACTTCCGACAGGTGATGGCCGATCTGTTTGGGGGGAAAGTTGGTGACAGCCACCACCAATCGGCCGACGAGGTCTGATTTGTGATAAAAATCACGAATGGCCGCCGAGCTTCGTCTCACCCCCACCTGCGGTCCAAAATCGATATCCATCCAGAACGATGCTTGCTGGGTGTCGTCTGTTTCCCAGACCTCGGTCACTTTTCCCACGCGCATTTCCACCAGCTTGAACGTCTGCCAGGAAAGCGTCATGCGCTGTCTGCCCCTCCTCTTCATTCACCGGTCACCCCGGTGAGCGCTTGCGAAACAGGCTCGAAGGACCCCCTACGCCTTCAGGCTGACCAGGACATCTCCTGTCCGGGTGCGCACCCACCCCTTGGGATCGACCGTGAGATTCAGCGTGTGGATCCGCTTCCAGGGCCCGCCTTGATAGACCAGGAAGCTGACTTCCCCTCCACCTCCGGGTGACAGGCGAGAAACCGGATCGAAGGTCTTGGGGCGGCTGAAACGGACGATGCGGCGCGCTTCGCTTCTGAGAATTGAGTCAAAACGATGCTTGACGAAGATCGGTTGCAGATCGAGCCACTCAGCCGCCTGGGCCGCCGATTTGGTCGCCCACAGTTCCCGAACAAAGACGGCGTATTCGAACAGGCCCAGTGGACTCTTCTCGTAATCGATGTATCGATAGAGCGATTCGGCTTCCAGGGCCAGTCCTTCAGCGTTCCCCCGCAGCCCGGCCAATCGATCGCTGGGCACACCCGCCAGCGGTTCGGGGACGTCTGGGGCCTGGCGAGTGTTCGTCGGGCGGGCAAAGGGCCAGATCCAGCTGGCCTCCTTTCCGCCTAGCGAAAGATAGTCCAGCATGAAGCCGTCCAAGATCGATACGCGTGCAAACTGCCTTAACAGCTGGTTGACGTCGTCCGGGCGCTCATAGCGGCTCCACAACCGACGAATGCGGAACACGGCTTCCATCCGCTCCTCGGCACGGTAGCCGGGTATGCGATCGGCATCAAAAGATAGGCGCATAAGTTCTCAATGCCAGCATAGCAGAGTCACCGATGGCTGTCACGCGGCGGTCCACCGGCTCCCTCCGGAACGCACAAGCCCCGCCTGGGCGGGGCCTTTTCATCCCTGAGTGGTTGACGCTAATCGGATCCGGATGGGATCCCGTAGAGTTCACGGTGGACGTCGCTCAGGGCGCGCACTTGCTGCTCAGCGTGGTACGAGGAACGGACAAGCGGGCCGCTCTCCACCCATCGGAAACCGATCTCGCCGCCGAAATCCTCGATCTCCTTGAACTCGTCAGGCGTGTAGTATCGGTCGATCGGGAGGTGCTTCTTCGACGGCTGCAGGTACTGCCCCACGGTCAGAATGTCGACGCCCCACGAACGCAGATCGCGCATGGTCTGTTTGACTTCGTCCATGGTCTCGCCCAGGCCGACCATGATGCCGGACTTGGTCAGCACCTGTGGGTCGAGGGCCTTGGCGTTCGACAAGGTGGCTTGAGCCCATTCGTAATGATCCTGGGGTTGGACGTGGCGGAACAGGCGGCGGACGGTCTCGACGTTGTGATTTAGGATTTCCGGCCGGGCCTCCATCACCACTTTAAGCGCGTCTTTCGATCCCTTGAAGTCGGGGATCAGCACTTCAATCGAGCAGCCGGGTTGGAGTTCGCGGATGCGCCGGATGACCATGGCGAAAATCGGTGCGCCGCCGTCCGCCCGCTCGTCCCGGTTCACGCTGGTGATCACGGCGTGCCGAAGGCCCATCGACTGAACGGCCCGGGCCACTCGTTCCGGCTCCAGCCAATCCAAGGGGGAGGGCCGCCCGGTCTTGATGTCGCAGAACCCGCACGACCGGGTGCAGACGTCGCCCATCAGTAGGAAGGTAGCCGTACCATCTCCCCAGCATTCGCCAATGTTGGGACAGCGCGCCTCTTCACACACGGTGTGCAGGGACTTGGAGCGCATCATTTCGCGCAGCCATTCGTAGGTTTCACCGGCCGGCGCGCGGACTTTGATCCACTCCGGCCGGCGCTGCGGCCGCCCTGAATGGACTCCGATGTCTTGTTCGCGGATTACGCCCTGGCCGTCGGCCATAGATGCGCCCTTTTCTGCCATGGGGCCATTTTACCGCGCTTTGAGCCCTTCCCTGGGGGGCCACAAACTGCCGTCAGCGCGACGGCGGGCCTGCGATTTGCCCACGCTGCATGCGTTTGCCGCGCTCACGGTAAAGAAGGTCCTACTGAATTCCCGTAACAACCATGCCTCTTGTCCGTTCTAACCTGTACATCCCCGGCCAGGAGGGCGGCAAGCATTGCCTGGCGCGGGTCTGAAGCGAGACAGGACGGAGGGAAACATGCGTCGGTTGGGAAACAGCATCTCGATTTGTGTCACCATAGCCATGGCCCTGAGCCTGCTGCCAGGTGCGGCTGCCTTTGCCGAGGGGGAGTCGCTGCCATCCTGCTCCGGTGACACGGTGTCAGGAACGGTGGTGGCGGTGGACTCGACCACCGGCCTGGTCACCATCCAGCAATCGGACAGCACACAATGTACGGTCAGCATGAATGCTACTTACGACCAGCCGATCGTTGGACTGCTGGGCAGCTTCTTTGAGAATGTTACGCCCGAACTCACTGGCAGCGGCGCTCAACTCGCTCCAGGCCACCTTGGACTGCACCGGTTCACCATGCGTCTTGTCCAGTGACGGCACGGGTACATCGGCCACCGTGCAGAGCGTGACCGACAACGGCGACGGTACATACACTGTCGTGTTTCTGCTTGACGACGGGACCACCACCCAGACCGTGATGGTGAACGATCCAGCCCTTGCTCAGGGTTGGGGGGATGCCCTTAACAGCCTGATGGTGAGCTGGAATCTGACCAGCGACGGATCCGGCCAGGCGGTCTACTCCGGCGTCGGCGGTGCGATCGAAGCCATGCACGACGACGGCATGGGCTTCGGGGTCATCGTGAAGCTCTACGCCATGGCCGCCCAGGCAGAACAGGCATGCGCCGCCGGGACCGACCCGACCGCCGTCGAGGCCGGAACCGTCGATCCCTGCGGCGTGAGCGTCCAGTCGTTGGCGGACGAATTCAACTCGGGGACCGGGATGGGCCAGTTGTTCAAGGAATATGGCAAGCCCGCCTACCTGGGCGTCGGCCACGTGCGCAACGGGACGCCGGGAAACGGCAACCCCGGAAACAACGGGAACCACGGCAATCCCGACAAGGGCGACAAGCCGTGCAACCCCCACGCCAATAGCCATTCACCGAAGAGCTGCTCGTCGGGCGACTGATCTTCCGGACCTGGGAAGGGATTGCCGCTCGGGCACTCCCAGACTGCAACCAGAGCGGGCCGCCGAACGGCCCGCTCTTCGTTTTAGGTCGCCTACTCCCTTGTACCCATGCGTACGTCGTACAATAAACCTACAAACGGCTGTCCGCCGCGGCGACTGATGTCATGGCGAATCCTTGACAGGCATCGCTGGTGCGGGGCGGCCCGGGCCATTAAGCTGAGGGGGCTCGCCCCAGGGAATGAGCGAGGCGGATGCGCCGACCGTTCGGCCCATCGGATCGGTGTGCGATCATTCACAACACGTCACCGGACAGCAAGCTGCTCTGTCCAGGGAGGACCCTCAACATGGCTGAAGACAAACTCAGTGTCACCGACCACCGCACGGGCAAAACCTACGACATCCCTATTCAGAACGGCACGATCCCGGCCATGGCCCTGAGGTCGATCAAGGTCGAAGACGGCGACTTTGGGATGATGAGCTATGATCCGGCGTTTATGAACACCGCCTCCACCACCAGCAAGATCACGTTCATCGACGGTGACAAGGGAATCCTGCGCTACCGAGGCTACCCCATCGATGAACTGGCAGAGAAGAGCTCCTTCCTGGAGGTCGCCTACCTGATCATCTTTGGCGAGCTCCCCACCAAGGACCAGTTGGACGCGTGGGTGTTCGACATCACCCACCACACCTTCCTGCATGAAAACGTCAAGACGATGATGGAAGCCTTCCGCTACGACTCCCACCCGATGGGGATGTTCATCAGCACGGTTGCCGCCTTGTCGACGTTCTATCCGGAAGCTCATCAGGTCGACGATCCCGATGTCCGCCTGTACCAGATCAAGCGCATGATCGCCAAGGTTCCCACCATCGCCGCCTTTTCCTACCGGCACAGCCGCGGGCTGCCCTACGTCTATCCCGACAATCGGCTGACCTACACTGGCAACTTCCTCAGCATGATGTACAAGATGACCGAAACCGACTACGAGCCCGATCCCGTCCTCTCCAAGGCGCTGGACATCTTATTCATCCTTCACGCTGACCATGAACAGAACTGCAGCACCAGCACCATGCGAGCCATCGGCTCCAGCCGGGCCGATCCCTACAGTGCGCTAGCGGGCGCGGCGGCAGCGCTTTCAGGGCCGCTGCACGGAGGTGCCAACGAACGCGTTCTGCGCATGCTGGGCGAGATCGGCGACAAGAAACACGTGGCTGAATACGTCCAACGTGTGAAAGACGGTGACTTCCGCCTGATGGGTTTCGGTCACCGGGTGTACAAAAACTACGATCCGCGGGCGCGGATCATCAAGAAGGTGGCCGACGAAGTCTTCGAAGTCACCGGTCGAAACCCCTTACTCGACATCGCTCTCGAGCTCGAGAAGATCGCCCTCGAAGACGATTACTTCGTCTCCCGCAAGCTCTATCCCAATGTCGACTTCTATTCGGGGATCATCTACCAGGCGATGCAGATCCCGACCGCCATGTTCCCGGTGATGTTCGCCATCGCCCGCACTGTGGGCTGGCTCGCTCAGTGGCAAGAACTGCTCGGAGACCCCGAGCAGAAGATCGCCCGCCCGCGCCAGGTCTACCTGGGCGAGGACAAGCGCCCCTACGTGGAGATCGGCAAGCGCAAGTAGCCCGATGGGTTCGAACCTGCGCAAGGGCCGGCCCGGCGGGGCCGGCCCTTGCTATTCATGTCGGGGCTAGGCCCGCTTATCTAGTGGCGGGTGAAGGGAACGAGTGAGGCCATCGTTCTGACCTCAACGGACGAGACGATGGCTTTGGCGCCGGTTGGCGACTCCCCATGACATGTGTGAGGACGGCGCTCAGCCAGGGATCAGAGCGTCCAGCAGTTGGAGGGTCAGCGCCTTGATTTCGGCGCCGCCGGGGCCTGCGGGTCCAACGCACGCCGGGCAGCCGTCCTGGCAGCCGCAGCCGGCGATCAGCTCGCTGGCGGCGGTCAGCAGCTCGGCATGCAGGTCGTACAGCCGCTCCGAAAGCCCCAGGCCCTCCGGAAGGCGATCGTAGAGCGTGATGGAAGGCCCCTTGGTCTGGCGCGATCGGACCTCCACCACCGTTCCCAAGTCGCGAGGATCGCACATCAGATACAGCGGGGCGATGTTGCCCAGCGCATAGCCGAGGCCACTGAGCGCGCTGCGCGTCCCGCGGGCGGCTTCGGCGCGCTGGTGGCATGTCGGGCACAGGGTCATGAGATTGTCAAGTTGGTTGGCCAGGCGGTCGTTGCGGTTCTCGCCTGGGATGTAACCGAACTCGCGAAATGGACGAATGTGGTGCACATCATGCGTGCGGGCGTCCCGCTCGGGAGCGCCGCACTGGCGGCAGCGGTGACTGTCGCGGGCGAGGGCAGCCTGGCGTGCCTGGCCCCAGGACGGGCCGTAGTCGTTGGGGGCCATGAGCACGCCTTCCGCCTCCAGGCGTTCGACGGTCTCGGGAGCGATCCACAGCCAATAGGCGCTTGTCTCATAGGAGCGCTCCGGCAGGTCGATGGCACCGTAGCCCAGCGTTTCATGCGTGTAACGCTTGACCTTGCGGTAGGAACTGGCCAGGCTGGTAACCTGCGTCCAGCCATGCGCCCGCCGAGCGAGCTGGGTCTCGTCTGCATCATACGTCTCCAGAACCTGCAGATCGACTGACTTAGATGCGTCGGTGTAGTAGTCAACTTCAGCCGGTTTGACGTTGGCGATCCCGGCCTCCCAATCTAGGTGCTCGACGATATGTGTCCGCCCCTCGTGTGTGTAGACTGCGCCCTCGTGGATCAACACCGGCGCCGTGGCCCGATCGACCTCGCCGATCACCACCGGCCGGCCATCCTGCGTGTTCTGGATGACCACGGTGTCGTCCGTCCCGGCGCGCAGGGAAACCCCCTCGGCCGGATACGCGTCTCCCACCCAGCGTATAGCTGCCGGCCGAGCTGTGAAGCCAGCCTTCGTCGGACAGATAGTCGAGAAGCTCCACCACTTCGCCGAAGCCGCCGAAGGGTTCGCCGGACTCAAAGGGCAGTTCGAAGACAGCGCAGCGAAGATGCCGGATCAGAATCGCCAGATTGTCGGGGTTGATCAGCCCCATCTCGGGCGGCCGCTCGAATAGATAGCGAGGATGGGTGGCCACGAACTGATCCAGCGGGGCACCGGACGCCACAAGCACCGCCGCCGACATTTCTGTTCGACGGCCGGCGCGGCCCGCCTGCTGCCACAAGCTGGAGATCGTCCCGGGGTATCCGGCCAGCACGGCTGCCCCGAGCTGGCCGATGTCCACCCCCAACTCGAGCGCGTTGGTGGCCACCACGCCGCGCACCCGGCCATCGTGGAGTCCGGCTTCGATTTCGCGCCTCTCCCGGGGAAGGTAGCCGCCCCGGTAGCCGCGCACTTCGGACGGATCGCCTCCGTCCCCCTGGTAGGCATCTCGCACATAGCCCAGCAGAACTTCGGTCGTCAAACGTGCCCGGGCGAACACCGCCGTCTGGACCCCCGCCTGGAGAAAGCGTGATGCCACACGCGTGGTTTCGAGAGTGTAGGAACGCCGAATTCCCAGCGCTGGATCGATGACCGGAGGGTTGTAGAGAATCACATGCTTTTCGGCCCGAGGTGCCCCATCCAAGTCGGGCGAGATCAGGTGCACCGGCGCCTCGATCAGCCGCTCCGCCAGTTCCTTGGGATTGGCGATCGTGGCCGACGTCAGTGCGAATTGGGGTTGGCTGCCATGAAAGGCTGTAATGCGCCGCAGCCGCCGGAAGAGATTGGCGACATTGGAGCCGAACACGCCCCGGTAGGTGTGCAGCTCATCGACCACGATCCATCTCAGTCCGCTCAGAAACTGGGCCCAGCGTGGGTGGTGCGGCAGAATTCCGGCGTGCAGCATATCCGGGTTGGTGATCAGAATCCGGGCTTCGTCTCTGGCATCCCGCCGCTGTCCGCGAGGTGTGTCGCCATCGTAGATGCGCACCGGAATGAGGTTAGCGACGCCGGCTGACACGAGCAAGGCGTTCAGGGCGGCCGCCTGATCTTGCGCAAGTGCCTTGGTGGGAAACAGATACAGAGCGGTGGCGTCCGGATCCTGGAGCAGCGCATGGATCACCGGCAGATTGTAGGCAAGGGTCTTGCCCGAGGCGGTGGCGGTCACCACAACGATGTTGTCGCCGGCCATGGCCGCTTCCACAGCGGCCGCCTGGTGGGTGAACAGAGGCGCCTCGCCCCGCTGGCGCAAGGCAGACACGAGACGCGCGTCGAGCCCAACCGGAAAATCGGCGTAATGTGCCGGCCGGGCGGGCAGGCGTTCCCAGGCCGTCACATTGGCCATGAACTTCGAGTCTCGTCGGAGTGAATCGAGGACATCGAGGATCGGCATGCTGCCGGCGATTATACGGCAGCCTCGCCGGCCGATGGTATGATGGGCCCGATCTCGGCCCGTTGCCAAGCCGACGCAACGAGCGTCGCACATTTCGCCCGAGCAGGACGCGAACGCATGAGCATCTGGAAGCGCCGCCCCAACCCTGAACTGATCAACAAGACATCGGAAGGCTCGATGGCCGACCATCTTGGCATCGTCATGACCGAGGTGGGCGACGATTACCTATGCGCCAGGATGCCCATCGATCAGCGCACCCAGCAGCCGATGGGCTTGATGCACGGTGGGGCCTCCGCCACCCTGGCCGAGACGCTGGGGAGCATCGCCGGCCTGCTGACCCTCGACGATGACCAGTTCGTCCTCGGGCTCGAGCTCAATATCAGCCACCTGCGCGCCGTCCAGACGGGCCACGTGATCGGGACGGCGCGGCCGGTCAAGTTGGGCCGCACGGTCCAGGTGTGGGAGATCCGCATCCACGACAACCGCCAGCGGCTGGTGTCCATCTCCCGGCTGACGCTGGTCGTACGGACCGGGGATGACCCGGCCAGCTCCGACCTCCGCCGACGGCTGGGTCCCCCAGTCCCCACCGAATCCTGACCACCCAACCTATCCAACACTCTCGCTTTGTGAAATATCTCACAATTGGGCGACCCCGCGCCCACCCTCGAACCCCCGCTCCCAGATCGGCATTCTTCATAACTTCCACACACTTTTGTCATCTGGCTTTCATGCGCGATTGGGATACTTGACCTCGCTGTCAGAATTAATCCCTTCACGGATGGATGGCTATGAACCGTCTTCGTTCGCGCAAACTACTTGTCGCCCTCTTGGCTGTGGTATTGGTCGGCGCCGGGGGCACCTACTGGTACTTCCGCTCCGTGGTCCTTCCCAAATCCCAGGCGACGTCTTCCCAACTTCAAACCGCAACGGTGGACACGGGCAGTATCGTGCTCTCCGCCAGTGGGACAGGTGAGTTGATCTCCAATTCAGAGCGCCAGCTCGGTTTCGAAAACTCGGGCACCATGACGGAACTCAACGTGAATGTCGGGGATCAGGTGCAGCAAGGGGAAGTCCTGGCCAAGATCGACGCCACCTCGGCCCAGCAAGATCTCGACCAGGCCAAGCTCAACCTGGCCTCCCTCACTGGCCCCGAGGCCCTGGCCAGCGCGCAGCAGGCCTTGGCCACCGCCCAGAAGAACCTGGCATCGGCCAAATACAGCTACTCATCTCAGCAGCAGGGCAACCGGGCCAGCGCCCAAACGATCGCCGCCCAAGAGGGCAAAGTGCTCCTGGCCAAGCAGGCGCTGGATCAGGCCAAACGCAAAGCCAGCAGCGGCTCTCCTGATGACCACGACAGCGCGCAGGCGGCCATCAATCTCAGCAACGCCCAACAGGCGTATGACTCGGCGTTGCGCACGCTGAACTGGTACAAGGGCAAACCCACCCAGGCCGACCAGGACCTGCTTCAGGCTAACTTGGATCTGGCGCAGGCCCAGGCTAACTCCGCCCAGGCCCTGGTGGACGCCTTGACCGGGGCCAGCTCCCAGGCCGACACCAACGCTCCGGTGAGCTCCGATTTGCTCAAGCTCCGGCAGGCCCAACTCGACGTCGAGTCGGCCCAGACCACCGTGGACAACACGGTGCTCAAGTCGCCGATCACCGGCACCGTCCTGTCGGTTGATGCCACCGTTGGGCAGTCAGTGGGCGGCAGCTCCATCATCACCGTGGCCGATTTGACCCACCCCGGCCTGCAGGTGAACTTCGATGAAACCGACCTGGCGCAGGTCCAGGTCGGCAATTCGGTCAATGTGACTTTCGACGCCTACCCCAACCAGACCTTCACCGGCAAGATCACCCAGGTTGAACCGCAGCTGGTGACGGTGGAGGGCATACAAACCGTCCAGGCCGTCGTTCTCTTGGACACGGGCTCTAGCAGGAATGGTGGGGCCGGCTCGTCTGGCCCGACCGCCTCGTCCGGCACAACCGTCACCGCCGCCAGCGCCGATCCGGCAGGGGCCACACCCACGCCGGCCACATCGCCCCAGCTCTTCCTGGGGCTGAATGCCACCGTCCAGGTCATCAGCGCCGAAGCGCGTGACGTCCTGCTGGTACCGATCGAAGCTGTCCACGAATTGTCACCCGGTAGCTACGGCGTGTTCGTGTTGGTCGACGGCCAGCCGCAGCTGCGCGTCGTCCAGGTCGGACTAGAAAGCCTGACAAGCGCCGAGATCACATCCGGGCTGCAGCGCGGCGACGTGGTCACCACCGGCGTGGTTCAGACCCAGTCGCAAACGCAGTCCGGCCAGAGTCAGCCATGAGCCAGGCGCCGATCATCGAGACCTTGAATCTGGTCAAGACCTACGGCAAGGGGCCGGTGCAGGTCCACGCGCTCAACGACGTCAGTCTGCGCATCCAGACCGGGGAATTCGTGGCCATCATGGGGTCGTCCGGCTCGGGCAAGAGCACGCTGATGAACATCTTGGGCTGCCTGGATCGTCCCACCTCCGGCCGCTACATTCTGGCCGGCGAGGACGTCAGCGACCTGGATGTCTACGAGCGAGCCGAGATTCGCAACCGCGAAATCGGCTTCGTCTTCCAGTCCTATAACCTGCTTGGGCGGACGACCGCCGTGAAGAATGTGGCGCTCCCGCTCCTGTATTCACACAACGGCAAACATGCCCCCGAGGTACGGCAGGAGCTGGCGCTCCAGGCTCTGGCTTCCGTGGGACTGGCCGACCGGGCCGACCATCTCCCTTCGGAGCTTTCCGGTGGGCAGCAGCAGCGGGTGGCCATCGCCCGCGCCCTGATCAACGACCCGCTGATTATCCTGGCCGACGAACCCACTGGCAATCTGGACACGGCCGCCAGCCTCGAGATCATGGATCTGCTCCACGACCTGCATGATCGGGGAAGGACGATTGTGATGGTGACGCACGAGCCCGACCTGGCCGACCACGCCCAGCGGGTGATCCACTTCCGGGACGGACGCATCGAAATAGACAAGGCCAACGGAAAGGCCAGGAGAGCGCAGAAGTGAAACCGCTCGAAATCCTGTCCGTCGCCTGGGAAGGCCTGCTGACCAACAAGCTCCGCACCTTGCTTACCATGCTGGGTGTCATCATCGGCGTCGCCGCCGTCATCATGATGCTGGCGGTCAGCGCCGGCGCTCAGGCCATCGTCGCCAATCAGATCAAGGGCCTGGGCACCAACCTGATCTTCGTCACCCCCAATTTCACGCGCGGCGGACCCGGCGGTGGTGGCGGCGACACGTTCCTCACCATGGACGACGTCTCTGCCATCGAGGCCCAGGTTCCGGGTGTCACCGGCGTCTCCACCGAGCGCGATGCCAACGAAACCGTCCGCTCCGGGGGTATCACGCTTTCCGGGGTGAGCATCGTCGGCACCACCGCCGATTACCCGACGGTGCGCAGTGTGGATATCGCCAGCGGCCGCTTCTTTACCGCCGAGGAGGCCGACCAGGGGACCAAGGTCGCCGTGCTCGGCCCCACCCTGGCCGAGAGCTTGTTCGGCACGACCAATCCTATCGGCCAGACCATCCTGGTGGGCAACGCCCAACTCACAGTCATCGGGGTCACGGCCTCCAAGGGAACGGTGGGCAACGTCGACTACGACAGCCAACTGTACACGTCGCTGACGGTCGTCAACCAGCGGTTCCTGCCGTCGCGCTTGTCGCGCATCTTCGGCAGCCGGGTGACGACGATCTTCATCAAGGTGGCTGACGGCACGTCGATGGATCAAGCCATCTTCCAAACCCAGGTCCTGCTGGCCAAGGCGCACAGCGTTTCCCTTACCGAGCTTCCCTTCAACGTGCAGACGCAGCAGGACGTGATCCAAACGCAAACAGCCACCACGGCTGCCTTCCGGGCGCTTCTCGCCTGGGTGGCGGCCGTCTCCCTACTGGTAGGAGGTATTGGGATCATGAACATCATGTTAGTAAGTGTGACCGAACGGACAGCGCGAGATTGGCATCCGCCAGGCAATCGGAGCCACCCCGACCGACGTCCGCCTGCAGTTCCTCACCGAGGCCCTCTTGCTCAGCCTCGTCGGTGGTGCCTTGGGCGCACTTGGCGGCGTGGGCGGGGCGTGGGCCCTGGGCCACTTCGGCAGCTTCCAGACAGTCATTGTTCCGTGGTCGATTCTGCTGGCGTTTGTCTCGGCGGCGGCGGTGGGCATCGTCTTTGGGTATTTCCCCGCCAACAGTGCCGCCAAGCTGGATCCCATTCAGGCGCTGCGCTACGAATAGGCGCAGCCCACCCTTGAGGGTGACGGAGATCACATCATGAGCGCCCATCGCCCCATCGTCTTCATCAGCCTCATCGCCGCCCTGATCCTGACAGGCTGCGGCGGCGCCGCCGGCTCAGGGCAGAGCGCATCGGCGCTTTCGGCGGACTACCCCGACGCGCTGCCCGTGCCGGCGCAGTTGGCGGCCGGGACGCTCAAGCTCGAGGGGTCCGCCGGGGCCGTCGACGCCGAGCAGGCCGCCCAGCTGCTTCCACTCTGGCAGGGTCTGTCGAGCCTGCTCTCCAGCGCCACAAGCTCGGATCAGGAGATTCAGGGCGTGCTGGCTCAGATCGAGGCCAGCATGTCCGCCGAGCAGGTGGCGGCCATTTCCGCTATGCAGATCACGCAATCCGATGTGGCCGCACTAGTCCAGAATTCCGCCTTGGGCGGCGCCTCCAGCGCTGAGATTCAAGCCACGCGTCGGGCGAGTTCTGATGGCGGCTTCGGACCCGGGGGCGGCTTTGGCCCCGGCGGTGGCGGTGATGGCGCTTTCCTAGGCGGCGGTGCTGCGGGCCTGCCGCCCGGCGCTAGCTCGGGCTTCCCGCAGTCCACGGCTTCAGCGGCCCAGCAGGCCACCCCTCAGGCATATCAGAACCACTACACCTCCGCTGGGGTCAACCCGATGACGGTGCGAGCCGTCATCCAATACCTGCAATCGAAGTTGGGCTAGCCCGAGGTCATCTTGGAGGCCAGGCGAAAGCTGTGCCCGGAGGCTTTGTGAAAATCGTCACTAAACGGAGGTGTGTTGCGATGCGTCGATCAGCTTTTCCGGCCCTGATGCTGGGGCTCTCGCTGGTCCTTTCCGCGTGCGGCGGCAGCGCGCAGGCGTCCAGTCCGTCTCAAAGCGGCCGACCCGGCGGCGGCGCTCAGAATGGCCAAGGCGGCCGGTCGCTCTTCGGCAACCAGGATCCCAACGCTCCGCTCCCCCTGGCGAGCGCCTTGGCGGTGGGCACGATCAAGCTGGACAACACGTCTCAGGCGATTACCGCTGATGAGGCGGCCCAGTTGATCCCTCTGTGGCAGGGGCTGCAGAGCTTGATGAACAGCGACACGGCCGCCCAGGCAGAAGTTGAGGGGGTCATCAACCAGATCCAATCCAGCATGACGGCCGATCAGGTGAGCGCCATCCAGGCCATGAAACTCAAGGGTTCCGATGAAGCCTCGGTCTTTGGCCAGGGTGGAATCGCCTTCGGTGGCCCCAACGCCCAGGGAACTCCAGGAGCCGACACCACGCCGAGCGCCAATGGTTTCCGTGGCGGGTTCCGCGGCGGCGGAGACGGCGGTGGATTTGCATTCCGGGGTGGTGGGGGATTCGGTGGTCCCGGTGGGCCTGGCGGTCCGGGGGGTCCGGGCGGCCTCAACGGGGGCGGCCTGCCCGGCGCCGACAGCAATGGCAACGGGAACAGCGCAGCGCAGAGTCAGCGCGCCACAGCACAAGCCAGATTCACCCAGTTTGAACAATTGGGGGTCAACCCAGTGTTGGTGCGAGTCGTCATCAACTACCTCCAGGGCCTTTCCAAGTAGAACTGGCCCTGCGTCTCTTCCCTCCCATAGTGAAGGGGCACCTCGGTGCCCCTTCATTGCGTTTGCCGGCCAGCAGCCTGGCTCGCGACTTCGTGGGGGTCAGGTAGGACGAAGGGATGCCGAAGGGCCAACATCACGATCAGCGCCGGAGTCTGCTGGAGACCGGTGGCCGCCGAATTGGTGGGGACAGCTCTGCTCGTCGCTGTCGGGGTCTCGTTTGTCATCCTTGACTTCGGTCAGGGCAGCCCTGTACAGCGCCTGATCTCATCTGCCAGCCTGCGCCGTTTCATCACGGGATTCCTGTTCGGGTCGACCGGGGCCGCCATCGCCATCTCCCCCATCGGCCGGATCAGCGGCGCGCACATCAACCCCGTGGTCCGCCTCCCCTTCTGGATGCTGGGCAAGCTCAGCGGTCGCCACGCGTTGGCCAACGTGGCTGCCCAATGTCTGGGCGGGCTGCTCGGCGCTCTTCCACTGCTGCTTTGGGGTGACATGGGGCAAAGCATGCAATTTGGCGCAACCCTCCCCGATCCCAGGTTCGGGACAGGGCTGGCCCTGGCCGGCGAAGTCGCCGCCACTTTCGCCCTGGTAGCCCTGCTGTTTGTCTTCATCGGTCATCGTCGCCTGCGGCCAGCCACCCCGGCGCTCTTCCCTGTGCTTTATGGCCTGATGGCCTGGTCTAGAAGCGCCGCTCTCGGGTACTAACACCAACCCGGCCCGCAGCCTCGGCCCGATGCTGGTCGCGCTGCGCTTTCAAGGCTGGTGGATCTACTGGGCGGGGCCATTTCTGGGCATGGCGCTGGTGGTCGGCCTGCACGGCATGTCATGGATGCGAGCATTCGAGATCCAGATCGCCAAGCTGTATCACTTCGAGCACGACCCCCAGGGTTGGTTTAGCCAGTTAGCGTCGCCGCCGGAAGAGGCACGGCATGGATGAGATCGCTGAGACCCGGTGCCCGCACTGCGGGGAGCAGATCGAGGTCGACCCGTCCGCCGGCCGCCACCAGGTGTTCATCGAGGATTGTTGGGTGTGCTGTCGCCCAATCCAGTTCGAAGTGACGTTTGACCAGGAGGGCGGGCCGAAGTTCAAGCCAGTCCTTCCTGAGCATGGCCCGGCCCGCCTCAGCCGGTCAGGTTGCTGACCCTGGGGCAACATGCCATACTTGGCCAACCAGGGACGCCAGCAAAGGCGGGAGATGGCAGGGCACAGTCGTCGGCCGAGGAACCTGATCTGGGGCGTTCTCTTTGCCTGTGGCGGGCTGGCCCTCATCGCCGTCTTGTGGCTAATCGCTCAGCGGATCGTCCTCTCCCTGCACTACGCCGACAGCGACTTCTTCACCTTCTGGCTCGGCGGCCGGTTCGTCGTATCCGGCCTCGACCCTTATGACCCCGCCATTTGGACGGCTGCCCACGGCCAGTACGGCGCCGTCTGGATCCCCAATCCCGCCTTCGTCTACCCGTTACCCCTGGCGATCCTGATGGCCCCGCTGGGCGCCATCGATCTCCTGACCGCCTACCAGGTTTGGATCGTTCTCAGCGCGCTGATGATCCTCGCCGCTTGCTGGCTTGTCTTCGGTCGCCCCACACGGCCGGTCGACATCCCGTTCGTCGTGCCGTGGCTGGCCGGCGCCCTGCTCTTCCGTCCGGTGATCGTTACCCTGCGCAACGGGCAGTTGGGGGGGGTGCTGCTCTTCGTGCTCGTCTTGGGGTGCAGCCTGGCGGCAGATTGCAGGGACTTGCGTGCGGGGATCGTACTCGGGCTGCTCAGTTTGAAGCCAGCGCTTGGCCTGCCCGTCCTCGGCCTGCTCGTGCTATGGATGATGATGCGCCACCGATGGCGCGTTGTGGCGGGGGCTCTGGCGTGCCTGACGTTCTTGTTTCTCTTGGGTTGGGTCGACGATCCGCAGTGGGTGAGCCGATTGGCTGGGTCGGGATCGCCCAAGCTCTTCTTCAACCTCGGCTACTTTCCAACCGCCTGGGGGCTAGGGACGGCGCTATGTGCGGGCCGGGGGGGCTGCAGCGTGTGGCTGGGAGGCGTGTTGGCAGCTGCGGGCGTATTGGCGGCTGGCGCCGCTCTCTATCTCAAACGATCAACTCTACAGACTTGGGATGCCGCCAGCCTGCTCGTTCCGGCGGCTCTGTTCGCGTCGCCCTACGTGGGAGTTTACGATCTCTTGCTCCTGCTGCTCCCAATCGGTGCCAGTCTGCGGAGGCTACGGGATCGAGGGGCGCCCTACCTGGTCGTCGCCAGCCTTCCCATCTGGATCGACCTGGTGAGCCTGGCCCTGATTCTCGTAGCCGCTCGGATTGGGCTCGATCTGTGGAGCGCCACGCTTGATCTGCTTGCCCTCGCCCTGGCCTGGGTGGCAATTGGCCTACCTCCCTTTGGGGATAGGGCAGCCACGGCCCAACCGGCATCGCACGACCCGGGCCGCACCTAGGCCCGCTGCCGCTCGGCAAGGAAACTGAGAGGTTCGGGTGCCCCCTGGCCCGGACTGAACCATACGATAAGATAGGGAGACGGGGAGCCCTCCACCCAGCCGACCCGGTGACAGGGTGCTCTTCTGCCGACACCAGCCTCAGGAATCCCAGGAGTTACTCATGGCCGGCATTATCTGCGCTATCCGCGGTGGCCCAAGCAGCCAGCCCACGATCGAGCGGGCCATCCAGCTCGCCAAGGTAGAGGATCTTCAGATCCACTTCCTGTATGTCGTCAATCTAGATTTCTTGGCTCACACCAACAAGGGCCGCATACAGGCATTAGATAAGGAAATGCATCAGATGGGGGAGTTCATCCTCATCTCGGCCCAGGACCGGGCCCTGGCCCGGGGCGTCCCGGCGGATGGCGTCGTCCGAAAGGGCGTGATCGCCGACGAGATCATCGCCCTGGCCCACGACGTCGAAGCCGACTTTGTGATTTTGGGAAGCCCGAACGTTGAGGACGAAGCCAACGTTTTTACGCGTCAGCGGCTGGAAGCCTTCAGCCAGCGGATTAGCGACGAGAGCGGCGCCAAAGTCGTCCTGGTCGAGGACCAATCGGCGTGAACCGTCGCTGGCCCACGCTGCTGGCCGCCGCCTGTTTGGCCGTTCTCGCCGGAGTGATCACCTGGCCCGGTGGGGGCACATCTGCCCAGACCGACCAGGGGCCGGTGCTGGTTGGCTTCGTTCGCAACCAACAGAACCTGCCGGTGGCCGGAGTCCATCTGCAGCTTCTACGCCGCGACACCGGCGTCGCCTTAGCCGATGCCCAATCCCAACCTGACGGCCGGTTCGCCCTGCAGATTGAGAGCCAACTCCAGGGGCAGCTGGAGGTCAGAGCCGACCGCCAACACTTCGAGACGGCCGACTTCCCCGTTTCCCCGGAGGTGCTCAAACAACTGCAAGACGGTCAGAGTGTCGAAATCGCCACCATCACGCTCACCCGCCGGATTGGCATCTCTTTCTGGATCGCCACCGCCATCTTCCTTCTCGTGTTGGTCCTGATCGCCATGGAGGGACTGCAGAACACGCTGGCCGTGCTGGTGGGAACCACCCTTGTGTTCGGCTTCAGCTACCTAGGCTCTGTCATCAACCCGGATCTGTTCATCTTCAATTTCGGTCGGGCCCTTGAGTTCGTCGATTGGAACGTGATCTTCCTGATTATGGGGATGATGATCGTGATCGCCGTCGTCGAGCGCACGGGGCTATTCCAGTGGCTGGGGTTTTTTGCTTATCGTGTCTCGCGCGGCAAGGCCTGGCTCATGGTCCCAGTCCTGATGATCACTACGGGGTTGGCTTCCGCCTTTCTGGACAACGTCACGACCATGTTGCTGATGACGCCTGTCTCGATCGAGATCGCCATGGCGCTGGGAATCCAGCCCCTGGCGCTCCTGATCCCGGAAGTGCTCGGATCAAACGTCATCGGTATCTCGACCCTGATCGGCACGCCCACCAACATTCTAATTGGCTCTGCGGGTCGGATTTCGTTCAGTGATTTCTTGATCAACCTCACCCCGGGGATCCTGATCGCCATGGTGGGGCTGATCATCTACTGCGAGTGGGTCTACTGGAAGGAACTGCGCGCCGCCACGCACCCGTCGCCCACGCTGCTGGAAAAGCTGGAAGAGAACGCCCGGATCACCGAGCCGCAGAATCTAAAGAAGGCCGGCGTGGTTGGCGCCGGGATGATCGTACTGTTTGTGACCGGCGAGAGCTTCCACCTTGTCCCATCCGTCACGGCACTGATGGGCGCCACGGCGCTCCTGTTGTGGGTCAGACCGGATATCGAAGAGATGATCGAGGCGGTTGATTGGACCACGCTGGTGTTCTTCATTGGTCTGTTCGTGGTGGTCGGCGCCATCCAGGAAGTTGGCCTTGTGGACCTAATCGCCCAGGGTATCGGTCACCTCGTAGGCAACAATCTGCTGCTGACCACGATGGCCGTCATCTGGTCGAGCGCACTCCTCTCCACCGTCATCGCTAACATCCCCTTCACAGCCGCCATGCTGCCGGTGATTGGGTTCCTCTCAGGGACCGTTCCAGGCGCCACGCAGAAGGTACTCTACTACTCTCTCTCGGTCGGCTCCGCCATGGGGGGCAATGGTTCGCTCATCGGCGCATCGGCCAACCTGGTGACAGCCGGGATCGCCGAGCGCGCCGGTTACCCGATCACTTACATGTACTTCCTCAAGCGCGGCTTGCCGGCCCTGCTGATCACCGTCGGCCTGGCAACTCTCTGGCTCTACTTCCATTTTCTCCACTGACCTTCAGTCGGCGGCGCGGGTATGGCCAGGGGACGTGATACACTCTGCGGGCCGTTGTGATGGATCCCCGGTTGTCGATGACAGAGGCGCCCCATGGACCCTCAAACCCAACTTACGCAGGACAAGATGGACCAAGCCGTGCGCCTGCTTGACGAACTGGATCTCGACGCCTGGTTGACTTTTGCGCGAGAGAGCAGCCAGACTCCGGACCCGGCGCTGGATCTGATCTATCCCTTTGGCGTGACCTGGCCATCGGCATTTCTCATCACCCGATCCGGCGAACGCATTGCCATCCTTGGGCGGCACGACGCCCCCAATGCAGAGAATTTGGGCGCCTACTCCCGCATCGTCCCCTACGACGAATCCATCCAGCCCGCCCTGGTGCAGTCACTGACCGAGCTCAGGCCCCATTCCCTGGCCGTCAACCGAAGCCTCAACGACTCTTCCAGCGATGGTCTCACGTCGGGCATGCAGCAGATCCTTGAAGGCTATCTTGCACAGGCGGGTATTTCTCAGGATGCGGTCGTGTCTTCAGAATCCCTGTTGAGCAGCCTTCGCGGACGAAAGTCTGCCTACGAACTTGGGCGCATTCAAGCGGCCATCGAGACCACGCAGCGCATCTTCGGCGAGATAGGCAGCCAGCTCCATGTCGGGATGACGGAGGTGGAGGTGGCAGAGCTGTTTCATCAGGCGGTCCTTCGGCTCAGTCTAGGCTATGCCTGGGATCCGATGGGCAATCCGCTGGTCAACACCGGACCTGACTCGTCGATCGGCCATACCGTACCCGGGAGTCTCAAGATCGAACCCGGCCATTTGGTTCACGTCGATTTCGGCGTCAAGCAGGACGGCTTTTGTTCCGATCTGCAGCGCACCTGGTACATCCTCGGGCCAGATGAATCCGGCGTACCGGAGGTCGTGGCACGGGCCTGGGAGGCAGCCCGTCGCGCACTCCTCGCCGGCGCGGGCCTGATGCGGCCGGGCGTCCAGGGGTGGGAAGTCGACGCCGCCGCCCGAGCTTCCCTGGTCGAGGCCGGTTATCCCGAGTATCAACATGCATTCGGCCACCACCTCGGGCGCGTGGCTCACGACGGCGGGACCGTGTTGGGGCCGCGCTGGGACCGCTACGGGCAGCTTCCCTACGGCCGGCTAGAGGCCGGCAATGTCTTCGCCATTGAATTGGGCGTGGAGGTCGAAGGTTTTGGGCCGGTCTACCTCGAGGAGAATGTCACTGTTACCGCCGAGGGCATCGCCTGGCTCAGCCAGCCTCAGACGGAGATCTGGCTCCTCCCAGCCAAAACCGCCTGACCCGAGATCACAAGTCCATCCATGAATTCCATCCCCGATCTTCGCTCGTCTTTCCTGCTCGACCCAGACGTCATCTATCTCAACCACGGCTCATTCGGCGCCTGCCCTCTGCCTGTTTTCGAGGCCTACCAGGCCTGGCAGCGAACGCTCGAACTCGAACCGGTCCAATTTCTCGGCGTCAACGCCCCGCTCAACATGAGGACCGCCAGGGAGGCGTTGGCCGGTCACATCGGATGTCAGGCGGATGAACTGGTCTACTTCCCCAACCCGACCACGGCGGTCAGCATGGTTGCCCGCAGTCTCAATCTGCAGCCCGGGGACGAGATCTTGACCACCGACCATGAATACGGGGCAATGGATCGGACGTGGCGGTTCATCTGTCAGCACACAGGGGCCCACATCGTGCGGCAGCCCATCCCGCTCCCGCTCGACCCGCCGGACCAGATCGCTGAGCACCTTTGCTCCATGATCTCGCCCCGTACACGCGTGGTCTTCCTCAGCCACATTACCAGTCAGACGGCGCTTACCCTACCGGTGGCGGCTGTGTGTGCCCAAGCCCGGGAAGCCGGCGTCATCAGCATTGTCGACGGGGCCCACGCGCCGGGCCAGATCCCCCTGGACCTCGACGCGTTGGGCGCCGACCTTTATGCCGGTGCCTGCCACAAGTGGCTGTGCGCTCCCAAGGGTTCGGCGTTCTTGTACGCACGACGGGAGGTTCAGCCGGTCCTCGAGCCGTTGGTTGTCAGTTGGGGGTGGGAAGCCGAGAAGCCGTCAAGTTCAATGTTTGTCGACCACCATGAGTGGCAGGGGACGCGCGATCTGGCCGCTTTTCTCAGTGTCCCAGCGGCGATCGACTTTCAGAAGAGCAATGATTGGCCGGCTATCCAAGCCGTCTGCCACGCCATGGCAGCAGAATGGCGAGCGCGCCTCAATCAGGCCCTGGGGCAGGTGCCCATCTGCGATGAAGGCGCCTTTCAGCAAATGTTCACCGTCCGCGTCCCGGTCTCCGATCCGGAGATCCTTCAGAGCCGGCTCTTCCATGAGCATCACATTGAAATCCCCGCTTTCCGTTGGAAGGACGCCAACTGGATGCGGGTGTCCGTCCAGGCCTACAATCGCCCATCCGACTTCGAGACGCTGTTGGAGGCATTGGATGACCTGGTTTGAGCGGAGCGCCGGATGACCATCGACCGCGGCCTGATCGTCCGACTGGGTTTTTGGGCGGCAGCGGGGACCTTGTTTGCCCTGGCCTATAGCCAGGCTCCACTCTACACATCCAACCAGAATCAATATTTCCTGCATGGGCTAGCGGCGGCTGGCTATGGTCATCTCCGGCTGGATTGGCTTGCGTCCACCCTCGACCCAACGCCTGTCTTCTCGTGGCTCGTGCAGGCAACCTACGCCTGGATTGGTTCTTGGGCCTTCTACGCCGAGTACGGCCTGCTGCTGGCCATCACCCTGTGGGGGTTGTATGCCATTGCGGCCGGACTTTTCCCTGGCCAGCTCTCCCCTGATCGGAAGCTGATCCTGCTGGCGATCTTGACGTTCTTATTCTCGGAAGCCCTGCGAGTTCCTCTCTCCCATCTTCCATGGACCGATGGAGGCTATCTACTCGAAGGTGGGGTTGCCGGTCAACGTTTGCTGGGGCCCGTCTTCGAGCCCAGCGTCTTCGGGGGGTTGTTGGTGGCTTCCATCGCCATGTTTACTGCGGACCGTCCCCACGCAGCCGCCCTGCTGGCCGCTTCCGCAGCCACCTTCCATCCGACCTACTTGCTCACCGCCGGAGGTCTGGTCGCGGCATACGTCGGCGTCCTGGCGCTCTCCGATCATCGCCGCCGCAATGCGCTGACCAGCGGGGGTCTGGCATTGGTCGGCGTGATTCCCATTCTGGTGCACACGCTGAGCGTGTTCGGCCTAGGCGCTTCACAGGTCTCTGCCGATGCCACCCGGGTCCTGGTCGACTTCCGCATCCCTCACCACGCAATTCCCGCCCAGTGGCTGGATCCATCCGTGGTGTGTAAGGTGGGGTTGGTCGTCGTCGCTTTGCTGGTCACCCGCCGCAGCCGCCTTTTCCCCATCCTGCTTGTCCCCGGCATCCTGGGGCTGGCATTGACCGGGCTGCAACTGGCCACGGCCAGCGATCGCCTTGCGCTCCTGTTTCCGTGGCGTGTGTCGGCGCTGCTGGTTCCGGTGAGCACGGTCATCTTGGCCGCCAAGGGTCTGGCCTGGAGGTTCAGCCACCTCGATCGACGAGGCCATCGGCTCCCCCCTTGGACTGTGGGCGCCGCGTGGGCAGTCCTGGCCATCCTGGCCCTGACGGGCATAGCGTCTTTTGCGCTCCATCTCCAGCGGCAGAGCCAAGACCCTCAGCAAGCGCTGTTCACCGAGGTGCGCCACATGGCCGCGCCGGGCCAGGTCTTCCTGATCCCCCCGAAACAGCAGGACTTCCGCCTGGCCACGGGAGAGCCGGCCTTTGTAGACTTCAAAGCCATCCCCTATGCGCCGGCCGAAGTGCTTGCATGGTACGACCGCATCCAGCTGGCCCAGTTCTTCTATCGGGACAATCCAGAAGACATTGATTGCCGCCTGCTCGACCGGGCGGCGGCCGCGGGAGTGACTCACGTCGTGTTGGAACCCGCCCAACGGGGTGCTAATTGTGAAAATCTTCACAAACAGTGGGGGGATGACCAGTTCGAGATCGACCGGCTGGGCCCATGAAGGCCTTCTACTGTGACCACTTTGTGTTGCCCCTGCCGCCGGGCCACCGCTTTCCGATGGAAAAGTACGCCCGGTTAAGAAGCCGGTTGTTAACAGAAGGCGTGCTGCGACCGGGGGATCTGAACGTGCCGGATGCGGCCACCGATGAGCAGCTTTTGCGGGTTCATTCTGGCGATTACCTTAGCAAGCTCATCGACGGAAAGCTCTCTCGGCGCGAAATCAGGCGGATCGGATTCCCCTGGTCCTTGGCGATGATCGAGCGATCGCGCCGTTCCGTAGGGGGTACACTGGCCGCCTGCCGAGGAGCGCTGAGCGAGGGGATCGCCGTCAACCTGGCCGGGGGGACGCACCACGCCTTCCCAGACCACGGTGAAGGGTTCTGCGTCTTCAACGATGTGGCCGTGGCTCTTCGCCAACTGCTGGCGGACGGGGCCATCGCCAGAGCCGTGGTCGTGGATTGCGATGTGCATCAGGGGAATGGGACGGCGGCGGTTTTCGAGCACGACCAGCGCGTCTTCACCTTCTCTATCCACGGCGCACACAACTTCCCCTTCCGCAAACAGGCCAGCGATCTCGACCTGCCCTTGCCCGACGGGACAGGCGATGATGTGTACCTGGATCTTCTCGAGGAGGCGCTGTGGCGCGTGATCGATCAGGCGAATGCCGACCTCATGGTCTACGTGTCGGGGGCCGACGCCTACGCAGGAGACGCGCTGGGTCAGCTGGCCCTCACCAAGGCCGGTCTGCTAGCGCGGGATCGGCTGGTATTGGGGGCCTGCCAGCAGGCCGATTTGCCGGCGGCGGTGGTCATGGGCGGGGGCTATGCACCTGACATCGACGACATTGTCGATATCCACGCCGCCACCGTGACTGCGGCGGCGAGCTTCCTTGAACCGGGCATCCTGGCCGGATCAGGCCCGGCTTGGCGGCCTCGACCTGGCGGCCCCGGGAAGCGTGGCGCACCAGCAGCTCCGAGGCTACCATCGATCGACTTCACTCGACGGGGCCTCTGAGCGCCGGCGTGTCACCAGAATTCCGAGTTCCTTGTCTTCGCCCTGTCCTTGCATCACCCGGCCGGCAGGGCACGCCCCACAAACGGGAGGGGTTCAAATGAACGCAATCTGTCCCAGACAACGGGATATCCGGTCATGGCGGCGCGTCGCTTGGCCGATGCTCGTCGGGCTCCTGCTCGGAGCCTGCGTTGGTTCGGAGACCGCCGCCACGCTGCCGGATGATGGACCGGCTGTTCCCGTCTCGAAGGCGGCGGCCACACGCCTTTTCCAGAAGGTGATTTCGGCGGTCGAGTCGGCGGCAACGACGCAATCGTTGGAGTTCACCGTGACGGATGAGGAGGTCACGTCGGCCTTGGCGCTAGGCGCGGAATACGTCACATTCACACCTGCCGGGCCGGTCATCAACGGCCTGCCCGGGATCCAGAACGGCCAGACCGCCCCTGGCCTGGGAGGGCTGGGGGTGCCCGGCTCGAGCGACCAAGGGGACGGCAGCTTGTCCCTCTCCAATCTGGGCCTCAAGGTCGAATCACCCAGGTGCGTTTTACTGCGGACGGCAGCATGATTCTCGAGGGTTATGGCCGTGTCGGGAGCTGGCGCCAACCCGTGCGGGTGGTCATGGCCCCGCACGCCACCGACGGCGAGCTCGAACTCCGCTTCGTCGACGGACGCATTGGAAGCCTGCCTCTGCCGGCGTTCGTGTTCAACCCCATCGGTAAGGCGTTGGCCTCGCTGATCCTGGCCGGCAATGACAGCCTGAGGATCCACGAGATCAGCATCCAACAAGGTTCGATGACTGTCTCGGGGGAGTGGGTTGGCGGCAACCCCCTTGAGGGCCTCCCCTCACCTTAGATCGACCCCTGTCACCCCCCGCATGGGTGCCGATGATACAATCCCCGGGCCGTGACTGAAGAACCCGAACGCACACCCCAACCGCGCTGGCTCACGCCGGCCATGATCGCCGGCGGGGCGTTGGCCTTCTGCCTGTGCGCGTTGGTCATCACCTCCGCCACCAGCGGCCTCCTGAAGGATGAGCTGCTTCGCCTGGGTCTGGGGTCGGCGCTCACCACGACCCCGTCGGCCCGGGTCTCCACAAGCACCTTCCCGCCAACGCGGACCTCCGGTTCGGCCTCCGCCACCACAACACCGGCCCAGCTCTCGCCCGAAATCAGGGCGGCGATGGATGACATCCAGTCCCAAGTTGCCCAGCTTCGCGGCCTGAAGCCCCTGGATCCGGTCGAACGCCAGTTGATATCTCCGGCTGACCTGAAGGACCAGGTTGAGTCGGATTTCCTGAGTAGCTACTCCCAATCGGACGCCGAGAATGACTCCCGGGTTTACGCGCTGCTTGGGCTGCTTCCGCCGGGATTCGACCTCTGGGATTTCTACACCCAGCTGTATGCCGAGCAAGTGGCTGGCTACTACGACGACCAGGACAAGATCATGTATGTCGTGCAAGGATCAAGCTTTGACGGGCCCGAGCGGCTGACCTACGCACACGAGTACACCCATGCCCTCCAGGACCAGCATTTCGGTCTGAGGGACAACTTAGGCTATTCCGAATCCGCTTGCCAAAGGGACAGTGAGCGATGCGCCGGCATTCGCGCCCTGATTGAGGGTGACGCCACCCAGCTCGAGGACCAGTGGCTCCGCAACTACGCCACACAACAGGACGTCGACCAGATTCTTGCCTTTTACAACACCTTCCAGAGTCCGGTGTACAATTCGGCCCCCAACTTCCTCCAAGAGAGCTTCGCTTTTCCCTACAGCCAGGGGCTGGCCTTCATCCAGAGTCTGTACCGCGACGGGAGCTGGGCAACTGTGGACGCCGCGTACCCTGAATCCGCCCATCTCCACCGAACAGATCCTGCATCCCCAGCGCTACCCAGCGGACCGACCCGTGAACTTGGCCGCCCTCGACGGGCTGGATGCCGCGTTGGGTCCTGACTGGACCAAGATTGATGACGGCACCTTTGGCGAGCTCTTCACTCGGCAGGTTATGGAGGCCTTCATCCCCAAGGACACCGCCGCCAAAGCCGCCGAAGGCTGGGGTGGCGATATCTACCAGGCGTTGGCTGGCTCTTCTTCGGGGGAGACCTCGCTGGTGCTGATTTCCATCTGGGATACCATTCGGGACTCCCAGGAGGCGGCCCTCGCCTTGAGGGACTACGGTGATGCGCGCTTCGGAGACCATCTCTCGACCGGCAGCAGCTACCGCTGGGATGGGGGCCAGACCTTCGCCATCGTGGACCGTCAGTCGAATCAGACGCTTCTGATCCTGGCCCCCGATCAAGCTGCTGCCGAAGCTCTTCAAGCCGCCGTCCCGTTCCCGCGTCGCAAGCGATAGCGTGTGGCTGCGCCCCTCGACCCTCGACGCGTCAAGGCCATTCTCTTTGACCTCGACGGCACGTTGGCGGACACCGATGACCTGCTTGTCAATCGCCTATCTCGTCGTCTGGCGCGTTGGTCCTTCCTGATGCCAGGCAGGGATCCAGCCACCGTGGCCCGGCGTCTGATGATGAACGCCGAAAACCCGTTCAACGGTCTCTACGCCTGGGCCGACCGGTTGTATCTGGATGAGGTGTGGGCCTTCGCCGGCAGCCTGGTGCCTCACCGGCGCAAGCCATCACCGGGGCCAACGGCCGACCCTGTGCCTGGGGCGGTGCAGGCCGTCAAGGAACTCGCCCGCCGCTACAAGCTGGGGGTTGTCACGACCCGCTCCACCCGCGCCGCTAGCGATATCCTGCTCGGCATCGGGTTGGAGAGCGCATTTGGCGTCGTGGCCGACGCACGCTCTACCCTGCGCATCAAGCCGCACCCCGCCCCAGTGCTGTGGGCGGCGCGCCAGCTCGGCCTTCCGCCGGAAGCATGCCTGATGGTCGGGGATACCACGGTCGATGTGCGCGCCGGCCTGGCAGCCGGCACCCAGGTCGTCGGCGTCCTGTGCGGTTTTGGTGATCTAGACGAACTCACGCGGGCCGGCGCCCAGGCCGTCATCGACACTCCCTCCGCTCTGCCGGCGCTGCTCTCCGCGGGCTAACCGGCCTGCACCGCCCAGGCTTCTGCCGAACCCCTTCGGCGAAACGAAGATCACATCAACTTTGTGACGCGCGTCAGTTGACCCGCCTCGTCCAACAGGGTACATCTTTACGTACAGATGTACGTACGAACGGACATTATTCGTCGGACTTCTACATAAGGACCTCGGTTTACTCGGTCGCTGACGCCCACCCGGGCCGTTCATATCCTCCGAGGACCTTAGACAGAGCATCCTTCCAACCAGCATCTTGCCTTTCGAGGCGCCACTTGAAGAAGAGCTACCTTCTAGGCATTGACAACGGCACAACTACCACGAAGGCCACGCTGTTCGAGCCGGACGGCCGGGAAGTCGCAGTGTCCATGGGCAAGGATGTGGCGACCGTGCATCCCACGCCTGGCTGGGCCGAGCAAAGCATGGATGAGGTGTGGCTGGCGACGGCTGCCGCTATTCGGAACGTGATTGACATGGCCGCTATCGACCCTGCACAGATTGCCGGGGTCTCGAGTAGTGGCCATGGCGGTGGCGTGTGGCTGGTGGACAAGGACGGGAAGCCCGTTCGGCCGGCGATTATCTGGCTTGATGCGCGGGCCAAGCCTTATCTGGATGCCTGGGGAGAACAAGGCTTGCTTGGGGAGTTCTATGACCGGTCTGGCTGGAATCTGTTCGCCGGGATTGGGCCGGTCACGATTTTTCCTTGGTTGCTCGAGCATGAACCAGAGTCCTTGCAGCGGGCCTACACCAATCTCACCTCCAAGGACTGGGTCAAGTACTGTCTGACCGGCGAATTCAGCACAGACCTGTCCATGGCGTCGATCGCCCTTTTGGACTTCGGCACGCTGCAATACTCAACCGATCTGCTCAAGTTGGCCGGGATCGAAGGTTACCAGCACCTCCTTCCACCTCTCGTTCCGGCATGGGAAGTCGCTGGCCGCGTAACCAAGTCTGCTGCCGAGACGACGGGGTTGAAGGAAGGAACTCCGGTCTCGGGCGGGGGCTTCGATGGCGCCTGCTCCGCCCTGGGCGCAGGCGCGTTCGCGGCCGGCCAGGCCTGCTGCAATATCGCCACTGCTGGCGTCCACGTCGTGCTCTCGTCGGAGCCTATGCTCGACACTGAGCGTGTCTACAGCTTGATGGCCCACACGGTGCCGAATACCTTCTATAAGACGTCCATGGCCCAGTTGGCCGCCGGCAATCTGGACTGGTTTGTCCGCGAGTTCTGCGCTGCCGAACGCACGCAGGCCGAGGAAGAGGGCACCAGTGTCTACGACGTTATCGGCCGGGAAGTGGCCGGCACGCCCGTCGGCTCCGGGGGGGTGGTCTTCCTGCCCTTCCTGCAAGGTGAGCGGGCCCCGTTCGTACGCCCCGATGCCCGGGGCGTCTTCTTGGGGATGGGGGACTGGCACACAAGAGTTCATCTCCTGCGTGCGGTCTACGAAGGCGTGGCCCTTTCGACCCGCCACAATGTGGACGCCATGACCAAGGACCGCAGGCCGGAGACCACGATTCTATCGGGTGGAGGATCCAAGAGCGACGTCTGGTGCCAGATCATTGCCGATTGTCTGGGCAGCCAGGTCAAGGTTCCCCAAGGCGCAGATTCCGGCTCTCGCGGCGCAGCGATCAACGCCGGCGTGGCGGTTGGTGTCTTCGCAGATCACTCGGAAGCCACCGAATGCATGGTCAAAATGGGACGGACGTATCAGCCCAACCCGGACAACTTGCCCAAATACGACCAGTTGTACGAGATCTATAAGCGGTCAATCGAGGCTGTCGGCCCGCTTTGGGAAAGAAGCTCGAAGGCCAACCTAGAGAACTGGACCGGCACCTAAACGAGCGAGGAGGAGTTCCGGGGAGCAAAGGCAATCTCGAAAGACCCGCAGTGTTCGACTTGCGTCATCGAAGCTTCATGAAGGAGGAAGAGATGAGAAAGGTTGGACGGATAGTAAGCCTCGTCATTCTGTTCGCTGTGCTGGCTTCGGCCTGCGGCACCCCGGCGGCGCCCACACAGGCCCCTGCGCCTGCCCAGCCGACGAGCGCTCCCAGCAATATGGAGCCCAATGCCAACATCAAGGCAAACTGTGAAGGCAAGACCATCAATTTCTTGACCATCCAGCCGCACCAGGTGGCTGCACAGAACCTGCAGACTTGGTTTCAGGACGCCTCCGGCGCAACCGTTGAGCTCACCGTCGTGGGCTACGACGTGGTCACCGAGAAGGCCGTCCTGGATGTGACCTCGGGCGCCAACCAGGTAGATGTGGTCGAGTACTGGTATCCGGGCCTCGGCGAGATGGTACAGGATGATGTGCTCGAGAACCTGGATCAGTGGTACGTCGACAACAACTCCTGGCTGAACACTGCCGACTACTATCAGGACTATCTGACCACATTCACCACCATCGACGGCTCGCGCTACGGCGTCCCCTATGACGGCGATCTGCACCTGCTCTGGTACTACAAACCCCTGCTCCAGAAATACAATCTGGAACCCCCGACTACCTGGGAAGAGTACCTGAACGTCGAGAAGACGATCACCGAGGGTGAGGCCGGCGCCGCCTATGGTTCGGCCATCATGGGCACCAAGGTTCCGTTGATTATCATCGGCACCTACCTCAGCCGGTTGGGCGCCTTTGGCGGCGCGTTCTTCGATGCGGACGGGAATCCGGTCATCAACAGCCCTGAAGCCGTCGCTGCGCTTCAGGCCCTGCTTGATGAAGGCGAATACGCGCTTCCCACTCCGCCGGCCGTCGGTTTCGATGAGGCCATCGGTGGCTGGCTGACCAAGAAGGTCGGCATGATGGAGTTCTGGAGCGACCTGGGCGCCATGAGCGACGACCCCAGCTCCTCTCAGGTGGGCGGCGACTACGGCGTGGTGCCGATGCCTGCCGGCCCTGCACCCAAGGGTGTCTCCATCGCCCCCGTCAATGCGGGGTTTGGCATCGGCGTGTCCGCGGGCTCCAGCAACAAGGCCTGTGCTTATGAGTTCTTGGCCTTCGTCGCTCGCCCCGACACGTCCATCAGATACAACACGGTCGTCGGCGGCATCGATCCTGTCCGGCGCTCGACGCTCGACAACCCCGACTACCAGGCCTTTGTCCACCCAGAGATTGCGGCCGCCATCAAGCAGGCGCACGAACATGCCGCTTTCTGGCCGACCAGCGCCGTTTGGGCGCAGCTTCAGGAGCCCCTGACAGACAATCTGTCGTTGGCTCTGGCTGGGGACAAGACCGCCCAGGAAGCCCTGGACGACACCCAGGCCTCCTGGTTGCAGATTTTGGGTAGGTAGAAGCACGAGTTTTGGATCCACCTGGATGGGAGGCAACCCCTCCCATCCAGGTTCTCCCTGGATCACGCGGGCGGGGGCCCTCGCGACGATAGAAGGGATATGCTCTTGAGCGAGATCACCGAAAGACACTCCCCGAGGCTGATGGTCCTGCCAGTGCTGACCCTTCTGGTGATCGCCTCGTTGATCCCCCTAGTCTACGTGCTTGGGCTCAGCCTGACCGAATCAACCATCGTCAAGCCATTCAACCACTTCATCTGGTTCGCCCAGTACCGGAAGGCCCTTTCCGACGCCATCTTCGGGACGTCGTTACTCAACACGTTCGTCTTCGCCTTCACGGTCACCACAATCGAAACCTTCCTGGGCTTTGTGCTCGCCTACGCCCTGTGGCACCTACGCGCTTTCGGCAACGTGCTCCGAACTCTTGCCCTTTTGCCGCTGTTCACCCCACCCGTGGCCATCGCCATGATTTGGAAGTTGATCTACGACCCAAATTCGGGCCTGATCAATTATTACTTGACTCAGTTGGGATTGAGCTCAACTCCCATCGCATTCCTGGGGGAGAAGTCGCTGGCTTTCCCGTCCATAATGGCAGCGGACATTTGGCAGTGGACCCCATTCTGCTTCCTGTTGTGCCTGGCTGCCCTGCACTCGCTGCCCAAGGAACCCTACGAAGCGGCCATGGTCGACGGGGCGTCCGACTTGTATGTTTTCCGTCGGCTGACCCTGCCCATGGTTGCACCACAAGTCCTCGTTATCTTTATCTTCCGACTGTTGATCGCCTTCAAGGTGTTCGACCTGGTGTACATGCTCACTTTCGGTGGGCCAGGCAACTCCACGCAGGTGGTGTCCTTTTACATCTACCGGGTGAGCTTTGGCCAGTTTCAAACGGGCTACGGGGCGGCGCTTAGCGTACTGGTCCTTATCGCCATCAGTGTTGTGGTGACCTTCTTGACGATGGGTCGAGACGCATTACTCAAGAGGATAGGTCAATGACAGAGCAGGGTAATCTGGCCGACTCCTCGGGAATGAGTTCGATGGAGAGACTTAAGGGGGCCTCTTTGGGCCAGGTGGCCCGCGTGGTGACCTCGTTGGTCTTCGTCGCCTTGATCCTCATCCCCATCGTCTACATCGCCATGACTTCCCTGAAGATCCCGCTTGAGATAAGGCTCTCCGGCGCACTATTCCCGCGGACCGGTTTGACGTTGGTCAATTGGGTCAATGCATTCACGACCGTGCCTCTGATCCGGTTTCTGTTCAACTCAACAGTCGTGGCGCTTTCCAGCACACTGCTCGTGATCGCCGTGGCGCTTCCCGCAACCTATTCCATCGTCAGGCTGAAGACCGGCGGGTGGTTCCTGCCCACCTGGATTATCGGCACCTATGTCATGCCCCCGATCGTGGTGAGCATTCCGATCTTCGCCATGATCAAGCTCGCCCATCTTCAGAACAGCCTGGCCGGCCTGACGCTGGTGCACACTATGGGCAATTTCCCCGTGGCGGTATGGTTGCTCGACAGTTACATTCGCAACCTGCCCAAGGAGCTCGAGTACGCCGCCTGGATCGACGGCTACAGTCGATTTGAAACCCTGATCAGGGTGGTGCTGCCACTTATTCGCCCTGGCGTAGTCTCGGCCGCCGTCATATGCATGATCCTGTCGTGGAATGAGTTTCTGTTTGCCTTAATCTTGACCTACAGCCCGGACTCAAACACGTTCCCTATTGGAATCTCCCGGTTCATCGGAGAACACGGGATGAAGTTTGGCGAGATGTCATCCGCTGCTCTGGCGGGGATCATCCCAATCTACATCATGGTTCTCTTGTTCTCCCGCAATGTGGTCGAGGGCCTTACTCGCGGAGGCGTGAAGGGCTAGGCCATCCGCGTCCCGTGCCCCTGGAAAGAGACGGAGGTGAAGGTGTGAACGCGTATTTCTTAGAGCTCGAGAAGGCCATCAGCGGCGGCGAGTTCAAGCCGGGCGGGGCCTTGCCAGATGTGTCATCCCTGGCGGCGCGATTCGGCGGGACCGAAGACGAAATTCGCGACGCCCTTTCCGAGTTGGTTTACGAGGGATTGTTGGAGCGCCGGCTCCCGCTCCCGAGCCAAGACCTTGTGGTTCCAGAGCGCCAAGCTTGGGGGATCCTTGGCGGCAATCACAGTATCACCAAGGAATCCAAGAAGCGCGGCGAGGAGCCCGGCGTGGAGATCATTGGTTGGCAACTGGTCCGCGGATGGCCGTCCATCTGCCAGCGCATGGACCTGGGACCCGACGAGGAGGTGCAGATCATGGAGCGCCTCCGAACGTCGAACGGAATCCCGGTGGGGATCGAGGTGTCGTACTTCCCGACCAAGTTCTATCCCGGGATCACGCCCGATCTTTTCACATCGAGGGGCACTGGACAGTCTTCGTTTGCCGTGATGGAGCAGAAGTTCGGGTTGGTCTCGGACCGAGCCCGGGACGTGGTTACCGTGGTCTGCCTGGAGAAGCGCGAGGCGGACTACCTGAACGTGCCCCCCGGCACGCCGGTCTTGGAGCGTTTCCGCGTCACGTTGTCGGACAAGGACGTACCGATCAAGGCCTCCCGAGCGGTCTGGCTATTCCAGGCGGCCTTCGAGATGGCGGTTCATTAGCGAGGGAGTTGGAACCCATGGATCAGTCTCCGGGGAGCAAATCCATTGGCTAGCGTTGAGCTTCGGAATGCTTGGAAGATCTACGGGGGAAAAGTCCGCGCCGTCGTCGACGCATCTTGGAAATGCGAGGATGGCGAATTCTTCTCCATCCTGGGCCCTTCGGGCTGCGGCAAGTCCTCGACGCTGCGCATGATCGCCGGTCTCGAAGAAGTGACCCGGGGCGAGATCCTGCTGGACGGGGAAGTCGTCAACAAGAAGTCCCCCAGTCAGCGCAACATCGCCATGGTGTTCGAAAACTGGGCTCTGTACCCGAATCTGACCGTCTATGAGAATATCGCTTTCCCACTCCGGGTGCGCAAGGCCTCCCCGCAGGTGATCGACGACAAGGTGAAAGACGTCATCCGGTTCCTACGGCTGGGGCGAATCCAGAACACCAATGTCCGGCGGCTGAGCGGTGGGGAGATGCAGCGCGTGGCGATCGGTCGGGCGATTGTCCGCAAACCTGCCGTCCTGATCATGGATGAGCCCATCTCCCACCTGGATGCCGGCCTCAGAGAACAGATGCGTGATGAGCTCAAGGCCGAGGTCAACCAACTGGGAGTCACGACCCTGTACATCACCCACGACCAGATTGAGTCAATGGCCATGGCGGACCGCATCGCCATTATGAACCTGGGACGCATCCAGCAAATCGGCACCCCGCTCGAGATCTACAGGCACCCGATCAACGAGTTCGTCGGCGGCTTCATCGGCGAACCGCCCATGAACCTCATGGATTGCGAACTCGTCCGGGAGGACGACCAGCTCTTCACAGTCTCACCCGCCTTCAAAATCCGACTCCAAGATGACGTTGCCGCCAAACTCGGGGCCCTGTCCGACGGCAGCCAGGTCAAGCTCGGCATCCGCCCGGAGGATGTGCTGATCCAGACGGCCCCCAGGCCAGATAGCTTTGCCGTGCCTGTCGATTTCTCAGAGCAGGAGGGCGACCGAACCATCATCAGCCTGCAGATGGGGTCGTCGGTGTCGTTTCTGGCACAAGTCTTGGGCGATCTTCGGCCGACGATCGGCGAACTGCTTCAGGTCTCGTTCGACCAGCGCCATATCCACTTCTTTGACATCGAAACGGGGATGAGTGTCCTCGCCCGTGATCAGGGTTGACCGGCGGAGAACGTCATGGCCAAGGTAGAGCTGCGCAATATCACAAAACGGTTTGGCGATGTGGCTGCATTGAACTCGGTCAACTTCACCATCCCTGATGGCCAGTTCTTCGTGCTGCTGGGCGCATCTGGCGCCGGCAAGTCCACCACGATCAACATCATTTCCGGCATCGAACATCCCAACGATGGCGCCGTGCTGCTCAACGACGTCGACGTCACGCGAGATTTCCCCAGGGGAGAGATGTGGCCACCGCATTCGAGGCCTATGCCCTCTACCCCCATTTCACCGTCAATCAGAACCTGCTCTTCCCCCTCCAGGCGCCACGACGCCGATCGGAGTTTACCCAGGAGCAGGGGCAGGAGAGGGTCAACGCCATCGCCGAGATGCTCGGCATTGATGACCTACTTGACCGGTACCCGCGGGAGCTCTCTGGAGGCCAGAAGCAGCGTGTGGCTCTTGGCCGCACACTCGTCCGAAGCCCTCAGGTCTACCTTCTGGACGAACCCATCGCCCATCTCGATGCCAAGCTTCGCCACCACATGCGCGCCGAACTCAAGAAGATCCAGCGGGAATTGGGGGTTACGACGATCTACGCCACTCCAGACCAGTTGGAAGCCCTTTCGATGGGCGATATGATCGCTGTGCTCAATGAAGGTGTCTTGGAACAGGTAGGGCCGCCCGACGAGGTGTACACTCGGCCAGCCAACCTGTTCGTGGCGCGCTTCGTCGGTGAGCCCCCTATGAATATCATCGAGGCCGATGTGCACGACGGGTCCGCCAGGCTACGCCTGGGCACAGGCGCCCCAACCCAGCTTCCGGCGGAGATCCGAGACAAGTTGAATACGCTAGAAGGCGGCCGGGTGCTGATTGGCATCCGCCCCAGCGACATCCAGTTGTGTAATCAAGGGGATTCCATGGCTCACATCGCCGGGGAGGTCGCGCTCAGGGAGACGCTGGGACAGATTTCGATCATCACTGTAGTCTCAGATGGCGCCTCGACCAAGGCCAAGATCAACACCGACGACCTGCCGGAACTTAACAGCCGCATCGGACTGAAATTCCGGGCAGAACGTTTCCACTACTTTGACGCCGTCTCGCACCTTCGGCTTGGCTGATCGGCTTTGCTCCGCCCTGACCAGGCGGGAAGGGAGGCATCATGCAAAAGCGGCAACTGGGCACATCCGACATGATGTTCACCACGATAGGCCTAGGCACTTGGGCCATCGGCGGGGGCGACAACCCCTATGGGTGGGGCCCCCAAGAGGAACTCCAATTCCATCGCAACCATCCACCGGGCCCTGGACTTGGGGATCAACTGGATCGACACGGCCAAGGGCTACGGCCACGGCCATTCAGAGGAGATCGTCGGTCAAGCGCTCAAGGGCCGCCGTGATCAGGTCTTTCTTGCCACAAAGTGCGGGATCTTGTGGAAAGAGGACGGTAGCGATATCTATGGTCATCTGGTCGCAGACAGCATCAAAGCCGAGTGCGAATCGAGTCTTGCCCGGTTGCAGACAGATTACATCGACCTTTACCAGATACATTGGCCTCTGCCGGATGAGGGCATCGAGGAGGGTTGGGGCGCAATCTCCGACCTGATACGAGAGGGCAAAGTCCGCTACGGCGGCATCAGCAACTTCTCCGTCGAACAGATGGAGCGCATCCGTCCCATTCATCCGATTACATCGTTGCAGCCCCCGTACTCCATGCTCAAGCGCGATGTCGAGAAGGGCGTCCTGGGTTACTGCGCCGAGCACGGGATTGGCGTGATTGCCTACAGTCCAATGCAGGCCGGGCTGCTATCCGGATCCTTTACGGTGGAACGGGCCCGGAGCCTACCACAAGACGATTGGCGGCACGGCGATCCCCTTTTCAAAGCCCCTCTGCTCGACCTAGTACTGGATCTTGTGGATGGGCTGCGACCGATCGCAGCCGCCAATGACTGCACCGTCGCCAACATTGCCTTGGCATGGGTGCTGCGCCGGCCCGAGATCACCGGCGCCATCGCTGGGGCTCGAATGCCATCGCAGGTTGAGGAGAACATCAGGGCGGCGTCGACACAACTTGGGCCGGAAGACTGGGCCAAGGTCAACTCCCTCCTGTCAGAATACGAGCACCATGCCGTGACGGCCTGACCATCACTGCTCACATCGACCGCTCAGGGTTCACGAGGTAAACTCATGAAGATCGCCATCCTTGGAGACCTGTTCTTGACCAACGAAGTCCTTGAAGAGGCGCTTCGAGAGGCCTTTAAGGACGCCGATACCACATTCGAATGCGTGTACCAAACCGACCATTGGCCCATTGCGCCTGTCATGGCCACTGACGAGGTACGAGAGTTCGTGGGTGATGAAAACGAGGTAATCAAGGTCATCGGGGATGTCGAGATGGCCATCACCCATACCGCCCCGATCACCCAGAAAGTCATCGATGCTGCGCCCAAGCTTCGCGTCGTCGGCGCGGCCCGCGGCGGACCGGTGAACATCAACTGGACAGCCTGCACCAGCCGCGGCATTCCGGTCCTGTATGCGCCCGGCCGCAATTCGGGCGCCGCGGCCGAGTACACCGTCGGCATGATGCTGGCACAGTCCCGCAACATCACCCGAAGCCACATGTCGTTGATGACAAGTAAGAGATGGCGCGGGAGATCTGTACGTCCTCCAGGCGGTGGGCAACGAGCTCAACTCAGCCGTGGTGGGGTTGGTGGGCCTGGGGGCGATTGGGGGAAAGGTCGCCAAGCTGGTCCAGGCGTTTGGCGCCGAGGTCCTGGCATACGACCCCTACATCTCGGCCGATGAGATAAACGAGCTTGGTTGCGAACCCGTCGACCTCGATTCGCTGCTCGAAAGATCGGATTTTGTCTCCTCCACGCACGTCTGACACCGGAGACCACCGGGTTGATCGGCGAGAAGCAGCTCGGCTTGATGAAATCTTCGGCTTATCTGATCAACACCGCCCGCGGTGAGATGATCCAACACGATGCGCTCTATGAGGCGCTGACAAATCAACGGATCGCCGGCGCTGCCCTGGATATCTTCGAGGCCGAACCGCCACCCGACGACAGCCCCCTCTATTCCCTTGACAACGTCACGGCCACATCTCATCTGGCAGGCGCATCCATCCAGGCAGCAGAAATTGGGGCGAAGGTCCTGTGCGAGGGTCTCTACGACTACATTGTGCGAAATGAAACACCCAGGTTCTGCGTCAATCCCGAGTATTCCGAACATCAAGGGGGGTGAGCAATTCATGACCGTGCCTGACGCTTCCAGAGAAGTCGACCGACGCACGCCGATTCCCTTGTACTTCCAAATCGGACGAATCCTGCGCAACGAAATCGGCGATGGCACGTATCCACCGGGGGAGTGCATTCCAACGGAGGCAGAGCTCCAAGAGCGATTCGGCGTGAGCCGTTCTACGATCCGGCAGGCTATAGGCGATCTTGTCTATCAGGGTTTGCTCGAGAGGCGACGGTCCAAGGGAACGATTGTGTCGGCCACCCATCTCGAGACGAAGATGTCCGATCTGGCCAGTTTTACTAACGAGATGATGAACCACGGGTTCAATCTCACGACCAAAATCCTGCATTTCGGTCGAATCCCTGTGCCCGCCAGCGTGGCAGATTCTCTCAAGCTCGACCCATCTGAATCGGTCGTCTCCTTGGAGCGCCTGCAATTCGTCGATGAACGACCCATGGCCCTTGAGAAGTGGTACGCATGCGAGAAATATGTGCCGGGTCTCGACCAGACCATGTTCAGAGACTCGGGGCTCGGACAATCAACCTACTACATCCTTATGGAGAAGTACGGGGTTGAGGTCACTCGGGCCATCGATACCGTGAGCCCCATGGCGGTCCAGGGACGGCAAGCCAAGCTGCTTGAGGTGCAGGAAGACACGCCGGTTCTCCTGAGAACACGCATTTCTATGACGAACAATGATGTGCCCGTGACCTACGCTTCGGGCGTCTATCTGATCCGTATCCGCTTCGTCATGGAAGGCAACCGCCACGCCTGGCCCCACACTTAGGACTCGAATCCCATGCCCCCAGACACCCTTACTATGCTCGACATCGCCCGAATGATCGACCATTCCCTTTTGCGACCGACACTGACCGACGAAGAATTCGAAGAAGGATTGGGGCTGGTCAGAAGATACAAATGTGCCACGGTCATGGTCGCCCCCTATGATGTTCCCAAGGCTGTGGAGGCCCTTGACGGCACGCAGATCAAGGTCAGTACCGTCGTCGATTTCCCCCACGGTTCGAATCTTACGGCGGCCAAGGTTTTCGAGGCCAATCTCGCGATGGACAATGGCGCCGCCCACCTGGATATGGTGTTGGCGATCAGCCGTTTGGTTACGGGGCATTTTGACTACGTCGAGCAGGACATTCGAGCCATCGTGGAGGTGGGACACGCTCGCGGCGTGCCGGTTAAAGTGATTTTCGAAACGTGTTATCTGACCGAAGAGCGTGTCGTCCGCGCTTGCGAAATCAGCGAGCACGCGGGGGCCGATTTCGTGAAGACTTCGACCGGATATGGCCCGGCCGGGGCCAGCCTGGACATCGTGGCGTTGATGCGGCGGTCTTGCAGCCCGGCTGTCCAGGTCAAACCCGCCGGAGGGATCCGCACGCTCGACGAAGTCCTTGCCTACAGGCGAGCCGGCGCTTCGATGATCGGGACGCGAGCCACAGCGGCCATTTTGGATGATGCCGTACGCCGGGAAGCTGATGGAACCCTCAGACAACTGGATTGACCCGCCACCAACCCTCCTATTTCCTGCTTCGGCGGAGAAGAGTCAATGACAGACCAGATGAATGCAGCCATGTTTTACGCACCCATGGATGTGCGATTTGAGCGGATCGATATCCCCGAGCCAGGACCCGGGGAATTGTTGGTCCGAATCAAAGCGGCGCTAACCTGCGGGACGGACATCAAGACCTACGAACGAGGACATCCTACGATTATCCCAAAGGTGCCTTCAACGTTTGGTCACGAATTCAGTGGTGATGTCGTTGCATTGGGCGAAGGCGTAGCCGAGTTGAGTGTGGGAGACCGCGTCTGCACGTGCAATGCAGTCCCTTGTGGGCAGTGCTTCTACTGCAAGATCGGCCACCGGAATCTGTGCGAGAACCTGCTCATTCTGAACGGGGCCTATGCTGAGTACATTGTGATTCCGGAGCGCATGGTCAAACACAATGTGTATAAGCTCCCGGATGGCATGACCTACGAGGAAGCTGCCGTCTCTGAGCCTTTGGGCACCGCCGTTCACTGCATCCGTCGCTCTGGAATTCTCCCGGGCGACAGTGTCGTTGTCTTGGGATCTGGACCCTTGGGACTCATGTTGTCTCGGCTTGCGCACCTGCGTGGTGCCCGTGTCATCCTTTCTGGTCAAATCACTGAGGAGCGCAGGCGGGTTGCAGCCGGGTTTGGCGTGAACGAGTTCATTGACATTCGCCAATTCACCGACCCCGCCGAACGAGTGAAGATCGTCAAGGGACTCACAGACGGCAACCGGGGCGTTGATGTGGCACTTGAGGCGGCCGGCAAGCCGCCGGCGTGGGAAGAAGCAGTTCAAATGATCCGCAAAGCCGGGACTGTCGTCTTCCACGGCGGGTGCAAATCCGGCACGACAATTTCACTCGACACCCGCGCTATGCACTATGAGGAACACACCCTTATCGGCGTCTACCACCAGGATCCGGACGACTATCGGCGAGCCTTCAATTTACTGGCTAGCCGGCAGGTGGACGGGCGCCAGTTCATCACCGAGGAACTGCCATTGAATCAACTCCTTGACGCCTTCGCAAGGGTTCGCCGGTACGAGGGCATCAAATTCGCAATTGACCCCAACACGATGTAGAGCCGGAAAGGACCTTCTGCATATGCAACCCATGACACAAAACGAGCGAATCGCTGCCCTGCTTCGGCGCCATCCCGTGGACTGTGTGCCGTTTGTGCACAAGGGCTACAGCTTCTGCGCCACCAACACCGGCATCGCCAAGGCGGATATCTTTGAGTTCCCCGAGCGGAGCTTTCAAGCCCAGGCTTGGACCATGGAACAATACGATGCGGAAGTGGCACCGTTCTATACGTTTGTTGCCTACGGGGCCTGGGAATTCGGCGGGGAGATCGCCTGGCCAGCGGATCGGTGGTCGTCGGGGCCGTCGGTCTCTCGACGCCCCGTGGAATCGTTAGATGACGTCTACAAACTGAAGTTGCCGGATGTGCGCAGCGCCGGCTGTCTGCCGCGTATGCTGGAATTCGCCAAGCTCCAGGAAGAGCATCAAACCCAAATTGCGTTCATCTACGGCAGCCCGTTCACATTCGGGGCAAACCTGTGTGGGGTCGAACAATTCCTGGAATGGTCGGCGGCCGAGCCCGAGGCTGTCCACCACGTTATGCGCCTGGTGACAGACCACTTGAAGCAGGTTGCCGACCTGTTCATTTCCGAATTCGGCGCCGAAAGGGTGCTCCCGAGGATCGCCTCCCCGACCGATGGCCTCATTTCCCCGCGGATGTATGAAGGGTTGGTGCTCCCCTACCGAGCGGAATTGCACCAATATGCATTGGACCAGGGTGTCAAGCATATCTATGACCACATATGCGGCGATCAGAACAGAAATCTGCCTCTGCTTGCTCGACTCCCGTGGGGAGATCCCGGGATTCTGAGTTTTGGGAGTGAAGTAGATTTGCTACAGGCGGCGGAGATCTTCCCGAACGAGATCATTTGTGGCAACATCAAGCCCGATCTTGTCGTCACAGGCGAAGCTGACGAGATCTTCGAGGCTTGCCGAGAGAACATCGAGATCGGCAAACAGATCAAGAGTGGGTTTATTTTTATGGGCGGGTGTGACATACCGGCCAGCGTGCCTCCCTATCACATCCATCTCATGAGCAAAGCCGCTAAGGAGTTCGGGGCCTATCGCTAGACCCTTCGGGGCGCGTCCCTACTCACTGCAACTTACGCTTCCGTCCGCTGGTCATGGATTGGCCAAGCATCCGCCCCGTGGGCCTTCGGGCCAATCTGCATGCGCGCCAGCCACCATACGAAGCCCAATGGGGCCGCCGCACCAGGGAAATCGTCACCCCAGCGGTCCGCCCGAGGGCTTGCTCTGAATCCGGGGCGCTGAGGCGACGGGAACGGTCTCGCCTCTCGGCCCGTCTCTTCTGACACGATGCAGGGGGGCGCGGATTTGATACGGTTGCGCACCAGTATTCACTTGGGGTCGCACGCTGTATATGCGTCGGCCTGCAAAAACCGTTGCGCCGTTCCCCGCCCTGATTGTTCTCAACTGGATGACAATTGGAGGTACGCAGAAGAATATGGACGACCTGTTGTCAGAAATCTACAGAGCAATCGTCAATGGGGACGATCAGCTTACAGCCGCGAAGATCGAGGAAGCTCTGGCACAGGGAATTGGGCCAGAGACCATCCTCAACAAGGGGATGGTCGCCGCCATGGCCGAGGTCGGCAACCTGTTCGAGAGCGGCGAGTTCTTCGTGCCCGAGATGATGATCGCCGCGAGGGCCATGCAGAATGGCCTGAGCCTGCTTAAGCCGCATCTGATCCAAGCTAATGTCAAAGCAGCTGGCCTCGTTGTGGCGGGGACCGTCCAGGGCGACTTGCACGACATCGGGAAGAACTTGGTCTGTTTGATGCTCGAGGGGGCCGGTTTCGACATCATAGACCTCGGTCGGAGCGTGACGCCTGTGCAGTTCGTGGAGGCGGTGAAGGCGAACAAGCCCGACATAGTCGCCCTTTCAGCACTGCTCACAACAACAATGTCGAATATGGCGACCACGATCTCCGCTCTCAATACAGCTGGTCTGCGTGCCGGGGTCAAGATCATCGTTGGAGGCGCCCCCGTAACCCCCGAGTTCGCCGATCAGATCGGTGCCGATGGCTACGGAGAGGATGCCAGCCGAGCCGTAACGCTGGCCAAATCCCTTATGCAACGCTAGATCCGGGGAGGGTCGACCCTCGGGTCTCGCTTCCCGCATACGACTAGCCATTCCAACCTGCGAGAGCTCGGGCACCGCACACCGCTCACAATAAGTTCGGCGGGGAACTTCTCATTGCCTGGTCAGACGGTCGACGGGTTGGGCTGCTTCTTCGCGGTTGCGATTTATGGTTGCCCTGGATGGCCGATCGTCATGCGATCAGGGCCGCAACGCCCACGGCGCCGGGTCCGACATGCGTTCCGAGCACCGTCGTGGCCTCGGCAATCAGTGGCTGGCTGCCGCACTGTGGGGCCAGCTCGACGGCCAACTCCGCTGCGCCGTCGGGATCGGCGACGTGCATGGCGGCCACCCTTGCTAACCGCCCCCAGGCCCCAACGCGTGCCAGCATGGCCTGCTGGGCGCCCCGGCGGGTTCGGGTTTGAGCCACCCGATAGACCTGGCCGTCGTCGACTTCTAACACCAGCTTAAGGCTGAGGACGTCTCCTACGCTGCCCTGAAGCCAGCCTACTCTCCCGCTGCGCCGGAGATAGCGCAGGCTGTCGACCATGGCCACCAGCCGCGACCTTTGGCGTAGATCAATCGCCATCTCCATTAGGCTCGCCAAATCGTCGCCTCGGGCAGCCGCTCCGGCTACCTCGAGCACCTGAAACCCGAGGGCCAATGATGCCTGCCGGCTGTCGATGACGGTCACGCGCCCAACGAACGCTTGGGCTGCCTTCACCGCCATGTCGAACAGGCCGGAGAGGCGCTGGGCCAGGTGGATCGAGAGCACCGAATTGGCCCCGGCCGTCAACAGGCGTTCGTAGGCCCGGGCAAAATCGCCCGGGGGCGGTGCTGCCGTCGTCGGCAGACCGTTCGCCAGGGGCAAACGCCGGTACAGCTCAGCCCGGGTGATGTCGCGTCCGTCGGCCAGAGTCTTTCCATCCACGGTCAAGAGCGCCGGTACGACCTCGATCCCCCACCGGGCGGTTTCGTCCTGCGGCAGGTCAGCCGTGCTGTCGGTCACGATTGCGATCTTGGCCATGCCGAACCTGTCGACCATGGGCGCCGGGTGGGTATGCGGCTTGATTGTAGTCGAAACGGCCGAGGGGACGCCGTCGGCGGTCGGCTCTAGAAGCCGAATATCTTGAGGAGGGTTTCCGGCACCCAGAATTGGCCGACGCCTAGCAGAGAAGCCGCCATCGAGAACAAGAACACGGCCACAGCCACGCCGATCAGAATGTAATCGCGGGTCTGATAGCGCAGCTCGATGAGCCATGTACGGGGGCCGGTGCCGAAGGCGCGCAGGTCCATGGCGTCGATGATGTCCTCGCTCCCCGCCAGAGCGTGCACGGTCACGGGGACGACCAACGGCGCCAGCTTGCGCACCTGTTCGATCAGCCCGCCCTGGAGCTTCTCGAGTTCATAGCCCCGGGCTTTTTGTGCGTCCAGGGTGAGTTGGAAGTCGCGCCCAAAGGTGGGGATGAAGCGCATCGTGAGGTCCATGGCGTAGGCGATCTTGTCCGGCAGACCCAGCCGGCGGAAGGCCACGCCGTAATGGGCCGGGTTGAGCGAGTAGGGGATCAGGATGGTGGTGCTGGCCAGGGCGAAGACACGTGCCATCTGACTCAGCGAGAATACCATCCGTTCAACGGTGACTTCCAACGTCGGCCGCCACCCGAAGATCGTGAACGGGGCCCTCAGCGTCCGGATGATGTGCTCCTGGGTGTATACCTCAACGCCGCCCCGCCCGGTCAGGAACGTCAGGAAGGCGAAGAAGACGATGAAACCTCCGATGAACAACCACGCTCGGCGAGACTTCGGACCACTTTACCCCGGAGGTGGCGACGATAATAACGGCCACCAGCGTGAAGACGGCCAACAACCGCAGGTCCCAGAAGAAGAGGGTGGAGGCGATGAAAGCAGGCGTAGAAGATTAGCCAGGCGGACGGATCGAACGCCTGGATCAAGGACCGTCGGGGCCGATAGCGCCAGCTAACCAGCATCGGGAGATTCGATCGGCGAGAGGGGCCCGGTCAGGGCCCCTCTCTTGACCCTCGAAATCAGCGTCCGGTCTGTCTCTGAAGGGACATCCAAGCACGCACCAGGATGGGGACCAGGATGGCAGCGAAGATCATGTTGGGGCCGGCCGCCGGCAGAAACTCGCCGACGATGGCCACGGCGGGCGGGAAGCCGTTGATCCAGATATCGGAGACGGCCGCAAAGCCGATGCCGATGAAGTTGCCCAGCATCGCCCAAGTGACTGCGGCAGCGATGTCCATGTCGCTGGCGAAGCCGTAGCGCACCGCCAGCACCAGGACGAAGACCGACGATGGCTGACAGGCCGGCGAAGGCTGAGATCGTGGCGTCACCGAAGATTCCGGCGCCCGGATCGAAGAACATCATGTTGGATTGCGACGGATTGAGGAACCACAAGATGTGTGGCGATGGCCGCCAGCACGGCGCTCACGATCAACACCGTGTTGAGACCCTTCTTCTTGTCGACATACAGCGCCGCCAGGCCGGAGATCAGGCCGACCAATCCGTTGCCGATGCTCCACTGGGGCGACAGGCCGAAGCCGGTCAGGGCATCACCGAACATGTTGCCCACGGCTCCGGTGAAGAACCCGACCACGGGACCGAACACGTAGCCGAAGAACATCGGCAGGGCGATGGCGGGGCGCAGCGACACCTGGCTGACCGACGGCACCACGAAGACCGTGCCGTTGAACAGGTAGGAGAAGACGGCGTAGAGTGCGGCGCCGATGGCCATGTAGACCACCTGCCGCGTGCCGACCTCCCAGGCGTCGTTCTCCTTGGTCAACCAGTAGATCACGAACACGGCCAACAAGCCGATACCGACGAACACAAACCGAAGCGTGGCGGTCTCGTCCAGCTGCAGATCGGGATTGATCTGGCCACCGATCCAAATGATCCCGGCGAAGAAGACGATGACCCCAACAAGTGCACCTAACACCGACCAAAGCTTTGAGTTGCTCATGGCTCCCTCCTGAATGATCTCTTGATCAAAGTTGCCGCTCATCGGACATGGCTCCCTGTCAGCCAACATCCGCGTGGGCCAGCGCCTCCGCCCGCAGAAAGTGACCTGTGGACGGCAGCCGCTCCAGATTGGCCTTGAGCAGCGAGGTCGGCACCAGATTGGATCGTTGGATCAGATCGAAGTCCTGCAGGACCTCTTCCGGCTGGCCGTCGGCGACGATCCGTCCGTCCGCCATCAGCAGCACCCGGTTGGCGTACACCAGGGCCAGATCGAGGTCGTGGGTGATGAACAGGATCGCCTCGAAGCCGGGCGTCTGGAGAATCGAATCCATGAAGCCCATGTAGTTCTTGTAGTCCTGCCCGGCTGTCGGCTCATCCATCACCAGGATCCGCGATTTCATCGCCAGGATGGCGGCAATGCTGACCCGCTTCTGCTGTCCAAACGACAGCGCCAGCGGGGGGTCTTCCGCCATGCCCGAGAGGTTCATCACGTCTATGGCATAGGCTACCTCCTGTCTGAATTTCATCCGACGGATGCCCGAGATTCCTGGGGCCAAAAGCAAGTTCCTCTCCCACGGTCGGAGCGAACAGCATATGGCTTGGGCTCTGGAACACATATCCCAGATTGGAGGCAATCTGCGCGATGGAGAGCTGGCTGCTGTCCTGGCCGTCGATTTTGACTTGGCCCCGTCGGGGCTTCAGCAGGCCAATCGCGTGTTTGACGAGCGTGGTCTTGCCCGCGCCGTTGGGCCCCAACAGGGCGATGATCTCGCCGGCGCCACCGCCAGATCGATGTCATGCAGCACCTCGGGGCCTTCTTCGTAGCCAAAACCGACGTCCTGAAACTCAAGGATGGGCTGGCCGGGTGCAGATGGCGTTTCCACCGCCGGCTGGAATGGGGGCGGCGGCGGTTCGGATGCGGCTTGCTGGATCACCATCGGGGCCGGGAGCTTGACCTCGTGATGGTCAAGATGGCCAACGAGCTCATCGGTGTCTCCGAGGAACTGGATGCGTCCCGCCGCTCATGTACATCACGCGATCGGGGGAGATGCCCAGGACGTCCTCCACCCGGTGTTCTACAAGCATGACGCTCATGCCGGCGTCGACCAGAGCGCGGATCGTGTCGCAGAGCGTCCTGGGCGCTGGCGGGGTCGAGGCTCGCCAGGGGCTCGTCCAGCAGAAGCAAGCTGGGCTCCATGGCCAGCACTCCAGCCATGGCCACTTTTTGCTTCTCTCCGCCGGAGAGCAGGTGGGTCTCGCGGTCGGCCAGGTGGCTGATCGCCAGCCGGGCCAGGGCCGACTCGGCCCGCTGACGGATCTCCTCCCGGGGGAGCCCCAAATTCTCAAGGCCGAAGGCGACTTCGTTGAGCACCCTCGAACCCAGGATCTGCCGCTCGGGATCCTGCAGCAGGGTGCCGACATGATGTGAGATTTCGGCCAGGGAAAGGCTCGGTGGTCTCCTTTCCTGCAAGCCTCACCTGGCCGGTCAGTTCACCCTTGTAGGATCGAGGCACCAATCCGTTAATGGCCCGGATGAGCGTGGTCTTCCCACAGCCGCTGCTTCCCGCCACCAGCATCAGCTGGCCGCGGTCAAGATCAAATGAGATGTCCTGTATCGCCTTATCGGCGCGATCGCGATATCGAAAAGCCAGCCCTTCGACGACCAGGTTGGATTCGGGTATCATGCGCGTCCGGCTGCTCTCCCTCTCACTCAAGTTACAACACCGACCGGCGGCATTCGATATGACGTCTCTAGCGTTATCCAAGGGAAATGCATGTCGCTGACGACAACCCCGCGTCATCCCCCTGGGGGATGCCCCACGCCGGTCGAAGGTAGCTCGTCAGAGCTGTTCTTCGAAGCCTGTTTCGCCCTCGGATCAGCCGGGACGGGGGACGCGGCATGTCGAACAGATCGGTCACCCGGCAGTAGCTCGCGCCCGCCAGGCGGCCGATGGGCCGGAGCTTGGCCAGGTCAATCTTGGTCGCCATCGAAGATCACACCGTCGTCAGCGTGGAGGTGGACCACTCGCCCGATGACCACGCTGCCTCCCCCGGGCTGGTCCCCCAGGTCAACGATCTCGACCGTCCGGCACTCAAAGTGGATGGGGCTTTCGCCCACTCGGGGCGGCTTGACGGCCAGCGGACTCGACGGGCGTCAGGCCGGCCAGCTCAAATTCGTCGACGTCCGGCAGGACCTCCATGGAGCTGATGTTCATCGCCTCGGCCAGCGGTTCGGTGACGATGTTGACCACGAATTCGCCGGTTGCACGCGCGTTGTCGAGGCTGTCCTTGGCTTTGGAGTCGGTGCCGCGGATCATGGGGCAGAAGAGCACATGCGGCGGATTGCCGCAGATGGCGTTGAAGAAAGAAAACGGCGCTAGGTTGCGCACCCCGTCCCGGCTCAAGGTGGACACCCAGCCGACGGGGCGGGGCAAGATCGACCCGATCATCAGCTTGTAAACATCTTGCCAGGGGACGTTGGCCGGATTCAGTTCCATGGGGCAACTGCGCTCCTGACGCTTGGTTGAGGTGATGGTCAGCGGATCTTGCGGCCGGGTTACTCCCCATCGCCCTCCAGCCAGCTGGCCATGTAGTCTGTCTTCTCCATCTCCAGGGCCGGCAGGGCGACATTGAGCGGACGGAATGTGTCGACCATCACCGCCAACTCCTCCGTCTTCTTGGCGCCGATCGAGGCTTCGGTGACGCCGGGTTGCGGCCCGTGAGGCAGACCGGAAGGGTGAAGGGTGATGTCGTACTGGTTGATCCCTTTGCGGGACATGAAATCGCCGTCGCAGTAGTAGATCACCTCATCCGAATTCACGTTGGAGTGGCTGTACGGCGCCGGGATGGCCTCCGGGTGATAGTCGAACAGGCGCGGGACGAACGAGCACACCACGAAGTTCCAGCCCTCAAACGTCTGGTGCACCGGCGGCGGTTGGTGAATCAAGCCGGTAATCGGTTCGTAATCGTTGATGTTGAAAGCCCAGGGATAAAGATACCCGTCCCATCCGACCACGTCGTGCGGATGGTGGTCGAGGACATGCTTTGAGATCCGGTTGCGCACCTTGACCCGCACCTCGAACTCGCCGCGCTCGGTGTGGGTCTGCAAATCGTGGGGGGTCCGAATGTCCCGCTCGGTGTAGGGTGCAAATTCGGTGAGCTGGCCGAAGTTATTGCGATAGCGTTTGGGGGGCTGGATCTGGGACGGGGCTTCGATCACGAAGAACCGTGCCTCTTCGTTCAGCCGCATCTGCCAGGTGGTGCCATAGGGAATCACCACATAGTCTCCCGGCCCAAATTCGAGCACCCCAAACTGGGTGTGGAGCTCACCCGAGCCTTCGTGGGTGAACCACACCTCGTATGCCTGGCCGTTGCGGTAGAAGTAGTCCATGCTCTCGGTGGGTCGGGAAATCCCAAGGGTGACATCGTCGTTCCCCAGCAGCACGCGGTGGGCCGACACCGGGTCACCCCCCACCGGCGCGTCGCCCGTGGTGAAGGCCCGGTGCCGGACTCCCCCGAATTCGGCGTACTCGGGACGTGTCATCCCCTAGGTCATCCACCTCGCGCACCCTTGGCGGCAGGAAGTGATGGTACAAGATGGACTGCAGGCCGGAGAAGCCCTCCAGCCCCATGACCTCTTCCCGGTACAGCCCGCCCCCCGGTTTCCTGAACTGTGTGTGCCGCTTCTGCGGCATGTCACCCAATCGTTGATAGAACGGCATTTCCCGCCTCCCTGGTTGGTTTTCTCGTCTAGGCCCGATCTGCCGGGCCGACCGCGTTCCGCAAGATACCCATACGCTCGATCTCGAGTTCAACCGTGTCGCCCGGTTGGAGCCAGGGACCTTTGCCCCCGGTCAGTTCCAACAGGCATCCACTTCCGACTGTGCCCGAGCCGATGACCTCTCCGGGTAGCAGGAAGACCTCCTCCGAGGCGCGCTCGATCATCTCGGCGAAACTGTAATGGATGTCTCGCCAGTTGCCACTCGACCGCTCTTCTCCGTTGAGGCGGGCGGTCATCGCCAGATCGAACACGCCGGGTCGCTCAGTCCGCCGGTCTTCGAACTCGTCCGGCGTGACCAGGCACGGACCAAAGCTCGAAGCGAAGTCCTTGCCCTTCGCCGGCCCGAGCCCAACCGACATCTCCTCGCGCTGTGCGTCTCGGGCCGACCAATCGTTGAAGACCATGTAGCCGAAGATGAAGATCCCGGCACGATCGGCGGGGATGTTGCGTCCTGCCTGGCCGATAACGCAGGCGATCTCCAGTTCGTAGTCGAGCTCGCTTGAATAGCGCGGATAGGGAACGGTTTCATTTGGGCCATAGACCGAGTGCGGGTTGGAGAAGTAGAACACCGGCTGACGATACCAGGCTTCCGGCACTCCGGCGCCTCGGTTGGCAAACGCCGCTGCCACGTGCTGCTCGAAAGCATAAAAATCCCGCAGCCCCATGGGGCGAGGCAGCGGCGGGAGCAGGCGGACGTCGTCCAACGTGTAGGCGACCTTCTCGTGCTGCAGGCTGGCCAAAAGCCCGACGTCTTCCTCGCCGATGGCAGACATCAGTGTCTGCGAATAGGCCCAGGCGCCCGGACCAGACAGGATCAATTCCATCAACGAATTAGGCACTGGTTCGGCCGAGAGGTTCTTGGCGCGCTGAGCCCACGGCTGCGCCGCCGGGAGGTCTACGACCCACTCCCCGACCAACGCCCCGAGCCGCTGCTGGCGTGGCTTGTCGTTTGTGACAAACGTCACATACCGCATATGGGGCGCTCCCGGGCCACGAGGCCCGTGCCATTGGCTGTGTCGATTTAAAGGTTGCCCCGGCGATCCTGCTCGGCTTCGATCGCCTCAAACAATGCCTTGAAGTTGCCCTTGCCGAACCCCCGGCTGCCGCGCCGTTGAATGACCTCAATGAAGGCCGTCGGCCGATCCTGGAGCGGCTTGGAAAAGATCTGCAGCAGATAGCCCTCGTCGTCGCGGTCGACCAGGATACCCAGCTCCTGAATGGCTTGGATGGATTCTTTGATGTCCCCCACCCGCTCGGGGAGAGCTTCGTAGTATTCGTCGGGCACCCTGAGGAATTCGACGCCGCGCGCCTCGAGTTGGCCGACTGTTTCGATGATATCGCCCGTGGCCAGCGCCAGGTGCTGGACCCCGGGCGTGAGATAGTAGGTCAGATATTCCTCGATCTGGCTCTTCTTCTTCCCATCCGCCGGTTCGTTGATCGGCAGCTTGACCCGGCCGCTGCCATCCTGCATCACTTTCGACATCAGGGCCGAGTATTCGGTGCTGATGTCCTTGTCGTCGAAGTGCAGGAGCTGGCGGAAGCCCATCACCTGGTGGTAGAAGTTAACCCAGTAGTTCATCTTGCCCAACTCAACGTTGGCCACCACGTGATCTACGGCGGCCAGGCCGGTGGACTCAGCCGGATAGTCGATCGACACGTAGCCGGGCGCAAAGGGGCCGCTGTAGTCGTCCCGGTCGACAAAGACGTGCAGCACCTCACCGTAGGCGTGAATGGCCGAGGTGCGGTAGATGCCGAAGTCGTCCCGCTCCTCCTTCGGCCCCCAGGCAGCCACGCCGCCGCGTGCCGTGGTCTCCTTGAACGCCTGCTCCACGTCCTCGACCCCGAGGGCGACGACTTTCACTCCGTCCCCGTGCACGAGGTGGTGGCCGGCGATGGCGTTCGACGGCCCATACGGGGCGGACACAACCAGCCGTACCTTCCCGGACTCGAGCACATACGAAGCGTTTTCCCGATTGCCCGTCTCCAACCCGGCGTAGGCCACCGGCTTGAAACCGAAGGCCTTCCACCAGTAGTACATGGCTTGTTTGGCGTTCCCCACCCAGAAATGGATGTGGTCAATGCTCTTGATTTGGAGAAAGTCGGCTTCTTCGGTGATGGGTCGAGGTCCAGTGGTCGTAACTTCTGCCATCGCACACCTCCCAAGGTGTCCTCAATGTGCCAGAGCGCCCTCCCGTACGGCTTCAGCCAGCCGGGCCACCCCGGTTTCGATCTTTTCGGTATGCACGTTCCCAAAACTCAGCCGCAGACTGTTCTGGTGGCCGCCATCCACGGCAAACGCCCCGCCTGGGATATAGGCGACCTTCTTGTCCACGGCGGACTTCGAACAAATCCCACGTGTTCACTCCGTCAGCTAAGGTCAGCCACACGAACAGCCCACCTTGCGGCCGGGTCCAGCTTTCGCCGCCGGTGAATTCGCCCTCCAGGGCCGCCAACAAACGGTCCCGCCGTTCCCGGTGCAGGGCGTTCATGTCGGCCAGGTGCGATACCAGGTGACCGCGCCGGATGAACTCGTGGACGGCCCGCTGGATCAAAGTGGAGGATTCCAGGTCCATCGACTCGCGGACAACCGTGATCTTGGGGATCATGCTCTCCGGGGCCACGATCCAGCCAAGCCGGACCCCGGGCGCGAACATCTTGGAGAACGAACCCAGGTAGAAAACCCAACCGTCCTCGTCGTGGGCCTTGATCGGCGGGATAGGGGACCCCTCGAATCGCAGCATGCCGTAGGGGTCATCCTCGATAAGCGGCACATGGTAGCGGGCCGCCAATTCGGCGGCGGTCTGCCTGGCAGGACCGGGCATCGTGGCGCTCAACGGGTTGTGGAAATTCGGTACCAGAACGGCCAGTCTTGGCTTCGGCTCGCGCTTGAAGGCTGCTTCCAGAGAACCCATGTCGGCACCGGTCGCCGGATCGATAGCCACCGTTCGGACCTCGGCGCCTCGGCCCGCTGTCACCTGCTGGATGCCCGTGAAGGCGATGGCCTCGATGGCCGCCGGATCGCCGGGGTCGAGCATCATCGTCGAGAGGATCGCCAGCCCCTGCTGGGCGCCGTTTGTGATGAAGACCTGCTCTGGGGAACAGTCCACGCCCCGGCCGCGCATGTGCTCGGCAATCCACGCTCGCAGGGGAGCGTACGGCGGGCTGTACTGCAGGCTGGCGGGGCCGTCCCGCGCAAGCACATCGTCCAGGCAGGTGCGAAAGGCGTCGACCGGCAGTGTTTCGGCTGCCGGAAGACCCCCGGCCAGGGAAATGATCTCCGGGTCGACGGCGAATTTCAGGAGGTCGCGCATGACCGAACGCTCGAGATGCGCGACGCCGCGGGACATCCGAATCGATCGATCACCGCTCATGATTGGATTATAGTCCACCGGCCGGGAGTGCCCTCGGCTCAGTCTTCGGACGGGGCCGTTACGGCCTCGGTTTCCGGCTCGGGCAGATCCTGGAAGGCCAGGTCGACGCGTTCCTTGAGCGTCACCCGCTTGGGCCGCCGGCGCCCCAGGTCCTTCAGGCGGTCGACGACGGATTCGCCCGACGCACGCGCAATCTTTCGGATGTCTTCGGGCGACAGTCGGGCCCCACGCTCGAACCACACAGCGCTGGCATATCCCAGGGCTGCCGTCGTGCCCACGGCGACCCCGGCCGCCAGAAGCCACCCAGGAGGGCCGCCGAACTTGGACAGTTCGTAGAATAACGTCCTCCCCAGCACGGCTGCCCCAAAGGTGGCCACCAGCTCGCGCGCCCTGCCCAAGGTGATCCTGTAGGTGTAAATGCGGGCGATCGAGATGACCATCGCCGTTTGCACGCCGAGCAACGGGATGAAATCGATGAACGGCAGCGGGGTCACGGCGATGGCGGCGGCCGCCGAGGCTGAGCGAGCGATCACCGTCTGCGACAGACTCCAGCGGTACGCCGGCAGCGCACGCCCGAGTGCAGCCACGATGGCCGGCTCCAAACGAACCATCCCTGCGAGCAGTCTTTCGATACCCGTCCCCTTGCGGGCGCTCACAGGAAGGATCTCATCCGACGAAACACCAAGGTCTCCGGCCGCTTTGCCCACTACCGCCGGGGCCTCCTTCTCGGGTATCAAGTCCATCTTGTTGAGGGCCAGCAACATCGGTTTGCCCAATGCCCGCACATCCCGTAGGAGCTGACGTTCCGCATCCCGGACGCCGTGCGTTGCGTCCAGCAGGAGCACGATCACATCTGCTTCCCCGCCGGCCAGCAGCGCCTTCTGCCGCTCTTCCTCGCCCACCGTGCCAACGGCGTCCGCCCCAGGGGTATCGACGATCTGGAACACTCCGGCATCGGCGGCACTGGCGTCGCGCGTGGTTCCCGGCACGGCGCTCACCTCGGCGCGCACCTCGCCCGGCCGGATCATCAGGTTATAGAGTGTCGACTTGCCGGCATTGGCCGGGCCCAGGATGGCCACGGTGTGCTTGTCTCCGGCTGCCAACATCAAGTGTTCGGCGGCCTGGTCAACTAAGCCCCGCCATCCCTTCAGGCCGCCCGGCAGCCGATCAAGCCACTTCATCAGCCCCTGGCGAGCCGAATCAGGCAGCTCTTCCCACGCGTCAGAGATAGTCTCGGATAGGTGCCGGCTCATTGGCCCACCTTCCTCTCGGACAGGATCTTCAACCGCTTTCGTGTGGACAAATCTGGCCCCGGCTGTGGATAACTCACAATGAATGTGGATAAGGGGCGCACAAAGATTCTAGTTTCCAAGAGCGCCTGCCCTATATGTGCCGTTCCCACCCCAAGGCCCCCCACATATACTGGTTGAACATTCGCTGTGCCCATGTCTTCTCCCGCCTATCCCCAGTCCACCCACAGGTCGGCTGTGGACAATTCTCACCAAGTCCAACAGCATATGTGGGCAGGCCTCCCGTTTCTCCCCCTTCATATGGGGGGCCTCGATGAGGGCGAGACAGCTTTCCACAAATCTACAGGCCCTACGATGACTACGATTCATAGATCTATCTATTGATAAGAATGTGTGCAGAGGCAGAGAAAGGTACACCAACATTCTTCATCCGTCTGACCTGCTAGGCCCAACCTCGGAACTGCATTGCTCGGACAACGCGGTCGATGGCCACCATGTAGGCTGCGTCCCGCATGGGAACCTGCTGCTCTTGGGACACCTTGAGGACCGATTGGAAGGCATTGGTCATCTTGTGGTCCAGGCGCGCCAGGACCTCGTCTGCGGCCCAGTAGAAGTTCATGTCGTTCTGGACGCTTTCGAAATAGGAGACGGTCACGCCGCCAGCGTTGCATAAGAAATCCGGAATGACGAACACGGATTGGCTCTTGAGGATGTCATCGGCTCCGATGGTCGTTGGCCCGTTGGCGCCCTCAGCGATGATCTTCACCTTCGAGCTGATGGTACGGACGTTGTCTTCGGTGATCTGGGCTTCGAGCGCAGACGGGATGAGGACATCAACGTCGTACGTCAACCAGGTCTCACCGCCGTCAATAGTGTAGCCGGCCTGTATCGCGGCATCCTTGTCGATCGATCCATATACATTTGTGATGCTCTGCAGGAAGCGAGGGTCCACGCCGTCCTGCTTGAAGAAAGTATGGGATGCCTTGTCGGCGCGATCCCAGCTGGAGACGGAGACCACTCTGCCGCCCAGGATCTCAGAAAACCCGATGGCGGCGTGTTGGGCAACATTGCCGAACCCCTGCACCGAGGCTGTCAACTCGGCAGGATCCAGGCCGAGATGGTGGACCGCTTCGCGAAGGGCATAAATCACGCCAAAGCCAGTCGCCTCGGTTCGACCGCGGAGCCGCCTGCGTCGACAGGCTTGCCCGTGATCACGCCCGGCGTGTAGCGGCCGGTGAGCTTGGTGTACTCATCCATCATCCAGCCCATCATCTGCGGCGTGGTGCCCACGTCGGGAGCCGGGATATCGAGTCCGGGCCCGATGTTCTTCCAGATGGCGTCGATCCAGCCGCGGCAGAGGCGCTCCTTTTCACCGACGGTGAGATCGGCGGGGTCGACCGCTACCCCGCCCTTGGCACCACCCAACGGGATGTCGGCTACGGCGCATTTCCAGGTCATCCACATAGCCAGCGCCCGGATGGTGTCGATCGTCTCAGCCGGATGGAAGCGGATACCGCCTTTGGCCGGCCCGCGGGCATCGTTGTGCTGAACGCGGTAGCCGAAAAAAACCTGGATGGTCCCATCATCCATTCGGACGGGGATCTGAAACCGAAACTCACGCATGGGCCAACGGAGCAGCGATGCGACGCCATGCTCGAGGTTGAGCTGGTTGGCAACTCCGTCGAATTGGGACTGTGCCATCTCGAAAGCGTTCACGATACTCCTTGTGGGTCTGGAAGGTGCGCCCGGGCTCGGTGTCAGTCTTCGTCGGGAACCTCGGGGTCAAGACGCTGTAGCGCCTGCTCGAGTTCGGCTGCGGACGATTTGCGGATTGGCTTTGCCGCCGGTTGTGCGCATCACCTGGCCGAAAAACCATTGCGAAAGAGATGACTTGCCCGCCGTGTACTGTGCCACCTGGTCCGGATTGTCCCGCAGCACCTGCCTAATAATGGGCCGGAGGGACGTCCAGGTCGTTGAGTTGCGCCAAGCCGCCGAGCCTCGACGATCTTCCGGGGTGCCTGGCCGGTTTCGAAGCGTCTGCGCCAGCACCTCCTTGCCGGTTGTGGCGTTGATGGTGCCGACTTCAACCATGTCGACCAACTCGGCCATGGCGGTGGGCGGGATAGGCACTTCGGCGAATGGTCGAGATGCCTGGTTCAGCAAGGCGAAGAATTCGCCCGTGACCCAATTGGCGAGTTTGTCGAGGGGCGGTGTGGCGATGACGCTGCCAGCGGCAGCCTCAAAGTAGTCGGCCACGGCCGGATCGCGCCGTGAGCACGTCGGCGACGTAGGGCGTCAGGCCGTATGCTTGGGCCAGGCGCAGACGACGGGCGCGGGGCAGCTCGGGCAAGGCTGACCGAATCTCGTCGACCCAGCTGGAGTCGACCACCAGGGGAGGAAGATCGGGCTCAGGGAAGTAGCGGTAGTCCTGGGCCTCTTCCTTGCCGCGCTGGGAGACCGTCACCTGCCGCAGTCTCGTCCCATCCAAGTGTTTCCTGGACAATGGGTCGGCCGGCGGTCAGCTCGGCGGCCTGGCGCTCGAGTTCGTGTTCGATGGCCCGGGCCATGGCCCGGAACGAATTCAGGTTCTTGATCTCGACCGCGTGTGCCGAGGGTTTCGCTATCCTTGGGCCGAAGCGACACGTTGGCCTCGAAGCGCATGACGCCCTTTTCCATGTCGCCGCTGTTGACGCCCAGATACTGCAGCAGGGTGCGCAGCGCGGTGGCGTACCCCAGCACTTCGTCGACGGCGTGCAGGTCGGGCTCGCTGACGATCTCCAACAGCGGGACGCCGGAACGGTTGAAATCCACCAAGGAGTGGCCCTGCGCGATGGAAGAGCTTGCCGGTGTCCTCTTCCAGGTGGACGCGGCGAATGCGGGCCGTCGCCTCGCGCTCTTCGTCGACGCGAAACGTGAGACGGCCGCCTTCGGCCAGGGGCGCCTCGTATTGTGAGATCTGATAGCCCTTGGGGAGATCAGGATAGAAGTAGTTCTTGCGGGCGAAGATGCTCCGCTCGGCGACCTGGCAGTCGAGCGCCAGGGCAACCCGTAGGGCGTACTCGACAGCTCGACGGTTGATGACGGGCAGCGTGCCCGGCTGCCCGGTGCAGATTTCGCACACGGCGCTATTGGGTTCGGCCGACGTCGAATTGACCACGGCGCAGCCGCAGAACATCTTCGACTGGGTCAGGAGCTCGGCGTGAACTTCCAGACCGATGACGGGCTCAAAGGCCGACATTGTGAAAACTTTCACATATTCGGGCGGTGCCGCATGCCGCCGTCATCCATGGCGGCGCATGAAGCGCTGCATGCGTTCCAGCGCCTTCTCCAGGTCCTCGTAGGCGGTGGCGTAGGAGCAGCGGACGAAAGAGCGGCTGTCGCCGAAGGCGTTGCCCGGGACGACGGCCACCTTCTCCTCCTCGAGCAGTTGGTTGGCGAAGGCATCGTCGTCCATCCCTGAGGCCTCGATGGAGGGGAAGACATAGAAGGCGCCCAGCGGTTCGAATGTGGTCAGGCCGAGGTCGTTCAGCCCGCCGACCATCAAGCTTGCGGCGGCGATCGTATTCGGCACGCATCTTTTCAACATGCTCATCGCCGCCGGCGAGGGCTTCGATGGCGGCCACCTGGGCCATGGTCGGCGCGGACATGATGGTGTACTGATGGATCTTGCGCATGGCGGCCAAGATCTCGGGCGGGGCGGCGGCGTAGCCGATTCGCCAACCGGTCATAGCGTAGTCCTTGGAAAATCCGCCCAGGGTGATCGTGCGCTGGCGGGCCCCGCTCAGGGAAGCGAAACATACGTGGGCATGATCGCCATAGACCAGCCGGTCGTAAATTTCGTCCGAAATGACCAGCAGGTCATGCTTGGCGGCCAGATCCGCCAGGGCCTGGGCCATGGGGCGGGTCAACACGGCGCCGGTTGGATTGTTGGGGTAGCCGATCAGCAGGGCCTTGGTCTTGGGGGTGATCAGGGCTTCGACGGCCTCAGCCGTGACCTGGAAGGCATCCTCCAGCCGGGTGGCAAGCGGCACCGGCGTGCCGCCGGCGAAGATCACCTCCGGCTGGTAGGAGACAAAGCAGGGGGTAGGCACGATCACTTCGTCGCCAGGGTCGATGGTGGCCGTCAGCGCCAGGTAGAGCGCTTCCGAGACGCCGACCGTGATCAGCAGCTCCGTCTCCGGGTCGTAGTCGACCTCATACAACCGCTGCAGATGGGCGGACAAGGCCTGGCGCAGTTCGAGCATTCCCGAGTTGGATGTGTACTTGGTCTCGCCTCGCTCCAAAGAGTGAATGCCGGCCCGGATCACCGGTGACGGCGTGGTGAAATCCGGCTCTCCGATCCCGAGCGAGATGACGTCGTCCATCGTGGCGGCGATGTCAAAGAAGCGCCGGATGCCTGAAGGGGGAACCTTTCCCACACGATCGGCCACAAAGTCTCGCATCATGCGGTCCCTTCGTTGAACGCGTCGGCCTCGGACCTGCGCCCGGGCCGACGGTTTGGCTGGCTAGAGGGCATGGATCCGCCATTCATCGTAGAGTTCGCCGTAGAAGAGCTCAAACGTACGTCCATCCGCCGTCCGCACCCGGAAGCGCCGACCGCCGGGAATGCGCCACTGCGGCCTCCACCGCTTCGATCTCCAGGCGTGCGCCTTCCCAATCGCAGCGCCACCGGACGTTCGGCATAAGTGTAGCCGGAATGGCACTCGACCGATGGCTCCGCCAGCGGAGGTGCTCACCCGAGCCGTCCCCGATCGCCTGAACGGCGCTGGAGGAGCCGTCAGCTCTCATAGGGTGCGAACCCGACTTCGGATGAGTTGCCCACGTTGAGCGTCCGGAAGCGGCCGGTGACGCGGGCGTCCCGGCCGATGACCGAGTTGGAGAGCACGCTGTCGGCGATGTGCGACTCGGCATCGATGATCGATTCCCGAATCAGTGAGTGTTCGATCGTGCAGCCGGGGCCGATGCTGACATGGGGGCCGATCACGGACTCGACGATCTTGGCGGTCGGGTCGACGAAGACCGGCGGCACGATGACCACGTTCTTCCGGGAACGGGCCTGGGCCGAGTTGTCCCGCCCGTGGTCAAGCAGGTACAGGTTGGTGTCGAGCAGCGGGCCCGGCTTGCCGCAATCCTGCCATACGTCGACGGTCTCGGATGCGCATCTTGCAGACCGTCCTGGAGCATGATGTTGATGGCGTCGGCCAGATAGTATTCTCCGCCGAGCTGTTTGTCCTGGTCCATCTGGCGCTCGATGGCGGCCAGGAGATCGCCGGCTTCCCGAAAATAGTAAAAGCCGACCACCGCCAGATTGTTGCTCACATCCTGCGGTTTCTCGATCAGACGTGTCACCCACCCGTCGTCGTTGACCTCCGCCACGCCGAAGCGGCGCGGATCGGGGACGGCCTTGACCCAGGCCACGGCTTCGGCGTTCTCGTCGGGCAGCCCGGACAGATCGGTCTCGATCAGCGTGTCGACAAAGACCATCAGCATCGGCCCTGCGAGCCCTTCTCGGGCCAGCCAGATGGCATGTGACTGGCCCAGCATTTCGGATTGTTCGACGTAGCGGCGTCGAAAGATGAGGGTAGGCTGAACTGACATAGGTTTGAATTTGTTCGCCGAGGTAGCCGACGATGAAGATGACCTCATCCACCTCGGGCAGGCTGCTGAACATGTCCAGGACGTGGCCGAGCACCGGCTTGCCGGCCACCGACACCAGCGGCTTTGGCTTGGACCATGTGTGGGGGCGGAGCCGGGTCCCAAAGCCGGCGGTGGGGATCACGATCTTCATAGGCGGGATGCTCCTTGTGCCATGCGGTCACGGACTGGTAGGCTTGCGCAGCACGAAAGAGCACGGGCTCATCGAGCGGTGCGCCCAAGAGCTGCATGCCGATCGGCAAGCCCTCGGTCATCGAAGCCCACAGGGAACGCAAGGCCGGGAACGCCGGCGAGGTTGGCAGGCAGCGTGAACACATCTTCCAGGTACATCGAAAGCGGATCGTCACCGTGCTCGCCGATGGTGAAGGCTGTGGTGGGTGTGATGGGGCAGGCGATGGCGTCGACTTCTTCGAAAGCCTGGTCGAAGTCATGCTTGATCAGCGTGCGGACGCGCTGCGCCTGGCCGTAGTAGGCATCGTAGTACCCGGCCGAAAGGGCATACGTTCCGAGCATGATCCGCCGCTTAACCTCCGGGCCCGAACAAGCCGCCACGGGTATCCATGTAGCTCTCAAGCAGGTCGGTGGCCTCCGCCCGCGGCCCATAGCGGATGCCGTCGAAGCGGGCGAGGTTGGCGGAGGCTTCCGACGGCGCCACAAGATAATACACGGGAAGGGCGAGGTCGGTGTGGGGCAGGCTGATGGACTTGACGGTGGCGCCGAGACCCTGCATCACGTCGACGGCAGCGCGAACGGCGTCAGCGATCGACGGCTGCAGGCCATCGATGAAGTATTCATCCGGGCACCCCGATGGCGAGCCCTGTCAGGTCGGAGCCGTCCCTCCACCAGGTCCGGCACGGGGTCCCGCAGAGAGGTCGAATCCAGCGGGTCGTGTCCGGCCATGGCGGAAGCACTGGGGCCAGGTCGGCGGCGCTTTGCGCCAGGGCGCCGACCGAATCCAGGGACGATCCATAGGCAATCAGCCCATAGCGAGACACCCGCCCATAGGAGGGCTTGATCCCCGTGACCCCGCAAAAGGCGGCCGGCTGGCGGATCGAGCCTCCTGTGTCGCTGCCCAAAGCGAGCGGGCTGAACCCGGCGGCCACGGCGGCCGCTGAGCCTCCGGATGACCCGCCCGGCACGCGGCTGGTATCCCACGGGTTGTGCGTCGGACCAAAGGCCGAGTTTTCGGTCGATGAGCCCATGGCGAATTCGTCGGTGTTCGTCTTGCCCAGCACCACCATGCCCTGCATCGATCAGGCGGGCGACGCTGGTGGCGGTGTAGGTCGGGCGGTAACCCTCCAGTATCTTCGACCCTGCCGTGGCCTGCACCCCCTCCACACACAGCACGTCCTTGACGGCCGTCGGAATGCCGCACACGGCGGACGGCGGGTCGCCGCCGATCTGGCGCCAATCAGCCAGGCGCCGATCGGCGTCTTCGGCCTGTTGGAGCGCCAGGTCAGGCGTCAGTGCCAGAAACGCGTGGATCTGGCCGTCGAGGGCCTCGATCCGGTCCAGGCAGGCGCGGGTCAACTCCGACCGAGCTGATATCGGCCCGAGCGGAGAAGAGCGGCGGCTTCAGTCAGGCTCAGGAGGTCTGGGATGGACATGGATGAATTCGCGGCTGGGCCGAATCAGCGGTCGGGGCCCAGCACAGGGGGCACCCGGAACATGCCTTCATCGACGCCGGCGGCGTTTGCCAGCAGGGCCTGGCGCGGGGTGGACGGCCGCGTTTCGTCCGGCCGCAGCGGGGCAGTCATGGGCAGCACGCTCGCCGTCGGGGGCAGGTTGGCCTGTGTCCACCGCCTGGAGACGCTGGACATGGTCGAGAATATCCGAAAGCTGCGAGGCGTAGCGCTGTTCCTCGTCTGGCGTGAGTTTCAGCCGGGCGAGCTGGGCGATATGGCGCACCTCGTCAAGAGTAAGGGGCATGGTGAGGCGAATTATAGCAGACCCACCCTGGCCGCCCACGTTGAGCGAAGGGAGGAGGAGAGGGGATATAATGAACCGGTTCCTTGTTCATATCAATGCGCTCGCAGATCAAGGGGAGCCGGGTTGAACGCAATCGAAGTCGAGAACTTGCGCCGCGTCTACAAGGCCACCGTCGGCGTGATTCGCCGCAAGATCAAAGAGGTGGTGGCGGTCGAAGACATCAGTTTCGACGTGAAGAGCGGCGAGTTGTTCGGGCTGTTGGGACCCAATGGCGCTGGCAAGACGACTATGGTCAAGATGCTGACCACGCTTCTTCTTCCGACCAGCGGTACCGCCAGGGTGCTTGGGCACGATGTGGTTTCAACGCCCGGCCCGGTCCGGTCCCGGATCGGGTTCATCTTTGGTGGCGAGCGGGGCCTGTACTGGCGCTTGAGCGGATTCGACAATCTGCGCTACTTCGCCAGCCTGTACCACGTGGATCCGGACGTGTCGCGCCAGCGGATTCCTTACCTGATGGAGATGGTGGGCCTGCGGGATCGGGGCAACGAGAAGGTAGAGGGCTATTCCAGAGGCATGAAGCAGCGTCTGCACATCGCCCGGACGCTGCTCCATGACCCGGAAGTGCTCTTTCTTGATGAGCCAACCATTGGCTTGGACCCGGTGGGCGCCCGCGAGCTGCGGCAGGTAGTGCGCGACCTTCAGTCCGAGTCCAAGACCATCTTGCTGACAACCCACTACATGTTCGAAGCCGACTTGCTGTGCGACCGGATCGCCGTCATCAACCACGGGCGGATTGTGGCCATGGACACCCCCACGGGCTTGAAGCGGAACGTGAGCGACCTGTCGGTGATCGAGATCGAAGTGTTCGGCATTCCGGAAGACGTCGTTGAAGATCATCCGCCATAGGCCGGCCGTACACTCGGTCTCGGTGGAGAATCGCGACCAACGCCAGGCCCTGCTCATCCACTCCCCGCTCGGCTCGGAGGCCGTGCCCGAAGTTCTGGCCTGCCTGGATGGCACCCGGGTGGGCAAGGTCACGGTGCGGGAGCCGACCTTGGAAGACGCATACGTGCGTCTCGTGGCGGAAGCGAATTGATGGATACCTCCTTGAGCGACGTCCCTTTGCCGGACCGGGAAGGCAGCCTGTGGCTCGCCAACCTGCGCGTGGTGGCCACGTCCTGCGAGATGGCCCTCAAGCACGCCGCCACGGATTCGTTCATCATCTTCGCCGTCTTCCTCCAGCCGCTGATCATCGCACTGCTGGGGTTGTACATGCTTCGCGAGCGAGGCGGTGACTACGCCATCTTCGTGGTCGTTGGCAGCGGGCTGACCGGACTGTGGAGCAGCTTGCTCTTCGTCAGCGGCGGTGCGCTCAATCAGGAACGATGGAGCGGCACCCTCGAGAGTCTGGTGGGGATGCCGACATCGCTGGAAGTGATCGTGTTCGGCAAGAACCTGGCCTATGTAACCCAGTCGCTGGGGTCGATGGTCCTGGCCTATGCGCTGGCCTCGGTGTTGTTCGGCACCCCGCTGCGAGTGGCCCAGCCGCTTGTGTTCCTGGTTTCCGTCGGCTTCACTACCATCTCCTTTGTCTGCTTCGGCTTGCTGTTGGCGCCGATGTTTGTAGCCAACCCTGACATTCGCAACTTCGTCAACGCACTCGAATACCCGATGTACATTCTGGCAGGCTTCCTGTTCCCGATCGCCCTGCTTCCAGGATGGACGACGCCGCTGAGCTACATCCTGGCGCCATACTGGGCCGCCGAAGCGCTGCATGCCGCCTCGACCGGCACGGCCACGGTCGCCAACCTGACCCTGGATTGGGGCATGATGCTCCTGCTCGGGTGCGGCCTATGTCTTGGTCGGACGCTGGCTGTTTCGAGTCTTCCTGCGCAAAGCCCGGCAGGACGCCACACTGGATTTCTTCTAGGCCGAGGCGAAAGATATGGAAGCTGCCCGACTCCCCAATGCGCAGACTCACGGCCAATGTGCGCCTCTTCTTTCAAGGTGCGTACCTTTCCTACGTGGCGCTGTTCACCTGGTTTGCCCCCTGGAACTACCTGGCGTCCAAGATCATCATGCCTTTAGGCCAGATCCTGTTCTTCACCTTTCTGGGCACGTATGCCACGGGGCAGGCCAGTGCCAGTTTCTACGTGATCGGCAACGCCGTGCAGTTGGCGGCCGTCAGCGGCGTTTACGGCGTGACGATGAGCATCGGCGGCGACCGCTGGACGGGAACCCTCCCCTACCTGTTCGGTGCGCCAGCCAACCGGCTGACGATCTTCATCGGCCGGGCGGCGATCCACATCGTGGACGGGATGATGGGCGTGGCGATCGGCCTCGGGTGGGGTGCGCTATTGCTCGGTCTGGACCTTTCCCACACCGACCCGCTGGCCCTGACCTTGACCATCTTGGTGACGGCATTCAGCACCTCAGGGCTCGGCCTGATGCTGGGCAGCCTGAGTTTGATCACGGTCAACGTGATGTTTGTCAATAATCTGATCTACTTCATGCTGCTGATCTTCTCCGGCTCCAACCTGGACTTGAGCAAACTGCCGGCCGTGATGCAGGCCGTTTCGCAGGTGATCCCCCTCACCAGGGGCATTGCATCTGCTCGGCTGATCATCGCCGGAGGCAGCCTGGCGGATGTGATGCCGCTTCTGGTGCAGGAGGTCGGCATCGGACTTGTCTACGCGCTGGTTGGCTACGCTATGTTCCGCTGGTTCGAGATCCAGGCCAAACGCCGCGGCACGCTCGAGGTGGTTTAAGGGCCCATTTGTGAAGGACTTCACTAATGGGCCGCTTTTGAGTTTCCGGCGCAGCCTAGCGGCACACGCCTAATCCCCAGGACCACCACAACCGAACTTCGGCCGGCCGGGCTCCTTGGCGTACCAGCCGCGGCCAGGGGAGTCCGCCGCCAGGACAGGACCGAGGTGCGCTCGGCGGGACCGGCGGAGGCACCGCCACAGGTTCGACAAAAAGCAGATTGGCCTCGCCGGGTGTGGGCCAAAGGCCGTAGGCCAGATGATTGGAGCCATCCGGCAGCCGACCATAGGAGAGGTTGTAGGCCCGGACGCTGAGGTAGCTGATCTGGTCGATCACCCGCCCGTCCGGTGCCAGCAAGCGAACCGTGTCGCCGCCGTCATTTAGGCCGATGTGGATCTTGGAGCGGAAGAGAGCGATCCGCTCGCCTACCCCCAGGGTCACCGCCGGCAGGTCGTGCGGGCGGGAGCCCGTGCCCTCGGCATCATCGAGCCACCACCCCTTGAGAAACACGTCTCCTGGACCGCGGTTGTAGAGTTCAATGAACTCATCCGACACGCTGACACCGCCCGTCCCTTCCCAGTCGTAATGCGGCCGCGGCAGAACCTCGTTGATCACCAACGCGCCAGGGATCCAGGTGGCCGTTGGACGGGGAAAAGACACCGAATTGGGACCGCCCGGGGTGCCGCGGATCGCATCCCCGCCGGCGTCGTGGCCCAGGCCGAAGTAGCCGGTGAATGTCCCCCAACCGGCCCCACCCGCTTGCCGTTCCATGCTGGATCGTGTATCGGCGTTGCCGGCGGGCCAATGTCCTCCGCCAGCGTTGGCCACATCAGTCGTTCTGCCCGAGGGATCCATCAAGCTGAGCGTTTCGCCGTTGTTGCTGAGGCCGCCGCTGTAGATTAGGTCGGCCGGGATATCACTGACGGTGGTGTCATCCGTGCGTTCGAGCAAGAAATAGCCCCGGGGAGAGACCGTGCCGGAGAGGGCAATGTCGATATCGCCCCCATCGGTGAGGCGCCATCCGTCCAGGCTGAGTGCGACGTCGGCGGTGTTCAGGAGCTCGATCCACTCATCGGCAGATGATGCGCGGGTGCCAGCCCATGCGATTTCATTGATCAACAAGCTGCCGACGGCGACCGGCGAGGGAGAAGGCAGGGTTGTCGGGGAGGCGTTGCTTGTGGCGGAGGGCGTCGGCGAAGGCGGGGAGCCTCCCAGGATGTTGGGTGAGCCGGGGCTGCCGAGGATCGGCTGGCCGGAGGCATCGTGGGCGGCTCCGGGGGAAGATGTGGTGCGCCAATTTGCGGGGACGTCATCCCCGCCGACCCGTGCCATGCTGGCGTGAGAAGCGGCGTCACCCGCCGGCCAGGGGCCCCCCAGCTGATTGGCGGTGTCGATTGTCCTTTCGGCCCCATCAAGTAGGGCCAGCCGCTCCCCGGAATTTGAGAGACCACCAGTATAGATTTGGGAGGCCGCCACATCGCTGACGGTGCTGTCATCCGTGCGCTCCAGTAGGAAGAAACCGTGAGCGGGGATCTCCCCCTCGAGGTCGACGTTCAGATCTCCGCCGTCGCTCAGAGTCCAGCCCGCCAGATCTACCGCAGCGTCATCCAGATTGGCCAATTCGATCCACTCATCGAAGGCGCTGGCAGCGGTCCCGGCCCAGGCGATCTCGTTGATGCGGACGTTCGCCATCGGCCCAGGGCCGTGGGTGGGCGGGGGTGTCACCGCCGGACTCGGGGTGATGGTGGGGACGGCCGTGGCAGACGGGGTTGCCGAGGGCGAACTAGACGTTGTTGGTGAGGCCGTCGGCGTCCCCGAAGCGGTTGGCGACGACGAGCCGGTCGGAGAGGTTGGGGCTGCCTGTGTGCTGGGAAGCGGCGAGGGCGTCACCGTTTCCGAAGGCGATGGGGTCAGGCTGCCGGTTGGCGTGGGCGTGTCAGATGTGTCGGATTGAGCGTGCGCCGGGTGAGGCGAAACGCTGGAAAAAAAGTCCGGCCGCGAGCAACAGGGCGGCCGGGAGGGTCTGTCCATGGTTCTGGGCCATCGGTTCCCCCCTTTGGGCCCCGGGATCATGTGACCTCCGTACTATAAGGTGCCGAGAGGGGAAAAGTCAAGCTGCCGGGCCGACGTCAGTCGAAGATCACTTCGATCAGGGGGCTGCCGCTCAAACGCGCCTCGAACTTGGTCCGGTCGTAATCCGGGCCAACGATCTGTGCCGTGATCTTGCGTCGTTCAGCCGGGTCGGTAATCGGAACGGCGCGGGCGGAAAGGTCGGCTCTCAGGCTTTCCTTCAAATGGAAGATGAAGGCCGGGTGCACAAGCAAATTGGCGTACCAATCCCGTTTGCCCGGGCTGCCGGTGATGTAGATCCGTTCCCCGACGCGATGGAACCAGATTTCGGTGCGGCGCTGCCGTCCGGTGCGGACACCAGTGGTGATGATGTCGATCACCTTGTCGCGAGATAGGGCGTCGACGACTTCTGGGGAAAGCGCCATGGGCGACCTGCAGCCTCAGTCGGAGGAAGCGCTTGCGGACGAGGGGGTCTCCTCGCCGGCCATCTTCTCGCTGGAGTGGCCGGGGAACACCTTGGCCCCAGGGTTGACGTAGGTGAACGCGTAATTGACGGCCACCGTCGCCTGCGCGTACCCCATGACAATCAGGTTGAGAGGATCGAGACCATCCTGCAGCGCCAGATCTCCGGCGGCGAACACGCCGGTCAAATTGGTCTCCATGTGGTTGTTGACCCGGATGTAGCGGCGGCCGATGGTCTCGATCCCCCATTCGCGGATCGGGCCCAGATCTGCCTTGAAGCCCAGAGCCAGGATCACGGCATCGATGTCGATCGTCTCGTCCACGTTCGTGCGGTTGTCGAAGATTACGGCGCGTTCGAGCTGATCTTCCCCCTGCAGTTCGCGCAACTCGTAGAAGGTCTTGACATCCACACTGGAAGCATTCATCTTGTTCACCGACGCCTGATGGGCGCGGAAGCCTTCCCGCCGGTGGATCAAGGTGACGGATTCGGCCAACGGCTCGGTGGCCAGCGCCCAGTCCACGGCGCTGTCGCCGCCGCCGACAATCAAGATTCGTTTGTCCCGGTAGACCTCCAGATCGGTGACGAAGTACTCGACCCCTCGACCCTCGAAACGATCAACCGACTCGCTGTCGAGTTTCACGGGCCGAAAGGCGCCGATCCCGGCGGCGACCAGGACCGCCTTGGCGAGATGTGTCGCCGTATCGCTGGTGATGGCCCAGCAGGTCTCCCCCGACTGCCCGCCGGGCAGCGGCACCTGGGACAACCTCTGGGCCTGCTGGCCGAGGGCCATCACCGTGTCCCAGCGCTTGGTCTGTTTGACCAGGTTGGCCACCAGGTCCCGGCCGTTGATGGAAAAGAACCCCGGGGTGTCGAAGATGAATTTCTCTGGATAGAGGGCCGTGATCTGGCCGCCCGGCTGGGGCAGCGCGTCCATAATCTTGCAGCGCATGCCACGCATCCCGGCGTAGAAGGCGCCGAACAGGCCGGTCGGGCCGGCGCCGACGATGATGATGTCGAATACCTCAGGATCTTCGGACGATGACATGATGAGAGCGGTCGTCTCCTGCGTGGGGTTAGTCAGTCTTCGGCATTATAAAAAGCGGCCACCGGGGTGTCAATCAGGCGCCTGCGCGGCAAGTTGTTAACCATTGAAGGGGCTGTGGGCAGCCGCCAGGCACAGCAGGAGCACGACGGCGGCGGAGGCCAGGGTGCGCTGCCAGACCTGATCCCAGGCGCGCCGGTCGGTCCAGTGCGGCTGCCCGAAGGAGATCATGGCGGCTTCAAAGCGCGGGCCGATGACGTAGGCCAAAGCCAGACCGGCCAGCAGGCCGCCCAAGTGGCCCCAATTATCGATGCCCGGAGAAAGTCCAATAGCCAGGTTGAGCACGGCCACGAGCACGATCTGGCGCAACTGCAGGCTGCCGGCGCGCCCAAACAGGCTCCGGTGGAGGAACAGGAAGCCGCCCAGTGCCCCCAGCAGACCGAAGATCGCCCCCGATGCACCCGCCGACGGGACGCTGGAGAAAGCCAGGCTGAAAGCCACGCCGGCGATACCCGAGAGCAGGTAGATCCAAAGCATGCGCGGCAGGCCGAACAGGCGCTCAACGGGCGGCCCGACGATGTATAGCGAATACATGTTGACGCCGATGTGCAGGATGCCGATGTGCAGGAAGATCGGTGTCACCAGCCGCCAGATCTGGCCGGCCAGGATGGCCGAGTTGACCTTGGCCCCCAAGGCCAAGAGCAGGTCGCCGCCCAGCAGGACATTGGAGGCGCTCTGAAGAATGAAGACGACGGTCGTGAAGCCGATGATGGCGAAGGTGCCCGGGGCGGACGCCATTCGGGCCCGGAGCATCCGCATCTGGGATGGCGGTGGTTCAGGCGGTGGGGGCTGATCGGCCTCTGTTTGTGGCTGGTCCGTCTGGTTTGGGTTCAAAGTGTGACCTTGCGTGGCTGCGTTCGGTGGTGTTCGGCGTCAATAATTGAAAGAATGATGTCGACCGTCTCGTCCAGGCGGTGATCGGCGTTGATCACGTAGTAGTCAAACATCCCCACTCGCTTCAGTTCCTGCCGAGCGGTGGCGATGCGCAGCTTGAGCCCTTCCGGGGTTTCCGTCTTGCGGGCCTCCAGCCGGCTGACCAGCTCGTCCTCGGACCGAGTTGAGAGGAAGATCAAGAGCGCGTCCGGGCACAGCTCGCGGATCGTCTCGGCGCCCTGGACATCGATGCGCATCATCACATCCCGGCCGCTGGCCAGAGCCTCCCGGACCTGGCCCTTGGGGATGCCTTTGTAGTCGTTGTAGACAATAGCGTATTCGAGGAGTTCGCCCTGCTCGATCATCTCGGCGAATTCGTCGTGAGTAACAAAGTAATAGTCGACGCCGTCCACCTCCCCCGGCCGCTGAGGTCGGGTCGTGGCGGTAACCACGAAGTGGAAGGGAAGATCCCGCTCCTTCATGCGTTGAAGGACGCTGTCTTTGCCAACGCCGGATGGCCCGGAGATGACGATCAGGAGCGGTTGGCGCTGTTCTTCTACGAGGTCGGGCTGCACGCTTTGAAGCCTCCTGCGCCGGTCAGTATAATGCATTCGCGGGAGGTGACCATGCCGACGTACGATTATGGGTGCCGCGATTGCAGGAAGCGCGTCAGCATCTATCAAACCTATGAGGAATACGGCGAAGTGGACGTGGCCTGCCCCAGCTGCGGCGGGCACGATCTCAAGCGCCTGATCAACCGCGTGCGGATCGCCAAGTCTGAGGAATCCCGGCTGGATGACCTATCGGATCCTTCGGCCTGGGGGGACATCGACGAGAACGACCCCAAATCGATGGCGCGCATGATGCGCAAGATGGGCCAGGAGATGGGGGAGGACGTGCCGCCGGAATTCGATGAGGTTGTCGACCGGCTGGAGTCCGGGCAGAGCCCGGACGAGATCGAGCAGAGCATGCCCGATTTGGGCGGTGGGGCCGACGATCTGGATTTCTGATCCCTGCCCCGCCCAATTGTGAGTTCTGTCACAAATAGAGCGCCCCGCGTGCGCGAGCGCTTTGAGATCATTGAGCGTGGGCTGCGGTGCCCTTTGTGGCAAGAAGGCCGGCTAAGGGCCCTGGCAGGGTGATGGCTGACCGGCGCCGTTGCGGGCCCCGCACCAGGGGTAAGTTGGGCCACCCGAGCCGTAATGGCCCGAGAATTGGTCCATGCTGGATGTCATGCGGAAGGCAATCGAGATCTGGGGGGTGGTTGGCGATACCTTGCCCGAGAGGGAACGCCCCCCTTCGCTGGTCGAGCCGCTGATGTCGTAAGAATTCGGGCCCAGAGTCAGCTTGCCGGTGACGGATCCGCCTGATTGCTTGAGACTCATGTCTCCCGGGTTGCCATTCACCCACACGGTCCAGTCCGCGGTCCAGATGTAAGCCGGCGTGGGCGTGGGTGGCGGGGTGAAGACGGGGACGTTCGATGTGTCGCCGCTGACGGTCACGTACCTTCCCCACAGCCAGCAGTCTTTGCCTGGCTGGCCGGGGTCGGTGACGTACCAGTAGTCGCCGGCGGCGTCTTTGCCGGTGATTTGGGCGGCTTCACCGGTGAGAAAAGTGCGGATCAAGTCGTAGACCGCCAGAGGGCCGCCCCGGCAGTTGGTGTTCTGGGTCAACGAGGCCATGGGGACGGAAGGCGTGGCCGTGGCTTCGGGGGTGGCGGTGGGTTCCGGCGTAGCGGTCTCGCTCGGCGTCGGCGTGAATTCAGGCGTGTCGCTGGCGACCGGGGTCGGTGGGATGGCCGATGCCGCCAGGGTGGCGGCCGCCGAGAGCACAGCCGCCGTCGATGTCTGCCCGGCGGCGACCGTTCCGGCCACGGCGGTTGAGGCGGCGTTGGGATCGACGGCCAGCGGTCCCAGGTTGCAGGCCAAAACCGAGAATACGAGGATTGCCGTCATACCGACGGCGGAATGACGAAATGAGGACACGCTTTGCTCCTGTTTGGGGCCGAGGCTAGAGGTGGATGAAATCGGGTTGGCGAGTTATCTGGCGGTCGGCGTTCCGCACGTATCGAGATTAGCTTAGCACACGCGTCAAGGGGGTGGTGACGAGGTGGATCGCTCGGCGACGAAAGCCTCCACGGCGGCCCGAAGATCGGCCTGGACGGTATCCGGGCTTCGATCACCGTCAACCGTGCGCCAGCGGGCTGGCTCGCCCTGGGCCATTTCACGATAGGCGGCCCGCACCCGCTGGTGAAACTGGAGATCGTAGGCGTCCATTCGGTTCCAGTGCCCGCCCGACTTCCGGCGCGCCAGTCCGGCTTCGGCCGGGAGATCAATCAGCAGGGTCAGGTCAGGCACGAGCCCGCCTGTCGCAAAGGCCGTGATGGCCCTCAGCTCGGCGAGAGACAGACCGTGTCCGTAGCCCTGGTAAGCGAAGGACGAATCGTAGAAGCGATCCGAAACGACCACCCCACCCGATTCGAGGTGGGGCCGGATGACTTCCTTGACCAACTGCGCCCGCGAGGCGCTGAAGAGCAGGAACTCGGTGCGCGGGTCCATCTGGCGGTTCTCGAGCGACATGATCACCTGGCGGATCTGGTCACCGATCTCTGTGCCGCCCGGTTCGCGCGTCATTAACACCTCAAGGCCCTGCGAGAGCAGGTAATCAGCCAGCCGCTTCGACTGGACCGTCTTGCCGCAGCCGTCCGGCCCCTCAAGCGTGATGAACAGGCTCACTCGCGGAAGATCCTGACCCTGCGGCGGGGTTCCTTGCCATACGAGTGGGAGATCAGATTGGCTTGGCGCGCCATCTGATGCTGGAGGCGGCGGACGTAGGAGGACGCCGGGTTTAGGTCGACCGAGCGCGCCCCGTTGAGAACGGCCTGGATGGCATCCTGTGTCTCGCTCATGGCCTGCTGCAAGGAAGGATCCTCCGACATGCTGTGCAGGTTGAACAAGTCCGTGAGGAAGCTCTCCATCTGCCCGCTGGTGTTCGAGCGCAGCACGTAGACAGGAATGCGGCGAGCTTCGGCGTCGGCAATCACCTTGAGCCGCCGGCGGTAGTAGGAGCGCAGGGTGACCATGGCCTCCGCATCACTCAGGTTGTCCACTAAGTTGGCTGGCACACCGAGCCGTTTGGCGGCGGTGCGCAGCCGGTTGCGGGCCACACCGTAGGCATAGATCTTGGCCGAAGACAGTGACGAGCCCGGCATCCTGGGCGGCGTGGGCGCGAAGGGCACCGTCCCCTCGCCGCCGTTGGTTGGTGCGGACGGGAAGGCAGCCTGCCGCCGGTAGCCTACCTGCCCCGGGCGATGCGAGAGTGGAGGGGAAGCGGGGGTATGGATCTGTATTTCGCCTTCCGGAGAGCGGGAACGAAGCTCGGCTTCCTGGGGCCGGCCACGCAGCATGGCATCCACGGCCGATGCGACGTCGTGATGCACCGCCAGTTGCTCGCGAGCCTGAATCTCGATCAGGACGTCAAACGTCGGGGCGGCACGACGCTCGAGAACCGTCTTCTGGGTCCCCCTGCGACGGGCCTCCTCATCGGACAAAGTGACGGACTCGATTCCGCCTACCAGGTCGGAGAGGGTGGGATTGAGCAGCAGATTCTCGAGGGTATTGCCATGGGCGGTGCCGATCAACTGCACGCCCCGTTCTGCGATCGTACGGGCGGCGATGGCTTCCAGTTCTCGCCCGATCTCGTCGATGACGATCACTTCCGGATTGTGGTTTTCGACCGCCTCGATCATGACCTCGTGCTGCAGGCTGGGCTCGCGCACCTGCATGCGGCGGGCCCGGCCGATCGCCGGGTGAGGCACGTCGCCGTCGCCGGCGATTTCATTGGACGTATCGACGATCACCACCCGTTTGTCATCGGCCAGGATCCGGGCCGCTTCGCGCAGCATTGTCGTCTTGCCCACGCCCGGGCGGCCGAGCAAGAGCACGCTCTGGCCGTTGGAGATAATGTCCTGGATGATATCGATCGTGCCGTAGACGGCCCGTCCCACCCGGCATGTGAGCCCGACGATGCGGCCGTGTCGGTTGCGGATGGCCGAGATCCGGTGCAGGGTGCGCTCCATCCCGGCCCGGTTGTCGGCGTCGAATTCGCCGATTCTGAGCACGACGTAGTCGATGTCCTCGTGGGTGACCTCATTTTCCGATAACACGACCTCGCCGTCCGTGTAGCGGGCCGTAGGCACACGTCCCAGGTCGAGGATCACCTCCAGCAGCTCGTCTTGGCGGGCGATTGGCACGCAGCTTCTGGGTGATGTCGCCGGGCAAAACGCCCAGCATGGCCTCGAGATCGTCGGTGATGCGGCGTCCGGTCATGGGTTCTCTTTGGGGTATGGAGGATGACGATGCTCGACGACGGGCGCATAGGGCGCCGTCGGTTCGGGATGCGTCCCCTCGAAAGCGGAGATGGTTGAATGCGAGGGGCGTCGAATGCGGGCCGCCAGGCGCTTCACCATGACCGCCTGGTCGGTGCACTGGTCGATACCCATCCGGCTCAGTTTGGCGTTCATCCAACCTTGATAGGACCGTACGCACAGGAAAACCGGCCGGTCGTCGTCCGCCGACTGCGTGCAGACAGCCCTAGGATCATGGCCTCCGATTCTTCAATGGCGGGGTGGATGAAAGGATGTAGCCAGACCCCCAGTTGGCCCTTGGTCGATGTCGGCGTACCCGAGGAGTTCGCCATCTTGGTAGAAGACCAGGCCCTTGCGGGCGCCGACGGGATCCGGCTCGACCTGTTGCACCAGGGCTGGGACGAGGTTCTGATACAGGCCGGCGATGGCTGCCTGGTCGGCGTCGCGTTCGAGTTCCCAGACGGTCTGGTCCGGTGGTGAGGCAGGCAAGACCTCGGGCAGACACCGCCAGACGCGCTGGCGGGCGTAGATGGCGAAGCCGGCCTGGCGCAGGCTTTCGAATGCCGGGCTGTGTTCGTCGGCCTCGGCCACCAAGTTGTAGGCGCCTCGTCGGCCGACCGAGCGGGCCAAGGCCTCCAGCAAACGCGTACCGCCATCGGTCTGCAGCGCCCCCGCAGGACCGACGAAGGTGAGGCGAGCGACCCGCGCCTGGTAGGGGTGGCTAACCTGGCCGATCAGATCTGGGGTTCCGTCATCCGGGTCCCGCACCACGATGGTGCACTCGCTGCGGCCGGGGGTGAGACTGTCGAGCAAGGCGTTTTGGAGCGGTTGCGGTCCGCGGGTGAAGGCCACTTGTGAATGGAAGCACAAACCATCGTGACGGATCCGATGAAGCAGGGGAAGATCTCGCCAATCAAACGGCCTTACTTGGGTAGAATCGACCATGCACTCCGCGTGATTCCGTGCCGTCGGCGCCGTTGGGTTGGCCCCAGTCGGGGCGCAGCGCGCGCGGCTGGCAAATAGAGTTCGGACCGATTCTACCATGCACCCAAGGCGCCAGCCATTGCAGGCATGACAGATGACAACGGGGGCAAACCCGATACGGCGAGGCGGCTGACTAAGACGTAGAATAGAAGCTTGCGGTGTTGAAGGTCAAGGGCGGGGCGAGAAGCGGGGCCCGGGAGGAGGAGGCGGTTGATGAGAGCACGGTTGATCAGCGTTGTGGCGGTGAGCATCGCCCTGGTGGCGGCGGTCGTGTACAGCGTGCCGATCCCCATCCCGATTACGGGAGGTTACACACACCCTGGCGCTGTGGCTGAAGTCTTTGTGGCGGTGGCGTTTGGCCCGGTGGTGGGCGCTGTGGCATCCGGCGTCGGGGCAGCCCTTTCCGATTTGATGCTCGGTTACGGGACCTTCGCCCCTCTCACCCTGCTGGCGCACGGCAGCTTTGGCTTGTTGGTGGGATGGTTGGGGTGGCGCAGAAGTTGGCGTCTGAAGGGGCTGGGGTGGGTCCTGGGGGGCCTGGCGCTGGTGGCTCTCTACTATGTCGGCGAGGCCACGATCTATCAGTACGGCCCGGCGGCGGCCGCCGCCGAGGTGCCGATCAACATTCTACAGGTCTCGCTCGGCGTGTTTGGGTTGATCCTGTACCAACTTGTGAAACGCGCCTACCCTCAGTTGGACGTGCTGATGGCGGATGTCGCCTTCGAAGAACAGGACGCGCCACAGGACTGAGCCAATCCGGCGGCCGGATCAGATCAGGCGGCCGTGTCAACCGATCGGAACGTCCATTCGATGCCAATCATCGACATCCAGAACTTCCACTATGCCTATCCCCCGCTAGGCCAAGACGAACCACACTGGGTGCTGCGCGGCGTGGACTTGGCTGTGGAAGCGGGGACGTGCATCGGCGTCATGGGCCCAACTGGGGTCGGCAAGTCGACTCTGTGCCAGGCAATTGTGGGCATTGTGCCTCAGCTAACCGGCGGGATTGTGCGCGGGCAGGTTCATGTGCTAGGGAGGGATGCCAGATCGACACCCGTGGCCGATCTCGCTCAGGGGGTTGGAGTGGTGTTCCAGGATTCCGAGAGCCAGCTCTTTGGCCTGACGGTCGAAGAAGAAGTGGCCTTCGGCCCAGAAAACATGGGCCTGGCGCCTGATGAAATCGAGGACCGTGTCACCTGGGCACTGGACACGGTCGGCCTGAACGACGATCGCCTGCGCTCCCCCTACGAACTGTCGGGGGGCGAGAAACAGAGGTTGGCCATCGCCGCGGCCCTGTCGATGTCCCCCCAGGTGCTGGTTCTGGACGAACCGATTTCTCACCTGGACCCTCAAGGCAAGCGGGAAATTCGGTCGCTGGTGGCCGAGCTGGTGCGAGACTTCGGGTAGCACCATCTTTGTGGCGGAGCAAGATGCCGATTGGCTGGCGGAATTGGTGGACCGCGTGGTCGTGTTGGCGGACGGACGAGTGGTGTTGGACGGTCCACCGGACACGATACTGGGAGACCCCGACAGACTGCTTCAACTCGGCGTGGCGCCACCCCAACTCAGCGAGCTTGCAGCTGGCCTCAATCACGACCTCGGCACGCGCTTCGGCTTCACGCGCATGGTGGAGGCGGTGCAGCGGCTGAAGGAGGACTTAGGTGGGAACGGCTGAAGACGGTGGCGCGGCTGGTCTCAGTTTGGAGACGGTCGATCTGACGTTTTCCTATCCAGAGCGTCCGCCGGCCCTTGCGGGCATCAACCTGCGGATCGAACGCGGCGAGTACCTGGCGCTCCTCGGCCAAAATGGTGCCGGAAAGACCACTCTGGCCAAGCACTTCAACGGGCTGTTGCGCCCAAGCGGCGGCCGGGTGTTGGTCGATGGGCGAGACGCGGCCGAGCTGTCGATTGGTGAGTTGGCTCAAAGCATCGGGTACGTATTCCAGAACCCAGATCACCAGATCTTTGCCGGGACGACCCGAGAAGAGATTGCCTTTGGGCCGCGCAATCTGGGGTTGTTGGAAGCCGAGGTCTACCGACCGGGTTGTTGAGAGCCTGGAAGCCTTCGGTCTTACCGACCAGGCGGAGCTCCCACCAGCCATGCTTGGCCACGGCACGCGGCGCAAAGTGGCGCTGGCCTCCGTGATGGCCATGCGGCCGCAGGCCCTGATCCTGGATGAACCGACAAGCGGGCTGGACCGGCGGAGCGTCGCCGAGTTGATGGAGCGGTTGGACGACTACACCCGCGCAGGACGCACGGTGATCGTGATCACGCACGCTGTGCGCTTGGTGGCCGATCACATCCCGCAGTGTGCCATTTTGCAGGCTGGGAGGCTTGTGGCGCGGGGGGAGACCCAGGCCGTGCTGACCCAACCCGATCTGATGGCGGCGACCGGCCTAGGGATGCCGCCCGTGGGGCGGCTGGCCCGTCAACTGGGGATGGAAGGGGCCGAGCAGCCGCTGGATGTGATGGCTTTCCGGGCTGCCTACCGAGCCAAGCGCAGCCTCATGCGGGAGTCGGGCAGATGACAGCTGCGCCGGATTGGTATGTGGCGCGCGACTCCTGGCTTCACAGGGCGGACGCCCGGGTCAAGCTGGCCATGGTGGCGTGTGGCCTGGTCTACTTCCTGACCGTGCAGAACGCAGCGCTCGAATTGGCCGGCCTGTTGATCCTTATCGGCGCCCATCTATCGGCCGGGCTGCCCCGCTCCAGCGTCACAGGGGTGCTTCGCGTGTTGCTGCCCATCAGCCTGTTTATGGCGGTCCTGAGGGGGATCTTGGCACCGCAGGGCCAGGTGCTGGCGGCCTGGGGTTGGCTGAAGCTGACCGATGGCGGACTGGCCGGCGGGGCGGCGCTCGGATTGCGTCTGTTGGCGGTTGGGTTGCTGGTCTTCCTTTGGCTGCACACAACACGGCCATCGGCGATGATCCAAAGCCTGGTCCGACTGGGCCTGCCCTACAGTTGGGGCCTGACGCTTGCGCTGGCGATGCGCTACATTCCGCTCCTGCAGCGCGCATTCCAAAGCATCCTCGACGCGCAACAGGCGCGCGGCCTGATGTTTGAGTCGGCAGTGGGACTTGGCCGGGTGCGGGCGCTGATGCCTGTTTTCGTGGCGATGGTGATCAGTGGGTTACGAAGCAGCCAGGAGCTGGCGCTGGCACTGGAAGCCCGCGGTCTGGGTGCCAGCGGTGTGACCAGGTCCGAGTGGCGTCCATTGCGCTTCCGCCCCCAAGATGGGGTAGCCCTGTTGGCCCTGCTAACGGTCACGACAGCCTGGTTGGGGCTCCGCTTTGGCTTTGGAGTCGGCACCCACGCACTGGGGTGGTGGTGAGGCGGGCGGCGCCAGTTGTCGTTCAATGCAAGGTGGTATACAATGATACAATCCAGCCCGTTCTCCTGGCGGCGGCATGATTTCAATCGACCTTCATCAGGCCCTTCCCCTCTATCAGCAGATCGCATCCGAGCTGCGTGCCCGGATTCGGGCCGGAGTCTTCGTCCCCGGCGAACGCCTTCCGACGGTTCGGGAGCTGGGCCAGACCCTGGGCCTGAATTTCAACACCGTGGCGCGGGCGTACCGTCTGCTCGAGGCGGAAGGTGCGATCATCTCCCGCCAGGGACAAGGCACATTTGTGGAGGGGCCGGCCGCCGGGGTCGAGCGGGCGGCGGCCTCTCTCGAGGCGCTGACAGGCGAGTACTTGCGCGCGGCCCACGCGGCGGGCTACAGTCCGCACGATGTGCAGTGGGAGTTCTCCGGGGCGTTGAGGGCCTGGATGCAGTACGGCGAGCCGTCCCCGTGAAGGTTGCCGGCGCCGGAGACAGTGGCTCATTTGTGTTTCACGTGAAACATCTTGGGCGGGCCCGGGCCTGGGTTTCACGTGAAACGGGCTGCGAGGCGATGGCCAGGGAGGCTTGGGAGTCGGCGTGAGCGAGACACCCCCGGTTTGCGACTACGAGGGGTCCGATTACCAGGAGCGATTCTGGGGGACGGGCGATCGGGCCTATGAGGATCGGGTCGAGGCCGGGGCGCTGCGCCGGCTGCTGCCGGGCGGGGGCAGGCGTCTGCTGGAGGTGGGGGCGGGCGCCGGGCGCAACACGCCTCGCTATATGGGATATGAGCAGATCGTCCTGCTCGACTACTCGGCGACGCAGATTGCCAGGGCCCGCGAAAGGCTGGGCGACCGTCCCGATTTGGTGTATGTGGTGGGGGATGTGTACCGGCTTCCCTTCGCCCCGTCGGCCTTTGATGCTGCGACCATGATCAGGACACTGCATCACATGGCGGACCCGGAGCTTGCGTTGCGACAGGTTGGCGAGGTGATGGCCCCTGGCGGTCCCTTTGTGCTTGAGTTTGCCAACAAGCGCAATCTGAAGGCGATCCTACGGTGGGCCCTGCGCAGGCAGGCGTGGAACCCCTTTGAAAGAGCGGCGGTCGAGTTCGCCGCTTTGAACTTCGACTTTCACCCGTCGGCGGTGCGAGGCTGGTTGGTGGCGGCCGGATTTGAGGTGCGAACACAGCTGGCGGTGTCCCAGTTCCGCCAGGCGCTGCTCAAACGGCTGCTGCCGCTGGACCTGTTGGTTGGCCTGGACGGGGCGGTGCAGCGACCCGGCGGACTTTGGCCGCTGAGTCCGAGCGTCTTTGTGCGGGCCGATCGGAAAGGAAGCGGCAGCGTCGCCGACTCCCTGGCATGGCGCTGCCCGGGATGCGGCAGCCTGGATCTACGGGCTGGGAACGACCGGCTGCGGTGCTCTGTATGTGGGCGCGCCTGGGGTGTGGGTGCCGGGGTTTTCGATTTCAAGACGCCTGTGGAAGGGCCGCCATTGGCCTGACGGGGTAGCCCGGGCGCAAAGGTGGCGGCCGCGCTATAATGGCGCCTTCGAGGGGCGTTGGGCGCGGTACTCGGTTTGGGTGCGACGGAAGGGGAGGCAGAGCATGGCGGATGATCGGGAGACCTACGCTGTCACGGTCGCCGGGCTCGAACGAAAGCTGCCCTTGTTCGAGGTGGCGCCGGGAGTGCGGATTGCGGTCTTTAACCTGCTGGGGGACACCGAAGTGGTAGAGGCCAGCGCCGAGGCGCTTCTGGAGAAACTCGGCCAGGTGACCTTTGATTTGTTGGTGACGCCCGAAGCCAAGAGCATCCCGCTGGCGCACGCCATGTCGGTCAGGTCGCACAAGGGCTACGTGGTCCTGCGCAAGGTATTCAAGATCTATATGGGCGAGACCCTGAAGACGGAGACCGTCTCGATCACCACCGGCGAGCCGCAAACCCTGTACCTTGATGAGAAGGACCGGGAGCTGGTGCGCGGTCGCAGGGTGGTTCTGGTGGATGATGTGGTCAGCACCGGCTCGACGTTGCATGGGATGCGCCAACTGATGACCTTGGCCGGGGCCGAGATTGCGGCCGAGGCGGCCGTGTTCACCGAGGGGGACCCCGCCGATTGGGCCGAGATCTACGCCCTGGGCCATCTGCCGGTATTCAACGATTCCTAGGGCGGCGGCGACGTGGCTATGCGGTTGATCGGTCCGGGGCAGCGCCCCGGGCCGCTTGCTTGTCGCCGGTCGGCCGGCGGACGGCAAGCCGCACCGGGGGTCAACAAGACCGGGGCTGTGCGTGGCTGAGCGCATCGTCACCCGGACGGAGCTGCGGCGTCATGATGGCGAGGCCGGGCGTCGGATGTACATCGCCTGTGGGGGCAGCGTCTACGACGTGACCGATTGCCCGAAATGGCGAACGGGGATGCATGAGCAGCTGCACTTCCCCGGACAAGACCTGACCAGCGAGCTCCCCGAGGCGCCCCATGCCGACGAGGTCTTTGATCGGCCCTGTGTCCGGCGCGTTGGCCGGCTCGAGGCGCCGCGTGACTAGGCCCGGGCGGTCAGTGATCCGAATTGGCGGCGCCTAGCCGTCAGCCGCAGGTGGCCGGATCCTGGCGGTCCAGCTGGACGCGGAAGATGCCTTCTTGGCGATCCCCGGATGCCGCCGATAAGCGGAGCCTCCCGGTAACGAATTGGCTGTTGTCGATCGTGTCGAACCAGATCGTGCCGCTGTGACGCCTGGATGCACGCGCCGTCTTTGGAGCACCACCGACCAGAACCACCCTCAAGGTTTGTGAAGGATTTCACAAGTGGGCCAGTGGGTAGGCCGGTCCCCCACAAGTTGATCGACACCACCGGTTCCGGACCGCCCTCTACTGGAACCAGGTCCAACTGGAGCGCTGTGGCGTCCGTCGGGCCACAGGCAGCTTGGAATGTGCCTGAGAATGCCCGCGCGGATGAGCCGGGCTCGGGTCGGCCGGTTTGAATACCGCAGCCGGTCAACGCCAGGCACACAGCGGCCAGTGCGAACCACCGCCGGCGGGCAGGGCGGCCCATCGGGCCGCCCTTGTTACTCCGCCCGGCGGCATAAAGCGCGTCGCCGGCGAAACTCACGGCCAGAAATAGCGCACGGTGTAGGTCACGCTGCGCTCGCCGTTGGCTGGGACCTGCACCCGGAACTCGACATTGGAGGAGTCGAGCTTTGTGTAGTCGTCGGATGAACGCAAGATCCGCCAATCGCTCCACCGGAACAAATGTTCTACCACGCGCACTTCAACCGGCTCGTCCTTGTGGTTGCGCAAGGTGATCTTGTAGGACTTTTCGAGGCGGTTCTCGCTGGGCCGGGTGAAGTCGGTCTGGACGCGCTCGCCGACGATATCGAAGGCATCTCCGACGTACAGGCGCAGGTGCTCGCCCTTGGGGGTGTGGTCGATCGAAGTCCTCGCCGATCAGCAATGCCGCCCCATCGACATCTTCTTTGTAGAGTCGAACCCTGCCCTTGGGCAGATCGGCGTCCACGTCTTCGGTGTTGAACTCGACCATCACCATGACCTTGGGATTGGAACTGACACCGTAGCTGGGATCGGTCTGTGGGTAGCCGGCGTAGCTGCAGTACCAGGGATTACTTCGGCACTGAGTCCCGTCGTAGACGAAGAACTTCTCAGCGGGGACGCTGTGCGCAGCTGACAAACTGGACCTGCTTGGTCTCATTGTTCTTGACCGTTACTGGGCGGGGCACCTCGTACAGGTGATATTCGAAGAAAGAGCGCTCATCGATAGTCTGGTCGGTGGCAGCCCGCTCGGCTTGCAGCGCGGCCTGCGGGGCCGACATCCCCTGGTTCTGCAGTCGCTGCAAATCGCCGGCCACCAGTTTGAGCAGCGCGTCACGGAACGTGGCGCCGCTGGTGTTGTTCAACGTCACCCACCCGTCGAGATCGATCGACGTTTCGTCCGGATTGAGCAGCACGACATAATCCGACTGCCAGCTCACGCCGCCCGTAAGATAGGTCAGCTCGAATGCCTCCTGGCCACTTCGGTCCGAGTTCAGTTGCCAGGCAAGCGTGGGCTTGCTGATCAAGCCCTCCGGGAGATCCGGGAACGAGAAACCCTGGACGGCACCGGAAGAGATCACGTTGACCCGGCCGGACGAATCCTGCAGGATGAGTGAGTCCCTCCCGGAAAGCAGCTTGCCGCTGGTCGTCTGTCCGTCTTGGGTGACGACGGTAATCGTCTGTCCGAGGTACTTCTGCAGCAGGGTCGATGCGCCCACCAGGTCGTATTGGAAGTTCTGTTCTAGGACCCCGACCTGCAGGGGATGATCGAGGGCCTTGAAGAGGACGCTGGTGGGGTCCATCGATGCCGCCACGTCATCGAAAGCGATCTCGTTCAAACCGGAGGCGAGATTGAACACGCGCCGATCACGGACAAGGGCGCTTCCCTGGTTGTAGATCGTGAGGGCCAGGCCCTGGTCGGCGGCTTCGGCTGTTTGGGGTGGACGGGTGCCCGTGGGCAGCGGTCCGGTGGTGATCCAACCGCACGCAAGCAAGGCGCCGGTAAGAACAGCCGCAAGAGGGAGCAGTCTGAGCGGAAGATGGGGTCTCATCAGGGCCTCCTTGGTCCTGTCGGGACTGTCAATCTCCAGACGCCCTCCGGGCGCTGATGGTTCCCGTGAAAAGCAGGCCGCCACCCCCTGTGATATATAATCAGGGCGCACAACCAGTGGAGGTGGAACTTGTCGCTTGGAAGCATCCTTGGCCGCCGCGAGCGGGAGAAGCAGCTCAAAGCAGCCGGGCGTCTTCCGCCCGGGCAGTCGCTGACGGAGAAGTTTCCGGTGCTGCACTACGGCCCGGTTCCAGGTTTCGATCCTCAGACGTGGACGCTCCGACTTTGGGGTGAGGTCGAACGCGAGCGCAGCCTGGCCTGGGAGCAATTCCAGGCACTGCCGCGCACCAAGATAGAGATGGATATCCACTGCGTCACACGTTGGAGCAAATTCGAAACGCTTTGGGAGGGTGTCTCGGTGCGGACGCTGATCGACGAGGGGCTGCTTGCTCTCAAGCCTACGGCCAAGTATGTGATGCAGCATTGCGAATACAACTTCACCGTCAACATCCCCCTCGATGTCGCCCTGGCGGACAACTTCCTTTTGGCGACACATTTCGAGGGCCAGCCGCTGACGCCGGATCATGGCTACCCCTTGCGGGGCGTGGTCGGCGCCGTCGAAGGGCGGGAGGACCTGATGACGCCCTATCTGTGGAAGGGCGGAAAATGGCTGCGGGGACTGGAGTTCATGAGCGAAGACCGACTGGGCTTCTGGGAGCAGGCCGGCTACCACAACCAGGCCGATGTGTGGAAAGAGCAGCGCCTGGCGCACGGTTGGTGATTGCCCGTGCTGTGAAATGAGGGGGTCATGACTGAGGACAGCGAGTTCGCCAGAGCTCGCGAACGCATGGTTCACCAGCAGCTTGAGCTGCGCGATATTCGCGACGCCGGCGTGCTGGCTGCCATGCGTAAGATCCCCCGCCAGGAATTCATCCCCGAGGAATCGCGCCAGCATGCCTACGCCGACGCGCCACTGCCCATAGGGGTTTCGCAGACCATCTCGCAGCCATATATCGTTGCCCTGATGACCCAGCTTCTGGAGTTGGAGCCGACGGACACGGTGCTGGAGATCGGCACGGGTTCGGGCTACCAGGCCGCCATCTTGGCCGAGTTGACGAAGCAGGTATATTCGCTGGAGCGCTTGGACACGCTGGGGGACCGGGCGCGCGACGTGCTTGGCCGGCTGGGGTACACCAACGTGACGGTCCTCGAGCGGGACGGCTCACTTGGCCTGCCGGAGCATGCCCCCTACGACGCCATCATCGTGACGGCTGCGGCGCCGAGCGCGCCGCAGGCGCTGAAGGAACAGTTGGCCGATTCCGGACGGCTGGTCGTCCCGGTCGGCGGCCGCCAGGGGCAAATGCTGGAGCGCTGGACCCGAGAGGGCGAAAGAATCTCGGTAGAAGAGATGGTGCCGGTGGCCTTTGTGCCCCTGGTGGGGGATCAGGGGTGGGACGTGCCGCTGCCGTTGGCTCGACACCGGAGATGGTTCGGACGCGGCTAAGTGCTAGCCATCGGCTTTCTCCCAAACGCCAATTTCCAAGCCGTCGTGTTCGAAATCGCCTGAGCCGTGCTCAGCCGGTGCCCGGCTCGTCGGCGAGGTAACCCATGGCCGAGTTGGCCTCGCCGTCCATGACCAACTCCAAATGCAGCACCCCCCGCGGCGGCGGGGATATCAATCAGTTGCAACACATCGGACCAGGCCGATGCATCGGGGAGCAGTTCGTTCAGCACGCTGGGTGAATCCTCGAAGAAGGTACGGTTGAAGTACGTGGCCGGATCCTCGACGGCGATTGACAGAGGAAAGATGCGGGCTTCGACCAGGTCCTGGAAGAAGTGGGTCCCATAGGACGGCTCGGGTGTGTCGGTTCCATCGAAGACCTCGATGATGGCCCGCGCGTTGTAGATGTCGGCGTAGGTCACGGGAATGCCGATGTCGGGGTTGGCGCTTCCCCATCGCCCAGGGCCCATCAGGACGAAGGACTGCCCTTCCAGGCGGCGGTTGATCTCGCCTATGACCTGGGCCATCAGGAGCCTTTGATCATGGTCCAGCGCCCTGCAAGCAGCGGGCCTGGCGTAGAGCACGTAGCGGATGTTGGAGACGCGGCCCTCGGGGACGATGCGCTGCACCAAGAACAAACGCCGATCGTCTGGGACGTCTTTGGGAAGCTGGACCCGTTCGTCCTCGAGGCGGCTCTGGGGTCGGCACTGGAGCAGGCAGATGTCAAGATTTGGGCCTTCTCCGCCCTCCCCTGCGTGAACCAGAAGGGCGAATTCGGTATCCACCGGATTCTGGTAGGCAGTTTCGAGGGTCGACAGCATCCGCCGCATCAATGCTGGAAACGCCGTGCGGCGGAGCAGCTCTTGGAATGTGATCACAATCTTCGCCGGGTCGAGATCCAGCGGTCGGTTGGCGAGGGCATGCAGCCCGCCGTCTTGGTAAGCTCTGGGCGATCAGTGACAGGCTGGGCACACCGGCATTCACCACCTTGGGTACGGGCAAGGTCTCATACTGGTTGCCGTCGAGGTCGATCAGATCGACGAAGTGTTGAGAATAGCGCCGGATCTCCTCCGCCTCCGATTCCGGGCGCAGCTCGGGATGGCTGAGCGCGACCAGGCGAGGGTAATCCCCGCCGGCGGGCTCCACGGCGCGCGTCCCAAGCCCCCACACAAGACGCAAGAAACCAGAGGTGCGGTCGATGCGCGGACTCCAGCGGAACTGATTGCGAGAAAAGGCAACCCCGGCGGCATCCGGCAAGAAGTACCGGCCCATGTGCTGACCCTGAACGACCTGGATCAGGATCGCCATCCGCTCGTCGTAATCGATCAGGCCCATGCGCTGACGGTAGAAGAGCGCTTCCGGACTGTAGACGCTGCCATAGACAGAGGCGATCGCCTTGAGGAGCGCCTTCAGGTTCTCGTCATCGCTCCCTTGGTTGGGGAGGAAGTGGCTTTCGTACTTGCCGGCGAAGGAGGTCCCGAACGAGTCCTCGAGCAAGCTCGACGAACGGACGATTAGCGGGCTGGTGCCGGACTCTTCGAGGATTCCGGTCAGGCCGTCCACAATCTCATCTGGAAATTCGCCCTGCATGAACGCCTCGCGGATCGCGGGGTACGCTTGGCGGATTTCGTCACCCTCCCGGTATTTCTGGTTGGCGTACCCCAGCAGTCCGTTCATCTGTGTGAATTGGTAGAAGACATCGGCGCCGATGAACCAGGACGGAGGGACCCTCAGGTGATCGAGGAACTCGGGGCCGGCCGATCTTCCTGAGAACGGCATCAGCCAGGATGATGCCGGCTGCCTTGCCGCCGATCTTGCCACGCCCCAAGCGGCGGGAGCGCACTCGCTTGAGATCGGCGATGTCCAGCCAATCCTTGGCGATCCCCAGATACTTCAGGTGATCGCTGATCATAGCTTTGATCAGGACCACCTTGATTTCGCGAAGATCGTGCATGACCCGTGGGCGCTCTTCGGCGGGGAGGGCCTCGTAGGCCTCACCCTGGGAGAACAGCATATCCCAGGGCGCCAGCTCGGGGTGGAAGGTCAGGACGACTTTCTGAGAGGGAACCCGGTCTTCAAGAACGCTGCGAACAATACGTTCAAAATCCTCGTGGGGCAGGTTGTAGGCGAAATAGAAATCGGTCAGGTTCTCGCGGACGATTTCCTGGCGTCTTGCCCAGACATCAGGCGGTTCCTCGCCGAAAGGATCGGAAAGCCCCTCCCTGCGTTGCGACTGCAGCGCCTTTTCCCGGACTTCGGCCTCGAAGTCGTTGCGCGCAATGACGCCGCGTTCGAACAGCTCCCGACGCATGCGTTCGCGGATGCGGCCGGCCAGGATGGGGTATTGGCTGAGCTCAAGGTACAAGGTCAAAACTTTAGGAAAGGATCCGCTGTCAAACGAGCTCACGGTTGACCTCGTCGTGGCGATCGGCTGGCGTCATTAGAGATGAGTGCAAAAAGGGTATCAGATTGCGGGCGTATGGTGCATCTGCAAAGTGGATTGCGGCGAAAAGGTGGCGGATTCGCGAAACGAAGCCTAGCGGCCGAGGTGCATCGGCATGATGACGTGAAGGAAGTCATCCCGGCCGACGCTGCGGATGACGCCTGGGGCATTGGCGTTGCTGGTTTCCAACGCCACGTTGGGGGTCTCGACGACGCTCAGCACGTCGATCAGGAAGCGTACGTTGAAGGCGATTTCAGCTGGATCGCCTTCGATAGTGGCGTCTACCACGGTCTCGTTGGAACCTGTTTCGGCGGCCGTGGCCGAGATTTCAAGCGTGCCGGGCTCGAGCTCGCTGCCCGGCGTGATCACCAGGCGGGCCGAATGGGCGGCCTCGCGGGCGAAGATGTCGGCCGCTTTGCAGGCTTTCAGGAAGCTGCTCGTCGGCAGCACCGTCCTGGTCTGGTAGCCATTAGGGATGATGCCCTTGACGTCAGGGTAGGTGCCCTCGATGAGTTGGGAGACCAGTTCGACGTTCTCGGTGCGAAAGATTACCTGCCCCCTGTTGGGCGGCAGGCTCAGCGTGACAGTGTCGTCGTCGCCGACGGTGCGGGCGAGCTCGGAAAGGGCGCGGCTGGGGATAATGGCCCGCAGCGGTCCCACGCCGGGCGAAGGCAGGTGCGATGAACGCACGGAAAGGCGAAAACCGTCGGCGGCCGCCATGGAGAGCTCGCCGTCATTGACCTCGCACAACACGCCGGTCAAGACGGGGCGGGCATCGTCGCTGGAGGCGGCGAAGACCACCTGGCTGATCATCTCGCGCAGGTCGGCCACATCCAGAGTGAGATCGCCCTCAAGGTCCGACGGGGGAAGCGGCGGGAACTCCTGAGCGTCGATGCACTTCAATTCGTTGTTGAACGTCTTCGAGCGCACGCTGAGGGTCTGCGTGCGGACAGACAATTCCATGTCCACACGATCGTTGGGGAGCGTGTTCACCAAATCGACAAAGGTGCGGGCCGGCACGGTGGTCGACCCATCTTCCTCGACTTTGGCCCCGATCCAGCAGGTTATCCCCAGTTCAAGATTGGTGGCCGAGAGGCGCAGGCGGCCGTTGTCAGTAGCAAGAAGGATATTGCCCAGAACCGGCAGCGTGCTGCGCGGGGCAACCGCCCGGGCGACGGTGTTCAGGCCGTGAGCCAGGTTTTCTTGCAGGCAGGAGACCTTCATTGTGGGCGAGTCCTTCGAAGGGGCTTTGAGTGTGCTTGCCGGTGAAGTATACAACGAAAGCGAACCGCTAAGCAACGCTCGGATGGACAACTTCAAGGGCTTGGCATACACTACACGCATGCTGGACCAGAGCGGCACATCCGACGGTGACGACCTGCGCCAGATGGTGTTGCGACTGGCACGTTTGGTTGAGATCAGCGTCACCCTCAATTCCACCCTCGAACTCGATCCTCTGCTTCAGTTCATCATCGATTCGGCCGCCGAACTGCTGGGTAGCGAAGCGGCTTCGATCCTGCTGATTGATGAACGCAGCAAGGACCTTCGCTTTGCGGCAACCACGGGCGCCGATCCGGCGGAGTTGGCCAAAATCCCGGTCCCCATGGACAGCTCGATCGCCGGAACGATCGCGCGCGATGACCGTCCCCTGATCATCAACGAAGTGGCCACGGACCCGCGGCATTTCCGAGAAGTGGGCGATCGGGTCCAGTTGCAGATAAGATCGCTGGTTGGTGTGCCGATGCGCATCCAAGACGCAGTCATCGGAGTCCTGGAGGCGGTCAACAAACAGGAGGGGGACTTCGACGAGAGCGATCTGCAGACGCTCTCGATTGTGGCCTCCCAGGCGGCCGTGGCGATCAACAATGCCCGGCTGCTGGAGGCGCTTCAGCGGGCGTACGATGAGCTGGGCAAACTCGATCGACTCAAGAGCGAGTTCATTTCGATCGCATCGCATGAGCTACGCACCCCGCTGGCCCTGATTCTTGGCTACGCAACCATCCTGCAGGAAGACGCGGGTGAACCAGCCGCCGAGCACGTCAACGCCGTGTTGAGCTCGGCCATGCGCATGCGTTCGCTGATCGAGGACATGACCAACCTGAATTTGCTCCGCATTGGTTCATCGGAGATGAATTTCGAGCGCCAGCCCCTGCAATCCGTGGTTAGGGCGGCCTCCGAAGAGGTGCGGGAAACGATTCAGGCGAAAGGTCAGGCGTTGGAAGTCACGCTCTGGGACGACACGCTGGAGGCTATGGTTGACGGACCCAAGGTGGCCATGGCGCTCACCAACCTTCTTAACAACGCCATGCGTTTCACCCCATCCGGGGGGCACATCTGGCTCAGCTTGAAATCGCGTGGTGGAGAAGCCTGGTTCCAGGTGCGCGACACCGGAATCGGGATCCCAGATGATGAATTGGAGCGGATCTTCCAGCCCTTCTACCAGGTGGAAGACCACCTGCGACGGCGCTACGAGGGCATGGGGCTGGGACTGGCAATCGTTCGCGGTGTGGCGCAAGCGCACCAGGGGCGCGCCTGGGCTGAAAGCCCCGGGGAAGGCCAAGGGGCAACCTTCACCATCGCCCTGCCTCTGCAGGCAAAGCCAGACGAAACGCCGCCCTTCGTTGGGTGAACGCCCTCGAGGCGACCTAGGCCGGTAGGCTGAAGCTATCTCCCGGCTGGAGCACATGGGGCTCGGCCTGGGTTTCGCTCTTGACCCGGGCGGCCCAGGCTTGGGCGTCTTGTGCGATGAGGTCCCAAGTGTCAAAGTGAACCGGGATGACGTATTTGGGTTGGATCAGCCTGACCGCCCGGACGGCATCGTCGGGTCCCATGGTGAAGTTGTCGCCGATCGGCAGCAGCGCCAGATCGATGCCTTCCTCCCCAATCAACCGCATGTCTCCGAACAGGCCCGTATCACAAGCGAAGTAGACTTTCTCCCCAGCGTTGGTTGTGAGAAGGAAGCCCGCCGGGTTCCCGCCGTAGGAACCGTCGGGCATCGAAGAGCCGTGCAGCGCCAGGGTCAGCTTCAAATAGCCGAAGGGCCACTGATGCCCACCGCCCAGGTGCTGGCCATGGGAATCCACACCCTGGGAGGCAAACCAATTGGCGATTTCGAAATTGCTGATCACCATCGCCCCGCTGCGCTTGGCGATGGCCACGGCGTCGCCCACATGATCCCCGTGACCGTGGGAAATGAGGATGTAGTCCGGGTTCAGGCTGTCGGGGTCGACGTCGGTCGATGGGTTGTCGCTGAGGAAAGGATCGATCAGCAGGTCTTCGCCTCCGGTTTCGACACCGAACGCGGCATGCCCAAACCAGGTCACTTTGAACGCCATATGCACTCCCTTCCGCTGGCTGGAGCCGTCAACGGCTCTCAAGAAGAGTATACCGGGTGGGAGAAGGTGCTATGCGAAGCCGGACCAGGGGATTGTGAAAAACGGCACAAGCGCGGAGGGTGGCTCAGTCCAGATGAGTGTCGTCAAGGATGGCGGCGGCGTCCGAAGGGGCCGTGCGATGCCGCCGTGAATCCCGCCACGCCTGCAGCCCATCCGAAAGCTGGTTGCTGAGCCGCATCCAGTCAGCCACGATCAGCACGAGGCCGGTGCGGTCGGGCGCAAAGAACAGGTCGTGCAGGAACAGGCGCATCAACAGCGGATGGAGCGGGTAGCCCTCCAGATCGACGCCCACGGCCGTGCGGTCATAGAAAGGCGCCAGCAGACGCCGTTTTCCGCTCGACAAATCACTCGGGGGGAGAAGCTTGGCTAACTCGACGGCCCGCGTGTTCAGGACGCGTCGATAGGAGACCTTGAGGCGATAGATAGGGGTCTGTAAACGCAGGTGGTCCTCCCGCGGCTGGACGTAGGCCAGACGAGGGCCGATCAAGGCAAACAGCCAGAAAGCGAGCGAGACAAACCCGCCAGCCAAGAGCCATGCGTCGGCGGGCGGTCTCGGCCAGGGAAGCAGGTCGAGGTTCACCGGGTACCACAGACCAAGCAAGAGCAGGGCCAGGAGCATCGACGGGCGGCGGTAGCGGCTCACGGCGAAGTAATACAGCAAGAGGGGGAAGCGGTCGCCCGGAGTCATGTTGGGCACGATGGTTTTGGGACTCTCCTCAAGCCAAGTTGCTTGGCGCAACGTTCTTGCCGTAGAAGTCGCACACATCGGTCAGCACGCAGACCGCGCATTCCGGCCGGCGGGCCCGGCACACCTCGCGACCGTGCCGGATCAGATTGAGATGCGCAGCGTAGTATGTCTCGGGAGGGAAGATTTCCGCCAGGATCTTGTGAGCTTTGTCGGCAGATGCGTCCTGTGGGCACAGGCCAAGCCGGCGGGTGACCCGGTGGATGTGGGTGTCGACAGGGAAGGCTGGCATATCCAGAGCGAACTGCATCACGATGGCGGCTGTCTTGGGCCCAACGCCCTTGAAGCTAAGCAACCACGAGTGGACCTCATCCGGCGGTTTGCCGCTCAGGAAATCCAGGTCGAGTTCGCCCCGTTCTTGGGTGATCTGGCGGAGCACGGCCTGGATGCGAGGCCCCTTTTGATTGGCCAGACCGGCAGTCTTGATGGCATCGATCACGTCCTTGGGGTCGGCGTCGCGCACGGCTTCCCAACTTGGGAAAGCGCTACGAAGCGATTCAAAGGCTCGATCGCGGTTGTCGTCGTTGGTGTTCTGGGAGAGGATCGTCGACACTAGCTCGTCGAGAGGCGGGAGGCGCACCCGCCAAACCGGCTGGCCGTAGGCCCGCAGCAGGCGCCGGTGCACGGTCATGGCCCTCGAGCCTAGGGAGGTCATTGGGCAGCGATAGCGGCGATCTTGGGCCGGGATCTCATGCCATGGATTCTATGACTGCGTCGCCAAAGGCAGACGTAGAAAGGAGCGTCGCGCCGTCCATCAGGCGGTGAAAGTCGTAGGTCACCCGCTTGTTTTGAATGGCGCCCTCGATGCCGCGCACGATCAGGTTGGCGGCTTCATCCCATCCCAGGTAGCGAAACATCAACTCGCCACTCAAGATGACTGAGCCCGGATTAACCTTGTCCTGGCCGGCGTACTTGGGGGCGGTTCCGTGCGTGGCCTCGAAGATCGCGTGGCCGGTCTCGTAGTTAATGTTCCCGCCGGGGGCGATACCGATGCCGCCCACTTGTGCCGCCAGGGCATCCGATAGGTAATCCCCGTTGAGGTTCATCGTGGCGATGACGTCGAACTCGTCGGCGCGGGTGATCGTTTGTTGAAAGGCGATATCGGCGATGGCATCCTTGATCAAAAGCTTGCCCGCCTGTAGGGCTTCGTCTTGTTCCTGGTTGGCGGCCGCTTCCCCCGCGGCCTTCTTGGTCCGATTCCATTGATCCCACGTGTAGACACTGCCGCTGAATTCCCGTTCGGCCAGCTCATAGCCCCAATTGCGGAAGGCCCCCTCGGTGTACTTCATGATGTTGCCTTTGTGCACCAGCGTGACCGAACGGCGCTTATGATCAAGCGCATAACGGATGGCGGCCCGCACCAATCGCTGGCTGCCCTCGCGAGAGATCGGTTTGATGCCGATCCCCGAGCTTTGCGGGAAGCGGATCTTGGCGTACTCGTCGGGGTTGGTGTCGGAGAGCCAGGCCATAAACTGGCGGTTGGCTTCGCTTCCCAATTCGAACTCCACCCCGGCGTAAATATCTTCTGTGTTCTCCCGGAAGATGACCATATCGACCTTCTCCGGGTGCTTGACCGGGGTGGGCGTTCCGGCGTAGTAGCGCACGGGTCGCAGGCACACATACAGGTCGAGCGCTTTGCGCAGGGCGACGTTCAAGGAGCTGATGCCACCGCCGATCGGCGTGGTCAGCGGGCCCTTGATCCCGACGCAAAAGTCGCGGAATGCCCGAACCGTGGATCCGGGCAGCCATTCTCCGGTCTCTTCAAACGCCTTCTGCCCGGCGAGCACCTCCATCCATGCGACGCTGCGGCTGTCGCCGTAGGCTTGGGCGACAGCCGCATTAAAGACCCGCACCGCCGCTGCCCAGATGTCAGGCCCGATACCGTCGCCCTCGATGAAGGGAAGGATGGGGCGATTGGGAACGTTGAGCGCCCCGTCTTTGACGTCAATCCTGTGACCGTCGGAGGGGGTTTCGGGCTGCGAAATAGGCATGGTGCGCACTCCAGATTGGCTGTATCGGTGAGGCGAGGGGCTCCCCGGCGATGCTTATTGCGCCGGGCCAAGCCGGGCGGATTATAGCATGGGGGTTGAGATCACCGAGCGGTTAGAGATCTTCCGCGTGGTCGGCATAGCCTTCCGGATGCGTGCGGTGCCAGCGCCAGGCGCTGTCAATGATCTGCTCCAACTGAGGGTATTCCGGCGACCACCCCAACTCGTTGGCGATTTTGTCAGCCGAAGCCACAAGCCGCGGGGGATCCCCGGGCCGTCGGTCGGCATCTTCGGCACGGATGGGTTCACCGGTAACGTTGCGGGCCGCTTCCAGGACCTCCCGCACCGAATAGCCGGTGCCATTCCCCAGGTTGTACACCAACCGGTCGCGCGCCTCGAGCGCGTCGAGCGCCAGCATATGGGCCCCAACCAGGTCGGCAAGATGGATGTAGTCGCGGATACACGTTCCGTCCGGAGTCGGGTAATCGGTGCCATAGATCTTGATACGGTCCCGCTTCCCAAGCGCCACCTGCAGGACGAGCGGGATCAGATGGGTTTCGGGCCGATGGGCCTCCCCTCGGTCCGGCAGGGCGCCGGCTGCGTTGAAATAGCGCAGAGCAGCGTAGTGCAGGCCATGCACCTGGCGATACCACGCCAGCGCCTGTTCGATCATCAGCTTGGTCTGCCCGTAGACGTTGGCCGGCGCCAAAGGGGAGGCTTCCGAAAGCGGTTGGTCGCTCGAGGCGTAGACCGCCGCCGTCGACGAGAGCACGAAGCGCCCCACGCCTGCCTGGACGCAGGCATCAATCAGGGCCAGTGATCGGACGAGGTTGTTCTGGAAGTATTTTCCCGGCTTCAGCATGCTTTCGCCGGCCTCGATGAAGGCAGCGAAGTGAAGCACGGCATCGAAGGCGCGGTTTCCGAGAGCCGCCTTGAGCTTAGCGCTGTCGGCCAAGTCGGCCTGGATGAAGGTCGCGGCCTGTGGGACCGCTGCGCGATGGCCGGTCACCAGGGAGTCAAACACGGTAACCTCATGCCCCGCATCCAGAAGTCGCTTGGTGGCTGCCGAACCGATATAGCCGGCGCCACCGGTCACGAATATTCTCATCCCGTCTGTCTCTCCTGGGCGGCGGGAACCACGTTCCCGGCGCCTAATCCGAGGCTGCCTCAAGATTGGCCAGCGATGCAAGCAGGTGCTTCACATCACCGGACTCGAAGGCCACCACGACCTCCTCGTCGTCCCCATCGATCTTCGACTCCATCACAATGCCTTCGCCAAAAGTGGGGTGGATGACCCGCATTCCTGCCTGATACCTGGCCTGCCGTGGCGGCGAAGGCGCCTCCCAGCGCGTTTGGCGGGCGTAGCTCGCCTGCTCAACGGTCTGGCCACCAAGCCAGTCACCGGACATGATATCGGCTGGCAAGTCGGAGAGGAAGCGAGACGGCTCGCTCATTGCCGAGGCGCCATAGATCCTTCGGCGGAAGGACCGAGCCAGATAGAGGCGATCCTTGGCCCGAGTGATGCCGACATAGAACAGCCTTCTCTCCTCAGCCATGGCTTCCGGATCGTCGAATGACCGCTGATGCGGGATCATCCCGTCATCCAGGCCGATGATAAACACCATCTGAAACTCAAGACCCTTGGCGGCGTGGAGTGTCAGCAGGATGGGGGCGTTGATGTCGTCGGTAAGTGTGTCCTGATCTGAGACCAGGGCGATCTGTTCCAGGAAGGCCCCCAGGTCGATGTTCTGGAACTCTTCGGCCACTCTGCGCAGTTCAGCGACATTGTCCCAGCGCTCCGTACCTTCCTCGCTGCCGTCGTCGATGTACTCTCGATAGCCGACGTCGTTGATGATGCGGTCGATGAGGTCCGACACCGAGAGCACGTCGCGTGCCCTGAGCCACCCGGGGAACAACCGTCCGAAACCGGCAAGGGTAGACGCCGATCGGCTGTCCAGAAGGTTATCGTATGGGGAAGCGTCGCCGAGGCCGAGACCTAGCAGCACCTTCCCCGGGGACACGCCGGCAGAATCGGCGGCCCGGATAAGCGACTGAACCGTCTTGGCGCCGATGCCGCGGGAAGGGGTGTTGAGCACCCTGAGCAGGCTGATGCGATCGTCCGGGTTGTGCACGAGGCGCAGGTAGGCGACGATGTCCCTGACCTCGCGCCGGCCGTAGAAGCGCTGGGCGCCCACAAGCCGGTAGGGGAGACCGGCGCGCAAGAAGGCTTCTTCCACGGCCCGCGACTGGGCGTTGGTGCGGTACATCACAGCACACTCGCCGGGTTCGGTCTCACCCGCATGAGTTCAGAATGGCAATGGTGTCGATGACGAAATTCGCCTCATCCGACTCATCGTAGGCTTCGTGCAGCTCGATCGATGTGCCCGCCCCTCGATCGGTGAACAACTTCTTGACATGGCGGTTGGGCAGACGGTCGATAATCGACATGGCAGCGTCGAGAATGGTCTGGGTTGAGCGGTAGTTTTGCTCGAGGAGGATGACCTGCGCCTCGGGATAATCCTGCTGGAAACGCTGAACGTTTCGGTAGTCCGCTCCGCGCCAGCGGTAAATCGATTGATCGGCATCGCCGACCACGAACACATCCTTCGAAGGCGGGGTGAGAAGCCGGAGCATAGCGTACTGCGCCGTGTTGGTGTCCTGAAACTCATCCACCAGTATGTGGCCGTAGCGACGGTGGTATTGGGCGCGCACATCGTCGTGCGCCTGTAGCAGTTGGACAGCGTACATTAGCAGGTCATCGAAATCGACGCCGTTGTTCAATTGAAGGCTTGTTTGATAGCGTTCGTAGACGCGGTGGACAATCTCGGCGAAGTAAGTGCTGGCAGAGAAGTGCTGCCAATCGATCAACTCACTCTTGGCCGAAGAAATCGCCCCCAGGATGCGCCCGGGCTGCACCTGTTTGGGGTCGAAGTTCAGTTCCTTGAGGCAATCGCGGACCAGGCTCATCTGGTCTGAATCATCGAAGATGACGAAGTCGCGGCTCACGGGCAGATGGTCAGCGTGCCGACGAAGCATGCGCGCTGCCAGGGCATGGAAGGTTCCCAGATCCAGTCCCCTGGTCGCCCCAGGAAGCTGCGGCGCGAGCAAATCGCGCACCCGGGACTGCATCTCTCGCGCCGCCTTGTTGGTGAAGGTGACGGCCATGATCGAAGGCAGATCGGCGCCCCGCTCCGCCGCCAGGTAGGCGATGCGGTGGGTAAGCACGCGCGTCTTGCCCGACCCCGGGCCTGCCAGGACAAGCGTGGGGCCCTCAGGGGCGGTGACGGCTTGCTCTTGCTTTTGGTTGAGGTGAGCGAGCATTACAACCTGGCTGTTCTAGCGAAGGCGGCCAAACTCGGCGGCTGATGCATGGCAGCCGCCAGCGAGCATTCTAAGTGGCCCGGCTGGAAGCGACAAGATGGTCCCGTCGACTTAGGCGCGGCGAGGTTCGATGTCGAGGATACCGGAGCCGCTGAGCAGGCCGGTGAGCGGCTCGGCGACGAGCTCTATCACGCGTGAATCGGCGAAGTAGGGGAACTCGAAGTGCACCTCATCCCCGGCCGATTTGCCAGGGATGGGCATCAGCCGGGCGGTCAATGGCTTGTTGTGCCGGAGGGAGATCGCCCCCAGGTCGAGCAGCACAGCCGTTAAGGCTTCGGTCGATGCGTTGCCGGGGAGAGGGATCGTGTCCAGCCCTGTGCCGCACAGCGTTGAGAAGAGCAGCAGATCCGTCACAGAAAGCTGCTTGGCGGCGGCACGGCTGGCAAGCGTTGAGTCCTCGAGCACCGGGAGCATCAGCCCGCAAAAGCCGGTGCGGGTGAACTCCGCTCGGTCCAGACAATCGGCCAGGTAGGCGACGGCGGCTGCCGACCCCGGCAAACCGATGGCGGGCAGGCCCAGCGACTCGAGGGCTGTGCCGATGGAGCGCAGATGGTCGGGGTAGGGAGCCAGGGAGAAATCGATCCCTAAGAAGCGGAGCTCGTTCTGGAGGGAGATCGGGGTTAGAAGACGTTGGATGGCGGCGGCATGGGCTTCGATCATGCTTACCAACCGGCGCCGGCCGCGGGCCAGACTGGAGACATCGCGGAAGGCGTCGATGGCCAGATCGGCGCCCTCGGTGGCGACGGCGAAGGCGGGCGGTCCGGGACGGTGGTAGGCGGCAGGGAAAAACGGCGATCCGGCACCGACGTTGGCTAGGGCGGCAAAACGCAGATTGGTGAAGCCATCCTCGGTTGTGCCGGAGAGGCGGGAGATGATGTCAGCCGATGCCCGGGCCGCTGCCACCGACAATCCTGTTTCGGGGTCAGCGATGATCGCCGACGTAAACACCGTCTCGGTCGCCGAAAGCATGTCGGGCACCACGGCGAAGCCCCGGGGTTCATCGGGGAGCACAGGTCCGACGGCGACGTAATCGATGCCGTGCACGAACGCCTCGGCCTCCAGCCGCTGGGCAAACTCGGCCCGCTCCTGATGGGGTACGGCCCGGCCCATCTCCGACGGGGGTGGCGTCGCCAATCGCAGAGTTTGGACCTCGTAGTTGGCTGCCTGCAATGCGTCACGAGCCTGGTCTGAGGCTCTTGGCCAGGCCGTCAAGGCGCTCGGGCTCGACGGGCCAGCCAGGGTCGACAAAACCGGTGAGAGATCGAACGATCATGGATGGCCTCTTTGGCGCCTGATTTCGAACAGGAACACGGCTGTGGCAATGGCGGCGTTCAACGAATCGCTGGCGCCCCGCATTGGAATATGAGTCGCCTCCGGCACCGCCTGGCCCAGCTCGGGTGTCACACCGTGGGCCTCTCCTCCGACCAGCAAAGTGGCCGCTTCTCGCCAGTCTACCTGATCGTAGGGCGTGCCCGCACCGGCCTGGGTCCGCCAGAGCCGGGTCCGGCCGGCCCACGAATGGACGTCGCCCGGCTCAACGATCGTGATCGGAAGGTGCAGCAGCGCGCCCATGGCGGCCCGCACTACCTTTGGGTTGAAAGGGTCGACGCTGCCGGGGGTGAGGCCCACAGCTTCGACACCGGCAGCCAGCGCCGTCCGCAAAATGGTCCCGAGATTGCCGGGATCAGACATACGATCCAAGACGAGGAGCAAGGTCGGGGAGGCCGGCAGGGAGATCTCGGGTTTGGGGAGCACCAACAGCAATCCCTGGGGAGCTTGCGTGTCCGAGCAGGCCGCCATCACGTCATCGCTGACGGACAAGATCTCGCCGCCCAGACGCGCCAATCGATTGACCATCCCTCGGCCGCGTTCATCCAGGTGGGGTGTGTGAAGGACTAGGGTGACGGGAGACTCGGCCGCCAGCACCTCTTCCGCCCAGCGGGTGCCCTCGACGATAAAGACCCCCTCCTCGTCACGCGCCTTGCGCTTGGCTTGAAGGGCCCGCACCCACTTGACGCGCGTGTTGGTCGGGGAACTGATCATGAGTGGGTTTCCACAGTCGGCCAGCGTTCCCTGAAGGCCGCCGCGAAGATGTCAACGCTCTCGCGGTCGATGAGCACGACGCGCACGTCCTTGATGCCGCTGTCGGCATGCTCTTCGAAGTAGGCTGCGATGGCGCCGAGAATGACTTTCGCGCCGAGAGCCTTGGGGACACCGAAAATGCCGGTGGAGATCGCCGGCATGGCAATGCTGGCGAGGCTTGTCATGTCGGCCAGGGCCAGGCTCGATGAGACTGCCGAGTGAAGCTTGTGCTCCTCTTGGCCCTCTCCCCATCGAGGGCCGACGGCATGGATGACGTGGTGCGCAGCCAGATCACCTCCGCCGGTCAGCGCCGGACACTCGTGGGAGGCGGGTCCATGTTCCGCGACCCAGCTTCGGCTCTCAGCCTGGATGCTGGAGCCGCCGCGACGGACAATAGCGGCTGCCACTCCGCCGCCGTGGGCCAGCTGGGCATTGGCCGCGTTGACGACGGCGTCGACCATTTCCAGGGTGAGATCACCGTGAATCAGACTCAGGCTCACACCGGTGGCAGGATGGGCCTGGGCGATCAGTTCCGACATGGGAGGGGACGGCTCCAGGGTGAATGTAGAGTATCCGGCCCGATTGTATCATCGCCCCCGCATACGGGCCGCAAAACAAAAGGGACGCCATCGGCGTCCCTTAGGGTTGATCAGCGCTCGTACTAGCCGGCGACAGACTCGACGACGGCTTTGAAGGCCCCGGGATCACGAACAGCCAGTTCGGCCAGCACTTTCCGGTTGAGCTGTACGTTCTTCTGGCGCATGCCATGGATCAGCCGGCTGTAGGTCGTTCCGTTGATGCGGGCGGCGGCGTTGATGCGAGCGATCCACAGCCTGCGCAGATCGCGCCTGCGCGTGCGGCGATCGCGGTACGCGTACCAGAGGCTCTTGAGCATGGCCTCGTTGGCCCGGCGAAAGAGCTTGCTTCGACTGCCGTAGTAGCCTTTGTTTCCCTTGAGGATCTTCTTGTGGCGACGGCGGGTGACAACACCGCCCTTGGTCCTTGGCACGTTCTACTCTCCTGTGGCCCGCTGAGCGCCGGCGCCCACTATCGACGCCAGTTGCCTGCGCACAACAGCCACGCTACAGCCCCGGGGTCAGGAGGACTGACCCGTCCGGGCGTTGGGATTGGCGCGGTACTTGCTCAAATAGGGGGCCAAGCGGCGGACGCGCTTGCGGATCTTGGATGCCTTAACCGGCAGCATCTTGGCGAACATACGCTTGCTCCGCTTGGGGGTGCGCCGGCGCAGGTGACTCTGGCCGCCTTTGGTTCGCACCAACTTGCCCGACCCGGTCATGCGGAAGCGCTTCGACGTGGCCTTGTGGGTCTTGAGCTTGTACTTGCCCTGTTTGGTCTTTTTCCTGGGCATGGATGGCTCCCTTTCATACAGCGCCGCGGACAATGTTGGGTCCGCGGCGGACAGCATCGAATTGTAACAGAGAGTGACCGAGATTCAGTTGGCTTCAGGCGCCAGGACCATCAGCATCGTGCGCCCTTCCATACTTGGCGCCTGCTCGATGATGCTGACATCGGAGAGCTCCTCGGCGATGCTCTTCAAGTCGTTCAAGGCGATTTCGGGATAATCGAGCTCACGACCCCGGAATCGAATACGTACACGCACCTTCTTGCCTTCACCCAGCCACCTTCTGGCGTTCTTGACCTTGAAGGATTTGTGATGGTCGGAGGTCTTGGGGCGAAAGCGAATTTCCTTGATCTCAACTTTGGTCTGGGACTTGCGCGCCTCTCGCTCCTTCTTGGCGCGTTCGTACATAAACTTACCGTAGTCGAGAATCCGGCATACCGGCGGATCACTGTTGGGGGCTACCTCTACCAGGTCGAGCCCTGCCTGCTGTGCACGGCTGAGGGCATCCTCTATCGGCACGACGCCAACGTTTTCGCCGTCCGCGTCGACCAGGCGTACTTCTCGAACGCGGATGCCGTCATTGATGCGGAATTCTGATGCGCTTATGTTCTACTCCTTCCGACAGTGCATGCAGGCCGCCCCGAACGTGCGAGCGGCCGGCTGATGGTGCGATCATACCATGAGTTACGCAAGAGCGTCAAATCTCGCGCTCCCGACTTTATAGATCCGATGCAGGCGAGCGAGTGCTTAGCGACTTCGTCTCCCGAGGACGCGCAAGAGCAGCAGGAACAGGTTGACGAAGTCGAGGTAAAGGCTGAGGGCGCCCATGATGCCAAGCTTCTGAAGTGCAGCCTGCTCGCCGCTCACGATGGCGGCCTCCGCCTGGCGGCGGATCCGCTGTGTGTCGTAGGCGGTCAGGCCAAGGAAGAGCGCGATCCCGGCGTAGGTCAGGACCCAGTACAGAATGCTGTTGGCGAAGAAGATATTGACCACCGAGCCCAGGACCAGTCCCACCAGCCCCATCAGGAACAGGCTGCGGAAGCGCGTGAGATCCAGACCGGTCGAGTAGGCCAAGATGCTCATAATCGCAAACAGACCGGCTGTCACGGCGAAGGTAGAGGCAATGCTGCTGGCCGTGTAGAGCAAAAAGATGAGGGCCATGGTGACGCCGTTCAGGCCGGCGTAGGCGAAGAAGAGTACCAACCCGGCCGTAGGCGACAGCCGGTTGATGCCGGCCGTGAGGGCAATGACCAGAATGAACTCGCCGATGAGTACAGCGTAGAAGAGGATCGGTAGCTGAGCGAACACGAGAAGGATCGATGAGCTCCCGACGACCCACGCCACGCCGGCCGTCACAAACAGCCCGGACGCTATCCACAAGTACACCTGGCGCATGATATTGGCCACGGCTTCCTGGAGAGCCATGGCGCTCATGGGTGTGGGCAAGCTCGAGCCAAAAGATGAGTTCATATCAATCCTCTGCCGGTTCATATTCGTCCCCCGCTAGGCCAAGATCGGAGGGCCACGTCTAGCCACAAAGTATAGACGCGATTGGCCGGGCGGTTGATGAAGCGATCCGGGCTCCTGGTCTTGCGGCCCAGGAGATCTGCCTTTAGGGCGGACAGGCAAAGGCGGCCAGCGCGGCATGCGATGGGCCGCCGGTGTCGGGGTCTAGCCACCAAACCCTGTCGCCGGCAAGAGCGAGCCTTACCGTCGCCTTGGGGAGACGGTCCGAGGCGAGCGAGCACCATGCGTCTGCGCCTGGAGGGAGGGTTTTCCACCCGCCGTCATCGGCCAGGGCGATCAGCGATCCGTCTGGCATGATTTGGAGACCAGGGTAGGCCAATGCTGCGTCGGGAGACCCAGGGAGCGGGGGCAGGGTCAAGGTTGTCCAGGTAGTGCCGCCGTCGTTGGTCCAGCGGGCGGGGAAGGGTTCCTGGCCGGCCAAGACCACCGCTCGCCCACCGTCGTAACCAGCCACCTCTCCAGCCACACTGGCGTGCAGGTCGAGCGTGATTGCGCTGGCGGACCAGCTCTGACCGCCGCTGGCCGAAAGCAGAAGGGATTGCGGGCGAGGGGCGCCCATGCCGCTGATGGAGCTGGGGCTGGGTCCCCATCGCAGGCATGGTCCGGCGGGGGGACAGGTCAGGGTCTGGGGCTGCCATGCCGTGCCGCCATCCTGGGTGGCTTCCACCTGCCCGGCCGGACGGTCGCCAGCGCTGCCAAACAGCGCTTCTACCCGGCCCCCTGCCCAACTGGCGAAACCTCCAAATGCGAAATCGTTGGCCGGGCCTGGCGCGGGAACCAGCTGCCAGGTTGCGCCAAGGTCGGTGGTGATCAGCCCTTTGAAGAACTCGGGCGGGGCGCCCATCTGCCGTTCGGCTGTGGCGAATACAGCGTAAAGGCTGTTGGGATGGGCGGGGTCGAGTGCGACGGAAACACACTGTGGCGCGCCGCCGGTGGCCCCGCCCGACATGATCTCGAACCCGATCTGATTGACGGCATCGACGGCCCCGACGACGGGTACATCTCGCCACGATTGCCCCGAATCGCTTCGATAGTCGGATGGCGTTTGGCGCGCAGTAGGCCAGCCGATGGGCGTCCCCGGGATCGAGGCTGATCGACGGGCTGACGAGGCCGGCCGTCGGCGACAGCCAAATGGGCGAGCCTACACCAAGCGAGCTCCATGCCAGGGATAGCCCCAGGGCGAGACTGGCCTTGGCAACCGTTGGCCCACCCTGGCCGATGACGATCGTCTGGGGCGCTGACGCCTGAAGCAATACGTCGTACGTCCCGGGCGAAAGCGTGCCATCGCCGGGGATGGATTGGGGCACCGTGAAGCCCCCGGTCGAGTCCACCGTTGAGCTGCTGGGTGACCTGGCCGATGGGCCCGGTCGAGGTGTTGGCGTCGCCGGCCCGGATGGCGAGAGTGTAGCCAAACGGCTCTCCGCTGATGGTCTCGATCAAGGGGGCCCATCCGGATACCTGCACGGAATCTCCGGGCTGGGCCTGGCTGGGGTTCAGTGTCAGCTCGGCGCACGGCTGTGCCTGGCCGCAGCGCGAGGGTTGGGCGCCTACCACCTGGAAGCTGGCCGTTGCCAAGGCCTCCTGGTTGGCGCATCCCGGCACGAGGGGACCCAGGCATTGGACCCCCACGGCGTATTCACCATCCTGAACCGGTTGCGGCCCCTGTGAACCCCACCAGGGTACGCTGGGCGCGTTGAAGTTGATGGTGAAGTTGCCAGCTTGGTCGGCGGACCATTGGACGGGGACGTCCACGGCTGTAAATCCTGTCAGGCAGCCGTCCCAGCAAACGGTGGTGTGCTGCAATGTCAGATTGCCTTGGGCTTCGTCGGCGGTTGGCCCGCCGGGTAGATAGCCGTCGATCTGGATCGGCGTCCCCGGCGCGCCGTTGTCGGGCGTCAGGCGGATCCACGTTCCGCTGGGCGTGCTGGCCGGTGTGGGGCTCACGGTGGGGGTGTCCGTGATGCTCGGCGGCGCGCTGGTCGGGCTCGCTGGAGCGGCGACGGGCGTGGCGGCTGCCTGACAGCCTGCCAGGAGCAGACTGGCCGTGATGGCGATAACGGATCTAGAGGAAGGCATGGTCTCGGCCTCGTGGCTTGCGATGATGGGCGGCGGGCTCGGGGTTGGTGGCGGGCGTTGGTGTGATGAGCGCGTGGGTGCCGGCCCGCGCCGATGTCGTCAGCGGCGCGGCAGGATTCTAACTGTTTTCTGCCCGGTCAAGGCCACCCGGCATTCAGGGAAAGCGGCGGCCCCAGTGTCCTGTGTATCGGTCCTGGGTGGCTGCGGCCGGCACGGGGACGGGCTGCGGCGCTGTGGTCCTTCGCCGCCGGCGCGTGCTGCCAGCAGAGGCATGCGGGGATCGGCGCCGGGAGGAGGCAGCACGCCGGGCGGCCCCCAGTACCCGGCCCCGGCCAGGAGCCAGTTCTCGAGCATTGACCGGTCGACGCTGGCCACGGAGAGCAGTGACTCGACGGCGCGCAGGAACAGTTCGGTATAGGCTTCGACATCGTAGGGCATCGCTTGGTCCACCAGGTCCCAGGCGCGCACCTTCTCCGGCCCGGGCACGTACAGAAAGCGCAACTGCTCGCCAGCGCTGAGGGGGACCCCGGCGCGCAGCAGCTGCTGGACGGCGCGGGCAGCGGCCGTACGCACCCTGAACTCTTCCGGCTCGCGCGACAGGCGCTGTTGGACCACCAGGCTTTTGGCCGGCGCCTGCCCGGCGCGCAGGCAGCCGCAGCCGTTCGGTGGCATAGGCAACGGCCTTGGGCAGAAGCGCCCGGAAACCGGCGGCGTCCCGGCCGTCGGCCAGGATCTCGAGGATGTGGAGCTGTGTGTCTTTGATGTAAGCCGGCGTGTCGTGACGCCGAGCCTCAATGCCTCGGATCTTGATTGACCCGTCTTGAAAAGCGCCGAAATAGCGGTTGGCGACCGCCACGCGCGGCTCGGTGCGCGACGGCAGGAACGCCAGCCAGCGGTAGACGCCTTCCAACTCGATCGGCAGGCCGGTCTGGTGTTTGATGACCTCCAGCAGCCCTTCGTAATCCGGGCGGCCGCGGGCGCCGGGCTTGTGGATCCACAGGCCGTCGACGTACATATGCAGCACGCGGTAGCCGCGAGCTTCGACGATTTCTTTGGCCTGCAGCAGGACCTCGCGGCCGTAGGCCGTGACCGCCTCGTGAGCTTCGATGCGCCCGAAGCGGGCGTTCTTGTACCCCAGATAACCGAAACAGGTCACCAGAAGCCATTTGTGGGCCGAGTAGCGGCGCCGGTAGACCTCGCGGCGCGGGTCGTCTTCGGGCAGGGCGCGCATGAGCGCCTTGTAGCGGGCGCGCTTCTCGAGCAGCGGGGCCAGCGTCTCCGGCACTAGGCCCTGGCGGTGGTTGCAGACGGGGGTTCCCAGTTCGGGCACCGGTACGCCCGGGCAGCACTCGGCCTTGACGGTCTCGGGCGACAAGTTGAAGTGCACCATCAGGCTGGGGTACATGGCGGTGAAATCCAACTCGGCCACGTGCTCGTGCAGGCCGGCGATGGGGGTGTAGACCAGGCCGCCCTTGTCGGCGGCGAACAGGTCGAGGCCGGTCTTGAGGGCTTCCGGTTGCCGCTTCTGCCAGGGGACGAGCACGCCGCGCCGCAGCGCCGTGGCGACCTGCATGGCGCTGATCCCGGTGCCGGTGGAAACGCGGGCCACGGTCTGCACCGGCAGGCCGGTCAGACGGGCGATCTCCAGGTTGCCGTCCAGCCCGTAATCATCGGCCAGGAAGGCGTTCTGGCGGTCGATGTGCCAGCGGCCGAACAAGGTGTGCTGCTCGTCGCGGAAGATGACTTTGCCATAGGAGAAGTAGGAATGGGCACGCTTGTGGCCGACCGCCTGCCCGTGGTCACGGTTGAGCGGCAGGGGAAGGCCGTAGTGACGCGAGAGCTCGATCAGGCGCGGCAGGATGAAGGAGTCACCATAAGCGCTGACCAGTAGATCGGGGTCGTGCTGCTCGAGCAGGTGGCGCACACCGAGCACGAGCTGGCGTCCCTGGTCGCGTTTAAAGACGTAGCTCTGGCCGCCGGCCTCGACCAATAAATCGCTGCGGTAGCCCCGGGCCGGGTTGCGCAGCTCGCCGTCCAGGCGGAGGGTCATCACCCGCAGCTGCGGTAGGCGGTACTCGGCGTCCCAGGGGGAGTCGAGCGCCTCGATGGCAATCAGGCGGCCGTCGGCGTGCTCTACCCGGCAATAGGCCAACGGGAAGATCCCGCGGGCCAGGACGTAGCGCTGGGGGATCGGAATGTCGGCGTCGTAGTAGGTTAGATGAGGGCGGAATTCGGCCACCTGGCGCTGCAGGCGCTGCAGTAGGGCAGGAAAGCGCACACCCACCTCGAGCACCTCCACCTGCTGATCGAGAAACAGGTCGCGCCGCTCGGTGCGGCGCAGCCCGACCGGGGCGCGCTGGGTGCGCAGCATCCGGCAGACATCGTGCAAATCGTTCTGTGGACCGCGAGCGTAGAAGGCGGGGGTGAAATGGTCGAGCAGGGGCACGGCGCGCCCTTCGTTGTCGAGAAACCAGACCGCCATGCCGCGCCCCGCGGGTAGGCATCGAACAGCCAGCCGTAAAAACTGGGCACGCTCAGGCGTCCGTCCGGCCGCCGTCCGGGGAAGCCAGGCGGGGTGAGGCGAGCGTTTCGACTGTTCCTTCCATGTCGTCCAGGCGCCGCCGCAGGTCGATGACCGCCTTGTGTTCTTCGACCAGCATGGCCAGCAGCATGACCTCGAACGGCAGCAGATGGGAGGCGTAGGCCGCTGCCGCCAGATGGCGCCGGGCGTCGGCCAGCAGCTCGTCCAGCGCGTGCTGATCCTCCCGGCGCAAGGCCCGGCGGAAGCGCGCCAGGGAGCTCTGCTCCTGGAGGAAGGCTTGGGTGATGGAGGGAAGGGTGCGGCCCATGGATAGCTCCTGGCTTCTAGTTTCTAGCACCTAGCGCTAGCTTGTAACGCTGATGTTCGGTCGGTGAGGGCGATGACTTGGACATGATCGATTGGGCATCTCAAGTGAACAGCCGGGGCTGCAAGGGTGGTTGGGACTCGGGCAGGCGAAGCAGCCAGGCGCCGTCGGCGGCTGCCTGCAGTTGGTCGAGCAAGGACCAACGATCTTTGACCAGGCTGCGCGGTTCCTGCGCACCGATGATCACCGGCCCCACGGCCGCCAGGCGCCTGAGATGTGCCAGGGTGGTCGACAGCAGCCGCTCGCTGTCGCGCAAGGGAACGCTTTCGTCGTAAAAGGTGGCTAGAAAGTCGAGGCCAAACAGAGGTGATGGCTCGGCCGGGACGTTTTCGATCAACTCGGCCAGTTGGAAACAGGTGAAAGCCCGCGACAGATGAATGCGCCCCATCGCCGCCTGCAGGTCGGGCGTCAGGCGGCGGGCCAGCCGGGCCACAAAGTAGCCATCGAAGCGGTTGCCGCCATCGAAGACCCGCACACTCTGACCGCCGGCGGCGATCATGGTCAAGGCGGCCAGCAGGGTGCGGGTGGGCGTGGTGACGCCCCACAGCAGAGTCAGCCTGGGTCGGCTGATGGCATCCAACAGGGCCGGGTCGATGCCGGGGATCGGTATATCGGGGGTCGTTCGCAGGACGAGCTCGTTGTGAAGCATGGCGCCCCTCTCAGACAGCAGGCTTATCAATAGAACAGATGTGCTAAAGATATAGCCGCAAAGGCGCTGGGAGACAATCCCACTCGAGGTTGATTTGGGATGATCCGCAGATCACCCGCGCGGGGGAAGTGCAGGGGAGGGCGAGCGGGAGACCGATGCTTCAAGCGGAAACCGCCGGACGCGCCGTGACAGCCAGACGAGCATCAGCAGCGCCAGCAGGCCCACCGGGAGCATCCCGATCGCCCCGCGGCCGAATTCCTGAAGCGGGGCGAGGAGGATGAAGAACGAAAGGGCACCGGAGGCCATGGCCAGGCGGTGAGCCGGGGACGACAGGCGTCCGCCCTCGGTCAGGGCGATGATGGTCATGCCCGTGCCAGCCACCACGAAACCCACGGCTTCGAACAACAGCCACGGCGAGAGCCGGCTGGCGGGCAGAGCCCACGAGACGCCGAAATAGGCCAACGTGCCAGCGAAAGCCGCCAGGCCGACCCAGCCAACCCGCCGGTGGGGGGCAACGGGATAAGGGGCAGCGAACAAGGAGGCTGGCAGCCTCCTCGCGAGAAGGATCAGGCCGACCACCAGGGCTGCGGTCAACACATACGGGAGCGCTGGCGGACGGTAGGGGGTGATCAGGGCGAAACCGAACAAGACGTCGGCCGCCAGCAGACCGCCCACGACCCGCAGCGCGTGTGGGGACACCCAGGCCTGGCATCGTTCGGGGAAAGTCAGCTCAACCAGCAGGATGGGAATAGAGATGCTGATGACGGCGTGGTAGATGGTCAGATCCACGCCCCAGATCCAATTTACTCCCCAGGCGCGCCCGACGGCGACGTACTCTCCCAGCCCGGGCCAGGCCGGGTCGAACAGGCTCTTGACCATCAGGCCCTCTTCTAGCAGTCCGTAGGCAGCCCCCAGAGTCAGGATCGTCGGCCAGCCTCTGCCCCAGCGCAGAGTCGAGCTCGCGAACGAGCAGGGCCCCGCCGCCGTACAAGACGCACAGCACCACGAACAAGAAAGGGTTGAAGAATTTGAAAGGGGGCGAGGCCCCGGAGAGTAGTTCGCCGATAGCAGGCGCCAGGAAGAACAGCATCAGGGCGGGGCCGTGCTGACGGAATCTGGCCATGGTGTTAGCCCATACACAGGCCGGCGGCCGAAAGTCGCGCCGTGGTGCAGCAGAGGCCGAAAATGGCCCGGCGGAGGCCGGGATCAGAAGCCGGAGAGACCGAGGGCCAACAGAGCGTCGAGGAGAGCCACAGCGACCAGGCCGAGCTGGAAGCGCCGCGGCAAAGAACACCAGGCCGGCCGCCGCAACGGCGCCCGCCCGGGCCGCCCACAGTCCGATCCCCCCCGGATCGGGAATGCCGAAGATCAGGCCAACGCCGCCGAGGGCTGCGCTCAGCGCGAGGCACCAACCGCTGAACTCGCCGGTTTCGCGGCTCGCCCAGAAGCGCACCAGCCGCATCACGGAGAGCGCGGCGACGGCCGCCAGGCCAAATCCGAGCCCCCAGCGCAGGGTCCCAGACAACCCGCCTTGAAGCGCACCCACGGCCAGCAGCGCCGTGGCCACCGCCATCAACCCCAGCGGCATGCGAAAGCTGCCTGCCCCCCAGGCAAGCAGCACCGCCAGGGGAACCGCCACCAGGGCCATGACCGGCCCGATGGAGAAGCCCCCCAACAGCGACATCGCATCTAAACTTCCGATCAATCCCAGGGCGGCCAAGCCGAAGGCCGGGCTTTGTCGGTCGGTGGCCCCACGGGCGAGGACGATAAGGGAGCCCAGTGCAGCCAATGTCAGGCTAAAGAACAGGATCGAAAGCGGATTCAAAAGGGACATCGGATGAGCCTCAGATTGTGAAAGATTTCACAAAGCGTATCCCGGGCTTGGACAACCAGCGCGGGCTCAGTAGCCGTACCCCTGCGCGATCAATTCGAGGGTGCGCTGGTGATTGGCGTAGAGGCCGCGGTATTCGGGTGGCAGCAACGCTGCGATGCGGCACATGATCTCATCGGTGTTCTTGCGCAGGGCCTCCCCACGTCCCTCTTCTGGAAGGGGCGGAAGATGGAACGGGGGTCCGAAGCGCGCCGTCATCAGGGGGCGGCGCAGCCGCAACCAATGATCATACGGGCGATGGGTGCCGGTGAGCGCCACGGGCACCACGGGCACGCCGGACTCGGCGGCCAGATAAGCCACACCGGTCTTGCCGCGAATCAGGCTGTGGTGAGGGCTGCGCGTGCCCTCCGGTGCCATGCCGAAAGACTTCCCGCTCTTAAGGGTCTCGACGGCGAAGTCCAGGGCATGCCGATCCACCTTGCCGCGCTGAATAAAGACCGCCCCGCCTGCTCTAAGGATGGTGCCCCGGATCAGGCTACGTTCATACTTCTCGGCCGCCCAACCGACGAGGTGCGGGCCGCCAACCGTGCCATAAATGAAGGGGACGTCAAGCGTCCCCAGGTGGTTGGTGGCCAGGATGTAGGGGGGATCAGGCACGTTCTCGATCCCGTCAACCTGCGTTCGAGTCAGCAGCCACAATCCGGACCGAAAGAATGCCAACAAGAGTTTGACGATCACGTGACGAGCAACCTCCAGCTGTTGAGGGCCCGATTGTAGACGGATAGGGCCGATGTTACAATCCGCTAAACCGATCGATCGAGGTGCGCATGCTCAAAGTCGAAAAGATCGACACACACTCAAAACGCGACACTCGTGATTTCCTGAATCTTCCCTTCGAACTCTACCGCGGCAATCCCCTTTGGGTCCCTCCCATCCGCATCGATATTGCCACCATGCTCAATCGGGACAAGCATCCTTTCTATGGCCACTCCGACGCCGATTTTTTTGTGGCGCGGAAAGATGGCAAGCCGGTGGGACGGATCACGGCCATGGAGAACAAGCCTTACAATGCCTACCATGGCACACGTGAGGCCCAGTTCTACCACTTTGAGTGCATCGAGGATTTCGAGGTCGCCCAGGCTCTGTTTGAGGCGGCCTTTGATTGGGCGCGCAATCGGGGGCTGACCGATATCGTCGGCCCCAAGGGTTTCGGCGCGCTGGATGGCTACGGCATGCTGATCGAAGGTTTCGAGTTTCGACCCGCCATGACGATGATGAACTACAACCCACCCTACTATCCCGAGTTCGCCGAGAAGCTAGGTTTTGAAAAGAAAGTTGATTTCGTTTCGTGCTACCTTGATGCCAACAAGTTCCGCATGCCGGAGCGGGTCCACAAGATCGCAACGCGTGCCCAGAGGGTCAGCGGCCTGACCGTACGCCAATTCAAGAGCAAGCGCGAGTTGGTGAAATGGGCCGACCGTATCGGGCGCGCCTACAACGAGTTCGTTCATCAACAATTGGGAGTACTATCCTCTCACCGAAGATGAGATCAAATTCCTTACCGACAACCTGATGACCGTCGCCGATCCGAAGCTGATCAAGATCATCACCCATGAAGATCGTGTGGTAGGCTTTTTATTCGCCTTCGCAGACGTTTCGGCCGCCATCCAGCGGAATGGCGGGCGGCTGTTCCCCTTCGGCCTCATCGATCTGTTGATAGAGTTCCGGCGGACGAAGTGGGTGTCGCTGAACGGCATCGGCATCCTGCCTGAATTCAAGGGGCGAGGAGGGAACGCCCTGATGTACTCGGAGATGGAGAAAACGGTCCGGGATTATGGCTTTCGGCATGCTGACCTAACTCAGGTGGCGGAAAGCGCCGTAGAAATGCGGCGCGACCTCGAGAACGTAGGTGGGGTTCCATATAAGAACCACCGAGTCTTCAAGCGCCATATTCCCGAATGAACCGATGACAACGCACCAGGCCAGGGATGGCCGTTCGGCCCGAGAGGGTCGGAGTTAGGAGAAGCAATTCATGAGTGTGAGTCTCGAACAGACGGCCAAGCCAACCCATCCTTGGCTGAAGAAGATCAAGGTGGTTTTTGAGCCTGGGCCCATGTCGGCAATGCTGGAGGATGTCGCCGACAATCTGCTGGAAGCTTTCCAGGAGCACGGCCATGAGATCCAGGACACGCCGGCCGATGATACCGACGTCCTGGTGACCACGGCTCTTTACGGTGAGCCGCTGGGCTGGCGAGATGCCATGCTTTTCTCGGCACGGCGCAAGTTCGGACTCGAGCGGTCCCCAACCATCTACACCCTCATCCATGTGACCCCCGAGGTGCTCGAGCAGTCCCTGAGTCACTTTGACGAGGCGCTTGCGAAAGACCCGCCCGATCTGCAGGATTTCCAATTCCCCGGCTTGGCGCCGGACGCCTATCGCGTCCTGGTGGAACAGGGGTTGCGAGGCGGGCCGATCATGGCCCTGGAACGCCTGCTGCAGGCTCAGTCCAAGAGCATTCGGATTGTGCTTGTGGTCGGCGACGAGGAGCCTGAGCTGGCATATCACTTCGATTTGGTTGGGGCCCATCCACGCAGCCTGGCTGGCGAGGGAGGGGACTTCTACTCCGATATCGTGATGCGGATCGTGACCGCCGCCAGCACCGGCGAGGTCACTGAGCACAGTGTGCTCGAACCCTTGATCGGCCGCGAGGAATGGGATTCGCTCAACACGGTTGATGAGATGCGTTCGGCCGCGTTGGAGCTGGACAACCGCCGCTTCTTCACCGAAATGGTGCGCATCGTCGACCTGGTGCAGGTGCCGGCCGTGGCCGAACTCGGTCGCCAGCCAGTACAGCGAAGGCTGCTTTGCCACCTGGGAGCCCCATCTTAAGGCGCTGATCGCAACCGTGACCGGCAGCGCCCGCCCGGTGGACAAGGGCAACATCACCGAGGACGATCTGGCCGTGATCGTCGGGCTGCGGCCGGACGGGAGCGGCGCTCAGGTCCGGCACGTGGAGGGCAAGCGAAACGATCCGCCTTCATCGGAAGCGGTGGAGATGCTGGACATGGACCGGGTGCTCCCCAAGATCAGTTTGGGGGGGGCCTGGGATGTAGATGACGAGGTGCCGGTAGTGCGCTCCAAGCTGCATGGTCACCGGGCGATCGGCGGCTACGATCCCGAAGCGGTTGAGTATGTGCCGCTGGACGCACCCTACTATCACTACCTGGTGTCTTGCGCCACGGAAGCGCAGGCCCAGGGCATCAAGGAAGCCTTCGGCCGTTCGGTGGCACTGAGCAATCCAGACGACCCTCGGAATCTTGTGTTCACCGTCCTGCCTGGCCATGGCTGCGTCATCGCTGAAAAGTGGGTGGACGGGAAGGCGCCGTTCCAGATTATCTGGGAAGCGATGGACGCTGGCCAGCTCCAGATCATCAACAAGATCCCGCAAGGACCCATGACCTATGAGCCTTTGGCAGACGGGCGGTTGACTCTCAAGACCGCCGACTGAAGCGGGCGTCAACCAGGCATCGGAGGCGATCGCCATGTTTGAACGTGTGCTGCGCGCCATGCGTTTGGACTCCAGCCTCTACCGGGAAGTGGCCGCCGACGATCGGCTGCTAGGTGAGGCCGCCCTCATGGTGCTGGTGGCCACCTTGTTTTCAGCCATCGGCACCGGAATCGGTAGCCGCCACTGGGCGCTGGGGTTCGGAGCCGAGTTGATCAACGGGCTCCTCATCGGTTGGCTTCTGTGGGCGGTGATCGCCAACCTTGTGGGCGATTTTCTCGGCGGGCGGAGCCAACTGAGTGAAATGGTGCGAGCGCTTGGGTACGCCAACGCGCCTCGCTTCGTCGGCGTCCTCGGTTTCTTGCCCTGCGTAGGGCCGTTCTTCCGGCTGGCGGCCTGGCTCCTGACCATCGCCGCCGGCGTGATCGCTATCCGCGAAACCATGGAATTTGACACCTTCAAGGCGCTGGTGACGGCGGTCATCGGCCTGGCGGTGTACATCATCTTCAACTTGCTGATCGGCTTGTTCTACGGGGGGTTGCTCGGCTGACAGGCCATTCCCCCTTCAGAGTCTGAATCTTTCACTCCCATCCTGCTTCAGGTGGTCCCAATCGATGGCGCGCTGGGCCAGGTCCACATGACCCGTGAGCATGACGGGCCGGCGCCACGCGGAGACCGGCAAGGGCACGGCATGCCGTGCCCTTACGTGTTGGATGCCTGTTCGGTTGGACAGGATCCAGGAGGCAGCTTCGTGCCGATCAGGGGTTACGCACGATCAGGTTGCCCGCTCCCATCTCCACGTGGAAGGTGAGGGACGGTCCGGCAGCGGACTGGTTGAACTGGCGCCCACCGCCCTGGAAGCTGCCCTGCATAGTGATGTTGGTCAGGCCGCCGCTGACATCGAAGATGACAGGTATGCCGTCGGGGATGATCAAGGTCACCTTCCCCAGCCCGGCCTTGACTGTCACGTCCTCGTCCGACCTGAGGTCGCCGCTGAACTCGAGGGTGTAGTCGCCGGCCCCGCCGCTAAAGACCAGCGTCTCGAAGTTGGCGTTGGCCAGATGGGTCAGTTTGACGCTGGAGGCACCCGTGCTGTAGGCGAACTGATTCATCGCCACCCGGTTCGGCTGCGAGAAGTCAAGATGGACGTCCGATGCGCCATCCTGCACCGTGAGCATCGAAATCGACGCCCCGCCCAGGTCCATTTCGGCATGATACGCGCCGGCGGCGATGGTCAAGTCCATTGGCTGGGTGCCCAGCTGGAGATCCCAGGTGTTTTTGAGCTTGGCGCCCGGATCCAGCGGAGTGAACGGGATGTCGTTCACGTCGATGTCCACGCTGGACAGGATCACACCCAAATCCGATTGGGTGACGGTAGGCTTGAGCCGCTCCACGTTATAGGTGGCGGTGCCATCCACCAGGCTCCCAACGGCCCCGGGCCCGATCATCAGGTCGCCAACACCAAAGTGGAGTTCAAGCACGGCCGGGTCGTTGGTCTGCTGCCGGGATGTGAATCGTCTCGGTTTGGGTCGGGCCGGTGTCGGCCGTGCCGAAGCTGATCTTGGGCAGGTCGAAGTTGAAGCTACAGGCCAGCGCCGCCGCGGCCAGCACGGACAGTGCGAGCAGGGGTTTTCTTGCAAGCATGAGCGGATCTCCTTCCGGGATGGGTCTGTGTCTGAGGTTGTCCTCCATTGCTATACGAGGACTCTTGCGCCGAGGTCGCGGCTTGTGAAGTATTTCACATACTCTAACCTTGAGGATGATGGTCATCCCGGCCGACTGGGCTGAACAGCTTTGAGGTCGGCTTTCGTCGTGGAGCGACTGTGTGTCATGGCCAGCGAGCGTGGCCATCGTTCCGATCTGCCCAGACGAAACGGTGGCTTCGTCGCCTGGCGGCGCCTCGGCATGACATGCCAACGCGGCGGGTCAGTCGGACGTGGACTGGGGCCAGGGTGCGATATGGAAGCCGAGGATAGGCAGGCTCTCGGCGATGGCGCGGATGTCGGCCTGGGTCTTGTGCTTGGGAAACCCCATGATCTCGGCCAGTTCTTTCATGGCGAAGGGATGGCGGCGGGCGTAATCGACCAGCCTGTCGCTGGCAGGTGCCGGCTCCAGGACCTGGGCGACGGCGGTCATGCGGCGGCGACGTCCAGTGGACAGCCGGACCTGGGGATGTGCCAGGATGTTGCGGTACCAGTCGGAGCGCATGTTCCAGCCGGAGGCGGCGAAGTAGGTGTCGGTCTGGGCGTCGTGGCCGACGACTTCGATCACCACCTGATGCCACCTGCCGGATTTTCGGCCGAGGTGTTCGAGCAGCATGAAGCGTTCGCCGAGCACCCATCCCAGGCGCAGATGGTACAGGTTGATCGGCAGGCGGAGCAGCCATCTCAGGAAACCGTGAGGCGTCGGCAAGCGCCGAGTAGAAGCAGCCATACCCGAAGTCTAACACCGGCGGCGTGTCAGCTTCGAACGGCCACCAGCACCTCGCTGGGAACCCCCCACTCCACCTCGACCTGCGCCTCGACCTGTGTGAATCCGGCCTGGCGGGCGATCTCGGCCAGTTGGAGTGGGCGGCAGCCGGCGCAGAGCTTGGGGCTGACAGCATAGACGGCCTTCCAGACGCTGACCAAGGCGCGGCTGGCCGGGGTGACGCCTTCGGTCATGGCCACCACTGCCAACCTGCCTCCGGGCCGCAAGACCCGCCGGAACTGGCGCATGACCACGGGCAGGACGGGCGCCGCCATCAGGTCGAGCACATAGGCGGCGAAGACCCGGTCGAAGCTGCCGTCAGCGAAGGGGATCCAGCTGGCGTCGGCCTGGCAAATGGGCGACCGCGTCCGTCGGTGGGTCAGGCGCGCCATGACGAACGACAGGTCCAGCCCCACGGCCAGGCCGCCGGGGCGACGGCGCCGGTCAGGGTTTGGTGCTCGCGCCCCGTGCCGACGCCTACCTCGAGCGCGCGCAGCCCGGGTTCAAGCTGGAGCTTCTGGCGCCCTACCTGCTGGGCCCGGCCCTCAAAGGCGGCGGCGAGATCGTAGGCTCGTCCGATGAGGTCATAGATGCGGCGTGCGGTGTGGATGGAGAGTGTCTTCTCGGGCATGGTTTGGGGCCGCACAGGGCGAATGGCCCGGTTCCGGCCCATTGTGAGGATACCCGCGTGGGTGAGCCTGTCAAGCGATGGCCGGTCAGGAATCGACCTCCCACCAGCGGATCTTGAGATCGAGCAGCAAAACGCGCAGGTCGGCCTTGCTGGCGACGTCGAACCGCTCCAGTACGTGGCGGATGTGGGTCTTGACCGTCTCCGGGTGAGACCACCAGCGCCTCGGCGATCTGGTGGTTGGTGTAGCCGCGGGTGGTCAGCTTGGCGACCTGCTGCTGGCGCGGCGTGAGTTGGTCGAGCACGGCCTGGGCCTGGCGGCGGCGCAGCGCCTGCTCGAGGCCGTCAACCAGTAGATCGTGGACCAGGGCCCGGGGATGGCGGCCGCGCCGCTCGGCTGCCTGCCGCAAGCGGGCGCTCAGCTCCGGATCGAGCTCAAGCTGGAGCCCGGCTCGTTCATCGAACGCGTCGGCCAACGGACCGCTGTCGCCGTCCCGTTGGCCGCGCAACCGCCCGAAAAGTCCCACATTACCTCCTGGCCAAGGATGTCACGCCGCGCCGGCACGGGCTGCGGTTGCTTCTCATTATATAGAACATATGTTCGTCTGTCAAAGGGTGGTTGGGGCGGGTAGACTTGGAACATGCATGCTTCCCGCCGCTTCCGGTCCGTCGAATTGGCGCGGCTGGTCGCGGGGATCAGCCTGACGCTGGGCCTGATCGCCTGTGGCCCGGCCCCGGCACCGCCGACGGCGTCAGCGACGAGGCCGCTGGCGCGACCGACACGGTCGCCGACCAACCTCCCGGACGAGGCGCATCCTGATCCTGTCGCCCGGGCCGGGCTCGCGCCTGACCAGCCCCATCCACCTCCAGGGCATGGCCAATCCGGCCTTCGAGCAGACGCTGGCGGTCAGACTGCTGGCGGACGATGGCACCCAGTTGGCATCGCTTGTCGCCAGCATCCGGGCCGACGCCGGGCAGCGCGGTCCCTTCGAGGTTGACCTCCCATTCAATGTCGTCCAGCCGCGGCAGGCCTTCCTGCAGGTGTTCGCCACAAGCCCGCGGGACGGAGGCGTGACACATCTGGCGTCGGTCGGCGTGCACCTGGCGCCGGGTGGATCGCCCGACGTGCACCCCGCCGCGCCCCACCCGGAGCAGATCGTCATCCACCAGCCGCTGGCCGGAGCCGTGGTCAACGGAGGCAATCTGCACGTCGCCGGCTTTGGCCTGGCCGGCTTCGAGCAGACCCTGGTGATCGACCTGTATGATGCCGAAGGGTAACCAGTTGGCCGAAGAACCGGTGATCGTCAACGCGCCCGACCTGGGCCAGCCCGGACCGTTCGAGGCCGACCTGAGCTACATGCTCGACCAGCCCGGGACGGGGCGGGTGGTGGTGCGCGACGTGAGCCCTGCTTTTGGCGGCGATACCCACCTGGCAAGTGTAGATGTGAGGCTGCAGCCATGAGTGCCACCGAACGCAACCGACCCCCAGAGCACCATCCCACCCGAGACGCCTCCGCTGGCCGCCGCTACACGCGCTGGGCAGCCGGCCGCCGTGCTCGTGCCGACGGTACCCATGCTGCTGCTCTCTGTGGCGGCACTGGCCGTCTTCTACGCAGCGCCCGACGCGTTTTGGCCGATTGCTGGCCCAGCTGCCGGGCGAGGAGGTCATCCGCTCGATGCTGGTGTTTGCGCCGGCCACGTTGCTGGGGATCGTGATCCTGGCCGCGCTTATATGCACTGGAGCGCCCCGAAACACCAGTCCCCCGTCCGGTGCAGACGCCATCCCGGCCGCAGCGATCTCGCCTGGGCATCACGGCCACCTGGCTGCTGCCGCCGGTCGGGCTGCTGTTCATCGCCTCGGTCGGAGCGCGGCTGATGGCCTTCGTGTCACCCGGCCGCTGGCAGGCCCTGCTGGCGCCGCTCCCTGGCGATCGCTATCCTGGCACCTGTTTTCGAATCCGCACCCTGGGCCTTGCTGGCGCTGCTGGTCGCCCTGGCCGTGATGGCGCTGCGGGCTCGGGCTGCGCAAGCCGGGCTATGCGCCGGACCAACGACAAGCGGCTCGCATCGGCGCCGTGGCGACGCTGATCGCAGCCCTGCCCATGCTCGGCCTGTCACTGACAGCTTTGGCGATCTTTGCCGCCGCGCCGGATCGTTTTGCCAGGCTACTGGCCCGGCTGACTCAGGAGGCGTTCATCCGGTTGGGGTTGGTCTTTACGCCGGCGGCGCTGCTCAGTCTGGTCCTGCTGGCGCTTCTGGTGTTGTTCTTCAGCGCCATGGGGCGGGGTTTGGATCGATCGTCGGCCCAGCCGGGGAGAGGGCCAGCGCAAGCCGTGGCGTCAGACGCTGGCCGTGTGGGTGCTTACGGCCGGCCTGGCTTTCAGTGCCATCATCGGTTTGGGTTTGGGAGCCGTAGCGATCTATCTCGTGGTTCGCTAGCCGGCCGGAACCAGTTGGTACAGCCCACCGTTGCGGTCAACCAGATAGACGTTGCCGCCAGCGTCGACGCCAAAGCCGCTGATGGCGGCTGAGGTCTGAAAGAGCCGATCGTTCAACCAGCTTCCGTCAGGCTGACGCCGCAACCCCCAGACCGAGCCCGAGCAGAAATCGCCGTACAGATAGACCCCCTGCCAGCTCGATAGGGCCGGGTCGCGCACGACCACCCCGCCAGTGACCGAGCAGCCGTCGCTGTGGCTGTACTCGGCCACCGGATCAGTCAGGCCGTCCGCCTGCCCCTTGTATTCGTGAAATCCTTCACGAATGGACCAACCATAGTTGTGGCCGCCGGTGTCACCTGCCGGCTGGAAGTCGATTTCTTCCCATCGGCTCTGGCCCACGTCGCCGATGTAGAGATCGCCTGTGGTCGAGTCAAAGGAAAAGCGCCACGGGTTGCGCAGCCCATAAGCCCAGATCTCGGGCCTGGCGTCGGGTTGGTCCACGAAGGGATTGTCCGGCGGGATGGCGTAAGGATCGCCGTCATGGACGTCGATCCGCAGCAGCTTGCCGAGCAGCACGCCCAGGTCCTGTCCATTGCCTGTGAGGGTCTCCGGCCGAGCCGCCGTCGCCCATACCGACGTACAAGTACCCATCGGGACCGAAGGCCAGGTGCCCCCCATTGTGGTTGGCGTAAGGCTGCTGGATGTGCAGCAGATTGTGCTCGCTCGATGGATCGGCCTGGTTAGTGCCGGGGTCGACGTGGAAGCGGGACACAAAAGTGTCGCCTCCTGCCCCGGTGTAATCGACATAGAAATAGCCGGACTGAGCGAAGTCGGGGTCGAATGCCAGGCCGAGCAGGCCCCGTTCGAGGCCGTCGGTGTTGACCCGATCCCGCAGGTCCAAGAAGGGCTTCCCTTGGACCTGTCCATTCTCGTAGATCACGATCGTACCTGGCTGCTGAACGATGAACAGCCGTCCGTCGCCGGGCGTCTCGACATCCACCGGGCTGGCCAGCCCGGTGACCACCGCTTTGCCATGCCGCCGAGGCCGAGTCCGGCAGGCCGGAGATCAGCGGCGGTGTCGGGGAAGGACCTTGCGTTGCGGGAAGCGGTGTATCGGTCAGGGGTGGACAGGCTGGCACGGGAAATTCCGGGTTGCGTTCTTCGGTGGCTAGTGGCGCCGTGACCGTTTGACTGACAAAGGCGCAGCCAATCAAGAGTGGCACGGCCAATGAAGCCGCCAGAGTCCGTGGAGTTCGCTCGCGTGAGAACATTCTAAGATTGTAAACTACACATCAACGCCAGAGGCCCGAGGAGGTGCGACGCTTGCCGCCGATCTTCGATACCTATCATGCCGAGAGCCGTTTCGCACTGTCGGCCGTTCGAGACGCCGCCCGCCTGGGTATGCGGGTGCAGGCGGCCATGGTCACACCGGAGTTGATCAAGGACGACCGCTCGCCGGTGACCGTTGCCGACTTCGCCTGCCAGGCGTTGGTCAGCCGTCAACTAGAAACCACATTCCCCGATGATCCTTTGGTGGCCGAGGAGTCGAGCCACTCGCTGCAAAGGAGGAGCAGGCGGAGGCGGTGCGCGCGGCCGTCACCCGACACGTGGCCGCCACCATCGGCGAAGCGACAGAAAGGCAGGTCGAAGTCTGGATCGATCGCGGCCAAGGGGAGCCGGCCCAACGATTCTGGACCCTGGATCCGGTTGACGGCACGGCCGGCTTCCTGCGCCACGAACACTGGGTGGTTGCACTGGCCCTGATCGAGGATGGCGTGGTCCGCGTGGCAGCCCTGGCCTGCCCGAGATTGGCTTTTAGACCGGCGGACGACGATCCTGGATCGGGCGGTTCGATGGCCGTGGCGGTGCGTGGCGCGGGGGCATGGGGCGGCTCGCTTGAGTCGGACGACCTAATGCGACTGCACGTTTCGGATTGCGCCGACCCGGCTGAGGCGCGGCTGCTGGCCTCGGTCGAGGCCGGGCATACCAACCTGGAGCAACTCCGGGCGCTGGAAAACGCGCTGGGGGTTTCGGCGCCACCGGTGCGCATGGACAGCCAGGCCAAGTATGCGGCGCTGGCCAACGGCCAGGGCGAGTTGATCTTCCGCCTACTGTCGCCGAAGAAGCCAGACTACCGCGAGAAGATCTGGGACCAGGCGGCGGGCTCGCTCATCGTCGAGGAAGCGGGCGGCCAGGTCTCGGATTTGCGCGGGGCCGAGCTAGACTTCTCGGCCGGAAAGACGTTGGCCCGCAATGTGGGCGTGCTGGTTTCCAACCAAAGGCTGCATGCCGCCGCCCTGAAAGCGCTGGCCAGCGTTGACGCCGATCGCCCCCCCTGACCTGTGGGGGCGTATGGCCGGTGCTGGAACGGCCGTTGGCTTCTCGGCCCCCACGCCGTTTTGCCGGGATTGATGGTCATCAGCGCGGCGGGGATTGTGTGGGTGGGCGGCGGGCTTCACAAAGGAGCTTCGCGGGCAAGCAGCGCTCGTCGGTTGGTCACAATTGGGTTGGTTTGCCTGTTGGTAGCGGCCGATGTGGTGTTCAACATGGCCGACTCGCCTTGGCAGTCTGCATGGGTTGTACGGTATTTCGCAGGCAGCACTGACGCCGGTCGAAAAGGCAGGAATTGGCCGGGGTTTGATCTTCGTTCATTCCGCCCGATGGATGCCCTACGGCAGTCCGCTGACATTCGAGCCACCGTTCGTCAGGTCGGAGCTTCGGATCGGGCAGTGGCCGCAGCTTATCCTGGGTGGCCAGCGTACGATTGCTGGCCGGGTCCGGCCCCGACGTTGACCCAAGCCGGAGGGCGGCAGTACGAGCCATTCAACGGCAACCGTCAAACGAGGGCATAAGGCCGCGGCTATAATCGAGCGCGTGACCAAACTCCTGATCGTCGAAGACGATCCCACCGTCCGAGAAACGCTGGCGCTCAATCTGCGGTCGGAGGGTTATGAAGTAGAGACGGCCGAGGACGGCGAGCTGGCCCTGGAGAAGGCGCGGCGGATTGGCCCCGACTTGGTGGTGCTGGACGTCATGCTCCCCAAGCTCGATGGCCTAACCCTGCTGCGAATCCTGCGGCGAGAATCCCGGGTACCAGTGATCCTGCTGACAGCGCGAGGAACCGAGACGGACAAGATCGTCGGTTTGGAAACCGGGGCCGACGATTACGTGGTGAAGCCGTTCTCCCTGGGTGAGCTCCTGGCTCGGATCCGGGCCGCCCTGCGGCGAGGGCAAGACCGATCCGCCGCCCGCCGAGCGACATTTCATTCCGGCGACCTGACGCTCGATCTGGTCTCCCGGCGGGTGGTTCTGGACAGGTAGAGAGTTGCAGTTGGCGCCGCGCGAATTCGAATTGCTTGGCGACCCTGATGCGCAACAAGGATGCCGTACTGACGCGGGACTTTCTGCTGGCCAGTGTGTGGGGCGATGACTACGTTGGCGACGCCCGGCACCGTCGATGTCCACATCCGCTGGCTGCGGCAGAAGATCGAAGCCGACCCCTCCGACCCGCACCGAATCACCACGGTGCGGGGCGTGGGCTACCGCTTCGAAGGATAACGTGGAAACCTGGGATCATCATCGTCCTGGCCGGCGCAGTCGTTGGCCTTGGCTGCCGCTCTGGCAGCGTGAGCGGCGGCGCCGGCTGGGCCAGGCCGATGCGCTGCAACACGACCAGCAGCTCGCCGAAACGCACCTACGCCAACTCGACCGCCAACGGCGGCAACTGGAGCGCGTCGGTCAGGCAACCCACGATCTTGATCATGATCCTGGACGACGATCTGATGGTCACCTACGCCAGCCCGGGTTGCCGAGACCTTCTTCGGGGAGAAGGCGTCGGTCAATCGCTGATGCGGTTCACCCGGGCTGTGGAACTGGAGGAGCTGGCCCGCCAGGGCCTGGAGACGCCCGTCGGCGAGGTCCAGGAAGGCGGCTTTCGTCGGGACAACCGCTCCTTCGACCTGCGCTGTGTGCGCTTCGAAGGTGGCGTCGTCCTGGCGTCTCAACGAGACCACCGAACTCATTCGTCTCAACCGCGCCCGGCAGGACCTGGTCAGCAACCTCTCCCACGAACTGCGCACGCCGCTGACATCCCTGCGCTTGCTGGCCGAGACCCTCTCCGGTCCTCCAGGAAAGGACCCAGAGGTGGCGCGCCAATCTGATCGACAAGATATTGGATCAGGTCGATGTGCTGCAGACCATGGTGCAGGAGATGCTGGACCTGGCGGCGATCGAGTCGGGCACGAGGTCGTTCGCCTCAGGCCCGTCGACGCCGGGGCGCTGCTCAAGAGGCTGCGTCCCGACTTCAAGGATCAGGCCGACCGGCGCCGCATCGAGGTCGAGATTCGTGAACTCGCACGTCACTGCGGGTACTGGTCGGACGAAGAGCGCGCCGTTCGCGGCCTGGTCAATGTGCTGCACAACGCCATAAAGTTCTCCCCGGAGGGGGGCACGATCTGGCTTAGCGCCAGAGCCGGAGGATGGCGATGTCTGCCTGACAGTCGAAGACGAAGGTCCCGGATTAGCGCCTCAGGATCTCAACCGCATCTTCGAGCGTTTCTACCGCAGCGATCAAGCCCGCGGCACGCCCGGCACGGGGCTGGGCTTGGCCATCGCCCGCCACATTATGGAAGCGCATGGCGGCCGCATCTGGGCGGAGAACCGCCGACCGCCCGAGAACGGGGCAGCCTTCCACTTGCAGGTTTCAGGCGGCCTGAGTGGTCGCTTCTGTGCTCAGCAAGGCTTAATCCAGCCTTGATCTCCCCTTAAGGCATCCGAAAGAAGATCGTCCTATGATGAATAGCGTACAACGAGAGCCGACGAGGCTTGCGCCGACACAGACCGATCTCGCCACAGACGGCGTCGAGCACAAGCCGAAGGGTGGCCCGCCCGCAATGCAAGATGGGATGAACTTGCGCTCACGGCGTGAGCCGGGGCCCGGCCGGAAATGGACTTCGAAGGTTTTGTGAGGTATGTGCAAGGCCGGCCGGAGTCGGGTCTGAAAAAGCCCGACCGCATGTCTCAATGTGACGGTAGAAAGCGGGCGGAGCCCCTCGCTCGGAGCGGTTTTGCGGCCGCATGCGTCGTTCTCTCCTCCTTCCCCTATCGCACCTGCCGAATTCAGGCAGGTGCGTTGGTTAAGGAGCCTTAACCCCCTCTTGACGTCCGATTAAACCTCCGCTCCTACACTGGTCGCATGTTTCCATCGTCAGCTTCCAAGGAGAAGAAGACGGCCATGCAATCCATTCGACGCGCCTTGTTGGGCAGCCTGATTCTGGGCCTGGCCCTTTCGGCCTGTGGCGGCGGTTCGGGAGCACAAGCCCTCCGGCGATCTTCCGGCGGGATCGGTGCAGATCAATGGGGCGGGCGCCACTTTCCCGCTTCCGGTCTACACCGAGTGGACCTACGCTTATCAGTATGTCGACCCCTCCGTCAGCGTCAACTACCAGGGCATCGGCTCGGGCGGCGGCAAGAAAGCCATCGTCGATGGCACCGTCGATTTCGCTGGCTCCGAACTCCTTGCTTACCCAGGCCGAATACGACGCCGGCAAGGATCTTCAGATGTACCCGGCCGTGGCCGGCGCCGAAGTCATGATCTACAACATCGATGGATTGGCGGCCGACGACCCGCCCCTGGTCTTCAGCCGCGACGTCATGGTTGGAATCTACGACGGCTCGATCACCAAGTGGAACGATCCGGCCATCACGGCCCTGAACCCGGCTGTGGCCAGCAAGCTCCCGAATGCCAGCCATCACCGCTGTCCACCGCTCGGACGGCTCCGGCACGACCGAGATCTTCACCCGCTTCCTTGCCTCCGTCAGCCAGGACTGGGCGGACAATGTCGGCTTCGGCCCGTCGGTCGAGTGGCCCGTCGACAAGGACGGCAACGGCATCGGCGGCAAGGGCAACCAGGGCGTAGCAGCTGCCGTCCAGAACACCCCCAACTCGTCGGGTATGTCGAGCTCTCCTACGCCGTGTCCAACAAGATCCCTCACGCCCAGCTGCAGAACAAGGCCGGCAGCACACTCGACGCCACGGCCGACACTCTGCAGTCGGCCATGGCAGACTTCGCCGACGCCTTCACCCCTGAACTAACGACGGTCATCGTCGATGGCCCCGGACGCGCAGTCCTGGCCGATCGCCGGCTACACCTACCTGGTGCTGCACACCCAGATGGAGCGGGGACTGTGTCAAGGACAAGAAGCTGCTCGAGTACATCGACTGGACCCTGACCGATCCCGGCGCCGCCAAGCGAGCCGCCGATCTGGGGTACGCCGTTCTCCCGGATACTGTGCGCGCCAGGTTCTGGACAAGCTGGGCGCAGGTGACATGCGACGGCAGTGCCGTCATGCCGGCAACGGGGAGTTAGCTCTGTCGTCTGAAAACATATACACTCCGGCAATGGGACCTGTGGAGGGGCCGTGGCTTTCGCCGGCCCCTCCACGTGCCCGCCCTCTACACACGCAAGTTTCGTTGGTCCGGGAGCGCATAACCTGAGATGGACCGCCCAGTCTGGCTGAAGCAATTCAACCAACTCCTAGACCATGGCGACTTGCCCTGGCGCAGCGCTGCTCGTGGCCTCAGTCGCTCATCGTGTCTGCTGCTGTTGATCGGCTTCGCCATCCTGCTTTGGACCGACATCGTCGGATTCACGCCAGGCCTTTGGGTGGGCCTTCCTCCGTCCCACGCTGGACGCATCCTGGAATCCTGTCAGCGGTGAGTTCGATGCGTGGCCCTTTATCTACGGCACCCTGATCACGTCCTTTGCCGCCTTGATTCTGGCGGTGCCGATGAGCCTGGGGATTGCCGTCTTTCTGGCCGAACTGGCGCCGAACTGGCTGCGCATACCGTTGGGGTGGATGGTCGAGTTGCTGGCGGCCATCCCCAGCGTGATTTACGGCCTGTGGGGGATCTTCGTCTTTCTGCCCCTGGTCGTGGCGCCGGTGGGAGTATTTCTCAATCAGGCCTTCAACGGATTACCTGTACTCGGGGCGCTGTTTGCTGGGCCTGTGCCGCAGAGCGGCTCCAGCCGCTTGGCCGCCACGCTGATATTGGCGATCATGGTCCTGCCCACCATCGCCGCCGTCAGCCGGGACGTCTTCCGGGCCATCCCTGGCTCGCAACGCGAAGCTGCCCTTGCGCTTGGCGCCACGCAATGGGAGATGATCTTCCAGGTGCTGATCCCCTATGGGATGTCCGGCATCCTGGGGGCGGTGATCCTCGGATTGGGCCGTGCGCTGGGCGAAACCATGGCCGTGACGATGGTCATCGGCAATTCGCTTGAGGGTTCGGCATCGCTGTTACGGCCGGGCTATACCATGTCCAGCGTGATCGCCAACGAATTCGCCGAGGCGGTCACCAAACTGCACACTTCGGCCCTGATCGAAGTCGGCCTCATTCTCTTTGTCTTGACCTTGATTCTGAATGCCGTTGCCCGCTTGCTTGTTTGGCGGGTGGCCAATCCTGCGACACGGGGGCAGCGAGCATGACGGCCGATGTATCCATCGGCGATCGGGGCCGGCCGCGGATCCGCACCCAATCCAGTCACATGCGGCGGAGAGTCGTGAACGCCGTCGTGCTGGGGATGACGGGTCTGATGACGCTTGCTGGCCCTGATCCCGCTGTTCTGGATCATTGGCTACGTTGTGGTCCGCGGCGGCCGGTACATCAACCTCGACTTCTTCCTGCATATGCCGACGCCGCTTGGGGTGGCGGGCGGCGGCGTACTGCATGCCATTCAAGGGACGATCATTCTGACCGTCCTTTCGGCGATCTTCGCCATGCCGCCCGGGGTGCTGGCCGGCGTGTTTGCTTCACGCAATCCGCAGCATCCGCTGTCGGTGGCGGTGCGCTTCAGCACCGACGTGCTGTCGGGTGTGCCGTCGATCGTAGTCGGCCTGTTCGGCTACGCGCTGATCGTAAAACAGCAGGGTCACTTTTCGGCCCTGGCGGGCGGGGTGGCGCTGGCGATCCTGATGCTGCCGATCATCATCCGCACCACCGAAGAAATGGTCAACCTGGTGCCAAAGACACTGCGTGAAGGATCACTGGCGCTGGGTGCGTCGGAGTGGAAGACCACCCTGAGCGTCGTGCTGCCGGCGGCCGCCAACGGCCTGATCACCGGTTTCTTGTTAGGGCTGGCCAGGGCCTCCGGTGAGACAGCGCCCCTGCTTTTCACGGCGCTCGGCAACGAACGACTGGACGCTTGGCGCATGGTCTCCAGCGGAATCGCAGCCGGGCAGAACCCGACTCAGCTGTGATCGTTCGGCTGGTGGAGCAGCCGGTGGATTCGCTGCCTCTGACGCTGTTCAAGTACTCGCAGCAGCCCTACCCAGAACGAATCGACCAGGCCTGGGCGGTAGCACTGGTGCTGATGATCCTGGTGCTCGTGGTTAACATTCTTTCTCGCCTGTGGGTGGAATACCGTAGCGCCAAACTACAAGGATGACCTATGTCTGAGATTGCCTTGAGCGGCCTCCCTGCGGATGAAATCGGCAACGCCGACGGCGATGCCCCGACGCCGCTCACGCCGGCTCAAATCGTGCGAGAGCGAAGCCAGGCCAACGACCGGCCCATCCTGGAACCAGATTCGGCCAAGGTTGAGGTGGAAGAGCTTTCCGTCTTCTACGGCAGCTTCCGCGCCCTGGCAGCGGTCAACCTGGTGGTCCCAGAGAAGCGCATCACGGCCATCATCGGTCCGTCCGGCTGCGGCAAGTCAACGCTGCTGCGATCGCTTAACCGCATGAATGATCTCACGCCGACGGCCAGGATCGAGGGCACGGTGCGCCTTGACGACGAGAACATCTATGGGCCACAGGCAGATGTGGTCGACATCCGGCGGCGGGTGGGGATGGTCTTCCAGAGGCCCAATCCATTCCCCAAGAGCATCTACGACAACGTGGCCTACGGCCCGCGGCTGTACGGCATCCGGCGGCGCTCTGAACTGGATGAGATGGTCGAGTTCAGTCTGAAACAGGCGGCGCTGTGGGATGAGGTCAAAGATAAGCTCAACCAATCCGGGATGGCGCTCTCCGGGGGGCAGCAGCAGCGCATGTGCATCGCGCGGGCGCTGGCCGTCGAACCCGAGGTCATCCTGATGGACGAGCCCGCGTCGGCGCTCGATCCAGTGGCCACGATGCGCATTGAGGACCTTATGCAGGACCTCAAACAGGCTTATACGATCGTCATCGTGACCCACAACATGCAGCAGGCCGCCCGGGTGTCCGATTTCACCGGGATGATGATGATGCGCGAAGATCGCGCCGGCGAACTGATCGAGTTTGATGAGACCGAGAAGATCTTCACCCGGCCCAAGGACAAGCGGACCGAAGACTATGTCACCGGCCGGTTCGGGTAGGGAACCTGCCAGCCGCCGCGAGTAGGTGAGACCCATGGGCAAGAGCCGACCGGCATTTGACCGCAGCCTGGCCAAGATCCAGGACAACCTGATGACCCTGGGCGACGATGTCATTCGGGCGGTCGACCGCGCTATGAGCGCCCTCGTCCACCGAAATCACAGCCAAGCCGAGCAAGTCGTCGAGGGGGACAAGGCCATCAATGAGCTGCGCTTCAAGATCGAAGAGAGCTGTCTTTCGACCATCGCCACCCAGCAGCCGGCGGCGAGCGACCTGCGGCGTTTGGTCGCGGCACTGAACGTGGTAACGGACCTGGAACGCATCGGCGACTACGCTGCCGGCATCGCCAAGGTTTGTTTGCGCATGCCGGCCGAGTCCGATTTCGCCCTGCCCGTGTCCCTGCAGGCCATGAATGACTTGTCGCTGGCTATGCTGCGTCAGGTGCTGGATGCCTACAAGACACAAGACGCCACCGCTGCCCTGGCCATCGCCCGCAAGGACGACGTGATGGACCAGCGCTATCAGGAGCTGTTCACCAGGTTCCTGGGCCTGATAGGCCAACCCGGGATGGGACCCGAGTCGGCATTGTATCTGCTGTTCGTTGGCCACAACCTCGAGCGCATTGCCGACCGAGTGACCAATATCGCCGAGCGCGTGCTTTATATGATAAGCGGCGAAATCCGCGAGCTCAACCCCGAACCAGACGAACTGATGGGTATGGAATAGCCCCCCCGCTCAACATGTGAAAATCCTCACAAACAGAAGAGACGGCCGGCCTCGCCCCGGGCGTCGCCTGTGTGTCATCCGCGCGTCAGTCAACGACGATGGCCCGGATGCTATAATCTCGGGCGACTACCGACAATCCCCTTTCAAGCCCCGCGAGGTTAGTCTTGGAACCTTCCCGATCAGCTGAGCTGACAACCGAAGGCAACGCCACTCAGGAAGCGGACCCACGCCGGTGGCACATGCTGGATGTCGCCGAGACATCCGATGCCCTGGCCACATCCTTGGATGCTGGCCTGTCCCAGTTGGAAGCCGACGGTCGCCTGGCGCATTTCGGCCCCAATGAGCTTCAAGAGGCGCCGCGGCCGGGCTTCTGGCACAACCTGGTCGCCCAGTTCAACAATTTCATCGTCATCGTGCTCATCGTAGCCTCGGTAGTGTCTGCTGTTCTGGGCGACTACTTCGAGGCCGGGGCGATCATGGCGATTGTGGTGCTCAATGCCGTCCTGGGGGTGATCCAGGAGCGGCGGGCCGAGCAAGCCTTGGCGGCGTTGCGGAAGCTGGCTGCCCCGGATGCCTTTGTCATCCGCGGCGGCCACCGGCACAAGGTCGCCTCGTCCAAGTTGGTCCCGGGGGACATCGTCCTGCTCGAGTCGGGGAACTACACCCCGGCCGATCTACGCTTGTCCGAAGCCGTCAATCTCAGGGTGGACGAATCGGCTCTGACTGGCGAATCGCGCACCGTGAGCAAAGAGACGGCGCCCATCGAATTGGTGGATGCGTCTTTGGGGGACCGAATGAACATGGCCTATTCCGGAACGCTCGTCGCAGGCGGACGGGGGCGGGGGCTGGTTGTGGCCACCGGCATGCGGACCGAGCTAGGCCGCATCGCCGGGATGATCAGTGAAATCGAAAACGAAGAGACCCCGCTTCAGCGCCGGCTCGATCAGCTAGGGCGTGTGCTCGGATGGGGAGCGCTGGCGATCTGCGGCGCCGTCTTCGCCCTGGGTTGGCTCCGGGGCTTCGATCCGCTGGAGATGTTCTTGGTGGCCGTGAGCCTGGCGGTGGCGGCCGTGCCTGAGGGGCTGCCGGCGGTCGTGACCATCACGCTTGCCCTTGGCATGCGCGAGATGATCTCCCGCAACGCACTTATCCGCCGGCTCTCCTCGGTGGAAACCCTAGGGTCGACCACCGTCATCTGTTCCGACAAAACCGGCACCCTGACCCAGAACCGCATGTCAGTCACCCGAGTGTGGGTCGACGGCCGGATGGTCGAGATCACCGGCCCGGGGAATGAGCCTCGCGGCGAGTTCAAGCTGGACGGGAAACCGATCTCGGTCGACAGCCTGCCCGCATTGACCACGGCCCTGTGGGTGGCAGCTCTCAACAACGATGCTGTGATCGAGCGAGATCCCGACGGCGAGGGGGGGTTCCGGGTCGTCGGGGAGCCCACCGAGGCGGCGCTGATGCTGGCGGCGGCCAAGGCTGGGATCTGGAAGGAACCTCTGTACGAAGCTTATCCTCGGATCGAAGAGATCCCCTTCGAACTCGGCCCGCAAACGGATGACGACCATCCACAGTCTGAAGGCGCCAGCGCGCCGAGGACGCCAGTCCGTTCTATGATCAGTCGCTATTTGCGTGGGAGGTGGCGGCGACGAAGGGTGCCCCCGAGGTCATCCTTGAACTGTGCTCTCGCTATCAGGCGGCCGATGACTCGCAGCGGCCGCTCACGGACGACCTGAGATCGAAGATCCTGGATGCCAACGAGAAGATGGCGCAGCAGGCGTTGCGCGTTCTGGCAGTGGCGTATCGTGTCGAAGTCGACGTACCCGAGGCTTCCCGGCCGGAGGCTGTGGAGCGGGACCTGACCTTCGTGGGCCTGATCGGGATGATCGACCCGCCCCGCGAGGAAGTCAGGGACGCACTGCAAACCGCCGATCGGGCCGGCATCCGCACGGTGATGATCACCGGCGATTACCCCGACACTGCCCGAGCGGTGGCCGAGCAGATCGGCTTGCTCAAACCGGGTCACGCGATCGCCACCGGCCGCGAGTTGGCGGAGATGGATGACGCCGCCCTGCGCCAATGCGTGCTGCAGACCGACGTTTTCGCCCGGGTGTCTCCCGAGCACAAAGTCCGCATCGTCGACGCCCTCAAGTCGCATCGACAAGTGGTTGCCATGACCGGCGACGGGGTCAACGACGCGCCGGCGCTCAAGCGGGCCGATATTGGCGTGGCAATGGGTATCACCGGCACCGACGTGGCCAAGGAGACGGCCGACATGGTGCTCACCGATGACAACTACGTGAGCATTGTCGCTGCCGTCGAGCAAGGCCGCATCATCTACGCCAACATCCGCAAGTTTGTCTACTACCTCTTGTCATGCAACGTGGCCGAAATCATGACCATCTTCCTGGCGATCCTGTTGGGCCTGCCGTCACCGCTCACGGCTATCCAGCTGCTGTGGCTCAACCTGATCACGGACGGGGCGCCCGCTTTGGCCCTTGGGATGGAGAAGGGTGATCCGGACACGATGGACAAGCCCCCCCGCCCGCCGGATGAGCCGATCATCAACCGCATGATGCGAGTGGGGATTACGGTTCAGACGGTGGCGATTACGGGTGCCACCCTGACGGCCTATCTTATCGGACTGAAGGCTTTCCCCGACCATGCCCAGATCGCCGAGACGATGGCTTTCGCCACTCTCTCGTTCTCGGAACTGCTGCGGGCCTTCACGGCGCGATCGGAGACCTTCTCCCTGTTCCGGTTGGGGTTCTTCAGCAACCGGGCGATGGTCCTGGCCAGCCTGTCGTCGCTGTTCCTCCTGCTGGTGGCCATCTACGTCCCGGTCCTCGAGCCAATCTTCGACACCTATCCGTTGACCCTGGCCCAGTGGGAGATCATCCTGCCGCTCCTGGTCATCCCATCCGTGGCGGCCGAGCTCACCAAGTGGGCGATGGGCCGCAGGACCGCCCTGCCGGCGGCTGCCTGAGGCGGACCGAATCAGCGTGTCTCTCAGGCCAGTCGGTCACTGAGCGCCCCAGCGAGCCTGCAGTAGACTTAGGGCGATGTCCTGCGCAAACCCGGTCCGACACATGCCCAACCCCTGCGCGGCCAGGCAGCCGATGACCGCTGCCATTGGCGTGGCGGCGATCATGGTCGCCAGCCTACTTGGGGCTTGCGCGCCCTCGCCGGCGGTCACGCCCACCACCACCCCGCTGACGGTGATGACGCCGATCGATACCACGGCCGATCTGATCGCCGCCCTGGAGCAAGCCACCGGCGACGCGGTGACATCTGGTGGCGCTGCGCCAATCCAGTTTGGGGTTTCGGGCCAAAGCCTCAAGGTGGGCAGTGAGACGGTTGAGGTGTACGCTTTCCCCGACACCGCCGGCCGGGTCACGGCGCAGTCCGAGATCGACGCTGAGGGCCCGTCCTTTCAGGGCCTGCCTCTCGCAGAATGGCGCCATCCCCGGATTTGGGGAGTCGGGCGTTTGCTGGTGGTTTACGATGGCAGTCAGGGCGGCACGTTCCTCGTCTTGAGCGGTCTTCTCGGCGACCCGCTGGTCACAACCCGTTCGGCGCCCGGCCCTGATGAGCCATATCCGCCAGCGGTGTCGGCGGCCATCGGCGCACTGTCGGGGGCGGAGGACGCCGACCCAGGGCAGATCGGCGTGCTGTCGTACGAGGCAGTCACCTGGCCCGATGGGTGCCTCGGACTGCCGAGTTCCGGAGGCACGTGCGACCCCGGAGAGGTACGGGGGTGGCGGATAGAGTTGAGGCTGGAAAGTGCGACATTCGAAGTGCGCACCGACGAGCTGGGTCAACACGTGGGATGGAGACGGTAGATGGCTGAAAATGCAAATCCACAGGACGGTCCCCCGGGGGATGCCGGGCTGAACACGCGCAACGTGTGGGCGCTGACGGCAACCAGTTTCCTGACCGACGTCTCCTCGGAGATGATTTTGAATTTGCTGCCATTGTTCCTGTTCGACGTCCTGGGCGTTCGGACACCGCTGATCGGGTTGATCGAGGGTGTGGCCGAATCGACAGCCAGCCTGATGAAAGTGTTTTCGGGTTGGTTCTCGGATCGTCTGGGTCGAAGGAAGGGACTGGCCGTTCTAGGCTACAGCCTTTCGACGGTCGCCAAGCCGTTTCTCTACCTGGCATCAGGCTGGGGAACGGTGCTTGGCCGTTCGATTCACTGACCGATTGGGAAAGGGGATCCGCACGGCCCCCCGGGATGCCCTGCTGGCCGGCAGCGTCTCGGAACGGCGCCGGGGTTGGGCCTTTGGCCTGCACCGGGCGGGGGACACGGCGGGAGCAGTGGTCGGACTGGCGGTGGCCCTTGGGGTGCTGTTGGCCTCGCGCGGTCGGGGGCTCGGCCTCGACCGGGGGACCTTTCAATTGATCGTCCTTCTGAGTCTGATCCCGGCCGTGCTGGCCGTGCTGGCGCTGGTCCTTGTTGCCCGTGACGTCCCCGTCCAGCGCAGCGGTGCCAGCCGCCCCAGCCTGTCGCTCAAGCAGTTTGATCGTCCTTTCCTGTTCTTCCTCGGCATCATGTTCGTCTTCACGTTGGGCAACTCGTCCGACGCTTTCCTGATCTTGCGGGCGCAAAACGTCGGGCTGACCGCCGCCGGCATCTTGGGGATGATGCTGGTGTTCAACCTGGTCTACGCCGGCCTGTCGGGCCCGGCCGGAAGCCTTTCGGACCGCTGGGGCAGGCGCCGCATGCTGGCGGCGGGTTGGGCGCTCTACGCCCTGGTTTACGTCGGTTTCGCCCGTGCCGGCGCCGCCTGGCAGGTGGTGGGTTTGATGGCTGTCTATGGCGCGTTCTACGGCCTGACCGAGGGCGTAGCTCGAGCCTTTGTGGCCGACCTGGTAGGGGCTGACCAACGCGGCACAGCCTATGGCGTCTATCACGCCGCCGTCGGACTGGCCGCCTTTCCGGCCAGCTTGATCGCCGGCGTCCTGTGGCAGGGTGTTGGAAGCTGGGCAGGGGCTGGGGCCGTCGGCGCCCTTCTGGTTCGGCGCCGGGCTGGCAGTGGTGGCCACGCTGCTCATGGCCTGGATGCCACAGCGGTCGGCGGCGGAGGGTATCGCCTCTTGAAGCGCGCCGTGAGTCATGTCCGCCGGCCTGTCAAGCGCCGGCAGGCCGACACCTTTCTTCTCATCACCCTGCTGAGCTTCGCCGCGATCGGTATCGCTTACCCGGCTCTTCTTGAGCTTGACCGGCTACCCCCAAGTGGGAGGGGGTGAGTTCCATATCGCGCACGTGCTTTGGGGCGGTTTGTTCCTGTTCGTGGCCTCCCTGATCCCCCTGATGATTGCCAACCGCTGGTCCTACGTCACCAGTGCCCTTGCGGCCGGAATCGGGATGGGGCTCTTCATTGATGAGGTCGGGAAATTCATCACGCAGTCCAATGACTATTTCTACCCGGCGGCGGCGCCGATTGTCTACGCCTTCTTCTTGCTGACGGTCCTGCTGTACTCCCGCGTGCGTCGGGAACCCCGCCGCTCGCCTCGGGCCGAACTCTATCGGGCGTTGGACGATCTGGAGGAGCTTCTGGACCACGACCTGGAGGCGGATGAACGCTCCGATCTAGAGCGCCGGCTGCGGTACGTCGTCGAGCATACTGAGGACAGCGATCTTGGCCGATTGGCGGAAGGCATATTGGTGGTTGTGGCAGATCCGGAGCTTCAACTTGCGCCGGACAATGACACGTTCATCGAGCGCGTCCAGGATCGGCTGGCCGCTTTCGAGGCGAGGTATTTTTCGCGGCGGGTTACCAAGCTGATCATTGTGGCCGGGCTGCTGTTGACCGGAGGCCTGGCGCTCTCCCGGATTTGGCCGCTGCTCCAGCCACAGCAGGCCGCCGACCAAATTCAGGCTCTGGTTGAGCTGGGCCGCATCGGCTCGACGCGCGGGCTGGCATGGTACACGGCGCGTGTTGCGCTGGAGGCCTGCACCGGCCTTGTCCTTCTGATCTCGGCCGTGTTGTTCATGGTCGGTCGAGAAGAACACGGCAGCAGGCTTCGGCTACCTGGGCCTGCTGCTCGCCTTGACGACCGTCGATCTGGTGATCTTCTACTTCGAACAGTTTGGCACAATCCTCAAGGCCAGCGGCCAGTTTGCTCTGCTGCTGGTCCTCATGCGCTACCGGCGGCGTTTCTTGACTCCGACGGACCCGTCGGAACAGCCGAAACCTGTCTAGACTAGTACTTTCTTTAAGGTTCGCGACCGATTCTTTAAGGCTGAAGTCATTGACTCGTCGGGTGCGAAAGTGCTAGGATGTCCCCACTGAGAGAGGCTCCCTGAAGCCCAGAGACGATCTCAGGGGAAGGTCGAAGAAAACAAACTGAAGTTGGCGAGCGGTTCATCTCATGCAGAAGAACCGGAGGCTGGCGGAAAGGCTCTCGGGCCAGGGAAGCCAACGAGCGAGCGGCAAGGGCCTTCGGGCACCGGCCGATCGGGGGCCAACGTAGGCGGCTTCAGTTCCTGGAACTGAAGCAAGTAATCGACCGGAAACTGGGAACGGATGTAAGTTACTCGGGGTCTCTCTCACCCCTTTTTAACCCCCAGGCCGGCGCCGCCATCAGGCGCCGCCTTTGCTTTTCGAGGCCAGCAAATCCAAGCCTAAGGGTGTCGAGCTCGCCGGGAGTAAGCTGGGCGATGTAGGGGAGCTGCCGGTAGCGGCCCTGGTACTGGAGCCCATAGCCGACGAGGAAGTCCTCCGGCGCCGGTGAAGCCGGCATACGCCAATGGCACCCGGATCAGGCGGCGACCCGGTCGTTCGAGAAGTGCGGCGATCTTGATCGACGCTGGTTGGCGTGGGATGAGGGCACCCATGAGGTGGTGCACCGTTAGGCCGGTGTCGACGATATCTTCGACGAGCAGGACTGGCCGGCCCTGGATACCGGCCTCGATGTCCCGCTGGATACGCACCTCGCCTCCGGTGGCTTCTGGTGGGCCAAAGCGGGTGATCGCCATCAGGTCCACCTCGACAGGAACGGTGAGGCGATCGAACCAGGTCGGCGAGGAAGAAGATCACTCCGGGCAGGATGCCGACCATGACCAGATCGCCATGCGGGTAATCGGCCGAGATTCCCATCGCCAGCCGGCGCACGCCGGTCCGAATCTGGTCTGCGTCGAAGATGGTCGGGCCCAGGTCGAGGCCGTCGACCGATGGCTGTGCATTAGACGTTGGGGGCACCGATCAGTCTGTGGCAGGCGATCCTGCAGGTCGTACTTGTAGAGCAGGCTGCGCATCTGCCGACGATTGAGCAGCCTCAGTTCGACCTGCGGATACAGCTCGTTGAGGCGCCGGATCTTGCTGTGTTTGCGGGTGAGCGTCGATTGCCGGCGGGTGGTCAGCTCCACGTAGAGGTCGAAGGGAGGCAGGTAGAAGTCCGGCGTCAGAGCCTCCAGGATCGCCCCCTCGGGCCCATAGGCCAAGGGGAACGTTGTCGGCTCGTAACACCACGGGATCTTGTAGAAATCCAACAGCCGGGCGAATTCGGCTTCAATCGGATGGGCGAAGTCTTTTGGGGGGTTTGGATTGGGTACCGGTTCCACGATGGTTGGAGATGATACCCCCACCAGCGCCGCCTGTCAACTGAACCTCCGCCAGATGTGGCGTCTTCCCCCGAAATTTGTGAAAATATTCACAAATCAGACCGGAATTTGCGGCTCAGGCTTGTCGAATCGTGGAAGACCTTCTCGCCGGCCCGGATCGGCACCGCGAGCCTGTTTTCAGCAGGCGTGATCGGACATGACCAGGCCTCGTTGTAGGCACAGTAGGGGTTGTAGGCGAGATTGAAATTCACCTGGAAGTGGTCCCCGCCCAGCGGCTCCGGCTCGAGATAGCGACCGGCACCGTAGGTCTCCTTGCCCCGCAGCGAGTCGACGAAGGGCAGAAAGTAGCCATGCTGGTTGTGATAGACGGTCAGCTCGGCGGTTTGCCCGTCGATGTCGAAAGCAAACCGACCGTAGCGCTGATACGTCTGGATGTCGCCGGTAGTGGTTTGCATCTGGATTGTCTCCGGCTCGTCAAACGGAGCCACGGTTACCTCCAGATCCAGGTCGGGATCCTCGGGGAAGTAGCGCAGCCCGTCGAAATCGGCCTGCTGCTGCGGCGTGAGAGGGCTTTGTGGGCTCTCTCTGAAGAAGTCGTCCTTCTCCTTTCGGAATTCGGACAGGTCGGTCATGAGGGGGCTCCTTGCTTGGAAAGCTGCAGGATGGCGTCGATCCGCTGTTGGAGTTGGTCGAAGGAGGGCGGACCGACCAGCGGTTCGCCGTTGACCAAGAAGGCCGGCGTGGCGTGGAAGCCATGTTGGAAGCCCTCCTGCGTCTCCGCCTCGACCAAACCGGCGTAGCGCCCGCTGTCGAGGCAGGCTGTGAAGGCCCCGGCGTCGAGGCCGAGTTGCTTGGCCAGGTCCGGCATCTGGGCCGGCTGCGTCGGTGCCATGGCGAACAGAAGATCGTGGAAGGCCCAGAAAGCACCCTGATCGGCGGCACACTCGGATGCCTCCGCCAGCTTGGGGGAGACGGGTGTGATGATCGGCAGGTGGCGGAAGACCAGGCGGACCTGGTCCGGGTAGGCTTCCATAAGGCGCTGCAATGTGCCTGAGTTGTAATAGGCCCTGCAGGTCGGGCAGTCAAAATCCCCGTACTCGATGATGGTCACCTCAGCTGCGGCCGGTCCTCGGCTGTGCTGCTCGGCGATCCGTTCAGCGGACACGGCAGGCGTGGCCGCCGGCTGGGTCCGCCATTGCCAGCCGAACAGCGCGCCGGCAACAGCCACCAGCGCCACCAGCACCCCGAGCCAACTTCGGCGCAACCGCCCGGGTTTGACCCTTGATGCGCGCTTGCTCATGCCACCCTTCCCGCCGCACGAAGCGATGATGACCTACTTGTGAGCATTTTCACGGCTGTGCGCCTGGCCCCAGAACTGTATGGGGATAGCGAGGGCGGCTGCACTGGCAGCGGCCCCCTTTGGGCGCGGATACGGTTCAGACAGAGCGATGCCAGCCGGTTTCGATGGCCGAACTGGCCAGCCCCAGGCCGTCGCCCAATAGGCCGACTGCCAGGGTGATGAGGAACAGGGTGGCTGGGTGCCAGCCAAACAGCGATTGCGGAGCCAGGGCGTAGGCACCAGGACCGCTCAATCCGATGGCGATTATCCCACCCAACAATCCCAGAGGAAATTCGATTCCGCCGTTCCGTTGAAAAACCCCTTGCTCCAGTGCACGCTGAGGATGGCCATAACCATTACCGATGCCAAACCGGCGGCAGCCAGGGGTGTGAACAACCCGATAGCGAGCATCAGCCCACCGGCAAACTCGGTCACGGCGTTCAACCAGGCCCAAGCAGCTGCTGGACGGACATGCAGATTGACCATGATCTCCGACCAGCCTTCGATCCCGGGGCCGCCAAACCAGCCGAAAAGCTTCTGCGCGCCGTGTGCTGTCAGGGTCAACCCGACCACCAGGCGCAGGATCAACAAACCAAGATCGCTCATAATTTGCGTTGTTATCCTTCTGCAAACGGTCTCATGAAGGTGCGCACTAAGCGCACCGCGACGATACAGAATATAGTCCTCAGCCGTTAACGAACAGTTAGCGATGTCCAGCCGGGCCCTTGTTAATCTTCCTCTTGTGTGCCTGAAGTACGATGACAGTGTCCTTTTCCAGACCCCTTCTCAGGTATGGGTCCATCATGAAGAAAACAGTGAGGTGAAATCGCATGTCGAAGATTATCGGAATTGACCTGGGGACCACGAACAGCGTTGTGGCCGTCATGGAAGGCGGCGACGCGACGGTGATCCCTACCGCCGAAGGCGGCCGGCTGGTGCCATCGGTTGTGGCGTTCAACAAGAACGGCGAGCGGATGGTCGGTCAGACGGCCAAGCGCCAGGCGGTAGTGAACTCCGACAACACGGTCTATTCCATCAAGCGTTTCATCGGCCGCCGTTTCGACGAGGTCGAGGAAGAGCGCAAGATGGTTTCCTATGAGGCCACCGAGGGCCCGAGCGGCGACGTGCTGGTCAAAGTGCCGGCCACGGGCAAGGAGTACACGCCGCAAGAGATCTCGGCCATGATCCTGGCCAAGATCAAGCAGGACGCCGAATCCTATCTGGGCGAACCCGTCAGCCAGGCGGTGCATCACGGTGCCCGCCTACTTCAATGACTCCCAGCGCCAGGCCACCAAGGACGCCGGCAAGATTGCCGGGCTGGAAGTCATGCGGATCATCAATGAGCCGACGGCGGCTGCCCTGGCCTATGGGTTGGACAAGAAGGAGAACGAAGTCATCCTGGTGTTCGACCTGGGCGGCGGGACGTTCGACGTCAGCGTGCTCGAGGTCGGCGACGGTGTGATCGAAGTCAAGGCCACCAACGGCGATACACACTTGGGCGGCGACGACTGGGATCAGCGCATCGTCAACTACGTGGCTGAGGAGTACAAGAAGGATCAGGGCATCGACCTGCGCGGCGACAAGCAGGCACTTCAGCGGCTGCGGGAAGCGGCCGAGAAGGCCAAGATCGAGCTGTCTACCGTAACCGAAACCGAGCTCAACCTGCCTTTCATCACTGCCGACGCCTCGGGCCCGAAACACCTTCAGATGAAGCTTTCCCGGGCCAAGCTGGAACAGCTGACCGAAGACCTGGTGGCGCGTTGTCGAGGGCCGTTCGAATCGGTCCTCAAGGACGCCAACACCCAGGCGCATGGAACTGAACGAGGTCGTGCTGGTCGGCGGCGCCACGCGCATGCCGATGGTACAGGACCTGGTGCGCGAGCTCACCGGCAAGGACCCTCACAAGGGCGTCAACCCGGATGAGGTGGTGGCGGTGGGGGCGGCGATCCAGGGCGGCGTGCTGGCCGGTGAGGTCAAGGACGTGCTGCTTCTGGACGTGACCCCGCTGTCGCTCGGCGTTGAAACGCTCGGCGGCGTGATGACCACGCTGATCGAACGCAACACGACCATCCCGGTGAAGAAGTCCGAGATCTTCTCCACCGCCGAAGACAGCCAGACGGCGGTTGACATCCACGTGCTCCAGGGCGAGCGCCCGATGGCCAATGACAACATGAGTCTGGGCCGCTTCCGCCTGGAAGGCATTCCCGGCGCACCGCGCGGCGTCCCGCAGATCGAAGTCACGTTCGACATCGACGCTAACGGGATCATCAACGTGTCCGCCAAGGACAAGGCCACCGGCCGCGAGCAGAAGGTGACGATCACGGCCTCGACCAACCTGGACGAAGTCCGATATCGACCGCATGGTGCAGGAAGCCAAGAAGCACCAGGCCGAGGACGAGAAGCGGCGCGAGCTGGTCGACGCCCGCAACTCCGGCGACAGCATCGCTTATCAGGCCGAAAAGACGCTCAATGAACTGGGTGACAAGGTGCCTGCCGACGATCGCCAGAAGATCGAAGTCGCAGATCAATGAATTGCGCGAAGCGATCAAAGGTGAAGACTTGAGCAAGATCAAGAGCCTGACCGAGCAGGTGCAGCAAGCCAGCTATGCTCTCGGCCAACAGATGCAGGCCGAGCAGGCCAGCGGCCCAGCCCGGCCGACGGCGGCGGCAGCCGGCCCTGGCCAGGCCGAAGGCGACGTCGTCGAGGGCGAATTCCGCGAAGCTTGATCGCCTGAGCTCCAAAGAAATCCATGGCCGGGACCCGAAACAGCAACACCGGGTCCCGGCTTTCGTTATCCCTCACGACGGCAAAGGTATAATTCGCTGAGTAACCGTCCTCAGGAGGCGTCAACCATGCCCGCATCATCCACGGGCCTGCTCGAAATCGAAGACCATGAAGGTCGAATCGAACACGCACTGATGGCCTATGAGCCCGTGCGGAGCAGCCATGTGCCGCTGAAGCTGGACGTGGATTCTTCCGGTCGGGTCCGCCTGCGAGGCTGGGTCCGATCGCGGGTCATCAAGGACTCGATCGAAGCCATCGTCCGGTCCGTGCCCGGTGTGGCGGAGCTGGAGCTGTCCCTGGTCGTCGATCCGGAACTGGACATGAAGGTCGCCCGGGCCCTGGCGACCTCGCCGGAGACGGCCGGCCTGGAGCCGGGGACCGTCATCTTGAGGGCCCATCTCGGGACGGTGCGCCTGATCGGCAGCGCGCCCACGCAGGCCCTGAAAGACAGCGTGGCGCAGGCTGGCGAAACAGGTCGATGGCGTGCGGCGAATTGAAAATGAGTTGCGAGTTGCCGGCGCCGTCGGGAAGAAGTAGGCCAAGGGTAGGGAAGGATTCTTGTCACTGCCTTTGGCGCGTCTTATAATCAAAATGCCAGGCCAAGTATGGCACCGCTCCCCTCATCCCCCTCGACTCCCCTCATCGGTTGACCACCGCCTGGTAGGAGGCATGTCAGCGTGACCCTTCCGAAGTATGCCTATTTCAAAGGCAAGATCGTCCCGTACGAGCAGGCGAAAGTGGGCATCATGACCCACGCCCTGAACTATGGGACAGGAGCGTTTGGCGGTGTGCGTGGCTATTGGAACAGTGACGAAGAGCAGCTCTTCGTCTTCCGGCCCCTCGACCATTTCAAACGATTGCGGAACTCGGCCAAACTCCTTAGATGCAAGGTCGACCTATCGGCGGAAGAGCTGCGCGACATCGCACTCGAACTGCTACGGACGGAGGGTTATCGCGAAGATTGCTACCTCCGTCCGCTGGTTTATAAGGCCGACGAGATCATCGGGGTCCGGCTGCACGATTTGACCGACGAAGTGGCCATGTTCGCTGTCCCCTTCAGCCGTTACGTCGAGCGCGACGAAGGGGCCCATGTCACGATCTCGTCTTGGCGGCGGATCGACGACAACATGATCCCGGCCCGCGGCAAGATCACCGGCGCCTATGTCAATTCGGCGCTTGTCAAGACCGATGCCGTGCAAGCCGGCTTCGATGAAGCGTTGGTCTTGAATGTTGACGGTCATATCTCCGAAGGCAGCGCCGAAAACCTGTTCATGCTCCGGCGGGGGAAGCTGGTCACGCCTCCGGTAACCGACAACATCCTCGAGGGCATCACGCGTTGGACGATCATGACCCTGGCCAAGAAGGAGTTGGGCGTGGAGGTCGTCGAGCGGTCGATTGACCGCACCGAGATCTACCTGGCTGACGAATTGTTCATGACCGGGACGGCGGCCCAGGTGACGGCCATCACGCGGGTCGACCATCGCCCCGATCGGGGATGGCGAAATGGGCCCGTTGACCACCAAATTGCAGGCAGCTGTACGACGATCTGGTGCGCGGTCGCATGCCCGCCTACCGTGATTGGAACGCCCCGGTCTTCGTGGAACAGCCGGCGGCGGTGAACTAGTGTGCTGCCGGGCTTGATCGCATCACGGGGTGCCGGCCGACGCCGGCACCCCATTCTCATCCTGCATGGAATTTCACACCTCGTCGAACCCTGGGCACGCTGATCGGAATGGCCTTCCTGCTTGCGCTGATGGGGGCCGCCATCGCCGGCCTGAGCCAGCTGGACGTCTCGCCCGTGACGCCTTTATCATCCTTGTGGGTCCTGCTGCCGCTCGTTGCCCTGCCCTTGATCAGTCGTCGTCGGCTATCGCCTCTACGGTCTGTGGACGGCGGTCTACCGCATCGATCGGGAAGGGTTCTACCTCCGTTGGGGTCGTGGCGCGTGAGCAAATTCCCTTGGATATGGTCGAGTCAGTGCGGCCCTTGGGCGAGTTTGTCGGCCAAGCCTCAAGCCAGCGCTTCGGCTGGTGGTGGCCGGGCTGCGTGGTGACCCGGGCTGACGGCGACGCCCATCCGCCGATCGAGATCTTCGCCGGCGAGTGGGCTGGCCGAGCGGTGTTCTGATCTTCATCCCGCTCAGCGCCAATTGCTGATCGCGCCGGCAGACCCCCAGGGATTTGTGAATATCCTTCACAGAAGCGACGCGGCTGGGTTCGCTGCACCCTATCACCGCTCGTTCGGAGCGCCCGGACGTTCGTCTTCACAGATGTGTGGGCGGATCCGTGGGCGAGGGCGCTGATCCTCGTGGGAGCGCTGCTCCCCCTGGCTTTGCTGGCTTTTGTTGGCTGGCGGGCTCCTGGACTGCCCAGCAGCGTGCCGTTTGGGTTTGACGCATTGGGGAACCCCGGCGCCGAGGCACCGCCGGGTCGGCTGCTGCTGCTGCCCCTCATGGCGGGAGTGTTGTGGCTCGTCGACTTGAGTTTGGGCGCCTGGCTGTATCGCAGCGAGCCCGATCGCCGCTTGGCCTACACCGTGTGGGCCATCGCGCTCGCCGGTGGGCTGCTGCTCTGGGGCGCCGCCCTCCACCTGATATCCAACGCCTGATGATGGTCCTCCACCGATCAGAGCGGGTTTTCCACAAGCCTACGACAAGTTATCCACAGGATGCGGGCGGGGTCGACCGATGAACGTCCCGCAAATCATGATCGGCGTCGGCCTGGCGGTGCTGGTTGCGCACCGTGAGCTACCGTGTCCGGGCACTTTCCGGCACCGGGGCGCTCGCAGCGGCTGCGGTTGGCGGGACGACGTTTGGCCTGGGCGGTTGGCGGGCTGCCGTGCTGCTGTTGGGTTTCTTCATCACGTCCAGTGCGCATGTCGGCGGTGGGGCGGGACCCCAAGCGAGCGTTGGCGGAGAAATTCTCCAAGGACTCGCGGCGGGATGCCGCGCAGGTCCTGGCCAATGGCGGACTGGCGGCTGTCTTGGCAGCAGTCTACGGATTTGGGGGTGGCCCGCTCGTGGCTCCTGGGGATGGCCGGGGCATTGGCCGCCGCCAACGCCGACACGTGGGGAACCGAGCTGGGGGTGCTGTCGTTGCAGCGGCCAAGGCGAATTGTTGGCGGTCAGCATGTGGAGCCCGGGACGTCGGGAGCAGTGTCCTCCGTGGGACTTTTGGCCAGCGTGGCTGGTGCCGCCCTGATCGGGGTTCTGGCCTGGGCCTCGGCGGGAACCCCCGTTGGATCCTTTGGGCGACGCTGGGGGGATTGGCGGGGTCCTTGTTCGACAGCTTTTTGGGTGCAACTGTCCAGGCCATCTACTGGTGTCCGAGCTGTGAAAAGGAAACCGAAAGACACCCAGTGCATCTATGCGGCACGCAGACAATCATCTACGCGGCTGGCGCTGGCTTGACAACGACCTGGTCAACGCGCTGGGTGTGACGGTGGGCGCAGCCGCAGCCCTCGGCCTGGGATGGACCTTCAGCGGGTGACCTCCCAAACGGTCTACGGGCACAAGCCTTGGCGGCCATAACCGTAATAGAATGAAGACAAACACAGCTCTCCCAGCACGGAGGCAGCGCATATGGGCATGCAGGACATTCTGGGCGTCGTCATGGGGGGCGGCCGAGGAACCCGCCTTTGGCCCCTGACCAAGCTTCGCTCCAAGCCCGCAGTGCCTATTGGTGGCAAGTACCGTCTGGTGGACATCCCGGTGAGCAACTGCCTCAACTCGGGCATCCAGCGCGTGGCCGTGCTGACCCAATTCAACTCCGTGTCCCTTCACCGGCACATCGTTCAAACCTACCACTTTGATCTTTTTCATCCTGGCTGGGTGCAAATCCTCGCCGCCGAGCAAACGCTGACCAGCGCTGATTGGTACCAAGGCACGGCGGATGCCGTCCGCAAGCAGATGTTCGAGATCAAAGTCACCGGGGCCGAAGACGTGCTCATCTTGGCCGGAGACCATCTCTACCGAATGGATTACGCTCAGTTCGCGGCCTTCCACTGGGAGCACGATGCCGATATCACCCTGGCGGTCAAGCCGGTCGGCGATGATGAGGCTGCCCGCTTTGGCCTGGTCAAGCTTGAGTCGGACGGACGGGTGACGGCCTTCGCTGAGAAACCCAAAAGCCAAGCTGAGAGCAAGCCTTTTCACCTTCGCGAAGATCCCAAAGCGCCCTACTATGGGTCCATGGGGCTGTACCTTTTCAAAGCTAATGTCCTGGAGGCCTTGCTCAAGTCATCCCATGATGACTTTGGCAGCGGGTTAGCTTCCGGCGGCGCTGGACAGCCAGCGAGTGTATGCCTTTCCATTCGACGGCTACTGGGAGGATGTCGGTACAATTCGTGCCTTCTATGAGGCCAATCTTGGTTTGACGGACCCCGAGCCGGCCTTTAGTTTTCATGAAGGAAACCGTCCGATCTTCACCCATCCCCGCTTTCTCCCAGGAACGCGCACCTACAATGTGAAGCTGGATCGAGTACTGGTTTCCGAGGGCTGTCTCATTCGTGCCGCAGATATCCGCCATTCGGTGATCGGTATCCGGAGCTATGATCGGCCAGGATGTCGAAATCCGAGATTTCTGTGATCATGGGCGCAGACTACTACGAAACCGAGTGCACGGCGACAGGTCGTAGGCGACCCACCGATTGGCATTGGCGCCGGATCGAAGATCCACGGGGCGATTATCGACAAGAACGCTCGCATTGGGCGTGACGTGACGATTGACCCTTCCCTCCCGGCGAGAGCTTTGATACCGACCTGTACAGCGTGCAGGATGGCATCGTCATAGTGCCCAAACATGCTGTTCTCGAAGATGGGATCAGGTTGACGCCCGAATTCCGACCTCGGCTAGCGGAATGAACCCTGTCGCCGCTCCTTGCGTAATATCAAAACAAACACCATCCGCCAAAGGGGCACAAGGCTCGCCTACCTGGCAATGGATGGTATCAGGCTATTCCAGCCCGAGGGAGGGCATCGGTTGACGCTGGGAAGGGTTCAGGGTAGAATGGACTGTTAGCATGCCCGCCTATTGGGCAAGCTCCCCTAAGCCAGAATCACCCTGGACGGGCAAACTCGGCTCGTCCTACCCAGGTTGATGAAATCAACTCCATCCGGAGGGAGGTGACAATCGACGACTGATCATCGATTCGTTTGATATCTAAGCAATCTGAAAACCGAAAGACCATTTTCAGGAGGAGAGAACTGTGAAACGCCGTAGTACATTCACAATCGTCAGCTTGTTTGTTCTGGCAAGCATGCTGCTCGTGGCGTGCGGTGGTCAGGCGACCCCTGCAGCGACATCAGCCTGCGCAGCCGACAGAAGCGGCTACAGCCATGCCCGAAGCCACCGCCATGCCGGCGGCTACCGAGGGCCCGACCACGATCGTGATCGGGACCACGGACAAGATCGCCAGCTTCGACCCAGCCGACGGGTATGCCATCCGCGACTGGGAGGTCATGAAGAACATCAACGAGGGCCTGCTGAAATGGAAGCCCGGCACGGCCGAATTGGGCCTTGGCCTGGCGACCGCCATGCCTGACATCTCGGCTGATGGCCTGACCTACACTTTCACCTTGCGCGATGGGATCAAGTTCGGGGATGGGACCGATCTGACGGCCACATCCTACGCCGAGCAGCTTAACCGCTTGCTGACCATTGGCCCGAGCTGCCCCAACGACGTGGCCGACGCGCTGGCCGTGCCGTACGTGGAGAGCATCACCGCTCCGGACGCCAAGACCATCGTCTTCAAGCTGAAGAACCCGGTGGGCTACTTCCTGCAGATCCTGGCAGGCGCGCCGTACACACCGGCGGATCCGAAGAGTTTCCCGGCTGACGCGTGCAATCTGTTCCCCGAGGCCCCCGTCTACGGTGTGGGCCCCTGGTATGTGAGCCAGTTCACGGCCGGCGAACAGATCGTCTTCGAGCCCAATCCTTACTACAACGGTGAGCTCAAGCCGCAGGTCGATAGAGTGATCGTGCGCTACTTCTCTGACCCGCAGACGATGGCTCTGGCCGTGCAGAACGGCGAGATCGACATCGCCTGGCGCTATCTTGGGCACCGATCTGATCGGTCAGCTCAAGAGCGTCTCCGATCTGACCGTGGGGACGGTTGGAGCAGGCAGCATCCGTTACTTGATCGTCAACCACACCATGGCCCCGATGGATGACCCCAATGTGGCCAAGGCCGTCGCCTATGCCATTGACCGCAACGAAATCTCGGACACGGTCTTTGCCGGGCAAGCGACGCCGCTGTACTCGATGGTCCCCCCGGGATTCATCGGTGCAACGGAAGCATTTGACTCCATGTACACCCCCCCCAACCTGGACGCTGCAAAGGCCGCTTTGGCGAACTCTGGCTACACTGCTTCCAACCCGCTCCAGCTCCAGATGTGGTACCCGCCCGAGCACTACGGTGCGGAAACCGCCTCCTGGATGCAGGTCATCAAGCAGCAGCTCGAGGCCACCGGCGCCATCCAGGTGGATCTCCAGGCACAGGAATGGAGCACGTACGTCACGGCGCTAACCGGTGGTGACTCCTATGCCATTGGTGTTCTGGGCTGGTTCTTCGACTACCCAGACTCGTCCAACTACCTCGACCCGTTCGTTTACAACGGCGGCGAGGGCACGAACGTGACGACGGCGGCCGAAGGCTCCGACACCGGCACGCCGATCAATGACAAGGCCAAGCAGCTCGTGGACCTGCTGACCCAGGCTGACACCGAAACCGATCAGGCCAAGCGCGCTGATCTCTACCAGCAGGCGCAGGAAATCTACGCCGACCTGGTGGTGTCCGTGCCGATCATCATCACCCCGGAGAATGTTGTCTATCGCAGCAACATCCAGGGTGATGCCATGTACGCCACACCTGAGACGCTCAACATCGGTCCCACGATGGAGTTCAACTACGCTACGCTGAGCAAGACTCAGTAAATCTTGAAGGGGGCGGGCCTTCCGGCCCGCCCCCTCATTCCAAGCAATTATGAACTTATCGCCATTCGCTCTCATCTTCGTCGTCATCGGCGTCCCAGCGCTTATTGCTCTGGTGTATATCTTTGTTCGCGGCTCGGCTGGCCTGCGGCGCTATATCCTGACCCGCATCGCCCTGACCCTGCCGATGGTGTTTATCCTGGCGAGCCTGGTGTTCTTTGTCATGCGGGTCCTTCCGGGAGACCCGGTTTCGTCGGCGCTGGGTCCCAAAGGGCACCCCTGAGATGATCCAGCGCGTGCGTTCCCAATTGGGCCTGAACGATCCCCTGATCGTCCAATACGGGCGTTTTCTGCGGGATGTCGTAACCTTCAATTTCGGCAATGCTCTAACCGGCGGTCACCGTCCCATTGTGGATGAAATGAGCGAGCGTTTTCCGGCCACGCTGGAACTGGTGATCCCGGCCTCGATCTTGGCCCTGTTGATCGGCGTGTACGGCGGAGCCTTCGCTGCCTCCCGCCGTAAGAAGGCTGCCGACTATGCCCTGCGGTTGTATTCGGTGGTGATCTATTCGCTGCCGATCTTCTGGCTGGGCCTAATGCTCCAGCTCCTGTTTGGCGTCCGCTTGCACGTGCTCCCCATATCAGGCAGGATCGACGCCGTAGTGGGGACATCCTTGAAGCATGTCACCAATATCTATTCGGTCGATGCCCTGCTCAGCGGCAACTGGAATGCCTTGCGATCGGTCGGTCTGCATCTTGTGCTGCCCACGCTCACACTCGGGTTGATCCTCTCCGGGGTGTTCGTGCGCCTGACACGCATCAACGTCATTGAGACGTTCCAGTCGGACTACATCGCCGCCGCCCGTGCCCGCGGCATTCGCGAGCGAGTGCTCGTCTATACCCATGCACTCAAGAATGCCATGATTCCCGTCATCACGTTGATCGGACTGCAGGTGGCCATTCTACTGGCGGGGGCTGTGCTCACTGAGACGGTCTTCTCGTGGCCTGGCATGGGAAGCTATCTGGTGGAGCGAATCTCCGGCAGGGATTACACCGCTGTCCAGAGCGTGATCACGGTCTTTGCCTTGTTTGTGGCCCTGATCAGCTTGGCCGTCGATATCATCTACTCGCTGGTTGACCCACGAGTGAGGTACTAATCTGTGGCAACACCGCAGGATTCGACCCAAGATACGGCCCCCACGACCGGTAGCTGGCGCGCCGAATTGGCGGATGTTGGGTTCGTTCGTCGAATCCTGATTTCACGTCGATGGTATGGGCCGGATTGGTGGTTCGTGGCCATTTCGGCTGTCATGGTGGCGGGTTTCATCACGCTGGCCATCATCCCGGGTGCCTTTGCTCCCTACCGCCCCGATGTTCTGGTTGGGCCAAGATTCCTGGCCCCCAACGAGCGCCCCGATCTTCCCGTCCTGGTTATCAACAGCAACTCGCCTGCCACGCAGCTGCGAGATCTGGCCACGCCTGCCGGAGGAGACCGTCCCAGTATAGGTGTGCTTCAGGGCGTTCCCACTGCGGGAGCGCTCAACCAAGAAGCCCAGTCGATCGACGAACAACTCAAGAGCGAGCCTGACGGTTTGCGGCTCAGGCCGCGGATCGTCCGTTTCGATACGCTAGAGGCCACACTCCAGGCCCTACAAGACGGGCAACTGAAGGCGGTCGTGGTGCGGCAACTCGAGTTCGAGCAAGTTGCCAAGAAATTCCCGAGCCTGCGCGAAGGCAGTCCGATTACGGGGGAAACCGCCACTGCCGGAGGGTTTCTGCTTGGCACGAACGAAATCGGCCAGGATGTCTTCAGCCGCCTGATCTGGGGCACCCGAATCGCCCTCATCATTGGCTTCAGCGCCTCCATCGTGGCATTGGTGCTTGGCGTGCCGCTGGGATTGTTCGCCGGTTACTCGAGTGGTCCGATCGACCGCCTGCTCAGCCTGGTTATGGACAGTATGTACGCCTTCCCGGGGCTTATCCTGGCCATCGCCATTACGGCCGTGCTCGGGCCAAGCGTGCTTAACGTTATCGTGGCGATCGCAGTTCTCTACATTCCCACTTACTACCGCATCGTGCGCGGGCAAACGCTGGCCGTGAAAGAGGAACTCTATGTCGATGCGGCTCGCAGCCTGGGAGCGCGCAGCATGGAGATCTTGCGACGCTATATCTTCCCCAATGTCATTCCTTCGGTGGCGATCATCTTTTCCGTCAACATCGCCGATGCCATTCTCACCGGAGCGGGACTGTCTTTCCTCGGTCTTGGCCTGCCGCCAACGATTGCCGACTGGGGCATCGACCTGGCGCGGGGCCAGCGGTTTATCCAGACGGCCTGGTGGATGATCACGTTCCCCGGCTTGGCGATTATGCTCGTCGTCCTGGCGTTCAGCATGATGGGCGAGGGATTGACCGAGATCTTCAACCCCAAGCTTAGGGAACGCTGATGACAGACGACATTCTCTATTCGGTTCGCGATCTGAGTGTTGACTACACCACGCGCGACGGTACCGTGCGCGCCGTGGACAACGTCTCGTTGGACATCAAGCGCGGCGAGATCCTTGGCTTGGTCGGCGAATCGGGCTGCGGGAAGTCGACCCTGGGCAAGGCCCTGATGCGGCTTCATACCGGCCCGGCAGAAATCGCCGCCGGGGAGCTGTGGTTTGATGGCCGTGACCTGATGACCCTCTCCGAAGAAGAAATGCGCCAGATCCGGGGAGCCGAGTTGGGCATGGTCTTCCAGGATCCGATGACATCTCTCAACCCCGTTCAGCGCGTCATTGACCATATCTCGGAGACCATCCGCACGCACGAGCCCAGCTCGGAAGGCATGGCGCGCCAGCGGGCCGAAGAGTTGTTCGAGCGCCTCGGTATCCGCAGTGAACGAATCGACGACTATCCGCATCAGATGTCGGGCGGGATGCGCCAGCGGGTCATGATCTCCCTGGCGCTTGCCCTTCATGCCAAGCTTGTCGTTGCCGATGAACCGACAACGTCCTTGGATGTCATCGTCGAGGCCAAGTTCCTCGATCTGCTACGGGAACTCCGGGAGGAGTTCGGATTAACGATCTTGCTCATCACCCACAACATCGGAGTTGTGGCTGAGGTTGCCGATCGTGTGGCGGTGATGTACGCCGGGCACATGGCAGAAGTCGGAAATGTGGGAGATGTCTTTGATCGCCCGCTGCATCCTTATACGCAGGGGCTGCTCCAATCGGTCCCTAACATCAGCCTCACGGAGGCCGAAAGTCTCTATCGGATGGGTGGCGAGCCTCCCAATCTGGTCAACCCGCCCAGCGGTTGCCGCTTTCATCCCCGTTGCCCGAGCGCCATGCCGATCTGCTCCCGGCTTGCACCGCACCTGCAACCGGCGGTCGACGAGCACCTTGTCCATTGCTGGCTGTACGAGGATCACCCCGAGAAGGAAACGCCGACAGTGAAGGTTGAAGGATGAGCAAGACGACCACACCTGTGCCTCACGACGAGGACAACCTGGTGGAAGTAACCGGCCTGAAGAAATGGTTCCCCATCCAATCCGGTTTCATCGATCGATTAATGTCCCGGCATGTGGACTATGTGAAGGCGGTTGACGGGATTTCGTTCGCCATCCGCAAGGGCGAGGTTTTTGGGTTGGCAGGTGAAAGCGGAAGCGGCAAGTCCACCACCGGCCGGCTGGTCATTCACTTGGAGACACCCACCGAAGGCAGGGTTCTGTTCGATGGTATTGACCTGGACCAGCTCAGCCCCGAGGAGTTGCGCCAGCTCCGCCGCCGGATGCAGGTTATCTATCAGGATCCCATGGCCTCCCTCAACCCCAGAATGTCTGTCAGGGAAGCACTGACGCACCCACTGCAAATTCACTTTCCGGAGCGCAAGGATCAGTACAACTCCATGGTGACCGAAATGCTGGACAAGGTGGGCCTGATCCCGGCGGAGAACTATTTGGACAAGTATCCCCATCAGATTTCCGGAGGTCAGCGCCAGCGGGTGGTGATAGCACGGGCTCTGATCACGGGCTGCGATCTGATCCTGGCTGATGAACCGATCGCCATGGCCGATGTGAGCGTGCGGTCGCTGCTTTTGGACCTGATGAAGCAGCTGAAGCGCGAGTTCGATTTGACCTTCCTGTTTATTACGCACGATCTTGCCACCGCCAAGTACATTTGCGACCGGATTGGGATCATGTACTTGGGCAAGCTGGTGGAAGTTGGGGAGCTACGCGAGGTGTATGGACACGCGCTGCATCCCTACACGCAGGCGCTCCTTGCGGCTGTCCCAGTGCCCGATCCCAAGCAGCGCCGCACGGTCCCTCTGCCGGAAGGTGAAATCCCCAGCGCCATCAATCCGCCTTCGGGTTGCCGATTCCATCCTCGTTGCCCGATCGCGCGCCTGCCCCACTGCTCCGAAGAAGAGCCCGAGTTCGCGCGAGCTCAGGCCTGGGCACAGAGTCGCTTGCCATTATGCCGAGGATTTCCTCTAGTCCCCGGCGGAACACCCCAGCTTTGCTTCGAAACCGCAATTGACACTGAGCTGACCACCCACGCCAGGGAGGAAGCGACGCATGGATATCTATCTCTCACGCATCAGGGCGTTTCAGCAGGACCTTCAAGCGAAGGCGGAGGTGGCCTTTTTTCCGGTGTCGGCCGACATGCAGTACCTGACCGCGGTGCAGCGCCCTTTTCCCGATTTCGGGGCGGTTCACCATCCTGGTGAATGGCTCGAGGGCGTATGGATCGGGGCATTCGGAGATCCGATCATCACCCTGACACGCATGTCCTCCGAGTTGAGCGGAGTGGGCCATGCGGCGGGCATCGAAACCCGGATTGTCGGCGATTGGGATGACCCGTCCTCGGCTGTCGAACTCAGTCCTGACCCAGCTGGGCGCACGTCGCGCCGGGCAAGTTGCCATCGGAGATGCCACCTCGGGCAAATCGGTGGTGGCAATCTCCGGGCTCCTGCCGGGGGTGAGCTTCATATCGGGAACCGAGATACTGGCTCCCCAAAGGCGGATCAAGTCGGCCGATGAGATCGAGACGATGCGTCGGGCCGGAGCGGTCACTGAGGCGGCGTTTGAGGCCGTGATCGAGCAGCTGGATCACGGCATGACCGAACTGGACATCATCTCGGAAGTGGACCTGCAGCTTCGCCGTCGTGGTGCCCGTGGCCCGTCCTTTACGACCTCGCTGTACTGTTCGGGGCCCGATCATCCTCTGATTCACGGTCAACCTGAACAGACCCTCAATCGGCGCCTTGATCCACCTGTTGCGATTCTGTTTGACTTTGGCGCCATCTTCCAGGGCTACTGCTACGATTTTGGCCGGACAGTCTTCTTCGGGGAGCCGGACGAGGAGATGGTCGAAATTCACCGGCTGGTCATGGAGTCGCAGTCGGCCGGGATCAGTGCGATGAAGGCAGGCGAGGCGACAGCCGAAGCCACGGATGCGGCAGCGCGCAAGGTGATTGAAGATGCTGGGTATGGTGAGGCTTTTCGGCACCGTTTGGGGCACGGGATTGGCCTGGACGTGCACGAGGCGCCGTTCCTTACCGCCGGGGACAGCACGATCCTGCAAGCCGGGATGCTCTTCACCGTCGAACCCAGCATTACCCGAGAAACAACATTCTCGGCGAGAGTGGAGGATGTGGTCCTGGTTGGAGGCGAGGGTGGAACGCCCTTGACGCGGGGTCACGCCGAGTTGATCGTCGTCGGCTAAGTCGCTTGGGAGCTCTTGTCGGGCATGATGACGGCCATGGTGGGAAAAGGCATGTCGATACCGTGGCGGTCGAAAGCGGCCATGATCTGCTTGATGCCCTGATCCTTTGCCTCGAGATAAGCCACCTTTGAAGCGTCTATCCAGTAGAAGATGGAGATCTTGACCGCTGAGTCCCCGAGATTGTTGTAGACGACACTCGGAGCTGGATCGGACAGCAAGCCGGGTATCGGCTGGAGGGCATCTATAGCCACCTTTTCGACTTCGCCTGGGTCGGCAGCGTAGCCCACGCCGACTTGAATCTCAATGCGGCGCTGGGGCGCCCGGGTGTAATTGGTGATTGAGCTGACGAATACATCGCCATTGGGAATGGTGACGAACAGCCCGTCGGCCGTGCGCATATCGGTCGTGCGCAGGCTGATGTCGAGCACGGTGCCGGTGAAACCGGACACATCGATCACGTCGCCGATCGCGAATGGCTGCTGCAGCAGGATCAGCAAGCCAGCGATGAAGTTTTTGGCCACATCTTGAAGTGCAAACCCCAGAGTGAAGCCGGCGATGCCCAACCCTGCCAGCAGGCTGGTGACGTTGGGTATGATTTGTTCGGCGGCCAGAGTCAGTCCCAAAACGAGGATAGCCCAACGGGTCAAACGCGACAGAATCAGGCTGATGTTCTCTCGATGCTCCTGCCGGCCAGCAGCAGTCCGCACGGCCTTCGCCAGCCAGCGGGAAAGGACGATGGCGGCCAACACGATGATCAGTGCAGTCAACAGCCGGTTGAAGAAATCCGGCGCGGACGACAGCAGGTCGGCATAGCCTTGCTGGATCATGAAGGTCCTCTCGTGCAATATGTCTGGATTCGCCGGTCGCGATGCTTCGGGTCGACCCCCTTGGATTATAGACTGCCTTGGAAAGCGCGGATCAGGCCTGGCTGTGAGGCGGTGACAAAGTGACTCCCCGCGTAGCCGTGATCATGCCCTGCCGAGACGCCGGCGCCACCCTGGACGAGTCGGTGGAGTCGGTGCTGGCGGGGACCTTCCTAGATCTCGAGTTCATCGCTGTGGATGATGGGTCGACCGACGACACGCCCGATCGCTTGGCGGCCTGGGAGAAGAGAGACCGTCGCCTTCGGCTCGTCCGCAGGTCGGCTGAAGGCATTATCCCCTCTCTCAATGCTGGCCTGGCCGTCAGCCATGCACCTTTGGTGGCGCGCATGGACGCCGATGACATCTCGCTCCCGGATCGCCTGAGCAAGCAGGTGGCTTGCATGGAAGCTGATCCTGATCTAGCTGTTTTGGGGAGCCTGGTTCGCGGGTTCCCGGAGGCCGATGTGCGCCAGGGATTCCGCATCTACATCGACTGGCTCAACAGCCTGGTAACGCACGACGACATCAGCCGGCAGATCTTTGTCGAGAGTCCACTGGCGCACCCAAGCGTATTGATGCGCCGGTCGTGGCTTGAGCGGGTGGGCGGTTACCAGGAGCGCGGCTGGCCAGAAGATTACGATCTGTGGTTACGACTGCATCAGGCTGGGGCGGCGTTTGCCAAGGTACCGGAAGTCCTCTTGCTTTGGCGGGAGCATTCCGAAAGGGCAACACGCACCGACAGCCGCTACGCCGTGGAGAACTTCCTGCGCGCCAAGGCGCACTATCTGATGCGTGGGCCCCTGGCCAACAGCGATGGCGTGATCATCTGGGGTGCCGGCCAGATGGGGAGGCGGCTGTCGAAGCACCTGGAGCGAGGGGGCGCACGCCTGGCTGCCTTCGTCGACATCGATCCGAGGAAAATCGGCCGGCGCCGGCGAGGCTGCCCGATCATCCCAACGGAAGACCTGAACGATTGGTGGGGACGCTTTGAGCGCCCGGTGGTATTGGCGGCTGTAGGATCGCGCGGTGCCCGAGAGCTCATTCGCCGGCAGCTGGTCGAGCGGGGCCTAGTCGAGGGGCGCGATTGGTGGGCCGTGGCATAGGGGCGGGAAGCGTGACTGTCGTGAGCGCCGCTTGGAATGTGAAGAAGGCCACAAACCGATCGGTTTGCACAGCGGCAGGGCCTGTGTGGGTCAAGCTCCCGCCGGCCCGCTGCCTTGGGCTTTGAATACTCGCCAAGGCCGGGGGACAAATCGCGGTACCCGAGCCTGGTATTCGCTGTAGGCCGGGCCGAAAGTACGCGCCAGCTTCCGTTCCTCGAACAGGCTCCCGATGTAGAGATAGAGACTCAGGCCGAGATCGAGGGCCAGAACGCTGCTCGTCATGAGAGGCGTAAGCCATATCACCAGCATCCCACCGGTGTAGAGCGGATGCCTCAGGTACCGATACACGCCCGACACAACCAGGGAGTCTTCGGAAGTCCTTCCGCCTGCCAGCTGGCTCAGTCCGAGGAAAGCCATTGGCCCAGTCTGGAAGAGGCCGACGACGATCAGCAGCACGCCGGCGGCCTGCAGCAACATGCTCAGGAACACCCAGGGCGGGTTGATCCGGTAGAGGTTCGAACCGGGGAAGAATGCCGGAACGGCCAGGACCGGCAGCAGCGTGACCCCGGCGATTGCGTTATAGATCAGTCGATAGAACCGGCGGGTCAGCCCGGGCCATCGGGCACGCAGCCAGGCTTTGACGCCATGGCTGGCCAGCCAACTGTGAAAGCCGCCGTACAAGGCCACAGCGACGATGGTAACCGCGAATCCGAGCATCTACTGCTCCTCGTTCGAGTTACGAATGTCTTGCGAAAACCGGGTGCGTTCATCATACTCGAAAGGAGGCTTCGCCGAGTGGTGGTATGGTCGCCGCATGGTAGAATGCGCGCCAAGAGGGGCAAGACGGAAAGGCGCCGCTGGAATCAAGCGGTGGGGCCGCCGCCCAAATCGAACCTCGCGTGCACGCTCACCCGCAACGAAGTGCCCGGGTGGAATCGCCTGCAGAGGGGCCCATTCGGCCACACTCCTCGTTGAGGCCACAGCGCATCGGCACGTGCACCCGCCAACCCTGATCGGCGGACCAAGAGTGGAGGAACTCGGATGAACGCCGCCCAATTCTTCGATCATTGGCAAATCGTCTTTCGGGACCTAATGCGTGCAGTCGCCATGCTGAAGGATGCCGACCTCGCATTCCGACCGGCGGAGACTTATCCCCGGACAGTGGGTGATATCTTGCGCCACATGATCAGCCTGGAGCAAGGTTGGATCCACTTCGTCATCCGCAGGCAGCTCAAGGCATGGCCGGACACAGCCGACGGCGAATTGAACACGGTGGCTGAGATCAAGCAAGCATTGGACGCGACCCATCGGGACACGTTCAACTATTTGTCGACGATTCCGGTCGAAGACTTTCAACCGCATCGTGCAGGTCCCCAACGACGGCACCCCCAAGTTGGGCTGGATTCTTTGGCACGTCTTCGAGCAGCAGATTCACCACCGAGGTGAACTCTTCCTGTGCCTCAGCCTGCTGGGCTACGACCGCCCCAAGACGGACCGCCCCCAATAGTTCAGCCCTAGAGGGAAGCACCCTTTGCCGGAAGCCATCCGTCTGCTCCATTTCGCCGACATTCACGTAGGCATGGAGAACTATGGTCGCCTGGACCCCGTCACGGGGACCTCGACCCGCGTGCGCGACTTCCTCGACCGCCTGGATGAGGTTATCGATTATGCCCTGGGTCATGACGTAGATGTGGCCATCTTCGCCGGCGACGCCTTCAAGAACCGTGATCCTGAGCCAACACAGCAGCGGGAGTTTGCGCAGCGCATCAAGCGGCTCGCCGACGCCGTGCCGACGCTGTTGCTGGTGGGCAATCACGACATGCCTGGGATGGCCGCCAAGGCGAGCAGCGTAGATATCTTCAGGGCCCTGGATGTCCCCGGTGTGATCGTCGGGCACCGCCCTGACGGCCGGATAATCGAGACCAGGCGTGGCCCGATCTACCTCGCCTGGATGCCTTACCCCATGCGCAATCGGCTCCTGAGCCGGGAGGAGCATCAGGGCAAGACCATCGATGAGCTGGAAATTGCCTTGCGCCAAACCGTGTCCGACATCCTGCGGGATCTGGCCGTCGAAGCCTCCGCAAAGGACATGCCGCGGGTGCTTGGCCGGCCATTTCTCGGTGGCGGAGGCCACGCTTCGGATCGGAGCGTAGCGTGATGCTCGGCCGCGACGTGGCGGTGACGACGTCGACGCTGGCCGATGAGACCTGGGATTACGTAGCCTTGGGTCACATCCACAAGCACCAATCCCTCAATCCCGGCGCTAACCCCCCCGTGGTCTACAGCGGCTCCTTGGAGCGCATCGACTTCGGCGAGGAGGCTGAGGCGAAAGGGTTCTGCTGGGTTGAACTCACGCGGGGTCACACGCAGTGGACCTTTGTGCCGGTCCACGCCAGGCCATTCAAGACGCTTCGGGTCGACATTCGCCAGACCGACGATCCGACCCAGGCCGTGCTCGATCAGCTTCAGCCAGTGCCGGATGGGTCGGTGGTGCGTGTGTTGGTCTCACTCCGCCCCGATCAGCAAGCCGGGCTGCGCGATCGGGAGATAGAAGCCGCCTTGCCCGGAGCGGCCAGTTTCAGCCTGGTGCGGCAGGTGGAAATTGAGAACCGAGCTCGATTGGGTGACCTGGCGCCCGAAGCACTCACGCCCGAAGCGCTGGTGCGGGCCTATTTTGAAGCCCGCAACACGCCAGCCGAGCGTATCGAGCTCTTGCTGTCGAGCGCGCGCGAGTTGATTCAGCCAACCGACGCACGCATCATGATCCCCGTCGAACTTCGTATGCACAACTTCCTCGCCTACAAGGACCCAGATCCTCTGCGACTGGAAGGCATACACATCGCCTGCCTGGCCGGACCCAACGGCGCCGGAAAGTCTTCCATCTTGGACGCCATCACATGGTGTGTCTGGGGCAAAGCCCGGTCGAACAGCGCCGATGAATTGATCCATCAAGGCCAGGAAGAAATGCAGGTGAGCCTAGTGTTCGACCAGGCTGGCGTCCGCTACCGCATCGTGCGCCAGAGAACGGCCGGCAAGCGGGGAGCGTCGCTGTTGGAGTTCCAGGCCTGGGATGAGGCGTCGGCAGCTTGGCAGCCGATCTCGGAGGGTGCCATTCGGGAGACGCAGGCCAAAATCGACCAGACTCTGAACCTTGACTATGAGACCTTTGTGAATTCGGCCTTGCTGGTGCAGGGCCGGGCGGACGAGTTCACGACCAAGACGCCCAGCCAGCGCAAGCAGGTCCTGGCCAGCATCCTTGGTCTGTCGCAGTGGGAGGTTTACGAAGGCCGCGCCAAGGCTCGCATCCAGGAGGTCAGGGCCGCCATCCAGCGCCTTGAAGGACGGCTGGAGGAGGTCGAAAAGGAGTTGGGTCAAGAGGAGGCACACCAGGAAGAACTCGAGTCGGCGGAGAGCGCGGCCAGCGAGATTTCTGAGCGCCTGGGGGCAGTGGAAAAGCAGTGGTCCGATCTGGAACAAACCCGCAGCCAGTTGGTGGGGTTGCAGCGGCAGTTGGATGATCTGGCGCGCCGGATCGCCTCCCGGAAGCAAGAGATACGTGAGGTTCAGGAAGAACGGGACGTCAGCCTGGCGCGAGCCGATAGGTCAGCCTTGGGCGGAGCGATTGGAGAGATCCGCAATGAGCTTGAGACCCTGATTGCCTCGCAGGAAACATGGGAAGAACTCTCCCGGAGGCGGGCCGAAGCGGCAGAAACCGCTGCCAAACTGCAGGGCATGAACCAAACCCTGGGTCCTGAAACAGAACCCTTGAAGGCGAGGGCCAAGACCTTGGAGCAGGCGACAGATCCGATCTGTCCCACGTGCGGCCAACCGCTCACAGAAGACCATCGACATCAACTGGTCGCGGAACTGACCCAGGAAATCCAGGGCCGTCGCCAGATCTACCGCGAGAACTCGGAAAAGATCCGTGATCTGGAAGAACAAAGCCGTGCCTTGGACGCTGAGCTGCTATCACTGAAGGCGGACTTGGCTCGGCAAACCGAGTTGCAGCGCAGGCTGGCCCAACTAGAAACCGACCTCAAACATGCCGACGAGTCCCAAAATCACGTCGTAGCCCTCATCGGAGCGGATCGCCCGCTGGGAAAAGGAATTGGAGGAGGACGAGGCCAATCAGCGGAAGCTCGAAGCGCAGGCTCAGGACACCGAAGGGCGACTGAGGGCCGCAGCGCTGACAGAGAAGGACGTCGAGAGCTTGAGGCTGGAGAAGCGTATGGCCGACGAGCGGGTGGGCGGGGCGAGGCAGCAGATGGCGGCCCTCGAGGCCTTTGAGAGGCAACGCGCCGACTTGCGCAAACAGTGGGACGCGGAGACGGCTTCGCTTGGTCTGTTCGAAGATCTGCGGGAGGCGTTCAGCAAGCGCGGCGTCCCGGCCATGATTATAGAAACTGTGGTCCCCGAACTCGAACGCCACGCCAATGAGCTACTATCGCGCATGACTGATGGCAGGCTGCATGTCCGCATCGAAACCCAGCGCGAGATCAAGACGGGTGAGCTTCGCGAGGCCCTCGACATCATCATCTCGGATGAGCTGGGAAGTCGCCCCTACGAACTGTACTCGGGGGGTGAGGCGTTCCGGATCAACTTCGCCATTCGCATCGCCCTTTCAAAGCTCCTGGCCAACCGAGCCGGCGCCCAGTTGAGGAGCCTGTTCATGGACGAAGGATTTGGCACACAGGACGCCAGTGGCAGGGAGCATCTAGTGGAGGCGATCAACAGCATACAGGATGACTTCGACCGCATCCTTGTGATCACCCACATCGACGAACTCAAGGAAGCCTTCCCGGCCCGGATCGAGGTCCGAAAAACCCCCGAGGGGTCCCAGTTCATTCTGACCTAGCAGGCGAACGGCGTCGGCCAGCTAGATTGCCTTCTCCTCTTCGCTGACACTAGGCAGCCACACCGTGACGCGGGTTCCACGGCCATCATTGGGCTCAACTTGGATCTGCCCGCCATGGATCTCGGCAATCTCCTTGCAGATGGCCAGGCCAAGCCCCGTCCCAGGGGCGCCCGTTGACAAGCTGGCTTTGCCCCTGAAGAAACGGTCGAAAATCCTGGGGCGCTCCTCGGTCGCTATCCCAATCCCCGTATCTTCAAAGACCGCTGTTATCCAGGGCTGCCCCGACCGGTCCCTGGCGCTCGTCCTGAGGGTAATGCGTCCGCCAGACGGCGTGTAGTTCATGGCGTTGGTCAGCAGGTTGGTGAAGACCTGGGTGAGAAGCCGCTCGTCGCCCATCGCTGTGGGCAGGTCGGGAGAGGATTCCATGAGCAGCATCAAGCCCTTGCTGGCCGCCAGAGCCCGGCGATCGTTGTAAAGGGCTTGCAGGAGTTCGTTGAGATCAACCGGTCGAGGCTGGAAGGGTGTCGATCCGGATTCCAATCTCGACAGCGAGAGAAGGTCGTCGATCAAGTGGGCCAGCCGCTCGCTTTCGCGGGTCAAGGTATCAATGTAGGTGGAAGACCGCTCCACATCGCGGGTTTCCCGCAGCAGGTCAACGTACAAGCGGATGTTGGTCAGCGGGGTCCGGAGCTCGTGCGAGACGTCGGAAACGAACTGGGACTTGAGACGGTCCAATTCCTTGAGGGCGCTGATGTCGTGTTGGACAGCGACGTAGTTCACGACCGTCCTGCTTTCACTCAGCACCGGGGTGATCGTAGCGGCAACTTCGTAGGTCCTTCCGTCCTTCCTGCGGTTGACCAACTCGCCATGCCACGCCGTGGCCGCCCTGAGGGTTTCCCACATCTCCAGGATGACCGACTCGGGATTGATCTTCTCGTCAGCCAGAGCGGCCCCGCCCTCGACGGCTTCGGGCTGGGCATAGCCGCTCAAGCGCTCCCAGGCTGGGTTGGCGTATTCAACGACGCCATCAGGGTCGGTCACCAGCACGGCATCGCCGATGCTCGACAGGATCGTATCGAGACGATCACGTTCCGAGCGGAGCGCGGTTTCGAGCGCCTTCCTTTCGGAGATGTCGAGCATCAGCACCGTTGTACCTTGAGGTTCCCCATCCTCGTCGACGATTCGATTGACGCCAAAGATCACCGGGATGATGAGCGACGGCAGGCGTGCGATTTCAACTTCGTAGATCTCCCGGGCGGGCAGGCTCAGGGCAGCGTCCGGCCGAAGGCGATCGATCATCACCTGCCTCAACTCGGGCGGGAAGACCTGGAGGGCGGCCTGCTGAATGGACATGCCTTGAAGTTCCTGTTCCGGGATGCCCACCAGACTGGAAAACACCCGGTTGACATAGGTCAACTTGCCCTGGCTGTCGATCTGGGCTATTCCCGCCAGCGATGTCTCCAGCAAGCCCCGGAATCGTGCCTCGGACAGAGCTAGATCACGCGTTCTTTCGATGACCTCCCCCTCCAGGCGTTGAGCCTGGGACTCGATTTGGCCGTAAAGATCGGCATTCTCGATAGCCACCGCTGCCTGGGCTGCGAAGGCGGTCAACAACTCCATGTCCGACGACGTGAACGGGTGGTCCAGACCCAGACGACGGATCGCCATCACGCCTACCGTCCGCTGCTTGGCGAGCAGAGGCGCCATCGCTAGGCATTCGGGCTCATCGCTCGGGGTCCCTGGAACCTGGCGGCTGCGAGGATCCGACGAAGGATCGTTGATCACCATGGGTTTGCCGGTGTTCATCACATGGCCGATCAGCCCCTCGCCAGGTTCAAGCTCCAGAGCGAGCATCGACTCGGCCTGGGGATCTATGGCCACCAGGCAGCGCAGCGTCCCCCGTTGTGGGTCGAGCATGTGGATGCGGCTGCCGTCTGCCTGGAAAAGCTCCATGGCCTGCTCGACAATCATCCGCAAGACGGTCTCCAGGTCGAGCGAGCTTGAAATCGAACGTGAGGTACGGATGAGGGCCTGGGCCTCTTCGGCGCGTTGTCGGATTTCGTCGTACAGGCGGGCGTTCTTGATGGCGATGGCGGTCATGTTGGCGATCGCCTGGGTCATGTCGACCTGGTCCTGGCGGAATGTCTCTCCTGGCTGGGTCTTGAACAAGCCGAGGGCGCCCACGGGTTCGTCGCCGGCCAAGAGGGGAACGCCGAGGAATGCGTGTAGGCCAACGCCGGCCCAGTTCTCCAGTGCCTGCAGGTGGCTGCCGTACTCATCTAGGATGATCGGCTCGCCGCGTTGGACGAGTTCCCAAGCGAGGCCGGTGCCGCGCGGTGAGTCCTTCAACTTGAGTTCATCTGGCAGGCCGAAGGTGTAGGGATACTTGATGGTGTCACCCTCGGCGTCGATCAGGGCGAAGGCGCCGGCGTGGGCGTCGGTGACGGTGACGGCGATCTTGATCACGCGTTCGAGGATGGTCGAAAGGTCAAAGGCGCTGGCCACCGCCTCGGCGACCTGGTTGCGAAGCCGCTCTCGGCTGAGCGCGCCCCGCATCTCCTCGCGGGATTTGACATGGCTGAGTGCGATCGCCACATGGTCTGCCAACGACGTCAGCAAAGGCAGATCATCTTCCGTGAGCCAGGCGGCGTTGACCGTGATCACGCCCAATGGGCGGTCGGAGACCATCAGCGGGGCGACGATTGAAGGCGTGTCGCCGCCGACGAGACGCAGGATGGTGGGCAAGACGGGACCGAGCCCTTCGGGGACGATATGCGCAATGGTCTCCTTGCGATCGGAGATGAACATCGGTTCGCCGAGATCGAGAGCGGCTTTGATCTTGGGAACGCGGCTGGGGTCGAAGCGAAAGCCAAGGATTTCGAGCCCAGTGAGTCGGCGAAGCGTGAGGTCGACCACCGGGCTGATGACGCGGTTGCGGACGACGAGAAACCCCTGGTCGTCGAGGAGCAGCACTCCGCCGATGAGTTTTAGTTGGCGCAGCTCTTCTGAGACGGCCCGCAGGACATCCGCCTCGGTCGAGGTGGCACGCCGAGCCACACCTGCTGCGGCGTGAAGGACAGAGATCAGGTTGGTCTGAAATGGTGTCCGCTGCGGATTCCGCCTGCGGGTCAGCCACTTGGGCCAGGACATACACGCACCTGTCGGTCAGGCAGCCGCACGGGACGAGCGCCGCCGGATGCCGGCACGGTTGACGCAAATAGTGTACATCCCCTGTGCCCGAGTGCAATTCACCTGCCCCTGCAGGGAGTTCAGTCCAGTTCTTGGCCGTGTGATCTAAACCAGGCCACCGCCTGATTCAGGGCCTCCGAAATGGCATGCTGGGCCACGAATCCGAGTTCGTCGCGGGCGAGGCTTCCGTCGTAGTAGAAGTGAAGGCCGGCCATGGCAAACAGGCCCAGCCACGTGGGAACAGGCATCCAACCGCTCACGTCCTGTGCAGCGCGACCGAGCAGGCGCAAAGGCATCCCGGGCACGCGCAGCCGGGGGCCAGGCCGTCCCAGCGCATGGGAAACCTGCTCGAGCAGCTTGGCGTGAGTCATGTTTTCGCCGCCCAAGATGTAGCGACGGCCCGGTCGGCCGCGCTCGAGCGCGGCCAGGTGGCCGGCCACAACGTCATCAATGTGGATGGCGTTCAAGCCCCCAGGCGGTGCCACGGGCGGCAGGCGCCCGGCCAGCATCCGGCCCACCAACCCGACATGGTAACGGTGCACGTCGCCACTGCCGAGCACTACCGACGGATTGAGGACGACGGCGGCCAGTCCGCCATCGACCGCCTTGAAGACTTCCTGCTCGGCCATGTGTTTTGCGTAGCCGTAGGGCCAAACGCTGCGGGTCGTGTTCCAGACGTGGGACTCGTCCATGGGCGGGAATTGTCGGTCGGGGCCGGGTCCACCACTGGGAAGCCCCAGGGAGGCGACCGACGAGGTGTAGATCAAGCGCTGGACGCCGCTGCTTCGAGCAGCCGACAGCACATGGCGCGTCCCTTGGATATGGCTGGCGATCATGTCGTCGGCTCTGCGCCACTGGGCGACCTGTCCGGCACAATGAAAGACGACCTCCATGCCATCGGCGGCAGCCTCGAGCGAGGCCTTGTCGAACAGGTCGCCCAGGGCAAAGTCCAGCGTGAGGCCCTGCAGAGCTAGTCGAGGGCTGGATGATCGCACCAAGGCGCGCACGTCATGACCCTGCGCCACAAGCGCTCGACAAAGTTGGGATCCGAGGAACCCAGATGCTCCGGTGACAAGGATCTTCACGTCGGGTTCAGGGGCCTAGCCGAGCCACTCGACGATGGTGGCCTCCCCCTGGCCAACGCCCACGCAGAGTGTGGCCAAGCCATAGTATGGGCGCGGCTGCTCCGGCGCCCGGCGCCTCATTTCGTGCAGCAAAGTGGTCAGGATGCGCGCTCCGGAACAACCCCAGGGGATGGCCAAGGGCGATGGCCCCGCCGTTGACGTTGGTGATCTCATGTCGCAAACCAAGCTCGCGCATCACCGCCAGAGACTGAACAGCGAAGGCTTCGTTGAGCTCAATCAGACCGATGTCGTCCAGGCTGAGGTCCGCCCTGGCCAGGGCCTTGCGAGTGGCGGGAATTGGGCCCAGGCCCATCGTGCGGGGGTCCACGCCTGCGGCGGCGGACGACACGACGCGGGCCATCGGCTGGATGCCAGCTGCGTCGGCCGCCTCGGCGCTCATGATAACCAGGGCAGCCGCACCGTCATTGATGCCGGAAGCGTTGCCGGCCGTGACCGTACCGTGCTCTCGGAAGGCGGGGCGCAGGCGGGCGAGGGCCTCCAGTGTCGTGTCGCGGCGGGGCCGTTCGTCGGTGACCACCAAGATCGGATCGCCCTTCCGCTGCGGGACGGCCACGGGGACGATTTCTTCCGCGAACTTCCCCGAATCGATGGCGTCGATCGCCCGTCTGTGGCTTTCCAGGGCAAACGCGTCCTGAGCTTCGCGGCCGATGTCCTCCGTCATCTCGAAGATGTTCTCGGCGGTCTCGCCCATCGAGTCGTTGCCGTACATCGCCTTTAGTCTGGAGTTGGGGAAGCGCCAGCCGAGGGTTGTGTCCCAGGCGGTCAGATTGCCCCATGGGTATGCCAGCTCGGGTTTGGGGACGGCGTACGGGGCGCGGGACATGCTCTCCACGCCGCCGGCCACAAACGCCTGACCTTCGCCGGCCTTGATCGCCCGATAGGCGGCGTTGACGGCCTGCAAGCCGGAAGCGCACAGGCGATTGAAGGTGACGGCGGCGACGTCGACGGGCAGGCCGGCCAGCAAGGCAGCCATGCGGGCGACATTGCGATTGTCCTCGCCGGCCTGGTTGGCACAGCCGAGGTAGACTTCCTCGAGCTGCATTGGGTCGACGCCGGCACGCCGGACGGCTTCGGCGATGACGAGCGCCGCCATGTCGTCCGGTCGCACAGGTGCCAATGCTCCCCCGTGGGCGCCAATGGGCGTGCGGACGGCCGAGACGATCACCGCTTCAGGCATATGGGAAGTTCCTCCCGGGGGCGGACGTGGCCGAGATTCTACCATCCTGGTCGGCGAGCTCAGGGCCGGCGCGATAGAATAGGCTTCGTCTGGTCGATATTTGGTTTCAGCGAAAACCTGAGTGCAGCCGGCTTTGCAGGAGTATCCAATGTCCCTGGTATCAAATTGGAAAGAAGTGATTGACACGGCCAACCTGTCTCCGGACAGGCGCATGGACGGTGTCAGCCGCTGGTTGATTATCACCCGGGCAGCCGTGTTTTCGATGACCATGACCTCAGGCTTGATCGGCGGCCTGCTGGCGGCACAGCTGGCGCCGAGCATGAGCTGGCTGCGCTTTGCACTGGCCTTCGTGGGCTTGGTGCTGGCCCATGCCGCCAACAACATGATCAACGACTACTTCGACATGGAAGGCGGTGTCGACACCGATGAATACACCCGCGCTCTGTACGCGCCGCATCCGGTGCTGGCTGGATTGGTTTCCAAGCGCGGGCTGCTGACCGCCATCCTACTGGTCAACCTGGTGGACGCCGTCATTCTGTTCACGCTGACCGTGATGGCGGGCTGGCCGGTGGTGATCTTCGCCCTCCTGGGACTCTTCATCAGCGTGTTCTACGTCGCCCCTCCGATCAAACTCAAGCATCATGGATTGGGGGAACCGGCGGTCTTCCTGGTGTGGGGCCCCTTGATGATCGGCGGCACATTCTTCGCGGCCTCTGGGAGTATGCCTCCCGCCAGTGTCTGGCTGGCTTGCATTCCGTACGCCTTGGTGGTGACGACCGTGCTGATGGGCAAGCACATCGACAAGCTTGAGGTCGACAAAGAGAAGGGAATTCACACACTGCCGGTGCTGATGGGTGATCGAACTTCTCGTATCCTGAACGCCGGCTTGATGGTTTTCTACTATGTGGCGGTCGTGGGATTGGTGCTGGTGGGTGATGTCGGCCTGTGGGTCTTGCTCGTCTTCTTGGCCGTCCCGAGGTTGGTGTCCGTGCTGAAGATCTATCGAGAACCCAAGCCGGAGGCGCCGCCGAAAGACTACCCGGTCTGGCCGCTTTGGTATGTCTCGGCGGCCTTCTATCACAACAAGCTGGCTGGCGGTTTGTTCGTGCTCGGTCTGGTCCTGAACTGGGTCGTGCCACCTGTCGTGCACGGCCTGGGTTTGGGATAATGGAATCGGCAATCTGGGGAGCAGGAGGGGCAAATCTTGGACTCAAAACCGTTGATCGCTGAGTTCGCCGGCACGTTCGGCCTGGTGTTCATAGGGGCCGGCGCCGTCGCCGTCGGCACAGGCGGGCTGGTGGGGGTGGCTCTTGCCCACGGCCTCATCTTGACCGTGATCGTGGCGGCACTTGGATCGGTGTCGGGGGCGCATGTCAACCCGGCCGTGACCCTAGCCGTCTGGATCCGAAACGAGATCAGCGCCGGCAAGGCGGTGGCCTATTGGGTGGTTCAGGTCCTGGGGGCGGTTGCGGCGGCACTGGTTTTGCGATTCGTGCTGGGCGGCCCTGGAAGCGGACTGGGCGCGACGACGCTAGGTGCGGTTAACCAGACCCAAGGCGTGGTGATCGAGGCGACCTTGACCTTCTTCTTGGCCACGGCCGTGCTGCGGACGGCGATACGCAAGACGCTGGGCGAGGCCGGGCCGCTGGTCATCGGCTTGACTCTGGCGGCAGCCATCCTGATGGGCGGTCCGCTGACCGGGGCTTCGCTCAACCCGGCCAGGACGCTTGGGCCGGCGATTGCGACCGGAAACTTCGCCGACCTATGGGTCTACCTGGCTGGCCCGGCCCTTGGGGCCGGCCTGGCGGCGCTGTTGGATTGGAGTCTGGAGCGGTAGGCTAGCCTTGCTGCGTAGCCCCGGCTTCATCGTGCCAGGGTTGCCTGGGCACGCGCACCCCGCGAAGAGACCGATCCGAAATCCAGGGCGCATAGGGTGCCATGGTCAACCCGGCCAGGGCTAGGAGCGGGGTGTCATAGTTGACGCGCCAGCCGCGATAGTCTCGCCAAGCCTGATCTCGATCAGGCTTGAGGGGAACTCCCTGGCCTTCGAGCTCGCGGCAGGCGGCATCGAACTCGGCTCTGGAGATGCTGATCGGATCGTCGGCACCCGGGTTGGCATCGTAGGCAATCTCGAAGAAGTCAGCGATCCTGCGCAGGGCAAGATAGCCCGACCGGATGCACAGATCGGCCTGAACGTCCTTGGGGATGTCCAGCGTTGAGGCTGCCAACGAGGCAGCGTCCAGCACGGCCCCGGCGGCGGTCACCCACGAACGGTCCCCCTGCGGCGAGCGGAAGAACACGAGGGCCGAGAGGGAGGTATGCGTCTCCTCGATCTCGGTGAACCAGAATTCCCAGTCGAGCCACTGAGCATGGAGCTTGTCAAGTCGGTCAAGACGGTGGGCGCGTTCGATCAGGATAGTGGCCGAAGGCGGTGAGCCGGCCCGGATCTCAAGCATGGCCACGGCTGTTTCCCGGCGTGAGAAGGCGGTGTAGATCGCCGGCAGATAGGCGATCAGGAGCGCGATCAGACCCAGCCCGATGGCGGCCTCGCTGAAAGTGAGCGCTGTGGCCGCCAGACCGGGCGCGCTGGTTGACCCAAGCGTGAAGAGGGACGCCCCGCTCAGCCGGAATGCCTCCGCCCAATCCATCAACGAGATTGCCCAGTACATTCCCATAAAGCCGACCAGCACAATCATGACCCATACCACCGGCTGCGCCAGCAGGATCAGCGGACCGTAAAGGGCCATGACCCGATCTCGCTCTTCGTAGGTCCGGCTGCGATCCGCCCGCCATCGGAAGGGCAGGTACAGGCCGCGCACGATCCAGCGTGTCAAGCGGACGTTGGCGCTGCGGGGCAGAACGAAGGTCAGGACGGCGGCGCTCAGGGTCATGCCCACGAGATACAGTCCCAAGAGGAATATGCCACCTCGAATGATTGTGAAAAGCGTCACAAATCGTGCTCCGTAAACATGGCAGGTTTGGCGACGATGCGGGAGGGATGTATCCTACCTTCGGCGGCTGTATCCGGCAAGACCGATGACCCGACCAAGGGTTGAGCCCGACCGGACTTCGCCGTATAATCGCAGGAACATAACTGTGCGCACGAGGCGCAGACTGGGGCGAGCGCGGAGCCCAGTACACGGGAAGCCTCTCCAGAGAGCCGGCGGGTGGTGGGAGCCGGCGGGGCAACTCGATGGAATCCCCTCCGCCGGTCTCGATGCAGGAGATCACGCCAAACCCGCAGGGGCGGATGGGCATCCGCCGTAAGGGAACGGGTCCGCCCGGTACAGCGGAACGAGGCCGGATCTCCGGCAAAAGCAGGTGGCACCACGAGCGCCCCCTCGTCCTGCAGACGAGGGGGCGTTTTGAATTGCCGCGAGGAGGTGGAGCATGCTGGACCTGCGCACGTTACGCGAGGCACCCGAGGCCGTCAAGGCGGCCATGGACAAGCTGCACGTGGAGGCGCCCATCGATGACATCCTGCGCCTGGATGAAGATCGGCGCGAGGTGCTTACCGAGCTAGAGGGACTGCGCCACGAACGCAACGTCACATCTGAGAAGATCGGCAAGATGAAGGATCAGGCTGAGCGCCAACGTCAGATTGATGCCATGCGTGGGGTCAACGACAAGATCGGCCAGCTCGACTCCCGGCTGAGAGAGATCGATCAGGCGCTAGAAGAGGCCATGTACCAGGTGCCCAACCTGCCCCACGAGAGTGTCCCCGAGGGCGCCGACGAGAGCCAGAACGCTGTGATCCGCACAGAGGGCGAGCCCAAGACGGCCGAGACGATGGGTTTTGACCCCAAACCGCACTGGGATTTGGGCCCGGCGTTGGGTGTGATCGATTTCGAGCGCGGCGTCAAGCTTTCGGGGAGCCGGTTCTATGTGATGTACGGGGCCGGAGCGCGGCTCGAGCGGGCGCTCATCAACTGGATGCTGGACACGCATGTCCGCCAACATGGCTACCTGGAGGTCTATCCGCCGTTTGTGGTGAAAGAGATGTGCATGTACGGCGCCGGACAGCTGCCCAAGTTCAGGGACAACATCTACCATGATGCCGAGGAGGATTTATGGTGGGTCGGCACGGCCGAGATCCCCCTGACAAATCTGCACCGGGACGAAATCCTGGATGCGGTCGATTTGCCTCGCAAGTACGTCGCTTACACACCCTGCTTTCGGAGGGAGAAGTTCTCGGCCGGGCGTGATGTTCGCGGCATCAAGCGCGGTCACCAGTTCGACAAGGTGGAGATGTACAAGTTCACCACGCCCGAGACTTCCTATGCCGAACTGGAATCCCTGCTCGATAACGCCGAGGATATCTGCCGCGCTTTGGAAATCCCCCACCGGGTGGTAGAGATGGTGACCGGCGACCTGGGATTTGTGGCTTCCAAGAAGTACGACGTGGAGATGTGGGCGCCCGGGTCTGGGGAATGGCTGGAGGTCAGTTCCTGCAGCAACTGCGAGGCCTTCCAGGCGAGGCGTGCCAATGTGCGCTACCGGCCCGAAGCCGATGCTAAGCCCGAATTCGTGCATACCCTCAACGGATCAGGCCTGGCGCTGCCGCGCACAGTGATCGCCATCCTCGAGAACTATCAGCGCGAGGACGGCAGTGTGGCAGTGCCAGAAGTGCTCAGCCCATGGATGGGCGGAATAGACGTGATTGAGCCAGGGCCGCTTCCGTGAACGAAACGGCCGTCATCGCCCTGGTGGCGGGGATCATGCTGATTGGTCTGCTCGGGGTATTTGTCCCCGTCCTGCCAGACCTTGTCTTTATCTGGCTGGGGGCCCTGGCTTATGGCCTCCTGGTTGGGTGGGGAACGATCGGAGGCTGGTTGTTCGCTGCGATCACCGTGCTGGGGCTGATCGGGGGGCTGGCCGAAATCTGGGCCAGCAGCGTCGGTGCGCGGGTGGGCGGAGCGTCCTTATGGGGCATCCTGGGGGGGCTCGGCCTGGGCCTGCTGGGGCTGATCCTGATCCCACCCTTCGGCGCCATCATCGGTTTGCTTCTGGGCACATTCCTGGTGGAAGCCTGGCGGCTGAAGGACATGCGCCAGGCAGCTAAAGGCACTTTCGGGATGGGGGTGGGCTACGGGATGGGGTTTGCCGTCAAAATGGTGATGGGTTTGGGGATGGTCGGTTTGTGGGTCGTTTGGCTCTTCAAGGGTTGAAGAACATCATCCCGATCCCCAGACGGTCGAGCCCCTCTTCGGCCCAATGTGTCACCACGCTGGATGGATCATCAATACACTTGAACAGCGGCCCGATCGCATCGGGATGCCGCATTTCGGCCAGGGCGCGCACGGCCTCAATGCGGACAGCTGGCGATGGGTCCTTGGCGGCCTCCGCCAACTGAGGCACGGCCGGCCCCCCCAGGGCTGCCAGGGCGTCTCCGGCAATCCGGGCAGTCAACCTATCTTCCGAACGCAGTGTATCCAGCAGAGGAACCAGGGCATCGGGGGTGGGATTGTGCTTTAGAGCCAGGGCTGCGCATTGTTGGACGGCATTGTCCGGATCACGCAGCATGCGGATGATGGCTTTCTGCGCATCGGGTTCAGCCTTGAAGACCGACAGGGCATAGGTTGCCCACCATCGACGGTCAGCGATGGGCGAGTTGAGGAGCTGGGTCAAGCCCTGAATGGCCGCAGCACCCTGCATCGAGAGGGCCGGGATTGCGGCTTGCGCCCGGTCTTCATCTTCCGAGGAAAGCTCTTCGAGCAGTTCGTCCAACTCTGCCATGGCGGCTGGCGTCAGTCGGATGGAGGGGGTACAGGCAGCTCGTCCTCAGGGACGTCGACCCATTTGTCCCCCTCGTCGATGAGCATGACGGGGATATCCTCGCGGATCGGGTACTTGCGGCCGCAGTCGGGTTCCTGGCAGACGAGCCAGGCGTCCTTGACGAGTTTGAGATTGCCTTCCTTCTCCTGCACGCAATGCGGACAGCGCAGAATTTCAAGAAGATCATCGCTGATCATGCCGTCCTCCTTGAACTGGATCGATTCTACCATGGGGTGAGCGGCCCACTCAGGGGCCCTTCGGGTCGATCGCCGTCAGCCGCTCAGTTCTCGGTCTTGGCGCCTTTGGGCAAATCGGTGCCCGGACCGTATTCATAGACGGCCTGCCAGGGCAGGTAATGCGTCTTGATCGTGTCCTGATCGATGACATCGCCGCCCCGGGTGACGGTCCGGTAGACGGTGACATCCATTCCGTCGGCCTGATAGTCAACCTGCTCGATCTTGCCCTTGGGCAGATCGGGGTTCTCCTTGTAGATCGGGTCGGGGGCTTTGACCACGTTCTTGGGACCGGTTGACGACCAATCCACCGTGCGGCCATCCGAGGTCGAATAGAACTTCCACACCAGTTGGTTGCCGTACATATAGGTTTCCATCAGAAGCCAGTAGGGTGTGTCGTTGGTGAACTTGAAGTCGACCTGGGGCACGAAGACGGTCGCATCCAGCCCCGGCCCGGGCGAATTGGGCCCCTGCTCATAGTAGAGCACTCGGTAGGCATGGGGATTGCGCTCGACTATTGGATAGCCCCCAAAGAATGCCGCCCGGAACAGGGTCGTACTCACCTGGCAAACACCGCCTCCGACGCCTTTGATGGTTTGCTTGCCATAGATGATGAGGGCTTCGGCGTAGCCATTGTCCAAGCTGATGTCGCCCAGGACATCCGCCATAGAAAGAGTCTCGCCGGGGGCCACCAACAGGCCGTGGAACGCCGATGAGGCGGTCTTGATGTTCTGAATTCGCTCGGGGCTGGATCCGTTGAAGTAGGTGGAAACGGTGACAACTTTTTCCGTGATGCCGAGCTGTTCCCCGGTGGCGGAATTGGTCACGGCCGGATCGGAGGTGTGGAAGGCGAGCTGCACCTCGTGCTTGCCAGCGATCAGGCCGTCGCGAACCGCCTGCTGGCTCCCGGCGATGTCCAGGGAGCGGCCGATGACGGCCGGCTCGAGCAGATCGAGTTGATGTGTGTCGTCGTTGAAGATGAAGCGGGCATTCTTAGGCGACCGCTCTAGCTCGGGCGCCATCGGATCCAGCACGTCGCTCAGGGCTTGCTGGTCGACGTTGATGGTGTACTCGCCCTGTCCCGCCTGCCGCTTGAGGTCGAAGCGAAGCATGGCGGCCAACTGGCTGGGGGTCACGGTCCAGGGGCCGGCGCCGTCGGCGGTCAGGGTGAGCGGGGCGCTAAGAATCTCGCGGGCCGTAGATGCCGCCGCGCTGGGGTCGAGCACGACCGGATGGGTCTCTCGAACCACAAGTGCGATTTGCGCGTCGTGCAATTGGGCGATCGGAGCATTCAGCAGCTTGGTACTGGCTGGGACGTCGACCTGGCGTCCGACTTGACCGGCCTGGGCCGTGACCTGCGTGCCCTGGATGTCGACCTTGGCTTCGATCATCGGCCGGTCATACCGGTCTGCGATCTTCATCAGGTAGGCGCGAGCCACGCGTTGGTCGAGAACCACGACCGGCGAGAGCTGGTGACCGTTGAACCAGGCATCGAACTGCTGGTCGATGCGGGACGGGATGCTTCCCTGCCGACCCCAATCGACGGCGTGTTGCGCCATCGTGGGAATGTCGACCACCACGCCCAATTCGGCCGGACGGGCCATCCATTGGGCGCCGTCGGCGGTGAAGACGATCGTGCCCTTTTGGGGGTAGTCGAAGTGCTGTCCCAGCGCGACTTCGATCTGGCTCTTGGACATCCCGGTCAGGTCGACGCCGGCAGCTTCAACCCCAGGCAGTGCCTGGTTGATGTAGACCAGGCGCAGACCGATGATGAAAACCACCAAACCGATGACCACGGCCGCAAGCGCGGCGCCAAAAAGCATGATGGCCCGTTGAAGCCACAGGTCGAACTGTTTTCTCCGATTGGTCAGCGTATCAAGCGCACTCATTATCTTCACCGCCAGTATGGCGCGACATTATAGCAAAAGGGAGACGCAGAATTCCCCGGAAGGGTTCCTCCGTCAGGGTTGAAGGTAAATCTCCACAGACGAGAGATGCACGATGTAGGCCCGAGCGGGGTCACGTTCGGTGAGGACGACCCGTGCGAATTGCGAGAATGGGGTGTCGTAGGCGAGGCTGACGGTGAACGTGCCCAACTCTCCCACCTCGGGGGCGTCGAAGCGCGCCTGCGTTGAGGCGATGGTTTTCCCGTTGCGGTCGACGAGTTCGACGTCGACCGGTACATCCGAATCGACCCAGCCGGCGGCCCGGACCTGAAGCTCGCCTCCCGAGACGCGCAGACCGTCGGATGGGTAGATGATATCCAACTTCTCCGGGGGTTGCAGCGCGGGATGGATCAGGGCGGTCCCGGCGGAAAGCAGGACCAACGGCTGCGTGCTGATGTGGTCAACGCGGTTGTAGCGGCGATCGAATGAGTTCGAGTTCGAGGCGCCCGGCTTCGGCCACCCCCTGGATCTGGAAGGAGAGCTGGGAGACGAACCGACCGGCGTTTCCCGGGTAGGCGAAGAGGATGGCTGTGTGGTCGGCGAGAAGGCGACCGTCCTCGCCATACAGCCGCAGCCGGATGCGTTCGTTGTAGCTGGGGCCGCCCCGGCCGATCACCCTCATCGGGCTCATCACTTGGGAACCGGGGCCTGGCTCATAGATCGTCAGGGTCTCCGGGGGGAGGTTGACCGGCGGCACGCGTTGCGTGGCGGTGGGCGGTAGGTCAGGGGGCTCGAGCACGATCGCATGGGTTGCCTCGGTCAGGGGTCCTGGAGGCGAGGTGGGCGTGGCTGGACCCGGGCCGGGCTCTGGCGTTGCGCTGGGCGATGCCGGAGGCGGCTGGGTGAACGCGCGAGAGGTCCCCGTTTTGGGGGCGCAGCCAGCCGCATACAAGGCCAGGACGGCCAATCCCAGCCGAGCGGCCAGGACCGTGCCGACGTTGGCGGTGCTTGTGGCCAGCCCAGGGTGGCGATAGGAGGGCAATGTGCCCGCTGCCATGTGCGTCACCTCGTTCAGCGCGTCCCAGACATCAAGCTTGGAACCCCACAGCAGAGGATCTTGTTAGTGAAATCGGTGGTCGTCGTTTTGAGCCCGAACCCGAGGACCTCTGGGGTCAGCCGGCGCTGGGCTTGAACCGGAAGATCGTGTCCGGTTTGGTCACCCTGCAAGATGACGCTGGTTGGCTGCGGATTGTCGTTCATAGGCGTCGGGAGATCCGTATTCGTCGGATGGTTGGGTTCGTATGCGGCCCCCGGTGAGGCTGTCGTTCTAGGCGGCTGTGGCGATCGCCCTTAAGGTGACGCCCGCCAGAAGCAAGCACAGAAACCCGAACATCAGCGCTGCTCGACGGTCGTCCTCGCCATGGCTGATCCCGTAGTAGGCAGGAAGGACCAGGGCAGCCACGGCCCCGTACATCAAGTGAATGCCTTCGGCGGGTCTCAGCCCTCTTGTCCAAAGCAGCACGCCCAAGACGCCTTGCACGAGGACGAGCAGCTCCGTGGCGGCCAATACGCTCCAGTAGTTGCCGTCAACGCCTCGGTGGATTGCATAGCGAACGATCCCCCAAGCTCCGGCGATGAACGCCAACAGGAGCAGGCTGAAGGCCACGCGTTGGTGAACGAGGAGCAAGTTCATCGTGTCACCGCCCTGGGCGACATGATTCTATCATCGGCAGCTTCCCTGGCCGTTCACTCAAGCCCATACAGGTCGCCGAACTTTTCCCGCAAATAGCGCAGGTAGGGTTGCGCGTTCAGCGACTCGCCTGTGACGCGCTCGATCAACTCGGTGGGCTTGAATTTGGCGCCGTGCTGATGGATGTTGATGCGGAGCCAATCAAGCAACTGAGCAAACTCCCCTTCACCGATCTGGGCGTCAAGGTCTGGAAGATCCTGGTGAAGCTTCTCCCACCACTGACAGGCGATCAGGTTGCCGAGTGCGTAGGTGGGGAAGTAGCCGAAGTAGCCGATCGACCAATGGATGTCCTGCAGGACGCCGTTCTGGTCGTCGGGAGGGGTGATTCCCAGGAAGGCCTTGGTTTGTTCGTCCCAGACGCCTGGCAAGTCGTCCACGGCGAGGTCGCCTGTAAGCAACGCCTGCTCCAACTCGAAGCGAAGCATGATGTGCAGATTATAGGTCGCCTCATCGGCTTCGACGCGGATCAAGGAGGGCTCGACCTTGTTGACGGCCCGATAAAAGTTGTCCATACCAACCGACCCTAGTGCCTCGGGGAAGGCGGTCTGCAGATCGGCGTAGAAATGGGACCAGAACGGGTGGCTTCGGCCGACCAGGTTCTCCCACAGCCGAGACTGCGACTCGTGAATCCCGAGGGATGCTCCATCAGCTAGCGGCGTGCGGGCCAAAGCCGTGCGGAACCCCTGCTCGTAGATGGCGTGCCCGGCTTCGTGCATAGTGGCAAAGAGGGCCGGAGACAGGAAGTCTTCTTGGAAGCGGGTAGTGATGCGCACATCACCCAGGCCGAAAGTGGTTGTGAACGGATGGGCAGATTTGTCCTGGCGGCCGCGCTCGAAATCGTAGCCAAACTGTCTGACAATCTTCTCGCCGAACGCCCACTGGCGGTCGATGGGGTAGTTCTGATGCAAGACGGAGTCGTCCGGCTGGGGTTTCTCGGCCACGGCCTGGACGAGGGCTACCTGCTGTACGCGGAGATCTGCGAAAATCTCGGCCACCTGTGCCGTGGTCATGCCGGGTTCGTAGTCGTCGAGCAGCGGATCGTAGAGGTGGTCATAGGGTTTGAAGAACGCTGCGTATTCGCGGCGCAGCTCAATCACTCTTGCCAGGTGGGGCTTGAAGCCGGCGAAGTCCGACCTCGGCTTAGCGGCCTGCCAAGCCTGCTGGGCAAGGGAGGTGGCCCGGGCAAATGCGCTCACCCACGCCGAGGTGACCTTGGTTTCCTTGTCGAAATCACGGCCGACTTTCCAGACAAGGCGAGCGTCGTCGGAATCTGGGTCGCCGTCCTTTACCGCCCCACGGGCGGCGTCCAGGGCGTCGCGCATGGCGGAACTGGTGAACCTGTCGTGGGCCAGCCGTTGAAGGGTGGCGGTCTGATGGGCGCGCTCGTCGGCGCCTCCCGGGGGCATCATCGTCTGCTGGTCCCAATCAAGCAGGGCGGCTGTGTGTTTGAGGTCAACCACTTCCCCCACCAACTCTCGCAGGGTTTGGAGTGGATCGATCATGATTTCTCCTGACTAGGGGTCCCTACCTTAGGTGACTTGCCAGCGCAGGGAAGCGCCATTGAGCGCCGCCAGTACTTCATCGGCGATATCGATGGCGGCGCGAATCTGTGCTTCCGCTGTTTGGGCGCCCACATGTGGGGTGGCAATCAGCTTAGGATGCTTGATCAGCGGCGCGGCGCCGGGGGGTTCTTGGGCGAAGACGTCCAGCGCGGCGCCGGCCACGTGGCCGCTCTCGAGCGCAGCCAGAAGCGCCGCCTCATCCACCACACCACCTCGAGCGGCGCAGACCAGGCGCACACCGGGTTTCATCCTGGCCATGGCCTCGGCACCAATCATGCCGCGAGTGTCATCCGTCAGAGGGACGTGCAGGCTAATGTAGTCGGATGTCTGGAGAAGCTCGGCGTCCGAAACTGGGCGCGCCGACCGGCGTTCAATGACTTCGGGAGGTATCAGAGGGTCATAGCCGACGACCTCCATCCCCATGGCGCGCGCCCGCTCGGCCACGGCGGCGCCGATACGCCCCATCCCGAACACCCCCAGTGTCTTGCCGCTTATCTCGGAACCTTGAGTGGTCTTCTTCTCCCACCGGCCATCATGCATGGCGGCGTTGGCCTGAGGTATCCCCCTGGCCATGGCCAGCATCAGGCCCAGGGTCAGTTCGGCGACAGCGTTGGTGGCCGCCAGTGGGGCGTTGACCACGATCACCTCCAACTCACGGGCGGCGTCGAGATCGATGTTGTCGACGCCAACGCCGGCCCGGCCGACGACCCTGAGCCTCGGCTGGCCGCGTTCGAGCACCTGGCGCGTCACCTTGGTGGCACTGCGGACAACCAGGGCGTCAACATCGCCCAGTGACGTCAACTCGGGGTCCTCGATGACCTCGGCCGCCTGCGAGAGGCGTTCGGCACCCTGCTTGTGAAGACTGTCGGCAATCAACACACGCCACGTCATGGGCGGTTGCTCTCTCCTGAATTGCGCTTCAAAGGGGCTATTGTACCTTGTCCGAACACGACCGGCCGGGTGAGGCCGCCGGCCCGCCGATTGTGAAAGAATTCACAGTATTAGGCTAGCGCCTCGCCTCGGGCGGCTGGGGGGTTCGGTAGGCCTGGTCGAGGGCGTTCACAGCCGCCAGGCAGGCGTCATCTTCGGGGTTGGGCTGGTAGGTCGTCCCGAACCACGCATCAAGAATCTCGCCTGCCAGGGCGAGGGATGTCAGGCGCAGCGACAAGCACAAGACGTTGGCGTTGTTCCATAGGCGCGCCCCGCGTGCCGTCTCGGTATCGGTGCACAGCGCCGCGCGGATGCCGGGAACTTTGTTGGCGGCCAGGCTGACGCCGGTGCCCGTCCAACACTCCAAGATGCCTTCCTCCGCCTGTCCCTGGGCCACGGCTTCAGCGACGGCACGCGCGACGTGGGGCCAGGTTTGCGGAGCGCCTGCCAACGGGCCGAAAAGGGTCAGGTCATGACCGCCGCGGCGCAGGTTGGTGATCACGGCTTGCGTCAGTTCGGTGCTCCTCATCCGAGCCCATGGCGATCTTCATGGTGCACCTTCCATATGTCACACTTGGCCGCCCACTGGCTCCGGGCCCCACGGCTCCCAGGCTGCAGCGCCTACGGGCCGATCTCCAGGGTTACCACAACCGGCCTGTGGTCCGAGGCCGCCGTAGGCGGGACCTCGGCCGACGTCGCCCTGATGTCGGGTGTGTGCCAGATCCAGTCGATCCGCTCAAACGGGTCGGTCGACGAGAAGGTCAAACCATCCCCCTCTCCTGCCTGACCCCAGGAATCCACCAGGCCGGCCTGCGAAAACAGACCCATTTCGGGATCTCCCGGTTGGGCGTTCATGTCGCCCATCACCAGGCTGAAGGGGCGGTCGCCCCAGAACGCCACCAGGACCGGTACCTGGAGCAGCCGCACGTCGTGGTCGGCCTCGATTTGATGCAGGTGGGTGGCGATCACCAACAGCGGTTCGGGACCGCCGACGTCGACCCGGGCCCAAAGATAGCCTCTGGGGATCAGAGTGCTGCTCAGGGGCAGCGAGCCGGAGCCGGTCTGCAGCACGGGGTCGCGGGTCAGGATGGCATTGCCCCAGACGGGATCGGCGGTGCCTTTGAATAGGATCGGCATGTCAAGCCGGCGCGACAACCAGAACACAAGGTCGGTCGAGCCGTCGATCAGCCAACCGCGAGACACCTCGTTGAGTGTGACGATGTCCGCACCGCTGGCCTCGATGGCCCGGGCGATCGCCTCCGGGTCCTGCCGTCCTGCAGCGTCATACGAGGAATGGATGTTGTAGGTCATCACGGTCACCGGCGACCCGGCCGGTAGGCTGGCGGATGGGGCGCTGCCAAGCGCGATCATCGTCGCCAATGGGAACGCTAAAAGGGCCACACCACAGGTTATTGCGGTTGGGTCGACCCAAGGCGTGCGGCCTTGCCGCTGGACCCGGTTTACGCCCCACACGACCGAAAGGCCAAACAGGACCCCCGCCATGGGCGGGATGGTGTCGCGCGGGATACCAAGGGCGATGTCCATCGACGCGTAGTAGACGAAGGCAAGCAGGACGAACATCACCAAGCCCACGCCCAGGCTCACGGTCGTGGGCGTAAGCCCCGGCCGGTCGCCGCTGCTGTTCAAGCTGGCGACCACGGACCACGCCCAGCCCATCAAGAACTGGCCCATACCCAGAACCGCCAGGAAGGCTGCCCCTGGCTGATCAGCGGTGGAGATGGCGATGCCCAGATAAGCGAGCACCACGAAGGCTAACAGGTAGCGAAAGGTGGAAGGTCGAGAAAAGCCCCAGACGGCGCCAAGGATCCCCAGCAGGTTCCCGATCATGACCATCATGAATGCCAGCTGCGCTTGCAAGCCTGCGACTTCAGCTGTCCAGCCCAGATTCTGAAAGATCAGAGCCTGGAGCAGTAAAAACGGACCCAGGCCGAAGAGCGCCAGAGCATCGCCCCAGTTGGTTTCTGAGACCGGACGTCCAGCCGAGAATGGCTCACGCTGCAGGCTCCAGAAGACCAGAACCACGATCAAGAGGGTGGCCCCACCGGTCCACACTCCTGGAGACCAGCTCAGGTCGAGCGTTCCGTTGGCGCCCTTGATGGCCGTGTCGAGGCTGAGACCGAGCCACAGGCCGAAAGCCCAGCGCGGGCCAGCTTCCAGGCCGCGTTGCGCGCGCAGATGACCGAGCCAAACCGGCAGGAACAGGGCAAACAGCGCCGTGCCCACCAGGCTAAGCCACAGGTCGACCGGCGGGCTTGTGCTGAACTGCTCGGCCAGCCTGACGACCGCAACACCGCCGGCCGTCACCCAAAGCGCACGGCGGGCACCGAGCAATCGCCAAAGGACAGCGGCCAAGAAACCTACCAGGAAGGTCATCAGGGCGTAGACAGCCAGAGATGTCGACGGGAGCCCGACCGTGTCCTTCAGGTACCAGGCGAGGCTGGGGAAGAACACCCTCAGCGTTTGCAGGCCAGCCGTGATGACCAGAGCGGGCAGGACATAGCCCAGCAAGACTCGTCGATCGAAAAGGCCGCCCGAAGCGATGTTCATCGAAGCTCCTTCATGCCATTTGGTCGTGAGAGCGTAACAACCCGATCAAAAAAGGTCAACCCCAGCCGAAGCGGCATCTGCCGGCTAGCCTGCGCCATGAGCCTGACAGGGGATTGTGGGATAATAGTCCACCTGAACCCAGGAGGCGAACCTTGGATTTTGATACCATCTGCGTCCTAGGTCTGGGCTACATCGGCCTGCCCACCGCCAGCACCTTTGCCACGCAGGGGGTGGACGTCATCGGTGTGGACACCAACCCAGGCGTGATCGAAGCTCTCAGAGCCGGGCAGCCCCACATTCACGAGCCGGGGCTGCGAACTTTGGTCCAGGCCGCCATGGCTTCAGGGCACCTGGAGATCGTCGAAAATCCGGCACCGGCCGATGCCTTTATCATTGCCGTCCCGACGCCGATTCTGCCGGACAAACGAGCCGACCTGAGTTACGTTGAGGCGGCGGCCCAATCGATCGTCCCCCACCTCCGTCGTGGAAACCTGGTTGTGCTCGAGTCCACCTGCCCGCCTCGAACGACGGTCGATCGGCTGGCACCGATATTGGCTGAGTCGGGTCTTACGCCAGGCGAGGAATTCCATCTCGCCTACACGCCGGAACGCGTATTGCCGGGGAAGATCCTGCGCGAGTTGGTCGAAAACCCGCGCGTGATCGGCGGCGTCAATCCCGCCTCTTCTGAAGCGGGTCGGGACTTGTACCGGCTTTTCGTCCGGGGCGATATTCTGTTGACGGATGCCACCACGGCCGAGTTGGTCAAGCTGATGGAAAACACCTACCGCGACGTCAACATCGCCGCCGCCAACGAGTTCGCAATGCTGGCGGAGCACCTCGGTGTGGATGTCTGGGATGCGATCGATTTCGCCAGCCGGCACCCACGCGTGAAGATCCTGCGGCCAGGCCCGGGAGTCGGCGGCCACTGCATCAGCATCGACCCCTGGTTCTTGGTCGAATCGGCGCCCGAGCTGACGCCGCCTCATTCAGGCTGCCCGCCGGGTAAATGATGAGCAGCCGACGCATGCCGTCCGGCTGATCAGACGCGCGCTAGGTGGCAGCCTGGCCGGCAAGCGGATCGCCGCCCTGGGGCTGGCCTACAAGGCCGATGTGGATGACCTGCGTGAGAGCCCGGCAGTGGAGGTGGTGCGGCAGTTGGTGGCCGAGGGGGCGAAGGTGGCCACCTATGATCCGGCTGCGCCGCTGGCATCGGTGGCCGGCGCACGTACGGCGAACTCCGCACAGGACTGCCTGACCGGCGCAGATGTCGTAGTGCTCTTGGTGGACCACCACGAGTTCCTGGATCTCAAACCGGACCAGGCGGCGTCATGGTCAAGCGGCCGCACAGCAGTTGATACCCGCGGGGTGTGGGACCGTGAAGGCTGGCGGGGCGCCGGATGGGACCTGCACATTCTCGGTGTGGGTGGCCATGACTAAAGCTCCGCTGAAGGTCTTGTCGATCTTCGGCACCCGGCCGGAAGCTGTCAAGATGGCACCGGTGGTCAAGGCCCTGTCGAACGAATCCGGAGTGACAAGCCGGGTGTGCGTGACGGCCCAACATCGCCAGATGTTGGATCAGGTCCTTTCCCTGTTTGAGATTGTGCCGGACCTGGATTTGGACCTGATGCGGCCCGGCCAGAGCCTCGCCGCCCTGACGGCGGCCGTGTTCAGCGGCCTGGATCCGGTGTTGCATGACGAAGCGCCCGACTGGGTGCTGGTCCAGGGGGACACCACCACCGTGATGGCGGCCTCCATGCTGGCCTTCTACCACCACATCCGTGTCGGGCATGTTGAGGCCGGCCTGCGCACAGGTGACAAGTGGCACCCGTTTCCGGAAGAGGTCAACCGCAGGGTGGCGGGCGTGGTGGCCGATCTTCACTTTGCGCCCACACCCCAGGCGGAGGACAATCTGCTTCGCGAGGGCGTGCCGTCGTCGAAGATCGCCGTGACGGGCAACCCCGTGATCGATGCGCTCAAGATGATCGTCGACAAGCCCTACGATCTGTCATCCGGGCCGCTGGCATCCCTCCCCGCCGATCGCCGCTGGGTGGTGGTAACCGCCCACCGGCGCGAGAGCCTGGGCCGGCCGATGGAATTGATCTTCACGATGCTCCGCGAGCTGGCCGAGGAGTATCAAGATGACATCCACCTGGTCTATCCGGTACACCTCAATCCTAAGGTTCAGGAGCCGGCGCACCGTATTTTGGGTGGGCTGCCCAACCTGAGTCTGGTCGCCCCGCTCGACTATCAGCCGATGGTGCACCTGATGAAAGGGGCGACGTTGATCCTGACCGATTCGGGTGGTATCCAGGAGGAGGGCACGGCCTTGGGCGTCCCCGTGCTCGTCATGCGCGACCGAACAGAGAGGCCGGAGGCAATCGAAGCCGGCAATGCGCGCCTGGCCGGCACGGAGCCGGAGGCCATCCTGCAACAGGCGCGGCGACTGCTCAGCGATCCCAACGCGCACGCTGCCATGGCCCGCAGCTCCGACCTGTTCGGTGATGGCCACGCTGCCGAGCGGATTGTGGCGGCGTTGATGGCTGCCGCCGGCACGCCACCAGGTTCGAGCTGAACCATCGCTGCGCCTCTGAGGATGCCCCGTGACTAGGCAGACCCCTCGCCGCTTGTGCTTGATACCCAACGTGCCAGGCCACGCAGGGCCGGCAGCCTTTCAAACCCGGCTGGCGCTTGGCCTTGGGCGTCGCGGGATCGAAGTCATCTTTGACTTAAGCGACCGGGACCTGGATGCGGTGCTTGTCAATGGCGGCACACGTCAGCTTCGGCGGCTGCGCCGGTTGCGGGTACGCGGACTGCCTGTGTTCCAGCGCTTAGATGGGATGAACTGGATCCATCGGAGACGCCCGACGGGTGCCCTGCATTTCCTCCGAGCCGAACTCAACAACCTCAACCTGCGGCTGATCCGCCGCAGTTTCAGCGATGGCCAGGTCTACCAGAGCCAGTTCTCAAAGGCGTGGTGGACAGCGCGTTGCAGGAGCTGGCCGCAAGGCGGATTGGGTGGTCCACAATGGAGTGCCGCTTGATATGTACCGGCCCGGCGACGGGAGTTCTCGCCCGTCGGACCGGATCCGTTTGGCGGTGATTGAAGGCCGTCTGGCAGGTGGTTATGAAGTTGGATTGGATTGGGCGCTCGCCTTGGCGTCGGGGCTCAGCCGTGAAAAGCACATGCAAGTCGAATTGGTCATCGCCGGCATGGCGCAGCCAGAGGTCATCCCGGACCCGCCCGGGCCAGGCGTCGAAGTTCACTGGTTGGGCGAGGTGGCACCGGACGAAATTCCCGACCTGGATCGGTCGTCGCACCTGCTGTTTGCGGCTGACCTGCATCCAGCCTGCCCCAACAGCGTGATCGAAGCCATGGCGTGCGGCCTGCCGGTGGTCTCCTACAACACAGGTGCGCTGCCGGAGCTCGTGGTCGGAAATGCAGGGCGATTAGCGGCCTACGGTAGTGATCCATGGCGCGTAGAACCGCCGGACGCCGGCTCCCTGCTCGACGCTGCGCTGGCGGTGCTGGCGGAGCCGGATCGCTTTCGGAAGGGTGCGCGACAGCGTGCCGAAGATGCGTTCGGCCTGGAGCGGATGGTCGAAGGCTACATGACAGCTTTGGGCTGGGCGTAGGCGGTCCATGAGGGGCGGCTTGCTCCGGTTGGCGGGGTGGATAGCAGGCGTGCTGCCGCTTCGGCTGAGGCTGTGGCTGTACCGTCTGGGGCCGCTGTCGAGCGCATTGCGGGGGGTGCTTAACCGAGCGGCGCCTGACCGTCTAACAGAAGTGGAGGTGGCGGCCGGCCCGATGAAGGGGATCCGGCTTGGGCTCGATCTGAAGACCGAGAAGGATCTGTGGTTGGGCAACTACGAACCCGAGTTGCTGGCGATGCTCCAGGCGGTGACACCGTCAGGAGGTGTGGCCTTCGATGTGGGAGCAAATATCGGGTTGATCAGCTTGACCTTGGCGGAATGCGTGGGGCCGGAGGGCCACGTGGTGGCTTTTGAGGCTCTGCCGGCCAACGTCGAGCGGTTGCGCGCCAACATCGAACTTAATGCATGTGGAGGGTGGGTGCATGTGGAGCTGGCGGCAGCCGGCGCCGTGACAGGGGAGGCAATGTTTCTGGTGCACCGTTCGGGGGGGATGGGCAAGCTAGGCGGCTCCGCTGGGCGGGAGGAGACCTATAACGGCCAAATCACCGTCCCCGTGATCAGTTTGGACGATTACGTTTTTGAGCAGGGGCACCCTTCGCCGTCGGTGATCAAGATCGATGTGGAAGGCGGCGAGGGGATGGTGATGCGTGGTGCGGCCAAGCTACTGGCCGAGCGGAGACCGACCCTGTTGATCGAACTCCATGGCCCGGAGGCATCCACAAGTGTGTGGGAACAGCTCATTCCCTGCGGCTACACCCTGCACCAGCTGGCTAAGGGACTGCCGCAGATTGCTGGGCCGAGCGAGCTGGGCTGGAAAGCCTACATCGTGGCCGTCCCGCCGCGGCCAGACGGGGAACGCGCGTGACGGGGGAGCATAGGTTTGATGGACACCTAGTGGTCCAGCAGCGGGTGCTGCCTGGCTACCGGGTGCCTTTTTTCCAACGGCTGGCGGCGTACTGTAGCAGATTGACCGTCGTGGCGGGCATGCCCCGCCCGGAGGAGACGATCGCCCCGGCAGCTGGTCTGGATGGGGTGGAATGGCTGCGTTTGGAGAACCGGCACATCGGGGGCGGGGCGCTGTACTTCTGCACGCAGCCGAGGTTGCTCTCTCATTTGATGTCTTCACCGCCGGACGCCCTGGTGCTGGAGGCGAATCCGCGCTATCTGACAAATTGGCGGGCTCGGACTTGGGCCAGGACCACAGGCATCCCTGTGCTGGGATGGGGTCTGGGCGCTGAGCCGTCGGGAAGGGTAACTGGCTGGATCTGGCGACAGTTCCTGCACGGTTTCGATGGGATGATCGCCTACAGCAGCCGGGGGGCGGATGCCTACCGGCACTTCGGCGTGCCCGAAGACCGAGTGAGTTTGGTGCTCAACGCTGTCGGGTCGGTACCGGACACTCCGCCATCGGGGGAGAGCGGCGTAGCGGATCGGCTCCGGGTCCTGTATGTCGGCCGCCTGCAGAGGCGCAAGCGTCTCGATACGCTGCTGCGCGCCTGTGCCGCGCTGGCCCAACCCCCGGCGCTGACGATCGTGGGTGATGGCCCGGAGCGGGCTTCGCTCGAGTCTTTGGCCGCCAACATCCTGCCAGATGTGCGTTTCACCGGCCACCTTGAGGGTCATGAGCTGGAGGGGGCCTTCGGCCACGCCGACCTGTTTGTCCTGCCGGGGACCGGCGGACTAGCCGTCCAACAGGCCATGGCGCATGGACTGCCGGTTGTAGTGGGGGAAGGGGACGGCACGGCCGACGACCTGGTTCGGGCCGGGAACGGCTGGCGCGTTGCTCCAGGGGACGAAGCCGGATTGGCGGGGATCCTTCGCCTAGCGGAACGCAATCGGGAGAGGTTGTCCCGAATGGGCGCCGAGTCCTACCGTATTGTGGCGGATGAAGTCAATCTCGACGCCATGGCCGACGCGTTTGTGAAAGCCGTCACAAAGTCAATCGGTGGGATCTGAGATGCGCGTCGCCTATGTGGCCGACGGGCGGAGCCCGATCAGCCGAAGCTGGATGGCGCACTTTATCGAGGCGGGCCACCAGGTCCACCTTGTCTCCACGCACGATTGCCGCCCTCTGGACGGCCTGGCGTCCCTACAATTCGTGCCGGTGGCCTTCAGCCGGGCCAGCCGCGAGGCCGGGGACGGCGCAGCTCCGGCACGCGGGAGTTCCGCAGCGCGTATTCAGTATCAGACTGATGACGGCCATGCGGGACTGGTTGGGTCCCTTGACGATCGCCCCGTCGGCCAGGCGGCTGAAGAGCATCCTGGGTGAAATCGACCCCGATCTGGTGCACGCGATGCGCATCCCATTTGAAGGGATCCTGGCGGCAGCCAGCGATCCAGCATCCCCGCTTCTGATTTCTTCGTGGGGCAACGACTTCACGCTGCATGCGTCCGGCAACCCTATCCTTGGGCGGCAAACACGGGCGGCGATGGTGCGGGCCGACGGGCTGCACGCCGACTGCCAGCGCGACCTTAGGCTGGCATGGAAATGGGGATTTGGGCGCAACCGACTGCACATCGTGGTTCCCGGCGCCGGGGGGTCCGGCGCGAGATTTTCTATCCCGCAGGCCAGCCCGAACGAGGCAAGTCCAGTCTGGCCCCGCTGCTGGCCGAGATCCCGGATTCGGCCCCGGTGGTGGTCAACCCGCGGGGGCTGCGGGCCTATGTCCGCAACGACACCTTCTTCAAGGCCATCCCCCTGATCCTGCAGGATCACCCGGAGGCATTCTTCATTTGTCCTGCGATGGAAGGCGCCAGTCAGGCGGGATCTTGGATCAGCCGCCTGGGCGTTGAAGCCCATGTCAGGCTCTGGCCCCGCCTTTCCCCGCAAGACATGGCGGCATTGCTCCGGCGCGCTTCGCTGTCTGTGTCACCGACCGAGCACGACGGCACGCCGAACAGCCTTTTGGAGGCCATGGCGTGCGGCTGCTTCCCGGTGGCCGGCGATCTGGAGTCGGTGCGGGAGTGGATTGAGCCGGGCGTAAACGGTCTGCTGGTGAACCCGGCTGACGCGGCTGGGGTGGCCAGGGCGGTATCGGACGTGCTTTCGGATGATGGCCTGCGACGCGAAGCTGGCCGCCGCAATCAGCAGATTATCGCCGACCGAGCGGACTATGGGCGGGTGATGGCGACAGCTGAGTCGTTCTACCGCCAGTTGCTGTCCTGACGTCCGAGCGCCGGTCGAGCCAAGGGCCAGCGGCGGATCGGCCCGCTCGGCAGCAGATCGGTCTGCCGCCTGCCCCGATGCTATAATTCCGGGCGCCTGAGCCGAGTTGGGGGCCGGCAGGACGTGTGAGCCGGCCAGACGGGCCTTTCATCATGAAACAAGTCGTTCAAAACATGCGTACCGGGGAAACCCAGATCGTCGACGTTCCGGTGCCTCTGGCGGCGCCGGGGACGGCGCTGGTGCGCACCCGGGCATCGCTTGTGTCGGCAGGGACCGAGCGAGCGACGGTGGCCTTCGCCGACCAAAGCCTGCTTGGCAAGGCGCGCTCGCGGCCGGATTTGGTGCGGCAGGTGATCGACAAGGCCCTCACCGAAGGTCCACTTTCAGCCTTGGATGCGGTGCGCAATCGGCTCGACCAACCGATGGCCCTTGGCTATAGCTCGGCGGGCACCGTGGTGGCGGTTGGCGCCGGCTTGACCGGATTCGCGCCGGGTGACCGGGTCGTCTGTGCCGGCGGCGGGCACGCCGTCCACGCCGAATACGTTGTGGTCCCCCACAATCTTATGGCCCATCTAGCGGATGAAGTGGATTTCGAGACGGGCGCCTTCACAACCCTGGGCGCTATCGCGCTGCACGGTTTTAGGCTTTCAGGGGCAGGCCTCGGGGACCGGGTGGCGGTCATCGGGCTGGGGTTGCTCGGACAATTGGCGTTATCCGTGGTCCGTGCATCGGGGGGCAGCACCTTCGGCGTGGATCTTTCAGTAGACCGGGTAAACCTCGGCCGTGAGCGGGGATTCTCGGCCGTCACGCGCGGAGAGGCCGAGGCCCAGGCCCAAGCTTTCACCCAGGGGATGGGGTTCGACGCTGTGCTTATCTGCGCCGACACCGAAGCGGACGACCCGGTGATGCTGGCGGGCGACATCGCCAGAGACCGGGCCAACGTGGTGGCCATTGGCAATGTGGGCCTGAATTTGCCACGCCGGTCCTACTACCAAAAGGAACTCAACCTGGTGGTGTCCCGTTCCTATGGGCCGGGACGCTACGATCCTGGTTACGAAGACGCTGGCCACGATTACCCTCCCGGGTATGTGCGCTGGACCGAAGGACGCAATCTCGATGCGGTAGCGGCCATGCTGGCGGGCGGCCAGCTGGACGTAGCCGGGCTGATCAGCCATCGCATCCCCATCGACGAAGCTGTCCGGGCCTATGACCTCATCCAACAGCCCGAATTCGGGGGCGCTGGGAGTCGTCCTGGTTTATCCAGCGGCCGAAGACGGCGATGCGGCGCCTGTGACGCTGCAGGCCCTCAACCAGTGGACCGGGCCTAGCAAAGCGGTACGGCTGGGCGTGATCGGCGCCGGGAATTTCGCCACGGCCACTTCGCTGCCAATTCTGGACAAGGTGCGCGAGGTGCAGAAGGTGGGGTTGGCGTCCGCCGGAGGGCTGAGCGGTGCTCATGCCGGCCGCCGGCATGGGTTTGACTACACCACCACTGACGAGGCAGAGATCCTGGCCGATGCCGACATCAACACAGTAGCCATCCTGACGCGTCACAAGCAGCATGCCCGGCAGACAGTGGCTGCCTTGACGGCCGAGAAACACGTGCTGTGCGAGAAACCGCCGGCGTTGAACGAAGCCGAGTTGGCTGAGGTCTGGGGTGCCCTGCAGTCATCGGGGACTGTGTACACCGTCGGCTACAATCGGCGCTTTTCGCCCTTCGGCCTGGCACTGAAGGGCCATTTCGATCCCGTGAAGGAGCCCTTGCTGTGCACCTACCGCGTGAACGCCGGCAAGCTCCCGCTCGATCACTGGGTTCAGGATCCGGAGCAGGGTGGCCGCTTATTGGGGGAGGTCTGCCACTTTGTGGATTTCCTTATCTTTATGACCGATTCCCACCCGGTTGAGGTCAGCGCCTTGGCCCTTCCCGACGGCGGCCGCTACCGTCAGGACAACCTGGTGCTGTCGCTGCGCTTTGGCGACGGCTCAGCGGCGAGCGTCGTGTATGGGGCCAGCGGCGACCGGGGCATGGGTAAGGAGCGGGTGGAAATTCTTGGCGGCGGCCGCTCGGGCATCTTGGACGATTTTCGCAAAGTCTGCGTTGTTTCGGGACGGCCGTTCGCACAGCCGGCGCAGCTGGCTCAGGCAGGACAAGGGCCACTTGGGTCTATGGAGGGCGTTTGTGAAGGCCATCACAAATGGTTCATCACCGCCTATTCCCTATGCCGATATCCTGGCCGGGTCGATGACCACCTATGCCGCGCTTGAATCGCTTCAGACGGGCCGTGCCATGCCCGTCCGCAGCCTCCCCATGGGGTAATGCCCTCCTTCGGTGACGCATTCGAGACATTTCGGCGACTGGGTCCTGCGCCCATCGCTGCATTTCCTTGCCTATCAGGCCAAACTGAGATCAGGCTGGCTGCGTCTTCGTACCCCAGCCGGGAGCTGGAGAGGCTGGGCCAGCTTCGAATCGGACTTGGGGGGACTTGGGACCTTTCCCATTCCCACCGTCGAAAGTCTGAGGAAGTCCCTCGACGAGTTGCCTGAAAGCGCCCGACGCCAGGCGATAGAGACAGGCGAAGATCTGCTTCAGGGTCGCTTTCAAGCCTTCGGATGCCAGCCCATCGAGGCCGGCTTTCCGCCAGATTGGGGAGCATTCCTGCCGCTCGTGCCGCGGACGCCGGCGCCGATCCCTTCCGATTCCCATTGGTCAAACTACCAGCTCGACACCCTGGGGGGAGATGTCAAGCTCGTCTGGGAGCTTTCGCGCTTCGGCTGGGTCTATGGTCTGGGGCGGGCCTACCTTCTCGGCGTTGACGATCGCTACGCAGAGGCTTTCTGGGCCCTGCTGACGTCCTGGCGTGAGGACAACCCTCCCAACTTGGGTCTTCAATGGGCCTCGGGGCAGGAGGTCGGCCTGCGGTTGATGGCGCTGGTCTACGCGTGGCGGGCCTTTGAGCCCTGGCTCGTCCAACAGACGGGCCGCCGGGCCGTCCTGCTGGAAACTATCGAGGCCCACGCCAAGCGTCTGCCGCCAAGCCTGGATTATGCTCTGGCGCAAGATAACAACCACCTGTTGGTGGAGGCGGCAGCGTTGATGACCACGGGCCTGGCCTTCCCTGGATTCCGGAGTGCAGATGTATGGCGGTCGAAGGGACGGGGCTTGCTCGTTGCCGCCGTAACCAGACAGTTCTTCGGCGGCGGTGGCTATTGCCAGCATTCGGTCAACTACGCCAGAGTGGCCATCGAGGCTGTGCTGTGGGCGGCCGTGGCGGCGTCGCGGGCGCATCAGCCCTTGCCCCCGCCGGTCCTGACAGCCTTGTCCCAAGCGGCCGATTGGCTGAGCGCGATGATGATCGGGAAAGACGGGCAGACGCCGAACTTCGGTCCCAACGATGGGGCACAGATCCTTCCGCTGACAGCCTGCGATTATGAAGACTTTCGGCCAACGCTGGATGCTGTTCGGCGCCTGACGGGTGGGCCACCCTTGGATAATGGCCCTTGGCGCGAGCTTGGCGATTGGCTGGGCCTGCCCAGGCCGGAGTTCGAAGTTGCCTGATGAGGTTGTGCCCTCGGCGTCCGGGGATTTCCGGCGGGCAGGGACCATCAATCTGGGTACGGGGAAACTACGGGCTGTGCTCCGATGTGCGCACTTCGACGGCCGCCCCGGCCACGCCGACCAATTGCACCTCGATGTATGGTACGCCGGACGCAATCAGGCGATCGATCCGGGGACATATCTGTACGGTGGACCGCATCCGTGGGACAACGGTCTGGCCGGTTCGGATGTACACAACCTGCCGACCCTGGATGGTCTGCCCATAATGAGAAGGGCCGGCCGCTTCTTGTGGCTCGGCTGGGCGCAGGGCAGACTGATCTACCATCGTCAAAGCGCTGGGGGGAACGTGGAGGTTCTGGTGGCTGCGCACGATGGCTATGCGGCGCAGGGTTTGAGCGTGCAGCGTACCGTGGTTCGATTGGGCCAGGGTGCCCTGCTGGTGGTCGATGAAGCCTTCGGTTCCGGGCGGCACCGACTCGACGTGGGCTGGAACCTGCCGGATGATGGGTGGACGGCTGACGGCCGGGCCATGTGGCTGGCTGAACCAGGTTGGACGTGCCGCATCGCCCTGCCGGATCCCCCGGCAGCCTTCGCCGTCTTCAGGGCAGGCGAGCAGATCGTCGGCTCGCCCCAGCCAACCAATGACACCTGGGGGTGGACTTCGCCCACCTACGCCATGAAGAAGGCGTGCCTGCGGACGATGTCGTCGGTGGAGGGCGAGCTGCCCCTGAGGCTGATGACCTGGTTTGAATGGGACACGGGCACCCGAGGCAGCGCTGAGCTGGCCTGGCGCCCACCGGGGGTCGGCCAGGCACCGCTGAGCAGCGTTGGCTTGGGCGAGGAGACGCTCGACATCTGATGCATGTTCTGCTGATCCACCAGGCGTTTGCATCTGTGGACGATCCGGGCGGCACCCGCCACCACGAGATGGCGCGTTTCCTGGTGGACCACGGCCACCGGGTGACGGTGATCACCGGAAGACGCAGCTATATGACCGACAAGCTCCGTGCCGAGCAAGGGGGGGAGGCCGGGGCGCCAGACGCCTATGGCGTGGAGATCATCCGCTGCCGAAGCTTCGAGAGCTGGCATCGCTCCTTCTTACGCAGATTGTTGAGCTTCTTTAGCTTCATGGTGGCGTCGACCTGGGCGGGCCTGTGGGTGCACGGTGTGGATGTGGTCTGGGGGACCTCGCCGCCGATGTTCCAGGCCCTCAGCGCCTGGCTGGTGGCTCGGCTGCGGCGGATAGGGTTTCTTCTGGAAATCCGAGACCTGTGGCCGGAGTTCGCTGTGGCCACCGGCGTGCTCCGGCAGCCGATTCTGATCGCCCTGTCAAGCTGGCTAGAGGGATATCTTTACCGGCATGCCGACCAGCTGGTGGTCAACTCGCCCGGTTTTGTGCAGCCGATCGAATCCCGCTGCGGACGGACGCCGCAGGTCATTCCCAACGGCGTGGACCCGTCGATGTTCTCGCCTGATGCCGATGGTCATGCCTTTCGGGCAGCGCATCAGCTTGGGGAAGGGTTCGCGGTGTTGTACGCTGGCGCCCACGGGCTGTCCAACGACCTGGTCGTGCTTCTGGACGCTGCCGACAGGCTGCGCCAAGAGCCGGGGATCCAATTCGTGTTCTTGGGCGACGGCAAGGAAAAGCCCAACCTGATGGCGGAGGCTGAAGGGCGAGGGCTGGAGAACGTGCACTTCATTCAATCCGTGCCTAAGAAGGAGATGGGGGAGGCTTTGGCGGCGGCCGACGCCTGCGTGGCCATCCTCCAACCCATCGACGCTTACAAGACAACCTACCCAAACAAGGTCTTCGACTACATGGCCGCGGGGCGGCCGGTGCTGTTGGCCATCGACGGCGTCATCCGCGACCTGGTTGAAGGCGCCGGGGCAGGGCTCTTCGTGCCGCCCGGCGATGCCAAGGCCATGGCGGATGCCGTCCTCAGGATGCGGGCTGAGCCGGATCTGGCGAGGTTGATGGGCAGGCGTGGCCGCGAGGCCGTCGAGCGGTCGTTCAAGCGGGCTGATTCGGCGGCGGATATGGAGGCGGCGTTGGCTGGCGGCCGCACGCTTCCCACGCGTCAGACAGGGGCTGGCAGATGACTGGCCGGCTGATTCCTCCTGGAATGCCTCCGGCGAAGCGCCTGCTAGACCTGGCACTCACTCTACCTGGCTTAGTTGTGCTCAGCCCGGTGCTTGGCCTGATCGCGGTCGCCGTGTGGATCAACCACGGTCTGCCGATTCTTTTCCGCCAGATCCGTCCCGGCTACCGGGGCGAGCCGTTCACGGTCTATAAATTCCGCACGATGCGCACGACACGCACGCCGGGCGGCGCCCTGCTGCCAGACGAATCCAGGCTGACACGCCTGGGCAAGTTCTTGCGCTCGTTCAGCCTGGACGAATTGCCCGAGCTGTGGAACGTCCTGCGCGGAGAGATGAGCCTGGTTGGGCCACGGCCGCTGCTGATGCAGTATCTAGGACGTTACTCTCCTGAGCAGGCCAGGCGTCACGATGCAGTGCCCGGCATCACGGGTTGGGCCCAGGTCAACGGCCGGAACGCTGTCTCCTGGGAGGCCAAATTCGCCTTGGACGTCTGGTATGTCGATCACTGGAGCCTGGGCTTGGATCTGAAGATCCTCGTGTTGACCTTGTGGAAGGTTATCAGCCGAGAGGGGATCAGCCAACCCGGGCGAGCCACGGCGGACGAATTCATGGGTAACCCATCCGGCGGGCCCGACGACGCTGGGACCTGACTGCTGGCTGTAGGCGAATCCCAGGGCGTGGACTTTACATAATACCGGTGAACGACTTGCGAGCGAATCGGCGATTTCTCCTGTATACTTCAAACGTCGCAAGACAACAGCCAACGCTTGTTCTTGGCTGAGCGGGATTCCTCACCAGCAGGCAAGTCCCTGCCCTCGGTGGGCAGAAACAAAGCACACGACATCAGGCGAGCGCCCACTCCGACGTGACAGACACTGCAAAGGTGAGAGCGTGCCGACAGGAGGCAGGCCTATTGTGAAATGAACCCGGAGGACGAAGTTGTGCATTCTTAGAAGGCCGAGTACCATTCATTACAGCGGCTGCGATGACAGGGATTAGCACAAGGAGGGCCCCATGAAGAACCCGCTCGAGTTTTATGACGTGAAGACCCGCTCGAAGTTCACCTCGGCTGAATGGCGCATCGAGGTCAAAGAAGCCAAAGGCACCAAGCGCTATTTCGCTGTGACCAAGGCGCCCGGCGCAAGCCACGAAGCCTGGCGAATTGTGAGCGCCGATTTCGCCAAGCAGAATATGTAGTTCGGTAGAGATGAGATTCAGGCCGCCCACAATCTGTGGGCGGCTTGTTTGATTCCCCAAATGGTATGATTGCCGGCGACGAATTCACCGCCCTCGCGGCTTAGCTTCAGGTGCCCTACGCGATGTCCAACCCAGAACACTTCTATCAGGCCATGCTGCGCATCCGCCGATTTGAAGAGCGGGTCCTGGCATGGTTCCCGAAGGGGCTGTTCTACGGCACCACACATACCTACATTGGCCAGGAAGCCGACGCGGTCGGGGTCTTGGACCGCCTTGCGCCGGGTGACGTTGTGGTCAGCAATCATCGTTGCCATGGCCATTTCTTGGCCTACGGCGGCTCGATGCACGCGCTGGCGGCCGAGCTAATGGGGCGGCAGACAGGTGTCTGCGGGGGGCGCGGGGGCAGCCAGCACATCCAATGGCGTGATTTCTACGCCAACGGCATCCTCGGCGGCACGATGCCATTGGCCGCCGGTATGGCCTTGGCGGAGCGGGGCTCGGGCCACGCCGTGATCGCCTTCATCGGCGATGGTGCACTGGGCGAGGGGGCGGTTTACGAAGCTCTCAACATGTGTGCCCTCTGGTCCCTACCGATCCTGGTCGTGCTTGAAAACAACCGCTATGCGCAGAGCACGCCCATCGAGCGCCATCTCGCTGGCACGATCGATGGGCGATTCGAAGCCTTTGGCATCCCGATCGTCCATGAAGACACAACCGACGTCATGCGCATTCACGACCTGGTTGGACCCCTGCTGGACCGGGTCCGCCAGGCGGCCGGCCCGCAGGCCCTGGTGATCGATACCTACCGTTTCGGTCCGCACTCCAAGGGCGATGACACCCGCGACCCGGATGAAATTGCCCGTTTCCGTGAGAACGATCCGATAGGACTGGCCGCCAGCCTGCTGACGGTGGAAACGCTGGCATCGATTGATGCGCAGGTTGAGGCCGAGGTCGAACTCGGCCTTCGAGCAGGCTCAAGCCGACCCACCGGCGGAGCCCGAGCTGATCAAGACTGCCGTGGAGAGCGGGGGATGAACGTGCTTCAGGCGCTGAATCGGGCGCTCCGTGACTGCCTGGAGGTGGGTGAAAACGTCTACTTCCTGGGTGAGGACGTTTTGGACCCCTACGGCGGAGCTTTCAAGGTGGCACAGGGCCTGTCGACAGCCTTTCCGGACAGAGTCATCACCACGCCGGTCTCGGAAGCGGGCATTGTGGGGCTGGGAACCGGAATGGCCCTGCGCGGCCTGAGGCCGGTTGTGGAAATCATGTTCGGCGACTTCCTGCTTCTGGCGGCCGATCAACTCGTCAATCATGCCGCCAAACTACGCTGGATGACCAACGACCAGGTTCGAGTCCCCCTGGTGGTGCGCACTCCGATGGGAGGAGGCCGTGGGTACGGGCCGACACACAGCCAATCGCTTGAGAAGCACCTGCTCGGAGCGCCTGGATTGACGGTGGCGGCAATTTCCGCCCTTGATGACCCCGCCGGTGTCCTAAAGCATGCGGTTCTCCAGGATCAGGATCCGGTCCTGCTGGTCGAGCACAAGCTGCTGTACGCCCAAGACGTGCTGCCGTTGGGCAGCTTGGACGACCTGACGATTGCGCGCGTTGGGAGCGGCTACCCCGCCTATCGAATGCAGGTGAGCGGCGCCCCGTCCCCGCAGGTGTCGCTGGCGACCTATGGGTATATGGCTGAACTAGCACGCCAGGCTCAGCTCGCCCTGGCCTACGAACATGAGATCTTTGTTGAGGTTGTCGTCTTCACCCGGCTCAGTCCGGCCGACCTCTCACCCTTGTTCGAGAGTTTGGACGCGACGGGCAGACTGATCACGGCCGAAGAAGGTACACTGAGCCTAGGCTGGGGCGCTGAAGTGGCTGCCAGATGTCTGGAGGCCAGGCAAGGCGATCTTCTATTGCGGCGTGTCGCAGCGCAGGAGACGCCGGTTCCGGCCGCAGCCAGCTTGGAGAAGGCGATGCTTCCGCAAGTCGAGGACCTGGTTTCCGCAGCCGTAGCTCTGGCGGGCGGGGTCCAGCTGCCATGAAGCGGAAGAGCTACATTAAGCGATTGTCGCCTACCCGTCGATCCGGGAGGTTGGATGTCTGACGCCGTTGCAGTCGTGGTGCCTCTTCTGAACACTAACGAGCCCGAAGCCCGATTGGTTCAGCTTCTCGTACGGCCCGGGGACAAAGTTGAGCCCGGGCAGGTGTTGTGTACGCTCGAGACCACCAAATCAGCTGTGGAGCTTGAGGCCAGCGCCGCCGGCTTCATCGTTTCCCTGGGGGCGGAGGAGGGGGACCGCTTGCGGGCGGGCGATCGGCTGTGCTGGATCGCGCCCAGTCCGGATTGGATGCCTCCCGAAGAAGAACCTCTGGCAGGCGAGAAACCTGTACCGCCTGGTTTGCGGATCACCCAGCCGGCGCGTCGCCTGGCGCTCGAAATGGAGCTTGAGCTGGACGTCTTTGAACGTGGGCCGCTGATCACCGAGGCCGACGTACGCAGGCAAAGCTCGGGACGGCAAATCGCGCCCACTGGATTGAAAGGTGACTACGATCCGGTTGCGCTGGTAATCTACGGCGGCGGGGGCCATGGCAAGTCGCTAATCGATCTGGTTCGTGCCACAGGGCGTTTTGAACTGGTGGGGGTCATCGACGACCGCCTCAAGCCCGGGGACGACGTGATGGGCTTGGCGGTGCTTGGTGGCGCCGAGATGCTCGCCGATCTGGCTGCCCGTGGTGTGCGGCAGGCCGTCAACGCGGTTGGAGGCGTGGGCAATGTCGTCAGCCGGGTAGACGTGTTTCGCAGGCTGCACGAGGCGGGCTTTCATTGCCCGACGGTTGTTCATCCTACGTCGGTGGTCGAGCCAAGCGGCCACCTGTCGGATGCGGTGCAGGTGATGCCCCGAGCTTATGTGGGGAGCGAAGCCCACATCGGCTACGGCTCGATCGTCAACACGGCGGCGGTTGTTTCCCACGACTGTCAGGTGGGAAGCTGTGTCAACATCGCTCCCGGCGCGCTGATCGCTGGGGCGGTCCAGATCGGCGATCGAAGTCTGGTGGGCATGGGCGTCACGGTCAACCTGGAAGTACACGTGGGTCAGGATGCGCTGATTGGGAACGGGGCCACCGTTAAGCGAGATGTGCCGGACGGGGCCGTCATCCGGGCCGGGTCTGTTTGGCCCCCAAGAGAGACCGCATGAGTGACTCACGCGACGAACAGGTGAAGCAGGTGGCACCGATGTCGTCGCCCGACCTTACGGAAGCGGAGCGGCAAGCGGTGGCGGACGTGCTCAAGACCCCCCGCTTGAGCATGGGCCCGCACAACGAAGCCTTTGAAACCGAGGTGGCGAGCTATGTCGGGGCGCGTTTCGGCGTGGCCGTCAACTCGGGTACGGCGGGACTGCACTTGTGCGTGCGTGCTGCCGGGATCACCGACGGCGACCTCGTCCTGACGACGCCCTTTTCCTTTGTCGCCTCGTCGAATGTGCTCCTGTACGAACGGGCTGTACCGGTGTTCGTGGATGTGGATCCCGTGACCGGCAACATGGACCCCGAACTGGCGCGCCAGGCGGCGGCGGATCTGGCAGCCGGGGGCGCCGCCGCAGAACGTTGGCTACCTTCCAGAGGCGTTCAGCCCGGTGGGCGCTTCAAAGCGCTTCTGCCGGTGGATGTCTTTGGCCAGCCAGCTGACTTCGATGAACTGAACGAGATTGCCGACCACTATGAGTTGCAGGTGATCGAGGACTCGTGCGAAGCGATAGGTGCTGCTTATCGAGATCGGCCGGCGGGAACTCTGGGGGATGCAGGCGTGTTCGCGTTCTATCCCAACAAACAGCTGACAACAGGTGAAGGCGGGGTGATCGTCACCGATCGGGAGGATTGGGCGCAGATCTGCCGGGCATTGCGCAACCAGGGGCGGTCCGTGGGGGATACGTGGCTTGCGCATTCCCTGCTCGGCTACAACTACCGCCTGCCCGAGATCAGCGCCGCCTTGGGACGCGCCCAAATGAAGCGACTCGACGACCTACTCGTGAGGCGAAACCAGGTGGCCGCATGGTATGAAGGCGCCTTGGGGCAATTGGAGGGTGTTGTGCTGCCCCAGATTGCCCCGACCACGACCCAGATGAGCTGGTTCGTGTATGTCATCCACTTGCGTCATGGGCTGGATCGCGAACGGATCGCAGTTCGGCTCGACCAAGCTGGCGTCCCCACGCGGCCCTACTTCCCGCCCATTCATCTTCAGCCTTACTTCGTCGAACGTTTTGGCTATGGGCCCGGAGATTTCCCTGTCACCGAGGATCTCGGCGCACATGGGCTGGCGCTGCCCTTCTCGGGCGTCATGACCCAGGATCAGGTGGCGCAGGTAGCCGAAGCGCTTGGCAAGGCGATCGAAGAGGGGAAGGCCGGCGACAAGCGGCTTCGAGGATCAGGCGAAAACTAAAGCGCCCGGGCCATCGCCCCGGGCGCTTCGATTTCAGACGAAGCGACGCACAACTAGCGGACTTGCTTCCAGTTCATCAGCACGAGATTCTGGTCGCAGGAATCCGAGGTGTCAAGGAAGACCTTTTCTGAAAGTGGGATACCGGCCGTGTCGTTGAGCTGGATCCACAGGGTGCCCTGGCTGGCAATCGGGTGGTCTGACACGTTGAAAACGTAGCCGGCCGGCCCGAGGGCGCTGGCGCTGCCCGTCAGGCTGTCGAGCTTAATCGGCAGCCCGCCGATCGTTCCCTCCAGGTGCACGCCCAAGCCCTGAATAGGTTCACCGTCGCTGTTGAATGCTTGCCCGCCAACGCCCATCCACTGGCATGCTTGATCGTTGGCGATGTTCGGGGTCAGGACAGGCGAGCCGGACTGTAGGCTGAAGGGCGGGCCCGTGGGCGTGGGCGCAGGTGGCCCTTCGGTCGGCACCGGCGTGTCGGTAGGCGGCGGAAGTGGTGTCTCGGTGGGTATAGCCGATGCAGCGGGTGTCAGGCTTGGGGCCGGCGTCCATGTGGGCGGCAGGAAGATCTCCGGGGTCGGGGTGATCGTCGGCGGGCCGAGGGTCGGCGGCAACGTCGGCGGCGGATAGGGATTGAAGGACTGATAGGGATTGAAGAACACCGCAGCGTAGACGCCCCCCACGACCAGCGTCGCCAGGAGGATCAGCAGAGTGAGGCAGTTGAGAATGAACCCGCCTCGGTTGGTTTTGTAGACCCCAGAGTACTGGTCGCTCATCGATCTACCTCCTGCCCCGTGCCTCAGGGGTTGACGAGTATATCAATCTGAGCCGTCTGGCGCTGCGATGCCAGCCAATCCTGAACGGCCGCAGCTTGAAGATGCCGTTTGGCGTCGGGGGAAAGGGGATGAGAGCCCCGCTCCATGACTTCCACAATGTCAAAGCCCAGCTTCGTCTCAACGACCTGGCTGACCTCGCCAGGCTGCAGCGAGAAGGCGGCTACTTCGATCTCGGGTGAAGTCAGGTACCCCTGAGGGAACCAGCCCAGGTCGCCACCCGCCGGACGTGTGCTCAAATCTATGGAGTTCTCGACGGCCAAGGCGGCGAAGTCGGCTCCGTCTGAAATCTGTTGTCGGAGCTGATCCGCTTCTGCGCGCGTGGCGACGAGAATATGCCTTGCATGCACTTGATCCATAGAATTCGGCACCTCGGTCGTGAGTTGATCCACCATCTGGGCCGCCAACAACTCCTGTTTCAGGTCCCTTTGCAGGCTGGAAACGTCATAATTGTTGGCCGCCATCCAGGCCCCTATGATCTCGTTGCCTCCCAGGTCATTGGCCAATTGGTCGATCTTTGCCTGAACGTCGTCGTCGCTGATCTTGACCCCGGCTTGCTGAGCACCTTGCGCCAGCAGGCGGAGGTCGACCATCGAATCCAACACCTGAGCCTTGTAGTCCCCCAATGTTGCAAGGTCGGTGCCACGTGCAGACTGCGCGGCCTCAAACCGTGCCACCTCCGCCTGGTAGTCGCTCAACAGGATCGGCTCGCCGTTGACGATGGCGGCCGGCGGAGGTGAAGTAGCGGTTGGAGGGACGGGCGTTGGTGAGGGGGGCAGCGGACTTGGGCTGGGGCCCAGGCCAGGGACGCCGCCGCAAGCGGCGAGGGCAAGGGCCAGGAGCCCCAGAGAGAGGCGAAGAACCGTGCGCATGGTCTTGCGGATTATACCCGGCGGAAAGGGTGCGGCAAACCTGAGTCGGCCTAAGCGGCTTCAGAGACGAAGACCACGATGGTCGGGCGGCGGCCGGTTTCGGCGTAGAAGAACTTGCCGAGTTCCCTCTCGACCCGGGTGGCCACATTTCCGCCTTCTCCGTCCTTCACGCTGGCCTCAATCCGGCGCTTGGCTTGCTCAAAGAGCTCGTCGGCTTCATGTACGAACACGAAACCTTTGCTGACAATCTCCGGGCCGCTGGCCAACTCGCCATCCTGGCCGTTCAGCCTGAGGTGGACGCTCACGAACCCGTCTTGTGCCAGGGCCTCGCGCTCACGCATCACCATGGGGCCCACATCGCCCACCCCGCTGCCGTCTACGAACACGTAACCGCCGGGGACGCGTTCGCCGATGGTCATCTTGTCATCGTCAAATTCAATTGGTGTGCCATTTTCGATCACGGCGATGTTCTCTTCGGGGATGCCGAGCTGGCGGGCCATCTTGGCGTGCTGTTTCAGATGGCGCAGTTCCCCGTGGACCGGGACGAAGTACTTGGGGCGAACCAGCTGAAGCATCAGCTTCATCTCTTCCTGGCTGGCGTGTCCGGAAACATGCACCGGGGCGATGGGGTCGTAGATCACGTTGGCGCCATGTTGGAACAAGCGGTTGATGGTGCGATGGACCATCTCTTCATTGCCCGGAATCGGATGGGACGAGAGCACGACCGTGTCGCCGGGGTCGATGTCGAATTGACGGTTGGATCCGGTGGACAGGCGAGCGAGCACTGACGTGGGCTCGCCCTGCGTGCCGGTGCACATCAGCACAACCTTGGATGGCTTCATCTTGAGGGCCTGATCCAGGTTGACGAGCAAGTCGTCGGGCACCTTTAGGTAGCCGAGCTGGCGCGCCATTTTGGCGTTTTCAACCATGCTCAGGCCGACAAAGGCCATGACCCGGTTGTGCCGCTGGGCGGCGTTGGCAACCTGCTGCATGCGAGAGATCAAGGAAGCGAACGTGCCGATGAGGATCCTGCCTTTGGCATGCTCAAATACGTCGTCCAGCGCGCCGTCGATGACGGCCTCGGAAGGAGTCCAGCCGGGCCGATCGGCGTTGGTCGAATCGGCCAGCAACGCAGTGACACCCCGTCCACCGAGCTCGCCCAGCTTGCTGAAATCCGTCGGCCAGCCATCCACCGGCGTGTGATCGAACTTATAGTCGCCGGTGTGGACCAGCAAGCCTCCGGGAGTGTTGATCGCCAGCCCGACCGCATCCGGTATGGAGTGGTTGACGTGAAAGAATTCCACCTCAAAGGGGCCGATTTTGACCGTGTCGCCGGCTTTGACGACGTTGAGTTGCGCGTCTTTGAGCAGGCCGCCGCGCTTGAGCTTGACCTCCAACAGCCCCATCGTGAGCCGGGTGGCGTAAATGGGCGCCTGAAAGGCTTCGAGAATGTGGCGCACCGCACCGGTATGGTCCTCGTGACCGTGGGTCACGATGATGCCGCGGATGAGATGCTTCTTGTCGTTCAGATAGCGGAAGTCGGGGATGATGTAGTCGATCCCCAACATGTCGTTTTCGGGGAACATGACACCTGCGTCGATGATGAGGATGTTATCCCCGTATTCGACGACCATCATGTTCTTGCCGACCTCCCCAAGTCCGCCCATGGGGATGATTCTCAGTGATTTGCTTGACATAGGTTAAACCTCAATGCTGCGCCCTTTTAGCGCAATTCTCAAATACATATGCGATGAAGCCCCGTCGGTAGCACTACCGCCCGGGGCTTCTCAATTGTCTGGATCTAAACCAGTTTCAATTCAAACGGGCAACATCGGTGGCTTCGGCACCTCGAACGGTCTGCTCGAGAAAGAAGCTCACTTCATCGCCCGCGGAGAGCAACGGCGCGCTGCCTGCTGGGAGTGCTGAGTAGTGGACAAAGACATCTTCGCCGCCTTGGGCGTCGATGTACCCGTAGCCTTTGGATCCATCAAACCAACGGACCACGCCAGTCGTGCGCTTGGCCAACTACGCAACCTCCGAACGGACAGGGTGCTAAATGTGATGTTAGGTGGATTTTTTAACGTTGTGAATTCTATCACAACTGGCCAACACCGTCAATCTGAGCCGGTTCCGGTTGACCTTGGCGAACGGTCCGCTTGACCGACGCCGATGTCGGTTCTATACTCTTGGAAATTCGATACCCTGGGTCGAGGGGATCTCCCAGCCGTTGCGGAGATCCTGTCGGGGGAAGCCGGTGACCTCCCTTAGGAAATCCGGCGCTGTCCCGCAACTGTAAGTCGGCCGCCGGCCGACGAGCCAGAACACCCGACTCGACTCGGCGCACTCAGCCCCTTCGCGGAAAGGCGGTCGCGCCCGCTAAGCTGTCCATGTGGGCCTCACCGCAGATGTGTTTGGTGAGGCCGCTTTGTTTTCCCTGCCGACCCAAATGCCGCTGAAGATTGCTGAAGACAGGAGACCCTCCGTTGAACAGGCTTGCTCGGTTTTGCGTGGCGGCGATGATGTTGCCATCGGTGGCGTTCACGGCGGCCCCGGCGGCTGCCCCATCGGCAGGGGTGGCCGAAGCCGTCAGTTGGCTGCAATCCCAACAAGGTCAGGACGGCGGCTTCTCCAATGGGGTCTCGGATGGGAGTGATCTGCCTACCACGGCCGATGCTGTGGTGGCGCTGGTCAGCGCCGGGGAAATTCCATCACGCCAGACCAGCGGGGGCCATTCGCCGATGGACTACTTGGCCGAGGCGGCGGGCCAACTCGGGCCAGCGGATGCCGGGAAGGTCGCCAAGCTGGTGCTGGCGGTTCGGGCCGCTGGCGGCACAGCGTATGACTTTGCCGGTCAGGACTGGGTAAAGATGCTGCAGCGGGGATGGGACCCGGGAAGCGGGCTGTACGCAAACGATGTCTACAGCGGCGCCCTGGTGTTGCTGGCCCTGCACGCCGCCGGCGCGGGGATCGAGGGCCAAGCTGTAAACGGTCTTTTGCGTTACCGTCTCGCCGATGGATCGTTCTCGTTCAACGGGGACCCGACACCGGGGTCGGGGGATTCCAATACCACTGCCCTGGTGCTGCAAGCCCTGGTAGCTGCCGGGGCCGGGTCGGACAGCCTGGCGCCTTCCTTGACTTATTTCCGTGCGAAGCAGAACCCGGACGGTGGTTGGACCTATCAGAAGCCGAGCCCGTATGGCGAGGCCACCGATGCCAATTCGACGGCGCTGGTGCTCCAGGCGCTGGTGGCGGCTGGAGAATCACCAGAGGACTGGGGAGACCCGGTGCAGATTCTGCTCGGGCTGCAAAGCGACGACGGTGGTTTGGCGTTCAACGCCGATACCCCCGGTGTCAACTTGCTGGCCACGATCCAGGCTATCCCGGCCCTGGCGGGCGTGTCACTTGCCCGTTTGCCTCGGGTTTCCCCCTCGGCGGGCAGCGATGGTAGGTGGGGGCCCTTCCCGCTTGTGGTGGTTGTGATCGAGATTCTGGTGATCCTGCTGGCGGGGGCGGCTATCGCCAACCGCAGGGCGGACTGACGTGGCGGACAGTCCACCGGCCGGTGCCGGCAGCCCTGGCCAGGCCGGCCAGCCCCGCTGGCGGGGACACCCAGGCGCCTGGATCGCCTGGGCGGTGGCTGGCGCCGGGATCGCCCTGCTCTCGCGCAACCCCTGGCAGCTGCTGATCGTGGGGGCGGCGGCGTTGGCGGCCCGCTGGAGGCTGTCGGGGAAGCGGCCCGGGCGCTCAGATGCCGTGCTGTTCGCAGGCCTGCTGGCTTTCCCGACACTCCTCAACTTCGCCTTGAGCCGCACCGGGTCGACGGTGCTTTGGCACCTCCCGCTGCCCTGGATCGGGGGGAACTTCACATTGGAAGCGCTGCTGTTCGGCGGTGTGGCCGGGATTCAGATTGCCACGCTGCTGGCGGTGATGATGGCCTTCGGCGCCGCTGTCTCAAGCACGGATCTGCTGAGGCGGGTTCCCAGCGGTCTGTACCCGGTCGGGCTCACGGCGTCCATCGGGCTGACATTTGCCCCGCAAGCACGCCGCACGTTTCATCAAATCCGGGAGGCCCAGGAGGTGCGCGGCTTTCGAGCCCGGGGTTGGCGTGATCTGCCGCAGCTGATCGTGCCGATGGTCGTTATGTCCCTCGAGAACGCCTTGGCCCTGGGGGAATCTCTGGCCAGCCGCGGCTGGGGGCAGAGCCGGCTGGGAACAGTTGGACGCTGGGGGATGGTATCCGCTTGGCTCCTGCTGGCATCCGGGCTCGTGCTCTGGCTGGTGGCCCCGGGCCTCGCTTGGTTGAGCCTCGTGTCCCTTGGGGCCGGACTGGGGGTATTCGTCGGCTTGGGTCGGGCGATGGGACGACCGAACTCGTTTTCGGCCGGACACTTGGGATGGACGAGCCACTTGGGTGACCGGCCTTTGCCTGGGCAGTCTGGGCGTGTACATCGTCGTGACGTTGCTGCAGCCCGGCCTGCTGGTGTACTACCCCTACCCGCACGCTGCCTGGCCACAGTTGCATCTCCCCCTCCTCCTGGCGTGCCTGCCTCTGGGTCTGCCGGCACTGGTTCCGAGCCGTGCTTGACTACCGCCATCTGACCTACACTTATCCGGGCGGCGATCGGCCGGCCCTCACGGATGTCAGCTTCGAGGTCCAGCCCGGAGACCTGGTGGCGGTGGTGGGACGATCGGGATCGGGAAAATCTTCGCTGCTTTGGGCGGCCAATGGGCTTATCCCCCACTTCTACGGGGGCCGCTTTGCCGGGGAGGTCGTGGTGTGCGGGGATGAGCACTCGCCGCAAGGCGCCCCAAGATCTGGCTGCCCATGTTGGAACGGTGTTCCAGGAGCCAGCTCGTCGCTTTGTAAGCCACTCGGTGCTGGACGAGATTGCCTTCGGGCTGGAAATCGCTGGAGAGCGCCCTGAAACCCTGCGGCGCCGGGTGGATGATGTGGTGGCGCGATTGGCGCTAGGCGGCCTGGTCCGTCGGCCCCTGGACCAGATGTCAGGCGGCGAACAGCAGCGCGTGGCGTTGGCGGCGGCCCTGGCGCGCCAGCCCGAGGTGCTTCTGCTCGACGAGCCGACGTCGCAATTGGATCGGCATGGCGCTGCGGTGCTGTTCTCCTGGCTGGCGGAACGGCAAAATGCGGACGGGGGAACGACCCTCGTAGCTGAGCACAGGTTGGACGAACTGGTCCAGGTGGCTACGCATGCGGTCTACTTGGATCCGCAGGGTGGCCTGGCGGCGCAGGGTCGTGCACAGGACGTCTGGCGCAGCATGCCATATGGGGCCCCGTTGACGTCGGCGCTCCGCCGGCTTGGGATAGACGAGAGTGACCACGACGCTCTCCAACAGCTACGCCTTGCGCTTGACAAACTGATCCTGGCGGGCGGGGGGACCCAAAGCAAGGAGCGCGGGTCGGTCGTATTGTCTGGGCAGGGTATCAGCGCCGGATACGACCACGTCCCTGCGCTGTGCGACCTGGACATCGAACTGGCCGAGGGAACAGTCACGGCTGTCGTGGGTGAGAACGGTTCGGGCAAGACAACCTTGCTGCGGTCCTTGGTGGGCCTCATGCCGCTCGAAGACGGGCAGGTCATCTTCCGCGGCAGGCGGATCGACAACCGCCCGGTGGCTGAGTTGGCTGGCGCCATTGGCTACGTGCCGCAATGGCCGTCGGCGCTCCTGTTCGCCGACAGCGTCCGTGACGAATTACGCTTCACCCTGGCGCAGCGTCCGACAGCCCCCCCGGACCCAGGCGCCGTGGACAAACTCCTGGCGAGGCTGGGATTGGCCGACGTGGCCGACCGCTACCCTCGCGATCTGTCGGCGGGGCAGCGCCAGCGAGCAGCTCTGGCGGCCGTCTTGATCGCGCAGCCAGCCGTCCTTCTGTTGGATGAGCCGACGCTGGGGATGGATCCCTTTGCCAAGCGCCAGCTAGTTGACCTGCTTCGCGGTTTGGCGGCCGATGGGGGCGCCGTGGCCGTCGCCACGCATGATGTAGAATTCGCCGCCAGCATCGCGGACCACACGCTCATCCTGGAGGCAGGAAAGCTGCTCGATTTCGGGCCGACGCATACCACCCTCTTCCGGCGACCCGATTATCGCACCGCCCTGCAGAAGCTGACCGGTGCGCCGTGGCCGGCCACTGCCGAGGAAGCCGAGGCTACTAGTGAAGAATTTCACAAATCGAGCGCCTAGTGTGGAGCAGGCGAGGGGCTGGTACCCGGATGACGACCCCGTGCACGGGTTCGATCATGTCCTGCGTGTCCTGGCTACGGCGCTCCGCCTGGGTCGGGCGTTGGACGCCGATCTCGAAATCCTGCAGGCGGCTGCCCTGCTCCACGACGCCGCCGGGGCGATGCCCAGGGCCAATGGCGAGGGCGCTGGCAGGGCGACACACGAGCAGGCCTCGGCTGCCTTCGCTCAGGAGGTGCTGGAAGCGGCCGGCTGGGATCCAGCCCGGATCGAGGCGGTTGCGCACTGCATCCGCGCCCACCGCTTCCGCTCGGCAGAAGCCCCCGAAACATTGGAGGCTCAAGATTCTGTATGACGCCGACAAGCTGGATGTGTTGGGCGCGTTCGGGATTGCCCGTACCATCGGTTACGCACTACAGGCCGGCCAACCCATCTACGCCCAGCCTTCGGCTCAGTTTCTTGACACGGGGGAGCCGGTCGACAGTGAGCCCCACAGCGCCTACCATGAGTACCTGTTCAAGCTCCGACATGTCGCCGACCGGCTGCACACCGACGAGGCGCAGAGCGATGGCATTACAGCGTGTGGCGCTGCTCGACCGTTTCTTCCAAGGACTGGATCGCGAATCGCGAGGCGAAGCCTGACCCCCCAGTCGAGCAGCGCAGGCTCACAAATTGACCACGCCTCACCCGGCTGGTATCATCTGGCCCGAGATGTCCCCCAATTCTTCTGACCCCCAGATCCTCCTAACAAATGACGATGGGATTAAGTCCCCGGGGTTGTGGGCCGCCGCCGAGGCCCTGTCCAACCTCGGTTTCGTGACCGTGGCTGCGCCGCGGGAGCAAGCTTCGGGCAGCGGACGGAGCAAGCCACAGATTTCCGATGGCGCGATCAACGAGGAGGAGCTTACCGTCAAGGGTCAGAAGTGGAGAGTGTATGCTGTCGGCGGAAGCCCGGCGCAGGTCGTACAGCACGCTATCTTGGAACTGATGCCCCGCCAGCCCGACTTGGTCGTAGCCGGGATCAACTACGGCGAAAACGTGACCACCAGCATCACCGTGTCAGGGACCGTGGGTGCGGCGATGGAAGGCGCTGAGCTCGGCATCCCGGCGCTGGCCGTTTCGCTTGAAACCGAGCGCGAGTTTCATCTTTCCTATTCGCGGGAAATCGACTTCACAGCGGCGGCTCACTTCACCACCCTGTTCGCCCGGCTGCTCTTGGACGGCTTTCACATCGATGACGTCGATTTGCTCAAGCTGGATGTGCCTTCCAACGCCACGCCGGAGACTCCATGGCAGGTCACCCGCCTGTCGCGTGGGCGATACTATCTCCCCAAGAAACCCGAGCGGCAGCGGCTGGATGCACCGGCTGAGTTGGACTACGAGGTTGTCGGTGATGTCTCCAGAGCACGGCGGCGATTTAGACGCCCGTGTGTTGCGCATCGGGCGGCGCGTAGCTGTGACACCGATCAGCCTGGACATGACGTCCCGCGTTGGTTTGGGTGACCTGGAAGCGCGCCTGCACCAGGCTCTCGACCTGGGCTAGACTCACAGTTATCGACCTAACTCGTTCCGCCTTGAGCTTCTTGGCGGGCTAAGGCGGCCAACATGGCGGCGTGAATGCGTCCATTGGTGGCCAAGACGGACACGCTTTCCGAACCGGAAAATCGAGGCAACTCACCCCCATGGGTCTGCGAGTGCGTACCCCCTGCCTCGGTCACCAGCAGCAACCCGGCCGCCACATCCCAGGGATACGAGACCAGCTCCCAGTACCCATCGAATCTCCCCGCTGCGACGTATGCCAGGTCAAGCGCCGCCGAACCGAGACGGCGCACGCCCTGGGTCCGCAAGGCCAGCGCGGCATAATTGTCCAGATTGTTTGCCTTCGTTGTTCGGACATCATACGGGAAGCCGGTTGTGAGCAGGCTTCGATTGAGGTCGGGCGTGGCGGACACCCGGATTGGCCGGCCGTTGAGAAAGGCTCCCTGGTCGACGACAGCTTGGAAAAGCTCATCCCGCACCGGGTCGAACACAACACCCAGACGGATGCCTGAAGAGTCTGTATAGGCGATGGACACTGAGAAGAAGGGAATCCCATGGGCATAGTTGGTGGTGCCGTCCAAAGGATCGATGATCCATGTGCCTTCCGCACCAGGGTGTTCGCCGCTCTCCTCGGCCAAGAATCCGTCATCGGGGAAACGGTCACGAAGAGCGCCCAGTACCACTCGTTCGGCTTCGATGTCGACCTCTGTCAAGAGATCGGTGTCGGCGCTCTTGGTGTGAACGGTGTGCGGCTGCTCCAGACTGTCTGAGAGAATAGCGCCGGCAGCGCGAGCAGCGCCGATGGCCACCGTCAACCTTTCTTCGATGGGAGTGTCGTTTGGCACGGGTGACTTGTTCTCCTTGTCTGCGTCGAGTCCATGGGGCTCGCCGGGATTACCCAAGAACCAGAAGACCGTGTACAGTGAACTGAAGATGACCTGCAGCGCTAGGCTGATTGATAAGTAGCCAAATCTGAACCGCTCGGATCGCCCCGCCAGCCAATCCCCCAGGACGATGAATGCCGGAAACAGAATTAGGACGTAGCGGGCGATTGATCGCCAGGCGGAAGCTTCGAACGTGTGGACTCCGGTGAAGAGCACCATGTTGACGACCATGTAGATCAGCCATTCGCCGCGGCGCCATCGGGGACGGAGCAGCATGGCCGCCAGCAAGCCGGCAAAAAGCACGGCGCTGGCCGTCTCCAGCACGGTCAGAAACTCAGGCTTGGCGATGACCTGGGCGAATGCGTAATAGGTCCCGTAAATCGGGCCGACCCAGGTGAGTTTTGAGCCGGTCTGCAGGATGGCAGCCATGGGCGGGAAGCCAGCTAGGGCACGCCACGCTTGAAAGCTGAGACCGCCCACGACGGCCAGTGCGGCGCTGATCAAGCTTGGCAAGAGAGCTCCGATCGGGCGGCGAGCCTCGTGGCGGCGCCACTGGATCCAGCCCAGCCAGGTGAGCGCGGCACCGGTCAACATGCCCGGCCCCCGGGCAAGGCTGGCCAGAAGGGCAGGCGGGCCAGCCAACCACCACTGCTGGCGATAGGCCGCCAGGAAGGCGGCCAGAGTCGAGGCAGATGAACAGCGATTCGGTGAAGGGGGCCATCAGGAAGAAGGCCGTGGGATAGGCGGCCAACACCAAGACAGACATGCGGGCGGTCGACCGCCCGAAGAGCTGATCGGCAATCAGATACAGGAGCACCAGGGTCGCGGCGGTGGAGAGGGTCGAAACGAGCAGACCCCCGGCGACGTAGTCATGGGTGATCCAGCGGCTGGTGGCTCCGACCAGAGACGCGTAGAGTGGATAGTAGACACTGTCGGCGACGCCCACCCCGAAATAGCCAAGGCGAGCGAGGTTGAGATGATGGATAGCGTCCCACCGCGGCCAGACGCCCAAGAGGGCTTGGCCCGCTCGGGAGATATACCAAGGCAGCCCGTTGAAGATGTCCGTGCTTGGATCCGGCCCCAGGGGGAGATGCGGTACGGCGACCAGCCAGACCGCCGCCATGAGCAAACCAAGTCCAAGTCGCCAGGCGAGGGTGATGGTCACGCCAAGCTTAAGCGCCTCTCGCCAGGCGAGGGACGTCGGCTTCGCCGGGGATAGCGACGGCGCGGCCGGCACGTTGTCGAGATTGCGGCTGGATGAGTTCATCTTGATAAGATCCCGCTCCCGAATGCTTCGACTGGGGCCCGGATGCGACCGGATCGAGGGTCAGTCACGCTGCCACACGGAGACAGTCTCGATGTGATAGGTCTGGGGAAACAGGTCTATCGGCGTGCACGCAACCAGCCCGTAGCCGCCTTCGGCCAGGCCCCGCGCATCCCTGGCAAGGGTGGCAGGATCGCACGAAACGTAGACGAGACGTCTCGCTTGCTGTCTGAGGATGGCGCTGACGACCTCTGACCCAAGCCCGGCGCGCGGCGGATCGGCGATGATGAGATCGGCGGAGGCGTCGATGGCGGGCAGGGCCTGGACGACGGCCGCCTCGTAGAGTTCGACGTCGTCAAAAGCGTCCAGATTGACTTCGAAGTCAAGGCAGGCAGGCGCCGAGCTCTCCACCGCCACGATGGCGGCGCCTTTGGCGGCAGCGAATGCGCTGAAGAAACCCACACCGGCGTAGAGGTCAAAAAGCGTGTCCCCGGGTTCGATTTCAAGCCCGGCCAACGCCTGTTCGACCAGTACCGGCGTCAGATATGAGTTGACCTGGAAGAACGAGCCGGCCGAGACCTGGAAGCCCCGTCCCGAGACATCGAACATCAGCGGTTCGCCGCCGGCGAGGATCCAGCTGCCTTCCGGCGTGACCCAGACGACGCTCGCCTGCAAACCAATTTCAACCTCCTGGCTGGGAGGCTGATCGGCGTAGAAGACAATCATGCTCTGGCCGGCGTCGTCGCTCTGGACGTCCACCCTGGTTACCCCTTCCAACCCGGTAAGATCCAGGCTCTGCCAAAGGTGGTCAACGGCTGGGCTCGGTAGATGGCACTCGTCGATGGCAAACACATTGTCGCCGGCCGCTTTGACGTAACCCAGGCGCCCCTCGGGACTTATGTGCAAACTCAAACGAGAGCGGTAACGCCAAGGGTCGGGGCACGCGATGGTGGCCCTAACCCCGGGGGATTCCAGGCCCCCGAGCCGCACAAGTTGGTCGCGCACGATCTGGGCTTTGGCCAGCAACTGGGCATCGTAGGCCATGTGTTGGTAGTGGCATCCCCCGCACACCTGGTAGTGCTTGCATGCTGGTGCGACGCGCAGGGGCGAAGGATCGACCACCGAGAGCAGGCCGGCACGCGCCCAAGACTTGTGCTCCTCCTGAATAGCAACTTCAACCGTCTCGCCCTGCATGCTGAACGGAACGAAGACAACCCGTCCGTCGCTATCTCGGGCGAAAGCCTCGCCACCATACGCGTAGTCGGTCAGGCTGAGCTGCATGGGCTTGCTCATGGTGAGGCGGGCCAGGCGATGATTCCCATCGCTGTCAGGATGACAAACGTGTTGATGAGCCAATGGAGCAGGAACGGATAAAGAAAGGATTTCGACCGCCAGGCAAGCCAGCCGAAGAGGATGCCTCCAAAGATCGTCGACAGGGTTTCGAGCTCGGGTTTGCCGATGTGCGCCATGGCGAATGGGACCGCCTGCAAAATGACCGCACTCGGCCCGACAACGCGAAGGAGCCCGAACAGGATGAAGCCGCGGAAGAGGAACTCCCAGCCAAACAGATCCAGTGCCGAAGTTCCCAGTACATCAGACACAGTCCGGGCGCCCTGGGCATAGTACCCGGACATGGCAGGAGTGCGCGCCGCCATGTAGAGAATCGGAAGCCCAATGGCGAAGAAGATCAGGGTCCATTTGAGGCCCCTTCGCCAATCGCCGAGGCGGAAGCCATACTCGGCGGGGGATTGGCGGAAGGCGATGAGGATGATCAAGATAGGGACGATGAGATAGTAGACGGTCCGCTCGACCGCCTTGGCGAACAGGAATTCAGCGTAGGTGCTGGAAGGGATGAAATGGTGGTAAGCGTCGAGTATCAGCAGCAGCGTCGAGGCAACCACGACCACCGTTGCCCGTGCGTCAAGCTCAAGCCGGCCGAGCCGGATCACGCGTTCGGGGGTGGTTTCGGATGTCACCGTGCTGCCTCCAATCGTCGCGGGGCGCGGACGAAATCAGTAGTTGAAGTAGGCCCTGGAGCCCTCGGGTGACAACAGAATGGCCAGCTCTGGGCTGCGGTGGATCAGCTCGAGACCCCAATTGAGGAACGCCAGGCCGATGAGAACTCCGGCCAGCGCCAGCGCCATGCGCGATGGCCTGTCCGACGTCGCCAATCTTCCGCGAAGACGTGCCAATTCAGTGAGGCCACGCGCTGCCAGCCCGGCCACGATCGGCACCAGGGCCAAGTGGAAGCGTTCCTCGGCCATGATCAGCATGTGGATGCCGACATACCATGCCAACAGCCAAACTGCCAACCACCAAGCAGCGCCGCCTCTCCTGATGATAAATCCGGCGATTGCCGCTGGGAGAACGAACACCAGGGGCAGGATCAGGGCCAGGTAGATCGCCAGCACGGCCCAGGCTGGCAGGGGCCCCATGAGGCCCTGGCTGTAAAAGAAGATAAAGGCCCGATCCTCCAGGCCCCACAGATGACCCAATTTGGCCACCATTAATTGTGGAACACGACCAGGGTCGCTTTCAATAAAGGCCAGGGCCCGATCCCGGCCCAACTGGTCTCGCGCGGCATCGTCGGAAATGGTGACCAAGTCGAGAGATGGGCCAAAGCGGAATGTGCCGTCGTTGCCCGGGTAGTAGCCCATGTAAAGGTTGTAACCAAGGCTGGTTTCAACAAAAGTCGGCTTGCCGTGCAGTAGCGAATTCCGAATACTCCAGGGCAAGGCCAGCCCCAGAACCAAGCCGATGAGCAAGATGGCTCCCCGTCGTTGACCTCGGCGCCAGATCCAGACGCCGGCCAACAAAGGAAAGCCGATGATGACTGACCGGGTCAACACGGCCAGGCCCAACGCCAAACCGGCCAGTGCGAAATCAAAGTTCCTACCGTCGGATGTGCCCCGTATCAAGAACAGGAATCCGACAGCGATCAGGGGGATGAATAGGTTCTCAGTTGCCAGGGCCAGCGGGAGGACTACCAACATCGGCCAGATTGCTACGACCCCCGCAGCGGCCAACGAGGTCAGCCGCGAGCCGTCGAAGCGGCGGGCGAGCGCGTAGGTGAGCGGGGCCAACAGGCCGCCCAGCAGAGCCTGGACGAGACGAACGGCGAAGTAGCGCCCGGAAAAACCGTTGACGGCATAGATGAGAGCCAGAAATGCCGGATAGAGGGCGCGCGGAAGCTGGTTTCGACGCCGAGCGGGTCAGTGATGGGTGTCATCTGGCTGACGTCGACCGTGGGAACTCTCTTGAGCTGGTCTATGATTAGCGCTTGGTCTGGGGGCGCGTACCAGCGAAATCCATGGCCGGCGGCCAGGCTCCGGCCAAGCATGTCGTATTGGAACATGTCATCGAGGCCAATGGGCAGGTCCGGTGCGGAAAGAACCGGTATTAGGCGAAGCCCAGCGGCCAACACATACAGGAGAAGGAGGAGCCTGAAGCCGTCCAGGCGGGGATGGCCCGGCCGGGAGGGTGGTGGGAACGGGTAATGGGATCCGTCACCAACGGCTTCCATATCAGGGGAGGGCGAGGAAGTCGTCGATGGTCTCGAGCAGATGGTCCACATCCTCCGGCATGATCTCGCCCATGTGGCCGATGCGGAAAGTCTCGCCCTTGATCTTGCCGTAGCCGTTGGCGATCACCATGCCGCGCGTCTGCCAGAAAGCGAGTCAGGCCGGCGAAGTCGAGATCGGCGGGTTTGCGCACTGTGGTCACGGTCTTGGAGCGGAAACCCTCGGCGGCAAACAGTCCGAATTTGGGATCCGCCCATGTACGGACGCGCTCCGCCATGGCCTGGTGCCGGGCGTACCGGGTTGGCATGCCTTCGGCGAGCATCCGTTCCAGTTGGGCGTCGAGAGCGAAGAGCAGCGAGATGGCCGGTGTGGCGGGCGTGCTCTGCTTTTCGAGCAGGTACTTCTCAAGCAAGACGAAATCGAAATACCAGCCCCTGTGTTCGACGCCCCTGGCCCGCTCCAGAGCCCGGTCACTGACGGCAGCGAATGCTAGGCCGGGGGGGAGAGCGAAGCACTTTTGAGAAGACGTCAGCAGGACATCGATCCCCCAGTCATCGATGGGAATATCCACGCCGCCGGCGGAGGAGACAGCGTCCACCAGGACCACCAGTTCGGGGTTGAGGCTCCGAGCACGCTGGATGATAGCGCCGACGGGGTTTTCCACTCCGGTCGAGGTTTCGTTGTGAACGACGGCCAAGGCATCGTAGGCTGCCTTGCCCAGCGCCTGCTCCACCTGATCGGGCGTGAGCGGTTGACCCCACTCGGTGGCCAGCATATCCGTGGGCACGCCATTGGCCAATGCCACTTCGTGCCAACGCTCGCCGAATGCCCCCGACGCACACAGGAGAAGCCGCTTGGCCACACAATTGCGCACGGCCGCTTCCTGCAAGCCGCTTCCGGAAGAGGCCGTAATGTAGACCCGGTGCTCGGTCTGAAGAACGGGTCGGATGCGGGATTGTATCCGCACGAAGAGGTCGGAAAATGCCTGGCTGCGGTGGCCAATCATGGGCTGGTCTTGGGCCCGAAGGATCTGGGGGGCTACATCGGTCGGGCCGGGGATGAAAAGCTGCGCCATGGATGCCACCTTCCTGAGAATGGAGTGGGGCGATTCTATCAGATCGGTTCATGATCGGCGAGCCGCACACCACTCCCCCGCCCGGTCTGCTGATCGTGGCCTCGACCCAGAAGAATTGATTTACAACTAAAGAAACTCAATGCTGCATATTGACAATACGTCAAAATTTGAGTATCATGGCGTGGAAATCCTAATACCGAGTTGGCAGTATTGACAAGGGCAACGGGCCGGTCACGGATGAGCCCGGTGGAAGATCTCACGAGGGCAAAGGGGCGTTGGCACATGGCGAACACGATCCTGACTCTCTGCCCGGTATGCGGCGAACGCCTATCCGCCACGCGGCTCCATTGTCGCAGCTGCGACACAACGATCGAGGGTCAGTTCGAGCTGGGGCGCTTCGGGCGCCTGACGGCCGAGCAACTGGGATTTGTCGAGACCTTTGTGCGCTGTGAGGGCAAGCTCAACCGTCTGGAGAAGGAGCTCGATCTATCCTATCCCACGCTGCGTTCCCGTTGACGGACGTCATCCATCAGATGGGATACGAGACCGGGCCGGAAGCGGAAAAGCTCAGCGACGAGGAGCGGCATCAGATTCTGGACGATCTGGCTTCGGGGAAGCTCTCCTCCGAAGAGGCCATGCAGCTTGCTGGAAGGCGAGTAGGCGCCGGGTTGATACGAAGACAGTTGGAGGCAGATGGGCCATGAGTCAACGAGAGAGTATGCAGGTCGGCGAGGCGCCGACCGTCCGGGTGGAGCTTGTCGGGGGCGATCTGGAGGTCCGAGGCACGGATGATTCTCGGATCGAAATCGTTGCTATGAACGATGGGCAAGTCAGCCTCCGGCAGGACGGCGAGCTGATCGTGATCACGGCCGATCGGGGTGCCCGGCTCAGGCTGCCTCGGGCGGCCGAATTGCGGGTGGTTGAGATCCGGGGCGACCTGCAGGTGCGGGACTTGGAGACGGATGTGAAGATCGGTCGCGTTCAGGGTGATGCCGAACTCATCCACACGGCAGGTGCGCACATCGACAAGATTGGCGGGAGCTTCAGGGTGAGGGACATGCAAGGCGAGCTGGGCCTGCTGGGCGCTGGGGGCGATGTCCGGTTGACAGACCTGAGAGGCGCCATCCGTGTGGCCATGGGCGGCGACCTGATCGCCAAAGACGTCGGATCACCTTTGGAGGCCACCGCAGGCGGGGGCGCTGTGCTGCAGATCGAGATTTTGGGTTCGGAACCGGTGAGCGTCGTGGCGGGAGGCGATATTGTGGCCCGGCTGAAAGGGTCACCTTCTGCCGTCGTGAGCCTGACGAGCGGGGGCTCGCGGACGATCGATCTGCCCAACATGGTGCGAGACGACGCCGGGCCCGGGCTGATCACCATCGGCGAAGGCGAAGCCCAGGTCACCTTGCGCGCCGGTGGGGACATCTGGCTCGGCGGAGCAGACGCCTCTGCTCGGAAGGACGAAGTGGATGCGATTGGGTCACGCGTGGTGGCCTCAGTCGGCAAGACACTGGCGGAGCTGGAAGTCGGCCTTGCGGCCATGGGAGCCGTGATGGAATCGGTACCTGAAACCGAGATCTCCACCAAGGTCCAGAAGATCGTCGAGCGCGCCATGCGGCGGCGCCGGCGCAGCAGCCTGCAGGGACATGGCGCCGCTGCCAGTAGGGGCTGGCGGGGCGGCATATTCGGCGGCAGCCAGCGACGAGGAACGGATGAAGATCCTGAAGATGGTGGAAGACGGCAAGCTCAGCGTCGAGGACGCCGAAAAGCTCTTCGAGGCTCTGGAGGTCTAGGGTGACGGCTGCCGCCAAACTGCGGTCCGAAACCCATACGCACGAGGGGCTCAGGCCGTTGGATGCTCGGCGCGATATGAAAGCCGTGGCGCAGGTCATTGAGACCGCCTTCGCCGGCCAACTGGATGCCAATGGGCGGCGCATGATCCGCGATATGAAGACCTTGGGGCGCTTCGGTTGGATCGGGTGGCTGGCCGCCCAGTTGATCCTCCCGCCGGCGGCATATCCGTTGGGTTTTGTCTGGGAACAAGGGGGCAGCGTCGTAGGCAACGCCAGTCTGCTGCCCGCCGAACGCTATCCGGGCCGTTGGGTTCTGGCGAACGTCGCCGTGCTCCCCGAGTACCGGCGCCGCGGGATCGCCCGGGCGCTGGTCACGTCGGCCATCGATCTGGCGGCACGCCGAGGGGGCCGAGAGCTCGTGCTCCAGGTTGACCAGCGGAGTGAACACGCTCGCCGCCTGTATGAGACCCTGGGGTTCAATGTTCAGACCACCCGGACGACGTGGTGGCGGTCGGCGGGGGCGCGGCTGCCTCAAACCGAGACTCCCTTGCAGATTCACCCCAGGCGGGATGAGGATTGGCCGCAGCAGTATGCGCTGGCGCGGAGCCTGTTCCCCGAAGGCTTGGTCTGGCCCACGCCGTTGCGGGCCGAGGTCTTCAAGCCGGAGCCGCTGTCCAGCGCTCTGGGGCTGCGTCGGAGCCGACACTGGGGCTGGTACAAGGCGTCGGGGCGGATCGGGGCGACGCTCACGGCCCGCTTGGGCGTCGAGGCGCGCCACTGGCGCTTCATCCTGTTGGTGGCGCCGGATCTTCAAGGCGTGGCCGAGGAGGGGTTGTTGCTCCACGGCTTGCGGGAACTCGCTGGTGCGCAGCTTCCAACCACGCTTGACTACCCATCCGATATGGCGGCACAGGCGCTGGCGTCGCTGGGGTTTCATCCCCAGCGCTCATTGACCTGGATGCAGATGGATCTGCGCACCGGCACGGCGACGACGGGAGCGCAGATTGAACATACAGAGTGACGAGCAACGATTTGTGAAAAGGTTCACAAACGAAGCGGTGAGAGAACGACATGTGGCGTAATCGCAACTTCGACATGATGGTGGCCTCCCTGTTTATCTCGCGGGAGGGGACATGTTCACCTTCCTGGCGCTGGCGATCCAGGTGACTTCCCTCTATTCCGACCCGAAACAGTCTGCCGGGGCACTGGCCTCGGTCTTGATCGCCTTCGCCCTTCCCCAACTGGTTTTTGGCCTGTTTGCCGGAACCCTTGTTGACCGGTGGGATCGCCGCCGAACCATGGTGGTGGCCGATCTTGCCCGGGCGGCGTTCATCCCCGGGTTCCTGTTTCTGCGCTCTCCGGCCGATGTGCCTTGGGCGATGGCGCTGGCCTTCATCGCCTCCAGCTTCGGCGCGTTCTTCTATCCGGCGCGTACGGCGCTCCTGCCGGCCCTCGTCCAAGAGGACGAACTGATGCAGGCCAACAGCTGGATGCAGGTGGGTGAGACCCTGTCGAGGCTGGCGGGGCCCATCCTGGCCGGTGTGATCATCGGAACCTGGGGAAGCGGGCCGGCGTTCTTGGTGGACAGCGCCAGCTTCGTGGGCTCGGCGATCTTCTTGGCGGGGATTCGAGGGGCAAAGACGCGGGCAGCCGCGCCCTCGGAGGGCGGCATCACGTCGACCCTGGATGATCTTCGAGCCGGCGTCCGCTATGCCCTGGGAAGCCGGCTGCTTCAGGGCATCACCCTTGGCCTGGTGCTGGCGTTGCTGGGAATTGGCGGGGTGGACGTATTGATTGTTCCCTTCACCCGCTTCGCTTTCCACGCTGCGCCGGAAGCCTTGGGATTGTTGATGACGGCGCAAGGCGTGGGCATGGTAGCTGGCGGTCTGCTGGCGGGCGCCCTGGCGCGCAAGCTCAGCCCGCTTTTCATTTCGGTCACGGCGATGCTCCTATTGGGCGTCGTCATGGCGGGCTTTGGGATGGCGCCGACCTATCTCATTGGGTTGCTGCTCATCCCGTGGGCCGGCCTGGCGCTCGCACCGTCTGAACGCCAGCCTGCAGACCATGCTGCAACAAGGCGTCCCGGGGAGCATGTTGGGCGGGCGGGGGCACTGACTGAAATGGCTTCCACCACCGCCCAACTGGCATCGATGGGTGGCGCCGGCGGGATGGCGGCTCTTGTCGGACTGCGGTCAACATTTGTGGTGGGCGGAGTCTTGATCGCGCTCGGTGGTCTGGCCATGGGTGGACTGCTGCGCGGCCAGGCACCGTCAAGGATGCCGGCGGCCCCGGCAGCCCAGGCCGGGGACTAGACGCTCGGCTGCTGACTTGAAAAGGATGGACGCAAACACATGAGCATGGGCGAAAGCGAAGAAATCCTTAGGCGTCTGGAAGAGGGCCAAATCGACGTCGGGGAGGCATTGAAGCGGCTCGATTCGCCAAACGACGAAACGGCCGAGCCGCTGCCAAGGCCGCGGCTCTGGAGGATCTGGTGGGCGATCTGCTTCGGAAGCGGCATTGGCCTGGCGGTCATGGCGGCCGGCGTGGCAACGCTCGGTGGCTGGTGGTGGCTGGCTGCGGTCCCTGCCGGCCTGGTCGCACTGCTCCTGATGCTGCTGGGCATATTGAGCGCCGACGCGCCCTGGTTGCAGATCCACGTCGAAACCGGCGCGGCAGTCTTGGCCCAAGGTCATTCGGCTGGGGCTGCCTTTGCCGCTGCGGCCAGCAGCGTGGATCCTGAGGCATTGCCCGGGAAAAGGGCTGCTCTAGGTGCCACGGCCTTGGATGAACTCATTCTCACCTTGGAAGAGAACTTGGGCGGAGGCGCACCGCTGGTGATCGACGTCCATGAAGGTCGCAGCGGCGAGCGTGTCCGCTTGCACATCGGCTGAACGGAGGCATCGATGGTTACTTCGGAAGAACGCATGAAGATCCTGAAGATGGTTGAGGATGGTAAGATCAATGCCGAAGAAGCGGCGCAGCTGCTCAAGGCCCTCAACAAGCAGGAACGCCGTCGGATCGCCGATGGCGGAAGGCGACGCCCGCTGGCTGCGGGTGCGAATCACCGATCTGGATTCGGATCGAGCATCGGTCAATGTCAACCTGCCGATCAACATGGTGAACGTGGGGTTGAAGATGGGCGCCCGCTTCATCCCCGAGTTCGAAGGGTTGGATCTGGAAGAACTCGGGGAGGCGCTTCGCCAGGGATTGACCGGGAAGATCGTCGACGTCGTCGATGAAGAAGATCGGCAGCATGTCGAGGTCTACATCGAGTAGGCAGTTGGGTACGGGGCCTTCGCACCGCGTTGGGCGGGCGGTCCCACCCGGCGAATAGCACAAGGAGGTAAACGTGGAGAGACTAGCACTGCGTTGGGCGATCAATGCCCTGGCGCTCTATCTGGCCGTGGGGACAGGCTGGCTGGCCGGGATCCACGCCGAGAACACAACTTGGTGGGCGTTTGTATTGCTGGCCCTGATCTTCGGCCTGGTAAACGCCCTGGTTCGGCCCATTCTCAAGCTGCTCACCTGTCCCCTGATCTTGCTGACATTGGGTCTGTTCACTCTGGTCATCAATGCCTTCATGCTGTGGCTGACAGGGGTGATCGGGCAGCAAGTCGGCTTGGGGATATCGTTCGCTGACCCGCAGTGGCTCTGGATCCTATTGGGTAGCCTGGTGGTGTCGATCGTCAGCGCCGTCTTGACGACCGTTCTTCGGGAGGACCGGCGGCGGAGTTGACCCCATAGCGGGCTCGGATGACGACTTGTGAGCAGCGCGCCGCATGTGCGGCGCGCTGCTTTGTTGACCCCCTGAATGTGGGGTATGCTGATGGTGGACCCGTCCAGACAGGAGCAAGATCGGATTGGATATCAAAGACAAATCCATATTGGTATTGGGAGGTTACGGCCTTGTCGGGTCGGCCGTCTGTCGTGAGCTTCTGTCGCGGCGCCCTCTCGGCTCCTGGTGGGTTCCCTCAGGCGAAGCCAGGCTGAAACGGCGGTGGACCAACTGAAGGCAGCCTGGCCAGGCACAGAAACCGAAATTCTGCCTGTGTGGGGGGATGTTCTCCTGCGCGCCGCGTGGCAGGCAGATGAAGGTGACGTCCATCCAAGAATCCGGGTCCTGGAACAACCCGAACAGCGGCGCCGGCTGGTGGGAGACATCTTGGATGAGCTGGACGCCGACATTTTGCAGCAATCGCTGCTGTATCAGTTGATCACGGGCTCGTGGCAGGGGCTCGACGACCGAGGCGCCGACATCGTCATCGATTGCATGAACACCGCCACCGCCGTCGCCTACCAGAACATCTATCAGGCGGCTCGCCGCCTGGAAGGTCGGATTCTAGACTCAGCAGAGGACGGACTGGCCGGAAGAAGTCGAGCGTGTGTTCACCTCTCTCTACATCCCGCAGCTCGTACGGCACATGCAGATCTTCTATGAAGCGATGGTGGCGGCCGGGACGCAGGCCTATGTGAAAGTTGGCACGAGCGGCACCGGTGGAATGGGCTTCAACATCCCCTATACACACGGCGAGGAACGACCCTCCCGGGTGCTGCTCTCGAAGTCAGCCGTGGCGGGCGCGCAGACGATGCTGATCTTCCTCTTGGCCAGAACCCCCGGTGCCCCGCAGGTCATGAAGGAAATCAAGCCCACGGCGGCCATCGCCTGGAAGGAGATCGGGTATGGCCCGATCCGGGCCGGGGGGCACGAGTTTCCCCTGTACGATTGCGATCCGAACGCACCTTCCTCGCTCGATGATCCAGAGACAACCAAGCCGCAAGCGGATTTTGGGGCCGACACCGGCGATATCCTGGAGTTGGTCTACATCAGATTCGGGCGAGAATGGCCTGTTTGCCGCCGGCGAATTCACGGCCCTGACCACGCTGGGGCAAATGGCCTTCGTGACGCCGGAAGAAATCGCCCGCAATGTGGTCAGAGAAATCGAGGGCGGGAACACCGGCACGGACGTTGTGGCGGCGATCGATTCGTCGGTGATGGGTCCATCCTACAGGGCGGCTTTCTTGCGATCGGCTGCCCTCAATCGGCTGCATCAATTGGAGCAAGAGCACAATGTCGACTTCAGTGGCCTTTGAACTTCTTGGCCCACCGCGCCTCTCCAAGCTCCTGTTCGAGGCCTACATCATTCAGCGGGTTGCGCCGCAACTCTCGCAGGCCCTACAGGCCGACGTTCACGTCCTGAGCCAGCAGGCTTTCGATCTGGTCAGAGACGATTCGCCGCTCCGTCGACAAATGATCTCGATTGGCATTCCCGTGTTGGTGCCGGACGGCACGGGCCTGCTGCGTGGCCCGGTGATCAAATCCCCGGACGCCGAGCATGGCTGGGTGGATCTGCGGCCGGAGAACATGGGCCGCTGGCAGGGTAGGCTCAAGGCCATCCAAGGGGAGATCGAGACCACTCTGAGCGGCGATACAAGCTCACAATTCGATCGCCCCTTTGAATCCAGCCGAACGTGGCAGCCGCATGATCGGTTCGATGTGGGCGAAGTCGTGGGCTGGGTGTTCAATGAGGAAGAACGTGGCCGGCGGGGCAAGAGCTAGGGGGGACGGTTGCCTGCGAGCCTATGCTATACTCGTTTGATTCTTCGATCAGACCGCGATGACCGCCGGACGACAGTTCGATAGCCTGTGGGACGCCCGCAGTACTTGCCAAGGGCCGGTTGCGCAGGCGGTGCTGCTTGCCGACCGGATTTGCGAGGGTGTGCTTCACAGGCCGGATGACCGATGACAGCTGACCTGCCCGCCACCGAGCGGGCACGTACTTCCCTTGACCTCCTGTACAGCATCAGCCGGGAGCTCGCTGCTCAGCTTGATTTGCGCGAGCTGCTTCAGCGCGTCCTTCAGCTGACGCTGCAGAACGTCGGCGCCGCCAGCGGCAGCATCCTGGTCTTGGACGAAGGCGGCGACGTCATCGAGGGCGCCCTGGCCACCGGGGGTAAGGTTCACGACCATACCGCCGAACAGTTGGCGGTGACCTATGAACGTGGCCTGGCGGGCTGGGTTGTCGAACATCGAGAACCGGCCCTGATAGCCAGCACCCGCGATGATCCACGCTGGCTCAAGCGTCCCAAGGATGCCACCAACGGGGATTCGCGTTCGGCCATCAGTGTGCCGGTGACGGCACGCGACCGGGTGGTGGGGGTCCTGACCCTGGTACACCCCGAGGCCGGGCACTTCAAGCAGGATGACCTGACCCTGCTCAAAGCCATCGCCGATCAAGCAGGAATCGCCGTCGAAAATGCCAGGCTATTCGCTGAAAGCCGGCGCCAGGTAGAGGCAACGCTGGCCCTGGCCGAAAGCGCCCGGGTTGTCACGGCCAGCCTCGACATGGAAGACGTCCTCGATCGGATCCTTGAACAGACCATCCGCACACTGGACGTGCAAGCCGCCTCGCTGGCCATGCTTGACCCCGAGACAGGCGAACTCGAGTTCAAGGTCGCTCGCGGGGGTGGTGGAGAGGCGATCGTCGGGTTCTGCCTCGAGCCGGGGCAGGGCATTGAGGGTTGGGTGGCCCAGCACGGGGAAGCTGTCTCCGTGGACAATGCGCCCGAAGATCCACGCTTCTTTCCAGGCGTGGATGAACGAACCGGATTCAAGACGCGTTCGGTGGCATGTGTTCCAATCTTCGTGCAGGAGGCACTGATCGGCGTGCTGGAGGCCCTCAATCCGAACCGGCGATCCTTTGGGTCGGAGCAGGTTGATCTCCTCAACGGCATCGCGGGCCTGGCAGGCACGGCGATCACCCATGCGCAGTTGTTCGCTGACACGCAAGCGGCGCATGAACGGTATGCCGGGCTGTTCAATGACAGCATCGACCCGATCATCATCACCGACCTGGCTGGCAAAGTGACGGAAGCCAACCGCCGCGCCGAATCCTTCCTCGGCCTTGATCTGGCGTATCTCAAGGAACGGACCATTTTCTCGCTACATGCGCCGGATCCAGAAAGACTGCCTGAAAAGCTGAGCCAGATTCGGGTGGGCGAGACGATCGCCTATGATGGAGAGGTGGAGCACAGGGACGGATACCGAATGCCGGTTGAAGTCCACATCAAACGTATCGACATCGAACGCCAGCCCTTTTTGCAGTGGATCCTGAGAGATATCTCAGAACGCCAGGCCCTGGATGAACTGCGGACCGACCTGACGTCGATGATTTTCCATGATCTGCGGTCACCCCTCGGGAACGTCATGTCGAGCCTGGAGATGCTCCAGGCAAGTGTGCCGACCGACAACGAGACCGTGCAGTCGGTGCTGTCGATTGCGATGCGTTCCAGCCGCCGTCTTTCGCGTCTGGTTGAATCCCTGCTGGACCTGGGACAGCTGGAGGCGGGCCAGGCTGTGCTCCACAAGGAGAGCGCCTCACTGGGGGCGGTCATCACCGAGGCGGTGGAGGAAGTCCACCCCGTGGCAGAGGCCAAGGGGCACACCCTGCGCTTCAACCTGGCGCGCAATCTGCCCGACATCGAATGCGATGTCGAGATGGTGCGGCGCGTGGTGATCAACCTGCTCGAGAATGCGGTCAAGTACACGCATTCGGGCGGGGACATCACGGTCTCAGCTGTGCCGACAGACTCCGGAGACATGCTGGCGGTCAGCGTAACCGACACCGGCCCAGGCATTCCACAGCGTGATCAGCAGGCGATCTTCGACAAGTTCGCTCGGATCCACGGTGAGGGAAGGCCAAAGGGCCTCGGGCTCGGCCTGGCCTTCTGCCGGCTGGCCGTCGAGGCGCATGGGGGCACAATCTGGGTTGAAAGCGAAGAAGGGGAGGGATCGACCTTTACCTTCACGCTCCCTCTAGGATAGCCATCGCAATCGGACCGCGAGGAGGCATCGTGCGGACCATTCTCTCCGGCATCACCATCGAAAATGCCTACCCCGCGCTGACGGTCGGAGCCGTCGCTGGCCAGGGGCAAGTTCTCCTGGTGGATTTCCCTTTACGCGCCGACGATGCCAAGGAATGGTTGGGGCAGATCAACGAGCTCGGCAAGCCCCGCTACCTGGCTGTGCTCGATCAACACCCAGACCGCGTGCTGGCATCCCGCAACATTGAAATTCCGCGCGCCGCTCACACCGCAACGGCCGACGCAGTTACCCGCCTACCGGATACCTTCAAGGGCGCCAGCCAGCCAGTCGGCTCCGAAGCCGATCGTATCAAGCGCATTTCGGGCATCTCCCGGCTTACACCTGATCTGACTTTCAGCGACACGCTGCTGATCCACCTGGGCGACCAGCGGGTGCTGCTCCGGCACCAGCCCGGCCCGGCCCCGGGCTCGATGTGGGTTGTGCTGGAAGAGCGGGGCGTGGTCTTCGTGGGAGACACCGTCGCCGTCAGCGAGCCGCCCTATCTGGGCTTTGGTCATATCGACCGCTGGCTTGAGGCCCTGGACATCCTGCGGGCAGCTCCTTTTGAAGACTACAAGATTCTCAGCGGGCGTGATGGATTGATCGATCGGGATGCGATCAACGACATGGCGCGCTTCTTGCGAAAAGTTCCCGTCCGGCTGGAGCATATGCGCGAAGGAGGCGATTTCGAGGCCTCCGCCGACGCCGCCGCCCGGGACCTGATGGACGATTTCAAGGTGAGCTCCGCCCGCTGGGACATGAGCCACATGCGTTTGAAGTCCGGCCTGATGCGGCTCTATCAACGTAATCACCCTGTCGAAGAGTGAGTCTCCATCAGCCTAGGCCTACTCCATGATGAACAGCTATAAACGTGTCGTAAGGGTGACCCGAGGCGGCGTGGAGGAATCCGTGCACTTCGGTGCGATTGCCGTAGCCAATGCGTCGGGGCAAATCTTGGCCAGTTGGGGAGACCCCGACGTGGTTACGTTCATGCGTTCATCGGCCAAGCCTTTCCAGGCCTTGCCGCTGGTGGAATCGGGCGCGCTCGAAGCGTTCGGACTGACGGGAGAGGATCTGGCGCTCTGCTGCGCTTCACACACGGGGACCGATGCTCATGTGCGGGGGATTGAGCACATCCAGTCCCAAGTTGGCCTCCAGGAGTCCAATCTTATGTGTGGGACGCATCCGCCAGAGGATCTCGCTACCGCCTTTCGATTGCGAGGTCGAGGGCATGCCGCCGACGCCCAACCGTCACAATTGCTCAGGCAAACACACCGGGATGCTCGCACAAGCCAAGCAGATCGGCGCCCCACTGGACACCTACCTGTCTCCCGACAACCCGGTGCAGCAGCGGATCCTGGCGGCGCTAGCCGATCTTTCCGGCATGGACTCGGCCGATATCCGGGTGGGCACGGATGGCTGCTCGGCCCCGAACTTCGCCCTGCCTCTCCGGGCGGCTGCCACAGCCTACGCCCGCCTGGCCGAACCGCGGGGTTTGTCTCCCGAGCGTAGCCGAGCGTGCGAACGGATCTTCGAGGCAATGACGGAGCATCCGGTGATGGTTTCCGGTGAAGGTCGGCTTGACACGGTGTTGATGAGCAGGCAGTCGGGGATCTTGTCGAAAGGCGGGGCTGAGGGGTACCAGGGCCTGGCCATCCGAGCCGAGGCCCGTGGCGGTGGTGAGGCCCTGGGTGTGGCGACCAAGATCAGTGACGGAGACCTCGGGTCCCGAGCGCAGGCCGTGCTGGTGTTGAGCCTGCTGCGTCAGCTCGGTGTGCTGGCCGCCGAGCGTTTGCTGGACCTCCCCCCCTTCGGCCCTCCGGAGATCCGAAACGCTGCCGGACTGGTCGTTGGGCGCGTCGAGCCTTGTTTCACTCTGGATGCGGGCTGACCCATGCCCGTCTTGGCGTCATCCCTACTGCAAGATAGCGTGCAGTCCGTCCTGGGGCTGCGCCTGACCAAGGCGCAGTTGGAGGCATTCGAGTGGTACGCGGAGGCTTTGTTGTCGTGGAATGAGCAGGTCAATCTGACGGCGATCACAGCCCCGGGAGAGATCGAGGTAAAACACTTCGTCGATTCGTTGACCTGTTTGTTGGCGATGGATCTCAAGAAGGGGGATCGTCTGATTGATGTCGGCACGGGCGCCGGCTTTCCCGGATTGCCGCTCAAGATCATGCGCCCCCAACTCCGCGTGGTCCTGGTGGAGGCGACGGACAAGAAAGTGCAGTTCTGTCGCCACGTGGTGAGTGGTCTACATTTGGAGGGCGTGGACGTGGTGCACGGCCGGGCAGAGGAAGTTGGCAACGATCCGGCCCACCGCCAGAGGTACGATTGGGCGATCGCCCGGGCCGTGGCATCGTTGCCGATCCTGGCCGAGTATCTGTTGCCCCTGACCCGCATCGGCGGCGTTGCGATCGCCCAGAAGGGCGAGACGGGGCCGGCTGAAGTTCACGCCGCCGAAGTAGCCATTGGGCACCTGGGTGGCCACGTTCGCCAGCTTCTGCCGATCGAGCTGCCCACCGTGGCTGAGTCGCGCTACCTGGTCTTGATCGACAAGATCGCCGCCACACCTGAAGGCTATCCCCGGCGAGCCGGGGTCCCGGCCAAGCGTCCGCTATCAGCCGGATAGGCGGCAGGTCGGCCCCGCTAGGAGGGATAGGGGGTAAGATGGCCGGCGTTAATCTGCCAGACTGTCGCGCCGTTTATGAACTGGGTGCTAAACATCTCCAAGTCGGCGCTGGTGAGAATCGCCTGTTGCGCCTGAAGGATGCGTCCGAGCAGATCCTCACGGCGGGCGCCGTCCAGCTCGGCCAGCACTTCATCCAACAGCAAGACCGGCCACTCTCCGGTGCGCTCCTTGAGCCATCCCACTTCAGCCAGCTTGAGGGCCAGCATCGCCGTCCGGATTTGCCCCCGCGAACCGTAAGTGTGCAGATCGAGGCCGTTGACCTGAAAACGCACGTCGTCCCGATGGGGGCCGATCAGGGTCATGCCGCGGGCGATCTCCTCCTGGCGGCTCCCCTCCAGGGCTTGGTGCATCCCCTGGCGAATGGCGTCGCGCGACAGGCCGGTGCGGTCCACCGGGGTGTCGATAGCCAGCCCCAATTGGCCGGGGGGTTGAGGCAGTGGATCGTAACTCGGTTGGTAGATCAACCGCAGCCGTTCGTTCCCGCGGGTTAACTCTGCTGTGGATCGGACCGGCTTGGTCTTCCAACTCCCGCAGCGCAAGCGCGCGGCTGCGTATCAGTGTGGCCGCCTGTTCGGTCATCTGCCCGTCCCAGTAGGTCAACTCGTCTTGGCGAGAGCCTCGCTCCGAGATCTGTTTCAACAGCGCGTTGCGCTGGGAGAGCAGCCTGGCGTAGCGGCCCAGACTGTCAGCGTAGACGGGATCGGCCTGCGACAGGGTAGCATCGACGTGCCGCCTTCGCTCGCCGGGTGACCCCTCGACGACACGCAGATCCTGAGGCAGAAACAGCACAGCGTTGAAAGCGCCCGCCAGGTCGCCCACCTTGCGCTTGACCCCGTTGATCAGAATCTCCTTCTTGAGGCGGCCCTCCGGGTTGGCGTTATCCGCTTCAACTGATAGGCGGATCTCGATCCGTCCCAGCCGTTCGGCGCGCCGGACCTCGGCCACGATGCGGGCGTACGGCGTCGGCTCCTTCAAGGGCCAGGAAATTAATCAACTGTCGGTCGGATGTCGTGTGGGGGGAGGAAGCGGAGACCAGGTAGTAAATGGCTTCCAGCAGGCTGGTCTTTCCCTGCGCGTTAGCGCCGAACAGCAAAGTGGCGCCCGGCTCGGCGCCTGTCTCGAGCCGCACGAAGTTGCGGAAGTTGGTCAGAGAAAGGTGGGTGAGCTGCATGCAATGTCCCGAGCAGGGAGCGGAAGGGTCATGCTGACCGAGCCGGGCAACTTGTGAAGAACTGCACAAAGACGGCTTGTCCGCGTCTCAGGAGGATGGCGCGCCCTCCATGGCGTGATCTTCGTCTTCGATTTCCCACACCTTTGTTGCCCGATCGATGAATAGCACGCCATCGACGTGGTCGATCTCGTGCTGGAAAATGCGGGCCAGCCATCCTTTGGCTTTCAACCGGAAGGTATCGCCGTGACGGTTGTAGCCCTTGACGGTCACCCAATCGTAGCGCTCAACTTCGCCGTAGTAGCCGGGGATGGATAAGCAGCCCTCATTGCCAAACACGGTCTCCTTGGAGTGTCGGGCAATCTCGGGGTTGACGACGGCAAAGAGCTTCTTCGGTCTGCGGCGGGCCGTCGGGGTCATCGTCACCCTCGGCGTACTCGACCACGATCACCCGCTGGCTGATGCCTACTTGGGGCGCAGCCAGACCAACGCCGGGCGCTTCCCGCATCGTTTCGACCATGTCGTCGATCAAGGTTTGGAGATCCGACGTGAAAGCCCGGACACGCTGGGCCTTCTTCCGGAGAACGGGATCTGGCGGGGTGACGATCTTACGGGTACTCATCGGGGTCTTCGGGTGCCTTTTCTTCGGAATCTTGGCCTGAAACCTGCTCGTGGTAGACGCTGAGCCATTCTACCATCTCGTCCTGCCGCAGCTGGCGCTCGGCTTCCCGCCGGCGGGCGTTGAAGGCTTCCTGGGCGCGCACAACGTCCTGCTGCACGGCGGCCGGGTTGAAGACGCCCTCGAAGTCCAGCACCTCGGTGCCAACGTTGGCCGTAACATCGCCAAAGTTGAGCAAGATGCCTATCAGACCGCGGCGGTCGACTTCGGTGCTGAGCAGGTTCTCCAGGGGAGCTACTTTGCGCAGTTCTCGCCCGAGTGGGCGTTTGTAGACGTCGATAATGTGGGTCGGCGTCACCTGGTAGATGTCATTGACCCAATCCGCGTATTGATAGAGCCACCACAGGCCAAGGGGGATGAGACTCAACCCGGCGAGCTCGAGCACCGTCCGGGGTGTGCCGAAGGTGACCAGGCCGCCGAGCCGGGCCCCGCCGAGTCCGACGACAAGCAGAATGAGCAGAGACGGGAAGCCGATGTGCTCCAGCAGGACGGCCCAGTGCTTGCGGTAGGTGACCACGCCCTGGCTCTCAAATCGCAGTTGAAACCCCCAATGGTCGAGGCCGAGCTGAGGGGCGCGCTCGGGGTCGGAAGGTGTCGGCACATTGCCGCCTTCGGCGATTGGCGGCGCATCCTGGGAGCCCTGAGGCGGTGTGGGATCGAGCACCTGGCGCACCGCTTTCTCGACGTCCTGACGATCGGTTGCCTTTTGAAGCAGCTGCTGGCGCCGCCACTGCTCCTCGATCATGGCCGCCAGCATCGCGCGGCAGTCCCACGGCGGGGAAGACGATCTGCCCGGTGTAGGTGCGGACGACCACGTCACCGTAGCCCAGAAGCCGGCTGATGGCATCCGTGCTGACGCTTACAGATAACACCTGGTGGAGCGGTGTTTCCTGGCGGCTGTCGTACAGCGCCACGATCTTCTCCAGGCGGACGATGCGGCGGTTGGTGACCACGTAGTAGTCGTTCTGCCAATCGATCCATTGCCAAATCCCGTAGCCAACCCCGGCCAGGCCAAGGATGGTGGCCAATGCCATCAACAACCCATTGGCGCCGCCAGATGCCCAGATACCAAGGGCGATCCCGGCTATCAGCAGGACGGTCGGGAGGATCTCGGCCACAACGAGCATCACCGGGTGCTTGCGGGCAAGGCCGACGACGACTTCCCCGTCGTTGAGCCAGTCTAGGTTGAGATGGAAAGCCAGCCGTTGACTTCGGGCAGCCAGCCGCAAGCTTGCCAAGGCTTGAGGCTGGAGAGCAAGGAACTCTGTCAAGGCCTTTCGCTCCCAACGAAGGGCGTGGACCTGGCTGACGGCGGTGGTGCGGGTCTGCATAGTCTGCCCGGCGAAGAACTCAAGCAGCCCGGCCACGGCGCCGGCCGAAAGGCGGGTCAAGAGCCTGGAGTCGCCGGACGAATCGTAGGTTGTGAGCTCCACCTCTCCGTCCAGAATCAAGTAGACGGCGTCGAGGGGATCGCCCAAGTTGAGCAGGATCTCGCCAGATTTGAAGTCGGTCGGAGGGAGCTGGGTGGCGAGCTGGGACAGGTCGGCCTCGCTCAGGCCGCGCAGGAAATGTGCCAGCCGCAGCCCCTGAATCACGTTCTCGCTCGACATGCGGCGATTGTAGCATGCCGCTGCCTGAGACGCCGGACCCCTATGCTATAATCGCCGCCACGCATGGGGAGACCTGTTCGTGACACGTAAGCGCTCGCGGAGCTCTAGCCGTGGACGCGGCTCGAAGGCGAGCCGCACGTCGGCGGGTGGCGGCATCCTCCGGTCGCTGGGCAACGCGCTTCAGCGGGTGGTTTCCGGTGCGGCAGCCGCGGCTGACCCGTCTCACCGGAGGCCGCAAGCCCGAGTTGGCCGGAGTCCTCCTTGTCCTTGTATCACTCTATACCTTCCTCAACCTGCTCACGCCCAATCAGGGCACGCTAACCCAAATTTGGCTGGGATTTCTTCAAGTAACTTTCGGCTGGGGTTTGTTTCTGGCAGCCCTGGCCATGCTGGCCCTGGGCCTCAGGCTGATCACGCGTGAAATCGACATGCCACTGCCCCGTCCAACCGCCGGGCAGACCGTAGGCGGCGTGATGCTGTTTCTGACAGCGTTCGTGTTGCTGCAGGCCGCCAGCGGCGCCGTTCATCTCGAGGAAGCTCTGGCGGCCGGCCGGTCAGGGCTTGGCGGGGGGCTGGTGGGAGCGGCTCTGTTGGGGGGGGCTGTCCGGGCGTTGGGTGTCGCCGGCACGATCGTGATGCTGGGGGCATGGATCCTGGTGGCTGCCAGCTTGGTGATGGAGCGCAGCCTGGCCGATTTCGTTCGCTGGGCCCGCAATGGTGCGCGATGGGCTGTAGGGCAACTTAGCGGACCGCCCCTCTCGGCGCCGCAGGCGGGGGCGAAAGGGCCGCCGGCCATCGCAACCCCGGATCGGTCCGGGCTGTCGCCGGCAGGAACCGCCTCACAGGTTCCTCACGCGAATGCCCCGGCGGCATTTGAGGCCGAGGAGGCCGAAGCCCCAGCTGAATCCCCCTGGTCGCTTCCGGATTTGGGCGCCGTGCTCGAGGCGGGGGAGGACGGCAAGGCCGACCAAGCTTTCGAGCGCGATCGTGCCCGCCTGATCGAGGAGACCCTGCAATCGTTTGGCGCACCAGCACGCGTGTGGTGGAGATCAATCGCGGCCCGACCATCACACAGTTCGGCGTCGAGCCGGACTTCCTAGAAAGCCGTGGCGGGCGGCGGGTGAAGGTCAAGGTGAGCAAGATTGCCGCTCTGGCTGATGACCTGGCACTGGCCCTGGCAGCACCGTCGATCCGGATCGAAGCCCCCGTGCCGGGTAAAGGCTTTGTGGGTGTCGAGGTCCCCAACGCCGAGGTCTCATTAGTCGCGCTGCGGGACGTCATGCAGTCCCCAGTCTTTCAAAAGCTCGGATCGCCCCTCAAGCTCGGGCTGGGCAGGGATGTATCCGGCAGGCCGGCGGTCGCCGATCTGGCGAAGATGCCCCACCTCCTGATCGCCGGGACCACCGGCTCGGGAAAGTCGGTGTGCATCAACGCCATCATAGCCTCGCTTCTGCTTCAGAACACGCCTGACGACCTGCGGATGGTGATGATCGACCCTAAGCGCGTCGAGCTGACGTTCTACAACGGCATCCCGCACCTGCTGGCGCCCGTGGTTGTGGATCTGGATCGCGTGGTGCCGGCGTTGCAGTGGATTTCACGCGAGATGGACGAGCGCTACCGCCGCTTTTCAGCCAACGGGGTCCGTAACATCGAGGACTACAACACCCGCATGCGGCAGACCGGCCAAAAGACGCTGCCCTACCTGGTGCTCATCGTGGACGAACTGGCCGATCTGATGATGCTTGCGCCGGACGAGACCGAGCGCGTCCTGACCCGGTTGGCCCAGCTGGCGCGGGCGACCGGCATTCATCTCGTCATCGCCACGCAACGGCCGTCTGTCGACGTGGTAACCGGGCTGATCAAGGCCAATTTCCCGTCTCGTATCGCCTTTGCCGTGGCGTCGTCGATCGATAGCCGGGTGATCCTCGACCAGCCTGGCGCAGAGCGGCTCTTGGGTCGCGGCGATATGCTCTTCCACCCGCCGGATGCCGCCTCGCCGCGCCGGCTGCAGGGCGTTTACGTCTCGGAGCCGGAGCTGGCAAGGCTCATACGCTACTGGAAGAACGCCGTTTTGGGGGGCGATCAAACCCACCCGTCCCCAGTGGCTCAGCCAGCGGCGACGATCCCGGTGGGCGCGCCGCTGAAGCAGGCACCGCTTTGGGAAGATGACCAGGCCGATGAAGGTGACGAGCTCTACGGCGAAGCCGTCGACCTGGTTCGCCGTATGCACAAAGCCTCAATTTCCATGCTGCAGCGGCACCTCAGGATTGGCTACACGAGGGCGGCGCGGCTGGTGGATGAATTGGAGGCCAAGGGCATCGTGGGTCCCGAGCCCGGCGGCTCCCAGGCCAGGGAGGTGCTCGACTACGGCAGCCTGACGGCCCAAGAAGGTCCGGGAGCCGGATAACGTCGCCGGCTAGTGAAGCCGGCGAATTGCGGGTGGTCGCTGTTCGTGCTATCATTCACGCGCAACACCCGTCGATCATGCAAGAGTGCTTTTTCGCCGCGACGCGGCGGGAAAGGGGTGCTGATCGTCCGATTTTCCCCCGGCACTTGCTCGACTTGTTTGATCCCAATATCCTTCCTATAAGGAGGAGGAGAAAGTCATGCAGAAGAAGATCTACTTGGTCCTGTCGCTCTTGATTCTGGCCTCGATGGCCCTGGCCGCTTGTGGCGGCGGCGGCGGCCCCGGCGGCAACCGCAGCCCCGACATTCAAGGCCTGTCAGGTGACGGACACAGGCGGTATTGACGACAAGTCGTTCAATGCCACGGCCTGGAAGGGTGTTCAGGATGCCATTGATCAGCTCGGCATCGACGGCACCTATCTCGAGTCCCAGGAGCAGGCGGACTACGAGAAGAACATCCAGGCCTTCCTGCAGGCCAACTGCGACATCATCATCACCGTCGGCTTCTTGCTGGGCGACGCCACCCAGGCTGCCGCTGAAGCCAATCCCGACATGAAGTTCTCGATCGTGGACTTCGCCTATGACCCGACCATCCCCAACGTCGTCGGCCAGATCTTCAACACCGACGAAGCCGCCTTCATGGCCGGCTATCTGGCTGCAGGGATGACCAAGACGGGTGTCGTTGGCACCTTCGGCGGTCTGCAGATCCCGACCGTGACCATCTTCATGGATGGTTTCTCCGAGGGCGTGGCCTATTACAACCAGCAGAAGGGCACCAGCGTCGAGGTCAAGGGTTGGGATCCCGCCAGCCAGACCGGGCTGTTCGCCGGCAACTTCGAGAGCACCGACGATGGTCGGCGCTTGGGTGAGTCGCTGATGGACGAAGGCGCGGACATCATCATGCCGGTGGCTGGCCCCGTTGGTCTGGGCACGGCTGCGGCTGCGCAGGAGCGCGGCGGCGTGATGGTCATCGGCGTGGATGCCGACTGGGTTTTGACCAATCCCGACTATAAAGCCATCACCCTGACGTCGGTCATGAAGAACATGGACGTGACGACGTTGAATGTGATCAAGTCGGCGATGGACGGCACCTTCACGGGTGGCGTGACGGTCGGCACGCTGGACAACGGCGGCGTCGGCTTGGCCCCGTTCCACGATTTCGACAGCCAGGTCCCGCAGGCGCTGAAGGACGAGCTGGACACGGTTCGCCAGGGCATCATCGCTGGCGACATCGCTACGTCTCCTGCAGTAGCCCCCGGGTCAAGCGATCCTCAAAGAATGAACCGTGGAGGCCGGCCGCAAGCCGGCCTCCACGCATCTGCTGGCGTGCACGGCTTTGATCCGACAGCCATCTCAAGTATGATGGGTTCGTTCATCTGACAGAGCAAGCAGCACGCCAGGCTCAGTGATCGCATGAGGTGACGCTAAACTCTCCGGCGTGTCCCCTCATGGTAGAATGGCTCACTCAACAAGCAACGGTGATGGGTCCCACATGCCACCTATCCTTGAACTCAAGGGCATTACCAAGCGTTTCCCCGGTGTGCTTGCCAACGACCACATTGATTTGACCCTCGAAAAGGGCGAGATCCACGCTCTGCTGGGGGAGAACGGCGCCGGCAAGACCACCCTGATGAACATCCTCTACGGCCTTTATCAACCCGATGAAGGCGAAATCCTGGTCAATGGGAAACAGATCCACGTCCACTCCCCCAATGATGCCATCGCCGCCGGGATCGGGATGGTGCACCAGCACTTCATGCTCATCCCCGTATTTACCGTCACGGAGAACATCATGCTGGGCGAGGAATCGGTCCGCTATGGCGGCATCCTCGACCGGGCCACGGCCGCCAGCCGCATTCGAGAGATTTCAGAGAAATTCCAGCTGGAGGTCGACCCCAATATCCATGTGGAGGATCTGCCGGTCGGTGTCCAGCAGCGGGTGGAAATCGTCAAGCTGCTGTACCGCCAGGCGGATATCCTGATCCTGGACGAGCCTACCGCTGTGCTGACCCCCCACGAAGCGGACGAACTGTTCGAGATCCTGCGCTCGTTGGCTTCCCAGGGCAAGTCGATTATCTTCATCACCCACAAGCTGCGCGAAGTGATGGAAATCGCCGACCGGATCACGGTCATCCGCCGCGGCCAGGTGATCGGGACCACCACTCCCGACAAGGCCGACCGCAAGAAGCTGGCCGAGATGATGGTCGGCCGAGAGGTCTCCCTGGAGGTCGAGAAGCAGGTCGCCGAGGTCGGCGAGATGGTGCTCAAGGTCGAAGAGTTGACTGTCATCGACGACCGTGACCAGGTGGCGGTGGATGGGGTGTCTTTCGAGGTCCACAGCGGAGAGGTCTTCGGCGTGGCCGGGGTCCAGGGCAATGGGCAGACCGAACTTGTGCAGGCCGTCACCGGCCTGAGGCGATCGCTGTCGGGGACGATCACCCTCCTCGGCAAGGACATCACGCATGCCTCGCCGCGCGAGATCACAGAGGCCGGCGTGGGCCATGTCCCAGAAGACCGGCAGAAGGATGGCCTGGTTCTGAGCTATCCGGTCGAAGACAACCTGGTTCTGAACACCTACTACCGGCCGCCATTTGCCGAACGCATGGTCCTCAACCGCGAGAAGATCCACGAAGTGGCGCTGGAACGCATCGAGAAGTTCGACATCCGGACGCCCAGTCCGAGGGTGAATGCCGGCACCCTTTCTGGCGGCAACCAGCAGAAGCTGATCGTGGCGCGCGAGTTCTCAAGGCCGGTGAAGCTGCTGGTGGCGTCCCAGCCGACGCGTGGTCTGGACGTCGGGTCGATCGAGTTCATCCACGGCCAGATCATGGAAAAGCGCGACAGCCGGCACGGCGATCCTGCTGGTTTCACCGGAGTTGGATGAGATCATGCAATTGTCGGACCGGATCGGCATCATGTACCGAGGCAAGCTGGTGGCGGTGGTGCCCGGGGACAAGGCCACCAAGGAGTATGTCGGGCTGCTGATGGCCGGGGTCGACCCAGACAAAGCTGGAGGCACCCAAGGAAGTCACCCGCAAGGCCGAAGTGACACTGTAGCCAGAGGTCGTCTTGAGCAAACACAATGAGGAAGGCACACCCAAGGCCGAGGAGAAGAAAGGCGCTGGCGAGATCCTGCTCGAGGAACTGACGCCTGACACGCCCAAGAAGGGCTCGTGGGCTGCGCAACGCCGCCCAGAGCATGGTCGTCCCCCTGCTGGCCGTATTGACGGGCCTGATCTTCAGCGGCATCTTCATCTTCCTAACAACCACCGAGGTCTACCAGACTTGGGCACAGTCGCCGCTGCTGGCCACCCAGTACGGAATCAAGGCCATCTTCCAAGCCTACGGCGCGTTGTTGAATGGTTCCTTGGGCAACCCGGGCAAGATCCTGGCGTCGCTGCAAAGCGGTGACCCGGCAGCGATCCGCAACGCCTTCTATCCCTTGTCTGAGTCGCTGGTTACCTCGACACCCTACATTTTCGCTGGACTGGCGGTAGCCCTTGGATTTCGGGCTGGTCTGTTCAACATCGGCGCCGAGGGCCAGATCTTCGTTGGCGCCATTTGTTCGGCGTTTGTTGGTTATTCCTTCACCAATCTCCCGGCGATCATCCACCTGCCGCTGGCTCTGCTGGCCGGCATGGCTGGGCGGTGCAGCCTGGGGGTTCGTCCCCGGCTGGCTCAAGGCCAAGACCGGCGGGCACGAAGTGATCAACACGATCATGATGAACTACATCGCCTTCCGCCTGAGCGACTGGCTGTTGAGCGGGCCGATGCAGCGGCCGAATTCGTTCAACCCTATCAGCCCCAATATTCAAGCCAGCGCCGAGCTGCCGCGGCTTTTCGGGGCGCCGCTTCGCTTCCACCTGGGCTTCTTCCTGGCGCTGATCGACGGCCTATCGGCGTCTATTGGCTGCTCTTCCGCACTACCTGGGGCTTCGACTTGCGGACGGTGGGGTTCAACCCGAATGCTGCCCGCTACGCCGGCATGAAGGCCTCCTTGGTGACCATGATGGCCATGTCGCTCTCGGGAGCCCTGGCTGGGCTGGCTGGCGCCAATGACGTGCTCGGCGTCAACCACAACCTGGCGATGGCCTTCTCTTCCGGCACGGGGTTCACCAGCATCGCGCTGGCGTTGCTGGGGAAGAGCCATCCGGTGGGCGTCGTGCTGGCTTCCCTGCTTTTCGGCTTCCTTCAGGCTGGGGCCACCCAGATGCAACTGGCAGCCAGCGTTCCGGTCGACATCATCGGTATTCTTCAAGGGGTGATCCTGATGTTCATCGCCGCCCCCGCCATCATCCGCACCATCTACCGGCTACGACCGCCCAAGGAAGAGGAAGAAGGCGGCGTGACCATCAGCTGGGGAGGTGCCTAAGCCATGACGACTACCACCCTGCGACGCATGCAAGAGCGGACTTCGCCTGTGCGCCAATACGTGATGGGAGTCTTCTTCCTGGTGCTGGCGGCAGTGATCTGGTTTGGTTTTGGCAGCAGCCTGCCGGAACAGACCTCGGCCACCTTTACTTTTGAGTTGGGCCGTTCGGTGGCAACGCTGGCGCCGTGGCATTTGGCCGCGCCCGGCGCCCTGAGGGTCCTGGCTGCTTTGTGCGCAGCGTTTGGCGCCTTCCAGTTGGCACGCGGTTTCGGCAACTTACACCAATTTGATCCTGGCCTTGGTGGTGGGACTGTTCATCTTTGGCTTCCTGACCTGGGCCGCCGCGGGCAAGTCGCTCAACCTGGCGGGGCTTGGCCAACGCCACGCTTCTCAAGGCGGTTCCCCTGACCTTGGGCGCCATGTCGGGTGTGCTGTGTGAGCGTTCGGCGGTGATCAACATCGCCATTGAAGGCATGATGTTGATGTCGGCCATGGTCGCTTCACTGGTCGGAAGCGTGACCAACCTGTGGATCGGCCTGATTGCCGGCATCCTCTCGGCGGGGGTCCTGGCCCTGGTGCATGCCTGGTTGTCGATCAAATACAAGACGGACCAGATTGTCTCCGGCACGGTGATCAACATCTTCGCCCTGGGTCTCACGTCGTACATTTCTCACAAGTACCTGCAGGTTTTTCAAAATCTGAACAACCCGGGAATCTTCCAGCCGTGGCCGATTCCCCTCCTCTCCGACATCCCTCTGATTGGGCCGCTTCTCTTCAACAACAACTTGTTCGTATACGCCATGTACATTTCGTTGATCGTGCTCACCGTGGCCCTGTTCAACACGCGCTGGGGGCTGCGGCTGCGGGCGGTCGGCGAGCACCCGCGCGCCGCCGACACCCTGGGGATCAACGTCTTCCGAACCCGCTATATGGCGGTGTTGTTGGGCGGGCTGATGGCGGGCTTGGCCGGCGCCTACTTCACCTTGGGCTCGGTCGGCCGATTCGATGAAAACCTGACCGCCGGCCGCGGTTTCATCTCGCTGGCGGCGATGATCTTCGGCAACTGGACCCCGATCGGGTCCTTTGGCGCCGGCATGTTGTTTGGCTTCTCGGACGCGCTGGCGGCCCGCATGGCCATTCTGGGGGTGAACATCCCCTCCCAGTTCTTGCTGATGATTCCCTATTTGGCGACGATGATCGTTTTGGCTGGGGTCGTCGGGCGGGGCCATATGCCAGCCGCCGACGGGCAGGCGTACGAGAAGGAATAGGCGGAAGCTCATCCGGATCGGTGCCTCGCCGCACTTTGTGAAGAAAATCACATAAGGGACACTGAACGCATGGCGTATGGCTCTGCGGCACAACTCTGTGCCGGATGCGCGCCTTGATCACCAATGAGGGGTTAAACATGACACCCCACCGAACCGGGAGCGCCCTCGGCCCTTGAACGGTTCGGCATCGGGATTAGGGAACCCATGGGTCGTTCTTGAGGTCCTGGCTGCGCGGCCCCGGCATGATCACGCCGGGGCCGCGGCGCGTCTCGCTGAGGGTTCAGAGCTTGGCCAGCTCGCGCAGCTCGGGGTGGATAAAGGCCGCCGTCACCAGGGCGCCCAGAGCGAGGGCAAGGGCCGCTGCCACGAGATCGGGCAGGGGCAAGCCGGACATTACGGCAAATGCCGCACCGCCGGCCAGGACGCAGCCGGCCGCCAAACGCAGCAGCGGGCGACCCTGCCGGATGACCGCCGGAAATCGCCGGGACAGGAAGTAGATCAACAGGCCGGCTTCCAGGCTGAAGGCCAGGCTGTTGCTCAAGGCGATCCCCATCGCGCCCATATTTCGGTAAAGCATCAGGCTGGTCACCACGAAGGTTGTCAGGCTGATCATGGAGGCCAGCAGCGGCGTGCGAGCATCCTGGCGGGCGTAGAAGGCGCGCGAGGCGACCTCCAGCAGCGAGTGGCCGACCAACCCCAGTAGATAGGCCCGGGCGGCCCAAGTCACCAGTTCGGTGCCCGTGCGCGTCGAAATGGAAGGCGGCCTGCACCAGGGGCCGAATGCCGATCATGAGCAGGACGGCCGCCGGAAGGGTGAGCGCCACCAGCACCCGGAAAGCGCGGGCCACACTGGCTTCGAAACCCGCCCAGTCGGCTCGGGCGAAGTGCTCCGACAAGGTGGGCAGGATGGCGATCCCGACCGCCGTGCCGATGATGGTCTCGGGCACCTGCATGATCAACCAGCCGTAGGCCAGGGCGGTCACCGAGCCCACATCCAGACGGGAAGCCAGATTGTCCTGCACGATAAAGATCAGGTTGAATGCCCCGATGGTGAGGATGCGGGGCCCCATCAGGCGCAGGACGGTGCGCACCCCGGGGTGGTCGAGGTTGAGGCGCGGCGTCCAACGGAAGCGGAAGCGGACCAGGCCCGGGATCTGGATCCCCAAGTGGAGAGCGGCACCCAGGATCACGCCGTAGACCAGGCCGTAGATCCCCAGGCCGGCGGCTGGCAGGACAAATCCTGGCCAACTGGTAGCCCTGATCGGGCGCCAAGACGACGGCGCCGAAGATCTGGCCCACGTCGTACAGAGCCGGGGCCAGCGCCGGGAGCAGGAAGTGCTGGTTGGCCTGCAGCCCGGCCGATACCAAGCCGCTGAGCGAGAAGATGAGCGTGGCGATCAGGTCCAACCGCATCAAGCTAACTACCAGTGCCTGGTTTTCGGGGGAGAAACCGGGCGCGACCCCGAACTCGGCGCCGACGAGATGATCGGCCAGCAATGCCAGGCTCGAGGGCCAGCCCGCCGGTGACGATGAAAGCCAGATTGGCCACCCGGCTGAATACGCCCCATAAGGCATCCCGGCCATCGAGTTCCATGGCCTGGGAAAGCACGGGGATGAAGGCCACCGCCAGGGCGCCCCCGGAGATCAGGGCGAAGAGCAAATCGGGCAGGTTGTTGGCGGCGTTGAACACGTCCAATTCCGCGCCGACGCCGAACTGCCGGCCAATCACCACCTGCCGGATCAGTCCCAGCAGCTTGTCCAAGCCGAAGAAGACGGCAATGAGCAGGGACGAGCGAGCGACGTGCGTGATCCGGCGGGTTGGTGGGGAGGAGTCCGTGGCGAGGGTCACTGCGGGACTAGCCTGGGGAGGCTGCCGACGCGCTGGAGCTGCTGCAGGGCCGGCGCCCAATCGGGATGGTCCTGCAGGGCGGTGCGCCAGTCGTCGATGGCGCCGGCCAAATCACCTGCCGATTCGCGGGCCAGGCCCCGCCAGTAGTAGCTCTCCTCCAGAATCGGCTCGCTCATCGCCGAAAGGGTCTGCGTCGCCAGATTGATGACGTCTGCCGTTCGTCCGGTGTAGAAGTAGGCGAAGTAGGGCCCCGTCTGATACCAGAGGATGCGCCACGGGTTGGCACTGCGGATCGGTCTGGGCAATTTGCGCCTGCATGGTGAACGCCTGGTCGTAGGCGGCCGCCGCGCCGGCGTAATCCTTGAGGTCAACCAGGCTCGACCCCCGGTTGAACCAGGCGAAGAACTGCTGCCGGCCGGTGCTGCTGTAGATCTCATCGGACGCCTTCTGGGCCGCCCGCTGGAAGTTGGTGGTCTCGTCGGCGTCCGGCCCCAAGTATCTGCATCAGCTCCGATTCGCGGGACGGCGGGTATATAACCAGATAGGTGTAGTTGAAGTGCCGCCAGTAGGTCTGCATGTCGTCGTAGCTGATGGGGAGATTGGGCATGATGTAGGAGTCCTGCACCGTGAACCGCTGGCGGGAATCGTCATAGCCGGAAACCACCTCGTAGTGCCCCATCCAACCCGGGAAGCCAGGGCCCTCGAAGCCTTTCTCGACGATCACCGGAAAACCCGCCGCCAGCAGGCTCTTGAGGCGATCCAGGTCGCCCCCCACCCGGACCAGTGCCTTGAGATCGGTCTGCGTGTTGACGAAGTCGACCAGTTCGTAAGGCATCACGTTCTTGTCGCGCGGGTTGGGTTTGACGAAGGCGGCGACGGGCCGTTGATCTCCCTGCCAGCCCCAGAAGGAGAGCGCCATGGCCAGATTGGCCGGGCCGCAGTTGTTCCACTTCTGGTATTCGTGAATGATCCCTGTCAGCTCGACTTTGGCCGGAAGTGGCGTTGGCTCGATGGTGGGTGTGGATGTCGGACTGGGGACGGCGGTTGGTCCGGGGGTAGCCGTGGCAGTCGCGGTGGGGGTCAGCGCCGAAAGGGTCGACTGGACCATAGCTGCCAGCGACGGGTTGGGAGTGAAAGCGATCTCTTCCGGCGGATTGATAGCGTACTTGATGCTGGCCCGAAGCTCGGAGATGCGCCAGCCGAGGTGATCCTGAACGAAAGGGAGCTGCCAGGCCAGTGCCAAGGCAACCACCAGCAAGATCAGGCCGGAGGTGGCGATCAACCAGGGCTGGCGTGCGCCTAGATGTCCTCATCGCTTGCCTCCTTCATAACTACCAATGCACGTGGTCTCCAACCGACACAAAGACGGCAGACGACGAGGCTTGCGCTTGAGTTGACTATCATCCGGCGATTATAACCGGCCCTCAGGCCGGCTCCCAGATCACCCGGGCGCGGCGCTGGAAGCGTTGGAGGGTCTGAATCAGGGGCTGGGAAAGGAGCAAGATCAGGCCGACATTGCCAGCGGCTCGCAATCCATCCCATGCGAGGGAGGTCACCATGTAGAACCGGGCATAGCGGGTCAGAACGGTCAGTGGACCCAATCCCGGGGCCCAGCTCAAGTCCGGTGAGCTCAGCGCGTAGGGCCAATACTGCAGGTTGGTGACGGCGCCATACACCAATCCCCACACGGCGCCGTATAGCACGAGTGACAGGCTGCGGCCGCGCTCGGCCGGTAGCCAGGCGGCGCCCATGCCCATCCAGCCGGCGGCCAGCATTTGATAAGGGGTCCAGGGCCCCAACCCGCCGGCTGTGAGCGGGCCGGACACAAGCAACGTGAGCGAGCCCATCAGAAAGCCGAGCCGGGCGCCGAAGACGTGGCCGACCAGGATGATGAGCAGGAAGACGGGCGAAAAACCACCGGGAAGCGGGAGGACGGTATCCACCACGCGAATCATGGCGTTGAGGCCGACCAGCGTGCCGATGAGAGCCACCGTCTGGGCGGTGAGCCCGGTCTGGGCCTCCGCCAACAAGGCCGCCAAAATCAATGCCAGGGCGCCGCTCAGCACGAGCAAGGCCGCCCGGCTCTGGTCTTGCCCGGGGCCGGGCAGGGCCCAGAACGGGTATAGCAGCACAACCAGCCCTGCCAGGCTGATGATGAGGAACAGGAAGTTGGCCGGAGTCAAGCGTCTCAGCACGGTCCGAACTCTCTGACGTCGTAGCCTGCTATGCGGATACAACCGCAAGCGATTGTCAAGCCCGGCATCGCCCGCATTCTAAACCACGCAGCCGGTCCGAGTCCAATCGCTGGGCTGACACCCGATCTTGACTCGCGGCGGGAGAGTCGAGTATCATATTCATCGATGGATGTCGATAAGAGCGCACCGGGGACGTTGACCTTCGCCAAGGCACTGGCCGACTCCGACGCGCCAGAAGGTCATGCAGGCTTGCTGCTGCGAGTGGTGCAGCGTGGGCGAGCTGGTGGACAGAGTTGGTGTGGGCCAGCCGACCGTTTCTCACCATTTGGCGATCTTGCGAGACGCCGGTTTGGTAAACGTCCGCCAAGAGGGCAGACAGACTTTCTACTCGCTGAACCAGGATGCCGTGGTCAGCTGCTGTGGGCGCCTCGTGGCGGCTTTCGCTCCGGAGCGGGAGGATTTGATTCGACCTGAGGACATCGCCTGAGCGGCCAGGTCCGCCGCAGGCGTTCATTTTTTTTGCGCTTATCCATCGACAATCATCGATGAATAGGGTGGGACCGGAAACTTCGGAAGTTTGTGAGAGGAGGTGATGGGCCATGGCATATACGTGTTGTGATTGTGGTGACGGCGGCTGCGGCTGCTGACGGAGGCATGGGGGCGGCGCACCAACTGGTGCGCCGCTCGTCGTTTCAGCGTTGGGAGCCACTACGCATCAAGGCTTGAGGCGGAGGACGACCACTGTCAGGGCAAGGTCGACGCCGCCAGCTTGATCGTCTATGGCGTTGACCGGATCTTGAAGCTGGAAGGCGGTCATCTCGGGCGCCAGCGGCTGGACCTCTTCCAGGGTATCGGCGGAGGCCACCCGCGTGGCCAAATCGCGCGCCTGCGAGGCCTGGTCCAACACGGTCTGGATCTGCTGGTTGAGCTGGTCGGCGGCCTGGCGGGAGGCGTCATCGGCCGCAGGGTTGTCCTGGATGTCCACGACCAGTCCGCTCAAGAGCTGGAGGTAGGGTATCAGGCCGACGTCGTCTCCGGGATTCTCCACCCGTCCGTCGCCGTTCCAATCGCCGTAGTCCGGGCCGGACTTTCCCTCCAGGATGTTGATCACATGCTCGGAATGCTGCTTCGCGCCGGCCAGATTGCCGGCGGCAATCGATGACACGGCCAGGTCGCGGTGGCTGGTGAAATGAACCGCCTGGTGGGCCATCCCGTCCAACAGCTCGGCTGTCAAATCCCCCGGACCGTCAACCTCGGCCAAGAGCTGGGCATCGGCTGTGACCTGGTCGGGTACTGTGGCCGCATAGACCTTCTCGCCGGCGGTCTCCGGGTCTGGATCGGGGTTGGGTTCCAGGCTTATCCAGAGCCCCGAGTAGGAAGACAGTAAGCTGGTCCCCTGCGGGTCTTGATACGAAATGGCCAACTGGCCTTCGACCGGGGAGACCAGGCCCAGGGACAGCGGATCGGCATCGGGGCCGACGAGCCAGGCTTGGTAGGCGAAACCGGCCGGAGCGGGGTCGACGCCGTTGATCTGGGCCGTCAGGCTGGCGTCCTTGAAGACGGCGAAACCGCTGGGGGTGGAAGCGGCTGAGGCTTCCGTGGTCGGCGGCGCTGTGCCCACGGCTTCGGTCGCCGGGGCTGGCGAGGGGGCCGCCGCCACGACGGGGACGGGGGTCTGGCTGGGAGAAGCGATGAGGCGTGGTCCGAGCAGGCGGATCGCCAGCCAGCCGGCGCCGAGCACACCCAGGGCGCCTATCGCCAGCACGCCTGCGACGGCAGCCCAGATCCAACGGCGCGGCGATGGCGGCGCCGGCGGCCGGGGGCGCCCGGCCCCGGCGGCTTGTGGTGAGCCGGCTGGCGCCAGGGTGGTCTGGAGGTCCCGCGCCAGATCGGCGGCGCGCTGGTAGCGTTGATCCGGTTTCTTGGCCAGGGCCTTGCTGACAATCGCCTGGACTTCGGGTTTGACCTGAGGGACGGGCGGAGGCTGCTCTTGGAGGTGTTTGACCAGGATAGCGGCCGGGGTAGTGTCGACGTCGAACGGCGGCTGCCCGGCCAGCATTTCGTACAGGACCACGCCCAGGGAGTAGATGTCGGAGCGGGCATCGATTGAATCACCGCGGATTTGCTCGGGGCTCATATAGGCCGGGGTGCCCAGAACAGTGCCCGTGGCGGTCTGCGTGGTGGCCGTCGTCAAGCGGGCGATGCCAAAATCCGTCAACACCGGCTCCACATCGGGCAGCAAGGGCAGTTGGGGGTCGATCGGCGTGCGACCCTGGCGGAGCATGATGTTGGCCGGTTTGACGTCGCGATGGATAATGCCCTGACTGTGGGCATAGTCAAGGGCGGACGCCACCGAACCGGTGAGCCTGGCCACGGTGCTTAGTGGGAGTGTGAGCCCCGATTCGTGGAGTGAGCGCAGATAGTCGGCCAAGGAAAGGCCTTCCAACAGCTCCATCACGATGTACGGGCGCCCGTCGATCACATCGAAGTCGAACACCTGGACGATGTTGGTATGCCTCAGGCCGGCCACCGACTGGGCTTCGGCCAGGAAGCGCTTGGTGAGATCCTCGTCGCCGGTGAGATGGGCGTGCAGTAGCTTCACCGCCACCGGACGGTTGAGAGTTGTGTGCCGGCCGAGGTAGACCTCGGCCATCCCGCCGCGCCCCAGTGGCTTCTGGATCTGAACCTTGGAGAGCGTGCGACCGACCCATTCGGTCATGTCTGAGACCTCAGCTGCCAGACCAATGCCCCGCCCGCTTGTGAGGAATTTCACAAGCCGTTCCCCGGCGCTTGGTTGGTGGAATGTGGATGGCGGTGATGGAAAGCCACGCCAGTATAGCACGCAGCGCAGGCCGACATCCCGGCGCAAGATGGTAACCTGAAGGGACCCATCTGCATCAGGTAGGAGATGCCACGCATGCCGCCCGACCACCGATCCAGCTTTGATGTCCGCTTTGATGAGTGCGACGCCTACGGCCTGATCAACAATCCCAACTTGATTCGCTACATGCATGAGTCCGGGATACGGGCGGACCAGGCGTTGGGTCTTCCGCGAGATCGCCCAGACGGCAGGGCTTGGGCGTGGATGGCCGGCCATCTGGAAGCCGCCTTCTTGAAACCGGTTCACTATGGGGAAGCGGTCGAGGTCACAACCCGGATTTCATCGGTGATCCCAGAGGGATGGCAGCGGGCCTACGAGGTCCGCCACAGGGGAGAACATGAAATCCTGGCGCTCGGAAGGATCCTTTGGCACCTGGCGGATCGGGAACGTGGGCAGCGACAGGCGCTGCCTGACGAGATCCAGGCTATTCTGGGGCGGGCCCAATCCGCCGGGCAGGAACCGGCTTGGGAGGTCAGCCCGCCCAGCACGGCTACGGCCCCGGAAGGAGCCCTGCATCGGCTTCGATCGGTGGCCTGGCGGGATGTCGATCCCCAAGGCTTCCTGAACATCGCCGCCATCCTGGACTACATGACCGACGCCGGGATCGCTGCCGGAGCAGAGCACGGCTGGACGCTTGCTCGTTGCCAGGCGGAAGGGATCGCCTTTGTGGTGCGGGAGCACGTGGTGGACTATCGGATGCCTACGAATCTGGAAGAGATACTGGACATGAGCACCTGGCTGTCGGATGTCCGTCGCTCCACCGGGCTGAGACACTACCGCCTTCAACGACAAGAAAGTGGGGACATCGTTGCCACGGGCCACACCCGGTGGGTTGTGGTTCGTCCCGACACTATGCGTCCTTCCCGGCTGCCCGCCTCATTTGGGTCCGATTTCGAAGGCCATATTTCGAACTGAGTGCGCCTAGCGGTTCCCCTTGTCCGGTCTGGGAGCCGACATGCCGCGTATCAATCCGCCCGGCTGGCAGGAGCGGCAGAAGTTGGTGATCTTCTGCTGGGCCGTGACTTCCGATATCGTGCTGCCGCAGCGCGGGCAGGTTTCGCCCCCCCGCATATGGACGGCGAAGAATTCGCGGGGCTTGAGATAGATGTCCTCCCCCATGGCCTCGCGCACGCGATCGGTCGATTGACGGAGAGTCGCCTGCATGGCTTGGTAAAGGCGATCAACCTCTTCCGAGGTCAGCGAAGGTCGCTTGCGGTACGGATGGATCTGGGCAGCCCACAGAATTTCGTCGGCGTAAGCGTTGCCGATCCCGGCCACAAACGCGGCGCGTGTCAGGATGCCTTTGATCTCTCCCCTAAACTTCTTCAGGCGGGCGCGAAAAGCATCGGGGTCGATATCCAGGGCGTCCGGACCCATCTGATCGAAGGTCGGTATCTGCCCCAGATCGTGGGTTAGGTAGAGCTGGCCCATGCGCTTGGTATCGACGTAGCGGAGCTCTTCGGGGGGGCGGTCGAAGTGGAATACAACGTGGGTGGGACCAGCCTTTTTGGCCCCCGGTGCGCATAGCTGAAGCCGGCCCGACAGCTTGGGATTGATCACCAGGTACAGGTCCTCTACGTCCAAGGTGAAGATGAGAAACTTGCCTCGCCGAAAAACTGACTTCAGGCCGCGCCCGGTTAGTCCGGCTTGGAAACCTGCATTAGTGAGATCGCGAATGACGATCGGACCGCCCCTGGGAGCCACCGTCACTTTGAGAATCGGCCTGGCCAGGACCCTTCGCTGGAGCACCTCGCGCACGATTTCGAGTTCAGGCAGTTCCGGCATCGGCCGCCTCTATACCCGGCCGGATCGACCGGCTATAATCTGCATGCGATGAGAAACAATCGTAGCATGCTTCTCGGCGGGTGCGCTTTGGCGGTCGCGTTGGCCGTCATGCTGGCGACCCAGGCGTGGGGCGCCGAACCGTCCGCCCCGGCTCTTCAGGCGCCGACAGCCTTTCCCACGCCGACGGCGAACGAAAACGGAAATATCATCTATGTGGTTCAAGAAGGGGACACCGCCTGGCGCATCGCCGCCGTGGCCGGGATAAGCCTGGAAGAGCTGTACGCCCTCAACGGGCTCAAATCAACCGATTTTCTCACACCGGGAATGCAGTTGACGCTCGCCAAGCTCAGCCCAACCCAGCCGCCTGTGGCGGCCGAGACCTCAGCCCCGGCGACTTTGACGCCCACACCGGTAGGCGGCACGGCCGACATCTGTGTGCTCCTCTTTGTAGACCAGAACGGCAACGCCAGTCTGGATGAAGGGGAGCCAGCCTTGCCTGGTGGTCAGGTGAGCGTGGCCGACACCGGTGGCACCGTGGTTGGGGATGAAGCGACGACCGCCGATCCCGAGGGGCACTGCTTCACAGGCCTCGAAATGGGGGACTACAATGTCAGCGCCGCAGTCCCCGCCGGCTACAACCCGACCACATCGATGAACACACCGGTGCGCATCGCCCCCGGCGATGTCAGCTACGTGGAATTCGGCGCCCAGGCCAGCGCAGCCCTTAGCGGCGACACCACCGGCGATTCACAGCGCTCACTGTTATTGGGAATCTTGGGCATAAGCTTCTTGGTGGCGGCGGGCGCCCTCGGCTACATCGCCTCCCGCTACAACCGGCGCAGCCCGATGTCGCTGCGCTAGGCGCGCCCCTCCGCGGTTGTCATCCAAGGCTATTCAGTCAGTCAACAGTTCTCGCAGAGCCGCCAGCAGCAGGGTGACGTATTCATGCCGGCTCGATTCGCCCATCAGGCCGATACGCCAGATCTTGCCTGCCAACGGGCCGAAGCCGCCGGCGATCTCAATGTTGTACTCATCCCGAAGGGCGGCGCGCAGGCTGGCTTCGTCGAAGCCTTCCGGCACACGGCAGGTGGTCAAACTGGGGATGCGGTGGCTCTCGTCTAGCACCCAAAGAGGCAGGCCTAGCGCTTCCAGTCCGTCCCACAGTCGCCTGGCATTGATCTGATGCCTGGCGATCCGGGCCTCGAGCCCTTCTTCTTGGACCATGCGTAGAGCTTCTCGCAGCGCATACATCGTGCTTATCGGAGCGGTGTGGTGGTAGGCGGGAGAACTACTCCAATAGCGATCCAACAGGTTCAGATCCAGATAGAAGACCGACGGGGGTGTCGACCGCTCGCCGATGGTCTTGACGGCTCGGGCACTGAGGGTGATCGGAGAAAGACCGGGCACGCCCGAAAGGCACTTCTGACCTGCGCTGTACGCCACATCCACGCCCCAAGCGTCCACCTCCAGTGAAACCCCGCCCAGCGAAGTGACACAGTCAAGAACAAGCATGGTGCCGTTCTCGTGACAGGCCTTAGCAATGGCAGGAATGCCCGGCTGGAGGGCGCCGGTTGAGGTTTCGGCGTGCACCAGAGTCACGAGCTTGTATGCCGCCTGGCCCACTGCCGTCTCAATCGCACCAGTCTCGAACACATCGCCCCAATCCCGGGCAAGCCGCGTCACGTCGGCGCCGTGCCGCTGGGCCATTTCTGCCAGCCGTTCCCCGAAGTAGCCCTGGATGCACGCAAGTACCTTATCTCCGGGCTCGACCAGGTTTGAGATGGCGGCCTCCATGGCCGAGGTCCCCGTACCGGGCACAGCCAAAGTCATGTCATTCTCGGTCTGAAACGTTTGCTGAAGGAGCTCCTTGACGTCGGCCATAATCGCCAAAAAGTCCGGGTCCATGTAGCCGATCACCGGGGTCGCCATGCTTCGCAAGACGCGCGGGTGAACCATGCTTGGGCCGGGCCCGAGTAGAATTCGCGGCGAAGGATTGAGATCGGAAAAGGTCTTGGGCATGGTTGTGCTCCGTTGATTTTGCGAACCACACATGAAGGCCGGCTGAGCGTGGCGTCGGGTAGAGGCAGCACCTGGCGCAGGCGGACGGACGATGTGCGGGCATTATACATCTCTCCCAAACGCTCCTGTGTGGCGCCTGCATCGAACTGCGTTTCACCTTACAATCCCCTTACAGTCGGGTCGAGCTGTGTAACAGAAATGTAGAGTTGTGTCATGCGGAGCGGATAGCCGGTCAGGTGGTTTGGCTTGCCCGGAGCGGTGTTACAGAAAGGGTGCCCGACCACAAGCACAGGCGAGGAAACAAGGTGAGACAGGCTCAGCCGGATTTCCGGCGCATCGCGCAACACTCATCGGACATCTACTTCAGGCTCTATTTTCAGGAGGGGCTGGCGTTTGTGAGCCGCGGCTTTGAATTGGCTCTGGGCTATCCCCCCCAGAGCTGCCTGCACCAGGCGGAATTCTTCTCCAATCTGATTGACGAAAGCAGCCGGCAGGAATTTGCGGCGGCCGTGGAGCAACTTCGCGCCCACAGCCAGCCAAGCATCACAGCCGTGGTCAGGCTGCGGTGCGAAGACGGGCGCATGCTATGGGCTGAACTGTTCGCCGTCCCGGTCGAAGATGATGCGGGAGACGTGGTGGGCATGGACGGCGTGGCGCGGGATGTCTCAGAACACCTTCAAGTAGCCGATCTTCTCAGCCGGCACACGCAGGAGCAGCAAGTGCTGTTGAACGTGCAGCGCGATCTGTGGTCGAAACTTGACCTCAAACAAACCTGCGACCTGATCGTGCGGGAGAGCCAGAGGTTCCTGAAGGCGGATTCGTGCATCCTGCTTCTGACCGAACCCGACGGGGTCACTTTGCGGGCCTTGTCCGCCATGGGCGACGTCACCACAAAGCAGCTTCCCCAGATCGTCCGAATTGGAGAAGGGGTGCTGGGCAAGGTGATTCAAATGGGTGCCCCGCAGCGGCTGGAAGGACGCAGCGTGAGCGGGGGCCATCTGACGAATGAGGCCAGCAAGGCCGTCTTGGTGGCGCCGCTCAGGTTGCGCGAGGAGGTGACGGGCGCCTTGATCAGCCAGGGAGGGTCGGTGGCCTTCGGCCAAGCGGACCTCGAGTTCCTACAATCGATCTCCCTTGCGGCGGCCCAGGCCATCGACAACAGCCGCTCATTCCAGGAAGTGCGGCGGCAGGCATCGATCGATGGCTTGACGGGTGCTTTCAATCGGCGCTTTTTCGAATCCAACCTAGCCAATGAACTCGGACGTGCGGACCGGCTAGGCTACTCGGTGGGGCTGCTGTTCATCGATGTCGATGACCTGAAGGTCATCAATGATGACCATGGCCATCTGGTCGGCGACGATGTCCTGCGATCCCTGGTCAGGCTTCTCAAGCGCAAGCTGCAGAGACGGATTGGGTAGCCCGCTACGGTGGAGACGAATTCGCCGTCGTGCTCCCTGGGTGTTCGGCGGATCAACTCGAGATCTTGGCTGCCAGGCTAAGCCAAAGTCTGGCGAAGATCGAGGTCGGTCTTGCCCGAGCGGTGATCGATTGCCGGTCAGCTTCAGCATCGGTGGCTCGGTCTACCCTGAGAGCGTGTCCGTCACCGACAACCTGGTGGCCGCCGCCGACGATGCCGAACGCGCCGCCAAGCTGGCCGGAGGCAACCGCATCGTCATCCACAAGTCACGTCACGCCCCGCGAAAGCGGAGCAGCGGGGACACCGCCTGAGGTAGACTGGGTCTACGGTAGCGGATCAATGGCGGAACGCTCACCGGCCGAGGTGGCATGTCACCCGTCAAACCAGATTCCAAATACTTTCCCCTTTATGAATTCTTGCGAACCAAGGGTCAGGATCGCTTGACTCTGTCGATGGAAGCCATCGATCGCATCGTCGGAGACCCCTTACCTGGCTCGGCTCGCAAGGGCCGGGCGTTCTGGAGCAACCGGTCGCATGGCGCGCTGCAGGCATCGGCGTGGATGGACGCTGGCTTCCACGTCGAGTCGGTCAATCTCGACGCGTGGGGAGGTGACATTCTCCCGGCCGAAGAGCAGCTATCATGTCGACCACGAGGGTGGCGATATCTTGTGGAACGCAGACATGGTGCGTGCCCTTCGGGGGCACCTGGATGTGAACCAGGCCGAATTGGCCGAGATCCTCGGGGTGCGTCAGCAGACGGTCAGCGAATGGGAGACCGGCGTCTACCGACCCACCCGGGGGCGGTCCAAGCACCTGACGATGGTGGCCGAAAAGGCCGAGTTTCCGTTTGACTCAGATCGGACAGCCTAACCGTCTCTCTTGACAGGCGACACGGAACCGTGTAGTATGTCAATACCCGAGAACGGTTCGGGCCTGGGCAGGAGCGCTTGGGAGATGTCGGAGGGGGCGTGGACCACCAAAGCGACATTCCTCGAGCGCTCTTCCTTTCGCGGAATTCCCAACTGGTTCATGATAAGCGGGTGTGCTCGGGAGAACTGCCCTCCCGATTGGAGGGAAAGGCCTGTCCCTTTGCTGACAGCGGCAGGTTTCCCGCCAGGGCAGGGCATCACCAATCCCTGACGTCCGCGGGCGAGGCTTCCAAAACGAGCGACGCCTCGCTCCCCGCGTGCCTGGACAAGACCATGGGCAGGCTAGGAGATTGGCTCGATCCCCCGCCTGGGGAATCAGGGGTCGCCGCCCTGCAGGTCTTTCGCTGTCGCCAGATGTTTCTTCTGGTGATCCCGGGGGTGCTCGCCACGCGGCCGCCGGCGCGATGAAACCAAGGTCAGAAAGCCCGACACGCTCCGGGGCGGGGCGACGGCCGCCACGGCCGGGACACAAAATCGCGGAATGGTAAGTCAGGCCGGGGAATCCTTGGCAACCAACGGCTCGAGTCGAGCAGGAATAGCCTGGTAGTTCTTCCAGACCAAGAGCCTGAAGAACAGCATTCCAAACCAATGGGGTCGCTTGGCGAGCATAATCCTGTATACGACCTTCGTCCCGCCTGCGTTTGGCGGGAGGCTGACAGTTACCTGCAACACCTTGCCCCAAGAGCCAAGGATGTCGATTTCTTGGGTGAAGTAGTCGAACGGTTTCCAGTCCAAGATCGTCTGGATGTTGGCCACATTCTTGGCGTGGACACAGTGGTGCTGGCTCCAGGGCCCTTGCGGCCGTTCGGCAGGGGGAAGGGTCGAAAGCTGAGCTCGGTGCCCTTAGCGCGCTTGACGGGGTCATTGAGCCATTCCCAAACCACCGGGGGCGGGGCGGGCAGCTCGAACGGCAAGACGAAATCCGCCCGATCTTCGTCCACCACAACCTGCCGGCGCCCGACGATCCCCTTGTAGGGCGTGTCCAAGTCAAGACCGTGGATGACCACCTGGCCGAAGTCATCGGCATGGTCTTCGTCGCGCTGAAAAGGCGCTTGAGAGAGCCCCAAACGGTCGAGTGCAGCCTGGGTGAAGAGCACATAAGCGCGCCAGCCCGTGGCGTCGGCGATGCGATTCTTCAACAGGCGGTGGGCCAGGTTGACTGATGGACCGAGCGGTTTTGATCTTCCGGCCACGGTCTGCAAGGCGAACCCGCCGAAGTGACCGATGAACTTGAGATCCAGGTCGGGCAGCGCCCGGCAGGCATTGCAGTTACACGTTGTTCGTCGTCGGACTCCGGCCAGACGATCCCTGAAGGCCACATAGGCGGTTTCAAAGAGCTCGATGACGGTCTCTCCGCGGTCTATATCTTCGTCGGAGATGGAGCCATATACGGCGTCGCCTTCAAACTCCACCAGTTCCACCATCGGGGCCGGGTTGGAGATGACCACCTCCACCAGCTCGCTCAGGATGGGGCTGACGTGCTCCAACTCGGTTTGGGAGAGATAGGGGGTAAACCCGGAGATATCCGCCAGGGCTATCAGACCCCGGCTCAATCTGTCCTGCAAGGCATCACCTGCCTCGAGGCGGATGAATAGGGCCAGGCTGGCCGCCCCTTAAGGGCCGAACGATGATTGGGTTGGGGGAGCGCTGGTCGGCGGACTCGGAGTATTGGCCGAGCCGGCGAGCACGGTCAACAGCGCCACGTCCACCGATGGCGTGCGAGGACTGGGATCATGCCCCACCGGCCAGCATGCGTCGCAGGACGGTGTGCAGGATGCCGCCGTTGCGGTAATACTCGACCTCGATCGGGGTGTCGATGCGGGCCACGACTTCGAAGTCTTGGGTTCGTCCGTCGGGGTGGGTCGCTCGAACCGAGACGTGTTGGCCGGGCTGGAGACCGCCGGACAACCCGATGATGTCAAACGTCTCCTCTCCGCTCAGGCCCAGACTCTCGGCGTTCTGTCCCGCGAGGAATGCCAGCGGCAGGACGCCCATCCCGATCAAGTTCGACCTGTGGATCCGTTCGTAGGACTCGGCGATCACGGCGCGGACGCCCAAGAGAATGGTCCCCTTGGCAGCCCAGTCGCGTGATGATCCGGTGCCGTACTCCTTGCCGGCCAACACCAGCAGCGGTACGTCCTGATCGCGGTACGCCATCGCAGCGTCGTAGATGCTCATCGTCTCCCCGCCGGGGAAAAGGCGCGTGTAGCCGCCCTCGACATCCGGCACGAGCTTGTTGCGGAGTCGGATGTTGCCGAACGTGCCCCGCGTCATCACCTGGTCGTTGCCGCGGCGTGAGCCGAAGGAGTTGAAGTCGCGCGGTTTGATCCCGCGCTCGATCAGATAGCGGCCGGCCGGGCTGTCCACCGGGATGGCGCCCGCCGGCGATATGTGGTCGGTTGTCACGGAGTCGCCGAGCAGGGCCAGCACGCGGGCACCGCGGACATCGTCCAGTGCCGGCGGCTCCGGCGAGAGCTCCTCGAAGAACGGTGGCTCCTGGATGTAGCTGGACTCGTCGGACCACGCGTACAAATCTCCGCCCTCGATCGGGATGGCGGACCAGGTCGGGTTGCCAGTGAAGACGCTTCCGTATTCGTGCCTGAACATCTCCGGCTTGACCGAGCTGCTGATGATGGCCCGAATCTCCTCCGGCGACGGCCACAAATCTCGTAGGTAGACGGGATCTCCGTTGGCGTCACTGCCCAGGGGATCGGTTGTCAGATCGATGTCGGTCGTCCCCGCCAGGGCATACGCTACGACCAACGGGGGGGAGGCCAGATAGCTGGCCTTGACGTGTGGGTTGATGCGACCTTCGAAGTTGCGGTTGCCGGAGAGCATGGCCGCCGCCACCAGATCGCCTTCACCGATGGCCCGCACCACTTCGGCTGGCAAGGGACCGCTGTTGCCGATACATGTCGTGCAGCCGTAGCCGACCACGTTGAAATCCGAGTGCCGCCAGCGGCTCGATCAGGCCGCCGGCTGCCAGATAGTCGCTGACCACGCGTGAGCCTGGGGCCATGCTCGTCTTGACGTAGGGCTTCACCTGCATGCCCTTCTCGACGGCGTGTTGGGCGAGCAGCCCAGCAGCGACCATCACGGAGGGATTGGAAGTGTTGGTACACGATGTGATGGCGGCAATGACGACCGCACCGTGGCCGATCTCGGCCGTGGCACCATTGGTGCCGATGTGCAGCCTGAGGTCGATGGCGTCTCATCCCTTGCCAAATCCGCCGTCTTTGGTCGGCGAGGTCAGCGCGGAACGGAAGGCACTTCTTCATCGCCGACAGGGGGATGCGGTCTTGGGGCCGCTTGGGGCCGGCAAGGCTCGACTCGACCTCTGCCAGGTTGAGTTCAAGGACGTCCGTGTAAGCTGGGCTCAGGCGAATCCGTGCGTCCGGAAGAGGTGTTGGGCTTTGGTGTAGGTTTCCACCAGGTCGATCAGGTTGTCATCTCGGCCGGTCAAGCGCAAGATAGCGCAGCGTCTCGTCGTCGACCGGGAAGAAGCCAACCGTGGCGCCGTACTCCGGGCGCCATGTTGGCGATCGTCGCCCGATCGGGCAGCGACATTTCGGCCAGGCCCGGGCCAAAGAATTCCACGAACTTCCCGACCACGCCGTGCTTGCGGAGCATCTGGGTGACCACCAGAACGAGATCGGTGGCCGTGGTGCCCTCCGGCAGGCGGCCATTGAGCCGGAACCCAACCACTTCAGGGGCGAGGATCACCATGGGCTGTCCCAGGATGGCCGCCTCGGCCTCGATGCCGCCCACCCCCCAGCCTAGCACGCCCAGGCCATTGACCATGGTGGTGTGCGAATCGGTGCCCACGAGCGTATCTGGAAAGGCCAACTTCTCGCCGTCCAGCTCGAGGGTTTGCACAACGTGAGCCAGATACTCGAGGTTGACCTGGTGGACGATGCCCGTAGCCGGCGGCACGACGCGGAAGTTGTCGAAGGCGTCCCTTCCCCATCGCAAGAACGTATAACGCTCTCGATTGCGCTCGAATTCGATCTCGGCGTTTCGGTTCAGAGCTTCGGCTGTGGCGAAGAAGTCAACCTGCACCGAGTGATCGATCACCAGATCTACGGGGACCTGGGGGTTGATCTGCTTTGGGTCCCCACCCAACCGGGCCAGAGCGGACCGCATGGCGGCCAGATCGACCACGGCTGGCACCCCGGTGAAGTCCTGCATGATAACGCGGGAGGGCAAGTACGGAACGTCAGGCCGCGTGTCAGACTTGGGCTGCCAGGCGGCCAGGGCGCGGACGTCCTGTTCGGTGATCTCGCGGCCGTTGACCTGCCGAAGCACGAACTCGAGCAACACCCGGATCGAATAGGGGAGCCGATCGATCTGGGTCAGGCCGAGATCCTCAAGCGTGTCCAGTCGATAGATTGTGTACGTACCAGCATGCGCGTGAAGCGTATCGCGAGCGTCGAAAGGGTCTGACGTCATCACCAACTCCAATTAGGGTCATTGTGTCGATCCGGGGAGGTCCGCCCGGCGCCAGGGTCGATCGGTATTCCGCCGGATGGGAATGAGTATAATCCAAAAGCCTCACTCCTTGGTCGTGTGACCCATCGAAAAGCGAGCAACTCTGGCCTTGGCGGATCTCCTGTTAATCGTGCTTATGCTATGGGGGCTGACGGGGGGCCTCTCTCTATCTGTACCGCCGTCGGCTGGCAAACGCCGAAGGTTGGTTTCTTCTCTTTCTGGGGGGTGTTCTCGCCTTTGCGGCCTGGCAGACGGCGTCACTCCCGGCCCTGTCCGTGGCCATTCCTGGCACACCGGCCGACGTCATCAGCATTGTCCCGCACGTGGCTGTCCCCGCTGTCTATCTGAGCGTCCTGTTCGTCTACATGGTGGAAGGTGCGTCGACGGCTGCCATGCTCATCTTGGGACTGATCGGTGTCCAGTTCCTTGTTGGCTCTTTCGCGCCATTCTTTATCGGGCTGACCTCGGGCTTGAAGCTGTTGCCCGGGATTCAACCTGATTGATGTGTCGGCTGGCATTGGGTTGAGGGCCTCCCTGGCGGAAGTGTTGGCACTGGGTGTGGGCCTGTACTTGATGATCGTCACCTACCAGCTTCTGGCCAACCGTTTCGAGCAGCGATGGGTGGTGGTCAGTTCCTGGCTTTCACTCCTTGTCTCGGGGCTGATACAGGGTGGACTGTTTGCCTTTGGGGCCACCTGGGGGACCGATGCTTGGTCCCAGACGCTGACCTCGGAGTTGGCGGGCTGGGCACTGGCGAGTGTGGCGCTTTGGCCGGCGATGGCGATCTACCTGGCTCACCTCGGCGACTGAGACCTGGCCGCGATGGCCGCCCGTCCACCCAGCCGACGCTGGGTGTCCTCAGCCAGACGTTTTCTCTGCAGAGGGCATTGCGACAATCGCAGGCCAGGGTCTTCCGCTTGAACGAAGGGCTCAGAGTCCTCACAGATGCTCGGAGCGTGATCGTGCGGTCGGTGAACTCAGATCAAATGCTGGGCGAAGTGTGTCGTGGGCTGGCTCGATCAGGTTACGTCCAGCTCGCCTGGGTGGTTCTCCTCGGCGGTCACGACGACGGCCACACATTGGCCGCTGCAGCCGGCCAGGCCCGACGGAGTTTCTCGGTCCCTTCGAAAGCGGCGATCAGATCATCGACCCCGGGTCTGCAGATGGCCGAGGCGGCCCTGGGCGATGCGACCGTTCACCTGATCGAGGACACGGCCGTGCAACCGAGCGGTGCGCCGTGGTGGCCGGTTGCATCGAGAAGTGGTTTGAGAAGCATGGCCGCCCTGCCCATCCGCCACGCCGGCACGCAGTTGGGCGTGCTGTGTGTGGCCAGGAAGGTCCCCAAGGCTCTTGACAACACGACGCTCGATCTTCTGGCCGGCGTGGCGGACGACGTCGGGTACGGTCTGCGGCGGTTGGCATTGGAGCGGCAAAGCGCGCGTCGGATTCACGAACTCGACACCCTTTACGAATTGGGTGTCGATCTGATCTCGGAGCACGGCGTGTCCGCCTTGCTCCAGAAACTGATCGACCGAGCAGTCACTTTGCTCGACGCCGAGGGTGGGGCCGTGTTCCAGTGTGACCCAGCGCTGCGAGTGGCTGAGTGTGTGGCCCTAGCCCAGAGTGGTGATGCCTACCGTGGTGCTCAGATCGAATATGGCCAGGGCCTGGTGGGGAAGACCGCCGAAGATGGCCAAATCTACAACCGGGTTGGCTCAGCCGACGTCGATTCGTCATCGGCCGATGATCGGGCCCAACTGGTGGTCCCCCTTAAGTGGCAGAACGATGTCAAGGGCGTTGTGCTGGTCATGCGCGGGGCCGGCCAACCCTTTTCGGGAGACGACCAGAATTTGCTCGGATTGTTGGCGACCCAAGCGGCCGTTGCTCTGGAAAACGCCCGCCTGATCGAAAATGAGCGCAAGCGCAGCGCGGAGCTGGAGGCCCTGCGTGAAGCGAGCCTGCGCATGACGTCCAACCTCCAGCTGAACGCTGTGCTGGAGGCCATACTCGAGCATGCTCTCAAGCTGATATCGGCTTGGGATGCTCACATCTTCCTGTACGACGGCGAGCGCCTCCAATTCGCAGCCGCCTTGTGGGCAGGTGACGTTCAAGGCTCGCCGTTCTCCGAGCCGCGCCAGGACGGATTGACCTACAGGGTGGCGCGGACGGGGAAGCGGTTGGTGGTAGAGGACGCCAGCTCGGACCCCATCTTCGAGGATGCGGTTTGGGAGGGAGCGATCGTCGGCATACCGCTGCGCTCGAAAGACCGCGTTCTGGGCGTGATGAATGTCGCCTACCAGGTCCCCCACCAATTCGCCGATGAAGAGCTCCGTATCCTTGGATCTGCTGGCGGACCAGGCGGCCGGCGTGCTCGAGAACGCCCGATTGTTTGAGCGGACCGCCGCCGACCGGCGGCGGCTCCGGCTCCTGTACGACATCACCCGCGAACTGGCCGGTTCCACCGATCCTGACCAAATCTTGCGCCGGGCCCTCGAGCTCACCAAGGAAAACCTTGGGGGGATGTTAGGGAGCATCGCACTTGTTTCGCCGGACTCGCAGCACATGCGAGTGGGCAATCTGGCCGGCTACGAGTACCACGACCTGGAAGGGTTGGAATCCAAACTCGACATGCGGGTCGGCAAGGGGTTCGTGGGCTGGATTGCCAGCGAGCGCCAGGCGGCGCTCGCCACCGACGTGCTTGAAGATCCCCGATGGTCTCCTGTCCCCGGAGTGGACGATGATGTCCGGAGTGCACTCGGTGCGCCGATCATGGTGGATGGTGAACTCTTGGGGGTGATGGTGATATTCCACCGTGAGCCGGGGGTGTTCGAAAACGAGCACCTTGAGCTGATGGTGGCTATCTGCGGTCAGGTCGGCCTGGCGTGGACCAATGCCCAGCGATACCGCCAGATCGAGCGCCGCCTGGCTGAACTGACCGTGATCCAGCATGTGGCGCAGGTTATCAATCGCAGAATGGAAATGGGCCCGCTCCTGGAGGAAATCGTGGAGCAGGTTACGTCGACTCTGGGATACGGCTACGTCGGCGTGTCTCTGGTTGAAGACGATGCTTTGCTGCTCATGGCCAGCCGCGGCCACGACGAAAGCGCCTTTCGCCTCGATTTCAACCAGGGCATCACCGGCCGGGTTGCCACGGACCAATCAGCCGGCGCTTGGTGCCGGACGTGGATCGCGATCCGGACTTTGTCCGCTACTTTACCGGCACCCGGTCGGAACTTGCCGTGCCCATCCGCAAGGGCGACGTCGCCATCGGAGTGCTGAATGTTGAATCACCTCAACTTGATGGCCTCAACCGATGACGACCTGCGGCTGCTGTCGCTGCTGGCGGATCAAATGGCGGTGGCGATTGAGAACGCCGCGCTGTATGAGCGCCTGCGCCGACATTCCGCCGAGCTCGAGAGCACGGTAGCTTCCAGGACCTCCGAACTGGCAAACGCTCTCGACCGCGCCAAGGAAGCCGACCGGCTGAAGACCCAATTCGTGTCGGATGTCTCTCACGAGTTGAGGACGCCCTTGAGTAATATCCGCTTGTATATCGAGCTGTTGGGCCAGGCGCCGATAGAACGGCAGCCGGGGTATATCGAGACCCTCAATCGTGAGACGGAGCGCCTGGTCACACTGATCGAGGATTTGCTGTCGATTTCTCGGCTGGATGCCGGCACGTCGCCGCCGGAGCTCGATCCAGGTTGGATCTCAACGAGATGTCACGTGCCCTGGTGGCCGACCGAAGCAAGCTCTTCTCTGAGCGAGGCCTGTCGCTTCAGTTGGAGCTGGAATCGCCTTCGGCCGTGGTTATGGCGGACGAGAATCTCATTGCCCAGGTGATCGGCAATCTGCTGACCAATGCCATGCACTACACGCCTTCGGCGGGTCCGTGACCCTGCGAACCTGGCATCGTGACGGCGATGAGTGGGTCAAACTGAGTGTGTCGGATACCGGTGTGGGAATCTTCCCTGAAGAGAAAGCCCATCTGTTCGACCGTTTCTTCCGCGGGTCCGCCAGCCGCCAGATGAAGAATCCTGGCACCGGGCTCGGCCTGGCGATCTCGTACGAGATCGTGAACCGTCATCAAGGAAGAATCGACGTGGAGAGCACACCCGGAGAAGGAAGCACATTTGCTGTCTGGCTGCCGGCTGCGGGATGCAATCCCGGCCCCGCCTCCAGAGCCGTCCGGCTAGATCCCCCGTCAGATGCCGAGAGCCTGTGAGACCGGCGCTAAATCCACCCTGTCCTGGACGAGCTGGACAAAGGTCTCAAGCTTGTCGGTTTGACCCAGACGGGTCTCGGCCGTAGGTTTGCTCGATACTCTCGACTGTTTCGATTGTGTTTTCTTTCACAAGCAAGACTGGAACGTTCAGGGCCTCAGCCTGTTGGAGCACCATGGGGCTGGGCCGGAGATTGCCGGTGAGGATCAAACCGACGGTTGAGGTCTCCAGGGCGGCCAAGCTGAATATCCGTCCGATCACCGCCGGTGATGACGACCTTGTGCTGTTGGCGTCGGAAGCGGGCCAAGGCCGCCTCGGCGTTCATGGCGCCGACGGTGAAGGTGTCCGCCAGCGCTTCCAGGCCCGATCGTCTGGTTGAGGACATTGGCGTCGAGCAGATCGACCAGCTCCTGCAGGCTGAGGGCGGCCAGGCGGGGCATCGCCGGCAGGCTCCCCAGGACCGAAATCCCCTTGTCCCGGATGAACGGCATGGCGTAGTCATCGACAAAAGTCTTGGCCGATTCAGGAACGTGGTTGAGAATCACGCCCATCAGCAGGTCCCCCAGCCGAAACTGTGCCGTGAGCGCATCGTCCACCACCTGCATTTCGCCGCGATACTTGACGAGCACCAGCGCCGGCGAGGCGAAATGCTCGGCGACGCTGGGGTTGGAGAGTCCCAGGGCGTAGCCTTCCCTCAGGCTGGCGCCGCCCTCGATCAAGAGCACGTCGGCGTTCTCCATCTGCCGCTTGGCGGCGGCATCGACCGACGCGATCAGATCGCCGGGCTTTCCCTCCTTCAGGTAGCGACGCAGGGCGTCATCGGTGACGACGACCGGCGAGAGCGTGCTGGGCTCGGCCTCCAGGCCCAGGGTTGCCCGGACGAAGGTAGCGTCTTCGTCTGCCAAGGTACCGTCCGGCAGGCGCCATGGCTGAGTGCTCAATGGCTTCAGGTAGCCAAGCTTCAAGCCCTTGGCTTGCAGGTGCTTGCCCAACGCCAGGCAGAAGGCGGTCTTCCCTGAATAGGATTCAACCGAAGTGACGTAAAGCGCTTTCATCATTCGCCTCCTGCAGAGGAAGACCCAACCGATGCCACTGTTCTGATCGGAACGCAAGACCACCCGCATATCAATGGCAACCCCGCCTTGCCCCTGCTCATAAGCCATGAAGGGATTGATGTCCAACTCAGTGATCTCGGGGAAATCGTCCACCAGCTGTGCCACGCGAAGAAGCGCTTCGACGATGGCATCCTTATCGGCCGGCGGCTGACCGCGAACGCCGTCGAGCAGGGCATGGGCCCGGATTTCTCCTACCATATCGAAGGCCTCGTCCCGGGAAAACGGCGCCACGCGGAAAGCCACGTCCTGGAGCATCTCAACGTAGATGCCGCCCAACCCGAATGTGACCAATGGCCCGAACTGAGGATCTCTGTTCATGCCGATCAGGATCTCGAGGCCCTCGGGGACCATCTTCTGCACCTGGCACCCCCAAAGTTGCGCCTCAGGAAAGTAGCGCTGGGCACGGTACATGATCAGGTCGAAAGCATCCCGCACGTCGGCGGCTGACTCGAGCCCGACTTTGACTCCGCCGGCATCCGTCTTGTGCAAGATGTCGGGCGAGGCGATCTTGAGCACAACCGGATACCCCATCTGGCCAGCCATGTCGACGGCCTCATCGGCGCTATGGGCCAGCCGCGAATCGGGGACCTGCAGGCCGTAGGCGATGAGGATCTGACGGGCCTCGGCGTCGCCAATCGTCACTCTGCCGTCGGCGCGCACTTGGCGGATAACCTCGCCGGCGGCCGCCTGGTCGACATCGAAAGTCTCGTATTGGGGGGTGGGTCGAGTGCGAAGCTCGGTGTATTCATGCATGGCAGACAAGACGGCCGCAGCGCGTTCGGGAAAGGGGAAGTTGGGAAGGTTGCCCAGAGCCAGAACCCTGATGCCCTCTTCGATGCGGGCTTCTCCCATAAAACAGGTGAGGATGGGAATCGAGGCCGTCTGGCTCACGTCGACCACGACCTGGGCCGTGGCGGCGATCTCCGTCATCGCCTGGGGCGTGAGGATCACAAGCACGGCATCGACGTCGGGGGATGCAGTGACTTGTTCCAATGCGAACTTGTAGCGATCCGAGTGTGCATCTCCAAGGACGTCCACCGGGTTGGCAGCGCTGGCTGCGTCCGGGAGATTGGTCTCAAGAAGGTGGATGACCTCGGGTTGGAAGCGAGCCAGTTCCAACCCGGCGCGTTCGATGGCGTCGGTGGCCAGGATGCCGGGGCCGCCGGCATTGGTCACGATCGCCACCCGGGTGCCCTTGAGGGGGGGCAGGTGCCCAAAGGCACGTGCCAGGTCGAAGAGGTGCTCCATCGAGTTCGGCGCGCAAGACGCCAGCCTGGCGAAAGGCAGATTGATACGCCTGCTCCGAGCCGGCCAATGAGCCCGTGTGAGAACTGACAGCGCGTGATCCCGCCTGGGTGACTCCTGATTTGACCGCCACGACGGGCTTCTTGCGGGTGACCTCCCGAGCGACACGGATGAATGCCTGTCCGTCGGGCAGTCCCTCGGTGTAGATCAAGATGACGCGGGATTGATCATCATCTCCCCAGGCTCTGAGGAGGTCGATTTCGCTGACGTCGGCCTTGTTGCCGAGAGAAACGAATTTGCTCATGCCCAAGCGCCCCGCCTGAGCCCAGTCGAGAATCGCCGTGCCCAGAGCCCCGCTTTGGGACATAAACGCCATCGGCCCGGAAGGCGGCATGCCGGCAGAAAAGGAGGCGTTGAGGGGGGTGTTGGTGTCGATCACGCCCAGGCAGTTGGGCCCAACCAGCCGAAGATCATATCGCCTGGCAATGTCGATCAACTCCAGTTCACGGTCCAGGCCATCTCGGCCGGCCTCACGAAAGCCGGCGCTGATAACGATGACCGCCGGGATGCCTTTTTCGCCGCACGTTTCAAGGGCGGCCGGAACGGCCGGATAAGGGATCACGATCACCGCCAGGTCGATGGGCCCGTCAACGCTGGTCACATCGGGGAATGCGGGCAGGCCGAGTACCTGATCAGCTTTGGGGTTGATGGGATAGATCCTGCGGTCTTCTTGCAGGAAGCCGCCATCGATTAGATTCTTGACGACTGCGTGGCCGAGCTTGGTTGAATTGGTTGACGCTCCGACAACGGCAACCGATCGGGGCCGGAAGAACGCGTCAATTGACATGGCCGACGTCGCAAGGCTTCATCCCGGGGCCGGGGTCCAACGCTGCCTGCAGGCTGGCAGCAACGGGAGCATAGGATCGGCGGTGAATCTCGCACGGGCCGTTGGCCCTCAATGCCAGGTTGTGGGCGTGGGTGCCATATCCCTTGTGGCGGGCAAAACCGTAGCCCGGGTAGCGCTGGTCAAGGGCGCGCATGATCCGGTCGCGGCTTACTTTCGCCAGCACGGAGGCTGCCGAGATGGAAAGGCAGCGGGCGTCTCCATGGGCAATCGAGGTTTGGGGGAGTTCGCACTCTGGCAGGAGCATGTAATCCAGAAGGAGGTGAGCCGGCGCAAGACCGAGCTGGCCCAGGGCGCGCATCATCGCCAAGCGAGTGGCGGCGATAAGACCCATCGAGTCGATTTCGAAAGGACTGGCGGACCCGGTGGCGGAGGCACGGCACAGGTCCAGAATTTGGACCAGGTTGATCTCCCTCTGGCGCGCGGTCATGAGCTTGGAATCGCGCACTTCAGAAAGCCGTTCTTCCAGATCTGCGCGGGCCAGCGGCAGGATCACGGCAGCGGCGACAACCGGTCCAGCCAGGGCGCCTCGGCCGGCTTCATCCAACCCGGCGATCGATGCCACCCCTCCGCGTTGCAGGGAGCGCTCGAGGAGCAGGTCAGGTTTGGTCGTCCTGAAGACTTGGCTGATCGTAGACCCCTTTTAGGCCATTGTAACGAATGTGGAACAGATCGAGGAACATGGCTGCCGAGTTGCTGAGGACGTGAACCCGGCTGCCGACGAAGTGAGTCCAATCGATTGGTACCTCAGCGATTTTGTAGCCGCGCCGCTGGGCGACGTAAAGCAGTTCAACGTCGAACGTCCAACCCTCGAGCTGGATGCGTCGGAACAGGTCGTCGGCGGCTCGGGCGGTCAGGCACTTGAAACCGCATTGGGTGTCTTGGATTTCCGGCACTGCCAGGAGGCGGACCAGGTTGTTGAAGACTCGCCCAATCATGTGCCGATGAAAGGGCTCGTTGAAGCGTACAGCGCCCTCGGCCTCGCGGGAGCCGATCGCCACGTCCACGCCATTCAGATTGGGTGGAAGGAAGCGGTTCACCTGTTCGATAGGCATGGAAAGGTCGGCGTCGCAGATGAAACGATACTCGCCGGATGCGGCCAGCATGCCGCTGCGGACAGCCAAACCCTTGCCGGGGCGGGGCTCCCGGACCAAATGAAGCTGCTGATGGCCTTCGGAGAAAGCTTGGGCGATAGCCGCCGTCTGGTCTGTGCTCCCGCTGTCTACAACCCACACGTCCCACGTGTACGTCTGACGGCCGAGGTGGGAAAAGACGCGATCGAGCGTGGCAGGCAGTCGTTGCTCCTCGTTGTGGGCAGGGATAATGACAGACAGATAGACGGACATGTTCATCCTTGTCGGGAACCGGCAGGGCTAGGGCGGGGCAAAGACCACCAGGTAGGCGAAGGCCCCGATGATCGCCAACTCGACCACCAGCATAATGGCCAACAGAAGAGCTTGTCCGATGGACATGCCCAAGATGGTACGTCGCCGCTCCCGCCGCGCCTCGAGCATCCCGAAATTGAAAGGATCGTCGTCGATAACCGGCCTCGGCACTGGCCGCACCGGGGCAGGTGCGGGCTCTGACTTCGGGAGGGGCGTCGCGCGTTGGGGGAGCAGCGCATCTTTCGGCGGGTGAGTCAGGAGGCGGGAAATGTTCTGGATGTCCTCCTGATCCATGATGGCCGGTGCTTTTTCTAGGGTGGTAGCGATGTGCCGGACGCCGTCAGCGAGCACGATCCGCGTGGCTGCATCAACCGAATCTACATGAGTGCGCGGGTCGCTGAAGACCAGGATGGGCTCGATCTCCGGCAATGGAATCCCTTGGTTCTGTACGTAAGCCAGCAAAGCCTGGGCGAAGGCGAAGGCCCGTGCTTGAAGATTTGGTTTGGCCGGCCGAAAGCGCCGGCCGCGTTGGCTGAAGGAGAGCCAGGTGTCGTCCTTGGCCCTGAAGATGCCGCGTACCGGTGACGCCAGAATGAGGCGAACGCCCTGTGGGCTGATCAGGACAAGGGGGAGGGTGATGTCGATGCCGGGCAATGTGGGATTTCGGACGAGCACGTGTTCATCGTCCAAGGCCCTCTCCAGGCGACCGATGACATAGTCCTGGGCCCGCATCTCGCTGTACCAGGACAGCCCGTGTTTGATGGTGGCGCGGGCCCGGTTTTCGAGGCTGATCTCGCCCTCGGGGTCGACGAACGGTGACTTCTCGATCACTCGCATCGGCCTCAGCCTCCGTTTTGGATCGGCTGTGGGGTGAGTTGGCTGCGGAGCGGTTGATTGACGTGTGTGGCTCGTATCCGGCCTTCGGAAAGGTAGTCGTTCACCAATTCAACCGACCGGTTCAGCCACATCTCTTCAAGCTCCGCCAGCGCAGCTTGTGGCAGGTGCTGAAAGACAGCCTGAGACATGATGGGGCCGGAATTGAGCTGGTGTACGAACGCCTCTGGCGAGATGCCATGCCGATCAGCGAAGACGTCGATGGTGCGCGAATGCCCGCCTGGCGAGAGCTGCTCGGCCAGGTGATCGCGCCAGTTGGCCAGGCTGAGATCGTCTGTGAATGGCAGCCAAGCATGCGGCTCTGTGCTGGCCAGATCTTCCGCCAATCCTCCGGGCAGGCGATGGCGTGCTCCGCGGTCCATGTGTGCTCGAAGCAGGTTGTGATCGAGAAGGCGGCGTCGGAAGCTATTGCGAGGGACATCCGGCCCAAAGATCGGTTCGAAGACGGCGATAATCCAGGCTTGGTCCAACCACAGGTGGGCCAGATAGCCGGCCAGGAACGCGGCCTGATCGTCGGGGAGCTGGGTCGGTCGGCCGAGCCCCGGGTGGAGCTCGAGCATACGCTGGTGAGCTGGTTGCGAACGTCGAATTGGCACATGGAAGAAATGTCCCACTTCGCGGGGTAATCCCGCCAGGGTGACGAAGTCCGGCGCAGTGTTGCCGAACAGAAACGCTGCGCGGGATCGCAGCAGCCGGTCTCGCAGCGATGGCTCAAGCTCCCCATGGCTGAGGAGCTTCTCAGAGAGATCCAAATGGTAGAAGGGTGTCGGCACAACGGAATTATAAGTCACGCCGCCGAGGGATAGAAGTCGGGCAGATCGGGCCATCTCAACGCTATAATCCTAGTTATGAGCGACATTGCTGATCGTCGTCGAAATTGGATCTATCGGCTTGCACTGGCGACCTGGTTCTGTCTGTCAGCCGCCAGCTGGACATTTCAGGCGCGGTCAATCGGGCCCGCTGGTGGTCGAGCTCACCGTGGACAAGGCGATCACCCCGGTGATGGCGGAGTATCTCGATCGGGGGCTGCGTACGGCGGCACAGCGCGGCGCGTCGGCGGTGATCCTGGAGCTGGACACCCCGGGAGGCTCGATCGACTCTATGAACAGCATGGTCCAGAGCATCCGGGGGAGCTCAATCCCGGTGATCGTGTATGTCGCCCCAAGGGGGGCGATGGCAGCCAGCGCCGGAACAGTGATCACCCTGGCCGGGCACGCCTCAGCCATGGCGCCCGAAACATCGATCGGGGCGGCCAGCCCGGTCGGTGGAGGTGGGGAAAACCTACCCACAACCGAAGAAACCAAGCAGAAGGAGATCCTGAAAGCCACCGTGCGCTCCCTGGCCTCGGGCAGGGGCCAGGCGGCGACCGACCTGGCCCAGGCGACGATCGAGAACGCTTCGGCTGCCTCGGCCGACGAGGCCCTGCGAGCCGGTCTGATCGATGCACAGGCCAGCAGTGTTTCGGAGCTTCTGGCCAAGTTGGACGGGCATACAGTGACGACGGTGGATGGCCCCGTTGTCCTTCACCTGGTGGGGGCGCAAGTCGAGACCTTGTCCCCGAGCTTTATCGAGGAGCTGCTGGCAGCGCTGACCGATCCCAACATCGTGTTCCTGCTCCTCACCGTTGGCGTGCAGGCGATCCTGATCGAGATCGCCAGCCCAGGTGGATGGGTGGCCGGGTTCGTTGGGGTGGTCAGCCTGGCGCTGGCGGGCTATGGGTTGGGCATTCTGCCCGTCAACTGGTTCGGCCTGATCTTCATCGCCACGGCGTTTGTGTTGTTCCTACTCGACATCAAGGCGCCCACCCACGGCGCGCTGACTGCGGCCGGTCTGGGCTCGCTCATTATCGGAGCGCTGGTGCTGTTCAACTCTCCGGGAACCCCGGCCTTCGAGCGCGTTTCCATCCCCCTGGTGATCGTGACCTCACTTGTCACGGCCGGCGCATTCTTGACCGTGGTGACATTCGCAGTTCGCGCCCAGCGCCGGCCGATACGAGGTCGGCCGGGAGGCCTTGGTGGGGGAGGTCGGGAGAGTCCAAACGCGGTTGGCGCCGTCCGGGATGGTTCACGTCGCCGGGGAGCTTTGGTCGGCCGACCTTGAAGATCCGACGCAGTCCCTGGAACCGGAGGCGCCGATCGAGGTGGTTGCGGTGGAAGGGCTGCGCTTGAAAGTCCGCCCCAGGCGAAGTGCATCGGGTTGACGGCGCCCGGCACCGGCTGTAAACTAGCCGAGCCTGAGAATCCCTACAGGAGGACGTGATGGCTTCATCCTATCGATTGATCGAGAGAACAGGACCCAACCCCGGGGCAACCTTTGAGGGGACGCAGGATGTCACCACGATGGGGCGGGACGTGACCAACGAGGTCGTCCTGGTAGATTCGGAGGTTTCGCGTCAGCATGCCCGGATCACCCAGACTCCGGGCGGGTTTGTGCTTGAAGATCTCGGCTCAACCAACGGCACCTTCATCAATGGCGAGCGCCTGGTCGCGCCAAGGATTCTCTCAGCCGGGGATCTGGTTGGGCTCGGCGAAAACGTGACGCTGACGTTTGAGATGGCGTCCACGGATGCCGCTGCCACGGTGATGGCGCCGGCTGCTGGCCGCCCGGCCCCCGCCGCTTCACCTCCTCCTCCGAGGCAGGCGCAAAAGCCGCCACCGCCTCCGCCCGCAGCTCCCGCCGAACCCGCTCGGCCAGTAACGCCGGTGCCGGCCGCTGGTGACGCCGGATGGGCGGCGCCCGAAGAGGAAGGCGGCGGGCCGCGCCGTTGGATCCTGGCCGGTTGCGGGTGCCTGGTTCTGCTTCTGGCCTGTGGCGGCGTGTTCTATTTCATGGATTCTTACTATCCCGATCTTCTCTACGCCCCGCTGCGCATGCTCGGCTTTTAGGGCCGAGGCACGCCTAGACCATCACTGGGACGGCCATGGCCGTCCCAGTTTCAGCTTAAGCCCCCACCGGTTTGTGATAGTTTTCACAATCGACAACAGGCGGGTTGTCGGATAGCGCACCCCGGTGGCCGGGACGGGTGAGGGAGGCAACCTTGGCGGACATCATCTCTATGGGCGAGCGGAAGAAGATCGCGCTGGTGGCCCATGACCATCGCAAAGCGGATTTGCTGGAATGGGCCAAGTACAACCGGGATGAGCTAGCCCAGCATGAGCTGTACGCCACCGGGGGGACCGGCAAGATGCTCGAGGAGACGCTGAACTTCAAGATAGTTAGCGGTCCCTTGGGAGGAGATCAACAGCTTGGCTCTTGGATCTCGGAAGGCATGATCGATATGCTGTTCTTCTTCTGGGATCCGCTTGAACCCCAGCCTCACGATCCGGATGTCAAGGCCCTGCTGCGACTGGCGGTTCTGTACAATCTACCCAACGGCCTGCAATCGGTCGACGGCGGATTTCTTGATCTCGTCGCCCCTGTTCGATAAGGCCTATGATCGCATCCAGGCGAACTATGCCGCGAGGATGGGGCGCGAATGAGTGATCGGCAGGCCCTGGCGCGCAAATTCGGGATGGAACCCGGCATGCGGATCGGTCTGGTGGGCGCCGATTCGGCGTCGGAGGCAATGCTTCGGACAGCCGTCATCGGGGAGGCGCGCTGGGAGGCCGAGCCCGGCCGAGGCAACTTCGCGCTCGTCTTCTACTGGCCCAAGTCTCGCCAGGAGTTCGCCACGAAGATCTGGGACCTGGCCGAGATGATCGCCCCGAACGGTGCCGTGTGGGTAATGTTCCCGAAGAAGACATACCTCGACAAGCATGGCTTGGATATGAGTTGGGATGAGATGCAGGCGGCTGCCCTGGAAACTGTGCTGGTCGACAACAAGGTGGCGGCCTTCTCGGAGGAGTTCTACGGCACGCGCTTTGTCATCCGGCGCGACCTTCGCAAGAGTTCCAGCCTGTGAGCGAAACGTCGCTGGCCGATGCCATCCGGGCCGGCTTGGACAGATCCAGAGCGATCGAGATGGGCAGACAGCGTGGCCTGGAGCACCCTTTGGTGCTGTTGGCGACCGTGCCTGGCCGCGGCTGTCGACGTCATCCTGACCCCATTGGCCTACCTCGTCGCCTGGCTGGAATCCAGCTTGGGGTGGGTCGTGGACATGGCGCTTGCACCGCTGGCTCTCATCCTGGCGATCCCCTACTTGGGACGAGGCTTGGGATGGCTTCTGGCCGTGCTGCAGACTCTGGCATGGGCAGTCGTCGCCTTGCCGGACGTAGGCCTGGTATTCCTTGGGATCATGCCGGAGAAGCGACTGCAGGTTGGCGGTGCTTCTGCCTCCCGGAGCGGACGACCAGATACTACAGGGGGTGCTCCAGGCGTTGGAGGTGGCGGGGCAGATCTACCGTCGCGAGGCCAATGTGCGACTGATGCCTGCTCTCCCCTGGACCTTCCAGGGCGCCTTCGCATCTCCTGGCCAGCCGGTCGAGAAGTGGTTGGTCCCCGGCGATTCCGAGACGCTGGCCACCAATGTGGGGTGCGCTGCGGCAGGCAGCTGTGGACGATATCGGGCGCCTGGGGGGTAAGTTTGCCTGGCGGGCGATGCGACATCATCCGTTTGGGATTGCGCGGCGATTGGTTGGCACCGGGTCCGCCGTGGCGGTTTTCGCCGTGCATTCCGTCGATGAAGGGCGCCTGGCCGGCTGCTCGCTGGGTCCGTTGACGGACTACGTTACGGTCCGCGTTGATTTACCGGTGTGTTTGGCCCACGAATTGGGGCATGCCTGCAACCTGCTGCACGCCGCCCAACCCGGGAATCTCATGAACCCCACCTGCGGTGGCGTTCATCTTTCCCGCTGGCAAGTCGGCCTGGTGCGCCTTTCGCGACACGTCAGCTATCTTTGACCTCGCACTTGGCCATTCACCTGCCGCTCAGATCCCCGGGTTAGTTCCATCGCCCGACCGTCTGGGCCGAGGAGCCAGTAGGGGGGGCCTACATCGGGTCGTCAGTCGGGTCGCGGGCTCATCTCTCGGACCGAGGGCCCTCCTGTACCCAAGTTGCTTGGGACCGAAGAACGTGCTCCGGCGATGCCGTGACGTTACACTAGGAACCCTGGACTCAGGCCGCCAAGGTTGCGGAATTCCAGTGGATGTGTCCAGGGCTTGGGGAAAGCCGGAGGCGAACGCTGTCGATTTCGCCAGAGTCACTTGCTGATCAGGGGAAGATAGTTCTTGTTGGAGCCCGCTGGGCAGGTGACGTTGGCGATGTCGACGATAGGCGACCCCGTAAAACCATAGGCGCTCAAGTTGACCGAATAGATCCTACCGTACCCCGGTATGCCGCTGGCGTTGGGCGCGCCGCAGGCGACTTTCAAACCCTTGCCCAACATGGCATAGCTCAGGAGGATCGAATCCTCGAAGAAAGTGTGCATGCGTAGGCGCACCTTGCCGTCAATGGCAATCTCGAAGCGGAACAGGTTGGAGTCGGGAGATGAGGCCGTCATCGAGCGCAAGACGATGTAGCACACATCCGGGTCCGAAGTGGATTGGACGCAGTAGGGATTGGAGATATTCATGATCACGGAAGCGTTGGGAGCTGCCGACACCGGTTCGCCGCCAAGCGCCAGGACCAGGCTGAACACCAGCAGGGTGGAAAGAACCTTGAAGAGCCGCATCAGCAACCGACCTTCCTACGGATTGTAGGCCGGGCAGGTGACGTTGGCGATATCGGTGCTCATGGGATTGTGGCTGCTGTCCAGCGGTTGGACCGAAACACCGTAGACATTGCCATACAGGGTCCCAGCCCCGCCGGCATTGGGGCTTCCACACGGTACGGTTAGCCCCTCGGGGGCCATGCCGTAGTAGTAGTAGATAGTGCCCTCAAAGAAGGCGGTGGCCATGTATCGGTTCTTGCCTGAGATCTTGATCGAGAGCCAGGTCATGTAGGGCGCGCTCGATTGGTTGTCCGAGGCCTGGATGTACCGGAAATTGACCTGGCATTTGTCGACATTGGGATCGGGCTGGTAGCAATAGGGGTTATTAATGGTGAAAGTCGTGAGCGCATCCGGAGGGTCGATGTTCATGGAGCCGGCTTGGCTGCTGCCGCTGACCAACGGCGCCGGAGTGGGGGGAGTGTCAGTCTGGGCAGAAACCCGCTGGCCGGAAGAGACCAGGCTGATTCCGAGCAGGATTGCCAGCAGAGGGATCAGGTTTTGGGTGCGCATGAACCACCTCCAGTGAGCATTGACCTTTGACCTTCCGGGGACGTGCGCGGGGCGGTTGAAGCTCTTTACGAAGGCGCGGCCGCCCGAACAACCGCCATTTTAGCCCTACTTCCCCTGCGCGCCAATAGGCTGCGTGCTGGATAAGACCTGTCGCTGCGACCCGCGCAGGGACACCGCCAGGCCAATGCAAGGGTCTTCCCTTGGGGGGAGAAGGCGGTCGAGCGCCAGCTTTGCCGCCGAGCAGGCTACCTGATCGGTAAGATCGATCAGCCGCCGAAATCTCCTGGCCGGGAAGGCACGCCCAGACGCGGGAAGAAGCGACCTGTACGTAGCGTGTAGTTCCGATAGGGCTCGCCAAAACGGCGAAGAAGCCCAGCCTCCTCGAGCGGAATCCTTGCCAACAGGACAGGGAAGACGACCAGCACTACCAGGGGCAGAAACCAGCTGCCAGCGGCCAGTGCCATAGCCAAGAAGAAGACAGCCCCAGCGGCGTAGAGCGGGTGGCGGATGTAGCGATAGGGGGTGGGTGGCCAGTTCGTGATTCTTGCTGGTGACGACGGTCGGCAACACGTTGTCCCCCAGGCTGCGTTGAGCCCAAGCGACGAACGGCGGCACAACCAGAGCGGCGATCGCCAGGCCGAACCATCGAACGTCCATGGGCAAGTCGTAAGTCGACCAGGCCATCCAGCCCGGCGCCAGCAGATATGCGGGCAGGTAGAGCCACAGGGCTAAGCCACCAAGTCGGAGCAGAACGGCGATGCGCCAGCCCTCCTTTTCCAGGCTGAAGGTCTCACCGCCTTGGGCCGTCTGCCGGTAGCTGACGACCATTCCCACCGTGCCGGCGAAAACCAGGCCGATGCCGATCCTAAGTCCGCGATCCGCAGTAATGCTCATCCCTTGCGCACAAGTTAGAGATACCTAACCTGTACTTAAGGCAGAGCCTATTCAACAAGTGGTTCCGGGTGGTGGTCGGCGACGGCTTCGAATTTCAGACCATCGCCCTCAACCACAACCTGGATGACATCCCCCGGCCGAAAGTCGCCGGCGATCAGTTTGAGCGCCAGTGGATCCTGGAGCTGCCGCTGGATGGTGCGCTTCAAGGGACGGGCGCCGTACACCGGGTCGTACCCCAAGTCGGCCAGGAAGGATTTGGCTGGCTCGGAGACCACAAGCTCCAGCCCCTGTTCCTTGAGGCGAGCCACCACTCGTCGTAGCTGAATCTCCACGATCTGCGCCAGGTCTTCCCGCGTCAACCGGTGGAAGATGACAATCTCATCAATACGGTTGAGGAACTCGGGCCGGAAGTGCCGCGTTAGGAGCTCTCGGACGGCGCCCTCGGTGACGTCCTCAGCCTGGCCTTCGGCGCTCCAAAGTTCGGTGCCGAGGTTGCTGGTCATGATGATCACCGTGTTGCGAAAGTCCACCGTCCGTCCCTGGCCGTCGGTCAGCCGGCCATCATCGAGCACCTGCAGCATGACGTTGAAGATCTCGGGATGGGCCTTTTCGATTTCATCGAACAGGATCACGCTGTAAGGTCGCCGCCGGACCGGCTCGGTAAGCTGCCCACCTTCCTCATAGCCAACATAGCCCGGCGGCGCGCCGATCAAGCGAGACACGGTGTGCTTTTCCTGGTACTCGCCCATGTCGATCCGGATCATGGCTTGCTCGTCGTCGAACAGGAACTCGGCCAGAGCCCTGGCGAGTTCCGTCTTGCCGACGCCGGTTGGCCCAAGGAAGATGAAGGAGCCCATCGGTCGGCCGGGATCCTGCAGCCCGGAGCGAGCACGGCGCACGGCGTTGGAAACCGCCTCGACCGCCTGGTCCTGGCCGATGACGCGTTGGTGCAGCCGAGCTTCCATGTGTATCAGCTTCTCCCCCTCGCCCTCGAGCAGCTTCGATACCGGGATGCCCGTCCAGCGTGAGACAACGGCGGCGATGTCCTCGGCATCTACCTCCTCCTTGAGCAGCGCACCCTGGCTCTGGAGTTCCTGCAGCCGCTGTTCCTGATCGGTAAGCTGTTTCTCGAGATCGCGCAGGGTGCCGTAGCGCAGCCTTGCCGCCCCTTCCAGATCGGCTTTTCGTTCCGCCCGTTCGATTTCGTGGCGCGTCTGCTCGATCTTCTCTTTGGTGGTGCGCAGTTCCCCAATCGCCTCTTTCTGGGTTGTCCAGCGAGCGTGGAGCTCCGAGGATTCCTCGCGCAGGTTGGCCAATTCGTTCTCCAAACGATCGAGCCGTGCCCGGGAGGCCTTGTCCTTCTCCTGACGCAGTGCCTCGCGTTCGATTTCCAACTGCATGATCTCCCGATCCACCTGGTCCAACACCTGAGGCTTGGAATCGATCTCTGTCCGCAGGCGGGCGCCGGCCTCGTCGATCAGATCGATGGCCTTGTCGGGCAGGAAGCGGCCAGTGATGTAGCGGTGAGACAGCGTGGCGGCGGCGATGACAGCACCGTCCTGAATGCGAACGCCGTGGTGGACTTCATAGCGGTCCTTCAAACCGCGCAGGATGCTTATCGTGTCTTCCACGCTGGGCTCATCGACGAAGATCGGCTGGAATCGTCGTTCAAGCGCTGGGTCCTTCTCGATGTACTTGTGGTACTCATCAAGCGTTGTGGCACCCACCAGGTGGAGTTCGCCGCGGGCAAGCATCGGCTTGAGCATGTTGCCAGCGTCCATGGCGCCTTCGGCGGCACCAGCACCGATGACGGTGTGGAGCTCATCTACAAACAAGAGAATCTCGCCGGCCGCATCCGTGACTTCCTTGAGGACGGCCTTGAGACGTTCCTCAAACTCGCCGCGGTATTTTGCTCCGGCGACCAGGGCACCCAGATCGAGCTGGATGAGGCGTTTGTTCTTCAGCCCCTCCGGGACATCACCGTTGATAATTCGCTGTGCCAGACCTTCAACAATGGCTGTCTTGCCCACGCCGGGATCGCCAATCAGGGCAGGGTTGTTCTTGGTGCGCCGTGAAAGGACCTGAACCACCCGGCGGATCTCCTCGTCCCGGCCGATGACCGGGTCGAGCTTGCCCTGACCGCGCGAGTTGCGTGAGATCGCGGCCGTACTTTTCCAGGGGCTGATAGGTGTCCTCGGGATTGGCGGAGACCACGCGCTGCGAGCCGCGAAATCGTCGCCAGGGCCCGGAGGATGGCATCCGGGGTCAGTCCGAATTTGGACAGGCGTTCAGACTCGGGACCAGCTGCCAGAGCCAGCAGAAGGTGTTCCGTGGATACATAATCGTCTTTCATGGAGACGGCTCGGCGCTCAGCATCCTCCAAGATGGCGGACGCCCCCCGCGATAGACCTGGCTGTTCGGCGGCGCCGGTCATGGTCGCCAGCCCGCGGATTTCACTCTGTAGATCGCTGATCAACAGATTTGGTGAGCCGGCGATTCGGGTCAGGATGGCGGGGACAATGCCCTCTGGCTGCTGCGCCAATGCCAGCAGAAGATGCGCTGGCTCAATAGCTGCCTGATGATGGTCACGGGCGATTGCCTGCGCCGCAAGTATCGCCTCCTGTGCCTTTTGCGTGTACTTCTCGAGGTTCATACGCTCCTCCTAACAGACATTCTTGCCGGCTGAGTCAAGCCCGAAGGTGCAGCCCGATCCCGACCCTTCTAGTCTACAAAAGCAACATATGAAGGATATCTGAGAGGCTGGATGGCCACTCGCCTCCCGGGCCGCCATTCTGCCTGAGGTAAAATGGGGCCACTCCCGATACCACCCCGCGCTGGCCGTTTGACAGGCGTACGGAGCAATCCCTATGATCCCACTCCGGGACACCGTCAGGTCTCGCACCACCCCTCTGATCAACCTCGCCTTAATCGGTCTCAATCTGATCGTCTTCCTCTTCGAAGCCTCCTTGAGTCAGGGGCAGTTCCAGATCTTCCTGACAACCTACGGTCTCGTTCCGGCCCGGCTTAGTCTGGGGGATTTCCCTGCCTACGGGTCTCTCATCACCTCCATGTTCCTGCATGGGAGCTGGTTTCACGTCCTCAGTAACATGTGGGTGTTGTTCATCTTCGGGGACAACGTAGAGGATCGTTTGGGATCGGGCCGTTACCTGGTCTTCTACTTGCTGGCTGGAATTGCGGCGGGGCTAGTACAGGCGGGCTTTGCACCGCTGTCCCGCATCCCCACTGTGGGTGCCAGCGGAGCGATTGCCGGCGTACTCGGCGCCTATCTGGTCTTATTCCCTTCCGGGCGAGTCCTGACACTCGTCCCGATCATCTTCTTGCCTTGGTTGGTGGAGATCCCGGCTTATCTTTTTCTGGGTCTGTGGTTCCTGTCCCAATTGTCGTCCGGCTTGCTGGCTCTCGGGCAGTTGGGTTCGGGCCAATTCAGTGGGATCGCGTGGTGGGCGCACGTCGGGGGGTTCGTCTTCGGGTTGCTGTCAGCGCGGGTCTTTGCCAGACGGTCCTCCACCTGGACCATCTGAGGCCGTACGGCGAATTGAGACATAGGAGATGAGCGGTAGAATGAGCCTAAGCCGATCTTGAGGGCGCCTGCAAGGGACACAATCTGGTGCAGAATGAGACCTGATCCAATCTTCGGACAGCTAATGATCTCGACATCGGCCGGCAATTTCTGGTAGAACTAAGCCGTGGCACCTCAGCCTAACCCACGACCAAATCGACAACGGGAGGCACGCCATTCATGAGTGAAGCAGAAAATCCAGGGGTGGAAGACACCCAGCCAAAGCTCGAGACGGGTTCGGGGGCAACCGAAGGGATGGCTGAGCCTCCATCGGCAGACACCCCACCTGGTCGCTCGGCCCGCTGGGTCGGAGCCGCCCTCCGCTGGGCGGCCGGCCTGGGCGTCGTCTTTGCCCTGGGAGTGGCTTTGGTCTGGTTCTTGCGGGTCCGCCCTCAAACTCAGGAATTGCGCATTCTGAGCCAAGATCTTCAACAGACACAGCAGCAGTTGAGCACGGCGCAAGCCGAGGCTGACAATCTCAGGCCCCTCAAAGACGAGAACGCCACCCTCAACGACCAGCTGGCCAAGTCGCAGCGGCATCTGGCACTGCTCTCGGTCCTGGTGGATGTGACAACCTCCCAGCTGGCCTTGGCCGAAGACAATCCACTGGGCGCGCAAGCCGCACTCAAGGACACCGACAGCAAGTTGGCCAGCATCCAGTCGGGCTTGGATTCGGATCCGGCCAAGACAGTCAAATCCATGCGGGATAGGCTGGCCACTGCCCTGGATGAGCTGGACGCCAACGACCTATTTGCCGCCAAACGCGATTTGGAAGTCATGGCCAACACATTGTTGGACCTAGAAAGCGCTGTGTTTCTGACTTCCGGGCCGTAGCCAATTGCCCTTGTTGGACAAAAGCGGGGCGCCGGCCGGCGCCCCGCTTTTTCATTAGAGTTGTACCTTGATCCGACCCGGGCTGTGCAACCCGGCGCCGGTGTGAAGCGGGCTATTTGGGCCGAGGCTGGAGCGTCAGCTGGATGTCCATTTGCTGGCCGCGGCGGAGAACGGTCAGGGTGATCTGGTCACCAGGGCTGGTCTCGTTGATCAAGTACGAGAGCAGGTCGCTGAAGGCGCGGACCGGATGGCCGTCTATGGCTGTGATCAAGTCGCCGCCCCCGGTGAGGCCGGCCGTCTGACAGTCGCCGGCGCCCTTGACCCCGGCCAGATCCGCCGGGCCACCGGGCGTCACACAAGTGACGTAGGCGCCCGTGGCGTCGGATGGGAGCCCAAGCGCGTCAAGCGTCTTGAGGGTCCACAGTTGGTCGTCCAGACTCTGGATGCCGACATACGGATAATCATAGTGTCCGTTCTGGATCAACACGGGGACCACGCGCCGGACGATGTTGATGGGGACGGCAAAGCCGATGCCGGAGTTGAGAGGGCTCCCGGTAGCATTGGTCGAGTTGGTGCGGATAGCGCGATTGACCCCGATGACTTCCCCTTGCAGGTCGATCAGCGGCCCGCCCGAGTTCCCGGGATTGATGGCAGCATCGGTCTGGATGATGTCACCGGCGGTGAAGGGTGTCCCTCCCGGCGCAGCGTGTTCGGATTCGAGGGTACGGCCCACCGCCGAGACCACGCCTACCGTCATCGTGCCCGACAGGCCGAAGGGATTGCCGATGGCGACAACCGTGTCGCCCACGAGCACGTTGTCTGAGTCCCCGAGTGGGAGGGGCGTGAGCTGGTCGGAGGGCACATCCACCTTGAGAACCGCCAGGTCAGAATCAAGATCGGTGCCCACCAGCGTGGCGTATGCCTTCTCGCCAGAGGAAAAGTCGACTTCGATGTCGCCGCCATCGCTAACCACATGTTGGTTGGTCACGATGTGGCCGTCGTTGTCGATCACAAACCCGGACCCCTGGGCGACAGGCAGGCTGTCGCTGGCGCCGTTGGGCGGGAAGATCAAGATGCTCACCACGCCATCGTTGACCTGCTGATACAGGGCGCTGAGACTTCCGGCTGCCGGCGAAGCTGCCGGCTGCGCCAGTGGCGGAGCAGTTGCCAGAGGCGCCGCGGTCAAGGGCGGCGGCGTCGCGGGGCCGGGCCCTGAAGTGAATGAGGGCAGGCCAAATCCGAATGTGCAGGCCAAGCTGCTCAGCAACAACGCCGCCGTAGCTACCATCCAAACATTTCGTCTCATCTCATCATTTTCCTTCTGGCAGGGGGCACCATCTTCGGTTGTACGTGCGAACTACCGGCTGGGTGAACTGGATAACTTCTCGAAGAGCTCGCGCTCACCGGGTGTGAGATCGGTTGGGATGGCGATCTTCAAGCGAACATAGAGATCCCCGTGCTGATCCTCGTGGCGGAGCTTGGGCATCCCGCGTCCCTTGAGGCGAAAGGTCTGGTCTGGTTGACTGCCCGGTGGGATGGTCAGGACGACATCACCTTCAAGGGTGGGCACTTTGATTTCTCCTCCGAGGACAGCCGTGTACAGATCGATCTTCGCATCAGCATACAGATCGTCGCCCCTGCGTTCGAAGCGTTCATCTGGTAGCACCTCGACGTCCAGGTAGAGGTCTCCCGCCCTCTGGGCACCGGGCGCACCCTGGCCCGAAAGACGGATTCTGGTCCCTGTCTGTGCGCCGGCCGGTATCGTCACTTCCAGCTTTCGCCCATCGATCGCCACACGACGCGATCCCCGGCATAGGCCTCGGCCAGGCTGATGGGTAGCTTCTGGCGGACGTCCCTTCCCTGTCTGGCGGCAGCCTGCCGACGGCCCCCAGCGGGCATGTTGCCGCCAAAGACGGCGTTGAAGAAATCGGAAAACCCACCGCCGAAGAGATCGCCGAGATCGGTGAATTCGACGCGAGTGCCGCCGCTGGGCACGCCGCCCGCCCATTGGGACCAGTCGAAATCTCCTGACCCGCGGCCCATTCGTTCCCATTGCCGATAGGACGTGCCCAATTGGTCGTACTTGGCGCGTTTCTCGGCATCCCCCAAGACTTCGTAGGCCTCGTTGAGTTCTTTGAATTTCTCCTCAGCTTGCTTGTCGCCGGGGTTCTTGTCCGGATGATACTTGAGGGCAAGCTTGCGATAGGCCCGCTTGATCTCTTTCTCGTCGGCAGATCGGTCGACGCCGAGGATCTGGTAGTAGTCTTTATATTCCATAGTTTTCAGCACCCATGAGACGGTGGGAATTGTAAAGGTCTGAACAAACCCCCGTCAAGATTACAGCGCCGTGAGCTGTGGGACCTGGAGGCTACGTACGGGTCTTATGGGCCACTCCCTTGGGCGTGCTAAGCATGCTATCATAGCCGCACGATGGTTGATCATCAACAAGAGCGCGTGCTGGTTGTCGACGAAGACCCCGAGGTGCTCGATCTGCTGACGCGTCAGGTTCTCGAGCCAATGGGTTACGAGACCTCATCCGCCAGCAACGCCGGGAGTGCCATACAAGCCGCCCTGAATTTCGCTCCCGACTTGATCCTGGCCAGCCTGACGCTTCCAGGGCTGAGCGGTAAGGATCTGCTGGTCGCTCTGCGCTCGCAGGGGATTGAAGTGCCGATGCTGGTCATGGCGCCCGAGGGTATGGAAGCCGATGCCATTCAAGCCTTCCGCCTGGGAGCCCGGGATTATCTCGTCAAGCCGCTTCGGGAAGCCGAGGCGCTGGCGGCCGTCGAGAGGGCGCTGAACGAGATCCGTCTGCGACGGGAGCGCAAGCAGCTGGCCGATCAGTTGGCTGAAAGCAACCGCCAGCTGGAGCGCAGGGTGCGCGAGCTCACCACGATCTACGGCATCGGCAAGGCCGTCACGTCCACGACCAATCAGAACCAGCTGTTCGCCAAACTGATGGAAGGCAGCCTATACGTCACTGAAGCTGACATGGGATGGATCTTGCTGCGCGACGAAGTCACCGACGAACTCGTCATGCGAGCCCAGTCCGGTCTCCCGCCGGCCGAAGCCGGGCGGCTTCATCAGCCGTGGGATGACGGGGTGAGTGCCTTGGTTATGCTTTCCGGGGAGGCGCTGCGCATCCATGGGGAGGGGCTTGGCCAGTTCAAGGTGGCCCGCATAGGACGTGCCGCCTTGATCGTTCCCATCCAGGTGCGGGACCAATCCGTCGGAGTGATCAATGTTGCGCGCAAGGACACCCGGCCGTTCTCCGAGCGCAACCAGGCAATGCTCGAAGGTGTGGCGGACTACGCCTCCATCTCGCTGGTGAACGCGCGCCTCTTCCAGGCTCTGGAAATGCGCGCCAAGAAACTCGAAAAACAAGTGGCGCACGCACACAAGGGGCCGACATTGGACGCCGAGGAGCGGCAGCGATTGACCGGCATTCATCAACGCTTGATCGAGCTTGCAGGGGGAGTTGGCGAGGGGGACATCGCCGCTGCCCTCGGCGACCTGCGTGACCAGATCGGTCTGTTGCTTGAGACAGCACCTGTCGAAGCGCCCAGCGGCCCCGAATGGGAGTACCCCCCTCCTGGCCTGCAGCCCCCCCAGCCTTGAGCGCCCGGTCGCAACGCCAAAGCCTGAGATGACCCGCCTACCCATGAACCTCTTCCCCCCAACATCCCATGAGCGGTGAACGCGTTCTGATTGTCACCAGCAACCGCGAAACCCTGCGGCATGTGAAGGATGTCGTCCTCGGCCCGGCGGGTTATCAGGTGCAATCCGTCGGCGACGGGATGTCGGCCTTGGCTATCGCCAACGAGATGGTTCCCGACCTGCTGGTGGCGGATGTCAAACTGCCTGGACTTTCGGGCCACGAGCTGGTGCGCCGGGTGCGCCATGCCAACCCGCAGCTGCCAGCCATTCTCTTGGCAGAAGAAGGTTCCCAATCCGAGGTGCTTGAGGCACTGCGCGCCGGGGCGACAGACTATGTTCTCAAACCCTTCGAGGCGGAACACCTGCTGGCGGCAGCCGGTCGGGCCCTTGGAGAGCGCCGGCGTTGGGAAGATTTGATCAAGTCACGCCTCGAAGCTGGGGCGGACGCCTCAGGGCTGCAGCGCCGCCTGCAAGAACTGGAGACGCTGGCCGGGGTTGGGCGAACCGTCACCGCCCTCCTTGATCTGGATGAGGTATTGACCTCGGTGGTTGATGCAGCCGTGCGTCTGACAGGTGCGGAGGAGGGCAGCCTGCTTCTCAAAGATGAGGAATCGGGCCAGCTCTATATGCGGGCTTCGAAGAATTTCGACGAGGACTTTGCCCATACCTTCCGCCTTCAAATTAACGACTCCCTGGCAGGTCAGGTGATCGCCTCCGGTGAGCCGGTCGTGCTCGATGAGCGCTCGCCGCAGAAGATCAAGACATCCTACTTGGTTCACTCGCTGATCTACGTGCCCCTCCGCGTGCGTGGCCAGACCCTCGGAGTGCTCGGCGTGGACAACCGCAAGGTCGGGCACACATTGACCCGGGAGGATCTGACCGTGCTGGTGGCGATGGCAGACTACGCAGCCATCGCCATCGAAAATGCCCGGCTCTACCAGCGGACGGAAACCGAACGGCGCAAGCTCGAGACCGTGCTCACACAGACCGAAAACGGTGTCATCGTGGTAGATGCGGAGAATCGGTTGCTGCTCATTAACCGGGCCGCCCAGGAAGCCTTTGGCGTCAATGGGCGGGCGATTATCGGCCGCTCGATCGTCGAAAGTGTGGACGACCCCCGGCTGCTGAGCCTGCTGCGCGCGCCAGGAGATCATCCTCGACGAGAGGAGATCGAGGTCCCGGATGGGCGCATCTTCAACGCCCAGCGAACGCCGATCGAAGGTGTCGGCCAGTCCATCGTGCTGCAGGACATCACCCATTTGAAGGAGCTTGACCGCATCAAATCCGAATTCGTGACCACGGTATCGCATGACCTGCGTTCACCGCTAACCGCGATTCTGGGTTATGTGGAATTGATTGAGCGCGCGGGAGACGTCAACGATCAGCAGCGGGACTTCATCCGCCGCGTCCAACTCAGCGTTCAGCAGATCACCAACCTGGTGACCGATTTGCTCGACCTGGGACGAATCGAGGCGGGACTTGAAATCGCGCGCGAGAGCTCGCCGATCAGCGTCCTGGCGCGGTACGCTGTGGAAGGTTTGCGGTCTTCGGCGGAGACCCGCCGCCTCAAACTCGAAATCGACCTGCCGGAAGACCTGCCGATGGTTAGCGGCGATCCGATCCGGTTGCGGCAGATGATCGGGAACTTGCTGGAGAACGCCATCAAATACACGCCGGAGGGCGGCGAGGTGAGCCTGAGCGCCGCGGCGGAGGGCGATCAGATCATCCTCAAGGTGCGGGACACGGGCCCAGGCATTCCACCGGCCGACCAACCATATTTGTTCGACAAGTTCTTCCGGGCCAGCAATGTGGTCGATCGGACTCCTGGGACGGGCCTGGGTCTGTCCATCGTGAAGTCGATCGTCGATCACCATGATGGCCGCATCTGGGTCGAGTCGGCCCTCAACAAAGGCACGACATTCACCGTGGTTCTCCCCTCCGTCGACGCCTGACAAGCTTCGGCGCCCCCATGTCGAAGGGTATAATCCGCCTTCGATGGCTGAATTCCCCGCCCGGGAAGCATCATGAGCGAGACCGAGGACCGCGATTTGAGGCGAAGGTTGGCGCGCCTCGGGCGTCGCACGTCCCCCCCTGCCGCCGCTGAGCCCCCGAAACGCTCGGCCCCGATCGGCGCCGATGAGGGGTTGGCCGGGGAAATCTTGCGGACCCCTCGGGGCCCTGCGTACTACATCGAATCCCGCTACCCAATAGATCACGTTCACGGATCACAGCCCCTGGCTACGATGTTGAGCTTCCGGCCGGAAACGGCTGCCCAGGTGGCGCATGATGACGGCCTGGCCGGTGTCAAGCTTCAGAGATTGGCATTCATCGACACGGAAACCACCGGTCTTTCCGGGGGGGCGGGGACGCTGGTATTCCTGGTTGGATTGGGCCATTTTGTGGCGGACGAATTCATCCTGCGGCAGTATTTCTTGCGCGATCCTCTCGAAGAGGCGGGGATGCTCACGGCCTTGCAGGCCCATCTGGACGATGCTGCGGGATACGTCACATTCAACGGGCGTGCCTTCGACCTCCCGATGCTCGAAACCCGTTACATGCTGGGATTGAAGCGTTCGCTGCCGATCACGAGGCGCCCCCACCTCGATCTGCTCCACCCCTCTCGTCGTCTGTGGCAGCGCCAATTGTCGGATTGCCGACTCGGAACGCTCGAGCGTGGGGTGCTGGGCATATCGCGGACTGAGGAGGATGTGCCCGGGTCGGAGATTCCCGGCCTGTACATCGACTACTTGAGGACCGGGGAGACCAGCCAGATGCGGCGCGTGGTCTACCACAACGCGGTTGATATTCTGTCCCTCGTCGGGCTGGCGACGGAGGTGCTCCGACGGTATGAGAGTGCGGCGCCAGGCGATCTATCGCCGTCGGAAGCATTGGCCATCGGCCGCTGGCACGAGCGCGCAGGGCGGCCGCGCAACGCCGAAGCGGCCTACAGGGAAGCGGCCGAAATCGGAGGCGGACTCAGATCTGCGTCGTGAAGCGCTCCGGCGCTGGGGCGGACATCTCAAGCGCCAATCGCGCTACCTCGAGGCAGTCGACGTCTGGATGGCCTGGCATGCCCTGGCTCCCGAGGACCCGATCCCTTGCATCGAATTGGCCAAACAGGCCGAGTGGCGCGATCACGATCTGGCCTCGGCCCGGGCGTGGGCCGAGGCGGCATTGGTGTGCCTCAGCCATTGGCCGGAAGGCTGGCGTCGTGAACAGGTTTGGCGTTCTCTCGAGCATCGTTTGGAACGGCTAACTCGCAAACAGGCGCCTGGCCCCCGAGATTTGTGAAATCTTTCACAATTTGATTTCATGAGCGCAGGCGGTCCAGCGGGGGCTCTAAGAGGGTGTTGTGTCGATCTCCCGGCGCACGGCGTGGTAAAGGCTCTCGGCCTTCAGTTCATGCAACGTGTAGCACGGGGCCGCCAGCCGCTCACTCAGGGCTCGGGCCAGTCCCTGGTCAAAGGCGGCGTGTTCCATATTGATCACCACCGAGCGGATTTCCCCTCGCGTATCAGATCCGAGATGCGGTGCGCTTCCTCCTGTGGGGGAAGATCGCCGAGGGCCACATTGCCTGCCCCATCGGTGAGCAGGATCATAAGCGGCAGCACATCCGGGTGCAGAATCTTCTCCTGCTTCAACAACTCATAAGCCATGAGCAACCCAGCCGACAAGGGGGTCTTGCCGCCCACGGGGATGTCCTTCAGGGCCTGGCGGGCCAACTGGATGGAGTTCGTCGGTGGGAGCACGGTCAGCGCCCGATCCTTTTGGAAGACCACCAAGCCGACGCGGTCTCGCCGCTGATAGGCGTCGGTCAGCAGCGACAAAATGGCACCCTTGGTGGCGGACATGCGCTCGGCGACGGCCATCGACCAGGACGCGTCCACCACGAACAGGATCAAGTTGGCGGCCTTGCGGACGCGGACCTTCTGCTGCAGGTCGGAGCGCTTGATGGAAAGAGCCGGCGACTGGCCGTCGCGCTTGCGTTCCTTTTGATGAGGCGCGGCGGCTCGCAGCGTGGCGTCGAAGGCGATATCGCTGGTCTTACCACGGGCGGGCCTGGCCATGATGTAGCGGCCGCGCTTGCGATCAGTGCGGGTGCGCGTTCGCCGTCCGCCCTGATGGCGCACCAGGCGGTCGAGAGGCAAGTCGATCTTGCGTGGCTGGAAAGTGTCGCCGGTGGCGACCTTCTCACCGCCCTCCACCAGTGGGCATCCAAGGACTGTCCGGTGGTTTGGCGCGTGGGTTCGGTGCGCCGGGCGTCTTCGCTTTGGGGGGGCGCGTCGCCGGCTACGCCCTCACGCTGCTCCCCGCTTTTTTTTTAGACGACGCATCCTGGTCTTCGGCGCCGGCGGCCTCTGCCAACTCGTCGTCCTCGACGTCGGCCTGGACCTGTTGGATGCGCTGTTGAAGCTCATCGGTCGTGATTTCGATCTGCTGGAAGGGCCCGCGGCGGAGCCGATGCGGGAGCGCCAGCTCGGCAGCCAGGGCGATGTCACGATCGCTGATTGTCTGGCGCCCCTCAAAAGCAGCGTGCGCCCGTGCGGCCTTCAAGATCACCAAGTCGGCGCGGTGGCCATCCACGTGAAATGAAGATGTGAGCGCTGCAATGGCCAGCAGATCCGGTTTGGCATAGGTCACTGTCGGCAGGAGCATGCGGGCGGTGTGGATTTCTCGCGAGAGTGCTTGTTCACGCGCCAGCCACTCGGCCTGGAAGCCTTCGGGGTCGCCTTCATAGGCCAGGTTGCGTTCCATAATCGCCACACGATCGCGGGGATCCTGGAGGCCCCTAATCTCGACCGAGAGCGCGAAGCGGTCAAGGAGCTGCGGCCGCAGGTCGCCCTCTTCTGGATTCATCGTTCCCACCAAGATATAGCGAGCGGGGTGGCTGAAGGAGATGCCCTCGCGCTCAACGATGTTCATCCCCAGCGCCGCTGAGTCCAGCAAGACGTCCACCACATGATCGTCGAGCAGGTTGACTTCATCGATATAGAGCAGGCCGCGGTTGGCGTTGGCCAGCACGCCCGGTTCGAAGCTGCGTTCGCCTTCCTTGATCGCCTTCTCGATGTCCAGGGTGCCCACAACGCGGTCTTCGGTGGCCGAGACCGGAAGGTCTACGAACGATGTACGTCGCATCTCGGTTGGGAGGACTTCGCCGTGGGCGACGCGCTGGCGGCACTCGGTGCACCAGGTCGTGGGTTCGTTGGGGTCACAGCCAAAGCGGCAGTCGGCGACAACCGGAACTTCGGGTAGGAGGGCAGCCAGGGCGCGTGCGGCTGTGGACTTGGCTGTGCCGCGCTCGCCACGGATAAGGACGCCGCCGATGCGCGGGTTGATGGCGTTCAAGATCAACGCCCTGCGCATGCGGTCTTGTCCGACTATGGCAGTGAAGGGATAGACAACCGTCATCATCAATAATCCGGGCCGCATTATACCCCATGCAGCGGGCTGCTCGCCTTTCTGTGGTTGTCAAGCGCCCCAAACGCCTTTATAATGCGCAAACCTTGTATTTGGAGATGACCGTTTTTATGTCGAGTAACCAGGAAATCGAGAGCACGGCAAGCCCATCGGAAGAACAGGGTCAAGCAGTTCATCCGATGGATCTTTTGTTGGCGGAAGAAGCCTACGAATTGGAAACCCCTCGGCGCGGCGAAATCCGGACCGGGGTCATCGCTCGCGTCTCAGAGAACGACATTCTGGTTGATATTGGCGCTAAGTCCGAAGGCGTGATTTCGAGCCAGGAGATGGCCCAGCTCCCCCCGATAAGCTGGAGGGCCTGGCCGTTGGGCAAGAAGTGACCGTCTATGTTGTCAAGGCCGGCGACCGTGACGGGATGATCCTGCTTTCTTTCCTGCGGGCCGAGGAAGAAAACGATTGGCAGCGGGCAGAAGATTTGCTCGGGGCCGAAGAGAATTATGAAGGCGAAATCGCCGGCTTCAATAAGGGCGGCTTGATCGTCAAGCTGGGCCGCCTGCGGGGATTCGTCCCCGCCTCCCAAGTCAGCCTTTCACGGCGGCGCCGCGCCCAGGGCGAAACGCCCGACCAGCGCTGGGGCGAGATGATCGGCGAGCCGATCGTGGTCAAGGTCATTGAAGTTGACCGTCGGCGCAACCGCCTGATCCTCTCTGAACGGGAGGCGGCGCGCGAGGCGCGCGATCTTCTGAAGGAGCGCCTCATCGAAGAACTCAAGCCCGGTGAGATCCGCACCGGTCATGTGATCAGCCTGGCCGACTTCGGCGCCTTTGTCGATATCGGCGGTGCCGACGGCCTGGTGCACACGTCCGAGCTGTCCTGGAAGCGGGTGTCCCATCCGCGCGAAGTTTTGGAAGTCGGGCAGGAAATCAAGGTCAAGGTGCTCGATCTCGACCTGGATAGGAAGCGAATCAGCCTTTCGATCCGCGAGCTCGAGGATGACCCGTGGGATGAGATATCCGCCAAGTTTCAGGAGGGGCAGCTGGTCGAAGGTACGGTGACTAAGCTGACCAAGTTCGGCGCGTTCGCCCGCTTGGCGGAAACCGACGATTACGAGGTGGAGGGCCTAATCCACATCTCGGAGTTGTCCGAGCGGCGGGTCGAACATCCGCGTGAAGTGGTCAACGAGGGCGACGTGCTTACGTTGCGGATCATCAATGTCGATCCGGAGCGTCGTCGGATCGGTTTGAGCCTTCGCAAGGTTGACTCGGCCGACTTCACTGACCAGGACTGGAAGACCGCCATGGAGGACATCGACGGCGACGAGCAGGCGGCGGAGATGGTTGACGAGGTCGAGGACTTCGACGCCGCCCTCGAAGCCGAGGATCGTTCGCCAGAGAACATGCCCATGCCCGAAGGCGGAGAGCCCGAACCAGAGGACCATCTCGCCGGAGGATATGCCCGTGGCCGAAGGCGGAGAGCCCGAACCAGAGGATCTTTCGCCGGAGGACATGCCCATGGCAGAAGGCGGAGAGTCCGAACCAGAGGATCTTTCGCCGGAGGACATGCCCATGGCAGAAGGCGGAGAGCCCGAGCCAGAGGATCTTTCGCCGGAGGACATGCCCGTGGCGGAAGGCGCAGAGCCTGAGCCAGAGGATCCCGGCGGCGGCCAAGAGAACTAATCGCAAATGCTTTCCTCGACCGGGCGACACTCAGTGTGCGCCCGGTCTCGCTTATTCAGGGTTCCATCACCAGGGCCAGGGGCGGGCCCGGTGAACTTTAAGGGCCCTCGTAAGCGGGCCGAAAGGGGTTCTTTGGTAGAATAGGGCAAGCGAGCGCTGGCAACATCAGCCTATCGCGGAGGTACGAGTGGCCGACGACAAAATGCAACGCTTCACACAGCGTGCCCGCCGAGTTCTCAGCCTGGCTCATGAAGAGGCCGAGCGGATGCACCACAACTACATCGGCACCGAGCACCTTCTGCTCGGACTTATCCGGGAGGAAGGCGGCGTTGCCGGTCGCGTCCTGCGCGAGCTTGGTCTGGATCCGGCGCGTGTCAAAGAAATGGTCGAACGGCTTTCCGGCATCGGGCGGCACGCCGGGGGCCGGATTGAGTTGGCGCCGGGGACCGAGCAGGTTCTCCAACTTGCCATCGAAGAAGCCCGCCGCATGGGCCACCACTACATCGGCACTGAGCATCTGCTGCTCGGCCTCGTGCGCCAGGATGAAGGCGTCGGGCTGGATGTCTTGAAGCGGCTGGGCGTGACGCCGGAACAAGTTCGCCGGCAAACGCGCCGTATCCTGCAGGAAAGCCCAACACGACGTGCCGCAGCCCCGGCGGGGCGAAGCCGAGGCGAGTTCGCAGGCCAAGACCCCGCTCCTGGATCAGCTTGGCAACTGACCTGACCGCCCTGGCCGAAGAAGGCAAACTCGATCCGGTGATCGGCCGCCAGACCGAAATCGAACGCGTCATTCAAATCCTGGCCAGACGCACAAAGAACAACCCGGCGCTGATCGGCGAACCGGGCGTGGGAAAGACGGCCATTGTCGAGGGGCTCGCGCAACGCATCGTGGCCGGGGAGACCCCCGAGCCGTTGCTCGACAAGCGAGTTCTCCAACTCGACGTCGGATCGCTGGTCGCCGGCACGATGTACCGCGGACAATTCGAAGAGCGCCTCAAGCGAGTCATTGACGAGCTAAAATCCGCCAGCGCCATTCTCTTTATCGACGAGGTTCATATGCTGGTCGGCGCCGGATCGGCGGGATCATCCGTCGATGCGGCCAACATCCTCAAGCCGGCCCTTTCGCGGGGCGAGCTCCAGGTGATCGGCGCCACCACGCTGGATGAGTACCGGAAGTACATCGAGAGTGACGCTGCCCTCGAGCGGCGGTTCCAGCCGGTCATGGTCGAAGAGCCATCGGTCGAAGAGACGATCAACATCCTTCGGGGCGTCAAAGAGCCCTACGAGGAGCACCATAAGCTCCGATTACCGATGAAGCGATCGAAGCTGCAGCGCATCTCTCCGCCCGCTATGTGACTGAGCGCTTCCTGCCCGACAAGGCGATCGATCTGATCGATGAGTCGGCCTCGCGGGTGCGCATGTACAAGAGCCCGGAAGCCAAATCGCTTGCGGGATATGATCGGCGAACTTCGTAACACACGCGAGGCACATGCCCTGGCGGTGGAGGAAGCGCGCTACGACGACGCCCAGGAACTGATGGACCGCGAAGCCGATCTTGAGGATCAGTTGGCGCAATTGCGCGGTGGCTGGGATCGCGGTGAGCACGGGCCCAAGGTGACGGCCGAAGATATCGCCGAAGTGGTCTCAATGTGGACCGGCGTGCCGGTGATGCAGATCGCTCAGGAAGAATCACAGCGTCTGCTGGATATGGAGAAGGTTCTCCACGAACGGATCGTCGGCCAAGACGAGGCCATCGAGGCCATCGCCAAGGCCGTCCGGCGATCGCGCGCCGGATTGAAGGACCCCAAGCGCCCGATTGGTTCGTTCATCTTCCTCGGCCCAACGGGCGTCGGTAAGACCGAACTCACCAAGGCCCTGGCCGAGTTCATTTTCGGCAGCGAAGAAGCCCTGATCCAGATCGATATGTCCGAGTTCATGGAGCGGCATACGGTCAGCCGCCTGGTTGGGGCGCCTCCCGGCTATGTCGGCTATGAGGAATCTGGCCAATTAACCGAAGCCATCCGCCGCCGCCCATACTCGATCGTGGTTTTCGATGAGATCGAGAAGGCGCATCCCGAAGCGCACAATATGCTCCTTCAGATCATGGAAGAGGGCCACCTCACCGACGCCCGCGGCCGGAAGGTCGATTTCCGCAACGCCATCATCGTGATGACCTCCAACATCGGCGCCGAGTTGATCCAGAATCAATCCAATCTGGGTTTCAACGTCAAGCGCGACGAGGAAACCGAAGCGCAGGCTTGCGTACCAGGACATGCGCAAGAAGCTGATGGATGCACTGCGCAAAGTCTTCCGGCCGGAGTTCATCAACCGCGTGGATGCGATCATTGTCTTCCATGCCTTGAACCGGGAGCAGATCGCCTCCATCGTCGATCTCGAGCTGGCCAAGGTCTCAGATCGTCTGACCGAGTACGCGATTTCTCTGCGCCTGACCGACTCGGCCCGCGAGTTGCTCGCCGAACGGGGCTACGACCCGGAGATGGGCGCCAGGCCATTGAAGCGTGTCATCCAGAATCAGATCGAGGACAAGTTGTCAGATGCGCTCCTTTCCGACAAGTTCAAGCAGGGCGAGCCGATCCTGATCGATGCCAAAGACGATGAGATCGTGCTGACCAAGGACAAGGCCAAGAAGGAACAGGATGAGGGCGAGCAAGAGCCTGTGCCGACCAGTTGAGCCCCTGAGTGACTATTGAAATGTGCGGGGCCTGGCGAGCAGCCAGGCCCCGTTTCTTGTTGCCAAATTCGTGCAACCGTATAATGCGGCCGGAGGTTGCCCTGTCCAAATCGCGCACCGTCTTCGTCTGCCAACAATGTGGTCGGACGGCTCCCAAACCCCTGGGGCGTTGCCCCCAATGCGGCGCCTGGAACAGCATGGCGGCCGAAACTCAAACGCCGCCCAGCGGTCGAGTGGCACGCGGCCTGCGCGGGGCACCATCCACACCCAAGAGGCTTTCCGACATCTCCGGGGATCCGGACGAGCGCTGGCCGTTGCCCATCGATGAGTTCGCCCGCGTGCTGGGCGGGGGTGTGGTTCCGGGCTCGGTGATTCTCATCGGGGGTGATCCGGGGATTGGGAAGTCAACCCTCCTTCTGCAGACCGCCATTGAGATGGCGACGGAGCGGCGGGTCCTGTATGTGTCGGGAGAGGAATCCGAGCGTCAAATCAAGGGCCGCGCCCTGCGGCTTGCCGGAGAGCGGGCCGTCTCCGACAATCTGTTTCTGCTCACAGAGACTGACCTGGAGTTCGATCACCCAGCAAATCGAGGCTCTCAAGCCCGATCTGGCGATCATCGACTCGATCCAAACTGTCCAATCGGCGGAGTTCGAGTCGGCGGCCGGTTCTCTCTCTCAGGTGCGCGAGGGCGCCATGCGTTTTCAGAATCTGGCCAAGGCAAGCGGATTGGCGGTCTTTTTGGTCGGCCATGTGACCAAAGAGGGCGCCATCGCCGGACCGCGTGTGCTGGAGCATGTGGTGGACACTGTCCTTTACCTTGAGGGGGACCCGTTCCACGCCTATCGTTTGCTGAGATCCGTCAAAAACCGTTTCGGCGCCACGACCGAAGTGGGCGTGTTTGAGATGAAACCTTCGGGCCTGGCCGAGGTGCTCAATCCCTCGGAAGCCTTCTTGGCTGAACGCGTGCTCAACGCCCCCGGCTCGGCGGTAGCGGTGACGATGGAAGGCACGCGGCCGCTGCTGGTGGAGGTGCAGGGGCTGACCAGCAGCACCACATTCGGGCATCCCAGGCGGACGGCCAACGGGCTGGATGCCAACCGCCTGCTCCTGATCATCGCTGTCCTCTCCCGGCGGGTCGGTATCCGCCTATCGGACCAAGACGTGTTTGCCAGCGTCGTCGGGGGGATGCGTGTGAGCGAACCGGCGGCGGATCTGGCGATCGCCGCCGCCATCGCGTCCTCGGCCGATGACCGCGGCCTGCCGGCGGATCTCGCACTGATCGGCGAGATTGGCCTTTCGGGAGAGCTTGCGCCGAGTCGGCCAACTCGAATCTCGATTGATTGAGGCGGCTAAGCTCGGCTTCCGTCGCATCGTCGTGCCCAAGAGCTTTCGCCCCCCCGAGAGCCTGCCGGCATCGGTCGAACTGGTGCCGGCCCGCTCAGTACGGGAGGCATTTGACGCCGTCTTCTAGGGGGGCGTTGTCGGCCGCGAGGGCTGTCGTATTTCGCATATTTGGCGTTTGGCCCGGCCCCCTTCCGATTGTTAAAGGAATATGAGCAATCCAAGCCCCAATCCGGCTGTTAGTACATGCGGGGTTAACGGCCCAATTGGCGAGTCCACAAGTTTACATTTAAGGTTCCCTAACAGCGATTTCGGCTGATGGCGCCGCGAGGCCGCAGATATGGCGTCTTGCCAGAAGTCCCGGGCAACATGTGGCCGTATCCGATGACGTCCATCTCATCCCTGGACGCCCGCCTGGGGTCTTAGGCAACTCCCAACCTTTTACATTTCGCATCCTTAAAACATTGATTGTTTTTAGGTTCGCGAAGGCCTGGCGACTTGTTGGACGGTCAGCGTTTTGCTATGATCACCTCGTTGCCATGCGCATCGCCGGATCGCAGATGATCGATCAGACAAGTGGCAACCTACATTGGGGAGCTGTCTCCTCGACAGCCAGGCACCTCCCTCCTGCAGCACTGAGACGCAAGTCTCATACGGCGTGACATGAAAATCGCGGGTGAGGTCAAACCGGTCGTGCGTTTGGACCGGCATCGATCCGTCGGAGGTCCGTATGAACGCAAAGCGCCACTGGCAGGCAGCGCTTGGGCAACTGCAAATGGAGATGCCCCGAGCGTCTTTTGATACCTGGGTGCGCGATGCGGAACTCCTGACCTACGAAGATGGTGCCTACGTAATTGGCGTACAGAATGCCTACGCCCGGGATTGGCTGGAAGACCGACTACTTTCCACGGTGAAACGTGTGTTGACCGGGATCTCAGGCTCGACGGTCGACGTGCGTTTCGTGGTTTGGCAACCAGACACCTCTGAGCCTTTGACGCCTGCCCCACCGGAGCCAAGCTCATCCTTCTCTCCGGCTGAACGCCGCGCCGGTCAGCCATCCGGGAGAAATCTCAACGCTCGCTATTCGTTCGAGAATTTCGTGGTCGGGCCAAGCAATCGGCTGGCGCACGCAGCGGCAATGGCTGTGGCGGAGAGCCCGGCTCGTGCCTACAACCCACTCTTCCTGTACGGTGGCGTGGGCCTTGGCAAGACCCATTTGCTGCACGCTATCGGCAGGACATGCCATTTACAAGGGCTGAGCGTGCTCTACGTCTCGTCGGAAGAGTTCACCAACGACATGATCAATGCCATCCGTACGCACACGACGGATGCCTTTCGGGGCCGCTACCGGCAGATTGACGTGCTTCTGATCGATGACATCCAGTTCATCGCCGGCAAGGAATCCACCCAAGAAGAATTCTTCCATACGTTCAACACACTGCATGGCCAGGAGCGACAGTTGGTGATCTCGTCCGACCGATCTCCCAAGGCCCTGGTGACGCTCGAAGAACGCCTCCGGTCTCGTTTTGAGTGGGGATTGACGGCCGACATCCAGCCCCCTGATTTCGAAACCCGGATGGCGATCCTGCGTTCCAAGGCGGATCGGGCTGGCCGGCGATCGAGCCGGAGCTTGCTGGAAGTCATCGCACGGCGGCTTCAGAGCAACATTCGTGAACTCGAAGGCGCGCTCGACACGCGTGCTGGCGTTTGCCGACCTGAGCGGAGTTCATCTGACCCCAGAAGTGGTCAAGTCGGCGCTCATCGATTTCTCGCCCCGATCGGGTGTTCTTTCGGTGGAACAGATCATCGCAGCTGTCGCCGAACACTTCGGTGTGAACGAAGACCGAATGCTCAGCCGGGATCGAAGCCGGGAAGTGGCACTCCCCCGGCAGATCGCCATGTACCTGATCCGAGAAGAAACCGACAGCTCGCTGCCGAGCATCGGCGATGCTCTCGGCGGTCGAGATCACACGACGGTGATGTACGGTTATGACAAGATCTCCGACCTCATCGAGACCGATGAGGCCCTCCGCCGGCAGGTGAGCGCCGTCCGTGAGCGGCTGTACCAACCCGCGCTCACATCCACCTAGCCTGGTCGACACCTATTCCCGACGGCCAATCCGGCGGCGCCGCGCCGATGCGGACTTTCGTCATCTCCCGATGTGACAGAACTCAATGGTCCCCGCATCCGGCTCGGCCTAGCATGGAATTGAAGGCCGACACTGGACGCACGACATCGGCGGCGAACACAAAGGTTGAGTGCGAGCGTCTCGAATCCGGCGCCTTCGTGGCCTCCCGGCGGGCGCTCATAAGATAGACGTGACGTGCCCCAGATGTCCCACGTGACGGCCTTCTAGACCATGGCGGCGCTTCGGCGCCGCCCCCTTTTTACTACAGCACCCAAGCCCAACATGTCTGGTCCAATCCAAGAGACTGGTCTCTTCAGGCTAGTTTGACGTGACCACGGCCCAATTCTTGCACCAACCCATGCAGGATCGATCGTGGGAGGTTGGCCGTGGAGAACAAGACGACACTTGAAGAGCTACGCAAGCCGCATCCGAACCAGGACCGGATAGACTCGGAAAGCGCGAGATTGCTTCGTTCGTCGGCCCGAAGACCCGGGGGGCGAGGCGCATGGAATACTGCCGTTGGTTCGCAGAACCGCTCGAGCCTGGCAACAGGTGGAGCCCTTGCCGAGCGTCAACGCAAGGTAAGGAAAGGAAAGGGATCACCTCGTAACCGGTAGGAGGTTGGAAGGGCGCCGACCAGCTCGGCGATTTGTGCACGTGAACCACTTTCCAACTGTCCCCGAATTTGACCATCACCCGACTTTCGTTGTAGCTCACCACACGAACCCCTGAGCGAGTCCCCCGAGAAATCAGCATCGTGTAGCTGCAGATGGCCGTGTCGCCATAGACCTGCTCCTTGTAGTTGGCCAGGTCATGGCGGACATGGACCTTCTTCATCGCGGCATCGTCGCCCGGAGACGGGTCCAGGGCGATGCCGGCGCTGTCTTCCCGGCCGGCTTCGGCCATCATAAAGTCATGGAAGGGAAGGCCCTCGATTCGGTGCGGCGTGACGTGCCACTCGTACAGTGTCAGGTCATCGACTGTGGTGGTGTGGTAGCCAGCCACGTCGGCCTCAAAGATGCTCTTAAGGTGGGCGTCCAGAAACGTGCGCACGTCTGTCATCCTATGACCTCCACTTCTGTTGGTAGGCTACTCCGGCACCGGCGAACCTAGAGCAACGAGACCGGGTCGATATCCACGCTCCATCCCTCAGGGAGCGGGTCGGGACGACCTCCAGGGGATGATCCAGTCTGACGACGATCTGCCACCGGTATTCACCGCCGATCCGCTCGAAGAAGCAGGGCACCGGGCCGATCATGTCTGCCTTGAGATGGTCCCGTCGGATCAAAGTCTGCCAACTGGTCGCCCAGGCTGCATGGCACGGGCTTCGGCCGTGCGTGCCGACAGATCCTGGGTTGTAAACGGACCAGCCGGGTAAACGGCGGGTACTTGAGCTCCGCCCGACTGGCGGAGCTCCTGGTCGTAAAAGCCCGGTAGTCGTGCTGGGCAGCGGCGCTGGATCACATAGTGTTCCGGCTGGTAGGTTTGGAGGATCACCTGGCCGCCAAGGATCCCCGCCCGGCACGGCCGGCGACCTGGGTGAGAATTTGGAATGTGCGCTCGGGGCCCGATAGTCCGGCAAGTTGAGGCCGGTGTCGGCGGAGATCACCCCCACCAAGGTGACCATCGGGACATCCAGACCCCTTGGCGATCATCTGAGTCCCGATGAGCACGTCCGCCCGATGAGCGGCGAAATGGGCCAAGCAGGACATCATGGGCACCCTTGGTCCGGGTTGTGTCCCGATCCCAGCGCAGGCTGGTGGCGCCGGGGAAATGTTGTCGAAGTTCGCTCTCCACGCGCTGCGTGCCGGCGCCGAAGTACTTGACCCGAGAGCTTCCGCATTGAGGACAGGCGGTAGGTGTGCTCTGGAGTAGCCGCAGTGATGGCAGAGCAGAGTGTCGCGGTCAGGGTGGTGAGTCATGGGCGTGCCGCAGCGTGGGCAGTTGGCCACCCAGCCGCAATCTCGGCAGAAGACGTAGGTCGATTGCCCGCGCCGGTTCAAGAACAGGATCGCTTGCTGGCCGGCGTCCAGGGTCTGGGTCAGGGCCCGGACCAGCGGGCGGCTGAACAGCGAGGCGTTGCCGGCCGCGCAGTTCTTGCCGCATGTCGACAACTCTCACCGGGGGGAGCTGGATCGATGATGCGTCGCCGGCCAACTTGCTTATAGCGGCTCTTCAAACCCAGTCGCTTGGCCTGCCTCTCCAGCCGTTGGGTGTGACCGAAAATGCGGTTGGGAAGGTCGAGCGGGATCATCGCCCCGTGATCGGCCTGATAGGTTGAAACCACGTCCGGCGTGGCTGAGCCGAGGATGCACTGGGCCCCTGCCAGTTCGGCGTAGGCAATGGAAGCCGTCCGGGCGTGGTAGCGGGGGGAGTTGAAAGTCTCCTTGTACGAGTCATCGTGGGATTCGTCAACCACGATCAGTCCCAGGTTCGGCATCGGAGTAAATAGCGCGCTGCGGGGGCCGATGACAATCGGCCAGATCGCCCTGCCGAGCCCGCCGCCAGGTGTCGTAGCGCTCACCCTCCGAAAGCTGTGAATGGACCAGGCCGACCTGGCCCGGAAAGCGAGCCAGGAAGCGCCGCACCGTCTGAGGGGTGAGAGCGATCTCGGGGGTCAGGACGATGGCCTGGCGATGGCCATCCAGTGTGGCCTCGACGGCACGCATATAGATTTCGGTCTTGCCCGAGCCGGTCACTCCGTGGAGCAGGAAGGGCCTTCTGGACGTCCCGCTGGCGGATGGCTCTTTCGATCGGCCCCCAGCACCCTGCTGCTCACGGGTAAGCGGGTGGAGCCTGGTCGGGCACGTACTCGACCGCTTCGAGTGGGTCTCGCCAGATCTCCGCCCGGCTGAGGGTGATCAGCCCCAGGTCCTCGAGATAGCGAAGATCCTGGAGATTGCCTCCGCTCTCAGCGTACAGCCACGTGACCTCGATTGGCTTGGCGTTCAGCTACCAGCATGCGGAGCATGGTCTCACGGCGAGAAAGCGTGGCCGGCGTCCTGCCAATGGCATCGAGCGACTGGAGGACTTGCTCAGGCGGCGCCGCCAAGTGGGCCGTGCGAACGGTTCGGGCGCGAACCGCTTGGCGGATCCAGGACCGACTCTCGGATACAGGATTCCCCGGGCCACGAGCCTGTCGGCTGCCTTTCGCCAGGTGAGTTTGCCCATCGATCGCGCCAACTGGCGGCCGCGCAGCGGTCCGCGGCGGGAGAGCTGGGCGATCAGGCGGCGTTCAGCGGCCGAGCCGCCTTCGAATGTCTCTCCGACCAGCCGATACACCGAGTCCGCCTGCTGGCTCAGGCCGGGCGGCAGCATGACCGTCAGGCAATCGATCAGCGCGGCCGCAGTTTCTTGCGCGAGCCAATGCGCCAGCTTGAGTTGGGCCCCGTCAGAACGGGTTGCGGGATCGATCAGTTCGGCGACGGGCCGGGTTTCCTCCACGGGTGCGTCGAGGCTGCAATCCGAGGACGATGCCCTGGAGTGGTCCGGGCGCCGAAGGGAACGAGGACCAGGTGGCCCGGCCGGAGCCGGTCTTCAAGATGGGCTGGGAACACGGTACGAGAACGTCCCCCTGATGGGGGGCAGATTGACGGCCACTTCGGCAAACATCAGTGCTCTCAGGGTGTTTGGCGGCGTTTGGCTGCCTGGGGCGTCCCGGCCGGCGCCAACGGCGTGATGGAGATGCGATCGATGCGCCACCCATCGAGCGCCTCCACCCGCAGCTGAACGCCGTCCGCAATGATCATGTCTCCCTCCTCGGCCATTCGACCGAGGCGCCCGAGAACGAATCCGGCGATCGTGTCGTAGTCCGGATCGACGAGATGGAGATCGAGTCTTCGATTAATGTCTTCGATCAGGGTCAGTCCATCCACCAGGGTGGTCCCGTCTTCCAACAGCTGAATATCCGGCTCGGCGTCGAAGGGGTCGCTGACCTCGCCCACGATCTCTTCGATCAGATCCTCGAGTGTCACGACGCCGGCCGTGCCTCCGTATTCATCCAACACGATAGCGATGTGTTGGTGGCGGAGACGGAAACGCTCCAACAAGGTGATGATGCGGGCCGTCTCGGGGACGAACAACGCTTCGCGCATCAGGTCGCGGGCCGTGATGCTCCTGGCGGTTGTCGGCGTGGAGGCAGGCGAGGACATCCTTGAGGTGAACCACCCCCACGACATGATCCTGGCTGCCCTCGAAGACCGGCAGCTTGGTGAAGGGCTGCTCGACGGCCACCCGGATGAGAGTCATCGAGATTGGACTCGACCGGGACGGCGATCATTTCGGTGCGCGGGATCATGACCTGGCGCACGAGCGTGTCGCCGAAATCGAAGACGGCGTGCAGGATCTCCTCTTCTTCGTTCTCGACAACGCCCCCTACGGCGCTGGCCGAGACGAGCATCTTGAGTTCTTCGACGGAGTGCACCAATTCGTGCCCGGTGGCAGGCGCCACGCCGAGCAACTCGAGCAGCGCGTTACCGGCCCCGTTCAACGCCCCAGATAATAGGCTTGAAGAGACGCTCGGTCCAGATGGTGGGACGGGCGACCGCAAGCGAGGTTCGCTCGGGATTCTGGAGGGCGATCGACTTGGGCGCCAGTTCGCCCACCACCACGTGCAGACAGGTGATGGCGGCGAAGGCAATGCCGGCCGACAGCGTGTGGGAGAAGCCCGACTGAAGGTTGCCGGGACGAGGTTGACGAGTGGCTCGAGCAGGTGGGCCAGCGCCGGTTCACCAATCCACCCCAGACCCAGGCTGGCTAACGTGATCCCCAATTGGGTGGCCGCTATAAGCCTTGCCCGGCTCACTTATGGCGTGGGCAACCCAGCGAGCAGTGGCATTGCCCTGCTCGAGGAGCTCGCTAATGCGGGTGCGGCGGACACTGACCAGTGCGAACTCGGCAGCCACAAAGAATGCGTTCGCCAGCACGAGGACGGCGACACCCAGGAGCTTGAGCAGAGTCGAGGGCGACCGTCGAATCAGCCACGTCGTGCTTTGGGGTGGATCACCGAGGCATCCATCTCTACGAAGCCTATCATGATTGGGGCCGGCCGCCAATATGCCCGCCATGGGGCAGCTGTCCAGCCAAGCTGGATCTTGACGAGAGAACAGATGTTCTGTTAGACTGGTCGTAGAACACGCGTTCTATTTCTGGAGGTGCCGGATTGCACATCCTGAAGGTGGGTCACAACGAATGGTTGAACCGAGAAGCTGATCGGTTGGAGGCAGCCATGGCGTCATTGGCAGTTCCCATACGAGTGAGTGGGGGCCGGATCGAGGAAGGGCGTGCACACTACCACGCTACGCCGATCGGTGGTGTGGCGGCTGAGGACCTCCAGGCATTGGCGCCGAGTGTCGCCACGGCCCTCGGTGCCGATAGCGTGGCCATCCAGGCGGCCCTGGGTGGCGTGACAATCGATGTCAACCCTGCCCAGGCTGAGCCACCGCGCCTGCTACCCCTTGTGTCTTCTCTGGGTTCCTATCCGGCGTTGACCGCCGTGGCGGGCGTCGATTGGCGCGGAGCCCCGGTGCTGCTGAACCTCCTTCAACCAAGCACCTGGCACCTCGTGGTGGAGGCAGGACAAGCCGACGAGAGGTCAGCCTGGCTAAGGAGTATGGTCGCCAGCTTGGCACTGGGCAGTCGGCCATCTGAGCTTCAAATGCTGGGGGTCGATCTCACCGGCACAGAGCAGGCCTTTATCGAAGCACTTCCCCATTCCCTGGCCGATGTCGCCTTTCGAGCCGACGTAGCCATCGACCTTCTGGCGTGGCTGCGGAACGAGGCTGAACGGCGCCAATCGTTGGGGCGCCAGGCACCACAGCTTGTGGTTGTGGTCGATGATCTGAGGACATTGGCCAGGCATGCCGGGAAGGCTGCGGTGAGCTTGGTCAACCGCCTGTTTCGGGATGGCGCCCACTCCGGCATCCACGTGTTCGCCGGCTTGGAGTCGATCAAGTCTCCCGAGTTGGGTGGACTGCGGTTTCCCGAAGCGTGCGCCCGCGCCTCAAGTCTTTCGATCCATGGCCGCTCGCTGTTCTCGGACGGTCTCGGAATTTCGGCCGGCGATGAGCGCTGCGTGGTACGACCTGCGCACCTGCCGGCGGTGGATCTGGACAGGTTGGTGCGCCACGTGCGGGGCTCTCTAACGCTTGGCGACATCAGGGAGAGCGCTCGGTGATCACAAGCGGAAGCTCGAACAGTGAGCGAGCGGCAAGGCGCAGTCGGCCGTCGCGTGGGCTTGTGTGCCATGAGCTCGTCCACGCCGGCGGGGTGGAATCGAGCGGCCTGCCTAGCGTCTTTCAATGGCGCGGCCGCCGTTACCGGATTGCGTCCGTGGAAGGATCGGGGGGACGGCAGAAGGCGTCAGATAGGGCCCGCGTCTTCTCCGTCCGCACAACCAGTGGCATGCGCTGTGAGCTGGAACACCGGCCCGGATCGAATGTCTGGATGATGAACCGGGTGTTTCCAAGCCTGTAAGGAGGCTGTGATGAAAGTGGGCATGATGTGGTACGACGGCGGCGAAGATGGGCTGGCGCAGCGGGTACATCGAGCGGCGAGCTACTATCGAGAGAAGTATGGTGGCCAGCCCAATGTCTGTTTCGTACATCCTTCCGGTGCCGAAGGGGAGGAGACGGCGGAGTTGGACGCGATCCGCGTGCGCTCGAGCGAGCTGGTGCTACCCGGCCACCTTTGGGTTGGAATCGAGCGTGATCCAGCCGAAAGAGCCACTCAGTTGGTGTGAGGATGTCATCCGGCGATCGCCCCGACGAATGAATCCATGGCGACAGCCAAATCCGGGCCGCCGCTCTTGGCGTCATAATCGATCTGGCTCAACTTGCGGTAGATGACTTCGAGCTGGGGCATGCTGAAATTGTGGGCCTGTGCTGAAACTTTGTCCGCTACGAAAGCGTGCGTGTCCACTACCTCACGTGGATTGAGCCCGGCGTCGAGCGCCTCTCTTGCCTGAAGGATGAGGCGGAACTGGCGTACGATCATGGCGAAGGCAAACATGGGGTCTTCGTCAGCCAGAAGCTTGTGAAGATGGGCCAGCGCTTGCTGGCCCTGCCTGTTCCCAAGGGCGTCGACCATAGCGAAGACATCGCTCTGAGATGTCAGAGGAGTCAAGGCCTCGACATCGGCTGAGGTGATCGGGCGGGACAAGTCGACGTAGTCAGCCAGCTTTCGCAGCTCCTGGTCTGCCATGTGGGGATCATCCAGCACATAAGTCGCCAGCCGCTGGGCAGCCTCGGGTTCGATCTCGGTACCCTGCTCGTGAGCACGCTGGACGAGCCAACGGACAAAGGCCGGGCCCCGCCTGCGGGCACACAATTGGACGAAGGCGAGGTCTGGGTGGTCCTGGGTCCACTGATAGAGAAACGATCGCTTGTGATGTGCGCCGAGCGAACTTCGCCGGGACAAATCGATCAGGTCGAGGAGCACCAGGGCCGTGGATGCCGGCAAACCGAGCATGATGGCGTCCAGCTGGTTGCGCGCCTCAGCCGATCGAGCCAGGTTCCCGGCAGCCTCAACGATGACCACCCTACGCGCAGCCAGAAAGGGTGAGGCGCCGCAGGCCTCGGCCAGTTCGCCGAGGTTGCGCGACTTGGTGTCGAATCGGGTGGTGTTGAGGTCGGCGGTGGCGGGATCCCCCAGCTTGTCCTTGATTTTGGCGATGGCCTCTTCCATAGCGAGATCATCATCACCGTAGAAGAGATAAACCGTGGGCAACGTATCGGTCATGCTACCGGGCTAGTCCCGGGTGATCAGGCGGTGCAGGGCGTTTGCGCCCCCGCGCAGGCGCTGGATGCTGACGATTTCCATCGTCCCTGGATCCCCCAAGGTGGTGACGTGCTTCTGGGCCGCCAGGCCGACGGGTTGGGCCACGATCAATGCCATTGTGGTGCCAAGGATGGCCAGGGGCAGCCGACTCAGGCGTTCTCGCCAGCGGCTCTGGCCAATTCCCATGAGGGCGGAGAAGGCGACGGCACTGGCGAACAAAGCCGAGGTCAGCAGGCTGGTGCCGCAGTTGGGGTGGATGGCAAGTTGATGCTCGCCCAGGCGAAGCCGTTCTAGAGCGTGGTGGGCTGCAAAGTCAACGGCCTCGGTTGGCACGTTTCCGTACAGGTAGAAGCCTCCGGAGTCGGAGCGGCCGACCATCGGGGTGTTGGGAAACGTGGCGCTTAGAAGGTGGATGGTAGCGTGCTCGAGGGCATGATTGCGGCGCGTGCGTATCAGGACGGGCGTGTTCAAAAGCTGTTGGGCGAGATTGATCGCACACCTCCCTCAGAGTTGCGGCCCATTATACTTGACCGCCCGCTTGCCGGAATGCGGGGCCTGTTCCCCTTGTGCAGGCTGACATAGAATGGGCGAATGGAGTCTATGATCCTGGGCCACGACTGGGCTTTAGACGTACTTCGGCGACACCTCACATCGGGCACCACCCGACATGCCTACCTCATGACGGGTCCAGAGGGGGTCGGCCGGGGCGCGGTTGTCGGCTGGTTTGCGCGGGCCTTGCTGTGTCATCCTGAGGTCGGCTTGGAGCGGCCGTGCGGAGCGTGCGAAGCCTGCCGGCTGACTGCCAAGGGGACTCATCCCGACCTGCATTGGCTTGTTGGTGACGGGGGTCTCAAGATCGATGACATCCGGAGGCTGCAACACGAACTGTCACTGACCCCCTACCAGGCAGACCGGAGGGTGGCGGTGCTTCCGGATTTCGAGACGGCGACGACCGAGGCGGCTAACGCGCTGCTTAAGACCTTAGAAGAGCCGCCGCGGAACGTCGTTCTGCTGCTGACCGCGGCCTCGGAAAAGTCGTTGCTCCCGACGATCGTCTCGCGTTGCGAAGTGATGGGCCTCAGGCCGATGGCCATCGCTGACCTGGCCAAGGCGCTCGAGACCAAAGGCGAATCGACGGAAAGGGCGCAAAGTCTGGCTGGGCAAGCCATGGGTAGGCCGGGATTGGCGATAAGGCTTTCCCAAGATGCCGAAGAAGTGCGACGGCGTTCACTGCTCATCGAAGACGGCCTGAGGCTGCTCGGCATGAACAGGGCGGGCCGCTTCGAGTACGCCGCCGAGGTCAACCAACACAAGGAGCCGGCTCAAAACCGCATGGCCAGCCTGCAAGTGTTGGAGGTCTGGCTAAGTCTGTGGCGCGAGGTGCTGCATCGTGCGCATGGTGTGGAAAGTCACGCGACCTACCCGGAGTTCAAGCTGGATATTGAAAAGATCGCCGCGCGGGTTGCCCCGGAGCAGATCGCGATCCTGTTGCGGGAGATCGAAGATGCTATGTGGCGTATTGGGGCGAACGCCAATCCCCTGCTTGCGTTGGAAACGGTCATGCTCGCCCTGCCGATGGTCCAACTGGCTTAATGAAAAAGGCCGCCTCGATGCGGCGGCTTTGCGGACCGAGAAGGTTGGTCGGCTAGCGAGGTTCAACTACCAGACGGATGGCAGTGCGCTCTTTGCCATCGATATCCACGGTAGTGAATTCCGGCACACAGACGATATTCAAGCCGTCTTCATGTAGGTAGCCGCGAGCGATGGCCACGGCCTTGACGGCTTGGTTCACAGCGCCGGCGCCAATGGCTTGGACCTCGGCGCGGTTCGCTTCTCGCACGACGCCAGCGATGGCGCCCGCCACGGCTGAGGTGCGGGATTCAGCGGAGACTTTGATGATGTTCACCCGGCCTTCTCCCCCGGTGGGCGCCTCTAGTGTGCTGGCCAAGCAAGTTCCTCCGTTAAGCAGAACCATTGTACAGGATAGGCATAGGCGAGGCAAGCTGGCGGCGATGGAGTCTAGCCTCCGTTGACGCGGGCGACTTCATCGGCGCCAAAGACGACCTCGTCCTTCCCGGCCAGCTTTTCGTTGATCTTGTCTACGATGAGCGCCAGGTGGGATTGATTGGTGGCGTAATTGAGGTCATCGGCGGGGACGGTAAGCACCGGGCACAAAGTGAAGCGGTCAATCCAAGTGTTGTACAAATCATTGAGACGGCGCAGGTAGGCCTCGGGAATGGCGCGCTCGTACTCACGACCGCGTGTGGCGATGCGATCCTGCAGAGTCTCCACGCCAGCCTTCAAATAGATGACTAGGTCCGGTGGGGGAAGAAAGCTGGTTAGTACTTGGTACAGCTCGCGGTAAGTCTCAAAATCGCGATCCGAGATATGGCCTTGCAGGGACAGGTTGTAGGCGAAGACCTCGGCGTCTTCGTAAACAGTGCGGTCCTGGATGGCCGAGGTCGGGTGTTCGGTGAGCATGCGGTGCATGCGCAGGCGGCGGGTGAGGAAGAAGATTTGGGAGTGGAAGCCCCAGGTTTCCATGTCGTCGTAGAAATCAGCCAGATAGGGGTTATCGCCAACCGGTTCGTAGAACGGCTCCCAGCCGAGTTTCTCTGCCAGCCTTTCGACAAGCGTGGATTTGCCGACACCGATGTTGCCTGCAACCGCCACGAATCGCTTCATATGCGGACCTCCTATTCCGCTTCGCCTGGTGCATCATCGGGAGTCGAAGTCCCTGGACTCAGGCTGAAGGGAAACTCCGTCTGAAAGGGGGGGATGCCCAGGGCCGCCCGAATGCGATCGGCGACAAGCGCAAGGTCAGTTTGATTGGCCACGAAGTCGAGCCCGGCGGAGTCGATCACCAGAATACCCTTTCGAGTGGGATCTCCCCAACGGGCTTCGTAAGCCCGATTCAAGTCTTCGATGTACTGCCGGCTCATATTGCGTTCGTAGGGTCGGTCACGCATGGCGATCCGTTGCATGGCGGTGTCGGTGTCGGCCCTGAGGTAGACCGTCAAGTCCGGCTCCGGAATGCGTTCGGCGAGGGCCGAATGGACGAGGTTGTACGTCGAAAGCTCGTCCCCGTTGAGATTGAGATGAGCGAACAACGCATCCTTCTCGAAGGTGTAGTCGGCGATGAGATTGCCGTCGACCAGGGCTTCCGGCACGCCTTCCTGCTGCTGCCGGTAGCGGCTGAGCAGGAAGAAGATCTGGGTCTGGAATGCATGGCGCCGGCGATCGCCGTAGAAATCCGACAAGAACGGGTTTTCCTCGAACGCCTCGAGAAGCAACGAGGCGCCAAACGCAGGTTGGAGCAAACGGACGAGCGAGGTCTTGCCGACGCCGATGACTCCTTCAATGGCTAGGTACATACAACTCCTGTTCTTTGGTTCTTGACGTTGTTCTCATCTCACAGTCGGTTCATATCTGAACTGTAGACAGTAGTGATGAAAAGTGTTGCTCACCCAGGCATTGCCCAGACCATAGGGAGCCAGCCGGAGATTGTCCTGGCACCAGATGCGTTCGTCCTTTAGCGTGTACAGGTCCGAAAGCCGTCTAGCGAGGTCCCATGCCAAAGGGTAGATCCTGCCCCGCTTCTTGACGTTCTTGACGATGATCGTGACGTAGGCGTTCGGCTTCAGCACGGCCCGAAGTTGGGCGTAGATCTCGACCAGTCGGTCCAAGAACTCGGGATAGCGCTCAATATTCCCCAGGTCGGCGGGGTCGTCGGAATAGTAGACATCCAGATCGTCGGCGGCGCGACGGGCCTTTTGAGTTTGAGCACCGCGCGCATGGAGCATGTTCCAATAGGGCGGCGATGTCAAGACGTAGTCGATGGGTGGCAGATCCATTTCGGGCAGGCGGGCCGAATCTCCGGTGAGGACTTCCGCCTGCAGGTCATCCGCCGTTCCCTCGAGCTCAGACCGCTCTTCGCGGATGATCTTCCGGGCAAGCTCGGCGTAGGCTGGGTTGAGCTCCACGCCAAATGAATGGCGGCCGGAGCGAAGGCAGGCAACCAACGTGGATCCCGTGCCAGCCATCGGATCGAGCACAACCCCGCCGGGCTTTGTGAAAAACGTCACAAACTCCTCGGCCAGGGTTTCCGGAAACTTGGCCGGATGGCGCAGCACACCCTTCTTTCGAGGGGGCGGGTTGTGCACAAACCAGGACTTCTGGAACTTGAGCCACTCTGTCGGCGTGAGCGCGTTGAGCCTGTTCTTGAATGGACGTTTCTTAGCCATCGGCCGGCTCCGGTGTAGGCGTCTTGCCGGCCGATGGCTGGCGCAGGCTCCACACGGTGAAGCGATCGAACGTTGTCGTGGTCTGCCCGCCCTTTCCCGATGAGACAACGAGGCCGATCTTGCCAACCGGCAGAGCCACATCGTGAGCTTGAAGAACGGAAATGTTATTCACAAAAAGCTCGAAATCTGCGCCGCGAGCCAGGATGCCCAGTGTATTGTCCGCTGGAGCGTGCGGCATGACCGCTTCGTTCAGTGTCTCGAACGGGAGCAAGGCCCGAGACGACCCGACCAGGATCCGCCGCAGGCGCAGACCACCCTCGCAGGTGATGGTGAATCGATACTGCTCGTCGAGCGGATTGACGCGGAAGACCATCCCGAATTCGTCCTTGTCCTGACACAATGCCGTGTGCAAGCTGACCTCGGCGTAGAAATCGCCGACGGGAGCTACGGGGCTCATCAGGGTTCGGAGTGCATCCGGTTGGTTGACGACCACAGAGAGCTGGCCGTCGTCGAGGCTCGTCACGCCGTAGGCATCGCGACCCACAAGCCATCCATCAGTCGAATCAAAGTTAGTGGCGTAGATCTGCGGTCCAAAAGACTGGCGGATGTCCGGGGTTGGGGTCAGGCTCGGGGGCGGCGTTTCGGTAATTGTGGGCTGGGCGGTCGGGAAAGGGACCGTGGGGGTCAAGGTTGGGGGTCCCGGTGAAGGCGTGGGGGTAACAGGCGGCGACGATGGGAGACATCCGGCGGTCAGGAGGGTGACACCGGCCCAAGATGCGGCTATCCAAAGATGGCTCCTTGTTGAGGCTTGGCAGCCAGGGTTGGCCAGCCGTACGGAGTATGGAGAACCCAATGTCACCGTGCCGTGGATAGAAACGCCCAGCGTCGCGAGGCAACCTTTGGCCAGAGGATAGCACTCAAGGGGCAAAATGCCAAAGAGAAAAGTCGGTGAAGGCGACGGTCAGGCCGGCCGTCTCATCGGCCACGGCGAACAATCCGAAATTGCCGAAGACGAAGTCGCTATCCTGTGCCTCTCCAAGCTGCTCCCCGTTGGCAAAACCCACCAGTTTGGATCCCTTCAGCAGAAAGCCAAGGCGGTTCTTGACGCCGGACCCCTGGTGAATGGCCGGGCTGGGCGTCCAGTCGATCAATACGACCGGCTGCGCGCCGGTGATGAATTTGCGCATGCGGTACTGGCCATCGCAGGAGAGCTCGAGAGTGTAGCCCCGATCATAGTTATCTCCGCCAATGCGGGCGGCCAACCCGTAGGCGTCCAAAGCGGAGCACGATTTGGCCTGGGCGGATACCTCTGCGTAGACATCTCGCGCCGTGACGCTTGAGGTGCTCCACCAGGTGTAGGCATCGACGACCGGATCGCTCACCGTGAGTTTGCCCGGCGACCAGGTGATCACCGTGGCATGCGGATCATCGAATTCGAACCACCCCACATGCCGACTGAAGTCGTCGGTCACGTCCGGGGCGGCCAGGTTCAGGCCCAGGCGCGGATCATCGGGGGCGAGGGGAGGCGCCGTGGGAGTTGGGCTCGGCCCAGCGGTTGGCGGAGGCGCAAGGGTGGGGGAAGAGGTTGGGCTGGGTGCTTCCGTCGGCGGGAGGGTGGCCGTGGGCGGAGGCGTTGCGCTCGGAATGATCGTCGGGGCGGCGGTCAGAGTCTGGGCGGCGTAGTCGACAAAGCTGTCCTGAGATGCCCCTGGACCCTCGGAGCGAGCACAGGCCGCCAGCAGGCTGGCGGCCAGGGTGAGTGTGAATAGACGGAAGGGTTTTTCGAAACTCATTGCGAGATAAATGGGATGTTCCAAAAAGCAAAATCGTCGAATTGAGCCGTCAGGTCATAGGTTTGGCTGGCGCGGACGTAGACGGCAAAGGTGCCGAAGGTGTAGGAGTTGTTGCGGTCGTAGAGTTCGCCAACCTGCTTGCCGTTGATGAAGATGATGAAATGGTTTTGGTAGGCCCAAATCGCGAGGCGATTGGTGACGTCTTTGCCGGTGTTGATGACGTCGTTCTGGGCCCAATCGGCCATCACCTGAGCCTGCTTGCCCTGACGGTAGCGTAGGAAGCGCCACTCCCCGTCACAGGAGACCTCGACTCCGTACCCCCCAGCCGATGTGGCTTGATCGACTCGGATCACAAACCCCACCGAGTCCTTGGCAATGCAATCGCCGTTGGTGGCGCTGATCTCCGTGTAGACGTTGCCTGACTGGCGTTCAGAGTAGGACCACCAGGTGTAAAGAGTCTCTGGCTCGTGGTCGGTCCCGAGCAAGTGCCCGTCCACGAAGGCGTAGCTGGCAGCCCCCGCCGTATCGTAGTCAAACCATGTGCCGGGCTGGTCGAAGTAGTCGACGTAATCAGGCTTGGCCAAATCGAGGGTGGAACGGACATCATCCGATGACGTCACGTGAAACGGGGTGGGAGTGTCGGCCAACTGGAGGCGACGGGCCTCCTGGGTCTCGGTTGGCAGGGAGCGCGCTGTGGCTGTTTCCCCCTGCTGTGGCTCGACCGTGCCAGGTAGGACAGGCGGAAGCTCGCCGCCGCCGAAAAGACGCGTGACGGTGGTGCAGGCCAAAGATGCAGACAAGAGAGCCATCAGAACGATGGCCGGAAACCGACGAAAGGTCATCATCTCTTCCTACGGTGTAAGCATCACTTTGCCAGAATCACCCGAGGCCATCTGCTCGAAGGCCTTTTCAAACTCTTCAAATCGGAAGTGATGGGTCACCATGGGACCCAGGTCAACCGCCCCTGAGCGGATCAAACCGCGAGCTTGATACCAGGTCTGCCAGAGACGCCGTCCGGAGATGCCATGCACCCTGGCGGCCTTGAAGACCAGGTGTTGGTTCCAGTCGAAGTCGAAGCGCCCGGGCGCCACGCCGAGGAGCATCGCTTCCCCACCTGGCTTGAGCACCTGAAATCCTTGATCGATGGCAGATGGCGCGCCGGACATCTCCAGCAGTACGTCCACGCCTTCGTCGTCGGTGGCCTGCATAATCCGATCGACCACCTGATCGTCCCGGGCATGAAGCGCAAGGTCGGCGCCCATCTTCTCGGCAAACGCCAGCCGGTAGCGGCTGACATCGGTAGCATAGACCGCCCGGGCGCCGATGGCACGCGCCACGGCCAGGGTCATCAACCCAACAGGTCCGCATCCGGTGATGAGAACCTTCTTGGCGCGCAGGTCTGCGGCGAAGGCTGTGTGAACTGCGTTCCCGAAATTCTCCTGGAGCACTGCGATTTCAAGTGGCAGCTCGGGTGGATTGGGCCAGGCGTTTTGTGCGGCGATGGCGATGTACTCTGCGAAGCCGCCGTCACGGTCAACACCGATCACACGGCTGTTTTCGCACAAATGACCCTGCCCCGTACGGCAGTAGGGGCAGGTGTTGCAGATGACGTGTGACTCGAGTGAGACAAACTCGCCAATCTCGGGGGAGGTGACGTTGGCCCCACGCTCCACGATTTCGCCGCACACCTCATGACCGACAATCAAGGGCGGCTTAAGCCTCCCTGCCGCCCAAGGATCCCAATTGAAGATGTGAAGATCGGTTCCGCAGATCGAGGCTGCACGGACTTTGACCAGGACCTCGTCCGGCGCTGGCGCCGGAATCGGCACCTGTGCCATCTCAAGACCGGGTCCGGGGGAAGGCTTGACAATGGCTTTCATGGTTTCGGGCATGTGATAGGGGGAACCTCCGCCGGAGGTGGGTTAATCGAAAGCAGTATAGCATGAAGAAAGGATGCCCCTTGCGCGGTCGATATAATCCTTAGGTACTGGACGGACAACTGTGAACGGAGCCGAACATGAATTATCGTCGCATGGGCCGGACCGGCCTGATGATCAGCGAAATTGCCCTCGGTGCATGGGTTACCTTCGGGGACCAAATTGATGAGGAGACGGCCTCGGAGCTCATGCATCTCGCCTATGAGCAGGGCGTCAATTATTTCGACAACGCCGATATCTATGCCAAAGGTCGGGCCGAGGAGGTCATGGGCAGAGCCATCAAAGACCTGCCTCGCGAGAGTCTGGTGATTTCGAGCAAGGTCTTCTGGAAGACGATGGAAGGGCCCAACGGAAGAGGTCTTTCCCGTAAGCACATCACCGAGTCGATTCACGCCTCGCTAAAGCGCCTGGGAACCGACCACCTGGATCTCTATTTCTGCCACCGCTACGACCCCGACACGCCGATGGAAGAGATTGTCAGGACAATGGATGACTTGGTGCACCAAGGGAAGATCCTGTACTGGGGAACCTCCGAGTGGCGCGCGGCACAGATTGCCCATGCCCACAAGGTGGCGAGGCAGTGGAATCTCGTACCCGCCGATGGTCGAGCAGCCGCACTACAACATGCTGGTGCGCAGGCGAGTCGAAGACGAGCTTGCCCCTGCTTCAGACGACTTGGGTTTCGGCATGGTCTCTTGGAGCCCGCTCGAGTTTGGGCTGTTGTCGGGGAAGTACAACCAGGGTGTGCCACAGGGCACTCGCCTGGGAAGGGACCAGGAGTGGGCGACAGAGGTCATAACCGAAAGCCGGTTGGAGAAGGTCAGGAAACTCACCGACATCGCCGAGAGACTGCGGGTCAGCATGGCTCAGTTGGCGATCGGTTGGCTGCTGCGTGTGCCTCAATTAACGAGCGTCATCACCGGCGCCACAAAGACAGCCCAGTTGAAACAGAATTTGGAAGCGCCGAGCGTGCTAGACAAGCTCAGCGGAGACGTCCTGGAAGAGATCGAATTGGTCCTCGGGAAGGGATCTGAGGCGGAAGCCTAGAGAATGCCTACCAACCAGCCGCGGTCTTCAGATGAAGACCGTCTAGAGCGTCAAAGTCAATCTTATTGGCAAAAGCTCGGCCGATCTGTTCCAGCAGGTCCACCGCCCAGACGGCGTCGAGCCCGACCTTGCCGATGTCGGTTCCATCCGGAATGACGATGCCAAGTTTGTGCAAGACGTCTTCGGCCAAATCGATCTGGTAGCGCCGGAACGCCAGGCGGCGGGTGCGGTCATATTCCTGGCGTGTGACATACGTCTGCCATTCGGCGGCGTCGTCAAGTACCTCATCCAATGTCCAAAGCGCCCAGCCGAGAAAGGAAGCTCCTCCGGCATCGATCGTGTGGGGGGCCCTCCCCGTCCCGAAGGAATACAAGCGCGTGTCGCCCGTCGGGTACGCTCCTCCTGAGTAATGGAGGGCTTCCACGGCAAGCTGGTAGCACGGATTCCCGGCCACACCAACCCCACCATCCACCCAGGTGTGTTCAACGCCCATCACGGTCGCGCTGTGGGCGGGAAAGTACGTCGGGGCGGCGATGCTGGCCAGGACGGCATCCTTCAATGAAAGCGTGCCCCAAAGCGCAGCATTTGCTCCGGCGTGGTCACGGACGAAGAAGTCCGTGCGGCCGGAGCGGGTGTTTTTGGCGGTGATCAAGATATCCATGGGCAGGCTGTTGATGGGTCGATCGGCGCCGATCTCATCGAGCATGGAGGCAACGAAATCATTGGCGTAGCGGTGGTTGCCCAGGTTGAATAGGATCTCCCACCAGGGTAAGCGCTGGAAGGCCTCTTGGGCAAAGTGCTTGTAGAGAGCCAGCAAACCGCGTGCGCTGACCCCGAGGGACAAGCCGGCGGCGATCACGGCGCCGGTGGATGTCCCACCGATCATGTCGAAGATCTCGTGGCAGGCTCCCCCGAGATGGGATTCAAGCTGCACCAGACAGGTGAGCGGAATGATGCCGCGGATGCCTCCGCCGTCGATTGAGAGCAAAGTCTTCATGACCGCCTCCACCAGCTTCTGGCCTATGCCTGGGCGTGCAACAATCGTGCCCAGCATATGGGGGTTGACTGGAGGGGAAAGGGTGCACTAGGCGGCATCGTCCCGGATCTGGTGCAGCGTGGTGGGGGACATCTGGAAGCCGAAGACCTCGCCGAAAGCCGATACGAGAGCATCGGCAACCGTCTCAAGCCTGGGGGGATCCCAAACCAAATCGGCCATGGAGACGACCGGGTGATCGGGCAGCCCACATGGGACAATCCCCTCCCAATACGACATATCGGGATCCACGTTAAGCGCAAAACCATGCCGGCTGATGCCGTTCACATCGACCTTGACGCCAATGGCAGCTAACTTGCTGGGCATGCGGCGGGCTTGTGGTGGACAGTGAGGACAGCGGGAGGCGACATCGGGCTGAATCCAGACGCCGGTCAGTCCTTCCACCTGTCCGGTCACGAGCCCGAAACTGGCGAACGTGCGGATCAGGGTGGTTTCCAGCCGGCGAACATAGCCAACGTAGTCGGCCCTCGGAAGGCGTCCGTCGCCATTCACCCGCCCGAGCGGTATGAGCGGATAGCCGACCAGCTGGCCCGGCCCATGATATGTGATGTCCCCGCCTCGGTCTACCCAGTGAACTGAAACACCCCGTCGGTTCAATAGCTCGTCATTCCAGAGCAGATTCTCCCTGTGGCCAGAGCGGCCAAATGTGTAGGTGTGCTGGTGCTCGAGAAGAAGCAGAGTAGCAGGATGCCTGCCAGCGGCGATTTCCCTTGCCAGTTGGCTCTGCATCGTCCAAGCTTCTGTGTAATCCATGCGGCCCAAGAAGACATACTCGCATGTCACCGGCCCCGGCGACTCGCCAGCATCTGGGCGGATCATCGACAAGCGCCAGGCAGGCAGCGCGAGGCGCTGCCCATTCGGTCAGGCCGAACGGTTGGCGGACAACGATCTGCTGTGGATGGATGGAGTGCTTTCACGCCCATGCGAATGCATTGTAGCATTTCGGGACATGCCGAATCAGTCTGCACTGGGGCATGTGACTTGCACGTGTCTTGCGCAGGTCGCACAGCCGACATACAGGTAGAATAGCGATTCATGCCCTCCGCAATCGTAGTCGCACGAGCCCGCCGGCGCAGCCGAGATTCGGCCGCTCGATGGAATGCCATGGCAGGCATTCTCCTGACGGCGGTCGTGCTGATCACACTTGTTATCGGAAGCATCTCCACCGGCATCGCATTCCTTTACCTCGACTTCGCCCAAGCCGTGCCGGCGGTTGAAGACGTTCAGGCCTTCTTCGGGCCAGCCTCGAACCCAAGCTTCACCCCGATAAGAATCTACGATCACAGCGGGGAGCACGTTCTCGCGACGTGGATCAATCCGGCTGCCGATGAGCAGCAGTGGGTGAGTTTGGATCCGGCTGACAAGAATGCAGCGCCCCAGGTGCTGATCCAGGCCATTCTTGCTGGGCAGGACCCGCAGTTCTGGGAAGCTCCGGCGGTCACGCCCGCCAGTCTTGGCCTTCGGATGATGCGAGACTTGCTGCCATTCTCATCGGCGCCGGCGCCATTGGGCCTTTCCGAGCAGGTGGCTGCATCGACCTTGCTCCCACTTCAAACATATGCCGATGGTAGCCTGCGGCGCGACTTTCGCCTTGCTCTGTTGGGTGAACGGCTAGAGGCACGCTACGACAAAGAGCAGATTTTGACCTGGTACCTCAACAGCGCCAACTTTGGATCGATGGCCGTCGGCGCGGATGCGGCGGCGTTGGTCTATTTTGGCAAGCACGCCCATGATCTTGACTTGGCTGAAAGTGCCCAATTGGCAGCCATCCCCAGCCGTCCAGACGTGAACCCTCTCCAGGCCCCCGATGACGCAAAAAGGAATCAGGGCCAGGTCCTCTCGAAGATGCTGAAACTGGGTTACATCAACCAGGTGCAGGCGTCTATCGCCCGGGCTGAAATCCTTGAATATGCGAGCGCCGCCGACGTGAAGTCAAGCGACGGCCGGTCTGACTTGAGCAAGCTGGTCCTCGACCGATTCACAAGGACATTCGGTCCGGATGCGGTAGGCAGAGGTGGTGTTCGGATCATCACGTCGATTGACTACGACCTGCAGCTGCAGACAGAGTGCACCCTGGAGACCCATCTGGCGAGGTTGGACGGTGAGCCCCCGGGTGCCACTGTCTTGGCTGAGGGTAACCGACCATGCTTGGCGTCTGGGTTCTTGCCACCCGTTCGGCCAAGCGACTCGAGCGTGGATCACAACGTCCGGGAAGGGGCGGTTATGGTAACGGATCCGTCCACGGGGGGGGTGCTTGCCCTAGCTAATCTACCCGGCTCCGATGGGGCCGCCACGATGGGCCATGCCGCCGGGCAAGTGCTAAGTCCGATCGTCTACCTGACGGCGTTTGCCCGCGGCTATGCGCCCGGGAGCATGATTCTTGACCTTCCTCCGGACGGTGGTCCGATATCGGGGGGCGACCAGCCATACCACGGCCCAGTTCGGATGCGCACGGCCATAGCGAACGACTATATGGCGGCGGCCGTGAGGACGATGATGCTCGTGGGGCCGGAGAACGTTCAAAGGACGGCGCGCCAGATGGGAGTAGAGGCCCCGGTGATCGAAGGTGGCCAGCTTACCGGTGAAGCCAGCTTGATTGATCTGGGGTTCGCCTATTCTGTCCTGGCGCACAACGGGACGATGACTGGCGTTCCTGGTCAGGCAGAGGCTGACGGAGGTGTACTCTCCCCGGCCGTGGTCCTGCAGGTTGAGGATGTGTACGGCCACGTCACCTTCGAGGAGCAATCCAGCACGCGATCGGTTGTCAGCCCGCAGCTTGCGTATCTCATTAACGACGTCCTCAGCGACGATTTGGCGCGTTGGCCGACGCTGGGCCAGGCGAATGTTCTGGATGTTGGTCGGCCGGCTGCAGCAACGTCAACCTTGGATCCCGAAGGGAGCGGGAGTTGGACCATAGGCTATACGCCCGAACTGACAGTCGGAGTGTGGATCGGAAACGAGGACCGAACCCGTATGAGCCACGTCGACCGGGCCAATGGAGCGGCGCCGATCTGGCGCGCCCTCGTGCAATATGCCAGCCGAGAGCAGCCTGCTTCCGATTGGACGCCGCCGCCGGCGATGAGCCAGGTGGATGTGTGCGACCCATCGGGGTTGTTGCCGACTCAGTACTGCCCGCAAGTGGTCAAGGAAGTCTTCATCCAGGGCACGGAACCCACGGCGTCGGACAACCTTTATCAGCCATTCAAGATAGATGTGGAAACCGGCAAACTTGCCACCCTGTTCACACCTCTGGACCAGGTACAAGAGAAAGTCTTTCTGGTGCCCCCGCCTGAGGCGCTCGCCTGGGCTCAGTCGGCGGGTATCGACCAGCCACCACAAGAATATGATCCTATCGATGGCAATCGACCCGTGGACCGGGAGGTCCACTTGAGTTCGCCGGCCCTGTTTGCCGTCGTGGGGGGAGAGGTCCAACTCCGCGGATCGGCCAGGACAGAAGGTTTCCAATACTACAGGCTTCAATACGGTAAGGGCCTCAATCCGGATCAGTGGGTACAGATCGGGGAAGACCAGGCTCGACCCATGTCGAACGGGCTCTTGGCGTCGTGGGACTCACGTGGATTGAACGGCCTGTACACAATTCAGCTCCAGGTGGTGGGCAAGGATGGGCAGATCAAGACGGACGCCCTGCCGCTCACGTTGGACAACCTGTCGCCTAGCGTGTCGGTGATATCCCCTTCGGCGGGGCAGTCCCTGACGGCAGACGTCACTGGGCGTGTCCTCATCGAAAGCGAAGCCTCAGACGAGCATAATGTCGCCCGTGTCACATTCGAGATCGACGGTGAGATGCTTGCCTCGGTTACGGATGCCCCGTTCAGCTTCTTGTGGCGTTCAGCTAGCGTTGGGCAACACACACTCGTGGTGACCGCTTACGATGAGGTTGGGAATCGGGCCACGACGGGAGATATTCCCTTCAACGTCCTTCGTTAATCCAGATCTTGACCGCGTGGGTCCCATTCAGACTCAAAACAGCCTGCTGCCAGCAGGCTGTTTGGGTTCGAGGTTCGTTCAGGGTTGGACAGGCGGCTGCCAGTCGGGCTCCATATCCCGGCTACCCGGAGATTGGGATACGTTGGTCTGGTTCGAACCGTTGGCCGTCATGGTGTAGATTTCGGGGTTTTGGTCCCGGGTGGAGGTGAAGGCAATCCATTGCCCATCATACGAATACGCCGGCTCTTTGTTGCCCAAGCTGTTAGTGAGTTTGAGGGGATTGGCTCCCCGATCCGAAAGCCGGGCGAGCCAGATTTCGTTCATGGTGGGCTGTATCCAGGCGAAGACTATGCCCGAGTTGTCGGGGGCCCAGTCGAGGTTTTCGGCACCAATGATGTGATTGGTGCGATCAAACAGCTCTGGATCGCCCGGGCGAGGAAGATGGAGGTAGATGCGCCCGGGGGCGCCGTTGATGGAGGATGATACGGCGATCTGGTTTCCGTCGGGCGACCACGCAGGCGAGGATTCGACGGCGAACCCCGCCGAGATATTGGTGGGTTTCACAGACCAGCAAGCATCAACCCCGCCGTCCATACAGTCCGTGTTGAGTAAGAAGACCTGATCGCGGTTGTTGACGCGGTTGCTGGTGAAGGCGATCAAGTTTCCGTCGGGTGACCAGGCGGGGTCGACATCGTCTCCGGCGTGATGGGTGACGTTTTCGTTCTGGGTGCCATCGATGTTGATGATCCAGAGGTCTTGACCAAGATCATTGCCATAGTCGTCGCGGCCACCGGGCGCCACATAAAGGATGCGTTTGCCGTCCGGAGACCAGCGCGGCTGGTGCTTGTCCCCCGGCCCGAATGTGATCTGCTTTGGCTGGCTTCCGTCTGGATTCATGGTCCAGATTTGAAGCGCGTTCCCGTCGCCGCGATCGCTCACGAACGCGATTCGGCCACCGCCCCCGATCACGATGGGCGCTTGGGTTGGCGTCTCGGTCGGAGCGGGCGTCGGCGTGCCGGCTTCGGTCGGGGGCACGGTCGGCTCCGGGGTCGACGTGTCGGGCGCGGTGGTTGGGGACGGGTTAATGACTACCACCTCGGCTTGTGTCGCCGTGGCTGCCCCAGTGAGTACGCCCGGCAATCCTCCGGCAAGGGCCAGAGCCACGCCCCCGCCCACCAGAACCAGTCCTACCAGCGCCGCGCCGGCGATCCCCAGCCACAACCAGGCCGACCGACCCGACGGCTCCTTCTTCATGGTCGGGAGATCGGCGCGGAGGGTGGGCGAAGGGCCTTGGCCTTTCAGTGCCGCCCGGAACGTAGCCACGTCTGGGAAGCGCTGATCTTGCGAAATGGACAGCGCCCGCTCCAAACACGCTTCAACGTTGGGGGGAACGGCGGGGTTCAGGGCCGTGGCCGGCTTGAGTTCATCATTCCCCATCATGCGTTCGATGCTATCGGCAGGGGCTGAGCCCGTCAGCAAGTTGTACATTGTGGCTGCCAGAGCATATTGATCGCTGCGGGCGTCCGTCCGGCCGCTCCCGTACTGCTCGGGAGGCGAGAATCCGGGCGTCAGGCCCCGGGCGCCGGTAGTGGTCTGTTGATGATCGAAGACCTTGGCCAGCCCAAAATCAACCAGAACCACGTTGCCGTCGGGCTGGACCTTAATGTTGGAGGGTTTGATGTCTCGGTGGATGACGGGGGGCTTGCGCGAGTGTAAATAGACAAGCGCATCGCACACGGCGTCGCCCCAGCGCAGCACATCCGGCGGCGTCGGAGGCTGCCGATGGGCTCTTGCGTGAAGATCCTCTCCTTCAATGTAGTCCATCACCAGATACTGGCGGCCCTCGAGAATGAAGTGGTCGGTCACTCTGGGGAGGTTGGGATGACGAAGGCTGGCCAGCAGGGAAGCTTCGCGGTGGAACTGACGCTCAGATTCGGGGTTGAGGTTCAGGTTCTCTTTCAGGGCCACCTTGATTTGGAGCGTCTGGTCGAAGGCCAAAAACACGGCCCCCATCCCGCCCTTGCCCAACTGCCCGTCAATTCGATACCGATCGTGGAGAATGGAACCGATTTCTAGGCTCATGGGCTAAATTCTAGCCGTATTGGAAAGGCGGGTCAAACAACCGGCGCAATCAGTCATGGCTGGAGATAGAAAAGTGCCACTTGTCAAAGTCGGCGATCCGATCAACGGCGGTTAGGTCAAGCTGAAGCGGCGTGACGGAGACCATTCCCTCCTGAAGTGCCCAGAAGTCCGTCCCCGGCTCGGCGACCCCAGATGGGGCCTCGCCGCCGATCCAATAATAGGGTCGGCCGCGAGGATCCAGTCGTTCGACCAAGGCATCCCGGTAGAGGCGCAACCCCTGACGGGTAAAACGCACCCCTGCCAGATCATTCAAACTACGGTACGGCAAATTGACGTTGAGAAAGACGCCTTCGGGCAAGCCGTCGGCGGCAACCTGTTCGGCAAGTTGACGGGCGATCTCTGCGGCTGCGCTGTAATCGACCTGACCGTCGTGATCGGCATGGGAATCCAAGGACACGGCGATTCCCGGGATGCCGGCGATGGCAGCCTCCATCGCAGCCGTAACCGTGCCGCTGTAGGTTACATCATGGCCCAGGTTGGCGGAGGGGTTGATTCCCGAGACGACTAGGTCCACTTGGGGCGAGACCAATCCCAGCAATGCCAGCGCAACGCAATCTGATGGGGCCCCGTCACAGGCCACGGCCGGAGATCCGTCGGCCAGTGAGGTGGACCAGGTCCTGAGCGGGCGATGCATGGTCTTGACGTGCCCCGAGGCCGACCAGTTGCGGTCGGGCGCCAGCACGGTCACCACCCCAACCTCGGACAGCCTCTGCGCCAGCGCCAGCAGGCCCGGGGCCTGAACGCCATCATCGTTGGTTAGTAGGATGTGGTAGACTCATATCGCGCCGCGTGCCGGACGGCCGTGGCGCTGTCTCCTCTTCGATTGCACGAGTTACGACACGATCGCCGGGGCCGCCTTTGGTATCTGGCAGGTACCGTCTCGAGGCGAGGGTCAGGCAGTCATTCTATCCCAACTCGAGGCATCTGATTGGGCGACTGACTTCGGGAAGCTGGGACTTGCTCTTGTTGAAGACGGTTCTATACTCAATCCATCGCCAATTTACCTGACCAGCACAATCAACCCACAAAGGGAGGAGAGCCGTGATGTCCCAATCCAGGGGCAGGACGCTCATGGCAGTTGGAGCCTTGGTCATCGCAAGCCTATCATGCAATCTGATCTCCGGCACCACACCAAACGATAATGGGGGCGGGTCGCCATCTCCTAATTCGGGAGGTACTTCGGGCGGAGATGCCGTTGGTACATTGGATGGGGTCAAATCGGCCACCATCCAGATAGAGGCCCAGGGCAGCTTCGTACCGCCCGACATCGGTGCCCCGGTCGAGTTCGCTGGGCGTGGATCTGGGTTTATCATCGACCCATCCGGCCTTGCCGTCACCAACAACCACGTCGTCACCGGCGCGGCGCTGCTTAAGGTCTGGGTCGGAGGGGAGAGCCAACCCCATAACGCCAAGGTGTTGGGAGTCTCCGAGTGCTCCGACTTGGCGCTCATCGACATAGACGGCGACGGCTACCCATATCTCCAGTGGTACCCAGATCAGGCCTCCGTCGGCCTGGAGGTTTATGCGGCCGGTTTCCCCCTCGGGGACCCGGAGTACACCCTGACGAAGGGGATCGTCTCCAAAGCCAAGGCCGGCGGTGACACGGGCTGGGCCTCGGTAGATGGGGTTCTGCAGCACGACGCAACCATCAATCCCGGCAACTCGGGTGGGCCGTTGGTAACCGGGGATGGAGAAGTGGTCGGCGTGAACTATGCCTCTCTGGCTTCCGCCAACCAGTATTTCGCGATAACGGCCGATACCGCCCAGAGTGTGATCAGTACGCTGCGCCAGGGCAAGAACCTGGACTCGGTAGGTGTGAATGGCACGGCTGTCAGCAATGACGATGGATCGCTGACCGGCGTCTGGGTCCTGTCGGTGGCCTCCGGTTCCCCGGCCGACAAAGCCGGCGTGCAAGGCGGGGACCTCATCACAAATATGGAAGGCTTGACGCTTGCCTCCGATGGCACGATGTCAGAGTACTGCGATATCCTGCGGACGCACCAGCCGACCGACGCACTTTCGGTGGATGTGCTGCGCTTCGCTAGCGGCGAAGTCCTGGCCGGGGAACTCAATGGCACACCGCTGGCGGCTTCGGGCTCGTTTGGAAACCAGCTTGGTGGAGAGGTGCAGGGCGGCAGCAGCAGCTCAGGCTCGACATACAGCAGCTATACGGTTGTGACTGACGACTACGGCGCGATCCAGATGGAAATCCCGAGCGAATGGACAGATGTGGACGGCAGCGCTTGGCTGGACAGCGGCGATGTGATCGGAGCCTCGATTTGGGCGTCGCCCGATCTGAACGCGTTTTCCTCCAGTTGGGACGAGCCTGGCGTGATCTTCGATGTCTCCAATGACTTGGCCAAGCTCGGTGGATATGTCCAACTACTCGATTTCGAGCGGCAGAGCTTCATCGGAAGCTGCGAGCTGGACAACCGGTACGACTACGACGATGGCTACTATCGGGGCAAGTATGACTTGTTCAAGAACTGCGGTGGTGCCGGGGGCCCTTGGTACCTGGTGCTGTCAGCTGTGCCTTCCGACAACTCGCAGGCATTCCTGATGCTGGTCGAAGTGCAAATCCAATCCGACCGTGATCTGGATGCGCTCGACCATATCCTAAACACCTTCGACGTCGTCGGGACTTTACCCTAGGCAAACTCATTCCAGCCATGCCTGGCGGCCTCCCGCAAGGGAGGCCGCCACCGCGTCCGGCATGCCCCGCAGATAAGTGGGGATCAGGGAATGGAGGCTCAAATGCCACTCGGGCTCGGCGGCGCGTGATTGAGTTCAGATACATGTGAGACGGTAGCGAGGAAAGCAATTTGGGGTCATCCTTAGGTTTGTCGACCGAAAGGAGAGACCCCAAATGCGGCAGTTTGCACTACCACGTCCATTCTACTATCTATCTCAGAATCCTCCCATCGATCTGAGCGACCTGGCCTCGGAGCGGCTCAGGTGGCTCAAGACATGGCAGCGTCTCCGGCAGGAGGGCTACACGGCCGATCGAGCGGCGGAGCTGCTGAAACTTCCCAGGTCGACACTCTACCGTTGGAAGAAGCGGTTGGAAGCGGAGGGCGTGCGAGGGCTGGAAGACAGGTCTCGCCGACCGAAGAACTGTCGCAGGCCTCAGTGGTCGCCCGAGCTGGCGCAGGCCGTGCAGGACTTGCGGGAAGAATATGGCTGGGACAAGGTGAAGCTGGCCCACATGCTCAAGCAGGAGGGCTGGCAGACATCAGCTTCGACGGTGGGACGGATCCTGACCCGCCTCAAAGCACGCGGGGTGCTGCGTGAGCCCCTGAGCAACGGGATCAAGCACCACCGCCGCCGTGTCAGGCGTGCCTACGCCATCCGCAAACCCAAAGGCTACACAGTGAGCCTGCCGGGGGACCTGGTCCAGGTGGACACACTGGACGTGCGCCCCCTGCCGGGGAAGGTGATCAAGCAGTTCACCGCCAGGGATATGGTCTCACGCTGGGATGTGATCGAAGCCTTCCGCAGCGCCACCGCCCGCAACGCCAGCTCGTTTCTGGATACCCTCATCGAGCGGTCTCCCTACCCGGTGAAGGCCGTCCAGGTTGATGGCGGCAGCGAGTTCCAGGCCGACTTCGAACTGGCGTGCGCCGAGAAGGGCATCCGTCTGTTTGTCCTTCCCCCTCGCTCACCCAAACTCAACGGGCACGTCGAGCGGGCCCAGAGAACGCACACCGAAGAGTTCCACGATCGCTACATGGGGGATCTGGAGCTCACCAAGCTCAACCAGGCCATGAGGGCATGGGAACATGTCTACAATCACATTCGACCGCATTATTCGCTTGACCTGCAGACCCCAGCAGGGTATCTTGCTCGTCACCACTCGGCGATGGCTCCGCCCCCAAATTCGTCTCATATGTCCTGAACAGATACAACGCGTTGACTAGGCGGAGCAGCGCATGATAAGATAGGTGCATCCACCGAAGGCGTCGATTCGGATGCCCGGCGGGCCCGGTTTCATACTTATCATCATTTCTCGGACGACAAGGGGTATCACCAACTTCCCGCTGAGGCACAGCTTGCCAGCGGAGTCCCATTGCAGATCGAGAGATCGATGGAGCTCACCTTAGGGCGAGTGCTGAAATCGGGCGCTGGCCCTGTTGTTTTTGATGCAGGGAGAGGGTGACCTTCATGAGCCTCGAATTCATTGTTCGTCTTGTCGGGATGGTTGTCTTTGCCGTCGGCGGGATTTATCTTGGGGCGTCGCTTGCCGAGCTTGCCCAGGGATCTGCCGAACTCTGGGCCAGCGTGTTCGGCCTGGTCGGGGCGCTCCTGGGGATCATTATCACGCCGTTTGTCTCAACTCGTCCTCTCGGGGCCATTCGAAGGCGCATGACGCAGGTTTCGGCCCAAACCATGATCGCCAGCTTGATGGGGCTGGTGGTCGGACTGATCGTCGCCGCCCTGCTCTCGTTCCCGCTCTCCCTTCTGCCGCCGCCATTTGGACAACTGCTCCCGTTCGCTGCGGCGGTCATCTTTAGCTATTTGGGTGTGGCGATCTTCGTCATGCGGCAAAATGACATTCTGCATATGCTCCGTGCGCGCTTCCCGGCCAGTGGCGAAGAAGGGGACAGCGCCAATGGAGGCGGTCGCAGAGTGCTGCTCGACACGAGCGTCATCATTGATGGCCGAATCGCCGATATCGGCAGAACCGGCTTTGTCGCCGGACCGATGTTGGTGCCATCCTTTGTCTTGTTGGAGCTCCAACATATCGCAGATTCGTCGGATGGCTTGCGGCGTCAAAGGGGCCGCAGGGGCCTGGACATCCTCAATCGTCTGCAGAAGGATAGCAGCGTTCCCATCCGGATCACGGATCTGGATGTGGAGGGTGTGCGTGGGGTCGACGATAAGCTAGTGATCCTGGCCAAACAGCTGCGCTGCCCAATTGTCACCAATGACTACAACCTGAACCGTGTCGCCGAACTCCAGGGAGTCATGGTGCTGAACATCAACGAACTTGCAAACGCCGTCAAGGCGGTGTTTCTGCCGGGGGAGACCCTTGAGGTGCAGGTCATCCAAGAAGGCAAGGAGACTGGTCAGGGGGTGGGCTATCTGGACGACGGCACGATGGTCGTGGTCGAGGATGGCAAGCCGCTCATCGGTTCGGCTGTTGATGTCTTGGTAACGAAGGTCCTGCAGACGGCGGCCGGCCGTATGATCTTCGCCCGCCCGGAACAAGACGGCCGCAAAGACCGGGGTTAAGGGTAGGTCAGCATGGGCCTGGTGCTCTACAACACGCTCAGCCGGAAGAAGGAGCCCTTCGAACCGATCGAGGCCGGCGCGGTCAAGATGTACGTGTGCGGACCGACGGTATACGGCAAAGCGCATGTCGGCCACGGCATGTCGTCGATCGTGTTTGATGTGATCCGCCGCTATCTTGAATACCGCGGCTACAGCGTCAAGCATGTGATGAACTACACCGATGTGGATGACAAGGTCATCCAACGCGCCCAAGAGCTTGGTCAAGGATCCACTGACGCTGGCCGAACGGCACCTGGAAGAATACGATCGGCATTTGAAGGATCTCAACGTCCTCCCCGCCAGCGCCTTTCCGCGTGTTTCGACGGAAATCGATTTCATCCTGAAGATGGTTGAGGGGTTGATCGACAACGGACATGCCTACGAGGTCGACGGGGATGTCTACTTTCGGGTGGACAGTGACCCGGACTACGGCAAGCTCTCGGGCACGAAAGTCGAGGACATGCAAGCCGGGGCGCGGCTCGAGGTGGATCCGCGCAAGGAGAATCCGGCGGACTTCGCCTTGTGGAAAGCCGCCAAGCCTGGCGAGCCGTCCTGGAGCAGCCCTTGGGGGCCCGGTCGGCCCGGATGGCACATCGAGTGCTCGGCCATGAGCCTGCACCACCTCGGCGAGCAGATCGATATTCATGGCGGCGGGACCGACTTGATCTTCCCGCATCACGAGAATGAGATCGCGCAGACCGAAGGGCTGACCGGCAAACCATTTGCTCGATTCTGGGTGCACAACGGGATGATGCAGCTTACCGGAGAGAAGATGTCCCGGTCGGTTGGCAACATCATCAGCATAGAAGTCTTTTCTCGAGGATCACCCTGGGGATATGCTGCGGATGGCGGTCCTCAATGGGAGCTACCGCAGCCCGCTGGTGTTCAACGAGGATGTCATTCAACAGGCGACCAGCGCGCTTGAGCGTCTGAAGGGCGGGCTCCGGGCTGAGGCCACGGGCGAAAGCGGCGACGAAGCAAGCCAGGCCGACCTACAAACCGGCGCACCATGGCCGCCGAGCAAGGGTTCCTTGCAGCGATGGATGACGATTTCAATACAGCGGCCGCCATGAGCCATCTTTTCGATCTGGTGCGGGCCATCAACCAGGCTCGAGATGCCGGTGCGGGGGGTGAGAGCCTTTCCCAAGCCCAGTCGAAGCTCAAGGAGTTGGCCGGTGTGTTGGGGCTGCAGCTGGGGAGGATGCGAGCCTCCGGCCGAAGCCGGTCCCTATATCGAGCTGTTGCTTGACATCCGACAGACGGCTGCGGGAGCAGGGCGAGTTTGGGTTGGCGGACAGCATACGCGACGGGCTGACCTCCCTGGGCGTGGTGATCGAGGACAGCAAGGACGGCTCGTCCTGGCGCTTCCGCTCCTAGGTGCGGTGCCCAGTTCCGGCGCAGGAAGGCATGGCCGCCTTGGTCGCAGCCAACCTTGAAGGTGTGTACGGCAGGAATCCAGTATACGAGGTCCTTCGGGCGGGCAGGCGCGAAGATGCACCGCCTGCTCGTCGATCGCGGGGCCGAAGCGCAAGGCCGGCTTCAAGATATCCTGCAGCTGGCAGAAAAGCGATCCATTCCGGTTCAGTACGTCGATCGGAAAGAACTGGGCGCCCAAGAGGTCAACCATCAGGGCGTGCTGGCGGAATGCTCCCCTTTCATCTACAGCGACCTCCCCGACATCCTCGCTCAGGCATCGCAGGGGCGCGAACCTGCCTTTGTTCTTCTGCTGGATTTGGTTCAGGATCCCCAGAATCTTGGCACATTGCTGCGGACGGCCGAGGCTGTCGGTGTCCACGGCGTGGTCATTCCCCTCGGCGTGCGGCCGGAATCACGCCAGCCGTGGTGAACGCCTCGTCCGGGGCCAGCGAACATCTGCTTCGTCGCTCGCGAGAATCTGCATCAAGCAATCATCGACCCTTAAGGGGGATGGCGTGTGGATCATCGGGGCTGGAAGGGCAGCTCAGACGCGGAGCCGGCAGACGAAATCGACCTTGGCGGCCCTATGGCGCCTGGTTGTCGGCAGCGAAGGAGCGGGACTGCGCAGGCTGGTCCGGGAGCGGTTGCGACTTTCTGCTCAGGATCCCCATGCGTGGCAAAGTCGAGTCTCTCGAACGCTGCGGTGGCCGGTTCCATCGGCCTTTATGCGATCTGGGAAGCCCGCGGCTATGCGGGTTCCCCATCGCAGAGGGCCCGGCCGCCTCGCAAGCCTCGGAACATTGACGACCCCCCCAAATGCTGTTAGACTGAGGCCGCCTTGAGGCCCAACTTGTGTCTGGTATAATTTGCATGCGCCGCGCGGGTTGGGCGCGTTTTAACGCCGACGTAGCTCAATGGCAGAGCGACCGCCTTGTAAGCGGTAGGTTACGGGTTCGACTCCCGTCGTCGGCTTGTCTCCGGTTGGGCCGGAGACAGGTGGCGACAGGGTCATGTGCCTCGGTCGCTGAGCGGCAACTTTTTGAGTTGGGCGGTTACCCAAGTGGACAAAGGGGGCTGACTGTAAATCAGCTGGCCTAGCCTTCGGAGGTTCGAATCCTTCACCGCCCACTGGGAGATTTCTTCCCTTGCGTTGCTGATGCGCCTGGGAGCCGGCGAAGGCGCGGTCTATAGTGCCCTCATAGCTCAGTCGGCAGAGCGCGTTCTTGGTAAGAACGAGGTCACGGGTTCAAATCCCGTTGAGGGCTCTCGATTCGGTGGCAGGGTCTGGCCACCTTTGGCACGGAGGAGATTGCAATCATGGGCAAGCAGAAATTTGAGCGGACGAAGCCGCACATGAACGTGGGGACGATGGGGCACATCGACCACGGGAAGACGACGTTGACGGCGGCGATCACGAAGTACAGTGCGTTGAAGGGGTTGGCGGACTTCACGCCGTTTGATCAGATCGACAAGGCGCCGGAGGAGAAGCAGCGGGGGATCACGATAGCGATAGCGCATGTGGAGTACGAGACAGAGAAGCGGCACTATGCGCATGTAGACATGCCGGGGCACCGTGACTACATCAAGAACATGATCACGGGTGCGGCGCAGGTAGACGGGGCGATCCTGGTGGTGGCGGCGCCGGACGGGCCGATGCCGCAGACGCGGGAGCACGTGCTGTTGGCGCGGCAGGTGGAAGTACCGGCGATCGTGGTGTATTTGAACAAAGTGGACATGATGGACGACGAGGAGCTGTTGGAGCTGGTGGAGTTGGAGTTGCGGGAGCTGTTGAACGAGTACGAATTTCCTGGGGACGAGACGCCGATAGTGAGGGGGAGTGCGCTGAAGGCGTTGGAGAGCACGAGCGAGGATCCGGATGCGGAGGAGTATGCGAGCATCAAGGAGTTGCTGCGTGTGGTGGACGAGTACATTCCGGAGCCGGTGCGGGAGATGGACAAGCCGTTCATGATGTCGGTAGAGGACGTATTTTCGATCAAGGGACGAGGGACGGTGGCGACGGGGCGGATAGAGCGGGGGATGGTGCATACGGGGGACAATGTTGAGATCGTGGGGCTGCAGGACAAGAACATGACGTCGGTAGTGACGGGGGTGGAGATGTTCCACAAGACGCTGGATGAAGGGCAGGCGGGGGACAATGTGGGCCTGCTGCTGCGGGGGATCGAGCGGGAGGATGTAGAGCGGGGGATGGTGGTGGCGGCGCCAGGGTCGATCACGCCGCACAGGAAGTTTCTAGGCGAGGTGTACGTATTGACGAAGGAAGAGGGGGGCCGGCACAAGGCGTTTTTCACGGGGTATCGGCCGCAGTTCTACATACGGACAATGGATGTAACGGGGAACATCACGCTGCCGGAGGGGGTGGAGATGGTGATGCCCGGGGACAGTGTGAATCTGACGGTGGAGCTGATCACGCCGGTGGCGTTGGAGAAGGGTTCCAAGTTCGCCATCCGCGAAGGCGGCCTGACCGTCGGCGCCGGCGTCATCACGGAAATCCTGGAGTAAGACGATATCCAAACGAGGGCCAGATAGCCCTCTCAGGGAAGATCTATGGCAAAGAAGGATGTCCGCCCGGTAACGACGTTGGAGTGTACGGAGTGCCAGGAGCGGAATTACACAACCGAAAAGAACCGCCGCAATGACCCGGGGCGGTTGGAATTGAACAAGTTCTGCCCGAGGTGCGGCAAGCATACGCTGCATCGAGAGACGAAGTAGCGAGGGGCGGGATTCCGCCCATCACAGGCGAGTAGCTCAATTTGGCAGAGCACCGGTCTCCAAAACCGGGGGTTGCGGGTTCAATTCCTGCCTCGCCTGCCTAGCAAAGTGAGCGACGCCGCCACAAGTGGGCGTCGTTTGATCCCTAAGGAGTAAGTTATGGCGAAAGCGCAGTCCGCCGCACGAAGGCAGCCCAACCTGATCGTCCGCCTGTTTCGAGAGACGGTAGGTGAGCTGCGCAAGGTGAGCTGGCCTACTCGCGAGGAGGCCACTCGGCTGACGATCATCGTGCTGGTGGTCTTGGCTGTCATGAGCGCGCTTCTGGGCTCGTTGGATTTTCTCTTTTCGAAGCTGATCGGGCTTGTGATCGGCCTCGGTGGATAGGTCGGAAGATATGAGCGACGAGGAACGCCAAGAGTTCGAAGCCGACGTTGAGGCCGCAGCGGCGAACGTGCCGCCGGTCGAAGGAGACCCCTCCGAAGTCACCTGAGGCGCTGGAGTCACGCCTTGAGTCGATGGAAGATCAGCCGGTACCTGAGGCGTTGAATTCGGGGGAAGTCGAGGCGGGCTTTGAGGCGCAAGGTGAGGCGTCCGAACCCGCCACTGAGGCTGAGGCCGTGATGGACGCGGAAGAGGTCGACGAGGGCGAGGCCGAAGAAATTGCGGAACCGGCCGAAGAACCGGCGGAGGCAATGTTCGAGGCCCCTGAACCAGATGGGGAGGAAGACATTGCGTTGTTAGCTGAGCCCGAGGCGGAAATGCCAGCCGGCATGGCAGAAGAACCCTCTGAAGACCAGGCCTCCGAGCCGGAAGCCGAGGCCGTTGAAGAGTCGAATTGACGAGCCTGTTGATGTCCAGGAGCTCGAGGGGGTCGAGGAGGCCGAAGACGAAGCCCCAGTCGAAGAAGACGAGGCTGAGCCTGCCGTTGAAATCCCCGACGACGATCGGCTGTGGTATGTGATCCATTGCTACTCCGGCCAGGAGAATAAGGTACGTCATAACCTGGAACAGCGAATCGATTCGATGGGTATGAAGGATCGGATCTTCGACGTGGTCGTACCGACGGAAGAGGAAATCGAGGTTAAGGACGGCAAGCGCCGTACGGTTGAGCGCCGCGTCTTCCCGGGTTACATACTGGTCCAAATGATCTTGAGCGAAGACTCATGGTACGTCGTGCGCAACACGCCTGGTGTGACCGGCTTCGTCGGCATGGGCAACGAACCCACACCGCTTCGTCCCGAAGAGGTCTCCCAAATCATCAAACGCATGGAGGCCGAAGCGCCACGCATCAAGGTGACCTACAAGATCGGGCAGAAGGTGCGGATCATTGACGGCCCGTTCAATGACTTCATCGGCACCGTGGATGACATCGACATGGAACGCGCCAAGGTGCGAGTGATGGTTTCGTTCTTTGGGCGCGAGACGCCTGTGGAGTTGGATTTTCTCCAGGTCGAGAAAGCCTAGCCGGCCTGGCAATTTTGTGGGAGGGCGGCCTGAGCTGCCCGCTGGCACCACTGGAGGAGAATGAACCGTGGCAACCAAGAAAGTCAAAGCAGTTGTTCGATTGCAGATCGAGGCGGGCAAGGCCAACCCGGCGCCCCCCATCGGACCGGCGCTGGCACCCCACGGCATCAACCTGATGGGTTTCTGTAAGGAGTACAACGCCCGGACATCGAACAAACCTGGCGAAATCATCCCGGCTGAAATCACCATCTATCAGGATGGTTCATTCACATTCATCCTGAAGACCCCGCCGACGGCTGTATTGCTGCGAAAGGCAGCCGGCGTGGAGAAGGGGTCGGCCGAGCCCAATCGCGAGAAAGTCGGCAAGGTAACCCGGGCGCAAGTTCGCGAGATCGCCGAAGTGAAAATGCCGGACCTGAATGCGGTCGACATCGAAGGGGCGATGCGCCAGGTGGAAGGCACGGCCCGGAACATGGGGATTGTCGTCAGCGATTGACCATCTGAGATGTGGGAGGGTGCCCCACGAGGCCACCCGCTTGCACCACAAGGAGATCTGAGCATGTCGAAGCATGGAAAGAAGTACACCGAAGCTGCCGCAGCCATCGATAACAACCAACTGTACGCCCCCGAAGAGGCGCTGGCCCTAGCCAAGAAGAACGCCTTCGCCAAGTTCGATGAGACCGTTGAAGTCCACATTAGGTTGGGCGTTGATCCGCGTCATGCAGAGCAGCAGGTGCGTGAGACGGTGATGATGCCCCATGGGCTGGGCAAGACGGTGCGCGTGGTGGTGTTCGCCGAGGGCGAAGCGGCGCGGGCTGCCAAAGACGCCGGTGCCGATTATGTGGCGGATTCTGATCTGATCAAGAAGATACAAGAGGGCTGGACCGATTTTGATGCGACGGTCGCTGTTCCCGAGATGATGGGGCAGGTCGGCAGACTGGGGAAGATCCTGGGGCCGCGTGGCCTGATGCCCAATCCGAAAGCCGGCACCGTTGTTCCCGGTGACGATCTCGGTCGCGTGATCGACGAATTGAAGTCAGGTCGGGTGGAGTTCCGTCTCGACCGCACGGCCAATTTGCATGTGCCGATTGGCAAGGCATCCTTCGAAGCCCAGCACTTGGTGGAGAATTTCGCGGCGCTTATGGAGGCGGTACGCCATGCCAGGCCGGCGTCGGCCAAAGGCGCATACGTACGCAATGTGACCGTGACGACTACCATGGGACCGGGTATCAAGGTCGACCCGGCATCGGCGTTGGCGATGTAGATCTCAGACTCCACCCCTAGGCGAATGGGGGTGGGCCTGATACAATACGAGCTGCTTCGCCCCAGACAGCAGGTGCCCTTCGGGGCTTAATCTCCTGCCGAGGTGAAGACCAAGCGGCGCTCCGCACCCTGTTCGGTGTGCCGAAGGTGTCTTTGCTGAGGCCTTAAGCGCGAAGCAAAGACATTTTGTTTTGAAGGGAGGTAAGGCTCACTTGGCCATCACCAAGGAACGAAAGAAAGAGCTGGTGGAGGAATACCGGCGCCTGATCGAGGGCAGCCGAGGGCACGTGCTCACAAGCTATTCCGGCGTCACAGTGACCGATCTGGAAGGGTTGCGCAAGAAATTGCGCGAAGTGGGCGGCGAGTTCCACATTGTCAAGAACAGCTTGATGAAGCTGGTTCTAGAGGAAGCCGGGTTGGGCACGCCCGAAGGTGCCTTCGAAGGCACGACGGCGATCGGGTTCGCCACCGATGACATCCCGGCAGTGGCCAAAGCGATTGTGGATCTGGCCAAAGAAGGCGAGCTGCTCAAGGTCAAGGGAGCAATCGTCGAGGGGCAGGTCTTCTCGCAGGCGCAGGTTGAACGGCTGGCGAATCTGCCGCCGCTGCCAGTGGTGCAGGCCCAGTTCTTGGGTGTGCTTGAAGGCGCCTGGCCGACGTGTGGCGAGCGTGATAGCTAGCTCGGTGCGGCAGGTTGTCAACGTCGTCAAAGCCTACGCCGACACCGGCGCGCCGGCAGCAGAAGCCGGCTAGCCGGTCGACTTTGTGAAAATCCGCACAAAAGGAATTTAGGAGAAACGCGATCATGGCAGATCTTGAGAAATTGGTTGATGAACTGAGCAAGCTGACGGTGCTGGAAGCGGCTGAGCTCACCGAGATGCTGGAAGAGAAGTGGGGTGTCTCCGCCGCTGCCCCAGTGGCAATGGCGGCCATGCCGGCCGGCGGGGCGGCTGGCGCAGGCGAGGCGGCCGAAGAGCAGACCGAGTTCGACGTGGTCATCAAGGATGTCGGACCAAAGAAGATCGACGTCATCAAGGCCATTCGGCAGATCACGTCGCTTGGGCTAAAGGACGCCAAGGACCTGGCGGAGACTGCGGATGCCAAGGTGCTGGAGGCCGCCGCCAAGGATCTTGCCCAGGACGCCAAGAGCAAGCTCGAAGCTGCCGGAGCAACCGTCGCTCTGTCATAAGCTCGGGTACAATGTGTTTGTGAATGAGAGAGCCGCCCCAACGTGGGCGGCTCTTTTGGCTGGCGCAAGAGGCGGCAGGTAGTGTGTGTTATAGTTTCGCGAGTGAGGATGTGATCCGCGAGACCATTCTGGTGATCGAAGACGAAGAGCGCATTGTCCAGTTTCTGAAACGGGGATTGACCTACGAGGGCTACGACGTCAAGTCGGCCCTGGATGGTGAGACCGGGCTTGATCTGGCGGAGTCATCGCCGCCGGACCTGGTTGTGCTGGATGTCATGCTCCCCGAGCTGGACGGCCTGGAAGTCTGCCGGCAGCTCCGGCAAACGGGCGAGATCCCAATCCTGATGCTGACGGCCAAAGATGCCGTCGAAGATCGTGTGCGGGGTTTGGATGCCGGGGCGGATGACTATTTGGTCAAGCCATTTGCGCTCGACGAGCTTCTAGCCCGCATCCGCGCGCTGCTCCGCAGGACCAAATCCGAAGTGCCTCCAGTTCTAAACTATGTTGACCTCAAGCTCGACACAGGCACCCACCAGGCCTTCCGAGGGGAGCGTCCGGTGGATCTGACTGCCAAAGAATACGAGCTGCTTGAGCTGTTCATGCGCCATCCGCGCCAGGTGCTCACCCGGGATGTGATCTTCGACCGGGTGTGGAGCTATGACTTCGGCGGGGAGAGCAACATTATCGAAGTGTACGTTCGTTACCTACGGCAGAAGCTGGAGGCCGGCGGGGAGTCTCGCCTGATCCACACCGTCCGCGGCGTGGGGTATGTCCTGAGGGAGCCGGCTTGACCCTGCGCGGCCGCCTGACGGTCTGGTATACGAGCGTATTGGGCGTGGTCCTCATCCTGTTCGGGTCGGCCGTGTACTCAATCGTGTCGTTGAGTATGGTACGGCAGGCCGACGACACCCTGTCGAAGACAGCCGAGGATATCCTGCTTGCCAGCCAGTCGTCGGACACGCTGGCCTTTACCCTACGCGCTCTCGATCTGACCACCAACGTTTATGTGCAGGTCTGGGACAGTCAGGCTGGCCTGCGGAACCAATCGGCCAACGTCCCCGACATCGGCCATGCATTTGACCCCGACCAGCTCGCCGATACCGTCCGCACATTCTCTACCATCAGCATGAACGGGACGCACATGCGTGTCCTGACTGTCCCCGTTCTGGGTGCCGAGAGGGAGCATGTGGTCGGTTATCTTCAACTGGCCACCTCCCTTTCGCCGGTTGACCAGGCGCAGCGACTTCTGCTGATCGTCCTAATCGGTGGTGGCTTGAGCTCGCTGATCATCGCCGCCCTGGTGGGTTGGACGACGGCGCGAGCGGCCCTGCGGCCGCTCGACCGGGTGACGGAGACCGCCCTGCAGATCACGCGGGCGGACGATCTCTCGCGGCGAATTCCCGAGTTCGGTGCTGGCAAAGACGAAGCGGGGCGGCTGATCTTGGCTTTCAACGAAACGCTGGAACGGCTTGAGCGTTTGTTTGAGGTCCAGCGCCGATTCCTGGCCGATGTTTCACATGAGCTGCGCACACCTTTGACCGCCATCCGAGGTAACCTGGATCTGCTTCGACGGCTTTCGTCGCCGGATCAAGAATCGATGGAAGCCATTGACTCGGAAGTCAAGCGCATGACGCGTCTGGTGAATGATCTGTTGATTCTGGCACAAGCCGAGTCCGGCCGGCTGCCGCTGGCGCATGAAGTCGTCGAACTTGACACGCTGCTCCTGGATGTCTTCAAAGAAGGCAAGATGCTGGCGCAAGACAAGGTCGAACTGCGGATCGGCCGGGAAGACCAGGCTCGGGTCATCGGGGACCGGGACAGGCTGAAGCAGGTCCTGCTCAACATCGTCTCCAACGCGATCCAGTACACGGCCAAGGGGGGGCAGGTTGACATCGGACTGGCATGTGTTGGTGAGTGGGCTCGCCTGACTGTCACCGATACCGGCCCTGGCATTCCCGCTGAGGATCTTCCGCACGTCTTCGAACGTTTCTACCGGTCGGACACGTCCCGCCAGAGATCGAAAGGCGGCGGGGCAGGACTTGGTTTGTCGATTGCCTATTGGATCACACGCAGCCATGGCGGAAATATCGAGGTGGCGTCGGACCCCGCCCAGGGGACGACGTTTTCAGTGTGGTTGCCCAGATTTACAGAGACGCATGCCAACTCAGACGGAGATCTGGTGGGGAGTGGATTTGCGGTTCAGGATGGAAAGGGGCAACAGGCTGGAGGGGGCGGAAGGAAGCCCGAAGCCGAGGCGGCGGATACGGGCTAGGGGTTTTCGAACCATGAATGGCTGGCGAGCTGCGCCTGTGAGCACAGCGAGTCGCCGCCGGCTTGGAGCCAGCGGGAGAGTGTTGGGCTCGGCACTCGGCCGCTGGCGATGTCGTTAAGCAGGCCACCTCCCCAGGCGACGTAGCGCTGCGTTTCTTCAGGCCATTGGCGGGGGGGCATGCCTATCAGGCCGTGGCCCCCGTTATAGCCGGCCAAGGCCAAGTCGGAATCTCCCTTGGCAAGGTCGTAGCCGATGGAAAGGTAAGTGAGCCCCCGAAGGGCATTCGTGTCGGGGTCGAGTGGGTTGTCGCCGGCAAGGAAATGGTAGGGCATGACCTGGAACAGCCCCAACGCGCCGGATGGAGATTGGGCGCCAGGGTCTCCGCAGGATTCAATCTGCATCACTGCCGCAATCAGATTGGGATTTAGGCCACTTTCAATGGCCCAACGCTGGATGTGCTGCTCCCAGCGCATGACCTGGGGGGTGAAAGCCGTCGAAAGCCGGGTTGGATCGAAGCTGGCCGATTCAGGGACGCCGGAGGGCGGATCAGCCGCTCCGGTGAGGGCTGCCATTGCCGGCCTCAGCGATGACCAGGCGCTGCCGGTGGCGAAGGCCAGGATCACCAGGAGCGCAACTGGGACTGTCGTTGTGAGCAGAGAATGCGAGGGGCCCTGTGGGCCCGAAGGCCGCCGCAGGGCCCCTCGACCGGGAGTTGTTCCCCTCCCGGTGATGGTTGTCATCGCCTAGCGGCGGGTCCGGGCCCGCGCGACCATCTGGTCCGGTGTGTAGGCAGGCTCGCGCCTGGGGGCAGGTCGAGGGCGGGAGGTGGCGCCGCTGGGAGCCGTTGACGCGGCAGCCGTCACCGGCCTGGCAGACGTCGGCCGGGCCTGCAGCTTTGCGGACTGGCGTTGCCCGAGGCTGAATAGGCGCTCGCCGGTCAGGGTTAAACTGCCGATGAGAAGTACACGGATGAGCCACACTAAGGCTGCGATGAAGACGGGGACGCTGTTCAGCAGGGCGGTCCGCCCCAGTACCTCATTTCCCAGCCCCTGGTGTTGGATAAGGGCCAGGGAGACCGACCACCAGGTGAGCATGGCATTCATGGTAGCGCCCAGGAGCCACGCGACGAGCAGATACCAAACCTCGGCGGGGGCTTTGTGTCCGGTCTCGGGCGTGAGCAGCCGAGCGATGCCGGCGAAGTCGATGCTGCAGAAGGCCAGCGCCAGGATGGTGGCCCAGCCGATGCCGGCGAAGGCGAAGTCCCCCAACAAGTCGCTGAGGGCGAACTGAGTGGTGCTGAAGTTGAAGGTTTCGAAGGCTACCAGAGCAACGACCAGGATGGCGCCAAAGATGAGGCCGCGTTGGGCCGGTGCCTGGCGGATGGCGCTGCGAAGCATGCCGCGCCAATCGGGGGCGAAGATCGTGTTCCTACGGGTGGACGGTATAGCCGACATGACAAACCTCCTGTAGAACAGGTGTTCTGAGTGGCCCCACAATAGAACAAACGTGCTGTTCTGTCAAGAGGCAATTTGAGCGGCTGGTCCGGGCTCGGGGAGCAAGGCTGGGAGGGGAAAAGGAAGGACCGGGGGGTTGTAGTCTCTCCCCGGTCCTTGGCTAAGTACGCTCCGTTGGGCGTCCCCCACGCGGGGGATGAGATCACACGCCCAGCATGCGGCAGGCTTCGCGGATCATCTGGTTGGTGTAGCCCCATTCATTGTCGTACCAGCTCATGACCTTGACCATATCGCCGTCCACGACCTGAGTCATGTACGGATCGACGATCGAGGCATGGGGGTCGCCGAGGATGTCGGAAGACACGATCTCATCTTCGGTGACGGCCAACACCTTCTTATAGCGCTCGGTGGCCGCCTCTTCGCGGAAGATGGCATTGACTTCGTCGACGGTGGTCGCACGCTCGGTGAGGAAGACGATATCGGCGATCGAGCCCACCGGGATGGGGGCCCGAATGGCAACGCCGTCGAAGCGACCTTCGAGCTGGGGGAGGGCTTTGGTGGTGGCGATGGCAGCGCCGGTGGAGGTGGGGACGAAGTTGGCCGCGGCCGCTCGTCCCCGGCGAAGCTTCTTGGAGGGCCCGTCCACCAGAGCCTGGGTGGAGGTGTAGGCATGGATCGTGGTCATGATGGCCTTCTTGACGCCGATCCGCCGGCCCATGATCTCCACCACCGGTGTGATGCAATTGGTGGTGCAACTGGCGCAAGAGATGACCGCCGGAGCGTCCCCTTCCGGCGAGTTCACGCCGTGCACGATGGTCATCACTTCGGCTTCCTTGGTCGGTGCCGACAGGATGACGTGCTTTGCGCCGGCCTGAAGGTGCTTCTCGAGATCGGCTTTCTTTGTGAATACGCCGGTGCACTCGAAGGCCGCCTCCACGCCCAGCGACTTCCACGGGAGTTGGGCGGGGTCCCTTTCGCTGAAGAATTTGACAGACTTGCCGTCGACGACCAGCTCGCCTTCCTTGTGCTCGACCGACTTGTTGTAGCGGCCGTAGACCGTGTCGTATTTCAACAAGTAGGCGATGTTTTCCACAGGGACGATGTCATTGACAGCCACCAGTTCCAGCCCCGGCGTGTCAAGGATAACCTTGAAGGCTGCGCGTCCGATGCGGCCAAGACCATTGATTGCTACATTTGCCATGAGATGGGCTCCTTTCGAGTGCCATGTTGGACGGGATGCGTGTGTTCCAGAACGCCGCCAGCGTGCCCTGCGCGCCGGCGGCGGGCTGTGCTAGATGACCAGCTGCCTTGGTGAGCGCTCCCCACGGATTTGGGTCCAGGTGTCTACGCTCGCAACCCTTCTAATGATAATCCGATCCAGCGGTTCTTTGAGGAGGGATCAGGGATTTCGTTCGCCCCTTGTTCGGTCGCTGCCGGACCGGTTGGTTTGGACTCGCCTTCCCTCTTCCACCCGAGAAGTCGGGTCCAGGGGGCATCCATTGCTTGAGCTGCCGAGGGTGGGCGGCGGGGAAGGCCGATCAGCGGCGGTCGGCCGGACCTGGCGCAGGCGGCATCTCCACCGGCCGGCTCTTTGTGTACCACCAGATGGCCAGCGCACCTAGGGCCATGGCGGGCAGGACGACCAATCCAGCTTCCGGGCCGAAACCGCCCCCTGTGATCAGCTTTGGCCCATCAACTGTCTGATGGATGAAGTTGAATCCGCCTGTCCCGCTGACCGGAAAACCGAACACGGTGCCTTCGAAGAAGTTCCAGCCGATATGCAGGCCGATCGGGAGCCAGAGCTTGCCGGTGCGTACCCATCCGAAGGCGAGGAAGAATCCGGCGAACAGGATCCCCAGGGTCGAAACCCAGTCGGCCGAGGGATTGCCCAAATGAAGGAGCGCGAACACGGATGACGAGAGCAGGACAGCCCAGGGCAAATTCAACCCATCCACCAAGTTCTGGAGATGGTAGCCGCGGCTGAGCAGTTCTTCTTGATAGCCGACAATGATGAAGAGGATCAACCCAGCCAGCAGGCCGCCCAGTGCTCCCACCGCCGGACCCGTTTGCAGGGCATTGCCCTGATAGGTGAGCCAGCCCATGCCGTGTTCGAACGCGTAGATCAGGCCAAAAAGTACCCCCGGCAGAAGGAACCCAAAGGCGAGATCGAGCGCCACATGCCGATCCAGCCGAAAGCCGAGCGAGACGAAGGAGCGCCGATCCAAGAAGCGCCGGGCGACCCAGGTAGCAGCCGTCAGGGCCAGACACTCCGCCAGTGTCAAGATGGCCAGCGTCATGTCCTGCCCGCCGGCAAAGCTCTGCAAGTCGACCACGCCCAGCGCGGCGCCGATTAGGCCAAGCAGCGTGCTGAAGATCAACAGGAGCACCAGCAGCAGGATGGTATGGATCAGTAAGCGCCATCCTGAGCGGAGCCGAAGCTCGTCAGGGCTGATGAAGATGCGCCTAAAGAAGGAACGATCAGTTGGTGCGGGCGCGGGTTCGGTCGGCGGATCGATCATGGGATACTCCTCGCGGGGGAAAGCTGAACCGGGCGGGTGGATATCAGCCCAGCCGGTTGATGCCGTCAAAGGCGGCCGTTTTGTAACATTCGGCGAGCGTCGGGTAGTTAAACACCGTTTCGACGAAGTAGTCGATTGTTCCGCCGAAGGCCAGCACCGCCTGCCCGATGTGGATCAGTTCGCTGGCACCCGACCCAATGATGTGAACGGCGAGAAGCTTGCGTGTTTCCAGGTGGAAGATCAGCTTGAGCAGTCCGGATTGGTCCCCGATGATCTGGCCTCGGGCGATCTCACGGTACTGGGCCTTGCCCACCTCGTAGGGGATGCCCGCCTCGGTGAGTTCGGCCTCGGTCCGTCCGACGGTGGAGATTTCGGGGATGGTGTAGATGCCGTAGGGAAAGAGTTCGGGCACGCTGTTGGCCGGGATTCCGAAGGCATGGCAACTGGCCAAACGGCCCTGCTCCATCGACGTCGCCGCCAGGCTGGGAAAGCCGATGACATCGCCGGCAGCGTAGATGTTGGGCACCTGAGTGCGGTAGTTCCCGTCGACCGATAGGCGGCCGCGATCGTCCGCCTCCAGGCCGGCCGAGGCCAGGTTGAGATCGCCGGTGGCGCCGGTCCGCCCGATGCTGTACAGGGCCTTCTCGGTCCAGATCTGCTTGCCGCTCTCGAGGTCGATCCGCACATCGTCTTTGCCGTTTTCGGCCTCGGGAGAGATGGACCGGACGGTCTCGTTGAGCCGCATGGTCACGCGGTCCTGCCGCATCTGGTAGACGAGCGCATCGACGATCTCCTCGTCCACGAAGGGCAGCAGGTTGGGACGGCGATCGACGACGGTGACGCGCACGCCCAACGCCGAGAAGATGCTGGCGTACTCCAGACCGATCACGCCGCCCCCCACAACGGCCAGCGTGCGCGGGATCTTGTCGAGATGGAGGATGTCGTCGCTGGCCAGAATATGGGACTGGTCGAAAGGGATATGTGCGGGGCGCGTGGCGGACGTCCCGGTGGCGATGACGACGAACGCCGTGCTGATCTCACGTACGTCGGACGTGTCAACATCCTTGAGGCGCAGCGTGTGTGGATCGACGAACGCCGCCTCGGCTGAGAACAGCTCGACGCCGTTTCGCCTCAACTGGTGGCGGATGACGTCGATCTCGTTTTGGATAACGTGGTTTGCCCGGAAGAGAAGATCGTCGACGGTGATGTGCTCTTTGACGGCGTAGGACGAGCCGTAGAGCCCGCGTTGGCTGTAGCCGGACAGATAGAGCGCGGCCTCTCGAAGTGTCTTGCTGGGGATGGTGCCGGTGTTGATGCACACGCCACCGACAACGGAGCGCCGTTCAGCGACGGCCACCCGCTTGCCGATCTTGGCCGCCTGGATGGCGGCGCGCTGGCCGGCGGGACCGGAGCCGATCACAAACAGATCGTAGTTGTAGTCAGGCATTGTGACTTGTCACCGTCCTGATCACAGTATTGTGGCTGTGGCGGCGAAGCGCGGGGGCAGGTTCATCATACAACATGGCGTCCGATCGGCGGTTGGCGGGCTACCGTCAATTTGTGAAGGAATTCACAAAGCTCAGCTTCCCGGGAGACCGAAGGCCGGTCAATCGGCCTCGTCGTCCGGCGCATCCGGCGGTGTCATCAGGCGCCGCAATGCCCGGAAGCGGGCGGGTTCGGCCGCCGACTGGGCGGTTGCCCTTCGCCGCAGCCAAAGCCCCAGCAGGCTGCAAACGGCGCCGCCAAGCAGAGTCAGGATGTCCCCTTGGCCGATGGTGGACGAAACCAGATAGACCACCATCACCACCAACCCGATCAAGATCAGGGCCGAACCCAAGCGTCGGAGCATGCCGTGTGAGATGGGCGAGTTGTCCCCGAGGTCGTGCGTCGGGGACAACCCGCTGCCATTTAGCGGATCAGGGTGCGGATGTGCTCGTGCATATAGAGCGGCAAGTAGTAGTGTCCGCCGGCATTCTTGCCCGATGAGCCGGACCCTTTCCAGCCGCCGAAGGGCTGGAATCCCGGCCAGGCACCGGTGGTCGATCCCTGGGGGCGGTTGGCGTAGTTAACGCCGGCCTGGATGTTGTCGAAGAACCAGCCGGCCTCATCTTCGGAGCCGTAAAAACCTGACGTAAGGCCGTAGACCACATCGTTAGCCAGCCCCATGGCTTCATCCAAACTGTCCACGGCTTCCACCATGGTGATGGGCAGGAACATCTCGTACTTCCACAGGCGCTGGTCCCGGGGCACATTGGCGGCGACGGTGGGCTCGCAGAAGAAGCCTTTGTCAAATGCTTCCCCGCTCAGTACCTTGCCCCCGGCCAAGAATGTCCCGGACTGGGACAGCTCCTCGGTGAACTCCTTGAAGGAGGCATAGGCGGCCTTGTTGATGACCGGGCCCATGAACGTGCTGCGGTCGGTGGGGTCGCCCACCGACAAAGCCTTGGTCTTGTCGACGATCAGTTTGACCAGCTCGTCGTAGACGGGTTTTTCGGCGTAGATACGCGAGTTGGCGGAGCATTTCTGGCCCTGCAGGCCGAACGCTGAGCGGACGATCCCGGTGGCAGCGCGTTCGAGATCGGCGTTGCGGGAGACGATTGATGGGTTCTTGCCGCCCATCTCGAGGATTGTCGGCCGTGGGTACTTGCCCCCGGCAAACTGGCGGTAGATATGCATGCCCACGTCGAATGAACCGGTGAAGGTGATCCCGTCCACCTCCGGGCTGTCGATCAAGGCTTCGCCCAGGGTCGATCCGGGGCCGGTGACGTAGTTGAAAGCGCCCTCGGGAAGCCCGGCGTCGCGGAAGCACTCCGCCAGCAGACGCGCCGTCCAGGGGGTGTCGGTGGCGGGTTTCATGACCAGGGTGTTGCCGGCCACCAGCGCCGCCCCCGACGGGCCGCCGGTCAGGGCAGCCGGGAAGTTGAAGGGGCTGACCACGACCCACACGCCGTAGGGCATGAGCACCGAGGTGTTGGAAGCGTCGTATCCCTTAAGCGGATCCTTGCCCATCGGCACGACGTAGCCGTTGTTGGCCTCCATCTGGTCGCAGGCGTAGCGGATCAGGTCGGCCAATTCGGCGGCATCACCCAGGGCTTCCATCCGGTTCTTGCCGACTTCCATCGATAGGACAGCACCGAACTCGAAGATGCGCTCGTTGATCTTGTCGGCGGCCTTGCGCATGATGGCGACTCGTTCCTGCCAGGGCATTTTGGACCACGTCTTGGTGGCCCGGCGTGCGGCCTTCAGCGCACGCTGGGCATGTTCAGCGCTGCCCCTTCTGGAAGGTAGCCAGCATCCAATCCTGGTTGATGGGCGAGACGTTTTCAAACTTCTCATCGGCGAACACGTCCTCACCGTTGATCAGCATGGGCACATCCGAGCCCATTCCAGCCTTGAGATCCGCCAGTGCCGCCTCATAGTTGGTGTGCAGTTCTTCCGGCGGCTCGAACATGGTGGCATAAGTCAAACGAAAACCTTGCTTCTCTTTGCCAGGTGCAGCCATTGGGCGAACCTCCTGCGCGGAATGGTCAGCTGTTCACGTGCGGGAACCGCTGATAGATTGAGAGGGCTGTCGCCTAAGTATATCCGGGCGGCTCGCGAGCGTCAAAACCGGGATGTATACTCGGCGGCGAATGGGCAGTCGCTGCGGAGGGGTCCGCTTGAGCTGGGTTCACGATCGCATCTTCGCTGCCGGGGGGTTCCAGATTCCCAAGACCTGGGGGGCATTTCAGGACCAAACCGGGGTCGACGCCGTGGTCCATCTCTCGCCTGGCGCGCCCATGGCCTTCGCCGGGCCAGCGCCGGCAGCGTTCCTGTGGCTGGACATCAACGACGAAAATGACGCCGATCTCGAGGCGCGCCGGCTGGCTGGGGGCTTCGTGCTCGACTGTCTGCAGGAAGGCCGGACCGTTCTGCTCCACAGCCGGCTGAGCCGCCACCGGACACGCTGGGTGTTCGTCGCCTTTCTCCTGTGCAGCGGCGTCGGTCTAGCCCGCGCCCTACGGCAGGCGGAAGAGCGGCCCTGGCTGTCGCCGTACCACACCGACCAGGCCCGCTGGCAGGCGTTGGTGGAGGCGCTGCAGGCCAGCCCACCGGACTGAGGCTCCAAGCAGGCCCGGCGTTGGACAGTGGCAGCAAGTTACTGTATCGTCTAGGTGCAAACGCCACAGGTGGGGAGGGCGTGGTACACCGGCGCGGAGGCAGGGGACATGCTGTTCGACGACGCGGTCTTCATCGGGATCGATGCCACGGCAGGCGACCGGCCCTTGCCCTTTGCCGCCCTAGACGCTGACCTGTGCCTGGTGGCGCAGGGCAGCGCCGACCTGGAGAATGTTTTGGCCTTCGCCGCCGGGCAATCCGCGGCCGTGGCCGCCGTGGACGCGCCGCAGGGTCCCCCTATCGGCCTGATGGAGCAGGCCGAGTTCCGCCAGGGATGGGGTCTCTCGCCCCAAGGTGCCACATGGAGAGGCTGGCGGGTGTGCGAATATGCCCTGCGGCGGCGAGGTATCCGCATCGCCAACACGCCTAGTATGGTGGCGTTGGCACCCGGTTGGGTGCAGCGCGGCCACCAACTTCACAAACGCCTCAAAGGGTTAGGCTACCGGACCTTTGTGGCCGGCGAGGCGAGCCTCAGAACACATGCTCATGGAACTGCATCCGAACGCTGCTTACACCGTGTTGCTCGAGCGCCAGCCGCTGCCCAAGAGCACCCTTGAGGGGCGACTCCAGCGGCAGCTCCTGCTGTTCCTGAAGGGCGTGGATATCCCCAACCCGATGCGGGCGCTGGAAGAAATCACCCGCCATCACATCTTGACCGGCGAACTTCCGCTTGACGATCTGATGTCACCCGGCGAGCTGGACGCCCTGATGGGGGCGTACACAGCCTACCTGGCTGCGCTTCACCCGGAGCAAATTTCGCAGGAAGGAGATCCATCGGAAGGGTTGATCACCCTGCCGGTGCCGGAACTCCAAGCCTCCTACAGCTAACCTTGGTGAGACCCCAGCGAGTAGTCGTCCCGGGGGCGGCCTTAGTCCCTGGACAGCACGCGTGCGTCGGCCATCTCCCATTCGATTTGCACCCGATCGCCCGGCGCAAACCCCCCAGGCCTTTCGCCGCCGGCATTCTGGACACGCGCCACCAATGATGAGCCGTTGGGCAACCTGATTACATAGCGAGTGTCGGTGCCGATGTAGACCACTTCATCCACCGTGCCATACAGGCTGTCCGGCGTGTTTCCGTTGAGTGGCACCAGGCGCAGCTTTTCCGGGCGGACCACGAGCGTCACCTCCTGGCCGGCTGGCGGGGCAGACTTCGAAGCGCGCGCCCCAACTTTGGTGCCCCCCAGATCCACTTCAACCCGATCGTCCTTGGCGGCTTGGACCCGTCCGTCAAGGAAGTTGGTCTCGCCGACGAAATCGGCCACGAAGCGCGTGCTCGGGTCTTCGTAGATCTCCATCGGCTGCCCGACCTGCAGGATGCGACCGGCGTGCATCACGGCTATGCGGTCGGACATCGTCAGGGCTTCTTCCTGGTCATGCGTGACGTAGATAAAGGTGACGCCGACCTGGAGCTGAAGGTGTTTGAGCTCGAGCTGCATCGCCTTGCGCAGCTTGAGGTCAAGCGCCCCCAGTGGTTCGTCGAGCAGCAAGACGGCCGGACGGTTGACCAGGGCTCGCGCCAGGGCCACACGCTGCTGCTGCCCACCGGACAACTGGGCCGGCTTGCGGAACTCGAGACCCTCGAGCTGAACCAGGCTTATCGCCTCCCGGGTGCGCCGGGTGCGCTCGTCTCTGGAGACACGTTTGACGGTCAGGCCGAACTCGACGTTCTGGGCCACGGTCAGGTGGGGGAACAGGGCATAGTTCTGGAAAACGGTATTCACCGGCCGGCGGTTGGGTGGAACACGTGCGACATGGGCCGTCCCTGGATGTGGATCTCGCCTTCGGTCGGCGCTTCGAAACCGGCGATCATGCGCAGCGTGGTTGTCTTCCCGCACCCGCTCGGACCGAGAAGAGTGAAGAACTCCCCCTGGGGTATCGTGAGATCCATGGCCTCAACAGCGGCCACATCTTAGCCGCGGAATCGCGGCCTCCGCCAAAGATCTTGGTGACCCCGATCATTTCAACCGCAAAGCTGTCCATCAGGCGCGCCCCGTAGAGGAACGAGCGGTCCCCGATCGGCGCAGTGCCTCGGCCGCCAACAAGATCACCACCGAAGCCAGCATCAAGATGGCCGCCAGGGTAACGATCAGTGGCAAACGCGTCGGGAAGCGCAGCTGCGAGTAGAGGTACACCGGCAAAGTCGGATCATGCCCGATGATGAACACCGACATGGCGTACTCGTCGAAGGATGTGGTGAAGGCGGTCAGAAAGGCGGCTACCAAGGCGGGAAGTGAGATTGGAAGCACGACCCGCCACAGGCTCTCCCAGTAGCTGGCCCCGAGATCCATGGCGGCTTCTTCCAGGTTATCCTCGAACCCGGCCAGCCTGGAGGCGACGATCAGCAGCGTGATCGGGATGTTGAGTACGACGTGGCCCAAGCCCACGGTCCACAGGCTGAGCTGCCAATCGAGGATCTGGCGGAAAAGCACCAGCAGCGCCACACCCAGGACGATCGAAGGGATGACCAGCGGGATCGCCGCCAGGCCGAGGAAGGCGTTTCGACCGGGAAAACGGAAGCGCATCAGGCCGACCGCAGAAAGGGCCCCCAGAGCCGTGGCCACCAGCGAGGAGCCGATGCCGACGATCAGGCTGTTGCGCACCGATGCTAGCAGCGTGCTGGCACCCGCCAAAGCGGTGTACCAGCGCAGCGTGAAACCCTTCAGCGGCAAGCTGAGCGTGCTCGAGTCGTTGAAAGAGAACACGACTAACAACAGGATGGGGAGATACAAGAACACGAGCATCAGCCCGAGGTAAAGTGATCCGGGTGCAGCGAGACGACCACTGCGCACGGACACTTACAGCCCCGCCAGCTCGGCCAACCGCGTGAAGCGGCCGGCCAGGATCAGGGGGATCAGAACCGCCACGAGCATGGCCAGGCTCATAAGCGAGCCCATCGGCCAGTTGAGGGCGCTGAGGAACTGATCCTGGATGATGTTGCCGTACATGATGCCGGTCGTACCGCCGACCAGAGCAGGGGTGACGTATTCGCCCACGGTCGGGATGAACACGAACAGGAAGCCGGCAATGACCCCCGGGAAACTCAGTGGAAGGGTCACTCGCAGAAAGGTCTGCCAGTGCGCCGCCCCCAGATCGGAAGCCAACTCCAGAAGGCTGCGATCAATTCGCTCAAGCGCAGCGAAGATAGGCAAGGCCACAAAGGGAATCCAAGTGTAGGTGAGCGTGATGATGACCGCAGTCCGGTTGTAGAGCAGCACCGGTAGGGCCTGGTGGGTCAAGCCGGCGCCCTGAAGCAAGCTGTTGAGCACGCCGCTGGGTCCCAGGATGATCTTCCAGGATAGGACCCGCAGAAGGTAGCTGGTCCAAGCCGGGATGATGAGCGCCGTCAGCAAGGCCACCCGGTAGGGGCCGGCCCGGAAGCTTAGGATGTAGGCCAGGGGGTAGGCCAGTCCCACCGAAAGTGCAGAGACAATGCCTGCCACCCAGAAGGATCGCAGCAACAAACGGTGGAAGGCGATATCGTTGAAAAATGCGCGGTACGTGTCAAGGGTGAATTGGTGGCTGGCGGCGCCGAAGGTCCCGGCGCGGAAAGTGAACACGGCCATGGTGCCGATCGGGATCACCAGCAGGGCCACCAACCACACGGTGGCGGGCAGCATAAGGACGATGATGCGTCGGCGCTCGCTCATAGTCTTGGGCGGCCGCCGCCTTAGCGGCAGCCGCCCGTCGTCAGCCGTCGGCTAAGGCGCAGCCTTAACCTGGTTCCAAATGTCGGCCATCATCTGACGCTGGTCCTCGGTCAGGGACTTGTAGAAAACGGTGTTGTCGTAGAGCGTGTCCAGATTGTCCAGGCCCATGATCTGCTTGACCAGGTCGTCGACCATGGGGACGGCTTGCATGTTGGAGAAGCCGTACCAGTAGGTATTGCCCAAGGCGGCCATTGAGTCGGGTGCGATCGAGGCGTCAAGCAGCTCGTAGGCCAGGTCGACGTTCTGGGCGTCGGACGTGATGCCGTAACCGCACACCCAGCCCAACCGGCCCTCGGTGGGGGTGATGTAGCTGACATCGTATCCCGAGTCCAAGGCGTTGGCGTAGGCATCCTGCCAGGCGTTGCTCAGGATCCACAGATCCCCGGTCGTCGGAAGCTCGTAGCTTTCGGTGTAATCCTTCCAATAGGTCAGCAGATTGGGCTTGAGGTCGATCAGCTTCTGCTTGACCTGGGCCTGCTGGTCGGGCGTGGTGTTCCAGGGGTCGAAGCCCAAGGCTAGGGCGGCCGTGACAAAGCCGGTCTCAGCGTTGTCCCACTGGGCGACATGGCCGGCGTAGGCCGGGTCCCACATATCGGCCCAGGCTGTGGGTGCCTTGGGCACGAGGTCGTTGCGGACCAGCAGCGAGTTGAAGCCCCACTCCCAGGGAACGAAGTACTGCTGGCCATTGAACTTCCCCATCGCCGCCAGCTGCGGGTTGACGCCGTCCCAGTTGCTGAGGCGGGACGTGTCGATCGGCTGAACCAGCCCGGCATCGACCCAAAGCTGCCACCATGAATTGCAGGGGTGGACGACATCGGCGTGGAAACCGCTGCGCACCTTGGTGTAGGCCTCGGCATCATCGGCGAAGAAAGTGTACTGAAGCAAGTCGTTCACTTGGTCGCCATACTTGTCGGTGAAGGGGGCGAAGAACTCGGGGTAGCTGGTGGCCTCATAGCCTGACCACTCCAGGATCGACAGCGGCTGGCCGGGCCCGCTCTCGGTCGGCACTTGTGTGGGGGCTGCTTCTGACGGAGCTGCGGCCGGCTCGCTGGGGGCCGGGACGGGTGTCGCCTGGCCGCCGCAGGCGGCCAACAGCAGGCTGCAGATCACAAGAAGACCACTGGCGCTGTGTACAAGGTGTGCGTTTGAGTCTCGCATCGGATCATCTCCCTCCCAGTCCATGGCGTTGGCCCAACGGTTCCCATCGCCCTCCGACGCGCCCAATGCGGGGAAGGCAGGGCCCGACTGTCTGATGGGAATGAATAATACTTAATCGCCGGTCAATAGCAATAGCCGCGAGAGTATTCGATCAGAGCTTCGTCGACGCTGTCGATCGCGCCGAGCCCAACACCTGGCCGTGTCTATCGCGGCAAGCCCAAGCTGACCCCACCGAATTTCTGGACGTCATCGTGTTTGACGACGAGGCGGCCGGGGAACTCCATCGGACATCGTCCGCCGTGAAGGCCTTCACCGTCCGCCCCTACCCTCGCCTGCAGGAAGATGTTGAGTTCAAGACCTTCCGACGCGTGGCAAGCAGCTCCGTGATGGGGCCCGTCTAGAACAGCTGCGCCCCCTCGATCTTGAGCAGCTTGCGCTTGATGAGCAGGCCGCCGGTGTAGCCTCCGAGCGTGCCATCACTGGCGATCACCCGGTGGCAGGGCAAGACGATGGGCAGTGGGTTGCTGCCCAAGGCCTGGCCCACGGCTCGGGCGGCCCTGGGCTTGCCGATGGCCTCGGCCACCTGGCGGTAGGACCAGACGGCGCCGGACGGGATGCGTGCGATGGTGGTCAGGACGCGCTTCTGGAAATCCGTCAGCCGGGTAAGGTCGATGGGCAGCGAGAATTGGTTCAGCTCACCGGCGAAGTAATCCGACAGCTGACTGCGGTAGGGTGCGAGCGCTTCGCGGGTCCTCCACCAGTCGAGCGCGGCGGTCAAGTTCGGCCAAGAAGGCTGGCTGCGAGTCCTGGTAGCTGATCCGTATCAGCCCCTGATCTCCGGCGGCCAAGAACAGTGGACCGACTGGGGTGGACCAGCGCTGCCAGGCGATGGTCGGGGCTGCCGACCTCGTACCACGCGTCGACCCTGGCCCTTGACTTGGCCGTCGCCTCGGCCGACGGAGCCGGCAGCGTTCGCCCCAGCTCTTCGACCCATCGGGCATCGTCACGATCACGCTGTTCAGACATTCAAACCTCCTCGCCCGCCACCAGCCTTTGGCGGAGCTTCTTGAGACCCTGGTAGACGTTGGCGCGGGCACTATCTTCGGAACATGCGAGCGCGGCAGCGATGGCGTCGTAGTCGAGACCCTGCAGGTGGCGCAGAGTGACGGCAGCCTGTTGCTTGACAGGCAGGTTGGCCAATGCCAGGCGCAGGGACGCCGCGCGGCCGCGTTCGAGCGCGTGCTGTTCAGGGGTTACGCTCGCTGGATCAGGAAGCAATTCAGCCACCGCCTCCAGGACCAAAGGAGTTCGGCCGGCTTTCCGCCAGGCCGAGTGGGCGCAGTTGGTGGCGATCTTGTAGAGCCACGCCCGGTAATTGCTCCCCGGGCGAAGGCGCTCAAAGGCGTCGAAGGCACGCAAGAACGTCTCTTGCGTCAGATCCTGAGCGTCCGCCTCCGGATCGGAGCCTTCGGAGGTCAAGGCCCAGCGCCACAGGTAGTGGTGGATTTCGTCGTGGTGGGCCTCGATCAAGTCTTCAAAGCGTATGTCGTGCAAGGGCCAACTCCCCTCAAGGGATGGACTTCAAGGTTACATCATGTATAACGGTGGGGTGCACGAAATGTGAAACCGAGATCGGTCCGGTCGAGGTGGTCGACGTGCCGCTGGCAGACATTGGCAAAACGCGCATTTTCTATCAGGCCCATGGGCCGGAGTCGCCTTCCCGCCCCCCGGTGGTGCTGCTCCACGGCCTGGGATCCTGCAGCGACGATTGGCAGCTCCAGCTGCCAGCCCTGACATTTGAGCGCAGCGTTCTGGCGATGGACCTCCGCGGCCACGGACTGTCGCCCCGAGCAGTTCGCCGTTTCAAGATTCGAGATTTGGTGATGGATGTCGCCGGCCTGGCACGGGAGCTTGATCTGGGCCAGGCGCATTGGGTGGGATTGTCCCTTGGGGCGCTGGTTGCCCTGCAGGCCGCCGTCGATATCCCCGAACAGGTCCGTTCCTTGACGCTGGTGAACGGCTTCGCACGGCTGAGGCTGAATTGGGCCTCGGCGGTCAGCGGCGCCGGCCGGATGGCCCTCCTGCTGAGTGGCCGGATGGATTGGATGGGGCGATGGGTGGCTCGCTCGCTCTTCCCGTATGAGTCCCAAGTCGCCCTGCGCAGGGTGGCGGCCAGCGCGCATCGGCGGGAATGACAGGGGAAACTATCTGCGCACGCTGTTGGCGGTGGCTACCTTCGATGTCCGCAAGGACTTGCCGGCCGTGTGCCAGCCCAGTCTGGTTGTCGCCGGCGCCGAGGATCGCATCGTGCCCATGGCGGCCAAGCTTGCCCTGGCCGAAGCCTTGCCCAACGCGCGCCTGGAGGTGGTGCCTCGTTCGGGCCATGCCACCCCCATCGATTCGGCGCCGGCGTTCAATGAGCTTCTGGTCAGTTTTCTGAACGAGGTGGAAGCGTCAATCGGTTAAGTTTGTGACTTTTTTCACAAACCCAATTGTCTGGTCGGGAATTTCCCGGATTAGTTGAGTTCGCCGTCGATGACGCGGGTGAACTGGGCGAGCGGCTGGGCGCCGACCAGAGGGATGCCGTTGACGAAGAAAGTCGGCGTTCCGGTGACGCCTAAGCTGGCGGCGTCGTGGGCGTCTTTCTGAACTTCATCACCGTACTTGTCGGAGTCGATGCAGGCCAGCAAAGCATCGCTGTTCAAGCCCAATGCCTCGGCGTAGGCTTGATAGGCATCCCGTCCCAGATTGTACTGACCCGAGAAGAGTGCGTCGTGGAACGCCCAGTAGGCACCCTGATCGCCGGCGCACTCGGCAGCCTGGGCGGCGATGTAGGATTCCTGGCTGGTAATGGGAAAATCCCGGTACACGAAATGGATCTGATTGGGGTAGGCGTCCATCAGGGCCTTGAAAGTCACCTGGTTGAACTGCCGGCAGTAAGGGCAGTTGAAGTCGCTGAACTCAATGACGGTGATCGGAGCGTTGTCGGGACCGATCGACGGGTCGTCGTCGACGCTGACATCCATGCGCGAGGGTGTGGCGACGGCAGCCGGGCTGTCCACCAATGTTTCAGGGATTGAGACGGGGCCGCGTCCCCACATCAGGTAGCCTGCCGCCAAGCCTGTCACGAAGGCCACCGGCAGCAGCACGGCGTAGAACGAGCTGCGACGGAAGCGCAAGAACTCCCCTCGTTCAACATCCGCTTCCCCCTCGGCGGATGCCTGGGCTTCCGAAGCCAGCGCCAGGGCCTCTTCGAAGTTCGGGTTGCGCGGGTGCTCTTCATGTGGCCTTTCAGACATGGATCGGATTATATCATCCGGCCGGGTTGTGCACCTTCGATACAATGGAGTGGGCCAGTCCCAAGCGGTGATCCAACAGCCGAGGCGAGGGAGCGGATCAAGATGCTGGCGGTGGTGCTCAGCGGGGGTGGGAACTACGGTGCGATGCAGTCCGGCGCCCTGGAGGCGCTGGCTGATTGCCGCGTCCAACCGGCGCTGGTGGTAGGGACATCTGCCGGCGCGTTGAACGCCATCCACTTTGCGGCCGACCCGACAGCGGAAGGCGCCCGGCGCCAGCAGGCCATTTGGCGGCAGGTGGATCAGAGCATGGTCGGCTCGCTCAGCTTGTTGGGGGGGCTGCAGCGCCTGGTGACCAACCAGCCGAGCCTGTTCACCAACCAGGCGCTGGCCAGGTTCATCGAACGCAACCTGCCTGTGGGAGCTTCCACTTTCGGTGAGCTTGAAGGTCTGTCCGGCGTGCGGGCCTATACCCTGGCGGCCTGCCTCGACACGGCGGAGCTCGTGGTTTTTGGCGACAGCGGCGATGACCGCCTGCTGGACGGGGCCATGGCCAGCAGCGGACTGCCGCCCTACCTGCCCCCCTGGGAGGTGGCCGGCCACCGCTATGTCGATGGGGCCGTGTACAGCAACCTGCCGATTCGGACGGCCGTCGAGCGCGGCGCCACACAAGTCATCGCCATTGAGATTCACCATGCGGTGGCCAGTTCGCAGGCGTCGAGGTTCATGATTGACATCACCACCTCCGCCGTGTCGCTCATGGTTGAGCATATGGCCGATATAGAAGCGAGGTGGGCGCGGCGTCACCGCATTCCGGTGCGCCGCATCAAGCTGGACGCTCCACCCGAGGTGCCGTTCTGGGACTATACACAGACCGATCTCTTGATCGAGGCTGGGCGGGGGATCATGGCGGCGACCCTGGAGCGCGAGCCGATCCGACGGGTCCCTGAGTGGCGAGCGCGCATGATGAGCCTGGCTTCCAGGTGGTTCCCGGGCCGAGAGTAGCCATAGCCATCCTGCTTCGGCGGCCGGCCATTGCATCTTCGTTCCCCGCTCTGTATAATAGATCTTTACATGGGCGGTTAGCTCAGTTGGTTAGAGCGTTGCGTTGACATCGCAAAGGTCGTTGGTTCGAGTCCAATACCGCCCACCTCAACTGAGGCACGTCACGGCGTAGACCGGGACGAGTAGCCGACAAGGAAGCCCGACAGGGAACGGCGCCCACCGATTGAAAGGCGCCCCCGGGATCCAGCGGTGAAGACCCCCCGTGAGCCAGAGCCGGAAATCCCAAGCTGTTGTGGGAGAGTAAGGTGAACGCTTGGGCCCCGTTAGCGGCCCTCAGAGTGGATCGGCACGTGCCGATTCATCTGGGTGGAACCACGTGAGCACGAGCTCCCGTCCCAGTGGACGGGAGCTCTTTTTGCTTCCACGATGCGTGGCAAGCATGAAGGAGGTCGACATGGGAGAGAAAGCGCAGCCGTACCCGGAGTCCCACATCTATCGGATCCGACATTCGACGGCCCACATCATGGCCCAGGCGGTCATGGAGATGTTTCCGGGCGAGGCCAAGCTGGCCATCGGCCCGCCGATCGATGACGGGTTCTACTACGACTTCGATCTGCCGCGCAGCCTGACGCCGGATGACCTGGAGAAGATCGAGAAGCGGATGCGCGAGATCATCGATGGCGACCATCCCTTCGAGAAGACCGTCCTTTCGGCCGCCGAGGCGCGGGACATGTTCTCCGACCAGCCCTATAAGCTCGAGTTGATCGAGGGGCTGGAAGCGGGCGCCGTGGACGACAACGGGGAACCCATCGATGTGCCGCCGGAGATCTCCATCTACCAGGATGACACCTTCACCGACCTGTGCCGCGGGCCGCATGTCGAGAGCACGAGTGAAATCAACCCGGATGGTGTCAAACTGCTTAACGTTGCAGGGGCTTACTGGCGCGGCGACGAAAACCGGCCGATGCTCCAAAGGATCTACGGCACCGCCTGGGAGACATCAAACGAGCTTGAAGAGTACCTTTGGAAGCTTGAGGAAGCTGCCAAGCGCGACCACCGTCGGTTGGGACGCGAACTCGACCTGTACAGCATCAGCGAGGAGGTCGGGCCGGGGTTGATCCTCTGGCATCCGAAGGGGGGCATGGTGCGCAAGTTGGCGGAGGACTTCTGCCGGGCGGAGCACGAGGCCGGGGGTTATGAGTTCGTCTACTCGCCTCACATTGGCAAGTCGAAACTGTGGGAGACGAGCGGGCACCTCGGCTGGTACGGCGAGAATATGTATGCGCCAATCGAAATCGAGGGACAGAAGTATTTCCTCAAGCCGATGAACTGCCCGTTCCATATCGAGATCTACCGCAGCCAGTTGCGCTCCTACCGCGACCTGCCGCTTCGCTTTGCCGAGTGGGGTACGGTTTACCGCTTCGAGCGGAGTGGGGTTCTCCATGGTCTTCTTCGCGTGCGCGGGTTTACGCAGGACGACGCCCACCTCTTTTGCCGGCCCGATCAGATGCCGGAGGAGATCGATCGGGTGCTGAGTTTCTGCCTGCACATCCTGCGCTCATTTGGCTTTCGGGATTTCCAGGCCTACCTGTCGACCGCGCAATCCGGAGAAAGCTGCCGGGTCGCCTGAGCAGTGGGAGGCACCCACAGAAGCGCTTCGGGCGGCCCTCGAGCGGGCCAATATCCCCTATCAGATCGACGAGGGCGAAGCCACGTTTTATGGCCCGAAGATCGACCTCAAAGTCAAAGACGCGCTGGGCAGGGAGTGGCAGCTGAGCACGATCCAGTTTGACTTCACACTGCCCGAACGCTTCGGGATGACCTACGTCGGCGATGACGGGCAGGAGCACCAGCCATACATGATCCACCGTGCTCTGCTCGGTTCGATGGAGCGCTTCATGGGGGTCCTGATCGAGCATTTCGCTGGCGCCTTCCCGGTCTGGCTGTCGCCGATCCAGGTGGAGCTTATCCCGATCGCCGATCGGCACATGGACTACGCCCAGCAGGTGGCGGAAAAGCTCCGGGCGGAAGGATTCCGGGTGGAAGTCAACGACCGCAGCGAACGCATGAACGCCAAGATTCGCGATGCGCAAAACCAGAAGATCCCCTACATGCTGATCGTAGGTGATCGCGAGGCCGAAACCGGAGAGGTTTCTGTTCGGCTGCGCACGGAGGAAGACTTGGGGGCCATGCCGCTGGCGGCGTTCGTGGCGCAGGCGCAAGACGCCGTGCGTCTGAAGGATTGACCGTCGGGAAATAGGGATCAGCCGCCGCTGGCCGGCCAGCGGCTATAATGGACCGCATGTTGCTTTCAGAACGGCAGCGGCGCGGTCTGGCGCCGGCCGCTGGAACGGTCCTGTTCTTGACGCTCCTGCTGGCCCTGCCTGGCGGGTTGCCGTCGGCTGAGGCGGCTGGCCCATCACCCAACCCTGGACCCGGTGCCGACTTCCTTTGCACCAGCCGGGTGCAGCTCCGCTTCGGCGCTGTCTGCCCCGCCAATGGCCCCGCCAGCAGCCTGGCGGCACAGGCGCGGCAAGGCCAGGGCAGCGAAATGCCGCTGCCGACCATGAGCCTGGACCCTAATCTGGGCTATCTGCCGTTCACGTACCTGCGAATCAGCAGCGATCACCCAACGCCGACTTACAGCTCGGAAGGCGACGCCCGGGACGCCAAACACAGCAGCGGCCAAATCGAGCCGGGCTTCGACTTCGTCTCGTATCTCGAGTGCAGCATCAAGAACGGCAAAGCAGTCTTCCTGCTGAGTTCGGGTGTCTACATGCGCGGCGGGAGCGACTGCGGCCAGATTGCGACTTCCGACTTTCACGGCCTGGCGTTCTATCGGACGCCGGAGCGGGCCTTTGGATGGGTGCTGGGCGGAACCTACACCGCGCCCGCCCCCGGCGAGACCACAACCCATACACAGCATTGGGTCAACAAGTACCAGGTGGTGCAGATCTACGATTCAGCCGACGCCGGCGGCACCACGTGGTATGAGATCGCGCCCGGGGAATGGCTGGAGGCGCGGCTGATTGGCAAGGTGGTCCCCGACACAACCCGGCCCGGCAAAGTGGAGGGGGATCGCTGGATCTCCATCAACCTGTTCGAGCAGACACTTACGGTCTATGATCACGGCCAGTTGGTTTTTGCAACCCTGGTGGCCAGCGGCTTGCCTGGTTGGTGGACTCGGCCGGGCGACTTCCAGATCAAGACCAAGCTCGAGAAGACGGTGATGAGCGGCGCCTTCGCCGCCGATCGATCGGACTACTATTACCTGCAGGACGTCCCGTGGACGATGTACTTTGACGAGGCCCGGGCGCTGCATGGCGCCTACTGGCACAACGGCTTCGGCTACCCGCGCTCCCATGGTTGCGTCAATCTCTCGCCCACCGACTCCCATTGGCTTTACGAGTGGGCCGATGAGGGCACTTGGGTCCATGTTTGGGATCCCAGTGGTAAAACCCCGACCGATGATTCGGTGTATGGTTCCGGCGGCGCCTGAGCCCGGCCCTGGCAGGTTGAGGGCCCCGGGTGCCGCGCCGCCCAGGGCCCCTTTTTTGTCCCCGGAGCTTCGCTTGCCTTTCGACCGTCGAGCGACCCGGTCTCGCCCCCGATGAAGCTATCATCGGGGGCCCATCGCTGGTTGGCTTGGCGTGGGGGTGGCTGTGACTCTGGCCCTGACGCTCCCCCGGGCCGCCCAACCGTCGGCGTCCGCCTCGACGCTGGCCGGCGTGCCCACACCGGAGGGTGACACCCCCGGTCCGGACTGGATCGAAGTCGTGGATGGCGATCTGCCAATCATCCTCAGTGCGCCGCACGGCGGGGAGCTGCGGCCGCCGGGCATCCCCGATCGCCAGGATGCCGTGGTGCTGAACGACCCCGGCAGCCTGCAGTTCACGCTTGATCTGGCGGGGGCGCTGGCTGACCTCACGGGGCACCGGCCCACCGTGATCATCAACCATCTGGCACGGAGCAAGCTCGACCCCAATCGCAGCCTCAGCCTGGGCGCCCAGCACAACCCATCCGCATCGGCGGCATGGACGGCATACCACGATGCCATCCAGAGGGCGGAACGAACTGTGACCGACGCCTGCGGTTGGGGGGGCTACTTCGACATCCACAGCAACGGGCGTCCCGAACCGCGGTTGGAATTCGGCTACGGACTGTCGGTCGGCGACCTGGGCCAATCGGATCATGAGCTGGATGGCCAGCAGTTCGTCCGTGCGATCGAACCTGCGCTCGTTGGCGACCTGGACACCGGAGGAATTGTCGCAGCTGCTGCGCGGGCCGGGAAGCCTCGGCGGCCGCCTCGAAACGCACGGCTACAGCGTGGCCCCGTCACCGGAGAACCCCGTGCCGCTGCCGGATTACTTCGATGGCGGGCTCAGTGTGGCGTTGCATGGCAGCCGGTACGGCGGATCGGTGGATGGCATGCAGATCGAAGTCCCGTACAGCCTGCTTGAAACCGCCCGACGGCCCATCTTGGCCAAGCTGTTGGCCGAGGCGATCTTGGGCTGGATGGACCAGACGTATGGGTTTGATTTGGCATCGCCCGGGTCGATCTGCTCCGGCTTTGCCGACATTCGCCTAGATGCCCCGGGCGGCCAGGCCGTGGCGGCGATGAACCTGGCGAAGTGGATTGCCGGCATGTGGACAGAACCCGCGGCGGCTGTGCCCAGCCGAGTCACTCAACCAGGGCCGAGGCGGCGCAAGCCGTATGGCGCCTGATTACGAGGAGCGCAACCTCAGCTGGCGATGGACGAGGCGAATGCCTATGCCGACACCCCGCTCGATCCGAGACCAGAAGCGAGCCATCGAGGAGCTCGAGAACCGGGGACTGCTCCAGGCATGCGCTGTTGATCCGCTTACGCTATTGCCCAGAGCAGACCAGAGACGCGGGCGGAGGCGGCCTTCCTGGGGATGCGGCTGCTGGAAGGAACGTCCTACGTTCCGCCGCCTCCCAGGGGTTTGTTTTCAGACGTCGCCACCGGTAGTTGGTCCACCTGGTGGCTTGAGGCGGCGTTCGATCGAGGATTGTTGACGCGGCTGCGGGAGGCGCCTCAGACCGGCGATCTGCCCCCAAGCGCCGATCTCAAGGCGACGACTTCGCCATGCTGGTTGAGCAGAGCCTTGGCCGAGGCGCACACCCTAGAGCGCATCCTGGCGCCTGGTTGTGTGTTGTCAAGAGTCAAGAAGAACACATGTTTGGTACAAAAGTACCCTGCCGGTGCCCAATCTGGCGAACCTAAAATTCAGCCAGTTTCATCAGCCATAGTTCATGCCATTGAAGGGGAGGCGAGAGCGCCTGATGTATGCGGAAAACGAGATCCTCTTCCCACCGTACGCTATTCCTCAGCTGAAGGAAACTCGAGGCGATGTGTGGCGCGAGCTGGTTGAACGGGTGACGCGGCTTGCCTGAGGACCACCCCGAGAGCCTGGCCTTTTCCCTGATGATGATTTGCCTGGACGGCTGTCTCAGCTGCGAGACGGATTCCTATCGGGCCATGCGCGGCTGCGTGGCCTGTGCCCAACAAACGCTCCGCCGCTTCAAGGGGCCCGGACGAAGATCTCGTCGGAGCGTTTCAACAAGGCCCTGAACGATGTCCAGGTGTTTCTGCAGGGTCGACATTCGGGCGACACGAATTGGAGACCGTTTCGGCGCAAGCCGCCTGAGCCCCAGCACCGCTTTGCTCTTCACCCAATTCAAAGCCAATCACCCACGTCCCGCACGCCTGGCCCAAGCAGGCCCTGTGGTACACTTTTTGTGCTTTCCCGTCCCCTCGAGGGCTCATGCGACTGCCTACCTCACTCAGCACGGTGCCCAATCCATGCTGACCCTGCCTGAAAAGATCGCCTTCCTGATCCTGGTCATGCATATCGCTCTATTTCACCGGCCGGGGCGTTGCCCGGATGATCGCCATCATCCGGCGTGGGCGTGGCCGCCCGGATTGGGGTCTAGCTGCTTCGCAGGGCTGTCGATGTCGTTGTGGCCAAGACGATGGCCCTGGCGCCCACCTTCAGGGCCAGACCCCTGACGAGCGTGATCCATGGCCTTGTGGCCTGGGGTTTCATGTTCTATGTCCTGGTCAACATCGGGGATGTGCTGGAAGCGTACATCCCCGGATTTGTTTTTATGGGCCAGGGACGGCATTGGCAGACCTCTACCGGCCTGGGCGCCGATGTATTCAGTGTGTCGGTGCTGGTGGGGATGACGGCTCTGCTCATCCGGCGCTATGTGCTGCGCCCGGCATCGCTGACACTGGCCGATCGGACCCTGGTCCATCCCAAGGCCCGGGCGGGGATCCGGCGCGACTCGGCCATTGTGGGCGCCTTCATCCTGCTGCATGTCGGGGGGCGGTTTGTCGGGGAGAGCCTTCACCTGGCTTTGGCCGGGCGGGATGCGTGGCAGCCACTGGCATCCGGCGTGGCTGGATGGTGGATCGGTCGCCTCTCCGCTGGCCCTGGACATCGCTCGCCACACGGCCTGGTGGTTTGCGCTGGGCCTGATCCTGGCCTTCCTGCCCTATTTCCCGCACTCGAAGCACATTCATCTGTTCATGGCACCGATCAACTACTTGCTCAGACCCGAGCGCCGCTCGATGGGGGAGCTTGACGCCCTGGACTTCGAAGACGAGAGCATCGAGCAGTTCGGAGCCGCCCGGCTTGAGGATCTGTCCTATTCCTCGCTGATCGATGCCTACGCTTGCATCATGTGCAACCGCTGCCAGGAGGCCTGCCCGGCTTACACCACCGGGAAAGGTCCTCTCCCCGGCCGCGCTGGAAGTCAACAAGCGCTATTTCATCAACATTGAAGGCGGCCGGCTGGCCAGCGGCGAAGCCAGCGCCCAGACCCTGATCGAGTTCGCCATCACCCCTGAAGCGGTCTGGGCCTGCACGGCCTGCGGTGCCTGCAACCAGGTCTGCCCGGTGGGCAACGAGCCGATGCGCGATATCCTCGATATCCGGCGCAACCTGGTGTCTGATGGAGAATGCCTTCCCCGATCAGCTGCAGACGGCCTATCGGGGCATGGAGCGCACCTTCAACCCGTGGAACTTGCCCGCCGGAGAACCGGCTCGAGTGGGCCAAGGGTTTGTCGGTTCCGACCGTGGAAGAGAACCCAGGCGCCGACATCTTGTGGTGGGTGGGTTGTGCGCCGGCCACCGATCCGCGAGCGCAGAAGACCGCCCAGGCGTTGGCCAAGGTGTTGAACGCCGCTGGGGTGGATTTCGCTGTTCTGGGAGCGACGGAGCAGTGCACCGGAGATGCCGCCCGGCGTTCCGGCAATGAGTACCTGTTCTACGAGTTGGCCCAAGCGAATGTCGAGATGCTCAACCAGGTCGCCCCCAAGCGCATCCTGACCACGTGCCCCCACTGCCTGCACGTTCTGAAGAATGAGTATCCGGCATTTGGCGGAAACTACCAGGTTGTCCATCATACCCAGCTGTCTGCAGGAGTTGCTGGTGGTCGGGAAGATCACGCTGGGCGGCGCCGGATCCGGGCCGGACAAGATCACCTTCCACGACCCATGCTATCTGGGGCGGCAGAACGATGTCGTGGCCGCGCCGCAGGCAGGCGCTGACCGGCGCCGGACTCGTCGCTGACCGAGATGCCGCGCCACGGCCAGGCGTCCTTCTGCTGCGGCGCCGGCGGGGCCCAGATGTGGAAGGAAGAGGAACAGGGAACGGCTCGCGTCAGCGAAACCCGGCTGGCAGAGGCCATGGCAACAGGGGCCGAAACCCTGGCCGTCGGCTGCCCGTTCTGCATGATCATGCTGGAATTCGTCCCAGGAGGCCGACAGCCAACTACCCATCCGGGATGTGGTTGAAATCGTGGCCGAACGCATGGGCTTGTGAGCAATTGACCATCGCTTTGTGAGTATTCTTCACAAGGCTGCCGATTGGGGTCTCAGGCTCCCGTTGGTTTCAAAGCGGTTAGGATTAGAAAGACGCCCAACCGGTCGGCGGCGCCACGACGCCAAGGCGGCGGCACCGACTGACCGGGGCGGCTGACGTTACTCCAAGTGGTCCGCTTCCCCAAGGCCGGCCGGCCATTTCGCCGGGCCACTTGGTGGCATTACTCACGTGCATGGACGAGCAAGCGTTCGTGGTTGGGCTGAGCTCGAAGGAGGCTGCAGGATGGCCGTTACGCAAGAGACGCAATCCGTCTTGAGCAAGGAGACCACGCTCGAGATGTATTGGACGATGCTGCTGGCGCGCCGGCTGGACGAGCGGGCCTGGGTGCTGCATCGGCAGGGCAAGATCGCGTTTCACATCTCCGGGATCGGGCATGAAGCCGCACAGGTCGGTGCCGCCTTCGCCCTACGGCGGGGCAGCGATTGGTTCGTCCCGTATTATCGGGATCTGGCGATGCTCCTGGCCCTGGGGATGACCCCCGAGGAATTCATGTTGGGGCTGATGGGCAAGAAGGATGAACCCAATTCGGGCGCCCGTCAAATGCCCAGTCATTGGAGCCTGCGGCGAGCCAACGTCGTCAGCCATTCATCTCCGGTATCGACACAGACCACGCACGCCGCCGGGATCGGCCTGGCCATGAAGTTGCGCGGCGATGATGGCGTGGCGTCTGACTTCGGTTGGGGAGGGCGGCACCTCGCAGGGCGAATGGTACGAAGGCGTCAATTGGGCCGCCATCCACAAGCTGCCGGTGATCTTCTTCGTCGAGAACAACAACTACGCCATCTCGGTGCGCCAGGAGCTCCAGATGGGGGTCAACAGCGTGGCCGACAAGGCCAAAGGGCTGGGCCTGGCCGGGGTCAGCGTCGACGGATCTGGACGTCTACGAGGTGTACCGCGTGGTGAGCGAAGCGGCCGAACGTGCTCGCAGTGGGGAGGGGCCCACGCTGGTCGAGGCGCAGCGTCAGCCGCATGACTCCCCATTCTTCCGACGACGACGACCGCACCTACCGCTCCAAAGAGGAGCTGGATGCGCTCAAAAAGCATGACCCGTTGACTCTCTTGAAGGACAACCTGACAGAAAGCGGCCTGCTCGATCAGGACCAGGTCAGACTCCATGGACGAGCGGGCCAAGAAGGCCGTCGAAGAAGCCACCCAGACGCCGAGGCGGCGCCCTACCCATCCGACGAGGAAGCGACGTATCCGGTGTACGTCGAGGATATACGCCATGGCTGAGATCACGCTGATCGAGGGGCTCCGCCAGGCGATGGACGAAGAACTGGCGCGTGATCCACGATGTGTTCATCGTGGGCGAAGACGTCGGGCCACGCGGCGGCGTGTTCCGCGCCACGTTGGGCTTGTTTGAAAAGTACGGCGCCGAACGGGTGATGGATTCTCCGCTGGCGGAGCTCTCGATCGTGGGCGTGGGAATTGGCGCCGCCCTGTACGGGATGCGGCCGATCTGTGAAATCCAATTCGCCGATTTCATCCACCCGGCATTCAACCAGATCGTCAGCGAAGCCGCCAAAATGTGCTACCGCTCCAACGGCGAATGGACTGTTCCGATGGTCATCCGCGCCCCCTACGGTGGCGGGCATCGGCGGCGGGCTCTACCATTCCCAGTCCGTCGAGGCGTTCTTCGCCCATGTGCCCGGATTGAAGGTCGTCATCCCGTCCACGCCATACGACGCCAAGGGATTGCTCAAGTCGGCCGTCCGTGATCCCAATCCTGTGCTGGTCTTCGAGCCCAAAAAGGGCTATCGGCTGATCAAGGGCGAGGTACCGGAGGACGAGGAAGTGCTGGTTCCCCTGGGATCGGCCAAAGTCACCCGCGAAGGGACCGACCTGAGTGTATTCGCCTACGGGATGATGCACCACTACTGCCTGGAAGCGGCCGAGACCTTGGCGGGCGAAGGTATCCAGGTGGAAGTTGTGGACCTTCGGAGCCTGCTTCCACTCGACAAGGCGACGGTGCTCGAATCGGTCCGCAAGACCGGTAAGGCGCTGGTGGTATATGAGGACAATTTGACCTGTGGCTACGGTGCGGAGATCGCCGCCATCGTGGCCGACGAAGGCTTCACCTTTTTGGATGCGCCCGTCAAGCGGTTGGCCGGCCCGGACATTCCGGCCATGCCTTACAGTCATCCACTGCAGGATTGGTTCATGCTCAACCCTGAGAAAATCGCCGCCGCCATGCGCGACCTGGCGGCCTACTAGGCCGGCCCGTTTCTCGGCCGGCGTGCACGCTCGGCAACCGCGCTCGATAGCTAGGAGGCGCAATTCAAGATGGCAACCAAGGTCATCATGCCCCAACTGGGTGAGTCGGTCGTCGAAGGGACCGTGACCCGCTGGCTTAAGCAGCCGGGCGACGACGTGCAGGAGTTCGAGCCGCTGGTGGAAATCAACACCGACAAGGTGGACACCGAGGTCCCGTCTCCGGCCAGCGGCGTCGTGCTCAAAGTCTATGTGGAAGAGGGCGAAACGGTGGAAGCCGGCCGGCTGTTGGCCGTGATCGGGAAGGCTGGCGAAGCGGCGCCGGAACCAGCGGAAGGTGCCACGCAGAAAGTGAAGGCACCGCCTGCCAAATCCGCACCCCCCAACCAGGCTGAGGCCATATCGACCCCAACCGGGCGATCGAAGGATTTGGGATTCATCTCGCCGGTTGTGGCGCGTATGGCATCCGAACATCATCTCGATCTCAGTCGAATTGAGGGCACCGGCCGAGGCGGCCGCATCACCAAGAAGGACGTCCAGGCCTACCTTGAAAAGGGCGAATCCGGCGCGCCGGCGGCTGCTCCGTGGGAGGAGCCGGCTTCGGGGGAACTGTTCCGGCCATCCGAGGAGGTCTTCGGGCCGGCCTCGGGTTGGCGCGGCGAGGGCGGAAAAGGCAAGTCCGACGAGGTTGAGCCGCTTGGGACCGGTGCGCAAAGCGATAGCGGAACACATGCTCCGCTCGAAGCACACCAGCCCCCATGTCACGACGGTGATGGAAGCCGACCTCAGCCGGGTGGTCGCTCACCGGCAGGCGCACAGGGCCGAATTCGAGCGCGACGGCGTGCGTTTGACCTTCTCAGCGTACTTCGCTGCGGCGACAGTCGCACGCCCTGAAAGCCGTTCCCGTGGTCAACGCATCGCTGGTCGATGACGGCATTCAATACCACGGCCAGGTCAATTTGGGCATGGCGGTGTCGCTCGGCGAAGAAGGTCTGATCGTGCCCGTGATCAAGAACGCCGACCAGCTTTCGCTGCGCGGCCTGGCGGCGGCGCTCGAGGATCTGGCCGGGCGTGCGCGGTGCTCGCCAGCTCCAGCCGGACGAGGTCCAGGGGGGCACCTTCACGATCACCAATCACGGTGTCAGCGGCTCGCTGTTCGCCACCCCGATCATCAACCAGCCGCAGGCCGGAATCCTGGGTGTGGGGGCGATTCAGAAACGGGTTGTGGTAGTGGAAAGCACAACGTCCGGCGGCGATCGAGCCGATGGCATGGCCATCCGCCCCATGGTCTACATGACCTTGACCTTCGACCACCGGCTTCTGGACGGCGCCATCGGCGACGCGTTCCTGGCGCATGTGGTCAAGACCCTGGAGACGTGGGGTTGAGATCTGGCTGACCAGCCACCACACGCGAGAGCAATCGCAGGGCGGTCCTTCGGCCGCCCTGAGTATCAATCAGGAGGAATCCCTGCATGGCAGACTATGATGTCATCGTCGTCGGCGCTGGCCCCGGTGGCTACGTGTGCGCCATCCGAGCCGCGCAGCTTGGAATGAAGACGGCTATCGTCGACAAGCAATGGCTGGGCGGTGTGTGCTTGAACGTCGGCTGCATTCCATCCAAATCGCTATTGGACAGCGCACACGTTGCGCACACCCTGCGCGAGCGGGGGGAAGAGTACGGATTTGAACTGCAGGGACTAAAGCTGGATTACAGCGTAGCCTTCAAACGCAGCCGGGCCGCGTCCGACCGCCTGACCAAAGGCGTCGGGTTTCTGATGAAGAAGAACAACATCGACGTCCACATGGCATCGGCGGAGTTCAAAGACGCCAAGACTCTGAGCCTGACCGATGGCGACGGCAAGGCCAGCACCCTTACCGGCGAGAACATCGTCATCGCCACCGGCGCCAGGGCAGCCATGATCCCGGGTGTGGACGCGGACGGCGAGCGTGTGGTCACCTATCTGGAAGCGATCATGGCCGAAGATCTGCCCAAGTCGGCGGTGATCGTCGGGGCCGGGCCGATCGGGCTGGAGTTCGCCACGATCTGGCATTCGTACGGGGTGGATGTGACCCTGGTGGAGATGCTCGACCGCCTTGTGCCGCGCGAGGACCCGGAAGTCGGCAAGGAGATGGCGCGGGCGTTCCGCAAGAGCGGCATCAAGTTCCACGTTGGCACCAAGGTGGCCGGCATCGAGGTGCTCAAGACCAAGGTCAAGGTGAACATCGCCGGGGAAGAAGGCGAACAGACGCTGGAAGCAGATCAGGCGCTGATCGCCATCGGTTGGACTCCCAACACCGGTGGGCTGGGCTTGGACAAGGCCGGGGTCAAGACGACCGACAGGGGCTGGGTGGAAATCGACGGCCGGATGGCGACCAGCGTGCCCGGCGTGTGGGCCATCGGTGATGTCACCGGAAAACTCCCGCTGGCGCATGTGGCCTCGGCGATGGGGATTGTGTGCGCCGAGCGGATTGCCGGGGTGGAAACGGTCGAGCTGGACTACGAGATGATGCCACGGGGCACCTTCTCCCAGCCCCAGATCGCATCCTTTGGGTTGACTGAAGACCAGGCCAAGGAACGGGGCTACGAAGTGCAGATCGGCCGCTTTCCTTTCCAGGCAAACGGCCGGGCGTTGGCCATGGGCGAAAACGTGGGCTGGGTCAAGATGGTGGTGGATGCCAAGTACGGCGAGATCCTGGGTGCGCACCTGGTGGGCCCGGAAGTAACCGAACTCCTGCCAGAGTTGACCCTCGCCCACATGATGGAGCTGACACCAGCAGAGATCGCACGCAACGTGCACATCCATCCGACTCTGAGCGAAGCTTTGATGGAAGCCGCCCACGTAGCCGAAGGCACGCCCATCCATATCTAAGTCCCCGGCAAGTCATGGCGCCGAGGTTTGTGAAAGATTTCACACAGAAAGGCAAGGGCTCCCACGGTCATGCCCGACATCGCACACGGTCTCCAGGGCGTCGTGCTGACGGAGACACATCTCAGCCAGGTCGACGGCCAGGCGGGCAAACTGACCATCGCCGGATATCCGGTGCAGGAGCTGGCCCCGAACGCCAGCTACGAGGAAGTGGCCTACTTGCTGTGGCACGATCGCCTTCCGGACGCCAAGGAACTCCTGGCCCTGACCTCCGGATATGGCAGCCCAACGCGAAGCTTCCTGGGGCCACCCTGGATGTGCTGGCGGCGGCCGCCGGCAGCGGCTTGCCGCCGATGGACGGCCTGCGGCTGGGGCTCGATACCCTCAGCCTGGTTGACCGGGACCCGTCCGACGCCTCGCGGCCGGCCAACCTGCGGCGGGCGATCTCGTTGGTGGCCCACGCACCGACGATTGTGGCGGCGATGTGGCGGCTCCTGCATGGGCAAACGCCGGTCTCACCTCGACGGGATTTGGGTCTGGCGGCCAACTTCCTGTACATGATGTTCGACGAAGAGCCGCATCCGGCCGCCGTGCGCGGTCTGGAAACGTATCTGAACACAGTGGTTGACCACGGCATGAATGCCTCGACCTTCACCGGCCAGGGTGATCGTCAGCACGCGGTCGGACATGATTTCGGCAGTTGTGGGTGCCGTCGGGGCGCTGAAGGGTCCCCTGCACGGCGGAGCGCCCGGCCCGGCGCTGGATACCGTGTTCGCCCTGCAAGAGAAGGCGGAGGCCTCTGGCCGGCCCATCGGAGAGGTCGCCCGCGAATGGGCCAGGGAGACGGTGGACGGCCGGCGACCGCATCATGGGTTTCGGGCACCGTGTCTACAAGGTGCGCGACCCTCGGGCCGACGTCCTGGGAGCGGCGGCGGAGAAGCTCTTCGAGCGCACGGGGGACAGCCAGCTGTACGACGACGCGCGGACCTGCGAGGCCGCCTTCATCGAGGTGCTGGACGAGCTCAAGCCCGGGCCGCAATCTGCGGACCAACGTTGAGTTCTACACGGCGCTTGGTGCTGCACGGTGTCGGGCTCGAGCCTCCCATCTTCTCATCGGTGTTCGCCATGGGACGCATGGGCGGATGGTCGGCCAACGTCCTGGAGCAAATCGAAGACGACGTCCTGATCCGGCCGCGCGCCATTTATGTCGGGGCCACCGGAAGGACCTGGGTGCCGGTGGCGGAGCGCTAGTCCGGCGCTTGGATCGCCAATCCAACCTGCAGATTCGACCGGCGCCCGAAGGCGCCGGTTTTGTTTTGTGGGGAGGGACGCGGGCTCAGGTCTTCTCGACGACCCAGAAGTGGGAAAGTCCGAGGCCCTGAAGGACGTGCGCTCCAGGCCTTGCAGCACGGCGCGCAAGATGCGGCCTGGGGTTGGCCAACGGGCGATCAGATTGTCGTAGGCACCGAAGATGGTCGTGGCGCTGACTGCCTCGACAGGGCAATCCATCGAACAGCCGACGAACGTCGGCCCGGCTGAGTAGATACGCACGTGAGGCGCCAGCTTGTCGCGCAGGATGCGGGGGAGGTAGTTCACCAGGGGCATGTTGCCGAAGTGATAGCGGCCGCGCCAGAAGATGCCATGGGTCTCGAACGGGTAGCCGCGGTTGGGGACGAAGACCACCAACCGGCCGCCCTTGCGCAGGATGCGCAGCATCGCTCGTACGGACTGCCGGTCGTCGTCGACGTGCTCCAGCACTTCGTGGGAAAGAATCAGGTCGAAACTGTCGGAAGGAAATGGCAGATGCTCGGAAGCCCCGCATACCACGATGTGCTGGCTGAGGCGGGCCATTTGGGCGCGGTCGAAGTCGTACTCCAGGCCGAAAGCCTGGGAAGCATGGGTTTCCATATGGGCCGAGATAGGCGCCGATGCCGCTGCCGCAGTCAAGCACCCGGCCCCGCTCACGCCCATTGGCAGCCGCCAGGATCATCTCCCAGCGGCGCGCCTGCCCAGCACGCCAGACGTATGAAGGCTCGCCGCGCAGAGCAGCGCGCGGAAGCTCGGGAGAATCCATCAGCCCTCGCTGCCGAAGTGGGTGCCCTCGAGGTAGGCGAATGCCAGGCCCAGGGCTGCCGCCGACGACATCTGGGCCAACTTACCGCCGGCCCACATCGCCTGCGCCTCGTCGTACGAGAGCCAGATGACCTCCTGCTCCTCGAGGTCCCCCGAATCCGGCGCTGCCACCTGGCGGCAACCGGTGGCAAGGAAGAGGTGGGCCCAGCCCCCGCGCATGTTCCCACCGATGACATACCTCCCCAGGCCGCGCCAGTCGGGGGCCCGGCAGCCCATCTCCTCGTACAGCTCTCTCTCGGCGCTTGCCAGCGGATCTTCTCCTGGCTCGATCATCCCCGCCGGGGGCTGCAAATCGATATCATCCACGCCGCGCTTGTAGGAGCGGATGAACCCAATGCGACCGCCTTCGTCTACTGGAACCACCATGATGTAGTCGGGGGTGTCCAGCCGCAGATAGGCTTCGACCACCCGGCCGTCGGGGAGCTGCACGTCTTCGGCCAGTACGCGAAGCCACGGTGATCGGTCGAGAATCAAGCGCGAGTTGAGTGTCTGCCAGGGCTGCAAAGGGGTGCCTCCGGGTGCGAGCTGCGGTCCAGGGACCTAGTCTACCATCGGCGGATGCGGCTGGGCGTCAGGCGGCACGTGCCCAATAGATGGCAATCGTGCCGAACATCCGGCGGACATGGGCCTGGCTCGAGAAGCCGGCGGCGGCCAGGCGGCCGAGCATGGCCTCCGGTGTCAGGAAACCTTCCGTCGAATCGGGGAGATACGTATAGGCGTCGGAATCGCCGGCCAGGATGCGGCCGAGGAAGGGCACGATGTGATGCAGATGGATCTCGATCAACGGCCGCAGGAGGCTCTGCGGCGGAGGTGTCGTGTCCAGGGCGACCCAGGCAGAGTCCGGTTTGAGCACCCGCCGCTGTTCGGACAAGCTTGCGTCCAAATCGACGACGTTGCGCAGCAAGAAGCCGGACGCCAATCCGTCGAACGCCCCGCTGGCGAAGGGCAAGCACTGGGCATCGGCGACAACCCAATTTGGTTGACGGGACGCAGAGCGTTGCCTGCCGACGGCGATCATCTCTGGGGTGAAGTCGGCGGCCACACAGTCGGCAGCTGGTGCCTGGCGCCGAATCTCGAAGGCCAGATCTCCCGTGCCCGCCCCGAGATCCAGGTAGCGTTTGCCGGCTCCGGGCGCCAGTCGGCGAACAACCTCCCGCCGCCAGCGCAAGTCCTGGCCGCCGGTCATCACCCGGTTGATGAGGTCATAGCGCCCGGCGATGCGCCCGAACATGCGCCGGACATAGTTTGCGCGCTGGGCGCCTTGCAGATGGGTCATCGGACCGGCTCCGCCAGGTGGGTGACGGCGAGCGAAACGTGGCTCGGTTGGTGAGGGGGGCGGGTCGGCATCGGTCAGGTCACGAACTGCCAGGGACAAAGCCGCTGGTGTAGCCAATCCACGGCAAAATACAGGCCGAGTCCAAGCAGGCTCATGGCCAACACCCCGGCGTACATCTTGGGGTAGTTGAGCAATGTGCTGCCGTTGAGATAGATGTAGTAGCCCAGCCCGCGTTGGGTGGCGAACAGTTCGGCGATGTAGAGCACCGCCACCGCCGTGCCCACGGATTGTCGCAGCGCTGTCAGGATCGCCGGCAGGCTGGCGGGCAGGTAGACGAATCGGAACAGCGCTCTCCGCCCGGCCCCGAGGCTTCGCACAGAGTGGAGCAATTCTGGCCGGATCCCGGCTGCCTGATCTCGTACGAGCACCAGGATCTGGAAGAACAGGATCATGAAGATGATCACGATCTTGGGCAGGTCCCCCACGCCCAAGAAGAGCAGCACCACCGGCACCAGCACAACCTTGGGGATCGGAAACAGGATGTAGATCACGGGGGCGAAGATGCGGTCAAGGCGCTTGGACTGGCCCAGGAGCAGGCCAGCCGGTACGGCCAGGGCGACCGACAGCGCCATGGAGGCCAGCACCCGCCACAGGCTGGCCAGGAAATCCGCCCCCAGCGCGTGGGGGAGCTCGTCGGTGAAGGTGAGCAGCACGATCCACGGCTGCGGAAGGATCGGGCGGTGGACCAACCAGGCCAACGCCTGCCACACGACCAGCAGAGCGAGGGCCGCCAGCCCCAGCTTGCCTCGGGTCATGTGGCAGTCTCCAGTGCCTGACGCAATGTGTGCACCATCTCGGCATACGCCCTGTCATTTCGGAACCCGGGCGTGGCGCCGCCGGGGTTGTCATGAAATGACGGGTTGTGTATTGGGAAGCTCCCCCAACACGAGAACCCGAGTGCCCATCAAAGCCGCTTCTTCGATGGCATGCGTGACCATGATCGTGGTCAGGCTGCGCTCCTGGCGCAGCTCCACAGTCAAGTTTTGCAGGCTCTCACGGGTTGGGGCGTCGAGCGATGCAAAAGGTTCGTCCATGAGGAGTAGGTCGGGATGAAGGGCAAGCGTGCGGGCGATGGCGGTTCGCTGGCGTTGCCCCCCCGAAATCTGGCCCGGGAAGCTGTTGGCCACGGGGTCCAGGCCCAGACGCTCAAGCCAGGGTTCGATGCGTTGCTGGATGCCCCCGAAGGACTCGTCTTGAGGCGCGTGTGTCCCGTCCGGCCCGTAGAAGCCGCGGATACGAAGGCCCAGGGCGATGTTCTCACGCACGCTCGCCCAAGGCAGCAAGCCGTAGTCTTGGAGAATCAAGCCCGTCTGGGGGCGAGGCCGAGTCAGGGGCTCACCGGCTACCCGAATCTCCCCGCCGGTCGGCACGCGGAGCCCGGCCAGGAGGTAAAGCAGGGTCGACTTGCCACAGCCAGACGGACCCAGGACGCTCCAAGCGTCACCGTGATAGACGTGCCAGGAGAAGTCGCGAAAGACCGGTCGACCATCGACGTAGTGGAAGCTGAGGCGGTGAAGGTCGATCATTCTCCGATCCGGTGCGTTCGGCACATGACCCTATTTCGGCAAGTATTCGGCTGTGACGGAGTCTGCATAGCTCACATCGGTCTCGACCAGGGCCTTGTCATGGGTCCACGCCAAGACGTCTTCGAACTGGGCCTGCGTTGGCACGCTGCCCCCGGGAAAATCAGGGATCTCATAGCTTCCAATCAACGGGGCGGGAACGAGGCTCTTCTCGGTCAGCAGGTCGGACCACTTGGTCTTATCCGCATTGACGTCGGCGGCAGCCTTCTGCACGGCGGCCAGGAAGCCTCGCACAGCCTGCGGATGATCCTTGATGTAGGCCGATCGGAAAGAGATCACGCTGTTGCCGATTGGCGGGTCTGAGCTGTCGTCCACAATCACCTTGGCTCCCTGCTGGATCGCCAGGGACGCCAACGGGTCGGGCAGGTTGGCGGCCTTGAGCTCGCCTGAGTTCAGCAGCGCCATGCGGTCGGGGATCTTGGGGACGGCCAGTGTCTTGATCTCGCTCGGGGCGAATCCGGCATCCTCCAGCAGGCGGTCAGTGGTGTACTCGATGACGGTCCCTTCCGAGACCCCGATCTCCACCCCCTTCAAGTCCTCCACCGTCGCAATCCCGCTGTCTTTGGCGGCCAGGACGCGATACTGGGGGAAGTCTGAAGACGCTGTGCGGGCGAAATCCACGATCTGGATTTGGGTCTGATCCTTGTTGTAAAGCATGGTCGAGACCAGATCGTTGATCATGGCATCGGCCTGTTCGGATTGCATCAACTGGTCTCGCTCGGCAGCCGACGACACCGGGATGAACTGAACTTGGACGCCTTCCTGTTCGAAGTAGCCTTCGGCTTCGGCGACATACATGGGCAGGGCGTCGAGAATGGGAAGGACGGCGACCCGGACGGTTTCCCCGCCGGAGGTTCCGCCTGAGCAGGCACTGAGGAGCGGTGTCAGCAGAAGGGCAGGCAGCACAAGGTAGGCCAAATAGCGTTTGATCATATGGCAGCTCCTTTAGGCTCTCAACGCCGGCAGCAGCTGAGAGACAAGCGTCCCGGTGAAGAGAGTGATACTGATCACGCTGTTGAGGTTGAAGAATGCGAAATCGATGCGGCTCAAGTCATCCGGTGTGACCAGGACATGTTCGTAGGCCAGCAACCCGAGTGTGACCGCCATGCCGAGCCAATAGGGGAGCCCCAATTGAAGGCTCCACCCCAAGCCGACCAGCAGCAGGCCGGCGACAATGTGGCAGGCGGCGGAAAGGCGCAGGGCGGTTGGAACACCATACCTGGCTGGGACGGCGTGCAGAGCCTTCCTTGCGGTCGAACTCGACATCCTGGCATGGCATAGATCATGTCGAAGCCGCCGATCCAGAAGGTGACGACGCCCAACAACAGCCATGCCGGGAGGTCGGCGGAGGTGAATAGCGAGCCGCGGATGGCTGCCCAGGCGCCCATAGGCGCCAGGGCGTCGGTAAAGCCCAGGATCAGATGCGAAAGGCTGGTGAACCTCTTGGCGAAGGGATAGCCGAGCAGAAACAGCAAGGCACCCGGCAGCAGCCGCAAAGGGAAGCGGCCCGAGCACATAAGCGGCCAGCGTCAGCACGGCGCCTGAAACGGCCAGCCCCACCCATACCGTGGCAGCCGATATCTGGCCCACCACCAGCGGGCGTCCGGCCGTTCGGGGATTGCGGGAATCCAGCTCCCTGTCGACCAGGCGGTTGGCGCCCATGGCCAGGGTGCGGGCGGCGACCATGGCCATGGTAATCCAAAAGAAGTCGTGCCAGTTGGGCAGGCCGCGCGCGGCCAGGATCATGCCCAGATAGGCGAAGGGAAGCGCGAATATCGTGTGCTCGAACTTGATCAGTTCGAGAAACGCACGGGTGCTTTTCAGGACGCGCATGGACTGTCCATGAAGGGGTTCGGCAGAGGTTCCCAAAACTGTTGCATTCTAACATGCTAGGCCGGGGGACCGAGGAGAGAATCGAGCGGCCGCTGGTTGGCATGGATACCAGACCAGCGGCCGGGGTGGTTTTGGCTTCCCCTTGCCGGGAACGGGACAGGTCAGACGCGGACGCGCATGCTGTCGGTGCCAGTGGCTCCGTCGGGGTACGGATCGCCAGGCTGGGTGATCTGTAGGTCGCCGTTCCCGTCGTAGGCGCGAACCTGGAACTCATGCGTTCCCGGAGTGGGGTCCCATGCGTAGCGCCACTGGACCCAGGAGAGCGGGCTGAGCGCCGGCAGCCGTAGCTCGACCTCGTTCCAAGTCCCTTGGTCAACGGACAGCTCGACCTTGCTGATGCCGCGCTGTGCCCGCCCAGGCGATGCCGCCCACGGGAACCTTGCCGGTGTCGGGATCGGGCTGGTCGACCGCCACGGTGTCGATCACAGAGGTGGTCTTGGGGATGGCGGTTTGGCTCCAACCGCGCTCGACCCAATAGCCGCGGCCGCCGTTGTCAATGGCTTCCATGTGGGTTATCCACTTGGGCTGCTTCATACCGTAGTGGCCCGGTATATAGATGCGAAGCGGAAAGCCATGCTCGGTCGGCAGCGGCACCCCGCCCATGGAGTGGACCAGGAGCACTCGCTCATCCATCGCTTCTTCGATGGAAATGCTCTCGTAGAATCCGTCGGCCGCCTGGATCTGGATGGCGTGGGCGCCTTCGCGCAACCCAACTTCGGCGAGCACGTCCCTCAGCGGCACACCGGTCCAGCGGGCGGTGCTGGTTAGGTCCCCGCCAACAGGGTTGGAGATGCACTGCATCGTCACGACCTGGCTGATAGAGGGACGGTTGACAAGATCCTGGATCTTGTAGGTCGTGGGCTGAGCGACCAGGCCATCGAACGTCATCTCCCAGCCGGCACCGTCCAAAACCGGGGGCAGCGTGTTGATGTCGATGCGGTAGAAATCGGCGTTGGATGTGAGTTCGGGTCGGGTGCCCGGCGCCGGCTGAATGCGCGCCTCCAGAACCGACTCGGGGGGCGACGCCGCTGGGCCGGAGGTGTTACCGCCGCCGATGTTTTGTGGGGCGCTTGTGGCGGAGGCTGTCGGGCTGGGCGCGCTCTTGATTGACGCCAACGCGTAAGATCCCAGGCCGACGCCCAGGGTGGCGCCGAGCACGTACAAGAACTGGCGGCGGTCAACGACGCCGATCTCGGCCGCCTCGGCATGCGCCCGACCCGCCCCGAGCAGAAGCCAGGTGAGCGTGTAGCTCCAGGCAAGGCCCAGGGCAGCGATCCACAGCACCGCGACCAACCAGCCAACGGGAGGCATCCCCAGCGCGACTTCGACGAGAATTGAGATAAGGGCCACTAGGCCGCCGCCCAGCAGGCTGATCAGGCCGCGTCTTTCGGGTCGCATGCGGAGCGCATAGGCGAGAACGACTCCCAACACGCCACCACCGACGATGAATTGTCCGATGGCGATGGTCTGTTCGATCAGCTTGGCGGTGGTATCCGTGGCGCCCAGGTTCAATCCGCGGATCAAGGTCACCATGGTGTGAATAACGGTGGTAATGAGTACCCCTGGCAAGGCGCGGGTCATCCAATCGAAACTGTCAAAGGGGATGAATGGCAGCTTCAGCCACTGCAGGCCAAGATAGTTCAAGGCGACGACGGCTATCCCCGTGAGCAGGCCAAGTGCCGCCGCCGACAAAATCCACATCCGTTTCATGGGCAAGATCCTCCGCGTGTTGGGTCGTGCTTCGCGTCAAGTCTAGAATCTCAGGCTTACGAGGACATTACGTGACGGCGCCCTGTTCAGCCATCTTACCCCGGTATGGTCTGGGGTGGCAGCCAGTCGAAATCGCAATACAATGATGCGCCATGGCCGCACCTGCTTCAGAGCGCATCACCCGCACCTTGTTCGCCACCCAAAGCATGGCGTCGGCGGCGCTGTTCGCATCCGTCACACTGGCGTCCATCGTCGGAGCGGAGCTGTCCGGCCGGGCGGCCTGGGCGGGGATTCCATCCGCCAGCCAGTTGGCCGGCGTGGCTGCTACGGCCTTCATCTGGGGTGGGCTGATGGAGAAGTACGGACGGCGCCCTGGCCTGTTGGCGGGGGCTGCACTGGGTATCGTCGGGGCGGTGATCGCCACTGGCGGCGTGTTAATCGGGGCGTTCTGGGTGCTGATCGCTGGTTTGACTCTGATGGGCGCATCCCGGGCGGCCACCGACCAAGGACGGTTCGCTGCGGCAGAAGTCCATCCGGTGGCGAGCCGGGCTCGGGCCCTATCGATGGTGGTTTTCGGTGGGACAATTGGTGCCATCCTTGGCCCGTTGTTGGTCGGCCCCACGGGCGCATGGATGGCTGGCTTGGGTTTCTCGGAGCTTTCAGGAGGCTTCCTGGCTGCGGCGGTGCTCATGGTTGTAGCGACAGCCATGCTGTATTTCGGCCTGCGGCCCGAGCCGAAGCTCTTGGCGGCGGAAATCGACTCTCAGGATCGGCGGACAGTCTCAACTGGGCCATCCGGACGAACGCTGCGCCAGGTGCTCGGTGATCCGCGGGTGGCGTTCGCCATGTCGGTGATGATCTGTGCACAGCTGGTGATGGTGCTGGTCATGGTGATCACGGCCCTGTACATGAAGTCCCACCAACATCCCCTGTCCAATGTGTCACTTGTGATTTCGTCGCACACGCTGGGTATGTTCGCCTTCTCGGTGGTTTCTGGGCGCCTGGCAGACCGCTTTGGCCGGGCCCCGGTGATTCTGGCAGGCGGCCTGACCCTCATGGCGGCCTCGCTCGCCTCCGGCCTGACAGCCGATCTGCTGCCCCTGGCCGTCTCTTTGTTCTTTGTTGGATTTGGGTGGAATTTGTGTTACGTCGGGGGGTCGTCGCTGCTTTCCGACCACTTGGGCGTCGGCGAACGCAGCCGCACACAGGGGCTCAACGACACACTGGTGGGCCTGGTCTCCGCATTTGGCAGCCTGTCAAGCGGCTTTGCCTTCGCCGCGCTTGGCTATGCTGCCATCGGCCAGATTGGGGCTCTGATCTGCCTGATCCCGATCGCCCAAGGGGTTCTCTGGACGTGGCGCGGGCGCAACGCGCTAGCCGTCGCCTGAGGCGGATCTGATCCCTGAACTCCCCAATCCCAGCTGGTCCCAAATCTCGTCCACGCGGGATCTGACCTCGTCGCTCATCTCAATGCGCCGCGGCCAGCCCCGGCCGTAGCCTTCCTCGGGCAGCTTGGCGGTGGCATCGATCCCGATCTTGCCGCCATACGAGTGAGCGTAGGACGCGTGGTCCAAGTCGTCTACTGGACCCTTGGTCAACTCGATATCACGCGACCAGTCGACGTTGCCCAGCGCCTGCCAGGCTGATTCCGAGGGGCTCTGGACGTCCACCCATTCATCCACCACGACCAGGCACTTGGCCAGCATCATCAAGCCCAGTCCCCACAGGCCGTGCATAACCTTGCGGGCGTGACCGGGATAACGCTTGTGGATGGAAACCAGCACCAGGTTGTGAAAGACCCCCTCGGCCGGCATGCACACATCCCTGATCTCAGGCATGAACAAACGCATTAGCGGCAGAAAGAGCCGCTCGGTGGCTTTGCCCATCCAGACGTCTTCCATGGGAGGCACGCCGACGATGGTAGTGGGATAGATCGGGTCACGCCGCCGGGTCATGGCGGTGAGGTGGAACACTGGGAAGGGTTCGACCGGCGTGTAATAGCCTGTGTGGTCGCCGAAGGGCCCCTCGGGTAGGTGCTCAATGGGATCGACGTAGCCTTCGAGCACGATCTCGGCCTGGGAGGGGACCTCCAGAGGCTGGCTGACGCAGTCGACGAACTCAACCGGCTTGCCGCGCACCCAGCCCGCCAGCAAGTACTCGTCGATGTTGGGCGGCAAGGGGGCCGAGGCGCACCACATACTGGCAGGATCGCCGCCAAGTGCAATAGCGGTCGGGATCTTGTCCTTGTGCGTTTGCAGGGCCACCCGCTCGTGTTCGGCGCCGCCTTTGTGTCGCTGCCAATGCATCAGGAGGCGTTGCTCGTCGACGACCTGCAGGCGGTACATGCCCACGTTGCGAGCACCGGTTTCGGGATCGCGGGTGATGACTTGAGGTAGCGTGATGAACCGGCCGCCATCCTCGGGCCAACAGCGCAGGATCGGGAGGCTCCCCAGACTGGGATGGTCCTTCTCGACGATCTCCTGCACCGGTCCGCTGCGGGCTTTGGAGGGGCCGAGCCCGATCGAGCGCAGAGCACCGAGGAAATCTTGGCCGCGGGAAAGCATCCCGCCCAGGCCCTGAGGCAGGCGGAAATCAAGCAGTTCGGCCAGCCGTTGCCCAAGTTGGTCGAGGTCGTCGACGCCCAAAGCGGTCGCCATGCGATGGGCCGAACCGAACAGGTTGATGGCGGCCGGGATGTCGAAGCCATCGACATTTTCGAACAGCAGCGCCTTGTTGGCCTCGGCCGGCCCCTTGCTGACGCGGTCGGTGATTTCGGTGATCTCGAGATCGCGGGAGACTGGGTGGGTGATGCGGACCAGTTCCTGATCCTGTTCCAGGCGCTCCAAGAAGCCACGCAGATCGTTGATGGGCATGGGAAAGGCTCCGAATAGGCTGTGGCGGGATTATAGCAAAAGTGCGGCTTCAAGCTCAGAACGATGAGCACTCAGCGTCGGGCATCCGGTACCTAACTTCCGGCGCCTGGCTCTCAGCCCACCGCCAGCGACTAGGGGCTCAAGGCTTGAAGGGCGTTGCCATGCACTTGGGGGGGCCAGTTGGCTGGCGGATCAAGGGGCAGAGTCAATCTTGGGGGAGCAGGCTTAAAGGGGCAGCCGTAGGTAGAACGTACGCTCCCCCTACTCCTCGCTGGGAAGAAACCTGGCTGCCAGATCGCTCCAACTGGGCTCGGTGAGGCTGGTGCCATCTTCAAAGACAATTGTAGGCACACTGACATAGCCATGGTTGATCTGTTTCACGGTGGCGCGGGCCTGTTCCGACTTCTCGACATCTATCCACTCGAAGGGGATGCCATGCTGCTGAAAAAAGCGCTTGGCCAGGCGGGTGTCGGCACACCAATCGGCGCCGTACATGCGGATTGTGCTTTTCTTCACAATGTCATGCATTGGACTTCGACTTCTCGGAAATGGCTTGTGCCTGGGCTTGACTGCTCCCGCAGCCGAGGAGCCACTGGCAGTTGTCGGAGGCCAGGAAATCGTCGGCGGCGGCCGGGCCCCAAGAGCCGGGTTCGTATGTCTGGAGCTTGGGGCCATTTTCGGCCACCCACCCGTCCATGATCGAGTCAATCAGGCCCCACGCCAACTCGATCGTGTCAGCCGCGTGTAAAGAGCGCCATGTCGCCATTGACAGCATCGAGCAGCAAGCGCTCGTAGGCGTCGGGGATCGATCCCTTACCGAAGGCGTCGTCGTAACGGAATTCCATGTCCACCGACCGCATCGTCGCCTGAGTGTCCGGAACCTTGGCTTCAAATCGCAGGTGCATGCCTTCGTCGGGCTGGATGCAGATCCCTAAGGCGTTGGGCCGGATGGTTTCTCCGGGCTGCAACGGGAACATCAAGTGGGGCACGGTCTTGAACTGGATGCGGATTTCGGTCCGCTTGGATGCCAAGCTCTTACCTGACCGCAGGTAGAACGGCACGCCCTGCCAACGCCAGTTGTCGATGTACAGGCGCAGGGCGGCGTAGGTGGCGGTCTGCGAGTCCTTGGCAACGCCCTTTTCGTCCCGATATCCTCGGTATTGGCCGCGCACACTGTGGCGGCCGACTTCGTCGGAGGGGATGGGGCGGATAGAGCTCAGAACTTTCACTCGCTCATTGCGCATCGCCGTGCCTTGGAACGACGGTGGCGGTTCCATGGCTACCAACGAAAGCAGCTGCATCAGGTGATTCTGGAACATGTCGCGCAGGATCCCCACACCATCGTAGAAGCTGCCTCGATGACCAACCCCGACTTCTTCGGCGACGGTTATCTGGACGTTGTCGATGTAGCGGCGATTCCAGATCGGCTCGAAGATCGAGTTGGCGAAGCGGAACACCAGCACGTTCTGCACGGTTTCCTTGCCGAGGTAGTGATCGATGCGGAAGATCTGTTCCTCGTCCAGGTAGCGATGGGCGACCTGATTGAGATGCTCGGCCGAACTCGAGGTCGTGGCCGAAGGGCTTTTCGATGACCACCCGCCGCCAGCCGCGACTGGGCTCAACCATGCCAGTTTCACCCAGGCGGTCGAGGATGGGCTCATACACCTGGGGTGGCGTGGCCAGGTAGTACAGGCGGTTGTCGTCACCCCCGATCTCCTGTTCCAGGGCAGACAACCTCTTCTTCAAGGCGTTCATGGCATCATCATCGTTGAAATCGCCGCGGATGTAGCTCAGGTGCTGAGAAAAGGTCTTCCAATCATCGGTGTTCATCTTCTCGGGGGAGTACTCCTCGAGGCCCTGGTGCATGGCGTCTCGGAAGGTGTCATCATTCATGTCGCTTCTGGCCATGCCCACGATCCGGAAGCCGTCCGGAAGGCGCCCCTTGCAGTACAGGCTGAAAATGGCGGGAACCAGTTTCCGCGCTGTCAGGTCACCCGATGCGCCAAAGATCACCATTACGGTGGTGTGAGTCATGCGTGGCTCCTCGTGCCGCTTGCTTTCGCCCTCATCCGGGGCCTGTTTCATTCTAGCAGACCGAGAGTGTGGGCCCTGCGGTGCAAGGGAAGGGCGAGGACATCGCCAGGAAGGGGGCGATGGTGTGAGTGCGGCGATCTTTGGCGGGCAGCATCCTCCGGGAGGGGCCGGCTTGTTATAATCCTCCCCCATGCATGACAGGCTGAGTTGGCTGGGTTGGTTTCTCCTGGGGGCTGGCTTGACGGCGGCCGGTGCCTGGCTCGTGTACCAGATCCCGTGGGTCAACTACCGCCTCGGTTGGCGGCTGGACATGACCGAGGGCGTCGTTCGGGGCTGGCTCTATCCGGGGGATACCCTGCCGGCGCCGGCCGACGGCGTGGTCGATGTGGCCGTACCCACGGCGCTCCCCACGCGGACAGCAAGCGCCGGCACCGGCAGCGGGTCGGGGCCGACGGCCACACCCACGCCCGTTTCCACGCCAATCCCATCGTCGATCACGCTGAAACCACCCAAGTGGGAAAAGCAGGACTGGAACAACTGCGGGCCGGCCACGCTGGCCGAAGCGCTTCGTTTCTACGGCTGGCAGGGTGACCAGTTTGCCATTTCCGATCTGCTCAAACCCGACAGGGGGGACAAGAACGTCAACGTCGAGGAGTTGATCTACTACGTCAAGACCCGCGCCGGATGGCTGGATGCGGATTATCGCGTGGGCGGCACCTTGGAGACACTGAAGCGCTTCATCGCGGCAGGGTTTCCCGTCATCATCGAGAAGGGTCTGGTGCTGTCGCCCAACGATGGCGGCGGTGGTTGGGCAGGTCACTATCTGCTGCTGACTGGCTACGACGACGCCGAGGGTGTCTTCATCGGGCAGGACACCAATCCCATCTCAGGCGGGGCCGATCGCCGGGTGAGCTACCAGACGGTGGACGAGGGTTGGCAGGCCTTCAACCGCGTGTACATGTTCGTCTACCTTCCAGACCAGCAAGCCCAGATTGATGGGCTGTTGGAGGGCGATCTGGACGTGGACCAGAACCGGCAGAACGCGCTCGACCGGGCGCGCCAGGAGATCGCCGCCAACCCCAAAGACGCCTTTGCCTGGTTCAACCTGGGGACCAACCTGGTTTATTTCGAGCGCTACGGGGAGGCGGGCAGCGCGTTCGACACGGCCCTCAGCTTGGGTCTGCCCTGGCGGTTCACGCGCTACCAGTTCGGCCCCTACATCGCCTACTTCAACCAGGGTCGCTTCCAAGATGTGATCGACCTGGCGGATGCTACGCTCTACCGGACTTCCAAGGCGGAAGAATCACACCTCTGGCGGGGGTGGGCGGAATATCGGCTGGGGGAAGCTGGCAAGGCGGTCTCCGACTTTCAGGATGCACTAAGTATCAACCCCAACTACCAGGACGCCCAATACGCCCTCAAATTTGTCACGGGTGGTTGAAATGGCCATGGATCGTCATGTATGATTAAGGCTCAAGCCTGTTTTGCCAAGGAGATCGTATTCCGATGTTGATCAGCGACAAGATGAACCAGGAACTCAACAAGCAGATTGGCAGCGAACTCGGCGCCTCCAATCAGTACGTCAACGTCGCCGCCTATTTTGACAACGAGGGATTGCCCGAGCTTTCGGGGTTCTTCTTCCGCCAATCCGCCGAAGAGCGGGTGCACGCCATGCGCTTTGTGGACTATGTGCTGGATGCCGGGGGGAAGGTGGCCGTCCCGGCCATCGAAGCGCCGCCGAACCAGATCGACTCGGCGGAGAAGGCGGTCAAGCTGTCGTTGGATTGGGAAAACCAGGTAACCGGTCAGATCAACGCCTTAATGGACCTGGCCATCAAAGAGAATGATCACATCACACAGGAGTTCCTGCGCTGGTTTGTGAACGAGCAGCTGGAAGAGGTCTCCACCATGGACGAGCTGCTGTCGGTCGTGCGCAGGGCGGGGGAGGCCAATCTCCTGTTCGTCGAGCAGTATGTGGTGCGCAAGGGCGATCCGCACGCGGGAGGCGAGCAGGTCTGACGGCGGACGACCTTTGGCCGCCCCACATCGTGCATTTCTTCACAAACCTACTTCCAAGCAACAGGGCAACCGAGAGGTTGCCCTGCGCTTTCTAGCGTGCTCCGCGGACGGCGGGGGAGACCAGGGGCCTGCAGCAGGCCTCAGAACAACCTCGCCTGCACACCTGGCCGGCGCCCAGCGAGCGTGATGTAGGGCGCCGCCCGCTCCGCCAGAATGCCGAGGCTGCGAAGCTGTGAAACATCCGTCAGCCGGTGGATGCGCCGAGCCTGGAGCACGGCTCCCACACCTTTGGGCCCAAGGCCCGGAACGCGCAGCAGCTGCTCTCGGTCGGCCAGGTTCAGCTCGACCGGGGCTGTGGCTAGCGTCTGATCGGCGAAGGCCCTCTTGGGGTCTCGATCCAACGGGAGCCGTCCTTGGGGTGTGAAGGGCAGGTCCTCGAACTCGAATCCATAATCCCTCAGAAGGTAGGACGCCTCATACAGCCGCTGCTGGCGGAGGGGATCCTCGGCCGGATGCCCGTCCAATGGCGTGTCGGGGACGGGCGAGAAAGCCTCGAAATAGGTCCGGCGGACGCCCAGCTGATCGAACAAGTTGGCGACGGTGCTGAGGATTTCGACGTCATCCTCGCCGGCTGCCCCGACCACGAACTGGGTCGTGCTCGAGGCCCAGCGTCCTTGCCAGCCGAGTCGGGATGGCAGGTCGCGCCGGATTTCGGCCGCCCACTTGAGAGGCGGCAGGAGTTCTTCGATGAAGGCCTTGTGGGGGGCCAGGCGGGCCAGTCGATCGGCGTTGGGTGCTTCCAGGTTGATGGAGACGCGGTCGGCAAGCTGCATGGCGCGCAACACCTGATCGCGTTCAGCGCCGGGCATCAGCTTCAGATGTAGATACCCCACGTAGCCCAGATGCCGGCGGAGGATGTCGGCCGTGTCCAATAACTTGTCCTGGGTGTTAACCCCGCCGGCGAAGACGCCGCTGGAGAGAAACAGCCCTTGAACACGGCCGCTGCGATGGACCGAGAAGAAGGTGCGAGCCATCTCTTCGGGTTTGAACGTGACTCGCCGAGAGCGGCGGCCGGCGCGGAAAGGGCAGTAGAGACAATCTCGCTCACAGGCGGTGGTCAACATGGCCTTCAACAGCGGCACCCGCCGTCCGCCGGCGGATGTCTGGTAGATCGGGATCGGCTGGCTCTTGCCAGGGACCTCGACCCAATCGGAAACGGCATAGGCGCTGCGGCGCATCTCGGCCGGCGAATAGCCACACGCCTGGACCCGGGTGGACGGCCGTGGTCCGGAGGCTTGTCTCTCGCCTGCCTGCTCGAAGAGCGAATCGGCGGCCACAACCGCCAGCTTCTGCAACGCATCCATTTGCCCAGAATAGCACATATGTTCTATCGTGTCCACTGGCCAATCGCTCCTCCTGGGCGTTAAGGATGGCGTAACGATTTCTCGGCATTGTGAAAGTCGCCAGCGAGTCTCCCATTCTGAGACTATTCGGATCTGATCGCGCCGAGTGGAGCGAGATCCTCTGAAACGCATGATGTACACTGGGGCCACACCCCCTCGTTCTCACCCTTGGAGTCGAACAGTGCCGCGAACTTCTGCCGCACAACGCATACTGATTGTGGATGACGAGTCCACCATCCGCGATGTGCTCCGCCGCTATCTGGAGCGTGAAGGCTTTGAGGTCATCGATGCCGCCGACGGCCAGGCGGCTCTGGGCGCCGTCGAATCCGGCCTTCCCGACCTGGCCGTACTTGACTTGATGCTGCCCGGGATGGACGGGTTGACCCTGGCAGAGAGACTCCGCGATTTGGGGCCACTGCCGATTGTGATGCTCACTGCCAAAGGCGAGACGTCGGATCGGATCCAGGGCCTCGAACTGGGCGCGGATGACTACATCGTCAAACCGTTCAGCCCGCGCGAGGTGGTGCTCCGTGTCAAAGCCGTTCTCCGCCGATTGGAGCCCAGTTTGGGCGAGACAGGTGAGGCGATCGAGATCAACGGGCTGGCCCTCGATCCCACCAGCCGGACGGTGGAAGTCAAAGACAAGCAAGTGAGTCTGACGGCCAAGGAGTTCGATTTGCTCCATTTCTTGATGCGCCACCCTCGGCAGGTCTTCTCACGCGACCAGCTGCTCGACCAGGTTTGGGGATACGACTTTTTCGGTGACGCATCGACCGTCACCGTCCACGTCCGACGGCTGCGGGAGAAGGTCGAATCCGATCCCTCATCGCCGCGCCGGCTGGTCACCGTTTGGGGGGTCGGGTACAAGTTCGATGGCTGATTCGAGGGCGCGAGCGCGCCGGTTTGACTCGCTTCGTGGTCGGCGTACTGGCCGCCCTGGTGGTCAGCGTGGTGCTGATCATGGCGCTAATGCGTCCGCCGATGAAGGATCTGGCCCAGCTCACGCTTAGTTCCGGGATCACGGCCCTGGGCTCGGTGCTGATCGGCCTGCTGGCCTACCGGCTGGGGTTCTGGCGTCGCATCGGCAGCCTGAGCATGACCCTGACCCTGGGTTACGTCCTGGCAGCCGGATTGACTTTGTTGAACGTGTGGATCAGCGCCCGGCTGATGTTCGCCAGCTCTCACGATCTGGCCCTGGCCGGCGTTCTGCTGGTCTTCGCCAGCGGCATCTCGGTCTCCTTCGGCTACCTGGTCTCCAGCAGCCTGACGCGGTTGGTGCGGCAGATGGTGGACGGCGCGCGGCTCCTGAGCCAGGGGGATTTCAGCGCCCGGGTGAAGCCCGAGGGGCGTGACGAAGTGGCCGAGCTGGCCCAGGCGTTCAACGACATGGCCCATCAACTCGAGCGGGCCGGCGAAGAGACGGCGCGGCTGGAGGGAGCCAGGCGGGAATTCGTCGCCTGGGTCTCCCACGACCTGCGCACACCCCTTTCCGCCCTGCGGGCAATGATCGATGCCATGGCCGACGGGGTGGTCAAGGACCCTGAGACGGTCGAGCGCTATCTCAGGCAGTGCCAGACGGAGCTGGACCGAATGCGCGACATGATCGACGACTTATTCCAGTTGGCGCAGCTCGACGCCGGGCACATGCAGATGACGATGGAAACCTGCTCCCTGGCGGATCTGATCTCCGACACCCTTGGCAGCGCCGCACCCCGGGCGGCCGCCAAGCACGTCAAGGTTAGCGGCTGGGTCGATCCGGCTGTCGACCCCGTCCGGCTGGCCCCGCGCGAGATCGGCCGTGTCCTCCGCAATCTGCTCGACAACGCCCTGCGTCACACCCCCGAAGGTGGAGAAATCCAGCTGACGGCCGGGTTGGATGGTGGTGCGGTGGCGGTTTCGGTGAGCGACACCGGCGAAGGGATTCCGCCAGAAGACCTGCCGCGGGTCTTCGAGCGTTTCTACCGCGGCGAAGCCAGCCGATCGCGCGACGGTTTTGAGAGCAGTGGCGCCGGGCTGGGGCTGGCCATCGCCCGCGGTTTCGTAGAGGCGCACGGCGGCCGGATTTGGGCTGAGAGTCCGTCGGGTCAGGGGACCCGCGTCAGCTTCAGCCTGCCATCCGCCAAGGTCGAGTTAATCGGGAGGTAGGGATCCATGCAAGTCCTATGGAGGGTGGTTTCACTGTTTCTTTGTGTTGGACTGGCGGCCTGCGGCAGCAGCCGCCTGGCTACAACCAGCCCCGTCGAAAGCGATCCACAGTCAGACCAGCCGATTGCCCAACCCACGGCGGTTCCAGTGGCCCTGGAGGATCTCGGGTCGGCGCCCGAACTGAACAACCAGGTGTGGCTGAACACCGACCATCCGCTGCGGCTGGAGGACTTACGCGGCAAGGTGGTGCTGCTGGACATGTGGACTTTCGGCTGTATCAATTGCAGGCATGTGATCCCGTCCCTGCGCGGCTGGTACCAATCCTACGGTGACAAGGGCCTGGTCGTCATCGGCAACCACTACCCGGAGTTCGGCTACGAGGCCAATCTGGACAACCTGAAACAGGCGTTGGTGGATCTTGACGTGCCTTACCCTGTGGCGCAGGACAACCAGGGTGATACGTGGCGGGCCTACAAGAATTGATATTGGCCGGCTTTGTATTTGATCGACAAGCAGGGACAAATTCGCTACCGGCACATCGGTGAGGGCGCCTATGCTGAAACCGAAGCCGCCATCCAGGCACTGCTTGCCGAACCCTATCCGGGATAGCGATCGACTGTTCTACTCGGAACTCCGGAACATGCAGCGCCCGCCATCCGGCGGGCGCTGCACCTTACTGGATGGATGGACGAATCAGGCTACGTCGTGGGCAGCCCCAGTTTGACCAAGGCGCGCCAGCCGAGCGGAAGGAGCGCTGTGCCCAGGGCGATCTTCAGCAGGTCCCCCACCGCGAACGGAGACGCACCCAGAGCGATGGCCTGGTTGAAGCCGACCATCCGACCCAACCAGCTCACCCCGAAGGCGTAGATCACAAGGTTGCCGATGGTCATGGCTGCTAAGGCGGAGAGGAGACGCCGATCCCACCCCCGCTCGGCCAGCCAGCCGACCACATAGGCGGCGGCGACGAAGCCGAGCAGGTACCCCCCGGTGGGGCCAAGCAAGTGCGGCAGGCCAAAGCCGCCGCCTGAAAAGACCGGCAGACCGGCCAGCCCTTCGCCGAGGTAAGCCAAAAGGGTCAAAGCCCCGCGGCGGCTTCCCAGCAGCACGCCAATCATGAGCACAGCCAGGGTTTGGGCCGTGATGGGAACAGGGGTAAACGGCAGGCGTATCTGGATCAGAGCGGAGAGCGCCACCAGCAGGCTGCCGGCGGTAATGAGCAGGGCATCATACGCCAGGCCATGTGTCCGTGCCCGGGGTCGGATCAGGTCAGCATACACCATCGGGTAACGGCCTCCATTTGTGAAAAGTTTCACATATCGACCGGGACCGATCAAGTGACATCCGGCCCACGGCCAGCGGACAAAGGGCTAGTCCCCGAAGAGCGTGTCCCTTCCTTTGTCGGCACGTGCCTTGAGCGCCTTGCCTTCGACCAATCCCACGGCAGCGTAGAACGATTCATCGTAGTCGCGCGTGCGGACCACCACTGGCATCGGCACGGCGTGGCCCAGGATGAGCGCTTGTTGGCGCGTGTCCAGCCGGGCCAGTACCTCCCTCAGCGCGCCGGCGCCGCTGACTCCAGAGAAGACCGCCCGGATGTCGGCCTCATTGTCGAGCAGGCACGTGATGCGCGTGCCGATCTGGCTCATCACCTCATCGTCAATCCCACTTGGCCGCTGATCGACGATCAGCAAGGTCACGTTGTACTTGCGAAGCTCGCGGGCGATATTCCCGAATATAGTGTGACCGGCGATGGCCGGATCCAGGAACTTGTGGGCCTCTTCGATGACGATCGTCAACGGCTGGGGCTCGTCGGCCTGTGCACCGGCGGCCAGGTTCTTCTGGCGGACGTAGCGCTCGTGGATGCGGCGCGTGAGATAGTTGGCGACGAAGACGTACGACGCCAGAGTGTTGCCGTAGGTGCCGAATTCGAGAACCACGCTGGTGCCCTTGCTCAGGCTGAGGAAGATCTCGTCGACGGCATCGTCGCCCTGACCGGGAACGATGAAGCCCATGCGGCGGAAGAACTCGAACTTGCGCTGGATGGCGCCCAGCGTCCCGGCGACGATGCGCCCGCTGTCCAGCAGCTCGACAATCTCGCCCGAGCCCTGACCCTCGTCCAGGAGTTTGGCGATCCAGTCCGGCCCCAGGTGCCGCCGAAGGAAGTACAGCGCGCCGGTCTGCACCTCGCTCAGGCCCAGCAACCCGGAGAGCATTTCTACATCCTCCGGCTCGATTTGCTGGTAGCCGATCTTGAGCACCCGGTCGATCTTGCTCTTGCGGGCGCGCGAGGTGTCCTCGTCGAGGGTCACCACGCGCACACGGCCGTCGGGGAACAGCTGTCGCAGCCCTTTGTACTCCCGGCCGTTCTCGTCCTTGACGGCCCAGCCGTAGTCGTTGTGCATATCAAAAATCAGGGTCGATGCCAGGCCGGACTTGATAATCCCGGCCAGAAGGGTGCGGGTGATGAAGGACTTCCCCGTGCCGCTCTTGCCAAAGACCCCCGACGAACGCTCGACGAAGCGCGGCAGATCGAGGTTGACCTGAACCCGGTCCATTTCCAATGGGGTTCCGACGAAGAAGTGGGTGGCGTCCTCGGGGCCGAAGACCCGTTCGACGTCTTCGGCAGATGCCTCATAGATGACGGAGAAATGCCCGGGGATGGTCTTGACTGGCCGGGGGGTCTCGTCGTCGGGATCCAGCATCAGCATCGGGCTGACGTGGACCGTACCGTAGGCCACCTGGCCACGATAAACCTCGGCCGTGAAATCATCCCCGAACTCCGGCGGATGGTGGGCCAGCTCCGGATTGGTCGAATCGAGGGCGATATCGGTGATGATGCCGAAGAAGCGCCGTCCGGATTCGCGCCCCTGGGCGACGACGTAGCGGCCAACAGCCAGCTTCTCGAGCGTGAAGCGGGGATCGAGACGGACGGTGAGGCCGCTGGAAAGCGACCCGCCGACCACCGATCCCAATGGCTGCTCGTGGCGTCTCGGAAAGACGTCGTCGAGATGGGATGCTTCGTTCATGGTGTTAATTCCACCTTGTAGGCCACCAAGTCGCTTCCTCCCAGAATGGTATTGCGCTGAGGCTGGATGTGGTAGATCTCCTGCAAGAAGGGCCAGGAGTCAATTTCATCCGATCGGAAGAGCACAGCGTAGTCGGGCCCATAGCTCGCAAGCAGGTCTTTGAGAGGGATGCCGATGGCGAGATGATTGTTAAGCCCCAACATGTCGAGTATTGTGCGCTGGCTGAAGTATCGCATGGCGCCGGCGTCGGTAACGGCGATCACGGCACCGGGTGGGGTATTTGCCTCCAGCCAGCGACCCATGGCCACGTCAACTTCTTCGATGTTGCGGCAGTTCCAAGCGTACTCATCGGCGAGGGACTGCAGCCCGGTCAAGGTCTGGCTGCCCAATGCCGCCACCAAGCCGATCGCAAGCAACGGCGTCACCAGCATGGCGGCTCTTCCACTCTGCGCTTCGGCCCACGTCCATCCCCAGAGTAGGCCAGAACTGAATGGAATGACCAACAGTGGCCAGATGAAATCGAGATATCGCCGGGCGGTGAAATTCCAGGTCTCGGGGGCCAAAGCGATGTTGGCACTCAACGCGAACACGATGACGCAAGGTGCCAGCAGCAGTGGGAGGGACGTCACACCTAACCGCCGATACAGGAACACCGCTCCTCCGCCTATGACAGTCAGTGTGACTAGGGCAAGGAAGCCGTGGGTATAGGCGGCCGGGTAGAAATAGCCCCTCCAAATGTTCACCAGATTTTGGGCATTGAACCAGCCGAGACCAAAGTTGTGCTTGACGTAATACGTGTTGGGAAGGGGGTGCCCGGATGACCAGTAGTTCAAGCCTGCCCAGAGGCCCCCCAGGATCAGGGAGGGGCCAAAGATCGAAATGCCCAGAACAAGCTCCTCCCGGGTGACGAGAGTTAGGTTCTGCCTTCTGGCATATTCGGCGAAAAGGAAAAGCCCCCCGGTCAGAAGGGTGATAACGGCTGCTTCCGCCCGCGTGATCAACGCCAGCCGAACAAGATGCCGGCGATTGTGAACCGACGTCGGTGGGAAGCCAGGAGGGCGGTAAGGAGAAGGAAGGACAAGAGCGGAACTTCCATTCCCGAGACCCGCGCAAAGGAGAAGTTAGGTTCAAGGGTGCACAAGATCCCGGCTACCCAACCGACCCAGCTTGAGTGGGTCAGGTCAACCGCCAAGTGGTAGGCCGCAAAAGCGGTGAGGATCGAGAAAACGAAGGAGAGCATCTTGGCCGAGGCAGCCGGCCCGATCCCAAGCTTGAGTGGGATGGCCAGGAGAATGACCCACATTGGGCTTGACATTCCCGCTTCCACCACGCCGGGGTTGTAATAGAAAAAGCCTTGGGTTGCCAGCGAGCGGGCATAATCCAGATGGATCCAAGTGTCGTCCAAGGGCAACCCGACCTCGCCCAGCCGGGACCAGCGCTTTGATCCAGCAAGAAAAGAGCAGAAAGTGCCAAGCCGAGGATGACGGCGACGCCATAAAACATGAAATGCCGCCACCATTCTTTCGGTATTGACCATGGCTTTCGACCTGCGGCGCGTTCCTGCGTCATGGCCGCCTAATCCTTTGGTGTTCGGTTTGCTGAACTTCAAGGTTGGCCAAGAGGGTCTGGAGCCGCGGCAGATCGCCTGACATCAGGCGGGCACACGCCCGACCAGCTTCGATCAGGTATGGCCGCCGTTCGGCCTCCGGTCTGGCTTCGGCGGCCCTCTGCAGGGCGGCGGCCAGCAATTGTTCGGCTGGGAGCTGTGACGTGCCCAGAACCAGGGGCAGGAAATCGAAACTGGTGGTGAAGCCGCGCACGTCTTCCGGGCTCATCCGATGAATCGGCGCCAGGGTAATGGGGGCTGAGGCGGCAAGCTCTGGTGGAATGCCTCGGTGGTCCTATAGCCGACGGCCAGCGCGCTGAACTCGACCGGGACCTGCCGGTTGGCCTGCCCGTCTGCCAGCACTTCGGCTGGCGCCCCCTCCGTGGCTGCCATCTGCCGGGCAAACTCGTCATCCTGGATGCTGATGTCATAGATCAAGCCGATCACCTGGCTGCCGCCCTGCTGGGCTTCGGCCTGGCAGAACCCGCCGAAGACCGGGATCTCCGGTTCCGGAAGGCGGAGGGCACCGACGAAGCCGCGCGTGCTGCAGCGGGTGACCCTTCCAATGAGCCCATGCTTGTTCCGACATAAGGTAGCTCCAATCCCTCACAGGCTATGCCGACGCCGTGCGGTCAGCCAGCGCTTGGCGGTCTGCTTGTGGGATCGTTCCGGGCGTAAACCGTGGGCGAGCAGGCTTTCCTCGAACAGGCCTTCCACGGTCTGGCGTTCCTGCCTGGCTGACCACGGCCAGTTCGTGGGCCCGGGCCAGCACGTAGGGGAAGCCGCCCGTTGTAAGGCCCTGCTCGACCAGGCCGGAATGGACCCGCGCCATCAGTTCAGGCGAATTGGCGACCCACATGGGGACCTCCACCCGCATGGGCTCCTTGACGCCGGGCGGCCGGTAGTAGAAGAAAGCTACTTCGTGACCGGCGGCTTTGAAATCCCGGTTGACGGGCGAGGCGTAGACAAACGAAACGCTGCGATGGCCCTCGGGGAGTACCTGGGCGAAAAGGCTGCGGTCGGTCAATCCCAGGAAGGGTGTGGCCTGCAGCCGCTCGGGATCGATGGAATCCAGCGGCAGGTCCAACAAGTGGAGCAAGGCCAAGACGTTGGCGTGGCGGGGCCGATCAATCACACCTGCAAGGGAAGCTCCGGCACGCCGAAGTCGGTCCATTCCTCGCAAGTAATCCTTCAGCAACGCGTCGGCTGTCTTGCGCTGTTGGCCCTGGACTTGCAACGCAATCCACAGGATCAAACCATTGTCGAGCAGCGCCAGACTGGGTTCACCCTGGCAGCTCTCGGCCAAACGGGCCAACTCGGCCATTTCGGCGATGTCACGCTGGGCGTGGATGATTTCGGTATCCGACCAGGCCGCCGTCTTCCTGATAGAGCTCATCCCGGCCCGAAAAAAGGCTGGGTGTGGATGAGGCCGAGGGGGCCTCGCCGCTTCCGGCGATGTAGTGTAGGCTGCCGACGTTGATCAGATAGTACATGGCGGAGGCGTGACGGTCGGGGGGGATCTGCGAACCGTCCGCACCCAATACATGCAGCGGTGTCTGCAGGGCGGGCGGGGTGAAGCTCTTGGCCAGATCGTCCGCCGTTGGGACGGCGCCCGGCCAGCGTTCGCCCGCCCGGGTCAGCTTGGCCTGCAGGTCGTCGGTATCGAGGCGCGAGGCCGCCCGAAGGGCGTCCACCGCCTTGGGCAGCCGTTGGCCCAGCGCGGCCAATTCTTGGGCGATCGTAGCACCAGCAGTCTGAATTTGGGGCACGAGATTGGGAAGATCTAGGGACATTGTGCGCACCTATCGAACACCTGTTCCGCATTATATACGAGCCGGGATGCCTCGCAAGGCGTCTTTGACTTGGCTCCCAGCGTCGGCACAACCCCCAACCGTCGGGTGGAGCCATGGGGTCCATCCCCTACAGGTTCGGGTTCTTCGCCCAGACGTACGCCTTGTGCTATACTCCGCGCCATGAACGCTGATCGCCCTGTGCCTGAGCGCGTCGTCGATTGGCTGCAGGCAAGCGGGCTAAGCGGCATCGCTGCCGCCATTGCCGAAGGCCTGGGTCCACTGGGGCCCCTGGCGGCACAACTGACTTACCTGGTTGCGCCGGTCTTGGACCGTCCCGGCGAGGGACCCCTTCATGACCTGGCGGGTTGGCTGGAGGACCCCAGCCGGATCGATCAACTGGCCGAGCGACTTCGAAGGGGAGGTTCGCTTTGAGCTCAACCGGAACGATCGGCTTGGGGATCCTGCTCCTGTTCATCCTGCTGATGTTGGCATTTGCCAGCCTGGGGAGGCGCTGGGAGACTACCTTCCGCGAGCTCCCCGGCCTGGATGCCCTCGGAAACGCCATCGAGCGAGCCGTGGAATCTGGGAAGCGGGTTCACCTGTCATTGGGAACGGGCTCCGTCTCCGGCACCGACAGTGCCCCTGCACTGGCCGGTCTAGCCCTGCTCAAACGCATTGCCGCTATCACATCTATGAGTGACAAGCCTGTTGTGGCCACCACTGGCGACGGGGCGATGGCTCTCTTGGCTCAGGACAGCCTTCGCACGGCGTACGGCGAAGTGCGGCGCCAAGGATCGATTCGAGCCCATCTCGGGTCGGATGCTCGGGCCGACGCCCTACTCCTATGTCGCGACTCTTGCCGGTCATGCTCGACACGGAGGACGTGGCGGTCCATCTGATGGTCGGTTCCTATGGCGCCGAATCGGGCCTGGCTGCCGATTTTGGAGACCGCAAACAGGCGATGGTGCTGGCCGGCACCGACGATGTCCAGTCTCAGTCACTCCTGTATGCCACGGCTCAGTACCCGCTTGTGGGTGAGGAAGTGTTTGCTGTCGGCGCGTATCTAGACGTGAACCCGCTCCACAAAGCCAGTCTTCGAACACAGGACGTCGTCCGCTACCTTGTTGTGGGGGCAATCCTGGTCGGCGTCCTGCTGCACACCCTGGGGATCGGGCTATGAAGCTCGGCGTGTATGTCATCTGGGCGGCGGTCGCCACGGCCACGGGACTTTTCGTCCTGCTGGGCTACTTCATCCAGCTTGACCTGCTCCTGGGACTGCGCCTGCTGCTGATCCAATGGGCCGTGCTCCTGGCGGGGGGAGCCCTGTTCCTCGGTTTGTTCAACCTGCTTTCAGTCCACTGGAACAAGGTCAGCCTGCAGGAAGGCGGCTGGCCCTACAGCGCATTGCTGATTCTGATGTTCCTGGTCACCCTGGTGTTGGGCCTGCTTTTTGGTCCCGACTATCAGGCAGTTATGCTCCTGTTTCGCTATGTCCAATTGCCGGTCGAGGCCAGTCTGCTGGCTTTGCTGGCGGTTTCGCTGACCCTGGCTGGCTTCCGGCTGCTCTCACGCAGGCGCGATTTGGCCAGCTTGGTCTTCCTTGGCGCTGCTTTCTTGACCCTGCTTGGAACGGCGCCGTGGCCGGTAGGGCGCCGATAGCTCACTGGCCTTGGTCGCCGGCGACATGCGGGCGTGGATCAGCCAGGTTGTCGCCGCCGGCGGAGCGCGAGGCATCCTGCTTGGCGTTGCTTTGGGTGCTATCACCACGGGATTGCGGGTCCTGCTCGCATCCGACCGGCCGTACGGGGATTAGTTGATGGCCGAAATCCGCTGCCCGATGTGCAGCAAGCCCAACCCCGAAGACGCTGAAACCTGCACCTTCTGCGGCGCACGCCTCAAGCCGCTGGTAGTCGATACCCCCGGCGAGCCGCTGGCCACCGGCGGCCCACAGGATGCGGGAGGCGAAGAGCCGGTCCCTGATTGGCTGGCGCGAATCCGGTCCAAGGCCGAAGCCGACCGGTTGGACGACGATGAGCACGATCTGTCCGAGCCGACGTCGGATGAAGGCGGATCCCCCGACTGGCTTGGGCGGCTGCGGCAGGCCGAACCGCTCCAGGAAGAAGGGCCGCCAGCAGGCCATATTCCAGACTGGCTGGACGAGGTCACAGAGGAAGCCGAAAGCCCGCTGGAGTCGGAAGCGTCTGTCGGACCGCAATCCTCGGGCAGCTCACCTTCCCCCGATCGCCCCGAAACAGGTTGGCTGGACCGGCTGCGAGCCGAATCGTCTCACGAAGAGGCATCTGAAGAAGAAGATCTAGACGCGCAGGCTCCCCCCGAGCCCGAATTGTTTGAGCCGGGAACGAGCGACGCGTTGGATTGGCTCGGAGAGCTGGAAGAGACCGGTTCGGAAAACTCTGAGGCCGGATCAGCCGCCGAGGGTGTTTCCCCGTGGGCGAATTTCGAAACCCCTCCCGAGACAGATGCCACCTTGGGAGCCGGGGCCGACGAGTTGATCGAAACGCCGGATGATTGGCTGGGGAATCTGGAGGGCGGCGAGGGGGAGGTTTGCCGGATTGGATCTCCGAGCTCTCCGAGCCCGGAGATGAGCCGCCAGATGAAGCCGAATCCGGCCTAGGGTTCGAGGACGAGGTAGCCGGCCTTCCCGGAGTTCGAGGTGAGCGGGGAAGGGGAAGTGGCCAGCCAGACCGAGGAGCCGCGTCGCCGGCGGACGATCTGATGCCGCCGCCCTCATCCACCTTGGAAGAAGGCGATCAGGGCGAGGCCTTTGACTGGGATGAAGTCGAGTTCGACTGGGACTCGGAGCAAGCCCAGGATGAGCTCCCGGAGGCGGCGGAAGCACCGGAGCCAGAGGCAGCTGAGTTCCCTCACGTGCCTGCGCTGACTATGGGTGGACCGGAAGATGGGCCCAAGAGTGATGTGCAGGATTTCGACCTCTCAACGGTGGAGCTGCCGGATTGGTTGAGCGAGGTGCGGCCGGATTCCGGTGACGGCGAAGGCGGCCGCGGTGATTTGGCGCCGGCCACCATCCCCAACTGGCTAGAAGCCATGCGGCCGGTAGAGACATTCCGGCCGGTGGTTGACGTCGAACCGGAAGAAGAGCAAGCGGTCGAGTCTGTCGGCCCGTTGGCGGGTCTGCGTGGGGTGTTGCTCGCCGAGCCGGTAGTGGCCAAGCCCCACACGGCGACCACCTCCGGGGCCCGCCTGGAGGTCACGGAGCGCCAATTCGCCCAGGCGGAGCTGCTGCAAAGGATCGTAGAGCAGGAGGAGCACGAAATCCCGGCAGCCGTCGCCGGCAAGAAGACGTGGCCGCTGGCACGCTGGCTGGTGAGCGTCGTTATGCTGCTGGCGGTGTTGATCCCGGCGGTTGCCGGCATGCCGGTATTCCCTATCCCTCAACGCGTTTCTCGAGACCTGGGACCGCTGGTGGGGATCGTCAACACGCTGCCCACGGATCGGCCGGTGCTGATGGTCTTCGATTTCGAGCCCGGCTACAGCGGCGAGTTGGACGCCGTCGCCGAGCCGCTGATCGAGAACTTGCTGGGGCGGGGGATCAACATCGTGACCGTGTCGACCAGGCCGACCGGACCGCCGTTGGCCGTCGACCTCATCGATCAGATCGGCGCGCCGTATCAGGTTGAGAACGGACGCAACGTGCTGCACCTGGGATATCTGTCCGGTGGGCCGTCGGCTGTGCAGCTCTTCTCGGCGGCGCCGCGCGAAGCGATACTCAAGGGCTTTCAGCTGCCCCCCGAGATGTCCGGCCAATCGGCGTGGGCCTCACCGCTGTTGAGCAACATACATAGCCTGTCGGACTTTGGCATGGTAGCGGTCGTGGCGGCCGGGACGGATACGGCCCGCACCTGGGCTGAGCAGGCGCACCCTTGGCTGGGGGACACGCCGCTGGTGATGATCCTGAGCCAGGGTGCGGAACCGTTGATCCGGCCCTATTTCAAATCACTCACGCCGCAAGTCAACGGCATTCTCTCGGGTTTGCCCACGGCGCTGGCTTATGAGGAACTCAATGGCCGACAGGGCATGGCCTTCGACCGCTGGAACGGATTCGGGGCCGGAGCTTTTGCGGCTGAGTGGTTGATCCTCGCCGGGATCGCCTACGGCCTGGTTGCTTGGTTATTGGGGAGACGCCGTGCCTGACTTCTCAGCCGATCTGTTCGGCGGCCTACTGGCCTGGCTGCTGACCTTGATGGTGCTCAGCTTCCTCATCCGGGACAACCCGCTCTTTCGGGTCGCCACTTATGTCTTCGTTGGCGTTGCTTCAGGCTACGCCGGTGCCATCGCCTGGCACAATGTGCTCAGACCGGGGCTGATCGATCCGGTGGTGACGCGCGGCCCAGGGGCGCTGCTGGATATTACCCTGGTCGTGCCGTGGGTGCTGATCTTGCTTCTGTTGTTCAAGCTTTCACCGGCGACCTCCCGCCTGGGGAGCGTGTCGACGGCCCTTTTGGTCGGTGTGGGTGCAGGCGTGGTTGTTGGCGGGGCGATCACTGGCACGCTTATTCCGCAATCGGTGGCAGCTATGGCCACCCTGAGCCCAACGGCGGTCACCCCGACCACGGGTGAGACCGGGCTTGAGCGAACGTTCAGCGTTTTGGTGCTTCTGGTTGGCACTGTCAGTACGCTGGTCTACTTTCAATTCACGGCCCGCAAAACGGCGACAGGCGAAGCTCAGCGGGCGGCGTTGGTCAACGCCGTTGCCTGGGTAGGCCGGTTGTTCATCGCCGTGACGTTTGGGGTAATGTATGCCGGGGTACTTATGGCCACCCTGGTGATTCTGTCCGAGCGGGTTCAGTTCTTGGTGTCCTTTGTCGCCGGACTGTTCTCAGGCTGAGCGAGGTCTATGAGCACCAACATCGAGCCCGATACCCTGCTCGCCATCGACGTAGGCAGTGTGCACACGCGTGCCAGCCTGTTCGACGTGGTCGAGGGACGCTACCGCCTGGTGGCGTCCGGCAGATCGCTGTCGACGGCCGGACCGCCGCTGTTTGATGTGCGTGAGGGAGTTCGCATCGCGCTGGATCAACTCCAGGCCGTGACCGGCCGCAAGCTGATCGATGACACCGAAACGCTGATTATGCCTGTCACCGGCGGCGGGGCGGGTGTGGATATTTGCGTGGCCACCGGGTCGGCCGGCCCCAACTTGAAGGCAGTGCTCATCGGGCTGATGGATGACATTTCCATAGAAAGTGGCCGTCGCCTGGCGGAATCGACCTATCTTACACTTGTGGAGGAAATCGGACTTACCGATCGCCGCGGCGAAGATGAGAAGTTGGATTTGATTCTGAGGGCCCGGCCGGACGTGTTGCTGGTGGTCGGTGGGACAGACGGCGGTGCCGCCGCATCCGTGCTTTCCATGGTGGACCTGGTCAGCCTGTCCACAGGCCTGATGCCGGAAGGCGATCGACCGCACGTTGTTTTCGCCGGCAATCGGGCTCTGGCCGCCCACGTGGCCGAGCGTTTCACGGAAGACACACCGGTGGCGTTGACCGCCAATGTCCGCCCGGATCTGGAGCAAGAAGATCTGGCACCTGCCGGGACGCGGCTGGCGGAAGTGCTTTCCGAAGTCTCGCGCGAGCAAGGTGGCGGGATACGACGAGCTGGTGCAGTGGAGCGGCGGGCACATGATGCAGACGGCCGACGCCTTCGGCCGCGTGATTCGCTATCTGAGCCAGGTCTATGACCCCGCCAAGGGTGTCTTGGGAGTCGACCTTGGAGGCAGCCACACCATCCTTGCCGCCGGCTTTTCGGGTGATCTCAGGCTGAGCGTTCGCTCAGACATGGGTCTGGGAGCGTCCCTTCCCGGCTTAATCCAGCACACCAAACTGGAGGCTATCAGCCGCTGGCTTCCCGCGGAGATCTCTGACGCGGACATCTTGAACTACGTACATAACAAGGCCAACTATCCGGCAACAATCCCCGCTGAGAAGGACGAACTCTTCCTGGAGTTCGCTCTGGCGAGAGAGATCATGAGCAACACGCTCAGGCTGGCGCGCAGAGGTTGGCCACGGAAGGGCAACCTCAGGGACTCAATCCTGCTCCCGCCAATGGAGCCTATCTTGGCAGCAGGCGGCATCCTAGCCCGGGCGCCGCACCCGGGCTACGCCGCCCTAGCCATCCTGGATGCCTTCCAGCCGGTGGGCATCACGACGCTCGTGCTCGATCCGCACGGCCTGACGCCTGCCCTGGGCGTGGCGGCCGGCCCGTCACCCATGGTGAGCGTCCAGGTGTTGAACAGCGGCAACTACGTCAGCTTGGGGACGGTGGTTTCACCTGTCGGAGGCGGGAAGATGGGCCGGCCGGTGTTGCGGGTCAGGCTGGACCGCGAGGGAGGGGGCGAGGGGATGGAAGGGGAGGTCCGCGGCGGCCAGTTGGTCATTCTGCCCCTCCGCCTGGGTGAGTCAGGGCGACTCACGCTGCGCCCCGAGAAGGGCTATGACGTGGGGTTCGGCGGACCGGGAAAGGCCGGGGCGCTGCGCGTTTCGGGCGGCGTGCTGGGCTTGATCATCGATGCCCGTGGGCGCCCGTTGCCCTTGCCCGCCGACCCGGAAGCAAGGCGCGAGCTGGCCGCAAAGTGGCTCTGGGATATCGGGGTGCGAGAATGACACATTTGGCATCGTTCTTGCATCGAATGGCCTGAGGTCCTATGGCGATTACGTATCTTCCCCCCGTGCGGCACGTCCTGCCGCTGACCACTGTACGCCGAACGCGAGAACTGCCCGCGGCCGGCGCGGTCACGGTGCGTGTCAACGAGAAGGTCCAGGCGCAGGATGTCCTGGGTGAAGCCGAAGTGGCTCCCAAGCACTTCTTCCTCGACCTGGCGCGCGGCTTGGGTGTGGCGGAAACGCAGGTGCAGAAGTACATCGTCAAACAGCGAGGCGACCTGGTGAACGCCGACGAGATTATCGCTGGCCCAGCCGGGGTGGCCAGGCGGACCGTCCGTGCGCCTTCAGATGGGCGGATCATTTCCTATACCGGCGGCAAGGTGTTGTTTCAATCGCGCGGCCGGACGGTCGAGGTTCGTGCGGGTTTTCCAGGTCTGGTGATCGCGACCGATGGCGTGAAGCGGGTCACGCTCGAGACGACAGGCGCTCTGATCCAAGGCGTCTGGGGTAACGGTAAACAGGACTACGGCCTGATGCGCATGGTCGGCGAAGGCCCCAGAAGCCGTTTGCAGACTCGTCTCATGGACATCCAGCTGCGCGGTGCTGTAATTGTGGCTGGGCAGTGCGATCATCCGGCGCCTCTTCAACAGGCTGGGGAACTTTCCCTGCGGGGTCTCATTTTGGGAGGCATGGCGGCCGCTTTGATCCCCATGGCACGGCGCCTTCCGTACCCGATCGTCGTCTTGGGAGGGTTTGGGGATTTCCCCATCAGCGCGCCGATATTCAACCTTCTGGCGGGCAATGCCGGCCGAGAAGTGGCCGTCGAAGGCAGGCTGCCCGCACCGTACGACACGTACGGGCCGGAGGTAATCATCCCGCTCCCGTACGATCGGAGTGCGGAATTGCCGGAAGATGTCATTCCCCTTGGTCCGGGCGTGCGCGTACGCATTCTGCGGGCGCCACTTCAAGGGATCGTCGGTGAAGTGCGCGAGATCCTGCCCAGGGCGGAAGAAACAGCCAGCGGCATGCTCGCCCGCACCGCCGTCGTGACGATCGAGGGATCAGCCCCGGCCCGGGTCCCCCTGGCAAATTTGGAAGTACTGGGCTAACCAGCAGCGTCGCCCGGAGTTTTGACATCCGGCTGGAGCGCGAGGAGAGAAGACCATGGCAGAAGATTTCGAAGTCGGTGGCCCCCTGCCCGAGGAATCGTCCAATCGGACCTTCCTGATTGCGGCAGCCGGAATTGGCGGCCTGCTTGTCCTGAGCATGATCTGCTTGGGCGTGTATGCCCTTGTCCTTGCCCCGCGGCAGCAGCAGGCGCGGGTCGAGCAGGCAACCCAGATTGTGCTCCAGAATACCCAAGTCGCGCAGTCCTTGACCCAGACGGCGGCTGCCGCCCGGGCGAGCCGGACGCCAACCCCGTCGGAGACACCTTTGCCGACCGGGACGCCCACCGCCACCCCCACGCAGGTTGTGGTCATCCCGACCGACACGCCTTTTACGACCTTTGGCACGTCGGCTCCGCTGACGGCGACAGCCGCTGCCCAGCAGACGCTTGACGCCGCGCAGCAGGTCACGCCGACAGCAACGCCGACCGCCTTGCCTACCACCGGTTTCGCCGACGAAGCCGGGTTGCCGATGCTGTTTTTGCTCGCCCTGGGCTTGCTGGCGGTGGTGATTGTCGCTCGAGGCCTACGAACCCGGACGTCCTGAATTCGTTCCTCTCGCGCTCAGTCCAGCACTTCACCGCAGGGCCAGACGGTTTTGGCCCTGCGGTTGCCTTGTGGGATAATGGCGCCGGACTCATTGGCCTTGATGCTTGAGGATAAGACTGTGACCCCCAAATCCGCATCGCTCGCCTGGGCCGATCTGCCGTTCCCCGAGCTGGCTCGCCATGTGCTGGAAGATCTGGCGGCGGGCCGCTGTGCGGCCGTGGTCGGTCTCAGCAACACCGGCAAGTCCACATTCATGCGGGGCCTGGCCACGGCGCCTGCCCAGTCAGCCTACGCCGCCGTGCGAGGGCGGCCCGGACGTCTCCTGTACGTCGACTGCAACCGGGCGGTGGCGATCTCGGTCCAGGCTTTCTATGAGGTCGTGCTGCGCTCGCTGTTGGAAGGGCTGGCTGATGACGCCTCGCCGGAGTTGTATGATCGCTTGCGGGCCTATCACGCCTCGGTCACCGAGGCCGGCAACGAGTTTGGCGCCTCACTTATCGTTCAACTTGGCGCTCAGCGATCTGTGCCAGGAACTTGGCAGCGATCTTTGTCTGCTGATCGACGAATTCGACGAGATCTACACCGCCTTGGAAGACCGGGCGCTCTTAAACATGCGGGCGCTCCGGGATCGATTCCCCGACCGATTGTTGTTCGTCACCGCCACCGTACGTCGCCTGCCCGGCTTGAGAGGTCGGGTGGTCGAGGACGAGTTCGCCGAGATGTTCTCGCAGTCCACCCACGTCGTTCCAGCTCTGACGCGAGGCGACGTCGATCCGATCTTGGCCGAGCTTGGACTGCACCTAACAGATCATCAGCCTGATCTCAGCTACGAACTCTCCGGGGGTCACCCTGGGCTTCTGATCGCCGTGGCGCAGGTGCTCTCCGGAACGGACACGGACGATCTGGAGACCGGATTGAGCCGCGTCAGCCGGGAGCCGCAGCCCCGGGCGGAATGCCTCAAGATCTGGAATCAACTCAACGAAGAGGAGCGCGGCTGGCTGGCGACGCTCGTCACTCAGGCGGAAAACCGCCTCCCGGCACCCCAGATGGCCCAGCTGGAAGCCCTGGGTCTGCTGCAAAACGGCGAGGTGTTCTCAGCCGTGTTGACCGGTTTTGTCGGGCGGCGGTCGCGCACACCAGGCGTCGACGACCAGAGGAGTCCAGGTCGATCCGGATTCGGGGGATGTGTGGGTGGATGGGGTGCGCATCCCCGTGCTCACCGACCTCGAATACCGCCTGATGGCTTTGCTGGACGAACGGCGGGACAAGGTCACGGACAAGTATAAGATCGTGACCACAGTTTGGGGAGAAGATTACCTAGGTGACGTCGACGATGCCCGCGTCGAAAAGCTTGTCAGCCGCTTGAGGGGCAAAATCGAAAGTGACCCTTCGAACCCACGCTACCTGGTGACTCTGAGGGGGCGAGGCTACAAGCTTCAAACCCGGCCCAAGAGGACCTGACCGATCTAAGCTGAAGCGATCGTCGCTCCGTAGGCCATCAGGGCCTCGGTCCGTTCGGGCTGCATCGCCTCGGCATAGATCCGCAAGACTGGTTCCGTGCCGGAGGGGCGGATCAGGAGCCACGAATCGTCATCCAGGATGTACTTTACCCCATCGCTGTTCTCAACTTTGACGACATGCACACCATCGATCGCCGACGGCGCGTCCTCAGTCAGTTCGGCCACCATCTTTGATTTGACAATGGGATGCGATAGGCGCTGGTCGAGGCGGGCGTAATGCGACGGGCCGACCTGCTTGAGCAGTTCGGCGACCAGTTGATCCAAGCTCTTCCCACTCTTGGCGACCATCTCCAGCACCATCAGGCCCATCAACACACCGTCCCCTTCAGGGATGTGGCCGCGGAATGACATCCCTCCTGATTCTTCACCACCGATCAGCACGTCACCACGCAGCATGTGATCGGCGATATGGTTGAAGCCCACTGGGGTTTCGATGACCTCGAGACCGTAGCGCTCAGCCAGCCGGTTGACCATGCGCGTGGTGGAGACCGTCTTGACAATCTTGCCCGTCAGGCCCCGTGTTTCTACCAGGTATTTGACCGCCAGAGCCATGATGCGGTGGGGGTCCACGAACTGACCCCGGCCGTCCATGGCACCCACTCGGTCGGCGTCACCGTCCGTGGCCACACCCAACTGACCGTGTCCGGCGGCAATGGCGCCCGCCAGCGCACCCAGGTATTGGGCGATCGGCTCCGGGTGGATGCCCCCAAACCCGGGGTTCATCTCCCCGCGGACTTCGAAGACCTCACAACCCGTGCCTTGCAGGATGCCCTTGATCTGGCCTCGCCCGGAGCCGAACATCGAATCCACTACAAGGTGCTGAGGGTTGTCTGCGATGGCTTCGAAATCGATCAAACCTCGAAGCTGGGTGTAGTAGTCGGGGGTCGGGTTGAACCGCAGGATGAGGCCGGCTTCTTTGGCCAGGTCATAGTCCATTAGGTTGGGGCCACGCCCACGCGATTCGTTGTCGTTGAGATAGACCTCCACCCGGCGGCATTGCTCGGGCGAAGCCGCCCCACCGTAGGCGATCTTGAGCTTGACCCCGTTGTAGCGCGGCGCGTTGTGGGAGGCGGTGATCATGATGCCCGCCACAGCGTGCAGATGGCGGACGGCGTAGCTTATGGCAGGCGTGGGGGCGTCGGCCGTGGCCAGATGCACGGTGTACCCATTGGCCGCCAGGACGCGGGCCGCCTCGACGGCGTAGCGATCGGACAGAAAGCGGGTGTCGAAGCCCACCACCATGCATTTAGGGTCGGGATCGGCCAGGTCGCCAGCGCCGTTGAGCCACTCCTCGGACGCCACGGCATCGGCGATCGCCTGAGCCACCAAGCGCAGATTGTGAAAAGTGAACGTGTCGGAGATGACGCCGCGCCAGCCGTCTGTTCCAAAGTGGATCGTCATGGTTGTGCTCGGTCCAATGCCTTTCCTTGAGAGCAGAGCGTGGATACGGGAGCAGCCGCTGTCCGGTGCGCCAGACACCCTGGCTGGGTGGCGCGCTCCCTATCGGGCCGGCCGGACGAGCGGGATTGTAGCAGGCGCCCCGGGAGCGGTCAACCTGGCGCCGTTTGCCCGCCGGTCGAGGTTGTGAAGAAATTCACAAAACGTGAGCGCGGTCAGGGGTTTTGGACCGTCTTGGCGGCGGTCAGGGCCGCCGAATTGGGCGTGCCACCGCCGGCGAGGACGGATTGTGTTGCGGCGAGCAGCGGCGGGCCGAAAGTGGCCGTGCGTTCAGCGCCCGGCGCGACGACGGCAGCAGTTGCCAGACGATACACGGCGACGCGGTCTGTCTCCGACGACCAAGCGTTCAATGCCGATGCCGTGGCAGGCATCATCCCCAGGGCTTCGGTCCAGGGGCCGAGGAAGCTCGGCTGGCTGAGGAAGGCCAACAGCTCTTTGACCAGGGCCTGCCGGCCGGGGTCGGATGTGGCGACAGCCCACGACCACGGATAGGCATACGTGACGCCTTCCCCATCTTGGGTGGGCAGGGGGACAACGGATAGGTTGCCGCGGAGGTCCGCAAGCAGGTAAGTCTGCAACCTGACAACGGCGGCGTCCACTCTGCGATCGCGCAACGCCTGCCAGGATTCGTCGGCTGAGCCGACGTCGGGGGCGGATGGCGGTAGATAGCCGGTGCGATCGGCGGAAGCATAGAAGGCCAGCACCCTTGCGAGCAGCGTCGGATCCAAGCTCGGCTGGCCATCATCACCGACCAGGGGACCTTGCATGGCCTGGTAGAGGGCCATGGTCACACTGGCCTGGGGATCGGCCAGCGGCAGCATGAACAGGTGAGCCGCATCAAGCAGTGATTGCCAGGACACCGGCGGCGTCTCAAATCGGTCCGATCTGTAGGCGAAAGCCAGGGCGTCACCGGCGAAAGGCAGGCCAAAATAACTATGCTCCTCATCCGAGAGATCGACGGCGAATGGAAGCCAATCGGGTGCGGTCGGCGCCGGGGCGATGTCTCCCATGGGCACAATCAAGCTCTTGACGATGGCCGTGTTGAGCGTGATCGGATCGAGGGCAATGAGATCGGGGACGGCCTCCGGGGCTGCCACCCGCGCCGCCGACAATGTCTCAAGCAGGCCGGCAGGGCCGGAACGATCTTTCACCCGAACGTCCAGTGACAGCCCGGGGTGGTTGTCACGAAACGCTTGCAGCCGCTCGGCGAAGATGGCACCGGATGATGTATCCGAATCCGGTGTCAATTCGGGCGGAACCCACAGAATCAGTCCGGTGACTTGGGATGGCACGGCAGCGGTTGGCGTTGCACCAACCGGCGTCTGGGCAGGGTTGGAGGGGGTGGGGGTTGGCGACGACTGCGAGGCGCCGCACCCGCTCAGGGCCAGTACGAGAAGGGCCAGGGGAAGACCTCGAAAGGACTTCATAGACGGCGATTATAGCATCCGAGGCCGTTCAACCCGCTGTGCTAAAATGCCGAGGCCATGGGTACATCACCGAATATCGAGGTCATGCTTCGGGGCCTGCCCGACAAACCTGGATGCTACCTTATGAAAGGCAACCGCGGCCAGGTTCTCTACGTGGGCAAGGCAATCAACCTCAAGCACCGCGTGCGTTCATACTTCCACGCCTCGGCCGGGCACGCTCGCAAAGTGGCCGAGATGGTCGCCAAAGTGGTGGACGTCGAATGGATCGTCGTCGGATCGGAGCTCGAAGCTCTAATCCTCGAGATGAACTTGATCAAGCGCTATCGTCCCAAGTACAACGTGCGTCTGAAGGATGACAAGCGTTATCCCTACATCAAGATCCACTGGGCGGACCCGTTTCCCAAAGTGACGATGACGCGCAGATTGGCGGATGACGGGTCCCGCTACTATGGGCCCTACACCAGTGTCTGGGCCGTGCACCAGACGCTGGATGTGTTGCGAAAGATCTTCCCCTATCTCACCTGCGACCGGGTTATCACCGGCGAGGACAAGCGCGGCGTGCCTTTACTACGACATCAAACTGTGCACGGCGCCCTGTATTGGCGCCATTGACCAGGACGATTATCGATCGATGATCGACGACCTGTGCCGATTTCTGGAAGGGCACACGGAGCCGATCGTGGAACGTCTAAAGAAGGCGATGGCCAGCGCTTCGGAGGCCCTCGAATATGAGCAAGCTGCCGCCATCCGCGATCAGCTGACGGCGATCGAGAAGGTTGTCGAAGGGCAAAGGGTGGTTTCGCGGCAGAAGATCGATTCGGATGTCATCGCCTTTGCCAGGGAGAAAGGCGAGGCGTGTGTGCAGGTCTTCTTCATACGGGCGGGTAAGCTTATCGGCCGCGAGTACTTTATTTTGGAAGGCACCGAGGACGCTGATACACCGGAAGTGCTGGAGTCGTTCATCAAGCAATTCTATGACGAAGCGCCACACATCCCGCAAAAAGTGCTGCTTCCGGCGGAGATCGAAGAAAGCAGGATCATTGAAGCTTGGCTGAGCCAACGCCGACCCGGACAACGAAAGGTGAAGCTGGTCGTGCCGCGCCGCGGCACCAATCGCCAGCTGGTCGACATGGCTGCCGAAAATGCAGCCGACACATTGGCCATGCTGCGCACACGGTGGGAAGCCGACCGGAGCCAGCATGTCCAGGCGCTGGCGGAGCTTCAAGATGCGCTCCACCTGAAGGTCCCGCCCAATCGCATCGAATGCTACGACATCTCCAATCTACAGGGGACGGCAGCTGCCGGCTCAATGGTGGTATTCGAGCAGGGCGCACCCAGCAAGAACCTGTATCGCAAATTCACCATCAAGAGCGTCCAGGGTCAGGACGACTTTGCCAGCATGGAGGAAGTACTGCAGCGGCGATTCCGGCGTTGGAGGATCGCGCAAGACGAGCAGGACAAACCAGGTGGTAAGCTAGACCGTGGGTTTGGCCTGTTGCCGGACTTGCTGATCGTTGACGGTGGGAAGGGCCAACTGGGACGCGCTGTGGATGTGCTGCACGCCTTTGAACTTTCCGATCAGGTCCCCGTAGTCGGCTTGGCGAAGGGCCACGAGGAGCTTTACCTTCCGGGTGAACCGGATCCCTTGATCCTACCTCGCCGATCATCGGGTTTGCACCTCATCCAGAGGCTGCGTGACGAGGCGCATCGGTTCGCCGTCAGCCACCATCGAACACAGCGCCGAAAATCAGGGTTGGCCTCGAGGTTGGACGCCATCCCCGGTATCGGGCCGGCGCGGCGCAAGGCGCTGCTGCGAGCCTTCGGCGATCTAAATGCCATGCGAATGGCCGAAACCGAGACGTTGGCTGCGGTGCGAGGTATGAGTGTGGAACTTGCCGAGCGCGTCAAGGAAGCTCTCTAGCAGGAGGACCGGGTGCTAACCGTTTGGATTGTTGACGACGACGATGAAATGAGCCACGCGGTCAAGCTAATGTTGGAGCTGCTCGAGTTCCAGGTGCACACGTTCCGCGATGCCCGCACCGCCTCCAGGCAGCTCCTCGCTGGGCACCGGCCCGATGTCTTGCTTCTGGACATCAACATGCCGGAAGTCACGGGAATTGACATGCTCGAATTCGTCCGCCTGCGCAGGGAACTGAAGTCGATGCCGGTAGTGATGCTTTCGTCCGAAACCACCGATGTTCAGGTGGACGAGGCGATGTCCCTGGGGGCGAACGGGTACGTCTTCAAGCCCGTGACGATCGACGAGCTGGAGGCCGTCCTGAACAAAGTGCTTCCCCAGCGCAGCGCTTGATCCCCCGAGGGCAGCCCCGCCTAGAAGTTGTCAACCTCAGCGCCTGACTCAGCCCGGCAAATCCAGGTGCCGGCTCGCTGCCCAGTTTCGGCCAGATAGCGGCCAGCGAGTTGGCTGCAGAAATCGGCAGCTCTCTCCTTCTGAACCAGATGGACCGTCGCTCCAGCGAACCCGGCACCCGTCAAGCGCGAACCGAACGCCCCGTCCAACTGATTGGCGAGCTCCACCAACTTGTCCAACTCCGGACCTGAGACTTGGTACAGGTCTCGCAAACTGGCGTGGGAAGCACGCATCAGAGCGCCGAAGCCGGCTGCATCGCCCCGTTGCATGCACGCTACGCCCTGGCGAACGCGTTCGATCTCGTCAATGACATGCTGGGCTCGCCGGCGGGCAGGCTGGGACAGGTGCTCGGCTGCGCCCGCAAAAGCCTCCGGGGTGATATCGCGCAGACTCCGCACCCCGGGCATTTCTTTGCGGAGCTCAGTCACCGCCTGATGGCATTCTTCGACGCGCTGGTTGTAGGCCGAGGTAGCCAGAGCGCGGCGAACGCCCGTGTCGGCGACGACGATAGCGATGTCTGACGGAAGCAGCACGGGGTGGGCGGTCAGATCCTGGAAATCAAGCAGCAAGGCGTGGTCTTTGAGCGCCGAAACCGACGTCCATTGGTCCATCAGCCCGGAGTGGACACCGACCATGGCGTGTTCGGCCGTCTGGCACAGCCTGGCAAGATCTAGGTCCGGCAGGTCAACTTCCAGCAAGCTGCACAGCGCGGCGGCAAACGCCACTTCGACGGCGGCCGACGACGACAATCCCGATCCCGGTGGCACATCGCACGAATAGGAAGCGTCCCATGCAACCAGCCGGTGGCCGGCGTGGGCCCAGGCCCAGCACACGCCCACGGGGTAGCGCGCCCAGTCGGGTGTCGATGCCCGTAGCTGTTCCGGCGACGCCTCGAGATCGGCCATCTCGAATACGTGCTCGGCTCCGAGGTCTAACGCCGCAAGATGGATTGGGCCAGAGGTCTTCTTCGCCATGGCGAGGCGCGCGGTGAATTGGATGCCGCACGGCAGAGCCAGCCCGGCGTTGTAGTCGACATGCTCGCCGAGCAGATTCACGCGACCCGGCGCCCGGGCAACGATCGACGGGGGGTGTCCGAAGAGTGCCTCAAATCGCTCCGGGAGATTCGAGGCGCTCACGGCGAGTTGTCCACCGTCGGGCCGCTGGGTTGAATCCAGACCCCCAGGCGCAGAGAAAGCCGGAGCAAGGCCTGCAGATCGGACTCATCGATCAAGAAGGCGTGCTTGCCGACGGGGTGTTTGAGGAAGCGAGCGGCCCTACGCTCTCGCTGAAGGCGTTCGAGAGAATCGGGCTGGACCACGCTGAACAACAGCTTGCGGGACAGACTGGCGTCTGCGCCGCGCGCCTCAAACCTGGTCAGCGCCTGGTCAAGCCCCGGCGGCAGGTCTTCGGCGACAAGCCTGCCAAGCAGGGCGCGGACGTGGGATATCTTCAACCCTTGCCGATGAGCGCTTTCAAGAGACTGAGCGGTCAGCTGGTAGGTGTACAAATCCCCCTCGAGACCGATCCAGGTGCAGATGCGGGCAATCTGATATCTCAGGCTGGCGTCGGCCGAGCGGGGCAGCTTGAGTTTGCCGTCCATACTGACCGAGGCTTGCCCCTCGACCGGCTCGATCGTCGGGTGAGCCTTTGGGTCGGTGAGCACCTCAAACCACGGCGTGACGCGCATGGCCTTGGGCGCTTCTGCCGGATTCGACCCACCCAAGTCCACAGCTCCCAGCCAGTGGAGCGGCCCGGAAATCATGTAGGCCAACAGATGACCGTCCACGGCATCCCAATGCTCGAAGCCGCGCAGAAAGCGGCCGGAGCGGGCGTCCTGAATGTACCAGGCATCGAAATCTCCGCCTGGGCGTTGAAACCCGGGGCGGTGCGCCTTGACATCTGCCTGGAATGCCGCCAGGTCCCACCATGTTCGCGGCGGCAAGCTCCCTACCATCTGGAGAACTGCCAGCCGGGCGCCGGCGGGTTCGTTGGGCCAAGGAAGCGTGGCGTGCGTCAGACCGGGGACGTGTGCCAGGTCATTCCACGCTCGACTTGCCGTCCACGCGCGCCCTAGGGCAGCCAGGGCCTCCGAGCGGTCCTGGTCCAGAAATCGTCGGGCGGCGTCGGGCTGCGGTTGGAGCGGGCTCGTGGTAAGGACACCAACGTCTATCAGGAGTTGAACCAGCAGGTCCAGGGATCCCGGCTGGAGGAGATAGCCAGTGAGCCGATGATGCCTTTCGCGGGCAGGTCGGCGTGCTCTGCAGGGCGCCGCCGAAGCGCCGACATCAAAGTGACGGCGTCGTCGACAAGCCGGGAGGACGAAAGCTGAACCGAGTTCGGGCGTGTCGGCTGGATGTCCGAGAGGGGACATCTGCGGTCCGGTGGCCGCCTGCAATCGAGCTAACATCTCGCTGGGGATGTAGCCGAATTCCTCGAAGCCGACCGGAGTATCGGAGAAGGCCCGCGCCACCAACCCCCGATACCAAAGGCTCTCCAGAGGGGAGGCCGGATGGCGCCACGGCTTTTCCCGGTCTCGTCGCCCGGGGCCGAGACTTCGCACAGGGCCGTGGCGGCGTTCGAGGTCCGCCCATGGCAGCCTTCCTCCGGAGCTGACGAGTTCACGAAGGACGTCCGTGAGGGCAGTCGGCAGGGCATGGATCCCCTCCTCGAAGAAGTCATCCTCCAGTAGCGTCGACGCCACCGACCGAGCGGCATCCGGCGGCGGCCCGGAAGGCGGATCCAAGCCCCACAGCTCAGCCAGGGCCCGAAGGAAACCTATGTCTTGATCCTGGAGTGATTGGAGCAAGTCTTGCATGCGTCGGCCGGTATCTCTGGCAGATGCGGCGGGTCCGCTGGCTATACTCTGACCTTGAGCGCCTTGGGAATGATCTTGATTGTCAACTGGGTAACCTGAGACGCGAAATCGGCATAGATTTCGCCGTCGGTATGGATGGGGATGGGGGCCTCCGAGACGACCTCGAGTTCTGTGAATTCCCCCAGCCGGACTTGACGGAATCGGCCGTGGGTCCCACGCATGACCTCGGGGATGAGTCGGAGCATCATCAGACGAGAGATGCCTTCAATGGTGGCGTAGTTAAGCAGGCCGTCGTCGGGCACAGCGTCGGGGGAAGTGAGAAAGCCGCCCCCTTCCCGCCGGCCGTTGTTGAGGGCGAGCAGCAGGGTTGGCTGCTCGAAAGTCTCCCGGTCGGTGCGGACGGTCATCATCGGCGCATCATGATGTCTGAACACGGTCTGCAGAACGGCCCAAAGGTACATCGGGTAGCCCCGCAAGCGTGTGATTTGGTAGGAGTAGATCGCCACCGAAGCCCCGAAACCGACGTTGATCGTGTTATCCCAGTACTCGGTGCGGCCGGTGTTGTCGGTGATGGTGCCGACATCAATTACGCGCTCCGTGCCATTGAGAGCCTTGAGGATTGCGGTTTCCGGATCAGTGGAAATGCCGACATTGGCGCAGAAGTCGTTGCCGGAGCCGACCGGCACAGCCCCGAGAGCCGGGCGGTGATCCTGCGGGATGTGCATCAGCCCGTTGACGATCTCGTGGATTGTCCCGTCGCCGCCCAAGCCGACCACAGTGTCGAAACCTTCGTCGGCGGCCGATTCTGCCAGCTTCGTTGCGTGCCCGGGATACTGCGTGGCCGCCCATTCGCCGCCGCCATGGCGATCGATGGCCGCCTGGAGTATGTGGACGAGGTCCCAGGCGTGGCCCCGGTCGGCATGAGCGTTGAATATGAGTTTTGTCTTTGAGCTCAAGAAGACCCCTCCCCCGTGCGTGCTCCGATGGCGTCGAACGTTTCCGGGGCCGCAGTCATCCCGATCGAGCGCTCCCGTTGGGCCCATACAGGTGCATGTCGCTGCTTGAGAACTGACACCCGTAAAACCATCACACCACCTGGTCCACTCATCCTGTCAGGTGGCCCTATTGACGCTCGCCTCACGTGACAAGTGGATGGGATTGGATCGTCGATTATAGTCCAATCGCAAGGATCGAACCGCCAGGCGGCGGTCGCAGTAGTACATTTTTTAAGCATAGCGGCCCTTGACTTTCACTGGTCGCCTGCATAAGGTAGAAACGAACGGAGCCTCAGGCCACCCGAAGGCTGCACGGCCCCCGTCGGCTATGGGATCATTCAACCGGCTGCCACCAGAAGTCGGCAGTTTGAAGCAAGCAAGCGCCGCGGTTGGATTAGCGCCCTTCCCTATAGCCTACAGGCGCGGGTCACCCGGCGAGAGTGGAAAGCCGGCTGCCTAAAGGAGTGATGGGGCTCTTTCTTTTCCCCCGGCGCATGCCAGCTCGTCCCCGTCACTTTCTCAAGAATCCAGCAAGGCTTCCAACTCAGTCAATGCCTGGTCGGGACCCTTGAAGTGTATTGTCGCCATCCCCAGTTGGCGTGCCGCGGTGATGTTCTCAGCGAAGTCGTCGATGAACACGGCGGCCTCAGCCGGGAGCGACAACTGGTCCAGCCACCGCCGATAGATGGCCGGGTCGGGTTTGGCAAGGCCGACTTCAGACGAGATGATGATCGCGTCGAAAACGTCGTCAAGGTGCCACAGCTCTTCGATGGACTTGCGGATATCCTTGAAGGCATTCGTGATCAGGCCGGTCTTGTAGTTGGGGCGAAGCTGCCGGATTCTTTCCACCAACGCCAGGTCAAGCTGGTCGCCGCGCCAGAAATCGCGCTGCAGATCAGCGGCTTGCTCCGGCCCCAAATCGAGGCGGCGTGCCACGTCATCCCAGATGTCGCTGACATCGGCTTTCCCGAGGGTGGCGCGCCGGCTTATGGGGCTGTCGAAGACCATCGCGTCAAGCGAGTCCTGCTCCAGACCAAGGCGCCGCTCCCAAGCGCGCCTTGGCTGGCGGTCGCCGGTGCGGACCAGCACCCCGCCCAGGTCCCAAACCACGGCTTGGATAGGCGCCATTACTTACGCTCCGTCTTCGTCGGTGACCTCATCCCACCTCTTGGGTCAGGGGTTTCCGGTAGGCGAAGAACTTCCACTGCGTTTCGTAGCCCAGGTCGTGGTACAGACCCAAGGCACCATTCTGATTGTCGGAGTCCACGCCCAAGGCGGCCTCGGTCATGCCGGCTTCGCGCACCACCCTCAGGCTGTGGGCGATGAGGGCTCTCGCCAGGCCGCGGCGCCGCCAAGGCCGCCTGACACAGATGTCCTCCGTGTAGCCGCGAGCGCGATCGTAGCGCCGGTTCTCCTCTTCGTCAATGACGTTGAGGACCATCCCAGCGACCTGGTCCCCGTCCCAGGCGACTTGCCACAAGTCCGGATCGGCGACCGGGTCGTTGACCCAGCGTTGGTAGTCCTCTTCCGATGCCGGGCGTGTGCCCCAATGATCCTGGAAGGCCTCCCTCATCGCAGTGTAGATCGGCCGGAAATGAGTCGGGTCGACCCTGCGGATCTCCAGCCCTGGCGGCAGGGGCAGGTCGGGAATGTCTTTGAGATCTGCACGCAGCATACGGTAGAAGGTCCGCGTGGGCTTGAAACCCCTCGCCTCGACGACGGTGCGCAGCCTGCCTTCTGACTCACCAAGGACAATGTGCAGGAACTTGGGGTGGACGACTGGGTGCGTGGCGGCAATGGCTTTCAGGCGATCAATCACATTGGTGAACAGCCTGGCCGGAAGGGTGGTTGCCCGATAATCGGGCAAGACGTACATGTCGACGCGGTAGACGCGTCCACCTGCGATTTCATCGCTCCATGACGCGTCCCCATAGGCGACAAGCCGGCCGTCAGCTTCGGCGAGGAAGGTGTCCTTCTCAGGGTCCAAGTGCGGCGTGTGCTCCAAGAAGTTGCGCACCTCATCCACGCTTCGGTAGATGTCGATCCCATCGGCGGCCACGCTCGCGTTGAGGACGGCGGCGATCGCCGGCAGGTCCGACTCGTCCCGCCACGGGCGCAGCACAACATCCGTCTCGTCGGCGGAAGTTCGCTTCGAAGTTTCTTCAGCGTTCATGGTTAACCCCTTGATTTCCATTCGCAAGAACCAGTTTGGGCTGTCGTGTTCCAGCCCTTGAGCCGGGAACGACAGGCTCCCTTGACGGGGCCCGTCGCCCCCGGGCTACTTGCGGGCGGTGAACATTAACATGCTGACCTGTTCGGCCTGGCCCGGTTGGGTGAAATCAGGTCCAACACCCACAACCTCGATGTCACCGAACCCTGCCCAAGCGAGCATCATGGCCATCTCATGGCGGGAGTACCATCGTTCGCGAACCATGCGGTACTCCTGGCGGACCAGCACCTGGTCGTGGTAGAGCCTAAAGACGCGCTGCTCGGTGTACATCTGATCCACCGGATCGAGGCTGAGAAAGCGGCGCTCAGCCATGAGCGATGCACCATCTGAGGCCTCGAGGCGGAGCGGAACCTGGCTGGCATCTCCGAGGTGGCTCTCCGAGCCGCGCAGCAGCGCGGCCGGCAGTTCGACATTGAACGCCAGGGCGCCACCAGGCAGCAGGTGACGATAGATTGCGCTCAACGCCCGCAGCACGCGCCGACGGTCGGTGAGCAGCATCATCGTCCCGTATGGCACCAGAACCGAGTTGTACTGCCGATCCAAGTCCATGTGCTCCATGCCTACGGCGTACAGCGTTAGTCGAAGCTTGCGTTCAAGTGCCAGCCGGAGCAGGTAGGAGCGCATGACCGCCGACGGTTCGGCAGCGTCAACTTCATACCCGTCCGCAATCAGGTCAATGAGCAAGCCGCCGGAAGCGGCGCCCACCAGCAACCCCGGCGTTCCATGGCGCTCGATGACCGCTCGATAGGCAGTGTAGGATCCATCGGCCCTGTTCGGGCTGTGATCCTTCAGGGCCCAGTACATCTCCGCCAGGCCTGATGGGCTGGTGGGGCTGCGGAGCGCCCACGTCTGTTCTGTCATCATCGGTTCCTCCTGCTCTCCATCCCCCTTGTTTGCCCCCTGGACGACCTGCAGCTCACTGCGGCGCTCAACCCAATTCCCTTTCCCCGTTCTCTTGCAGAATCAAAAGAGGCTGCGGACCCCGCAGCCTCTCTTTGGAATCTGGCCAAAAGAAAACCGCGGGCATTTGAGAACGCCCGCGGTGGTGGTCGAAAGAACTAGGCCGTCAGCAGGCGCGCTCCATGGAAGTAACAGCGGACAACTCGCCGCCATCGCCTTCCGCTCGGAAACAGATAAACATCGCCATCATGCACCTCGCTGACCCTGAAGCATACCCGATCACTCTACAACCTTTCTGAGGGCAGGTCAAGCCCCGATGCCCAGTTGTCCGAAACAACTGCGCCGAGATCGCCGGTGGCTGCGCGGACGAAATCAGCAAGCAGCCCATAGGCGGTCGTCTGGGGTCCAGGATCGGCTTCGGTAACAGTCAATGGGCCGAGAACGTCGGACCAGAACGTGACAGCGGATGACGTGCCGCTCACCTGGTAGAGCGGGTCGTCACCGGCCAGGAGCATCGGCTGGACCGATGCGGTCACCTCGCCATCATGAGATTCTGCCTGGCAGACCAGCTTCCAGCGTTTCCCGTCCTCGGTCGCTCGGTTGACATCTTCCAGGGTGAGGTGGCGAATTCCCATCCGCTCGACCTGGTCGGGGGTCATCGGATGGTCCATCAGGACCGTGGCCAGGGCGGCAACTTTGACGCTGGCGTCCCAGCCGTCGATATCGCCCGAAGGATCGGTCTCGGCGATCCCGATGGCTTGGGCGTGGGCTACGGCATCGTCGAATGAACTGCCGTTTTCCATCAACCCCAGGATCAGATTGGTAGTGGAGTTGAGCACACCGCGGAAGCCTCGAAGCTTGGCAGCCGGAAGGGTTTCCCGCCAGAGAGAGAATATCGGAGCCCCGTCCATGACGGAGGACTCGAAGAGGAACCTCACACCATTCGCCCGGGCCAGGCTGGCCAATTCTCGATAGGCATGGACAACGGGGCCCTTGTTGGCCGTCACGGCGTGCATACCCAACTCGAGCCCAGTCCGGATGTGGTCGACCGCCGGCTGCCCGGCTGCGTAGTCGACGGGTGAGTTTTCAAAGAGGATATCGGCGTGCGAAGCGCGCAGCAGGGGGATCGGCCCGTCCACTGACTCCACGCCCGGCAGCGCGGTCAGGCTGCGGCCGTCTTCAACTGGGAGAGAGGCTGCGCTCAGATCGATGCCACCCGTGGCAAAGACGGTTCCGTGGCTGCCGGTGGCTATGCCGACGACCTGCCAGGCTAGTTCGTAGTGGTCCTCGAGCGCCTGCCGTTTTTCAACCAGCAAACGCCCCAGAGCGCGGCCGACATTGCCAAAGCCGATAAGCACCAGACGCATTTCTCGCATATCACACCAACTCCGTTCCGGGACGATGGCGGCCGCGGCACCTCAACCCGCTGCGAAAGCTGCCTAGATCAGCGGCCAAGGGTAGTGGCGGCCTGGGCCGGGCAAGGGCATGCATCCGGAGTCGATCAGCTGCTCCGCCCGGAGATCGAGCGTCTCAATCTCGGCTTCCGAAAGCAGGGGCTCGAGGAGGCTTCGGGCTGCCCCTTGTCGGAGCGCATCTCGAAATCCCACCAGATCTTCTTTCAGCTCCTGCGGGATGGCCTGACCGGCGAAATCCCAGATCACCGTCCGCAGCTTGGGTTGTACGTGGAAGCACACTCCGTGATCGATGAGCCACATGTGGTCCTGAGCATCAAACAACACATGTCCGCCCTTGCGGTCGGCATTGTTGACCAAGGCGTCAAACAGGGCCGCGGGTATCAGTCGCGGCTTCTGTTCATCGGTCACGGTGAAATAGTGGTGCTCGGGATCAGCGTCGACGAACAACTGGAGGGAGCCGGGCCCCTCGGGTCCCGTGTCCCGCATGACCGTGGGAGGCACCAAGTCCCACCCCAGTTGTTGGCTGACGACGTAGGCGGCCGCTTCGCGGGCGGCCAGTGTGCCGGTTGGAAAGTCCCACAAGGGCCGCTCGCCCTGGGAAGGCTTGTAGACAGCCCGGCGGATGCGATCTCCGCAGTCGAACTCGGACCAGGAAGGTGAAGTTGGAGCCGTACATGAACTGGCCTTCGAGGGTCAGCTCGCCATCGGCAAGGTCGTTCAGGATCTCCGAGTTGGACGGATTAGCGGGCAAGGGCATACGGACCGGGCCTGAAACTTGACGTGAGCCTGCGGCGGGCAGGGGCACCTAGTGCTTGTGGCCGTTGCGCTTCGGGCAGAAGTGCCCTTCAGGGTCGATGGGCTGGCCGCAATTGCCGCAGATGGCACGGCCGTGGCTGGCCACTTCGACCCCCCATTGGCACATCCTGCGCATTTGGTCCCTGGTGCACCAAAAGCGGGCGACACCGGGCTCGTCCGGTTGGCTCTCTTCCGGCTGGATTTCGCGCGCAACCAGCACCATCAGATCATTCGAAGTCGTCATAGCCGAGCCCAAGCTGCCCGACACGGAAGGCAGGATCGATGGGACGTTGCAATGCCATGTCGGCCTCGTCGTACTCGGCCTCCTCATCGGAGAGCTCCGGAACGCGGGCGATCAGCTCATCCAAGAACTGCTCCACACCCACGGCCAAAGACTGGATCTGCGTCTTTTCGACGATGAGGGTGACCAGTTCATCGTCCTTGCTCGCCTGGATGTAGAAGACGCGCTTGCCCGGGGCGCCGATGGCACCCGAGGTGATGCGATCTACTGGTCTGAGGTTGAATTCCAACGCAGGCATGTGCACAGCTCGGGAATAGGTCGTTGTATGAGGCTGTGGGCTCGGCCAGCCCGACGCTAGCCGAAGTATATCATCGCGTCTCGGCCTGGCGCGAGGCGGTGGCGTCGTTGAGTTTGACCAGGCGCATGTGGCCCCCGTGGAAGGCGAGGACGCTGATCGATCCCGGATCGACCACCAGTCGCTGGAACAGGTCAAGAGGCAGGCCGACGAAGTGGGCGATGGCCAGCTTGATCATGTCCGAGTGGGACACGCAGGCAATCACGGCCTTCTTGGATGTGTGTTTGTTGATCAGGGTGTCCAGCTCGGCAACGATCCTGGCCTGGGCCTCGGCAAAGGACTCCCCGCCGGGAAAGCGCGCCAGCGAAGGGGCATTCTGCACCCGCTGCCACATCTTCAGCCGCCGCAGCGACCTTAGGCTGCGGCCCTCCCACTTGCCCACCTTCAGCTCTCCCAGGCCAGGGCAAATCTGCACCTCGAGGCCCTGGGCCTCGGCGATGGGCGCGGCGGTTTCCATGGTCCGGTCAAGCGGGCTGGCATACACCGCGTGCAGTTTGACAGACGCCAAGCGAGGCCGCCACGGCAGCCGCCTGTGCGCGCCCCACATCATTGAGATGGACATCCGGCAGCCAACCGGCCAGCTTGTGCTTGCTGACGAAGTCATTCTGTCCGTGGCGGATAAGCAGCACAGTGGTCATAGTCCCGCGCGCTAGCCCTCGCCTCCTGAGCGGCTGGGCTGTTGGCGCTTCAAACTCTGGATCTCGTCTTCGGTCAGCTCGGGCAGGTATTCCTCCCGTGTCAAACCCAAAGCCCTGCGCTGCGCCTCGCGCCAGCGCTCCAGCCGGACCTTGACCTGTTCTTCGTATCCCTCATCGGATGGGCTGTAAAAGTAGGTCCCGAGCAGGTCCTTGGGAAGGTACTGTTGGCCGATGTGATGGCCGGGAGCTTCGTGGGGATAGACATAGCCTTCGCCATGTCCAAGCGCAGCGGCGTCGCGATTTGAATCCCGAAGATGGTCGGGGACGTCGATGATGCCCCTGTCTTCGACCATGCGGTACGCCTTGAAGTAGGCCGTCGCCGTGTTGGACTTGGGCGCCGTGGCCAAGTAGAGTGTCGCCTCCACCAGGGGATAGACGCCCTCCGGCATCCCGATGAACTCAAAGGACTGCGACGCGGCCGCGGCCACCACCAGCCCCATCGGGTCGCCCAGTCCGATATCCTCCGATGCCAGGATCAGGAGCCGGCGCATGATGAAGCGCGGCGACTTCGCCGGCGTAGAGCATCTTGGCCAGCCAGTAGAGGGCAGCGTCGGGGTCTGAGCCGCGCACGGATTTGATGAAGGCGGAGATAGTGTCATAGTGTGCGTCGCCGTCTTTGTCGTACAGGACGGCGCGGCGCTGGATGGACTCTTGCGCGACGTCAAGCGTGATATGGACGCCCCCGGCGGCCTTCGGCGGAGTGGTCTCTACCGCCAATTCGAGCGCGTTCAACGCGTTGCGAGCATCTCCGCCGGCGACCTGGACGAGATGGGCCAGCGCGTCGGGATCCAATTCCACATCCCGCCGACCGTAGCCTCTTTCTTCGTCGCTCAGGGCTTGCTGAATGATGGCGGCCACATCTTCATCGGTTAGGGCTCGCAGCTGGAAGATGCGCGAGCGGGACACGAGCGCTCCGATGACCTCGAAGTACGGGTTCTCTGTGGTGGCCCCAACAAAGGTGACCAGGCCCTGTTCGACGAGGGGCAGCAAAGCGTCCTGCTGCGCCTTGTTCCATCGGTGCACCTCATCGACGAACAGGATTGTCCGGGTTTGATAGAGCTTCCGTCTCTCCTGCGCGGCGGCGATCACCTCGCGGAGCTCTGCTTTGCCGGCCAGCACGGCCGAAATGGTCTCGAAGTAGGACTTGGTGGAGTTGGCGACGATCATCGCCAGGGTGGTCTTGCCCGTGCCCGGGGGTCCCCACAGGATGATCGACGAGAAAAGGCGGTCGGCTTCGATCGCCCGACGGAGCAGTTTGCCCTGGCCGACGATGTGTGCTTGCCCGGTGAACTCGTCGAAGCGGCGCGGCCGCATGCGGGCGGCGAGGGGGGCCTCCTGTGCGAGCCGTGTGGACATGGCGTGGTCGAAGAGATCGGGCATGAATATGCGGCCATTCTACCATCGGGGAAGAATGGCTCGGTTCCCCCTCGCGAAGACGAGGCCAGCCCGTGTGTTAGAATTCCGCCCCAGGTGTACTTTCAGCCCATGTGGCTGGAGGCGAAGGGTGGGTTTTGCATTCGATGCTCTCGAAATTGACCATCGTGCTGGCCTCGGCCTCACCCAGGCGTAGCCAGCTGCTCGCCCAATCCGGGGCCGATGTGCGCGTGCAACCAGTGGGGATCTCCGAGCAGATTCGACCGGATGAGTCCCCGGAGGTGCTGGTTCAGCGCCTGGCCGACTCCAAAGCTGAAGGCGCGCTGGCGGCCGCCGAAGGTGCCCAGCTGGTGCTGGGCGCCGATACGATCGTCGTGCAGGATGGGCAGATTCTGGGCAAGCCGGGGACGGCCGCCGACGCCCAAGCGATGCTCATGAAGCTGGCCGGTCGGACGCATGACGTGTTGACCGGGTTGACGTTGATCGAGCCCGTGTCCGGCCGCCGAGCTGCCTGCGTCACGCATTCGCGGGTTCCCATGCGAAGCTTCTCCCAGGCGCAGATCGGCGCCTATGTGGCGACGGGAAGTCCGATGGATAAGGCCGGCGCTTACGGCATACAAGATGAGGACTTCAACCCGGTGGACTTGAAGGCGTTTTCTGACTGTTTCACGAACGTGATGGGTCTGCCGCTGTGCGGTTTGGGCCAGGCGCATGAGCGCATTGGGTTACAGCCCGCCTCAGGACCTGGGACAGATCTGCCAGTCCTACGGCCGCCACGCGATCGCCCCATGGCGCGGGGCGGTTCGGGGTGCCGCATGAAACGTCTGCTGCCCGACCTTATTGCTTGTGACGATTTTCACAAGCAGCTGTAGCCTATTTGGCTCTGGGTCGGCGACACCGGCGCTGACGCCAACCCTGCCCGGTCCCCTGGTGCGCAACACGCCCGCTCCGGACGCTGAGGCGGCGGCGAGCCAGTTTCTGGATGCCTGGAAGCAGAACGACTATGACAGCATGTACGCCAGGCTGAGCTCGCTGACCCAGGCGGGAATCACCAAACAGGCCTTCGTCGATCGCTACGACTTCGTCGTCACCCAGGCTGCCCTGAGCGGGACTCGATACGGAAATCGTCTCATCGCTGGTGCACCCGGACACGGCCCAGGTCCGCTACCGCGTCACCTTTCACAGCTCGGTCGTGGGCGACTTCGTGGTCGAGACCTATATGGATATGACGCGCGAGGACAATCAGTGGAAGGTGGCCTGGTCAGACAGCGACATCATGCCCGATCTGGCCAACGGCAACCAACTCTCGATGCAGGTCGACACGCCGGTGCGGGCCAACATCTACGACCGCAACGGACTGGCGCTGGCCACCCAGGGGGACGTTGTCGCCCTGTGGATCGTGCCCAATCAGATCGGTGACGGTGACGCCGAGTTCAAACATGCTCTCTGCCCTCAGCCGCCTGCTCGACAGACCGGCCGACAACATCAAAGCCCTGTACGACGACATCCGCTCCACCGATTGGCGTGTCAACCTGGGTGAAGTATCGCTGGATGAATTCCAGCGCTATCAGGGGACGCTGGCGGCCACGGGCGGTGTGCAGTGGGCCGTGTATCAGGGCCGCTACTACCCCAATGGCGGCCTGGCGCCGCACTCGGTTGGCTACGTGGCCCAAATCCAGGCCGAACAAGTTGAACAGTATCAGCGTCTCGGCTATCGCAAAGACGCTTTTATTGGCCAGGATGGTCTGGAGGCAGTGTACGAGAGCGATTTGCGGGGCACGCCGGGAGGCACGCTCTACGTGCTCGACTCCGGCAACAACGTCCTCAAAGAGCTGGCCTCGCGCGATCCAGAACCTCCCTACGCCGTCTATACCAACCTGGACCGCGATCTGCAGCTTTATGCCCAGCAGGCGCTGGCCTCGATGCCCGAGCAGGTCCGGGCAGCGGCGGTCGTCTTGGACCGCGACTCGGGCGCCGTGCTGGCGATCGCCTCTTCGCCGGGTTTCGACCCCAACCTGTTCAACGCGCAAAATCCCAACAGCAGCACGGGCCTGACCGACCTATATCAGAACCCCAACCAGCCGTTCGTCAATCGAGCCACACACGGCACCTACCCCGTGGGCTCCCTGTTTAAGATCATCACCATGGCGGCGGCGCTCAAGTCGGGTTACTTCACGCCGCAGACCATCTACAATTGCGGTAACCAGTGGAACGAAGATCCCAGCATCGGCCCCCTCAACGACTGGACCTACGAACGCGGTCTGCCGGCCCAAGGAGAAATTACCCTCATGCAGGGGCTGGAGCGATCATGCAATCCCTGGTTCTTCCACATTGGCTACGACCTGTTCAATAAGGGCCTGCCCGAGGCGCTGCCCGATATGGCCAAGGCGTTCGGTCTTGGTTCGGCCACTGGGATTGAGATCGGCGACGAAGCCGGCCTGGTTCCCAGCCCCGAGACCAAGGCCCAGCGCAATGATTTGCCATGGGGTATCGGCGACGTGGTCAACCTGGCGATCGGCCAGGGCTTTCTGCAGGCCACACCTCTCCAGGTCGCACGCTACGTGGCGGCGGTCGGCAACGGCGGCACCCTCTTCCGGCCTCAACTGGTCCAGAAGGTGGAAAACGCCGTCGGCGATGTCAAGAGCCAGTTCTCCCCCGAAGTCCAGGGGAAGCTGCCCCTGAGCGACTCCGATCTCAAAGCCATCGAAGACTCCATGGTTCAGGTCGTGCGGGGTCCCAAGGGGACAGCCCGCAACCGCTTCCTGGGGCTCAATCTCAACATCGCCGGCAAGACGGGCACGGCCCAAACGGCGCAAGAAGAGCCCAACGCCTGGTTCGGCGCCTACACTTTCGAGGGCCGTGAGGACAAGCCCGACATCGCTGTGGCCGTGATCGTCGAAAACCAGGGGGAGGGCTCTGACTGGGCGGCGCCGGTGGTGCGGAGGATCATCGAGTCCTACTTCTTCGGACGGCCACTTTCTCTGTACCCTTGGGAATCCCAAATCGGTGTGATCAGGACCGCCACGCCTACACCGGATGGCGGCGGCTCGGGTGGCGACTCCACCCCGACGCCCTAGCCGATGGCCGACGGCCCTCTGATCGACGGCCTGATCGTGACCGCCCAATCTGGGCTGTTTGAGGTCGAGACGGCGCAGGGGATGGTTACGGCCCAACTTCGTGGTCGCCTCAAAGAGTTCGAATGCGCTTACTGATCTGGCCGCCCTTGGCGACCGAGTCAAGGTTCGACTTCTGGACCATGGCAAGGCGGTGATCGATGAGGTAGCCCCCAGGAACCCGGGTGCTTTCTCGCCAGGCGCCGTCGCAAGACCGCGAGCAGATCATAGTCGCCAATCCGGACCAAGTCTTCTTCGTCATGGCCTGCGCCGATCCTCCCCCCAACCCGCGGATGCTTGACCGGCTGTTGGTAGCAGCCGAGCGAGAGCATATTCCAGCCGTCATCTGTGCCAACAAGATCGATTTGGTGGAGGAGGGTGCCTGTCGCGGAGTTTTCGATCGCTACGAGCCGGTTGGCTACCCGGTGCTATACACATCCGCTAAGGGAGGCGAAGGCATCGACAAGATTCGAGCGCGCCTCCAGGATCGCATCAGTGTCTTCGCTGGACCGTCCGGCGTGGGCAAGACAAGCCTGTTGAACGCTATCCAGCCGGGTCTGGCGCTGCGCACGGGCGCCATCCGAGAAGGCACCCGCAAGGGGTCGCATACCACAGTGTCCCTGAGGCTGGTCCGTTTGGAGTTGGGCGGATACATTGCCGATACGCCCGGTGTGAAGGCGTTCGCCCTTTGGGATATCGAACCTGAGGAATTGGACGCCTACTTCCCAGAGATCCGCGATCGTGTGGCTGGTTGCGCGTTCAGCGATTGCAGCCACCTGCATGAACCAGGCTGTGCCGTGCTGGCGGCACTGGAAAAAGGGGAAATCGACCCTGCGCGGTATGAATTATATCTCCGGATTCGAGCGGGGGAAGACTAAGCCCAGGTGAGAAGCCCCGGCGCCAGAATCAGCATCGCCAACGCCGAAACGAAAAGCACTGCCAGCGAGGAAACCGAGACGACGATCGTTGTCAACGGGATCAACAGGTGCCAACGTAGTCTGCGGGCCGATGGCCGGTCCCCGACGGCTTCCGCCGTGCTGGCCAATTTCAAACCGGTCAGTACCGTTATCGCCCCCAACGGGATGAGATAGGGTGAACTCAACCCAAGCGATAGGATCGATGCCGGCGCCGCCAACCCGCCGAGGGTAAGCAGCGCCGAAGGACAGGCCCCGCCTTTGGCGCCGCAGATGCCGATCACATAGCCCAGTCCGGCGATAATCGGAACCAGCGCCAGGTACGCCGCCTGCAGGTAGGTCAGGCGACGATAGGAGGCAGCCGACCCGGTTTGAACTCGCTTATTCGATGGTTGAGCCACGCTGTGGAAAGCCCCTCCGGTAGGTGGCTGCGCCAATCGCAGCCAGGTTCATTCTAGCCTCCGTGACCTGTCATATCCCCTCAAACCACTGCCAATCCCTATCACCGGAAGTCGAATCAACAGCGCCCGACGGTGGGATCCGGCCGGGCGCTCGGAGACAACGGAAGCTGTGCTCGGATTAAAGCGGGCGCATCACCCGGTCCGTCCGAAGCTGTTTGAACCACAGAGAAGCGCCGCGTGGCATGGATTCTACGGCCGCTTCCTGCCAGGCGCGCACGCCCAGCCCTTGAATGGTCTGCGGTTTGTAGCCTGCGCCCCGCCATGTGCCCACGTGCTGGGCAAGGTAAGGTGGTAGGAAGAGCAGCGCGGCCTCACTTTGCAGCTCGCTCGATGCCTGCTCGACCGCCTCCATCAACGCCGGGATGGCCTGGTCGAGCGACAGATTGTTGTCGAAATAGAGCTCATCGATGCGGGTGACGAGGTTTTCGACCTGCCAACCGGCGACACCCGCCAGGTCGCCTGCCTTCTCGATCATGAAGTAGGCCTTCTCGCCAAAGGAAGCCATCACGTCCGAGCGTGACATCCGACGGCGTCCGCGCGTTGCGTGCGTGATGAAGCGGGCGATCTCGTCCGCGTCTTGTGGCCGGCCTCGGCGGACGCTGATCTCGCCGGCGTGGGTGGTTGGCGGCTCGGCGAGCAAGGGTTCTCTCGGCTTCGGAAGCTTGGTCCAGGCCGCCTGAACCTGATCCCAGGTCCTTTCAAAACTTCCATCGTTGTGGATCACGACATTGGCGGCGCGGAGCTTGTTCTCCTGCGGAGACTGCGCTGCGATCCGCTGGCGTGCGACGGCCTCGGTCATCTTGCGCTTGTGCATCATGCGCTCGATCTGCTGCTTCTGGGGCGCGTTGACAACCCAGATGGTGTCACACCCCGTCGCCAGGTCCGTCTCGAGCAGCTTGATCGCCTCCACCACGACCACAGTCTGCTTGGCCCGCCGGATCAGCAGATCAACCGCGTGGGAAACAAGCGGGTGGACGATCCCTTCAAGTTGTCCGAGCGCCTTGGGGTCGGAGAAGACGATCTTTGACAGCCTCGCCCGGTCGACGTGCCCCTCATCGTCCAGCACCCAACGGCCAAAACTCTTGACGACAAGATCGTAGCCGGGGGCGCCTTCGGAGATCGCCCGGTGCGCCAGGGCGTCGGCGTCGATGCCGTAGGCGCCGAGGTGCTCGAGCATCTTGCGCACGACGCTCTTCCCGTTGGCGATGTTGCCGGTCAAACCGATGACGTACTTGCCCGCCCAGCGGCTCACACATTCCTCCGAATTGATGACAGTTGCATTCTAGATGGTGGTGCGGCCGATGTCAAAGCCCGGACATCACTTGAGCTGCACGTAGTAGACCTGGCCACCAGCCGCCAAGTAAAGGTCGTTGGGCGGTCCGAGGGTCATCGCCGAAATGTAGTCGGGGATATCGATGTTGGACTCCAACCGTCCCTGGTAAACCATCCGCATGCTGAAGTGGTAGACGGCCTTTCCGGTGGCATCCAAGAAGTATAGAGACGGTTCAGGCGGCGGGGAATAGTCCATTTGCGTCAGCAAGGCGCCGGGAAGAAGACCCCCGCTCTGACCGACGGCGGTCGCGTTTTTGAAGGTCTCGTCCTTTGAGCAGTCCACCCGGATGCGGACCCCGCCGCCCGTTTGCGGCTCGGTGGACCGCTGACAGCGGTCCAGCGTTCCATCCTGGTGAAGGATGAACAGCTCTTCCTGCGCCTCAGCCAGATCGATGGCGTCCTTCAGGTCGGGGGCTTGCTCGGCGAAATACAGCGAAGCATTACCGCTGAAGATGCCGCCGGTTGCATCGTACATCCAGACGGCGTTGGACTGGGGATCGAGCACGTAGAGCGTGTCGTTGAACACGTCGATCGCCTGGATTCGGCCGAACCCGGTGTCGGGCGGGGTCAGCTGTCCGGTGAGCGGTCGCCGATCCGGAGCGCAGTAGAGCAGCGTGCCGTCAGCATCGAGGGCGACGACGCCCTCGGCGCCCAGTGCACCCGGCGCCTGCTGGACGGCCAGGTCCACGGGCGTGCCCATGCCGGGGAAGCTGGATGCGCCGTGCAGGCACTCGAAATTGCTATCGATCTCAAACCCGCGCCCGGTCGCCCAAGTGCGGTATATCGTCTGATGGGCGGCGTCGAGCACGAACAAATCGCTGGCGGTGGCTGCCAGAGCACTGATCCGAGCATCTCCTCCGAAGCCACCGTTGATCAGCGGGCGATAATCGAGCCGCACAACCAGGTCGAGATTATCAATGGCGGCCGAAACCTCGGATTGGAGGGACGAAAGCTGGCCGTCGTTGCCGTACTCGGCGGCCTGTTCCAGGGCTCGCTGCGCATCGATCCACCCGGCGCGAACCTCGATCGGATCCTGGCTGCGCTTGGCCAGATCGATCGATTGTGCGGCCTGCGCCAGATACGTCTGATACTGCTGGGTCCGGCCGCGTTTGAAATACACGACACTGACGACGACCAGCACGATGATCGGGACGGCCACCGCCGTTCCGGCCAGCATACCCGGGGGGAACTGCCCTGGCTTGGGTGATTCGGCCAGCCCCGGCGCCAGGCGTACGACCAAAGCCAAGAGGCTCTGGCCAAACCTGACCAATCCACGGCGGACGGCGGATCCGGCCGGCGAGATCCAGGTCCTGGCTCTGGAGAGCAACTTGGAGGCGCGCGAGGTGGGCAGATCGAGCGACGTGGATGGCCGGGCGCGCCGGGCTCGGGCCTGGGTTGGGTCGGTCTTGGAGGGAGGGGGAGTGGCGGCTGGAAGCGGTGCAGCCACCTGACCCTGGGGCATGATCCTCAGCAGCAACCCCGACAGGTCCTTGGAAGCCGATGCCTGCAGGCGTTCGACGGCCTGAGCCGGTGGCAGGCTGCTCAAGGCGGAGAGCGTGCCCTCCGTCCAAAGTGTGTCATCGAAAGGCGTTATTAGCAGCGTGTCGCCGGGCCGGACCTGAATGTGGTGGTAGCGCACGAATGGGTTGGGGGCGCTGCCGAGCGGCCGGTTGGCGGCTTCGGGCGAGCTCATGCTACTCACCTGACTGCCTCGGATCAGCGTCAAACGGCCCGGTCCGCATTGGGCCATGTAGAGGTTGTCGTCGCGCATCACGGCTGCCACGACCCGGCCGAGGTAGCGGCCGACGGGCTCCTGAGCGCGGCCGGCATTGGCCAACTCGTCGCTGACCTCCAGCATGACCTCGCGCAGGGCGGATGTGACCGAGCCTGGGGTTCGGTAGAAAACATCGGCGCCAGCTTGTGCAAGGTGGTCGAGCATACCCGGCGGCACCCTGCCTGAGGCCTGGACCTGTACTGTAAGGAACAGAAGATCATCCGCCCGGCCGCGAGCCGGTCGGCGGGGAGCGGCGCGTGCCAGGGTGCCCGGTGGAGGCGTCGAACGAGGCGCCCCGCCGGCGACATGCAGCAAACCTACATCTGTCTGAAGATCGGTGGTCATAGGCACCATTGTACGCACGCGCCGAATTCCTCGCAATCAAAGCTGCAAGAATCAGGCCCAATGGACCGCAAGGTCTGCCTGGCTGTCAGGTTCGGTGCGGAAGGCTCTCGCCGGAGGGCTTGATCGGTTTGGGGACCTCCAGCACGATGATGGTGATGTTGTCGTGGCCGCCGTGATCGAGGGCGAGCTGAAGTAAATCAGCGGTGGCTTTGGGACCCTTCTGGGCTAGCGCGGCGTCGATATCGGGTCCCGAGACGAGATCGGTCAGGCCATCGCTGCACAGCAGGAGTTGGTCGCCAGGCTTGAGGATCATCCCCTGGTTGGCGACCGAGGCTTCATCGGTCTCGTCGAGCTGCAACCGCAGGCGGAAATCTGGTTCGGGGGGGTTGGCGCCACCGATGTGACGCCGCAAGACGTGGGCGTTGGGGTGCCCCTCCACCTCGTCGGGTTGGATGATTTCGTTGTCCAGGGCCTCCTGGATCCACGTGTGGTCCACACTGATCCGGTGCAGGTCTCCCTCTCGCCGAAAGTAGATCCGACTGTCGCCGACGTTGACCGTGTACAGTCTGGGCCCAATGATCCAGGCCACCGCCAGGGTGGATCCCATGCCTTCATGCGCCTTGTCGCTGGTCGCCGCACGGCGAACCTGGAGCGCGGCCTCGCGGACGGCCGAGGCAAGGACGGCCAGAGGCTCCCCTCCAGGCTGGCTCTCGACGGTCTTGATGACGGTGTCCACCGTTAGGGCCGACGCCACTTCACCCGCCTGGTGCCCCCCGATGCCATCTGCCAGGACCGCCAGGAGCCCCGGCTTCGCATCCGGTTCCAGGCGATAGGCCGTCACACCGTAACTATCTTCATTGTGGTCGCGCACTCTGCCCGGGTTGGACACGGCGGACACACGCAGGTGGGGCTGGTCGGAAGGAATCATGCCTCGGGCTCCTTGGTCGGAGGGGCGGGGAAGCCTTCATCGTCGGCCGGCACGACCTGTATGTCGGGCCAGTCGGGCACGCCGGTGCGCTGGAAGCGGAAGGCCACGCGACCCAAATGGACCAGGTCGCCGTGGTGCAGGTTCTGACCGTCGTCGTCCAAGCGCTCGTAGTTGATCCATGTCCCGGCCACGGAACCCTGATCTCGCAGCTGATACTCGCCTCCGGCCTGTCGGATAAGGCGGGCGTGCAAGTTGGACACAGATGGGTCGTCAAGGGGAAAGGCCGATAGGGAGGGGTCACGCCCCAGGGTGATGTCGGCGCCCACCAACGGGATCGGCGACGCGTGGTCCGTGCCGTTCACCGGCACAAGGAAAGCTTCCACTGCGCCGGACGCATCCATTTGGTGGAGGCTGGCACGCTGCAAACGGCGCAGGCCGGGGGCACGAGGAGAGGCCGCGGCCGCCGCCGGTACCTGACTTCGGCGCTGGCCGTAGGAGAGAAAGAAGTAGGCTCCCATGACCCCGCCCACCAGCACGATCAGCACCAGCAGCAGCGAGCCCAGTGCCGGCCCGATGGCTTGGAGCCCGGCGGGCGGTGGGACGACATCGACGGTCACCGGCTGGAGGACGGACTTGGCTTGCAGACCCAGGCTGTCCGTCACCCGAGCTTGAAGCGTGTGATCACCACTCTGGCGAAACGCTGTCAGGTCCCACCGAAAACTGTCGAATGGCGGCCCGCTGTTTTGGGTAACCACCTGCCCGTCCACCAGGAGCTCGCTCTGAGCGATGGCCCGCTGGTGCCCGTCAGGGAAAGTCACCAGCACGGTCACAACCGTCTCGGTGGGCGGCAAACTGTCGAGCGGCACCGCCTTGTCCTCGGAGGTGCGCGTGATCTTGGACGGGGGCTGGATGAGTGTGACCTGAGGGGGTTGGAGCGCCACCGAAAATACGGCGGTGTTCGTGGCCAGGGATTGGCCGCCGTAGGCAACTTGCACACGCACCTCATGGGCCCCGGAGATGTTGGCCTGCGAGGTGTAGTCAACTCTGTACTGATTCCGCTGCTGAAGCAAGCGTTCGCCCAAGCCTCCGAGCGGCTGTTGCGGGTCGAAGATGATTAGCTGGCCGCCGGTTTGCTCCGCTACCTGGCGCAGGGCCTCTTCTTGGGACGTCCCCACGGCTTGCGGCGTGTCGATCAGGACCGGATAGATGGTGACCCCCATCTGTCGCGCCCGGTCGATGGCGTTGGTGCGGGCGGCGTCATCCGTCTGTGCAGGAAGGCTTGTGAAGAAAATCACAATCTGAACCGTCCCGGGTTGGGTCGGGCCCTCACTGACGAGATTGAGGCCGTCCAGCAGAAGATTGTAGCCAGCCGTTGTCGGGTCAAAAGTGGGGGTGTGGTGGTCGATAGCCGAGGCCAGTTCGGCCGCCGCCGGGCTGTGCCGGATGAGGCTGCCGTCCCCGGTCAGCAGTGAAAGATCATCCTGACCGTAGCGGGTCGCCAGGGGGTTGGCCCACCAGTCGAGCATCGCCATTTGGACGAAGTCGAACCGAGTTCGGCCGCGGCTATCACGAACGCCGAGCCCGGAGGCAGTATTGACCACGAAGACCTGACGCGTCGGCACCTGCTCCTCGACTACCGAGTTGGGGTGTGCGCGGTTGATTATCTTCGATGACCTGGAACTGGTCAGGGGTCAGGCCGCGGGCACGCCCGCCTGAGGCGTCGTCGACGGCCACAAACAGGCTCATTTGAGGGAAGTTCCCACTCAGAGCCTGGGTGAGGCGAGCGGCGGTGCGGGTCTGGGCCGAGGCGATACGAACCGAGCCGGCGCTAGCGGACAGGCCGATCAAGATCAAGGCCCCGAGGATTGGGCCCGCCAGGAAGGGGCGAACAGCCCGGTACATGGCGCCATTTTAGCATGCGAGCCGTCTTCGACGGCGACGTTACAGGCGCCTTACAAAACTTACCGGGTTCCGCCAGGGGGGCTAAGATGGATTCATCTGGACACGCACTAATTTACAGAGGCAGGGACATCATGATTACGACAGACAGGGACCATCTCTTTACAGAACTTGAGCTCCCGCCGGAACACTTCCAGCCGGCACAATCCAGATTCGAGCGCTGGGTGCGGAACGCCCTGCTGACGGGCTTCTTCGTCGTCCTTCTGCTCGAGGGCTGGCTTCTGGCACAGGCACTCCTGACGTAGATTTGAGAGCGGGCTTGGGTATTGATTGGGGCCCCCTCCCAAGCCCACTTGCTCTTTCCTCCTTGCTCTGACAGGTTGCGGCGACCGTTAGAGCTTCGTCCTCCGGCACCGTCTCCCGCTTGGTGGGCGGGAGACGGGCTCGTTAACGGAAGAGCGGGCCGCCTAAGGCCCGCTCTTGTGGCCCGGTTGGGCAGTCTACCCAGCCGAGGCGGGTTCTGGCAGCGTCTCGACGCCGGGTCGCCCGGTCAGGCGCCGGTAGGTCAGTGCCCAGGACCCGTAGATCCAGGTCTGCAGCACAGCCTTCAGCACGATCGCTACCGGGATGTAAGCTACCAGGCACAAGCCGAAGATCACCAGCCCGGAAGTGATAGACGTGGTGCTCCCGATCAGCAGCCCGGTCAGGAGCGGGGCCGCCACGGCCAACATCGGCAAGCTGATCACGACCTCGGCGACAAACCCTCCCACGACCAGCACCAGGCCCATCACGACCAGAGGGCCAACGTTTGCCTTCACAACTTGCCAGGCGGTGGCGAGCGCTTCGAACACGCCCTGGTCTTCGATGATCACCGCCGCTTGGGCCAACGTGGCGTAAATCCCCACACAAACGCCCAGCAACAGGAGGAAAGGCACAAGGCAACACAGGGCCAGCCCCAGGGTGAGCAGAACAGGGACCAGGGCAATCAGACCAAACGCCAAGAAGAAGACCAACCATGCCAACCACACCAAGATCTGGATGGCCAACACCCGCCAGAAGTAGGTCAGGGCCAGATCGAAGGCCGTGCGCAGCCCAACTGGTTCGGCTTCGTCGGCCACGTTGAAGGCGGCGATCAGCCCGGCTCTGCCGATGGCACCTAGCACGATGGCGAGCACCACCAGAAGCAGGATTAGGCAAATGACCCCCAGGGCGAGGATGACCCAGGTTTGGTCGGGAATGTTATTGAAGAACTGTGGCGCTGGGCCCTGCCCGTTGCCCGGGAAGCTGTAGTTGATGCCGGAGGGGGCTCGTCCCCCGCCACCCCCGCCGCTGCCACTGCAGCCAGCCAGGATGCCCAGGATCCACAGACCCTTGTTGCGCCAGGTGATGTGCCAGGCGCGGCTGAGTACGGCGCCGTAGTCCATTACTTTGTCTCCTTCGGGTCCTGTGGACCCCTCAAGACCAGCGGTGCTGGGTGCCGGGTGCGGCGACGACGGCTACTCCCATTCGATCGTCGCTGGCGGTTTGCTGGTGATGTCGTACACCACCCGGTTGACGCCCTGGACCTCGTTGACGATTCGGCTGCTGATCCGTGCCAAGACATTATCGGGCAGCCGCGCCCAGTCGGCGGTCATGAAGTCCTCGCTGGTCACAGCCCGAATGGCCACCGCCTCCTGGTAGGTCCGCTGGTCCCCCATCACGCCCACAGAGCGGATGGGAAGCAGCACGGCAAACGCCTGTGACGTTCCCAGACCGTCGGCATCCAGGGTCAGCAAGCCTTCGGCTTCCAACTCATCCGTCACTATCCTATCGGCAGCCCGCAACCGTTCCAGGCGATCCGGGCTGACGTCTCCCAGACATCGGACAGCCAGCCCCGGACCCGGAAAGGGCTGACGCATGATCAGGCTTTGGGGAAGGCCGAGTTCTAAGCCGGCCTGGCGCACTTCATCCTTGAAGAGATAGCGCAGCGGCTCAACCAGTTCGAAGCCGAGGTCGGGCGGTAGGCCGCCTACGTTGTGATGGGTCTTGATACGCGCCGCCACCTGCCGCTCGGGCCCGCTCGAATTCGACCACGTCAGGGTAGATCGTGCCCTGGACGAGAAAGGGTGGGTGGCCAAGGCGTGCGGCTTCGGCTTCGAAGGTGCGGATGAACTTCTCGCCGATGATGCGGCGCTTCGCCTCCGGTTCGGTAACGCCTCGCAGCGCATCGAGGAAGCTGTGGCTGGCGTCGACGATTTCGAGCCGCGCCGCCACAGCGCTACGGAAGGCCGCCTCGACCGACTCGACCTCTCCGGCACGGAGCAGACCGGTGTCGACAAACAGGCAGACAAGTTGGTCGCCTACGGCCCGGGCCACCAGGGCGGCGGCCACAGCCGAGTCCACGCCGCCGCTGACCGCGGCCAGAACCGGTTGATCGCCCACCTGGGTCCGGACGTGCTGGATCGCCCGGTCGATCATCGAGCCGGTGGTCCAGGTCGGCTGGGCGTGGCACACGTCCAGCACGAAGGCGCGCAGGATGTCGGCACCGCCCGGGGTATGGCGCACCTCGGGATGAAACTGCAGCCCAAAGCGCCGCTGGGCGCTGTCGGCCATGGCGGCGATGGGGGCGTTGGCGGTGCGGGCGATGACTTCAAACCCGCCCGGCGTCGTTTCGATCCGGTCCCCATGCGACATCCACACCGGCTGACGGGGGGAGAGCAGGAGGGGCGAGTCCTTGAGCCGTTCGACTTCGGCCATGCCGAACTCCCGCCGGGCCGATGCGGCCACCGTGCCTCCTAGGGCGTGGGTCAGGGCCTGCATCCCGTAGCAGATTCCGAGGATGGGCAAGCCCGAGTCCAACACGTAGGCGGGGATCTGAGGGCGCGTCTGCCTCGTACACCGACGGCGGACCCCCAGAAAGAATGAAGCCCTTGGGAGCCAGGGTCATGACGTCCAGCCGCGGCGCGTCGAAGGGGAACAGCTCGCAGTAAACATGCGCTTCGCGAACACGGCGAACGATCAGTTGGGTGGTTTGGGAGCCGAAGTCCAGGACGACGATGGTGTCCATGGGCCTCAATCGTCGAAGACGATCTTGCCGTCGGACATGTCGGTGATGACGGCCAGGGATTCGATCGGCACGCCGAGAGTTGAGAGCAGTTGGCGCCCGCCCTCGAAGCGTTTCTCGATCAGGGCGCCGATCCCCACCAGGGTTGAGCCGGCAGCCCGCGCTAGGCGCACCAGGCCCATGATAGTCTGTCCGCTAGCCAGGAAATCGTCGATGATGAGCACCCTCTCCGCCTGGCCCAGATATTCTGGAGACACGATCAATTCGACGGTGCGTCCCTTGGTGTGGGATGGCGCCAGGGTGAGAAAGATCTGATCCGGCATCGTGATGGGCTTGACCTTGCGGGCGTATACGACCGGGATGCCAAGATGCCCCGCCGTGGTCAGAGCGGGGGCGATGCCCGAAATCTCGGCCGTGAGAACCTTGGTGGCATCCAGCTTGGCGAAGCGTTCCGCTAACTCGCGACCGCAGCTATCCATCAACCCCGGATCCACCTGGTGGTTGATGAAACCATCCACCTTGAGAATGCCGTCGCCAAGGTTTTTCCCGTCGGTGAGGATGCGCAGCTTCAGGTCCTGCATGGGGAACCTCCTCGCGAGGGCACCATTCTACATCCGGCGGCCGAGTAAGGGAAACTTGCACCCTCCGCGGCTGTGGTTTCCCAGGATCGGTGCTTGACATAGAACGCATGTTCCGCTAAAATCCGAACAAGCGTGCGCCATTGCGGTTGGAACCTTGAGGCACAAGAGGGATCCGGCCGACAGGAGGTGGCAGATGGTCAAAGGCAAGCTTTCTGATCGCCAGCGACGGATGTTGGACTTCATTGTGGATTTCAGCGACGAAAGCGGCTATCCCCCGTCCATTCGGGAGATCGGCCATGCGGTCAATATCTCGTCGACCTCCGTCGTCAACTACAACCTCAACCGCCTGGTGGAAGAGGGTTTTCTTGGATCGAGATCAGAATGTGTCACGCGGCATCCGTTTGACCGAAAAACTGGTGCGAGCCACGCAGCAGATCGGCGATGTTATCCGCATCCCGCTGGTGGGCAGGATCTTCGCCAGCCAGCCGGTCCCTGTGCCCAGCTCGAGCGCCCCGATGTTCGGCGCCGACGAAGCCATCGAAATCACGCGTGACCTGTTGAAGGGCGACGAAGGTTTGTTCGCCCTGCAGGTCAAGGGCGATTCGATGGTGGATGCCATGGTCGGCGATGGGGACATCGTGGTCATGAAGAATGAGCCCGAATGGCACAACGGGGACATGGTGGCCGTTTGGTTGAACGAATTGGAAGAGACCACGTTGAAGCACATCTACCAGGAAGGCAGCCGCATCCGCCTTCAGCCCGCCAACCCCACCATGGGTCCGATCTACATCGACAACCCGGAGGGGCTTCGGGTCCAGGGGAAGGTCATGCTCGTAGTGCGCCAGATGGCCTGACGCCCCTGGTTAGGCTCCGTTCGTTTCTCATGGCACGGGAGAAGCCCAACCGGGCTTCTCCCGGCGTTTAAGCTCCGAGCACGACATTCCACAGAGCGGGGTTGGGACCCGTTCGGGCTGGGCCAGAGCGTCGCCCATCACCTTAGCCAACCGATCACCGGCTGACCGCGTCGGGAAGAAGTGAGGCTAGAACAGGTCGCCTGCTGAGCAGAATCCCGCCTGGGTGCCATGCATGACCTGCGCTCTGAGGCGGGAGTCGGAACCGATCCGGTCGACGCGACGGTCGGGAACTCATCCATCGCTGCCAGGTCATCGCGCTAATGGCCTTGGGGTGGCTGAGGCGAAGGGTGGCCGTGCCGTCCGGCAGCGTCTCATAAAAAATGGTGTTCGTCTCCAGTGATTTCCTTGACCGGCCCATGGGCGGGACTTATACTGATAATTCATCGGGGTGTAGCGCAGATGGAAGCGCACCGCGTTTGGGACGCGGGGGTCGGCGGTTCAAGTCCGCCCACCCCGACACATTCGGAATGCATGAACCCCAAGATCGGACGAAGTGACGGTGAGAGGTGCTCGGGCGGCCCTGCCAGCTCGCAAGGCCAAAGCGGATGTCCTGCTCGTCGCAGCCCGCTACGCTGAAGATGGCCGGCTCATGATCGCGCAAGGCTATGTTCGGCACGACCAGGTCTGGACCGATGTGAACCTCTTCGACCGAAAGTCCCTGATTGAACGGCTGCGGTCTGGCCAACACCTGGCGACGGCGGTGCCCAGGGATCTGGCGTCGGACTTCTCACTGCAGTCCCGCGTGACTTTGAAAGAGGCCGACGGGCAGGCGAGGCTGCTCATCAAAGGAAGCAGCGCCTCGCACGACGATTTGGGGCTGCCCCTGTTCTAGGCCGGGATTGCGCCTCAGCTTGACCCGGCCCCAACCCCCCATTAGAATTCAGCCCGCGCGGGCGTCGCCAAGTGGTAAGGCATCAGCCTTCCAAGCTGACATTCGCCGGTTCGAATCCGGTCGCCCGCTCCAAGGAGCACCGAGCACTGAGCGCTGAGCCGACCCTCTGGGAAAGCTCGGCGCTCAGCGACCAACTCAGTGCTCGAGGGCCCGTAGCTCAGCGGTCAGAGCGGCCGGCTCATAACCGGTTGGTCGCAGGTTCGATCCCTGCCGGGCCCACCTTCCCCCCACCTGCGCCTCATATGCTGGGGCGCCACACCCCCCGCCCCTATGTGAAGAATTTCACAAATTGTCCGGTTTCGACAGATCTCGCCGGTCGAAGTCAGCGACGCGCGTTGCGCTGGCGGCATCCTGGTTCGAAAGCTAGAATGGCCGCTTGACAGCGTTCCAGCATACGAAGGATCGAACATGGAACGACGACGGGCAATCTTCGAGCTGTTCCTCGCCAGCGCATTGGGATTGTTCTTGGAATTGGTGTTCATCCGCTGGCTGGCATCGGAGATCCGCGTCTTTGCCTTCTACAAGAATTTCGCCCTGATCGGCGCCTTCCTCGGCCTGGGGCTCGGGTTCGCCACAGCCCGCAATACCAGCTCCTTCCGCCGCCTGCGTTGGCTGTTTCTGCCGATTCTGGCCGTCAATTGCGTGCTGATCCTGGCGTTGGGCCGGACCGGGCTGAGTGATCTGGTGTTGGCCAACCCGGCTAACGCCCAGGAATTCATCTGGGCTGGGTCGGCCGTCGGGGCCAGCGCCTTTCAATGGCTCCTTCTTAGGGCTGCCTTCTACAGCATCCTGTGGGCCATGTTCATTCTGGTGACAACGATGTTCATCCCGTTGGGCATGGTCACGGCCCAGGCGTTCGGGCCGTTCACCCCGCTGCGGGGCTACATCATCAACATCCTTGGGAGCCTGGCCGGGATCCTGCTCTACACGCTGATCTCATTCCTGGATTGGCCGCCGGCGGCCTGGTTCGCCCTGGCCGGACTGGCGGCGGCGTACTTCTTCCTGCCGGCGGGCGGGAACACGCGGCGTGCCCTGGCCATTGCGCTGGCAGCCCTCCCGGCCCTGCTCACCTGGCTGGTACCCACCGGAGCCGCTAGGACGCTCTGGTCACCCTACTATCGGATCGACATCGACCCACAGTTCGCCGACAATGCCCCCACGCTCCAACTCGGATACCAGCTTTCCGTCAACCAGGCATGGCACCAAATCTTGTGGGATCTGGACCCCGGATTTGTTTCGCAACACTACGACCAGGCTTCGGCTGAGTTCGATCAGATCCGGGCGCTGTACGATTCTCCGTATCAGGTCGCCGGGGACATCGACCAAGTCCTGGTCGTGGGCGCCGGAACGGGCAATGATGTGGCGGCGGCTTTGCGGGCAGGCGCCGGCCACGTGACGGCGGTGGAGATCGACCCGGTGATCCTGGATCTGGGGAAGGAGTTGCACCCCGAACAGCCTTATGCCGACCCGTCGCGGGTGACTTTGGTCAATCAGGATGCGCGCGCCTTCTTCCGGCAGGATCAACAGCGCTATGACCTGATCGTCTTTGGTCTGCTGGATTCACACACGCTGTTCAGCACCGCCAGCAGCGTCCGACTCGACAACTTCGTCTACACAGAGCAAAGTCTGGCGGAAGTCCGTTCCCATCTCAAACCGAATGGCTTGCTGGCGCTGTCTTTTGGCGTTCCGGCGCAGAACGAGTGGATTGGCTATCGGCTGGCTCAGACCCTAGCGCTCGTGTTCGGTCATGGTCCCCAGGCCTACGCCATGCCCAAGGACGACGTGCTGTTTCTGATTCGGCTCGATCCTGCAGACCTCCCCCTGCTCCATAACCCAGATGCCGTCTTCCAGCCGACCTACGGCGCGGCGGAGAAGATGGACATCACAACCGACAATTGGCCATATCTGTATCTGCGCCAAAAGGCCATTCCGCTTGCGTATGTCATCGGCCTGGCGGGGGTGGTTGCGCTCGGCCTGCTCCTGACCAGGATGGGGATTCCGACCTTCCGCCAAGTCGACACGCACTTCTTCTTCTTGGGCGCGGCGTTCTTCCTTCTTGAAACCAAGAGCATCACAGAGCTGGCACTCCTCTTCGGATCGACGTGGATCGTCAATGCGGCCGTGATCGCAGCCATCCTGTTCGTCATTGTCGTAGCTAACCTGCTGGTGGAGAGATTTCGCTTCTCCAGGCCGTGGCCGTTCTATGTTCTCCTGGTGGCTGCCTTGTGCGTAAATTACCTGTTTCCCGTGAGCAACCTTTTGGGCCTAAGTTGGGGGCTGCGGGTAGTGGTGGCCAGCCTGGCGTTGGCTCTTCCCCTGTTCTTCGCCGGCCTGATCTTCGCCATCACCTTCAGCCAATCTCTTTCGGTAGAAACCGCCCTGGGCTCAAACCTGTTGGGGGCCGTCCTCGGGGGTATCTTCGAATATGCCTCGCTGGCCCTTGGCATCCGCATTCTTTACATCTTCGCGTTGCTCTTCTACCTGCTATCGGCGGCGGGCTTGCGCTGGGGATCATCCGTCCTTCGGTTCGGAGGGACGGCCTCCGACTAGGCGAACAACTTTCCGGACAGAGCGCCTTGCCGCTGCGCAGGATCCCCATCTCCCGGGATGTCTAGGCTCCCCAGCCGTCCCCAGTGTGGCAGTCACCTAACACCGGCCGATGGGTGCGGTGCAGCGCATTTCACGATTGGCTCCCTGGCGGGTTACATAGGTGAAGATCTTATTCCAGCCCTGAGTACGACAAGCGGGAAGCGCTCGGCAAGCGCCGCCCCGAGGTGAAGGTGAGGATAAATACATGATCGCATACTGGGGAGAAGTGGCGGCATTGTTGACGGCAGTCTGCTGGTCGGCGACGGCCGTCTTCTTCACCTTTGCCGGTCGGCGGGTGGGCTCGGTGGTGGTCAATCGTACCCGCCTGGTAATGGCACTGATCTTGATCAGCCTCACCCACTGGATACTGATGGGAAGTTTGTATCCGGTGGGCGCCGAGCCACAGCGCTGGTTATGGCTGGGGCTATCGGGAGTGATCGGACTTGCGTTGGGGGATGCCTTTCTCTTTCAGGCCTACCTATGGGTTGGGCCCAGGCTGGGGATGCTGATGATGAGCCTGGCGCCGGTGATCGCCGCCCTGCTGGCGTTCGCGTTTCTCGGTGAACAGCTGACGCTCACCCAATGGCTTGGGATCAGCGTGACACTGGCGGGGATCGCGCTGGTGGTATTGGAGGGCAACCGAGGCGCCCAATTGGCCCCCGAGAAGCGTGACTACCGCCGTGGAATCCTTTTTGGCATCGGCGCCGCCAGCGGGCAGGCGATCGGGCTGGTCCTGGCCAAGCAGGGCCTCCAGGGCGACTTCTCTGCCCTGTCGGGAAACTGGATCCGGATGTTATCAGCGGTCATCGCGCTGTGGGGGGTGACTCTTGTGAGCGGGCGCGCCGCGCCGACTGTGCGCAAGCTCGCCGCCGACACGCAGGCGCTTCTTCCGATCTTGGCGGGCGCCGTCACCGGACCCTTCATTGGTGTCTGGCTGTCGCTGATCGCCGTCCAGCTCACCCAGGTGGGGGTGGCCAGCACCCTGATCGCATTGCCGCCGGTGTTTCTGCTTCCCATCGGGGCCGTGGTGTTCAAAGAGAAGGTCGGGGTAGGGGCCATCGCTGGGACGGTGGTGGCTATGGTCGGTGTGGGGCTGCTGTTCTTGGCGTAGAGCCCAGTCCTTCAAGGCCGTTATCCGGGCATGGGAAGGGCCGAGGACCGTGGCCCCGAGCCAGACTGTCTCTTTTCTGGGTTGCGTCCTGAACGCAACGCTCCGGGTCAGGTCGACGCAGGCGGCGTTGAACACCTCGACACCCCGGCCAGCAGCTCGTCCATGACTTAGCCCAGGTCAGTCACCAAATCAGTCAGGTGTACGACCCGCTGGCGAGCTGCGTCACGCGGCGGCCAAGCTGTCAGCTTGCCGGTCTCCAACAAACGTGACCCCCCTGGCGGCTCCTGGCGGTTTGCGGCTGGAGGAGTGTCTGTCACTTAGGTGAAACATACACTCCCCGGCTATGCTTGGAAGGATGGGAGGCAGTCATCCGCTCGAAAGGGAGCACGTCTCTCGACGAGTGGGGGAGGGAAGCTGGATGAAGCGGGTTGCAATCGTGGGTATGGGGTTTGGTGGTTTGAGCGCGTCCAGGGCATTGGCCGGTCGTGGGGTCGAGTTGATCCTCGTCGACCGCCAGAACTTCCACCTCTTTACGCCGTTGCTGTACCAAGTGGCGACGGGGAGCCAGGAGCAGGAATCGATCGTCTATCCCCTGCGGGACATTATTCGCGATTGGCCGCACACGCGATTTCGGCTGGCAGAGGTGCGCGAGATCGACTTTGGGCAGCGCATCCTGCACACCGATCAGGGGACGATCAGTTACGACGACCTCATCCTGTCGCCGGGAAGCGTCCCCAACTTCTTGGGGCTGGACTCGATAGAGGAGCACGCCTTTGTCCTGAACTACCTGACCGACGGGGTGGCGCTGCGCAACCACATTCTGAAGGCCTTCGAGCAGGCCCTGGAGACGCGCGATCCCGAGCAGCGGCAAGCCCTGCTCACCTTCGTCATTGTCGGGGGCGGCCCCACGGGGGTCGAGTTTGCCGGTGCGCTGGCTGAATTGGTCAAACTTGAGCTACGGCGAGACTACGCCGAGCTGAGCCGGGATGACGTGCGCATCATCCAGATCGAAGCGCTCGACTCTTTGCTTGCGCCCTTCCCTCGGCCCTTGGGCGTGTACACCGCCGCCCGGCTGGAACGCATGGGCGTGCAGGTGCGGCTCAACACCCGGGTGGTCGGTGCCAATCGCAACTCGGTAGAGTTGGAAGGTGGCCAGCGCATCCCATGCGCAACCTTGTTCTGGGCCACGGGCGTGAAAGGCGAGCCGCTGGTGCACAAGCTTCCGGTCGAGGCGGCACGCGGCGATCGGATTCCCGTTGCATCCGATCTGAGCTTAGCCGGACACCCCGAGGTCTTCCTGATTGGGGACTCGGCCTATGTCGAGCAGGATGGCCAGGTGCTGCCTCAAATGGCACCCGTGGCCATCCAGCAGGGGGAATACGTGGCCAAGGTAATCCTGGCCCGCCAGAGGGGGGGAACACCGGCCGCGTTCCGATACCGCGACAAAGGCATGATGGCGGTGGTCGGGCGCGGCAAAGCCGTGGCCACTCTGTTTGGGCTCAACTTCAAGGGTTTCCTTGCGTGGCTGGTCTGGCTGGGCTTTCATTTGATTTCGCTGATCGGCTTTCGCAATCGGGTCGTGGTGCTGGTCAACTGGATCAACGACTACCTGTTCTTCGGCCGCAAGCTGCGCTTGATCACGGGTGAGACCAATCCCACACCCAGTGACGGCAACGCGCCCGATCGGGAGATCGCCCACGGCCCATAATTGGTGGGGCTGGACTCCAATCGGTCGTTGACCGGCGAGGTTTTTTCGCCTAGAGTCGATGGATCTGGAGGCGTTGTTCAGCATGCCGTGTACACACTGCTTGGCCGTCGAAACGACGTTCAACGATCGCTCGGCCGAGAGACGGCGCGAGCAGTTGCACCGTGATGGGCTAGATCGGACCACGGTGTGGCTCATCGAGTGCCTCGAAGGTTTGGGGATCGATGGTTCGACGGTGATGGACATCGGGGGTGGCCTGGGGGGCATTGCCCTTCGCCTGCTGGAGGCCGGCGCCAGGTCGGCCACGCTAGTGGAGGCCTCATCCGCCTTCCTCCAGGCTGCGCAGCGTGAGGCGGACGATCGGGGGTTGGCGGACCGAGTGGCCTGGCAGCACGGTGACTTCGTCGAGCTCGCTCCGGTCCTGGACGAGGCGGATGTCGTCTGCTTGGACCGGGTCATCTGCTGCTACCCGGACATGCCCAGTTTGGTCGGGCTGTCCTCGGCCAGGGCGGGACGCTTCTACGGGTTGGTCATTCCGCGCCGCACCTGGTGGACCAGAGCGGGCGCCTGGGGAATCAACGCCGTTATGTGGCTGAGCCGGAATGCGTTCCGCGTCTTTGTTCACCCGCCGGAAGTGATCGAGAGCATTGCCGAGGCCAACGGTCTGGAAGCGATCTTTCGCCGGCGGGAGGCCATCTGGCAGATGGTTGTGTTCCGACGTGTAAGTCCCAGAAGATTTGCCCGGACTTGGATGGCTGGGTAGAATGAAGTTTCACCGGCCGCTTGTTCGCACACAAGCGAGTGGCCGGCGTGCGACTCCTACGCTGGCTTGGCCGCACAGCGCAATCCCCTTTCAACGTCGCCTGGTGTACGCGCCAAGGCCCATATTGTGAGAGATTTCACAAACTGCTGGCCCGGACCGAGCGACGTGCAAAGGGGTTCTCATGGAGACTGTTAGACATCTGCTGCAGGTCAAGGGGAGTCGGGTGTGGTCGATCCGACCGGACGTTAGTGTTTATGAAGCCCTGGAACGGATGGCCGAGAGGGACATCGGGGCCCTGCTGGTGATGGAAGGTGACAGCCTTGAGGGGATCTTCTCCGAGCGGGATTACGCACGCAAGATCGTGCTGCATGGCAAGAGTTCCGCCGAGACGCCGGTCAGCGAGGTAATGACGCCCAAGGTGGTCTGCATCGGCCCGGATCAGCGGATCGAGGCTTGCATGGCGCTGATGACGCAGAAACGCATCCGCCACCTTCCCGTGTTGGAGGACGGCAAGGTTGTGGGAGTCATCTCGATTGGTGACGTCGTCAAAGAGGTGATCGCCGAGCAGGAGTTCGTGATCGAACAGCTGGAAAACTATATCACGGGGACGCGCTGAGAGGCGCGGTGGTGAATTCTCCCCCCAAGCGAGGAGCTATGCGCAAAAAGTGGATGGTTGCACTCGGGTTTCTGGTCGCAGGATCGCTTTCCTGCAGCTTGTTCAACAACGTCATTTCCTCGACCAGCTTAGGCGGTGGCTCATCATCCAGCGCCCAGGTTCTCTATCAAGACAACTTCGATGATCAGGGATCAGGTTGGGAAATCGGCAGCTACGATCATGGGCAGGTCGGCTATCAGGCTGGGAAGTACGTCGTCACGTCTGACGGGGATGGGGCCACGATGTGGGGTATCGGGGATCAGTCCTTTAGCGATGTGGACATCGAAGTTGAGGCCGCCCAAGTCCTTGCGCCGGGCAACAACAACAATGACTACGGCGTCATGTGTCGGGCGCAGGACAACGGGGATGGCTACTATCTCCTGATCTCCGGTGATGGCAACTACAGCATCTTGTTGGGCAATGGCGATAACTACTCGACCCTGGTGGATTGGCAGGAGTCCAGCGCCATCAACACCGGCAACGCCACCAACCAGCTGCGCGCTGTGTGCAATGGCAGCAGCTTCGACCTGTACGTGAACGGCAAGCACCTGGCGTCGGCCCAGGACGACACGTTTTCGTCGGGGGCTATCGCTCTGACCGCCACCTCGTATGAGTCGGACGGCACCGAGGTCCATTTCGATAACCTGACGGTGCGCCAACCCTAGCCAGTCCCGAGTTCCCGGGGAGTTCGATGTTTCGTCGACGCAGCTCCGGCAGTCTGAGTGAAGCCCTCCGCCGATCGAGAGATCCGGAGCTGGCCGAGTTGGACGCGCAGGTCAGCCAGCGCCAAGAGCAGGTGGCCGAGCTTGAGCTGGATCTGTTTGAGATGCGCGCCGAGCTGGCCGGCTTCCAGGCTGAGATGGCTCGGCGCGTCGGACCGCTCCAAACGCGGTTGAGCGACCTGCGCAAGGAAGTGACTCAGGCTCGGCACCGGGCGGAGCGCCGTGCCCAGTGGGGGGCGCGCGCTGAATCCGAGGACGACGCACCGCCCGACGTATTTGCGCAGTACGAACGCACCTGGCGTAAGCCGCCAGCGGGGCCGGCCAAAGTCAACAAGCCGGAACCCGATGCCGCCGCCAAGAGCCAGATCAAGGCCGAGTACAGGGCCCTGGCCAAACGCTTCCATCCCGATCTCACCAGCGATCCGGAGGAAAAGAAATGGCGCGAGAAGGTGATGGCGGAGGTGAATCAGGCGTACGCCGATGGCGACCTCGAAGCGCTGCGCAAGCTCTCCGGCCGGGAAGATCGCCCGGAGAGCGGCCCGGAGAAGAGCCGTGAGCAGGTGCTGGTCGAGCTGCGGCGCGAGGTCAAGCGGCTGGATGCCGTCATTTCCAAGCTGCAGGCCGAAGTGGGGCGGTTGACCCGTTCGGCCGAGGTCAAGCTGATGTTGGACGCCAGCATCGCCCGACGCGAAGGGCGGGACATGCTAGCGGATATGGCGGCTGACCTTCGTAGAGAGATCGTGGAATTGGAGCTTGAGCTCGCCGAACTGGAGTAGATCCGCGCAGCCCACGCCCCAAATCTTCGACAATCAAACGTGCGTATTAAAAAGGAACCGCCGGACTGAGGGGTCGCATCCGGCGGTCCTGGCTGTTAGGGGCCTGCCAATTCACAGGGGAGTATGAGATCGGCAGGATTGCTCCCTAAGATGGTCCCGGATACCAGCACTGGGGGGAGAGCCGGGCCATCCGCAAAACATGATAGCACCCGACACCCCAGATGTTGATTAAGGCTTGCTAAGATTTCGATGAGCGACCGCCGCCCGTCTTGCGGTGGCTGAAAAGCACCTCCCATTCTGCGATTTCATCCTCCGTCATGGCCGGCGCCTCCCTGTCGGTCACCCCTTGGTCACCTGCATCAGCCAGCATCTTGGCGAAGACTTCGCTTGATAGTACTCGGGCGCCGGCGGCGTGCGCTTCGGCCTGGACCTCGCGGTCGGAAGAGACCACTGTCCAGTTCCTCGCATCACCCCTGAGACGCCCCAAGTGGGCGGCAATAGCCTGATCGGCGGTACGGCCGGAGACGAAGATCAGAGACACCAGCCCGGCGCGTATATCCCGTCCACCGGGGGTACCTCGGTCGAAATAGATCGTCAGCCTGCGCCGCGTGCGGTGGGCAAATCCTTGGAGCTCTTCGGCCAGTCGACGCTCATCCTCGGGGTCGGAGAGCTCGATCCCGTGCAGCTTGCCGATCAGGTTGTGGCCATCGATAATGTAGGGCATGGATCACCAATTCTAGGTGGGCGCAAGGCAGCGGTCAATTCCGTTTTAGCCTCACCTGTGCTATGATCGCGCGGCCATGGGCAGCGTTCGTCGATCCGGCTGGCGGCAGTATCTCCCCTATCTGATCCTGAATGTCATCATATCGGCGCTCACGATGCTGGGCGTCCTTCTGATTTGGGGCAGGGGCCGGCCGGCGCCAGTCATTCATCCCACAGGCACGATGGATGCCATGTCCGTGGCGGCCAGCCTGGTCCCCACCAAGACGCTGACACCCGTGCCGACGCCCACTCCGGTTACCTACGTCGTCCGCCCGGGTGACACCATGGGGGACATCGCCGTCGAATTGGGGATCTCCATCGACGCTCTCATGAAGGCCAACAAACTGACCAACCCCGACACTCTCAGTGCCGGCCAGATTCTGATCGTCCCCGTAACGCCGGGTGCCGCCAGCTCGGAGGGCTCAAACCAGAACGGGACCGGACCCACGCCGACCGCTACCATCAGCCAGGATGCCCCGGCGGTCGACGTCCGAGGCGTGACAGGCGCCGGCGACCTGGACTCGGAGGCGGTGCGACTGCTTAACTCCGGTGGGGTGGCAGATATGGCCGGATGGACGCTGGATGACGGCCAGGGACACGCCTACACCTTTCCTGCCTTCACACTCCACGATGGCGCCGTCAGCATTCACACTCGGGCCGGAACCGATACGGTGATCGATCTTTATTGGGGGTTGAGCGAAGCGGTCTGGCTGCCGGGGAAGATCATCACGCTGAGGGACAACACCGGCAAGGTGCAATCGACGTTTCAGATCCCAGCCAACTGAACCTTTTCACGGCGGCCCGCGAGAAAATCAAAACCGGCCCTTGGGGCCGGTCTGCTTTTGATGGGAGAGAGATCTCGGCCCACAAGCCGGATCGACACGATCAGGACTTGCCGTCGGTCTCACCCTCGGTGGGCTTGTCGTCTGCCTTTTTGGCGGGCTCATCACCCTGGAGGCCCCGCCGAAATTCGCGGATGGCACTTCCCATCTCTCCGCCGATGCGGCTCAGTCGACCGACACCGAAGACGAGCAGCACAACGACGAGGACGATGATCAGTTCCGGTGCGCCGAAATTAGAGGGCATTCGGACCTTTCCTTTCTCAAGTCGTGGTGATTATAGCACTTCAGGCGTGGCCGGAACGCCCCAACTTGCATGGGGCATGTCCGTCTGATAAACTCGGCTCCTCGGCCGGTGCGACCTCGTCCTGCACCCGATGGCGGGCAACACCATCGGGTCGAAGGACGACCCTCCTATCCTAAGCGAGCGATAGATGGCCCAAGCCCTGTATCGAAAGTGGCGGCCCCAAACATGGGACGAAGTGGTGGGCCAACCCCAGGTGATCCAGACCCTGCGGAATGCCGTTAGGGGTGAGCGGGTGGCCCACGCCTACCTGTTCGCCGGACCACGCGGAACCGGCAAGACCAGCACGGCCCGCTTGCTAGCAAAAGCGATCAACTGCCTGGCGGATGACCCGGCCGATCGGCCCTGCAACAAGTGCTCGCCCTGCACGGCGGTGAACGAGGGGCGGTTTCTTGACTTGATCGAGATCGACGCCGCATCCAACACGAGTGTGGAAGACGTGCGCGATCTTCGGGACAAGATCAACTTCTCGCCCAGCCAAGGCCGGGCCAAAGTGTACATCGTGGATGAAGTGCACATGCTTTCCACAGCAGCCTTCAACGCATTGTTGAAGACGCTGGAAGAGCCACCCGATCACGCCATTTTCGTCCTGGCCACGACTGAGGTGCACAAAATCCCGGCCACGGTTATTTCTCGATGCCAGCGGCATGAGTTCCGCCGCTTGCCGGTCAAAGTGATCTCAGACTATCTGGCACAGCAGGTGGCGAATGAAGCCATCGACGCCGAGCCAGCGGCGCTGGAAGTCATCGCTCGGCAGGCGACGGGCAGCTTCCGCGACGCGATCTCGCTGCTCGACCAGCTGGCTTCCACGGGTGAGACTGTGACGATCCAGACCGTGCAAACGGTACTGGGCACGGCGGCCAGCCAGGCTGTCCAGGCGCTGGTGACAGCCTGGATCGAATCCGAGTCCAAGCAAGGCCTGACTCTGATTGACTCAGGCCCTCGATGGCGGGGCGGACGCGCGGCAATTGGCTCGCCAGACGGTTGACTATCTGCGCAACATCCTGATGCTTAAGATGGGCAACGATGACCTGCTGGAGGTGGGGGCGGAAACGCGCGTGCGACTGGAACAGGCCGCCGGTGGGGTGAGCCTGGCGCGGCTGCTGGCCGGACTGGAGGCCTTCAGCGGCGCGGCGCGTGAGGGCCGATCGAACTGGCAGCCGGCGTTGCCATTGGAGCTAGCGTTCCTCGAATCACTGGAGAGCCCCTCGAAAGTGGTCGCACCACCGAAGTTGCCAGATGCGCACTCATCTGCTCCTTCAAGGGCAGCATCGCCGGCGCCTGAGCCGAGAAGCACGGCGCCAGCGCCGCCCCGCGCGGTGAAGAAACCCGCTGCCGCTGACGCAGACGATCCGGCGACGCCAACCCCGGCGCCCTCAGGACCCCTGAGCTTCCAGACCGTTCTGGATCGATGGCGCGAGATCCTGGCGGCGACATTCGAACGCGAACCCAGGGCTCAGGCTCTGCTCAATTCAGGACAACCCCTGGCGCTCAAGAACGACCAGCTGATCATCGGATTCGCCAGCGATTTGCTTCGCGAGAAGATGGAGAAGGGCGAAACGCTGAAACAAGTGTCAGCTGCACTGGAGCACGTCCTCGGCCGGCCGATGGGGGTACAGTGCGTGCTTTCCGAACAATGGGAAGGGGCCGAACCTGCGCCAGGCGGGCCGTTGGTAGAAGATGGTGGCATGGTGGATACGGCGCTCCGGGAGCTGGGGGCCGAGGTTTCGGAGTTGGATGCCGAGGCAGGCGGCTCGTCGGAGCCAAGCGAAACCTGAGTCGGTCTCCGGCAGCGGAGACGGTGCGGAAAGGTGAGGGGTGTGAGCAAAGGACGAGCAAAGCCATCCATGAAGGATATGTTGGGCCAGCTGCGGAACGTGCAGACCCAGCTTGAGCAGGCCCAGGCGGCGCTGGCGGAAGAAACCGTCGAAGCCAGTGCGGGGGGCGGGGCGGTCAAAGTCGTGATGACTGGCAGTCAGGTGTGCCGCGCTGTGGAAATCGACCCCGGGATTTTCGCCTCTGGAGACGCCGATCTTCTCCAGGATGCTGTACTGACAGCTGTCAACCAGGCCATTGAGAAGGCTCATGCTCTCACTGCTGAGCGACTCGGTCCCCTGGCCGGCGGACTTGGGAGTGGAGGCCTGTTCGGTTGAGCGCCAGTGTGCCGCCGGTCGTCGAGCGGCTGATCGAGGCCTTCTCCCGACTGCCCGGCATTGGCCCCAAGACGGCATCCCGGCTGACGTTCCATCTTTTGCGGGGCTCAGACGCCGAAGCGGAGGAGCTGGCAGCAGCCCTGAAGGCCATGGCCCTGGGGACACGACTGTGCTCGATCTGCTTCAACATCACCGGAATTGATCAAGATCCATGTGCCATCTGCCAGGACACTTCGCGTGAGTCCAGTGTCGTGTGTGTGGTCGAGGAGCCCTTGGACGTGGTCGCCATCGATCGGACGGGTCTGTTCCGCGGCCGCTATCACGTGCTTCATGGAGCGATCTCCCCGGTGGAGGGGATCGGTCCCGAGGACCTGCGCATCGACGAATTGGTCCAACGCCTCGAGCATCAACCATTCCAGGAGTTGATCCTGGCAACCAATCCCACGATGGAAGGCGAAGCCACGGCTATGTACCTCAAGCGCCGGCTGGAGGGTCGGAAGCTAAAGATCACGCGGCTGGCTCGCGGGCTTCCCTCCGGCGGGGATCTGGAATACGCCGATTCGGGCACGCTCTCTCAGGCGTTGGAGGGTCGGCAGGAGATGTGAGCCGCCAGGGCTGAGCACTGAGCAATGAGCGCTGAGCCTCAGGCTTCCGGCACCTAGTGCGAGTTCTCCCCCAATCCGTGTCCTGGCGAGCGAGCGAAGCGAGCGTGGCAATCGTTCCAAGACCTGACGCCGGAACGATGGCTTCGGCGCCGCTGGCGCCTCGCCATGACATGGGGTGTGGGGCAATCGTTCCAAGATCTCATGCCGGAACGATGGCTTCGGCGCAGTTGGCGCCTCGCCATGACATGGGGGGTGTGGCAATCGTTTCGAGATCTCACGCCGGAGCGATGGCTTCGGTGCCGCTGGCGGCTCGCCCCGATGCTATACTTGTGACATATTTCACAAGCAGTAGGGGATGGACCGATGGCCGCAAACGGGCGAGGGTTCAGGCGCTGGGGCCGGGCCGATGTTCTGGGCGGGCTGGCCGCCGCAGCGGTGTTGTTGGCGGCCTGCCGGGCGCCGGTTCCGGCGCAACCCGAGCCGGGATTGATCCTGAGCGGTACGGTGACCGACCGTGTGGATGGCACCGGTCTCAAAGGCGTCGAGATCAGTGCCAAGCTGGGGGAGACGGATGCGAAAGTCGTGGCCCTCACGGACGCTGCCGGCCGGTACCTTTCGGATCCGCTTCCGGTCGATCAAGGGGTGACGGTGGAGGTGCGCGCCCTGGGATCGGCTGCCAGCTTCTACCCCCAGAGCGTCAAGGCCCGCATGGACGCCGAAACCGCTGAGTGGCCGCTCGACTTCGTCCAAGCTTGGCCGGTGCGCATGTGGGCTCGGGCCGCAGAGCGGATCCACCTGGGTGAGACCGCCGGCGGTCATCCGGTCGGAGTCGTGTGGGCGGCCGAGCCTCGGCTTGGAGGCGGCGTGTTGATGGACGACGTGCCCTTCTACTACTGGATCGCCGGCCAGTCGAAACAGTATCTTGGGGCAACGAACACCAAGGGCGAGTTGTTCCCTGATCCGGTATGGCTCCCGATTGGGGCCGAGGTGTCCTTCGGACCCGAGTTGGAAGGCTACCGATTCTCACCGCCGGACTGCGGCTGGCGCAACGAGCCCCCAATCGAGTCGATTGGTATCCTATTCGTGGGCAACTCGACCCCGGCTACGCCCACTCCTGGCCGGGTGACATGCGACCAGGTGCCCTGATCCAAGCGCCCTCGAGACCGGCATGCCCCGTGACCACCGACATCTGACTCCCTGAAACTTGCAGCTATAATCGCTCCGCTCACATCACAGCCTCCGCTAGATAGACTGCGCCCCGTCCAGTTCATGGGAGTCGCTGAAAATCTTGGCGCTATTTCGATCACTCTCGACGCGAGCCTTCGCCCTGCTGTGGGCGGGGCAGACCATCTCTCGCTTGGGCGACAGCCTGTACCGCATCGCCCTGGCCTGGTGGGTGCTGGAGAAGACCGGGTCTGCCGTGGCGATGGGCTCGGTGATGATCGTCTCCGTGCTGCCGCTGGTCGTCACGGTGCTGGTGGGCGGCACCCTGGCCGACCGCCTGCCGCGGGCGCGTGTGATGCTGGTGTCCGATCTGCTGCGCGGCGGGCTGGTGGGTCTGATCGCAGTGTTGGCGCTGACCGATGCCTTGACGATGTGGATGATCTACATTGTGGCGGCGGCGTTCGGCATGCTGGACGCCTTTTTTCAACCGGCTTACGCCGCAGTGGTGCCTGAGATCACGCCGCGAGAATCGCTCCCCAGCGCCAATTCGCTCACCAGCCTGAGCCAGCAATTGGCCGACGTGGCAGGGCCGGCCGTTGGGGCGGCAATTGTCGCCTGGGGCGGCACGGGCTGGGCATTCGCCCTGGACGGCTTTTCCTTTCTGGTCTCGGCCGGCTTCTTGGTTGGCCTTCCGGCGCTCAAGCCCGATCGCGGCGAGCGCCTCCAGGCACCGATCTGGACTGATCTGGGAGAAGGCCTCAGGACCGTGTTCGGAACGCCATGGCTCTGGATTTCGATCGCCTTGTTCTCCCTGCTGAACATCACCGCCGCCACACCGGTCAATGTTGGTTTGCCTTTCCTGGTCAGCGACACGCTGCACATGGATGTCGGCAGCCTTGGCTTGCTGTACTCGCTGGCCGCTGTTGGTTCGCTGGTGGGCTCGATCTGGCTTGGGCGAAAGGACCGCATCCGTCGCCGAGGGCCGTTTGGTTATGGGCTGATTGTGGTGGCCGGGATAGCGACCATGTTGTTGGGACTGCCGCTGGGCCTGGCGGTGTTGGGTGGCCTAATGATCGTGCGTGGGCTGGCTTTTTCCGGGTTCAACCTGATCTGGATCAACATGGTCCAGGAGCTGGTGCCGGGCGAGCTGTTGGGGCGGGTCACCAGCGTCGACTACCTGGGCTCGTTCGGGCTGCTCCCGATTGGTTATGCGCTGTCGGGATGGGCAATCGAGGACTTTGGCGTGCAGGCCGTGTTCATCGCCGGCGGTGGGATGACGGCCCTTCTCACCCTGGTGGGGATGCTCCATCCGGCCATCCGCAAGCTGGATTGAGGCAGGGCTTGTGATGGCTTTCACAAGATCGGTTACGCCATGCAACTGGGGCGAAGCCTGCCCTTGACCTCGTGTCCCCATCAGGTATAATGGATAAAGAATTCCCAATAGGTCTCGCCCGGGCGCGACCGGGAAGACCTTGACAATGGAAGAGTGCAGGGCAACGGAGACCGCGGCCTGTGGCTGGATCGGTCTGTTGTCACGCCGGTGCGCGTAGGTTAGCATCGGCCATTTGCGTCTCTGCCCTTGACTTGTCTGGAAGGCGGGTGGTATGCTTCGGCCCGCTCGGACGACGGCACCTTAACAACTGAAGAGTGATAGGAACTGCCATAAGACCTGTCCAGTAGTACTTTGAGAGAAACCTACGTCTTCGGATGTAGGAATAAACTCTTTACGGAGAGTTTGATCCTGGCTCAGGATGAACGCTGGCGGCGTGCCTAATACATGCAAGTCGAACGAGGCCCCTTTTCTTCGGATGAGGGTGTCCTAGTGGCGAACGGGTGAGTATCACGTTGGTGACCTGCCCCGAAGTGAGGGATAACAGTTCGAAAGGACTGCTAATACCCCATGTGCTCCAAGGTGTCAGAGGACCTTGGTGGAAAGGAGCAATCCGCTTCGGGAGGGGCCTGCGGCCCATCAGCTAGTTGGTAGGGTAATGGCCTACCAAGGCGACGACGGGTAGGGGGCCTGAGAGGGTGGTCCCCCACACTGGGACTGAGACACGGCCCAGACACCTACGGGTGGCAGCAGTAGGGAATCTTGCACAATGGGCGAAAGCTTGATGCAGCAACGCCGCGTGGAGGAAGAAGGCCTTCGGGTTGTAAACTCCTTTTCGGGGGGATGAGGAAGGACAGTACCCCCGGAATAAGTCTCGGCTAACTACGTGCCAGCAGCCGCGGTAAAACGTAGGAGGCGAGCGTTATCCGGATTTACTGGGCGTAAAGCGCGTGCAGGCGGTATGGTAAGTCGGACGTGAAAGCTCCTGGCTCAACTGGGAGATGCCGTTCGAAACTACCAAACTTGAGGGCAGTAGAGGGAGGTGGAATTCCGGGTGTAGCGGTGAAATGCGTAGATATCCGGAGGAACACCAGTGGCGAAGGCGGCCTCCTGGACTGCTCCTGACGCTCAGACGCGAAAGCTAGGGTAGCGAACGGGATTAGAAACCCCGGTAGTCCTAGCTGTAAACGATGTGAACTTGGTGTTGGTGGCTTAAACACCATCAGTGCCGAAGCTAACGCGATAAGTTCACCGCCTGGGGACTACGGCCGCAAGGTTAAAACTCAAAGGAATTGACGGGGGCCCGCACAAGCAGCGGAGCGTGTGGTTTAATTCGAGGCTACGCGAAGAACCTTACCAGGGCTTGACATGCATGTGGTAGGGATCCGAAAGGTGACCGACCCTTCGGGGAGCATGCACAGGTGTTGCATGGCTGTCGTCAGCTCGTGCCGTGAGGTGTCCGGTTAAGTCCGGTAACGAGCGCAACCCTTGTCCTGTGTTACATGTGTCACAGGAGACTGCCGGTATCAAGCCGGAGGAAGGTGGGGATGACGTCAAGTCAGCATGACCTTTATGTCCTGGGCTACACACACGCTACAATGGCCAGCACAATGGGTAGCAAGACCGCAAGGTGGAGCCAATCCTCAAAGCTGGTCTCAGTTCGGATCGTAGGCTGCAACTCGCCTGCGTGAAGTCGGAGTTGCTAGTAACCGCAGGTCAGCACTACTGCGGTGAATACGTTCCCGGGCCTTGTACACACCGCCCGTCACGTCATGGGAGCTGGCAACACCTGAAGTCGGTGACCTAACCGCAAGGGAGGAGCCGCCTAGGGTGGGGCTGGTGACTGGGACGAAGTCGTAACAAGGTAGCTGTACCGGAAGGTGCGGCTGGATCACCTCCTTTCTAAGGGAGCCACGAGCAAGGGCCTGCGGGCCGGCGCTCCAAACTCCAGTAAGTCAGAAAACCGGAAGCCGCTTTGCACGGTGTGCAGAGCGCCTGGACACTGGTTGTCGGGGTTCCTATCACTCCTCAGTTGCTAAGGCACATGCCTGGCAGCTCTTTGGGCCTTTAGCTCAGTTGGTTAGAGCGTTCCTCTGATAAGGGAAAGGTCTCAGGTTCGAATCCTGAAAGGCCCACTCAGTCGCCGCCGGCTGCTGGCCGATAGCAGCTAGGATGGGGATGTAGCTCAGTTGGGAGAGCGCTGCCTTTGCAAGGCAGATGTCAGGGGTTCGAGTCCCCTCATCTCCACCAGAGCGAGGTGAGAAAACCGCTTGCTGCGAAAGCTGGAAAGCACGAACTGAATAAGGGGGAGCTACCGGAACGTCACAGGTCGTCTTGCGACCCGGCGCCGTGCCGGGTCGATGTCTGTCAGGCGATTGACCTCCTAAGTCCGGCGCCCAGGCAACTGGGCCCCGAACCTAGGCGGCCAAGCCCCAGGGAAGAGCATGGGGGACCGTCCGGACCAAAGGCTGCAACCGGTCCGATCCGCACCTTAACAACTGAAACGAGTTCGAGCGGCGGCAACCATCAGCCGACGGTTGTGCGCCGCGAAAAGCGTCAATTTCTCCGCATCACGTGAATTAAGCTACTAAGAGCGTACGGTGGATGCCTTGGCGCCAAAGTGCCGATGAAGGACGTGGCACACTGCGATAAGCTTCGGGGAGTCGTGTGCAGACTTTGATCCGGAGATCTCCGAATGGGGAAACCCGTCGCCGGGACGCAAGTCTCCGGCGTCATCCCTCGTCTGAACACATAGGACAAGGGAAGGGAACCTGGGGAACTGAAACATCTTAGTACCCAGAGGAAAAGAGAGTATTCCGCTAGTAGTGGCGAGCGAACGCGGATCAGCCCAAACCGTCACGGCTTGCTGTGGCGGGGTTGTAGGACCGGCAGATGGGAGTTACCAATCCGACGGCTAGCTGAATGGTGTTGAAAAGCCAACCACAGAGGGTACCAGTCCCGTAAGCGAAAGCCGAAGGACTCCCGCCGTGTTCCTGAGTACCACCGGGCACGCTAATCCGGTGGGAAGCTGGGGAGACCACTCTCCAAGGCTAAATACACTTGGCGACCGATAGTGAACCAGTACCGTGAGGGAAAGGTGAAAAGAACCCCTGTTAGGGGAGTGAAATAGAACCTGAAACCGTGCGCTTACAAGCAGTCGGAGGGCTAATGGCGGGTCTGTGTTCCCGGGAAACCGGGGTACGTGCCGCTATGCCTGACGGCGTGCCTTTTGGAGAATGAGCCGGCGAGTTAATCTCTGTGGCGAGGTTAAGGGAGTGACACCCGGAGCCAAAGCGAAAGCGAGTTCTGAATAGGGCGATTAGTCGCAGGGATTAGACACGAAACCGTGTGAGCTACCCATGGCCAGGGTGAAGCGAGTTTAACCACTCGTGGAGGCCCGAACCTTTCAATGTTGCAAAATTGTGGGATGAGCTGTGGGTAGGGGTGATATGCCAAACGAACATGGAGATAGCTTGTTCTCCCCGAAATAGCTTTAGGGCTAGCGTCACGCGTTCAGTATTGGAGGTAGAGCACTGGATGGGCTAGGGGGCTTATCGCTTACCGAACCCAACCAAACTCCGAATGCCAATACTTCATAGCGTGGCAGTCGGACGGCGGGAGATGAGTTTCGTCGTCGAAAGGGAAAGAGCCCAGACCATCGGCTAAGGTCCTCAAGTCTGAGCTAAGTGGAAAACGATGTGGGACTGTCGAGACAGCCAGGAGGTTGGCTTAGAAGCAGCCACCCTTTAAAGAGTGCGTAACAGCTCACTGGTCAAACGGTCCTGCGCGGACAATATAACGGGGCTAAGCTCAGCACCGAAGCCATGGGCCTTCACCGTCTGCGGACGGTGGGGGCGGTAGGGGAGCGTTCTGTCAGCGCTGAAGGTCGACCGAAAGGACGGCTGGAGCGGGCAGAAGTGAGAATGCCGGCATGAGTAGCGTGAAACACGTGAGAACCGTGTTCGCCGTAAGTCTAAGGTTTCCGACGGAAGGTCAATCCGCGTCGGGTTAGTCGGGCCTTAGCCGAGGCCGAAAGGCGTAGGTGATGGACATCCGGTCAACATTCCGGAACCACCTAGGTGGAGCGATGGGGTGACGCAGCGAGGTAGGCCAGCCCGCGATTGGTTGTGCGGGTTGTAAGCGTGTAGCCGTTGAGGGGTATAGGAAAATCCGTACCCTGAGGTGAGGCGCGATGCCGAGGCCCTAGAGCCGTAAGTGGCTGAGCCTTGCTGCCGAGAAAAACCTCTAAGCGATGAAACCTGGGTGCCCGTACCGCAAACCGACACTGGTAGACGGGTAGAGTATACCAAGGCGAACGGGAGAACCCTCGTTAAGGAACTAGGCAAAATTGCCCCGTAACTTCGGGAGAAGGGGCGCCTCCTAGCGTGAAGCTTATTCAGGTGGAGCGCAGGGAGGCCGCAGTGAAATGGCTCTGGGGACTGGTTAACAAAACCACAGGTCTCTGCTAAGCCGAAAGGCGATGTATAGGGGCTGAAGCCTGCCCAGTGCCGGAAGGTTAAGGGAGAGGTTAGTCCCGCAAGGGACAAAGCTTTGAACTGAAGCCCCGGTGAACGGCGGCCGTAACTATAACGGTCCTAAGGTAGCGAAATTCCTTGTCGGGTAAGTTCCGACCCGCACGAAAGGCTTAACCACCGGAGCGCTGTCTCAACGAGGGACCCGGCGAAATTGAAGTCGCGGTAAAGATGCCGCGTACCCGCAGCAGGACAAAAAGACCCCGTGGAGCTTTACTACAACTTGGCATTGAGTTCGGGCTTCGTCTGTCTAGCATAGGAGGGAGGCTTTGAAGCTGGGGCGCCAGCCTCGGTGGAGCCAACAATGGAATACCTCCCTGACGAAGTCTGCACCCTAACCCCTGGCCGTAATCCGGCAGGGGGACCGTGCCAGGCGGGTAGTTTGACTGGGGCGGTCGCCTCCGAAAGGGTAACGGAGGCGCCCAAAGGTTCCCTCAGGCTGAATGGAAACCAGCCGCAGAGTGTAAAGGCACAAGGGAGCTTGACTGCAAGACCAACGCGTCGAGCAGAGACGAAAGTCGGGCTTAGTGATCCCACGGTACCGTGTGGAAGGGCCGTGGCTTACCGGATAAAAGCTACCCCGGGGATAACAGGCTAGTCTTGCCCAAGAGTTCACATCGACGGCAAGGCTCGGCACCTCGATGTCGGCTCATCGCATCCTGGGGCTGGATAAGGTCCCAAGGGTTGGGCTGTTCGCCCATTAAAGCGGTACGTGAGCTGGGTTCAGACCGTCGTGAGACAGGTCGGTCTCTATCCGCTGTGGGCGTAAGGGACTTGAGGAGAGCTGCCCCTAGTACGAGAGGACCGGGGTGGACAGACCTCTGGTGTGCCAGTTGTCGTGCCAACGGCATCGCTGGGTAGCCACGTCTGGCAGAGATAACCGCTGAATGCATCTAAGTGGGAAACTCGCTCCAAGATAAGGTCCCTCATCCCATTAAGGGAGTAAGGCCGCAGGTAGACCACCTGTAGATAGGCAGCGTGTGGAAGCGCAGCAATGCGTTAAGCTAAGCTGTACTAATGGCCGAGGGCTTATGTGCGTGATGCGGAGAACTTGGCGCTTTTCACAGGATCTTAACTTCGACTCGTTTCAGTGACAATGCATCACCCAACCTAGGGAAAACGTCCCTTGGTGATTAGAGCGGCGGGGGTACACCCGGTCCCATCCCGAACCCGGCAGTTAAGCCCGCCAGCACCGATGGTACTTGGCTGGAGACGGCCTGGGAGAGTAGGTCATCGCCAAGGGGCTTTTCTTTTTCGTTTGCGGCGTTAGCGCTGCCAACGGAGCACCGAGCACTGAGCACCGAGCTCAGTGCTTTTGGTTTTGGCCTCAAGGCTCAGTTGCTCCCAGATGCGTTATGCTTGGATGGCTTTTGCGACACCTTGCGCTGGTATGAAATTTAGGTCCGGTGGCCACCATGAAATCTGTGATCGATCGACCGTTCCATCCCCTGCTTTTCGCCGCCTACCCCGTGCTGGCCCTGCTGGCCTGGAACCTGGGCGAGCTGCAGCCCGTCGCCGGGTTGCGATCGCTGGCGATCTCACTCCTGCTGGCCGGGGCGCTGTGGTGGGGCCTTGGCCGGCTTCTCCACGATGCCCACAAAGCCGCCATTCTCACCAGCCTGGTAGCAGTGTTGTTTTTCTCATACGGCCACGTGTACCAGGTTACGGAAGGCGTGAGCCTGGCAGGTGTGGTGGTGGGACGGCATCGACTGCTGCTCGTGGTATGGGCGGCTGCTCTGGTCGGGGCGAGCGCCTGGATGGTCAGGCGGCAGGCGATCCCGCAGGGGCTGACCCGCTTTCTGAACATTACGGTCGCCCTGGCGCTGATCGTCCCCTTGCTGCAGATTGGGTCCTACCAGGTCAAGGCGCTGGCCAAAGGGTCCCAGGCGAACGCGGCGCCGGCCTCCCCAATTGCGCTGGTGCCGCCGGCTGGTCAGCCGCTGCCGGATGTGTACTACATCATCCTGGATGCCTACACCCGACAGGATGTGCTCGAGCGGGTGTTCAGCTACGACAACCAGCCGTTCATCCAAGGGCTGAGGGATCTTGGGTTTCGTGGTCACCGACCAGAGCCGGAGCAACTATGCCATCACCCGCCTTTCCATCCCATCATCACTCAACATAAACTATCTGGACACGCTGGGTCCTTCGCTGGATCCCAACGCCAAGGACGCTGCCTGGCTCGACCGCATCTGCAAGAGCAACGCCGTCCGCCAGGCCTTGGCCAAGCCTGGGCTACAAGACTGTGGCCTTCGAAAGCGCCTACGGGATGACGGACTGGCAGGACGCCGACATCTACTTGTCCCCAAGGCCTGCCTCGCTGGCAGACGCACGGGCGTTTGGCGGACTAACCCGTTCGAGGCGATGCTGCTTGCAGACGTCTTTAGGCCGGGCGGTGATCGACGGGCGGGTGAAGCTGAACGAACTTTTCGGGGCCAACATTCCCGATCCCAACAAGGAGTTCCGCGATCGGATCCTGTTTGCGTTCGATCGCTTGGGCAGAGTACCCGATATCCCGGGACCCAAATTCGTCTGGGTGCACATTATGTCCCCCCATCCGCCGTATATCTTCACGGCCGATGGCGGGATCGCCTCTCAACAGGCGTCTTTCACCCTGGCCGATCAAGTATCAGGATCCGGTTCACCCGACGAGCGCAGGGCCTACGCCGACCAGGTGAACTACATCAACACCCGCGTGCTCCAGTCGGTGAAGGAGATCCTGGCCAACTCGAAGTCTCCGCCGATCATCGTCATCCAGGGGACCACGGGGCGTTTCATGTGACCCCTGAAGATCGGATGAAGAACCTCAACGCCTACTACTTCCCGGACGGCGGCTCCCCGCAGGTCTACGATAGCGTCTCGCCCGTGAACACCTTTCGGATCATCTTCAATCGCTACTTTGGCGCCGATCTGCCACTTCTGCCCGATCGCCACTACTATTCGAATATCGTGAAGCCCTTCGAGCTGACGCCGATCCCGTAAGGGCCAAACGCATCCGGTCATTTGTGAAAAGCGGCATAATCGCGCCTTGCGTTTTGAGGTGAATAGCCGCCCCACCGGGGGCGGTCACCGCCCCGCCGACATGTGCGTCGGCGATAAGTCCAGCAACACCCCTCATGAAGCTCCACAGGGCCAGCTGATCAGCGATCCTGCCGGCCTGCTCTTTGCCACACCGCTTACGCTGTCCGCAGGGTGCCGACGAACGGCGATAGGATCGCGTGAGGCTGGCACGGCCACGGCGCGGTCGGGACGCCTCCGCGTTCAGCGTTGCCTTCGTTGCACACGTCGATTGCGATCCGAGTTCGGGGAATGGGATGTCTAGCGAAGGGCCTGGAGAGTTCGTCCAGGCGATGCAGCTCTTCCCCGCTGAGACGAAAGTGCATCGCCCCAGCGTTCTCCTCGGCCTGATAGGTCTTGGATGCGCCGGGGATGGCCACCACGGCCTCGCCGTGAGCATTCACGAACCAGTTGAGGGCCACCTGGGCGGGCTCGACTCCGTGCCCGGCCGCCATCTCCTGCATGGCCTCGACCAGCGGTCGGCTGGCCTGGATCTGGCGGCGCAGTCGCATACGGCGGCCGATAGGGGTCTGCCGTATGCGCTCGGGATCGCTGGTGGAATTCGCCGGTCAGCAAGCCAGAGGCGAGGGGGCCCCAGGCGACGATCGTCACCCCCAAATCTCGGGCAGCCTGCAATACGCCATTGGTCTCGATATCCCGGTGAAGCAGACTGTACTGCACCTGGTTGACGGCCAGCGGCAGACCGCGTTTGGCCAGCGCAGCGTGCGCACGGCGCAACTGGTCGACGTTGAAGTTGCTCACCCCGACGAAGCGGATCTTGCCCGCCTCCACCAGGTCGGCCATGGCTTCCATCTCAGCTTCGGGAGAGGAAAAGCTCCAAGGCTGGTGGATCATGTACAAATCGATAGCATAGCCGTCGAGCGCACGAAGGCGGTCGTCGATGGTTTTGCGTATATTGGCCGCCGTCCTAAAGAGAGGCATCCACTTGGTCCCGACGACGACCTCGTCATCGGCCTTTCCGGCGGCCTTGAGCGCCTGGGACAAGGCACGTTCTGAATGGCCGCGGCCGTACATCTCGGCGGAGTTCAAACCAGTTGACGCCCCCGTCGATGGCGGCCTGAACAATGTCATTCATCTGGTCTTGGGCAAGGTCGTTGAACATATACCGAAAGGCGCCGTTGGCTCCTGAAAACTGCATAACACCCAGGCCGATGGGGGAGACTTTGAGGTCGGATGCGCCAAGGGTTCTGAGGACGATTGAGGTCTGTCCGGGCAAAGTGGCCTCCAAGTGCAGGAACGAGGAATGGATGAAGCTCACGCGTGACGGTCGGCGCGGGGCGGATCTTGTGTCATCATAACAAAGCCCAGGACCATCGAGGGTCAATTGGGACGATCCGCCGGAGCCGGCGGATCGTCTGTCAACGGGCGAGAATGGCGACCGACCGACCCAGTCCGGGCCGGCCGTCGCGTGCACTTTCGTGTCCGGTCATGCAAGCAGGGCCCCCGCCATTGCCACTCACAAAGCGCGCAGGGCCTCTGGGTTAGGGCGTTGGGGTGACCTGTTCGGTGACCTCAGGAAGAAGACGTCGGTCTGTTTGGTACTGGTGTCGGTAGCCGCCATGATGGCCATCACCACCTGAGGGTCGCTGGAGGTCTTGCCAAAGAGGCAGATCGCTCCGGCTTCGGAAACGCCCTCCTGGCTGCCGCTGAAGCAAGGCGTCTGTTGTTCCGAATCCCACCCCTTGGCGGTCATGCGCTCGTTGGTGTAGTAGCCGGCGACGTCGTCCGGCGTCTTGTCGGTCGTGTAGGCCACCCAGTCGACGCTGCCCGTTCCTCCGCTCATGGCCTTAAGGGCGGTTTGGACGTAAAGCTTCGCCCAAACGGGCACGTCAAGATTGGGGTTGTCGGTCAGCCCATCCATCTTCGGAACGTCGGGCCACAGGCTTCCGGCCGCGGTAAACCCCGAACCGGCGACCTGATTGACCACTTTGCCTGCCACCTGACTCAGAAGGGAGCATCCCAACAGGGCCAGGGCCGTCGCTCCAACCAGCACAAGCTTTGCTGCGTTCTTCATCTTCCCTCCTCCAATAAACTCGCGGCGTCTTGCGCAAGATCAAGCCGAGGGGAGTGCGCAGCGCGATCCGTCCGCACTACCCAGAAATGTCCGGACGAGAGGCTTCATCCGAGGTCGATCGAGCGGTTTGACACCATGTGTGGTGTCCCGATGGCGAAACACACCATTCTGCTACCACGCATCGTTCGTGTGTGGCTTGCGTCTGCGTGCCCGGCTGGCGACGGTTGACAGGATGATGGACGGGAACGCGCAGATAGTAGCATGACAAGGCTCGGGTCCAACCTTAACGGTTGGTGAGTGGGCAAGGAGGTTGGGAATTGCGCTTTGGAGCGACGGCCCGTCGGCTTCGCCAATGGATCTCTCCCGACCGTTTCATTGGTGGACCCTGCCCCGAAAGTGCTAGACTGCAAGGGGAGAAAAGGACGCCCTGATCGCCTGAAGCAGCGTTCAAAGGACGGAGCACATGGCGACGGTCTTCATGAAATGGCTTGAGACCGACCCGAGCGACTACGATCGGGGCATCAGCTTGCTCACGCTGGGTCGGCTGCATCGCGTGCAGGAGACCATCGCCCAACGATTTATCCTCCCCGGGCTCCGGGTCCTCGAAATCGGTTGTGGGACGGGCACACTGGCGATCATGATGGCCCGGAAAGGTGCTCGCGTAACAGGCGTTGATGCCTCCAGTGCCATGCTCTCAGAGGCGAAGCGGGTCGTCGCCGACGAGCAGTTGGCCGATCGGATCGACTTGATCCACATGGACGCTTCCCTGATCGGGGAGCGATTTGACCCCGCCAGCTTCGACCTGGTCGTGTCCACTTTGGTCTTCAGCGAGCTTCCGCCGGACGAACAGGCGTTTGTGCTTCGGGCCTGCGCCGGATTGCTGGTCCCGGGCGGCGCGATCCTGTTGGCGGATGAGTTTGTGCCAAGCGGATGGCTCCAGCGGGCCTGGTACAACCTGGTTCGGGTGCCGCTGGCCTTCGTGACATGGCTCCTCACCCGGACGACGACTGCGGCTTTGCGCCAGCCAGATGAGCTCTTCCGCCGAAGTGGCTATCGGTCGGAACGCCTGCTGACCTTTCTGGGGGGCAGTCTGGCGCTCTATCGGCTGTTGCCGGCCGCTGAGGCGCCCGGAACAGATGCCCTGCCGCCGAAGGCAGTCGGGCATCTATCCCACAAGCCAAGCCTGCGGACCAGGCTGGCCGATGTGTGGGCGCTGTTCTTCAGGATCATCCCCCCTTACCCCAAGGTCCGCCCCGGCCTGTATGCCGTCGGCCATCCCAGTCGGAGCTCGCCGGTCCTGGTCACTGGAAACTTCGATCTCACGCTGCGCCGTGTGGTGAAAGCCATCGACGGCGTTGTCGATGCGTGGATTCTGGTAGCCGACTCGGCGGGGATTAACGTCTGGTGCGCGGCTGGGGGCGGTTTCTTCACAGCTGAGAAGGTGATCGCGGCTGTGCGTTCATCGCGCCTGGACGAGGTCGTGGACCACCACGCGTTGATTCTTCCACAGCTTTGCGCCAACGGTGTTGACGGCTGGCGAATCCGGGAGGAAATCGGCTGGGGAGTTCACTGGGGGCCGGCCAAGGCGGTCGATATCCCCGCCTATTTGAGCGCCAAGCGGAAGAAGACAGATGCCATGCGCTGGGTCCAGTTCCCCCTGAAGGACCGGATGGAAATGGTCACCGTCACGCTGGGGTTCTACGGCCTGCTGATCTTGTTGCCGGTCCTCATCTTCTGGCGATCACTGTTCTGGCCCATAGCCTTCAGCCTGCTGGGGCTCTCTTACTTCTACGGCCTGGTGCTGCCCTGGCTTCCCGGCCACGACGGGTTGGCGAAGAGCGTTCCGCTTGCGCTCATCGCCCTCGGCGGGCTGTTCATCTACACGCGTGCCTTCGATCCCATGACCGCCTCGGGCATGTTCAACTGGGTGTTGGGCCTGACGGGATTGTCGGTCTTTTCGGCAGCCGAACTGCAAGGCATGTCTCCCAAGATGCGCGGTGAACAAGCCAACTGGGGTTGGGAAGCCTTGATTGCGGCTGGGCTGGGCCTGCTGTACTGGCTGGGGCCGCTGGCCCTGGGTTGGAGATAGAGCCGTGGCCGAACCCAGTCTCTGGGAAACATTGACCGAACACCTTGAACTGGCGCGCACGCTCCGCGGGCTGGAGATTACGCTCGATCCGGAGCGCTGCAAAGGCACCTGGCAATGCTATGAGGTTTGCCCAGTCGGGTGTTGGACGCCAGAACGGGCCCGGCGAGTGGTCGTGCTTCACGACATTGAACAGTGCATCGCCTGCGGCGCGTGTGTGCTTCAATGCCCCGAGGATGCCATCCAATTGCGCTGATGGCCCTGGACGACCTCCCGAGATGGGCCGAGCTGAACCAAGGGCCCTCCCCGTCAGGTCGTCGGCCCTGCGATGCAACCTCAAGGGGCGAGGCTGCCCTCCCCAATGAGTGATGATTCCTTGAGCCTCAGGGACAGGACCAGCCCCACGAGAATCAGGGCCACCAGGGCCAAGAGAGGCAGGCTCATCGAGCCGTTGGAAGGTGACTTGAGGGCGTCCATGGCAAAGATGAAGATAATGCCGGAAATCTGGCCCATCAGCAGAAGCAACCCGTTGGAGGTTCCTTCGGGCACAGGGTAGGTGATCTCGGCCCCGTATTGGAAACCAATCGGCCCGGCGCTCAACAGGAAGAATCCCAGCCCAAAGGCGGACGCCAACAAGAGGGTGAAGCCGCTCGCCAAGGTCAGGCCGAGCAGGCACACCGAGGCGCCAACCAGGGCGTACAAGATGAACGGCACCCGGCGGCGTGAGCGATCGGACAGCGCCGGAAGTACCAACGCGCCCACAATCCCTCCTGCGATCATGACGCCCCCCGTGACGCCCGCCTGGGTGCTCGAGAAACCGCGCGGGCTGAGAATCTCTTCCACCCAAGTGGTCACGGCGTTGAACACCCCCAGGCCCACGAAGAATACGCCCATGAGGATGACAAAATTGCGATCGCGGACGACGCGCTTGAGCCCGTCGAGCATCAGGGCACGTGCCTCCTCGCCGGCCGGTCCGGCGGGCGTCGGCGGATGCTCGCGGGAAAAGATGAGGAAGAGCGCCGCCGCCAGGACGGAAAGCACTCCATAGAGAACCAGCGCGCTGGGCAGATCTGTGCGGAGAACAAGGTAAGGCGTGAGGACCAGTCCACCGAGGATCCCGATGTAGATCGCAAGGGAACCCAGACCTGCGGCTGTAGCTCGTTCGTCAAACGGAAACCACCGGGCGGCGATGGTGGTGACGGCGTTGAGGATGAAGGGCTGCCCGATGGCGATCCCGATCTGGGAGACCATCACCCAGGCAAAGTCCTGAGCCAGAAGCCCGCGCGTCAGTCCAAAAACACCGGTCAAGACGGCACCGATTCCGACCGCCCAACGGAAGCCGTAACGATCAATAGTCCACGAGGCAGGGATGGAGACAAAGAGGTACACGATCATGAAGCTTAGCGAGAGCAAACCTATGCTTAGATCGGAAACGCCATAGTAGGCAGCTGCGTCGTGGGTGATGGGCGCGAACGAAATCCACAACAGCTGATTCAAGGCCGTGATGGCCATGAAGACCAACAGCACGACCCAACGGTAGCCGTAGGTCTTGACTCCGTGTTCGTTCAAAGGGCACCTCCCAAGGTGTGAGTTCGATGGTAAATCCAGACACGCCGGGGTCGGCGGGTGATGATCGCACATTTTGCCGGGCCATGCCAACGGTCTATGGCTTGGAGGGGACTATAATCGCCCATCACGCCGGCCGGACGCGGCTGGCAGGGAGGCATGTGAGAGACTTCCGGTCCCAGACGGATCGCCGACTGATCGCCGGCTTCATCCTGATCCTCGTAGTTGTCGGCGGAGGCCTCATTGCTTGGCTTTATGGTCTTCCGGCGGCAGGGCTGGGCGTGATTTGCATCCTGGCCGGGTTGAGTCCGGTGGCCCTGCTGTGGCTAATCTTGAGAGGGCTCGAATGGTGGGGCAAGCGGACCGGGCAGTGGTGAGACCAATTTGTGAGGAGATTTACAAATGGGGGTGCAATCCGGGCGGCCGTCTGGCGTACTTCCCTGGGAGAGGGCAGGCATCCAGGGAGCCGTCCTCTCAGTTCCCATCGCCCTGGGCGGGGCCGGCTAAGGGCCCTGCAACCAGCCGGCCCGCGTGCGGCCGCCAACCCCAGTCAGGAACGCTTTCCTTCCGCATGAGGATGACTACTGCGGCAGATGTTTAAGGACAAACGAGCCCTGCTCGCTCATCTGGAGAGGACTTCGAGCTCGACAAATTCCACTCCTTGGTGGCAAAGGTTTCACCTCCTTGGACCTGCCAATCGTGCTCGACGCCGCAACCGTAGGCGGTGCCCGCTGCACCGACTCCTCCTTGGAGCGCGCCCATCAAGCCTTGGAGTTGATCGGGGGATAGATCCCCTGTGTCGCCCAATTGACCCAAGAGGCTGCCCAGGTCTGACGGGCCGCCCGAGGTCGGGGGATTGTCGGCGCCCCCCGCCGAGTTAGCCTTGCACTCTTGGGCATGCAGGGCGCCATACGTGCTGCTCCAGACGTTGGCCGAAGGGGCCTCGTAGGGGAAAGTGACACCCCCTACGGTGCAGTTTCCGGTCCAGGATTTGGTCGTCGGGTCGGACGTGAAAGTGAGCGTGAGGTCCTTGACGAAGCCAAGTTCGTCCTCCGGCGAATGGTAATCAACCTCCCAACTGAGTCCTTGAACGTGCAGGGTGGACCCGCCTCGACTTGGGTTGAGTGCGCAGTGGGGTGAGGTGATCGAGAAATCTCGGTTGATGAGGGCTAAGTCTCCGTCAATGACGCCAAAGATGCCCTGGGTAAACTCCCAGCCAAGCTGAACCTTGGATTCTACGATTGACTTAGCAGCGGCATCGAGCCCGGGCGTGACCGTGGTCGCCGTGGATTGCAGATCGAGCTCGAAGGTCATGCACTTGCGGATCAAATCCTGCCCAAGGGCTTCCGCCTTCCCCCCATCATCCATGCCAAGTAGCTGTTGCTCCCGAAGGATACTCAGATACACGGGGATAAGCCGGTGGATGATGTGCTGGTCGCGGCATAGCTCGTACTCCTCTTGCAGGCAAGTCTCCAGCACCGTCTGCAATGGCCCCGGAATCCGCCCGAGTAGCCTTTCAATTCCTGTCAGGTCGGCACCGAGCAGCACCATCTCGCGCTCAAAGCTCAGATAGGTCTCGAGCGCAAGCCGGCCTGCGGCGCAGCTCTCGCCGGCTGCGTCCAGGCGGGGCTTGAGCACCTCGCGGTAATAGGTCTCCATGTACCATTGCAGGAACTTCGCCAAGTCGTCGGAGTTGCCGTTGCCTTGAAGCTGCTTCTGGCGTTCGCGGCTGAGGAAATCCGAGGCCACGGCCGACAAACGGTCTTCTACATCTCCACCAAGACGCTTTCGAAGGGGTTCGGTGTCCGCCAGCAATCCTTTGTTCACCCCATAGCCGCTGAAGTGGATGATGGGGATCGCCAGGTCCGTTGAATCGAGCACAGGTGGTACGAAGCCCAGCTCGTGGTTCTCCCCTCGGAATCCGAAGAAGATCTGCTGGTCGACCGGGATGGGACTTGAAGGTGTGATGGTGAGGATGGCGACGTCCGCCAGACGCAGCCCTTCGGGCTCAAGATTCACAGCATAGGTCGATGCCTGATCGAATGACATGCCCTGGATCGACGAAAGGGGCGTCATGCTGATCCGGATGGGGACATCCAGCGCTCCCTCGGGGATCTCGAGGCGGTAGGTTGTGCCGCCGGAATCGGTGGTCTCGAGGGTGCCGCCCGAGTAGTCGAGGACGGCCGAGGCGGCGTGGGCATCGTCCGTCGTGATGTCCAGGTGCAAAGGATCTGCCGGGATATCAAGCCAGGCGTCCCACTCAGCGGTCTGTTGATCGCCGCCCGAGGATGCGGGAGCCCCGCCGCCCGAAGACACGGGAACCCCGCCGCTCGAGGGCAACAGGTCGCTACTGAGATTGCAGGCAAGCGAGACCAGCGGAACCAAGATGGCGGTAAGAGTGATGCCCCAACGCTTGCTGGTATTCATGCCGGTGTCCCTGGTCTGTGATGGATGGAGCCGTGTGGTTGAAGGTCGCTCGGGAAGTTGAGGTGGGAATTGTAGTCATCGGCGTCGGGCTGTCAAGGAGGGGTGACTGGGGGATGGGGATATCAGGGCACCGGCGGGGGATGCCCGGATCCCCCCGTTATTTTGAGACCTTGCTCGCAGGACCGAGAGCGGCCCGCATTGTCCGCCGATAGTCTTCTACGGCTTGCCTACCCTCGCGTGTGAGACGGGCCAGGGTGCGGGGTTTCTTGCCCACGAACCCCTTTTCTACTTCGACATAGCCCGCTTCTTCGAGCTTGCTCACGTGGGATGACAGGTTGCCCCAGGTGAGCTCGCTCGTGTTGAACAGAAAGACGAAGTCGGCTTCTTCGACCGTCGACAGGATGAGGAGGATCATGAGCCGGGCCGGCTCATGCACGATGCGATCCACATCGGTCAGCTGGTTCAACCCCTCGGGTGACGTCTGCGAAGACATGATCTTAGATGTCCATCGTTCGCACTGGATATCTTCGCAGGAAGCGCACCAAGAGAGTCGCTCCGATGGCCAATATGACCCCCGCTGCAGTTCCCAGAGGGAGGTTGAACCCCTCAGGCGCGCCGTCGTAGATGACGGCCGCCGCCAGGTTGCTGAGCCCAAGTAGCCAGCCGTAGAGGTAGAGCCTGGCAACGCCGAACAGGTAGCCCATGGCGCTGAAGATCCCAACCATGACGGGGACCACCAAGATGTCCACCAGGAACTTGCGCAGCCAGACTGGCTCGGTGCCAGTAGCCAGGGTGCTCATCCGGCCGTTGTCCAGCAGGGTGAGCAGCACCAACCCAAAGGTCAAGATGACCAGGCCGACGGTCACCCCCAGCAGCACTTTGAGCTTGGGCGAAGGTTGGCCTTTGGCATAGCCAAGTCTGGGGAGAGCGAAGGCCCGACGAAGGAGGGTCTGGGCGGCCAGGGCCACGACCATCAGCCCGATGAACAGCCCCAGGTTCCACGTGGGTCCTAGCCAGGCTCGCGTGATCGGGTAGACCGCCAGCAGCATGAAGACCGTCCCCAGAAGCAGATCCCAGAAACCATCTTCATAGTTCATCAGGCGGTTGGTGCGCCGCTGAATGTCCTGGATAGTGGGGGTATCGGACATGGTGGGCTCCTTTACTCTGCGGACTAATGGACTCTGTGATGCAGAGTACTTTGCATTATTTTAGCCGAAAGTGTGGCGGAGTCAAGGCGGAATCTGGGGTTCAGAATGGTGGCCTAGATCCAGGCGTCGCCCGGGGCGGTACGTTCGCCGCCGGCGTCGCCCGTGTTGGGCGTTCCGGCAGGCTCGATGAGCAGGATGTGGCATTCGGCGCCTGCTGATGGTCGGTGTTCGATACCCCGGGGCACGATACACAGTTGACCCTCGCCCAGGGATGCAACGCCATCCCGGAAGGCAATCTGCATCTCGCCCTTCAACACCAGAAAGAGCTCGTCAGTCTCCGGGTGGCTGTGCCAAATGAAATCCCCCTCGACCTTGGCCAGATTGAGATGGTAGTCGTTGAGGTGGGCGATGATCTTGGGCTGCCATTGGTCTGAGAACGCGCTCAGCTTGGCGGCCAGGTCGATGATTTCAGGGGGCATGTTGATCCTCCTGCCATTGGCCGTGGATGGTGGACTCCGATCGGTATGGGCACCTGGGTCGAATGATCATGGCTCCACAGGGCCGACGGAGAAGTCGTCGAAATAGGCCGGGACCGTAGCGCGGCCGGGATGGCTGTTGTCGGCGAACAAGCCGATGCGGGCCTGGGGCAGATCGGCTTCGGTCTCGGCAACCCGAATCCAATCCGATCCATCCTCACTCCAATAGCCTGTGATCAAGGTTCCTGTGCGCACCAGCTTCAAGTAGACCGGACCTTGGGCGGGGAGGCCACCGACAGAATTGTTGGGAAACCCGCCGGCCATGGCGCGCTGGTCGTCATCCATGTAGACACCGTCGCCGACGCACAACGATGTATCGCAAAAAGCACGCGAGACGTCCACGAAGTGGTCGTCATCCTGATACAGAATGATGCCGGCGCTCTGAAAGTCCTGTGTAGGATGCATGTCCAGCAGAACCGTGGCCTGCAAGTCGCCCTCGGGCGCGGCGCGCAACAAGAGCGGCGCGTCGCCGCCTTCGAACAGCAACCTGCCTTGGGCGGTGTCCATGAAGAGCCATCCGGCCCTACCGGTGAGGTTCCAGGCGGAGGCGTTTTCGCGGATCCATGTCCAACCCGAATCGAGCGTGGCGGCCCCGAAACCGTCGGCGTAGCCCAAGGGAGCGGGCGTGGCGGCGGGGGGGAGCTGCGTGGTTGCGCCGGTTTGGGCGGGCTGGCACAACGCCTGGGCGTCAACCGAGCAGTAAACCACCTCGCCCATCATCGTGGTCATCTCCACGGTGAGATCCTTGAGCGCTTCGGGATCGACCGCGAGCGGATCGTCGGAGAGCACGACAAAGTCGGCATCCTTGCCAGGTGCCAGGCTGCCTACACGGTCGTCGAGACCCAGGGCATAGGCGGAGCCGATGGTCATGAGTTCTCAGCGCTTCCTCGGCTGTGATAGTCTGCTTGGCTTGGTCAGGAGACGGTTCGCAGATGGACCCGTCGGCGTCAACCTGTTGGCGTGTCACCAGGCTGTAGAGCGTGGAGGCGGTGTCTATGGAGAGAATGGGATAATCCGAATGCCAGGCCATGGTGAGGCCAGGATTGGCGTCGAGCAGATCCCGCCAGCGCCACTCATACTTGCGATCCGGCCCGGAGAGCAGGTACTTGAATTGTCCCGTGTCGTGAATGTAGATGCAGGTTGGAAAGGCGCCGAACAGGGTCGGGACCACGCCGATCTGGCTATAGCGTGTGAGTTGGTCGTCGCGCAGCACGGCGTTGTGTTCGATACGGTGGCGTTTGGTGTTCGGCCCTCCATTGAGCACCGCCTCGAGTGCGTTGAGCGCCTGGTCAACGCCCCGATCGCCCAAAGCGTGAATGGCCACTTGAAAACCAAGCGCGTCGGCCTCCGTCACGTAGGCATCGATCTGCGCCTGGGTCATCCAAAGATCTCCATGGCCCACACCGTTGGGATACTCCATGCTGATCGCCGGCGCGCCACATGATCCGCCGTCAGTGAACAGTTTGACGCCCTGCACGGTCAGGTTGGGCCCCAACTCCTGGCCCGGCATATAGGCCTTCCACCAGTCACCGGTGGGCTGGCCGCAGGCATCAACGATCGACAGGTAGAGGCGCAGGCGGCTGTGGAGCCCGCCGCGCAGTGCGAGCGACTGAAGCGCATCCAGCAACGCCTGGTCCACGTACATCTCGCCACTTGAGGTCACGCCGTTGGCGAACAGGGTCTGGTCGATTTGGTCCATCCCGGGGCCGAGCTCATCGGCTCGCTGGAAGATATGATCATGGGCATCGGAAAAGGCAGGCAGAAGGGCCCGTCCCTGGAGATCCAGCTGCACCGTATCCGGACCTGCCAGGGCCTCAATGTCGCTCACGGAGCCCACAGCCAGGATGCGCCCCCCTCTGACAGCGACCGCCTCGGCTTCAGGCTGTGAAACGTCCATGGTCAGGATTGGGCCCCCGGAGATGATCCACTCGGCATCGGCAGCCTGCGTCGACGAAGGTGAGACGGTAGGCTGTGCCGGCTGGGTTGGCGTGGCTGGGCTGGAGCTGGGCGTGGCGGCTCCCGGGGCTAGATTGCACCCCAGCGAGGCTCCAATCACGAAGCCGGTCAGGGCCCACCGGCGGATAAACCTCCTTGTGGCTGTTACCTCCATGGCGACCTCCTGGCCATCAGCGCGCCTCCTGCCATCGTCTCACGCGAGAGCCGGCGCGGCGTGAACATAGAAGCGGCGAGGTTGATATTGTGGCGAGAATGGGTCGGGATGTGAGATCAGCGTGGTGTGATATGAACCAGCGCCTGGTCGGTGCGATAGGCGATGTTATCCGAGGCGGGTTTGGCGCGCAAGCGGTAACGCCTTCTTGGAGAACGCACGGTGGCTCAGTCAAGGCCCTAGCTGACGATGCGTTTGGGGGTGATACGGAACATCTCGGGTCAAAGCCGCGGATGACGCCCTCCCCGCCGTTGGCGACCATCTTGGCCGTGCCCCACACCTCGAGCTCGCGAACGCGCCGGGGGGTTACCCAAGCGATGTCGTCGACGATAGAAGCCACGCGGGGATGCCCTTGGACAACTCGGTGTTTCTTGCGCTTAGCGAAGTCGTGGCCGCCGCCGTCAATTGTGCCCGAGACTTCATTGGATCGGTAGCCCACGGGAACGACATGGGGAGCGCCATCGGCGCCGATTGTGGCCAGCCGAACGAGCCGCTGGGTTTACAGGTTGGCGATCTCATGCGGCGAGAAGCTGGCCATGGGCGTCTCTCCTTCGGCCGGTGGTGTTGGCCGGCACGGCCGGTTCACCCCCAACCATCGTCGATGGATGCGCGTGAAGGACCGCCCGATTGGTCGGGTCCGACCAGATCAACCTTCCAGGAGAGAGACGAGAAATCACCGGGTTCCAGGACCGCCGCAAGTTGCCCCAGGGTCCGGCGGACGGCGCGCAGGACGGCAATGTGAACAACCTCGAGGATGGAGAGGGTCAGGCCGAGAACGGGCAGGGCCTGGGCGGGATGGTCGGTGGCGATCCGACCGGTGAAGACCATGATGGCCAACAAGGAGCAAGCCAGCAGGCTGACGAGAAGCACGGCCCGGGGAAAGGCGGGCAGAGCGGCAGAACCTTCGAGGGATGCCGAGCGGTCCCGTCCGACGATCCGTAGTTGAATGGTGGGGACGATCGGCGCCCGGCGAAAGGGTAGCGTGCCGGCTAGGGTTTGTACTAGGAACCGATAAGGACCGAGCCACGTCAGGGCCAGGCCGCAGGCGATGGGCAACGACCCCAGCCGCAGCCGCATTGGCGCCGGAGAAAGCCCCGTTTCGATCCTGAGCGGCAAGCGGGCGAAGGACAAGCGAGCCAGGCTGGCAAGATGGTGGATGAGGGCCGTCACGACGATTATCGCCTTGGTCGGACCCGGGGTCGATTGTACCGGGAGGAAGGCGCAGTGGATCGTCACCGAGGGCGAATCGTATGTAGCCGGTCTACCACAAGGCCTCGACCCGAAACGACTTGTGAAAAGCGTCACAAGTCGGTGGGGGTCAGGTTGGCACGTCGGGCGGCCACCTGATCGAGGGCTTAGTGGTTCAGCGACGCCTGGCAGTCGGGGATGCCGGGCAGTGGGTCAATCCTGCAGTTCGATGTCAACGAAAGCCGTCATCCCCCACAGGACCGATTTGGGCATCGAGTCAACGTGGACCCAGGCGGTGTAGTTGGTTCCGCCGCTCACGCTGGGCATCGGCAGGAGACGCTGGATCTTGCCCGTGCCGACGAAGTCCGGCACGGCATCGAAGGACACTTGGGCGGTGTCGTTGACATGGACGCGCGCCGCGTCGATTTCGTTGAGATCCGTGGTTTCAACCCGCAGCGAGCTGAGGTCTGCAATCACGACCACTGCCGTGCCGGCGGGCACCCATTCCGACGGACGCACCTGGATGTCGGTGATGGTGCCGGCGAACGGCGCCCGCAGTTCTGCTCCTTCGAGTTGGGACTGCGCGGCTTCACGCGCAGCTTCAGCGTTGGCCACGCGGGCATTCGCCGCTTCCAAGGCTCGGCTGTCCGGGCCATCTTGCATCCGCTCCATGGTTCGTTGGGCATCGTTCACTCGTGCCTGGGCGGCGGCCACATCGGCGTCGAGCTGTGACTGTTCGATATCGGTCGGGTGCCCCTTGTACCAGTTCAGCGTACGGACGGCCGAATCATAGGCTTGTTGGGCGTTGCTAAGGTTGATGGCTGCCTGCGCACAATCGTTGTCGTCAGGCGTGCCGTCGCAGGCTCGCTTCTTGGCCTGATCGAGCGACTTCTTGGCCAACAGCACCCGGCCTTCTTGGGCCGAAATCGTCGCCGTGCTTGCTCGGTTGCCCTGTGTGCGCACGCTAAGGGTGTACTCAGCTGTGTGCAGATCGTCCCGGGCGGCCGCCAGCTCCTGTTCAGCTTGGGCCCTCGCCATATCGGCCAACTCGACCAGTTCGTCCAGGGCCTGGCGGGCGTTGACGAGTTCGAGCTCGGCGCCCGCCACCCCGGCTTGCATAGTGGAGCGACTGTCGAGCGCCAGGAGCAGATCACCCTGCTGAACGATGTCGCCGATGCCCACGGGGAGCTCAACGACCTGACCGCTGGCCCGGACGCTGAGGCGGGCCCACCGCTCGGGGACTACCACCCCGGTCGCGCTCACAATGGGGTTGACATCCGTCGAGTCGCTCGGTGCCGGCGTCGGTGTGGCCGGTGCGGGACCGCCCCCGCAGGCCGCCAGCAGGCTGCCTGCGACGACGATCAAGAGGATCGTGTACAGCGTGTGGGCAGGTCGTTGGAACATGAAGGCCTCCGTGTCTGGCATCACGCCAGATCAATCACTCTCAGTGCGGCACCCCGCCTGGCAAGAACGGGAGGTGCGCCAGGGGGAGAAGAAAGGGCCGGCAGGGCCGAGCGATTGTACCCCCAGGACGCTGTAGCCTCGGCGGCGGAATCGGTTCTTGGTCCCCATATCTTTGCACACCATTGTTGCGATAGCCAGGACTAAGGTGTCCTGAGCTTCAAGCTAGCACTCGCCCAGATGAGCGCCTGAAAACAGGCTGACGCCTGCCCACCGGTGCACCTGCCAAATGTTTCGCATCGGAGTCTAACTTAGGGGTGCGCCGGCGCACAGTGACAAAGCGCGCGAAAGAAACATGTTCGAAGGCAACCTGCACAGGCTCTCCTTGGGGTGATGCAGAGAGTCCCAGCAGAGCACCAGAGATGGGGATTCGGCTCAGAGGCAGCCCGAATAGACGCGAGTCTTGTACCTGACGACGACCAGCCCGTGTTCTTGGTGGCGTTTGAAGGCGGCCTCAATTCCCTCGACCATGGGTTCGTACCCAGGATCGCCTGGCGATGGGGTGTACGAAGATGAGAATAGCCGGCCCTTGAGCCCCTCGAGATCGAGTTGTTGTTGGTTGTCGAATTGCTTCAGGCGAAAGTCACTGACGAACAAGCCGGCCAGATCGTCCTCCGACATCCCCTGGTGACTGACCGCCTTGTAATCTGTCCCACAGGCCTGGAGCAGTTCTTCATACGCGTTCAGGAACGGTGTGTCGTTGAGGCGGTAGTTCCACAGCAGGGCCAGCCGCCTGGGCTCGCGCAGGATCCGCCGGAACTCAGCCAGGGCGCGCGCCACGTCGAACCAATGAAAGGCCTGGGCGGCGATCACCCAATCCACGGATTGGTTCGGCAGGCCGGTGGCCTCCGCCGTGGCTTGCAGCGACACGAACCGAATATGCCCTCCCAACCTGGCTTCCGCCGCCGCCCGCATCTCGTCGTTTGGCTCGATCGCATACACTCGCTCGACGTGTGCTAGCAGAAGCTCGCTCAAGATTCCCGTCCCTGATCCGACGTCGGCGACCGAAGACGTGTGATCCAGACCGCGGTTGAGAAGAAAGCCGATCGCATCCGGGGGATAGCTGGGCCGATATTTGACGTAGTCTTCGACCCTGTTGGAGAAGCGCTTGGTGGGGTCCGTTCGCGTCATGGCACGGTTATCGGTCCGCCCCTCATCGCCTGTTTGACCCTGTCCGCCGTCAGCGGGATGTGACGCAGCCTGGCGCCGCAGGCGGCGAAGATGGCGTTGGCCACTGCCGCGGCGGTGCAGATCGACGCCGGCTCGCCGGCGCCAAGCAGCGGCTCGTCCGGCCGGTTGATCAGCACTACCTGGATGTCCGGAAGGTCCGAAAAACGTAGGATAGGGTACGTGTCCCAATCGGCGCTGGTGATGCGGCGCTCGTCGAAGGTGATCTCCTCGAACAGCGCCCGGCTCAGCGATTGGATCAGATTGCCCTCGATCTGGTTGGTGACTCCGTCGGGGTTGACGATCAGGCCACAGTCGTGGGCGCTGACCAGGCGCTCGACGCGGATGGCCCCGCTCCCGGGGTCCACCCGCACTTGGGCGACGGTGGCGACGTAGGCGCCTTCGTTCTCGTAGCGGGCATAGGCCACGCCACGACCAACTCCCTCCTGAAGCGGCTCGCCCCAGCCTGCATGCTCAGCGGCAGCTTGGAGGGCGGCGATGCCCCGCTTATCGTCCAGGTGGTTCGAGCGGAACGTCAGCGGATCGACCCCAGCGGCGAATGCCAGCTCGTCCATGAAGGACTCGTTGGCGAAGGTGTTGGCCGCCCCCCCCAGGGTGCGCATCGACGACGTGCGGAGGGGCATCTCGGCCAACCAGTGGGCGACTACGCGCTGGTTGGGCAGCGCGTAGTCGACGGGGGCGTTGCGATCACCGCCGCCAAACCACTGCGGGGCTGGCGGGCGCAGGCCGTAGGCGAGCTGACCGGCGAGAAGCTGATTGGCCAGCCGGGGCCGGTTGCCATGGGTGGGTGACCAGACCTCGTGTTCCCATGCGATGATGTGCCCTTCGGCGGACAACCCACCGTGCAGCTCCATCAGCATGGCCGGAGCATACGGCTCCCAAAGAAACTCGTCGCTGCGCGACCATTGCAGCCGCACCGGGCGGCCCAGCTTCTGCGAAATGAGGGCCGCGTCGGCCGCCGCATCGTCGGCGCCGTTGTGGCCGTACGAGCCGGATCCTTCGGCGTAGATCACGCGGACGGCGTCTTCGGGCATATGTAGCAGATCGGCCAGCGCCTCGCGCAAGGGATAGGGGCTCTGCGTGCTGGCCCACAGCGTGGCGCTGTCCGCCGTGACATCCGCCACGGCGCACGATGGGCCGATGGATGCGTGAGCCTGGAAGGGCTGGGCGTAGCTGGCCGCCAGCCGGATCTTGGCCTCCGGCATGGTTGTCTCAACGTCACCTTCATCTAGGGACACCTCGTCGAAGGTGTCCTGCTCCCGAAGGTGCTGGAAGAGCTCCTGCAGCGGTGGCCGCTGCGAGGACTGCCGCCAGGTCACCTTGAGGGCAGCGGCGGCGCGAACGGCGTCGTACTCGCGCTTGGCGGCCACGGCCAGGAAATCCCCCTCGTGCACGATCTCCGCCCCCAGAGCCGACGCCGGATCATAGGAATCGAGCGACGCCCCCGGGTCGGGCGGCCGCACCACACGGGCGTGGAGCATCCCCGGTAGCCGGACGTCGTGCACGTAGCCGGCCTGGCCGGTGAGCTTTCGCGGCAGGTCGATGCGAGGCAGGGCCCGGCCCACGATGTTGTAGCTGGAGACCGGCTTGAGAGGCGCGTGCAGGCTGATCTCCCGTTTGAACGCCTTGCCGCCCATCAGCTCGGCATACGTGGTCGAACGGACCGGGTCGCTGGTGACGCTGACGATGCCGTCACGCACCGTCAGCTCGTCGAGCATGGCATCCAGTTGGTCCGAAGCAGCCTCGAGCAGCGCCTGCCGGGCTTCGGCGCTGGCCTGCCGGAGGGCGAAGCCGCCGATCTGGAGCGTGGTGCTGCCGGCCGTAATGCCTTCGTCGGGGACAAGCGCCGTGTCGCCCATCACCAGCGTGATCCGTTCGAACGGCACGTCGAGTTCCTCGGCCACAATCTGCGCCAAAGCAGTCTGCACCCCGGTGCCGAGCTCGACCTTCCCGCTGAAGACCGTCACCGAACCGTCGGGCTCGATGCGCAGCCAATCGTCCACCTGGTTGGCGACCGACAAGGCGCCAGTGGGGTTCCACTGCGAAAAGCTCCGTGGGCCGGGTCGTTGGGAGGCCATGGCTCACATCCCTTCTTCGGCCAGGTAGTCGGCGGCCCGCCTTACTGCTTTCAGGATGCGGGAATGAGCACCGCAGCGGCACAGATTACCTTCAAGCGCCTCACGGATCTCATCATCGGTCGGCTGGTGATTGCGGTGGAGGAACGCGGCCGTGGTCATGACCATGCCGTTGACGCAGTAACCGCACTGGGTGGCCTGCTCGTCGATGAATGCGCGTTGAATAGGGTGCAGCTCACCTTCGGCTTGCAGACCCTCCAGTGTGGTGATGGCACCGTCGGTCGCCTCGGACACGGGAAGCTTGCAGGCTTGGACCTCTCGGGCTCCGACCAGTACGGTGCAGGCTTTGCAGGTCTCGGAGCCGCATCCAAACTGCGGCCCGGCCAAGCCGAGCTCGTCGCGCAGAACGTACAGCAAGGGTGTCTCCGGTTGAGACTGGACGGTGTGTCTTTGGCCGTTGACGGTGATTGCGAGTGGATCGTTCATCTGGACTACCTCGTGTTTGGTAGCTTCATGCACCAAGTCCAGCGAATCGGGATCGAGAGGCCGGCCGGTGATGGCGAGCCATTATTCTGGATCGACGATCTTCCAGTAAGAGTCCTTGCGCACAATCTTGCCGGCCTCGAACTCCAGCAAATCCGCACCACGTACCTCGATCTTTTCGCCGTCCGGCAGTGTGCCGGTCAGAGTCCACTCGGAGACGCCGAAGTCTTCCATTGCCCAGTGCCGATCCTCGCCGTAATGTACATCGGGAACACCTTCAAAGCGGGTGGCCAAGCCGGCGCGAACGGCAGCTTTGCCGCGGTAGACATCGCCACGGGGCCCATGCCCCTTTGGCATGTACAACACACAATCGTTAGCGAAATAGGACATGATGGCTTCCATATCGTGTCGGTTGAAAGCCTCGAGAAGCCCCTTGAGTTGTTGCTTGGTGACCGATCCGCTCATCGTCCCACCTCCCTAGACCCTCGCAGCCTACCATTTCAATGTAACAAATGCTGGGATCGTCTGGTCCATTCTCCTTGTGAAGGAATTCACAAAACTGCTACTTCCTTTCTGGCCGGCGGTCCATCACACGCCTGGCTTTGCCGGGAGGGGAAACGCCCAGGAAAACGGACCGCAAGTCGATGGTGATCCCAGACCAGATGTGAAGATGCCCTTGAGCCGGGGACATCAAGATGTCCTGGTGAGGCGATGCCTGCCCCAATCAAGATTGGGACAGGCGGTCGCTCCGCTCGCTCGCAATGACATGAACAGGAGGGGGACTCCTGCCCAAGTCGGCAGAGACATTGAGCCCAAAGCTCAGAGCTCAACGCTCACTTCAACACGGCAAGCAGATTGCTGTAGTTGTCTGTCCAAACGGGAAGGCTGGCGGGAATCGCCGGGCGGGGCGTGGCGCGGGAGACGATGTTGGGATTGGACAGAAAGGCCTGGTTCGTTGTCAAGAGCATCCACACCGAGTTGTAGCTTTGAAGGCCGTCACCGCTGTCTTCGATCTCCACAGCGCCCAGGTCGAACGCGTCCGCCAGACGGTAGACCTCGAGGGCCAGATCGAAGTTGCGGTTGGAAACGTGAACGGCAACGATCCCGCCGGGGGCCATGTGCTTGAGGTAGATTTCGAACGCCTCTCGGGTGAGAAGGTGAAGCGGAATCGTGTCGCCGCTGAAGGCGTCCAGCACCAACAGATCGAAGGCCTCGGGGTCGCCGTTGGCCAGCTCATCCTCCAGCGCCAGGCGGGCGTCCCCCTGGACGACGTCGACCTTGGCCGGGGTATCAGACAGGAAGGAGAAGTAGCCGCCCTCGCCCTCAGCGATGCGGATAACGTCTGGGTTGATCTCGTAAAATCGGAAGGTATCCCCCGGCTGGCCGTAGGCAGCGATCACGCCTACACCCATTCCCAGGCCGCCGACCCGGATCGGTCCCGGCCTCTGCGGATCTTGGAGAAAGGCCAGCCCAACGCCGCTCGTGTCGCTGTAGAAGGCTGTGGGAAGCTTGCGAAAACGGTCAGCCGCGAATTGGAAACCGTGCACCGTCTTGCCGTGGGTGAACTGGTAGGCGAGGATGTCGGGCCGATCGGTGTTGATGGCCCAAACGCGCGAAATCCCATAGAAGCTGCGAAGGGAGAGCAAGGCGGCCGAACCGGTTGTTCGCATGATCAGCACGGTGAGACCAGCCAAGAGCACCACCAGTCCGGAGGTGACCCAAGCCGCTGGGCTCATCTGGGGCCGGGCGGCCTGTGCCTGCCGGTGCCCTCGTCTCCGGCGTTTGGGCATCTCGGAGGGGCGCTCCCGAACAATGATCACAACCATCAAGATGGCGGCTGCCACCAGCCCCCATTGGAGTTCCCAGAACCCGGTTGAGAACAGCCATGGCGCGAACAGGGTGACGAACATGCCGCCTAAAGCCCCGCCAAGGGCCACCATGAGATAGAAACCCGAAAGGTGGCTGGGCTGGGGTCGCACGCGGTAGAGCTCGTTGTGGCACAGCATGCAGGCGGCGAAGAGGAGCAGCGTGTAGGCCGTGAGCTGGGTAGCCAGGCTAAATGCTGGGAAATGCACCAGCGACCACAGGCTGAACAGGCTCAGCCCGCCAAACGCGATCAGGTAGAGCCGGCGGTCGTAGAACCGCTCTCCGGAGAAGGCCAGGACGAAGGTTAACAAATAGACAGCCAGTGGCAGCACCCATAGGAAGGGGATGACAGCCACCTCTTGGGTCATCTGGTTGGTGACCGAGACCAGCAGCGACGATGCCACCGCCGCCAGCCCAACCCAGAGTGCATATTGGCTCCAGGGAGGCCGCTTACCGGCCGAGCTGGCCGCCGCCTCGGCCGGAGAAACGCCGGATGGCTGGTGGGCGGCGCGCCAGGCCAACGCGCCGGCGGCAACGGCAAAGACGACGTAAGCGGCTGCCCAGACATCGGCCTGGACCCGCAGGCTCAGCAGTGGCTCAAAGATGAGCGGGTAGGTGACCAGCGCCAAGAGCGAGCCCGCGTTGGACAGCGCATACAGGCGGTAGGGAAGGGGATCGCCGTGCTGTCGGTAGAACCACGCCTGCATCAGAGTGCTGTTGGCGGACAGGATCAAGTAGGGGACACCGACGGCGGCCGCCAGGATCCGGAGGATGCCGGGGATCGGCTGCGCGCCCAACACGGGCCGCCAGCTGGGGTCCGGGGTCAGCGGGGAGGGCCAGGAGAAAGCAGCCAGGCAGATCAGGGCCAGCGACAGGCCCAGGGCCGCCAGGTGGATCCAGCCCTGGACCTTGGGTCGCGTCTTGCCCAAGAGCCAGGTGGCGTAGGCATAGCCAGCCGTGAGCAGCGTTTGGAAGAACAGCAGCACCGTGGACCAAACCATGGGCGTCCCGCCAAACCAGGGCAGGATGAACTTGCCGATCAGGGGCTGGACCTGAAACAACAGAAACGCCGAGAGCAGAACGCTCAGTGTGTAATCAAGGGGCATGGATGAACATCTTACCGCAGGTGCCGGGTTTGAACAGGCGGCACCGCCACTTCTGGTCCAGCATCAAGCACCGGCGCGCAAGGAGATTGTGAGGGAATGCACAAATGGATCGATGGGGGGCAGGTCAGAAGCCGCAGTCATCGGGCACAGGCAGGTGGGTTCTAGGTGGAGTGCGAAGCCGGGCAGGATCCCGATCGGTGAGGAACCATCGTCAACCGATCCCTTGCATGGTGGATGAATCGCGGCACGGGGTTTTGGCTCAGATCACACCGACGGTACCCTGTTGAGAACGCCCCAATTTCAGGCGCGAATGGAATGGCTGGCGACGGCCGTCCGACACAGCTCAGCTGAGTCGGGGATAGCCGGTGAGGCCCGGCAAGCGAAATCGGTGCTCACTCAGTGTGAACTGATGTTGAGCCAGGAGGCGACAATGAAAAGGAAGGCGTAGGCGTACCAAAGCGGGCGGCTGATCGCCCCCACCGGCCACCAATAGAACATCACCGTCGCCAGATAGAGCAGGAGGTACGGAAGGAAGATCGGCCAAGCAATGGGAGATCGCCAGGTTGTGACGTGGGCAAGGTATTCGACGCTGAAACCGAAAACAGCAAAGACAAAATACAGAATCCCCCCGACCCACAGAGCCCAGGGTGAGCCCTGTTTCCATAGGTACCAGCTCAGCGCGAGGGCGGGCAGACTGAGGGCATACACTACCCATCCCCATCGAAGAGTGTAGACATCGAAGGCCCATTTGCGAAGCGCGAAGTGGACGATCAGGACCAATTGGAAGAAGAACGCCCAGGCCACGAAAGCAGTCTCACGCGACATGGCACCGCCTCCATCTGCCCGGCCCCCAGGGGGCCGGCGCGGACATTCGCCGCCTCGGGTCCAGCGAGGCCGGGTCCCCATCCGGTACGTCGACCGGTGCGGCTATGCCTGGGCGAGGTTTCGGCGCAGGTCAGCCAACGGCGCCAGCGAGGTCAGCACAATCAGGAGCCCCAGGCTGGAGTAGAAGATCTGAAGGTTGCGCGCCACTCCCGCCGGTGAGCCGATCACCAACACCTCGACCAACTCGAAGATGATGATCGCCACACCTGAAACGGCCGTGACGGCTGCAGCATAGCGGTGTTTGCGGGCCACCAAAATCGTGCCCACCAACGCTAGCCCGCCGACAAGCACCATCAGCGACAGACCGGGAATCAGAAAACTATCGAAGGGGGAGCCGGATAGATACTCAACAGGCATAGCGAGTATGCCGGTCAGCAGGCCGATGCCACCGGCAATCGCCGTCAGCGCCAGAAAGGCTTCGAAGATGATGAGCAGGAAGCGAGAAAGGCGGTGGGACATGGTTTGAGATCCTCAACTACACTCGAGATGCGGCCCGAATTCGCTTGCCCGGGGCAGAGCAGATTGCGTGCATTTTGACCAGTCTAGGCGGTCATGAGCCTGGCTGGCAGTGACGCTTGTCACCAACTCTTGTCAGTCCCCGGTTGCGGGAATGACGGTGTCAGGCTGATGCTCCCGAATAGCGGCGCAATCCGGCCCGCCACACGAGCCGCGACAAGAGAAGAAGGGCGACGGCAAGTGCCATCGCCTCCAGGGTCGACGACTGCGTCAGACGCCCGGTCAAGGCCTCGGCGGGAATGGTGGTGGCGAAGGCCACCGGAATCAGGAAAGTCAGGCCGTAGCGCAGCCAGCCGGGATAGAGGCTGACTGGCCAACGCCCAGCCTCGTACACACTCTGGAAGATGACCAGGATGTTCTCGACGCGCACGAACCAGAAAGCGAGAGTCGCCAGAATCAACCAGAAGGCGTAGACGATCACCACGCCTGACACCAGCATGCCGCCAAAAGTCAGGGCTTCAAGCGGCCCCACCCTCTCCCCCAGCCGTGTCAATGCCACCACCAGCACGATCGCCCCCAGGCTCAGGTCGATCAATCCCCATAGGTCGACGCCCTGCAGGCTGACCAGGAGTTGGGAATCCTCAGGTTTGGTCAGGGTGAAATCCAGACCCCCGTCACGTACGGCTTCGATAAGGGCCTGCATGCTTGGCTGGATCACAAGGCTGATAGCCCCCCCGACGAGGAAGAAGACGCCCAGAAGGGCTAGGATCTCGTCGGGAAGCCAACCGCCCAGGTTGTCGGCGTAGGTGAACACCACCGCCAGTCCGGCCAAGGATGTCCCGAGTTCGAGCAGGGATTGGAAGAGGTGGATGAAAAAGTTGACACGGTAGGCCAGCTCGCGGATCAGGCCCATACGTAGGTAGATCAGAAATAGCCTGAAGGCTGTCATCCGCCGACTGCCGAGTACTGCCGCACGCCAACCCGCCAGAGCCAACGCGCAAGCAGGACAGCTGCAACGGCCCACACGGCCTGCACTCCCAGCCCGAGGGCGGCTTCTCGGGCCGATAGCCGGCCAAGGATGAGCTCGACCGGGAAACTGACCATCCACCGGAAAGGCAAGACAGCGGTCAGAGTCTGCACCCAAGGCGGCAGCAGGCTGATGGGTGCCATTTGGCCCGAGAGAAACAGCAGGCCGACGAAATAGGCTTGGTTGAAAGCACTGACGCGCGTGGTCCAGAACGCAGCCAGGGCCAGCCCCCACTCCACCATGAATCGGATGATGAAGGCCAGAACCAGTGCAGGGGCGGCCAGCACCAGCGACCATGCCAAGGGCTGCCAAGTGGGCCGGAAAAGCAGGGCCAGGATGACCGCCACCAGAAGCAGCCCCGGCATCGTGATCAGCTTCGATGATAGATTATCGGCGATGTCGGAATGGATGGGATGGACCGGACGCAGCAAGGCGAAAGACAGGCTGCCCTGCCTGACCCTGTATTCGTACTCATACATGATCCAGGTGTAGGTGATGTGGTTGATGAGCATCAGGGCGATGTAGTAGGCAGCGAATCCGCTGACGCTGAAGCCTCCGACGGCACCGCCCTGCGAGCGGGCAACCACTGACCAGACGACAAGATAAATAACCGGTTCGAGGATGTCGCCAATCAGCCAGATGACCAGCGAGGCGCGGTATTGCACCTGCATCGCCAGGGTGGTCTTGAACTGCTGCCGATAAAGCCCCAGCAGCCCGCTCAAACACTTTCCCCCTCAAACACGTGCTCGATGACCTCTTCGATGGGCGGATCCTCAACCGTCAGATCGATCACATGCAAGTCGGACAGAAGCCGGCCGGTGACGATGGGGGTTTGGTCCTTGGGGACGCGAAGGGTAAGACTGCCATCGGTGCATGAGACAACGTCGCCATAGACCTCCGGATGCTCGGGGCAAGTCTCTAGCTGGACGACGATCGTCTTGTAGCGGGTGAACTGCTTCACGAGGCGAGATAGATCGCCATCGTAGAGCAAGTGACCGTGGTGGATGACGATCACCCGTCGGCACAGGGCTTCCACGTCTGCCATGTAGTGGCTGGTCAGCATGACCGTGGCCCCGGCCTTTTGACTGTACTCTCCGATAAAGGTGCGGATGCGACGCTGCATGGTGACATCAAGACCGATCGTTGGTTCGTCAAGGAAGACGGCCTGCGGTCGGTGGAGCAGGGCAGCCGCGATTTCACATTTCATGCGTTCGCCGAGTGACAAGTTTCGAACGGGCTTGTGGATCAGGGGCCCGAGTTCGAGCAAAACGGTCAGTTCCTCCAAGGTTCGCCGATACAGCTCGCTGTCCAACCGATAGACGGCGCGGTTGAGCTCGAAAGTATCGATCGCCGGAATGTCCCATACCAATTGATTGCGCTGCCCCATCACTAGGGTGATCTGGCGCAGGAATTCGGAGTGACGCTTCCAGGGCGTAAAGCCCAGCACATTCAGCTCTCCGTCTGATGGATGTATCAACCCAGAGAGCATCTTGAGGGTGGTCGTCTTTCCCGCCCCGTTGGGCCCCAAGAAGCCGACGATTTCCCCCCGCCCGATGTCGAAGGAGATGCCGTCCACTGCCCGGATGGCCTCGGTCTTCCGGCGGACCAGGCTCCTCAGGGCTGCCAGGGCACCCGCTTGCCGCTGTGAGACCTGGTACGATTTTGCGAGATCGCGGCAGGCGATCACCGCCGATGGCATGCCTTCGCTCCAGAATGTGGAATTGAGATCCGAATCCGACATCCATTCTCGCACAACTCCACGTCTCCGCTCACGCAATCCGGACCGGCGTTGGTGCTAGAATCGCTGCCGACGATCTGCGCCCCCGAACTGCGGAGCTTGATATGGACGTGATGGTGGAAACCAGAGATCTGGCCAAGACTTTTCCCGGCGATCACGGCGCCGAGATCGAGGCTGTCAAAGGCATTGATCTGCAGATCAATAAGGGTGAAATCTTCAGCCTGCTTGGACCCAACGGCGCCGGCAAGACCACCACCATCTCTATGATCAGCGGCTTGATTGAGCCGACCCGGGGCGATGCCTTCATCGGTGGGCACTCAATCACCCGGGAACCGCTGGCGGCCAAGCGGCTTTTGGGCGTGGTGCCGCAGGAAATTGCGCTCTATCCGAATTTGAGCGCCCGCCAGAACCTCGAGTTCTTCGGCCGCATGTATGGATTAGGCGGCGGGCGACCTGACGCAGCGGGTAGATGAGGCGCTCGAGTTCATCGAGCTGACCGACCGTCAGAAGGAGCGGCTTTCGACATATTCGGGGGGTATGAAACGGCGGGTGAACATCGCCGCTGGCCTTTTGCATGATCCGCAGGTCGTCTACATGGATGAACCGACGGTGGGCATCGATCCTCAGAGCCGGCGCCGCATTCTGGACACGGTCAAACTGCTGCGCGATCAGCGCGGCATGACGGTGCTTTACACCACGCATCTCATGGAAGAAGCCCAAGAGTTGAGCGACCGGGTGGGGATCATCGATCACGGGGAGATCATCGCCCTTGGCGAACAGGGTGAGCTGATCCAACAGGTCGGCGAGGAAGATCGACTGGTGTTCAAGGTCGGCGATTGGAAGGTGGACCAGGGGCTATTGGACCAGATTCGAGCGGAAGTCGAAGGCGTCACGGGTGCTCTTTTCGACCCGCCTGGCGAGGCCGGGGACGACAAGACCAACACCAGCGGTCTGTTGACCGTGACCGCCCGGCGAGGACGCAAAGCCCTGCCCGGCGTCTTGCACCTGGTGGAAGCGGCGGGGGGAAGCATTCAATCCGTAGAAATCCGTGAGCCGGATCTTGAGGCGGTGTTTCTGAAGTTGACCGGTCGGGCTCTGCGGGATTGACATGACCAAGCTCTGGATCATCGCCTGGAAGGAACTCATCACCCGCTTTACCGACCGCAACCTGCTGTTGCTCATGTTGGCGGCTCCCCTGGCCATTTCGAGCATCATCGGGCTGGCGTTTGGCAATATCGCCCGAGGAGGAAGCCCGATTCGCGGCATTCCCGTGGCTGTGGTCAACCACGACCGGGCCAGCCTATACGGCGTGGCATTCGGCGACGTGATGTCCAAGATGCTCACCGAAGGGGAGATCCCGTCGAACAGCGTCCCCAAGGGGGCCACTTGCCCGCAGCCGACGGCTTCGCCGGAGAGCACGAACGGCGGGGGGATGACCATCGGAGAGCTGATCAGCGGCACGGCGTTCGACGCTGCTGCTGCCCAGCGCCTAATCGATGCCGGGACTATTCCCCCCGCTCCGCCTGCCGCCGCGGCGTCGGAGGCTTTGGATCGGGCCGCCCGGGCTGCTGTCGACAAGGGTATCTACACCGCAGCCGTCATCATCCCGCCCGGCTTCTCGGCAAGCCTGACGGATCTCACCAACCCGACCCGGCTTGCGCCAACGGTGCATGTCGCCGTCTACGGCAACCAGGGTGACGGCCTCTCGGCGGGCATCGTCCGCAGCGTGGTCGAAGGCATCGTGAGCCAGATGGTCAGCGGTGACATCGCCATTGGAGCCACCTTGAGCCAGCTGGCTGTGCGCCACCCTGATGTCTTGCGTTCCGCCTCCAGCCAGGACATGGGCGCCTTGTTCGCTTGTGCCTTCATGCCCTCCGGCGATCTGGTGGACCTGGTGGACCAGCCCATCCGGGCGGCGCAGACGGGGCAGTCCGGGGCGCTGCTTGTGACCTTTGGTTCGGCGCAGGCGATGTTCTTCGCGCTGTTCACTGGGCAGTCCGGCATTCTCGAGCATGTACGAAGAGCGCAAGAACTGGACGCTGCAAAGGATGCTCAGTTCGCCTACGCCTCGCTGGGCCATCTTGGGCGGCAAGCTGGTCGGTGTCCTTGCTAGCGTGTTGTTCCAGATGGTCGTGTTGGTGGTCGCACTGACGGCCGTGGGAAGTCTGATCGAGGGTCGGCTGACATTGATCTGGGGGACCAACTGGCTGCTGCTTGGCCTGACGATCTTGGCGGCTGGCGTGGCGGTCTCGGGGCTGGGCATGCTCTTGGCCGGGGTCCTCAAGGGGATCGAACAAGCCAATGTGGTCGGATCGGTGCTCAACATCGGTCTGGGTGTGCTTGGCGGCGGGTTCGGGTTCCAGCTGCCGCCGTCCGTGTCGGGGTTCTCGATCATCTACTGGGGTCGGGACGCTTTTGACCGGCTGGCCGCCGGACACGGCGATGTGACCACGAATCTACTGATGCTGTTTGGCCAGGGCATACTCATGTTTGTCATCGGGCTGACCTTGTTCAACCGGAGATTCGAGGCGTGACGGGCAGCCTGACCAAAATCTTGGCGATCGTTTGGCAGGACCTGCGCGTCTTTCTCTCCGACCGTTCGAATCTGCCCAGTTTGTTGCTGACCCCGGCGGTCATGACGGTCGTCATCGCCTTGGTTACGGGCGGAGCCTTCGGTGGCGGCTCGCCCGTACGCAGGCTGGACGTCATCGATCTTGACGCCAGCCGGGCAACGGCGGCGTTCCTGGATGGCGTGCGTGAGGCCAACCCCGGTCTGACGCTTTGCCCGATGGACAACGATACCCAGGACATCTGTCAACTCGGCGAACAGGCATCGCTCGACGAGGCGGCTGCTTTGGACCGGGTCGCCAATGGCGTGTCCCTGGCCGTGCTCGAACTCCCCAAGGGATTCGGCGCTGCCCTGCGAACGCGCCGCCCGACATCGGTGACCTTCAGGACCGCCCAGGCGTTTGGCGCCGCTCAGGCGGCGCAGCAGGCAGTGGAGGCGGCTGTCAGCCAGGTCAACAGTGCGGCGGCTGCTGCCAGCGTGGGACTCACCGTGGTGGACAGGATCGCCCAGGGTGGCCACGCGCTGATCGAGGACCCTTCCATGGGTCAGGCGATCTATCAGAAGGCGTTGGATATGTGGGACACCAACCCCATCCACGTCACCTTCCAGCTGTCGGGTCAGCCGGAGGGCGCCGATCTGACCGAAAGCCTGCAGCAAGGGCTGGGCCAATCCGTTCCGGGCATGGGCACGATGTTTGTCCTGATGACCGTTTTCGGTGGCATGGCGGCGCTGATCGTCGAGAAGCAGCAGGGGACGATGCAGCGGCTGGGGATGATGCCCATCTCGCGGGCGACGCTGCTGGCCGGGAAGGTGCTTGCCCGTTTCGCGCTGGGCATTATCCAATTCGGGGTTGTGTTCGTTGTGGGCGCTCTGCTGGGGATGGATTTCGGGAGGGATCCCCTGGCGCTGATCCTGATTGTGATCGCCTACACGCTGTCCGTGACCGCTTTGTCTTTTGCGCTCGGCTCACGGTTGAATAACCCGGCGCAAGCCAGTGGGCTGGCTCTTCTGCTTACCCTGACCCTGGCGCCATTGGGCGGCGCATGGTGGCCGCTCGAGATCTCTCCCCGGTTCATGCAGGTCGCAGGGCACGTTTCACCCGTCGCCTGGGCGATGGAGGCCTTCACCAAGCTGACCTATCAAAACGGAACGCTGGCCGATATCTGGCTGCAGCTGCTGGTGCTCCTGGCGTTCTCCCTGCTAGCGTTTGCCCTGGCCATTCCTCGCTTCAGCTACAACCTCGATTGATCACTCGAGGCGGATAGACCGTCGCCCTTGACGCCCCTCGGGCGCTCTGTTACCGTTGAGCTTCGCCGGAGGCCGCCGAGAGTCCGTCTCGCGCGGCTCCTTTTTCTGGTGCAACAGACGACATGTCAGGTTCCAACCAAATGAGCCAAGACGGCTCGCAAGCCGTCCGCCAACTCGTGAGCGACCAGCCCACTCGGGCCCAGTGGATCACGCTGTTTGTCATGAGCATGGCGCTGATGATCGTGATCATCGACGTCACGATCGTCAATGTGACCATCCCCGCCATGCAGTTCGATTTCGGCGCCTCGCTGCAGAGCGTGGAATGGGTCAGCGCACTGTACGCCCTCGTCTACGCCGCCCTGATCATCACGTTCGGGAAGCTTGGCGACACCTATGGTCGGCGCCGGCATGTTCAACCTCGGGCTTGGGCATCTTCGTGGCCGGCTCGCTCCTGGTGGGTGCGGCGCCCTCGATCGACTGGGTGCTTGTTGGCCGCTTCGTCCAGGCCGTGGGCGCTGCCACGGTTTCGCCCTCCACGCTGTCCATCGTCTCTTCCACATTCCGCGGGCGCAGCCGGGGAATTGCCTTCGGAATTTGGGGCGGGACGGCAGCCGCGGCCGGGGCCATTGGGCCTCTCCTGGGTGGGTTCCTGACGACCTTTATCAGCTGGCGTTGGGCGTTCCTGATCAATCTGCCGATCGGCATCCTGGCCGTGGCGGGCAGCTTGCGCTATGTGCGTGAGTCCCTCGACACCGACGTCCCGACGCCAAGTGGATCTGTCTGGGCATCGCCCTGGCTTCGCTTGGGTCTGGGCGCCGTCGTCTTTGGACTCATCGAAGGCCAGACCTATGGCTGGTGGGCCCCACGCCAGACGTTCACCCTGGGCGGGCTGAGTTGGCCGCTTGATGGCCTGGCCATCACCCCGGTCATGTTTGGAATCGGCGTCGCCGGCTCTGGCCGGCTTTCGTCGCCTACGAACTCAAGCGAGGGCGCGGACGGTCGCGAGCCGCTGTTCGACTTCAGCCTGCTGCGTTTCACCGGGATTCCGGTACGGGCTGATGACGGTGCTGATCGTCGCCTTGGGCGAGTTCGGCCTGTTCTTTGTGATGACGATCTACCTGCAGATCGGCCGCGGGCTGACAGCGTTTCAGGCCGGCCTGGTCTTCCTGCCGTTCGCCGTCGCCAACTTCATCGTGGCGCCCATGGCAGGCTGGCTTTCGAGCCGCATCGGCCCCAAATGGGTCGTGACCAGCGGTATGCTGCTGGAGGCCGTGAGCATCTTCTCCACGGCGCAGCTGATCCAGCCCGACACTGCCATTCCGACGTTCATCCCGACTTTCTTCCTCTACGGTGCCGGGGTCGGGCTGACGATCTCCCAGCTGACCAACACCACCCTCAGCGACATCCCCCCGGAGAAGAGCGGCGTGGGTTCGGGGGCCAACAACACAGTACGGCAGGTGGGTGCGGCCATCGGCGTGGCCATCCTGGGCGCCGTCCTTGGCCAATCAGATCTCTGCCACGGCACAGGCGGATTTGGCGACGAGCACCACTATCCCTCCGGCGGTCAAGGCGCAAGTTGCCCAGGCCTTCGAAGGCGGCCTCTCCGGCCAGCAGCCACAGCTCCCGCCCGGGATGGCGCAGACACCCGTCGGCCAAACGGTTGGGATGATCTTCGCCGATGCCATCAGCGCCGGAGTCCGGCGGGCGGCCGAGACCGCCTCCATCTTCGTGCTGCTGGGCGCGGTAAGCTCGCTGTTGATCCCCAATCGCAAAGAGCCTGCCTGGCAGGCAGAGCCATGCGCCCAAGGCGGTCGTCCGGCGATTGACGATCCGCCAACCGATCCAAACAATGTCTTCATACGTAGTTAATACGGACCGAAGCACCGGCCGGTAAGCTAACTTGGATTTTGGCAACCGGCACAGACGAACGACTCAACCCACGGAGGGAGATTATGATTCGCCGATTGGCCATTTTGCCGATGCTGATGGCCCTTTTGCTGACCGGCTGCGGCAGCGCGTCCGCCCCAACCGCCGATTCCTCCGCACCGGCCGAAGCCCCGGCTGTCGACGGCCGCACCGACAGCAGCCTGCAGGCTCGGGTTCCGGGAGCGGGAGGCGCCACCTACCAACTTGTGCCCGACCAGACCACGGCCAGCTTCACTATCAACGAGGTCTTGTTGGGAAAGCCCAACACCGTCGTTGGGACAACCCATGATCTACAGGGCTCATTCAGCCTGGATTTCGAGCGATCCGGCGGGCGCGCAGTACGCTGCGGTTGAGATCAACGCCGATTCCTTTGTGACCGACGACGACCGCCGCAATGGGGCGATCCGTCGCTTCATCTTGCAGACCAACAACCCTGACAACGCAACCGTGACCTTCCAGCCGACGTCCGTCGACGGCTTGCCGGGGAAGGCTGAGGTCGGGACGCCCTACGATGTGTCCGTGACCGGCGATTTGACCCTGCACGGCGTCACCCAATCGGTCACGTTCCAGGGCCAGGTGACGGCCGCCAGTGCCGACGAAATCCAGGGCTCGCTGTCGGTGAGCGTGCCCCGGGCGGATTTCGACCTGAACATCCCCAGTGTTCCCCAGGTGGCCGATGTCCAGGAGACGGTGCTGCTTCAGTTGGACTTCGTCGCCACCCGCAGTTGACGGACTGACTCCGCCTGGGCCGCAGCCAAGGCGATCGGGCCCCACGCCGGACGGCGTGGGGCCCGCGGCATCATCTACCGAGGCTGGCCCTACGGGCCGGCTATCGGCCCCGATGTCGGCAGGGACAGGCGGGCCGTTTAGTGGATCGGAGATTTGTGAAAAACGTCACAAACTGAGTCGCGGGTCGTCGAGACGTCCTCGGTGGGCCGGCTCAGTAGTTGGTCTCCCGAGTCAGCACCGTCAGGCCGAGCAGTGTCGTCTGGCCGACTTGTTGGACCTTCTGCGGATCGATGCCCTCGAAGGTTGTCCTGCGGCGTGTGGGCCAGGCGGTCCGATCCGTCCCAGCTGATGTCCAGGCTCAATCCCTCCCGGCCGCCAAATCCGGGCAAGATCGGCAAGCCGTAATGGGGGCCGCGGCCGCGGGTCGTGCTTGGGTAGCCCAGCCGGTCGGCAGCCGACTGGAAGAGTTGGACCAGGCGGTAGCTGCTGTCCTGTCCCAATACCATCGACGATCCATCGCCGGCCCCTACACCGCTGAGTTCGATGACGTCCTCCACGGTCAGTTGGTCGAACCCAATATGGGCGTTCATCACGGTGTCCACGCTCAAGCCCCTCGCGCCGCTCGCCGCCTGCCCAGGCGACGAACACCACGGTCCGCTTCGGCTCATAGGGGGAGTTCTTGAGCGCCCGGCCAGCTCCAGCATCGTGGCCACCCCGCTGGCGTTGTCATTGGCGCCCGGGTAGAGAATCCCATCCGGTGACGTCCCCACGCCGTCGTAGTAGGCGCTAACCATCACCACCTGGCTGTCCAGACCGCCACCGGCCTGTGAGAAGCTCGAGCCGGTGCCGGCGATGAATCCGATGACGTTGTAGTAGTCCTCGCTCGTCGATCTGGTCAAAGCTGGCGGTGCTCATCTGCATGCGCACGGTTACCCCCGGATCGGTGACGGCGATGGCGCCGGGCTGCAGATCGGCCGCCTGTTTGTCCCAGTTCGGCCAGGCTGCTGCCCGCCGATGCCAGCAAATCGTCGGCCACCTGGGGGGTGATCATCATGATGATCACACCGTGATAGGAGATCAAGGGCCGCTGCGGCAAGGGATAGCGGCGGGTGATATCCAGCGGATCGTCAGCTCACCACCAGAGTTGCCGCCAGGGCGCCGATGTTGAACCGATCGAGATCAGACTTCCGGACGATGGCGATGCGGTCGTAGAGTTCGTAGTTTCTCAGGCCGTAGGGATCGGAAGACGTGCCGCCGGGATCCGGCCCAAGCGCCAATCCTACGATAGGCGCTTCGGCCTGTCACCGTGCCGCTCACATCCCCAGGCAGGTCGACGAACTGCTGGTGATAGACAAGCGAGCTCCAGCAGGCTGCCGTCCGGGTCCGATCACGTCGAGCTTGGGACGCCGACCACATGGTAGCGGGGTGCTCGGAAACGTCTGGATGAAGCTGTTGCCGTCGCCGGCAGGGCTCAATCCGATGGCCTGCATCTGCTGCGGCGATGTAGTCCGCGGCCCGCCGGGCGCCCACAGTCCCGGTCTCGCGGCCCATGAACTCTGGCGAGGCCAGCGTTTGGATGTGGGCCATGGCGCGTTGCGTGTCGAACTGAGCTGGCCTCGCCCTGATAGACCCCCATGGGGAGGCGACCTGCGCAGGCCGACGACCAGCAGAATGACCAGCCCCGTGGAGGCCAGCAGCGTGTAGCGGTTGACCAGCCGGCTCAGGTCGAACTGGCCCCGGTCCACCATGCGACGGATGCCCTCTCCGAGCAGGTTGAAAGGCCATGATGGCCAGGAAGAAGGCCAGCCCCGGATACCAGGCCATCCACGGATAAGCTCGCCACCACTGACGGATGTTGGCCAGCAGGGCGCCCCATTCCGGGAATATCGGAGAAATGCTCGATGACGGGGATCATGGCGCCCGACTCGGCGATCATGGCTTGGTAGCCGCCCCCAAGAAAGATGTTGAGGAAGCCCAGCTCGGCCAGGAGCATGAGGACCCCGCCCATCTCCAGTGCTGCCATCACCAGCAGCGGCGACACCAGGTTGGGGAGCAGGTGGCGCCTGAGGATATGGGTCGAGCGCGAGCCGATGCGAGCGGGCCGCCTCGACGAATAGGCGCGGTTTGAGCTCGATGACCTTGTTGCGCATCAACTGGGCGACCTCTCCCCATCCCACCACGGACAGGGCCACGACGAACACCCACACGCCCTGTTTGATGCCGATGGCCTGAATGAGGATCATGGCGAACAAGGTCACCGGAAAGGCCGCCCATACCCCCATGGCGCCGGTGACGAACTGATCGAGCCAACCGCCCTGCGCCCAGCCGGCCAGCATCCCCAAGACGCTCCCCAGCAGCAATCGAGCGACAGTGGCAAAGAACGCCAGAAGCAGAGTCTGGCGAGCGCCGGAGAGGACCAGGGCCTGGATGTCCCGGCCGAGCTGGTCGGTGCCCCATGGGAACACCGATGACGGCGCGTACGGCGGTGCGCCGATGGTGCCTTCAATCATCATCACGCCGTGGGGTTGATAGGCGTTGGCCCCGGTCCAGGCTTCGCCGCCCACGGCCATGGCCGTAAAGCCGATGACCATCAGCCCGCCAAGGATCAGGGCCGGATTAACAGAAGGCTGCGCAGGCGACGGGGCGAGCGATGCGCTGCAGGCTGCTCGTCCGGTTCGGCGGCTTCGATCGGGCCAGAGTTCAGTCGAGACACGGGCGCCGCGTGCCGGCGGCCCGGGAGCAGCCGGCGCAGATCATCAAAGGTATCGACGACCTCGCCGATCCCATCGCGCACGAGCGCCAGCAGGCCGCGCTCATCACGGCGTCGCTCGGCGTCCCCCGACTGCCGCAGCACTGGGTTGAGCAGCGGGAAGAGCCAGTCGAGGGCCTGGTTAACGATCAGGAAGAAGAGTCCGAGGGAGACGATAAGATCGGTCACCAAAGGGGCATTGCCCAATCGAATGGCTTCCAGGAGTGTGGAGCCGACCCCCGGCCAATCAAAGAACACTTCGACCACCGGCAGGCTTGCCAGCGAGAAACGCAGAGATGAGCCCAACGTGGTCAGGATGGGAATCCACAGGTTTCTGAACGCATGCCTGAAGTAGATCAAACGGGGGAAGAGCCCCTTGGCGCGTGCCGTACGGACGTAGTCCGTGCTAAGCACGTCCACCAGAGAGATATAGGTGATCTGGGCAACCTGCGCCAGCGGCCTGGCGGCCAGGACCAGCGCCGGGAAGATCAGGTGGGCGTCGAAGCCAAAGCCCGAGGTCGGAAGGACCTTGATGTTGAAAGTGTTGTGGACCTTGATGTCGACCACCCACAAGACCATTGCCAGCAAGAAGCTGGGTGTGGAGATCCCCAGCACGGAAAAGATCGTGGCCAGCGAGCCGCCGCCTCGGCGCCGTGTAATGGCGGCGAACAGGCCCAGCGGCACGCCCAGGATGACAGCCAGGCCAAGCGCGCCCATGAGCAAGGCGGCGCTGTTGGCGAAGGTTTCGGACACCAATCGAAGGGCCGCCTGCTCTGTGCGATGCCAGGTGTAGATCTGCGGATGGGAGATCACCCACCGGACCAGTTGCACCAGGGCGTCACCGGCTGATTGGAGCATCTGGGCCGGCAGCCCCTCCCGGCCGCGTTCGGACATGATCAAGCCGAACAGCGTGAGGAACGCGATTCCGCCCAACGTGCCCAAGATGCGGGCGCCGCCGCGCAGTAGCCCCCCAGCCACGCGCCCCGCCGCGGCTCTTGGGGGGACGTCCAACTCCGGGGGCGCTGGGAGTCCCCCGGGAGCAGGCGCACTGGGCCCGGCTGGCGGAAAGATCTGGGCCGGCTGGGCCGGCAGATAGGGCGACGCCGGAAGCGGCCTACTCTCCAACTCTTCCAGGGCCTGGAGGGCGCGCCGGCTATCGGGATGGATTTCAAGGAGATGGGTGAGGTAGCCGCGCCTGGCGTCGGTGTCTGCCAGGGCCGCCAGGATCAGCCAGCCGATCTCGTTGCGAGGATCCATCTCCAAGGCGCGGAAGGCGAGACGGCGGGCGCTTGGGCGATCGCCACGGCGCAGGGCCGCCAGGCTTTGGCGGGCGGCCCCCTGGGCGCGATCTCCAGACTGTGCTTCAGTCATCAGGAGAGTTTGTGATGAGGGTGCGAAGAGGTAGGCATGGCACCTCTGGAGCTTTTACCAGCCTTGCCCGGCCGGCTGTTGTTTAATGAACGATCGGGGAGACAAACCGGTTCAATCAACCAGCCGCCCCCGATCGTCGCCCGAAGGTCGTCCCAAATCTCACCTCGCATTGTACATGTCGTGGGAGGCTGGAGGAAGCTCAGGGAGGTCGCCAGTTGACCGTCCGGAGGCCGTCACCTAGAATTGGCGCGATCGGCGACGGAGCGGCTGGGCGATGTGATCGGTCCGGGGAAGGTGGCGGATGGCCCTCGATTGGGAACGACAAGTGGTTATCGACGAGCTGACTCAACGCATCAACCAGGGTGCGTTCGACGCGGGCTACGATGCTCTCAAACGCACGCTAGATGACTCTGATGTTCTCACTGAGGCCGACCGCCAGAGGCTCATCCAGTTCTGGCTGGCCAAGCAGCGCGAACGGGGGATGCTAGGTGAGTCTCCGCCGGACGATGACCCGGCCGGGTGACGGCCGGGCAACCTCCTGAAATCCTGCCCCTAGAAAACTGGGAAGCACGCCCATGTAAGCCTCGGCCGGGCCGCGTGGATCGTATTCTGGATCCGTCGGATAGGCTTCCACCAGTCTGGCGCCTTGCTCGGCGGCGAAGGTCACAGCGGCTTCGATCAAACCCGGCATCAGCCCTCGGTTGCGGTGGGCCCGATCGATAAAGAAGCAGACGATCGACCAGACCGGTTGATCGTCGATCCGTTTCAGCTTGCGGCTGCGTTCTAAGGAAGCATAGCTCTCGCGGGGGGCGATGGAAATCCATCCGGCCGGCGCGTCGTCGACATAGGCGATCACCCCCGTGACGTGACCGCCGTCGACCAATGACCGGAAGGCGCTCCGGTTTCCCTGGTTGCCTTGGCGTGAAAACTTGGCGCGGCTGGTGCGCCAGAACATGCACCAGCAGCCGCCGGCGCCGTGATCTCCGAAGAGCCGCACCAGATCATCCCAACGTTCGGGTGTAAGGGGGGCGTAGGTCACCGCCATCTCGACGAGCGGCGGATGAGCAGGACGATCCCGCCTGCCAGGGCGAGAACGGCTAGGAGAACGCCGGACCGGCCGAAGTTGATGATCCCCAGGTTCAGGATCCCCTACACGATCAGCCATACTGCCAGCAGCAACATGCCAAGGTTCTTGGTGACCTCCACTCCGTCCTCCAAGCGTATTCGGCTGAACTCATTGTACGGCCAAGGATCGCCGGCGGGCAACGGACCAAGGGCCTTGTAGCAGGGCCGCCCAAGCTTTAGAATGCTGAGAACCTACTCGTCCTGAGTGATCCACAGAGAAGCGTAGCCCTATGCGGTGGTTCCTGCGGTCGAAACTCCACAAAGCGACGGTGACCGAAGCTGACCTACACTATGTCGGCAGCATCACGATCGATGCGGACTTGATCGATCAGAGCGGGTTGCATGTGGGCGAGAAGGTTCTGGTTGTGAGCAACACCACCGGTTCGCGGCTTGAGACGTATGTCATCCCTGGCGAGCGTGGCTCGGGGGGGATCGGCATCAACGGGGCGGCGGCGCACTTGATCGGGGTTGGAGAAGAGATCATCGTCATGGGATTTGAGCTCTCAGACACACCAGTCGAGGCCGTCATCCTGCTTCTCGACTCACACAACCGAGTCGTCCGCAGCCTATCAGGCCCTGAAACCTAGCAGGGCGGGATGGTTGCTGTCTGGTGAGCTTGGACCCACAACAGGACCACGTTAGACTGGCGGCCCGTGTCGCCGACGGCGATCGGGGGGCCTTCCTCGCGCTCTACGACTTGACATCCCCCAAGGTATACGGCCTGGCGCTGAAGATGATGGTCGATCCGATGGCAGCCGAAGAGGTCGTTCAAGAAGCATTTCTGAAGGTTTGGACCCGGGCGGAGACCTTTCGCCCAGGACGGGGTAGCTTCATGGGTTGGCTGCTCACTATCACCCGGCATGTTGCCCTCGACCGGCTTCGCCGCGCAGCGCGGAAGCCCCAGCTGGTGGAGCCCCCGGATCCTGAGACCGGTTGGGAGCCGATGCTAGGAGATAGCGTGAGCCGCACGGATGAGGCCCGCTGGAAGAGCCTGTACTTCGCCGTGCAAAGCCTGCCAGATGAACAGAGGGCGGCCATCACCTGCGCCTACTACCATGGGATGTCCCACAGCCAGATTTCACAATACCTGGGGGTCCCACTGGGGACGGTGAAGACGCGCCTTCGGCTCGGCATGGAAAAGCTTCGTCAAGTATGGTTCGAGCCGATGGGCGACGCACGAGGCGAGCCATCCGAAGCGGGCGATTCAGGCGTTAACGAAGACAGAGAGGTCTAAGACAGCATGGCGGACGATTGCCGAGAAATTGAACCCTTGCTGGCAGAATACGCCCTTAACAGCCTGGAAGACGATGAGAGGGCGCAGGTTGAATCGCATCTTCCGTCCTGTCCCAATTGCAGCGCGCTGTTGTCGGAATACCGGGCGGTGGCCGAGGGCTTGCTGATGGCCTTGCCGGATGCGGCGCCCCCCGACGGGCTTCGGCAAGCGCTGATGCTTCGCATGGAAACCACAGCCAATGCGGCCTCGGCTGCCAGGCAGCCTTTCGGTAGGCGTTTCTCTCTCTGGCGATTGGCCCTCGGGACCGCCGTGGCTGCCGTGTTGCTGGTCAACCTGGCCTTGCTGCAGCAGGTGCTCGGTCTGCGCCAGGATCAAGCCCGCCTTCAGAGTCGAGCTGGGTGCGAGTCAGATCGCCCAGGCCATCGCTGCCTATCCTGGTGCTACATCGGTGCTGTTCGAGGGCCAGGACGCCTATGGAACTATTGTGTTTGACCCCGATCGCCCGGTGGCGGCGATGTACGCCTGGGGTCTGGAGCCCCTCCCTCCCGGTCGGACCTACCAAGTCTGGCTACGAACGCGGAGCGACGGGCGGGTGAGTGCGGGCACGTTTCAGTCAACGGGCGGCAAGACATTTACACTCGTGGTGATCCGTGCCCCCGATCCGCTCCAGGCCTATGCAGGCTTTGGCGTGACGATCGAGCCCGAGGGCGGCAGCCCTGCGCCCATTGGGACGAACGTGCTCAGCGGGGACTTCTAGGCGCAACGGGTCTTCCCGTTTTCTCCTCTGCTACCAATCCAATCTTAATCCGCGAGGCGTATAGATAAGCGATACGGGCGGCTGACCGCCGGCCCCCCGATTGGTTGCACTGTTTGATGGAGGAGGGAGTATGTCGCATCCGACGAAGAGCTCACTCGTGATGATTTTCACAATTGGAGGCCTGGCCGTGGCTGCTTGTGGGGGCGCAGCCGCCACAGGTGTGCCGGCAACTCAAGCGTCGGGGGCGGCGATGTCCACCGAGGTCACCGTGGCTTCTGCTGACTCGCCGCTGGGCACGATCTTGGTCGACGGCAATGGAAAGACTCTCTACCTGTTGACCGGGGATTCTCCAGATGCTTCGATCTGCGCCGACGCCTGCGCTGCCGCTTGGCCGCCGCTGTCCGTGACGGGCAGCGCCACCGCCGGAGCCGGCGTGGATGCCTCCAAGCTGGGCACGATCTCCCGCGCCGACGGCACTCCGCAGGTGACTTACAACGGGCATCCGCTCTACTACTTTGTCAAGGACCAGGCCGCCGGGGATGTGAATGGGCAGGGCATCGACAAGTTCGGCGGGATCTGGTATGTGGTGTCTCCGGCCGGAGATGCCTTGAAGGCCAGCGCCGCTTCCGGCGACTCAGGCGGCGGAAGCCCGGCTGGCGACACGGTGGCCTCGGCAGACTCATCGATGGGAAAGATCCTCGTCGACGCCCAAGGGCTCAGCCTCTATCTGCTAACTGCGGATTCACCCGATCAGTCGGCCTGCACTGACGCGTGCGCCGGCGCCTGGCCGCCCGTGACCACCACTGGTCAGCCCAGCGCCGGGAGCGGCGCCGACGCCTCGCTTCTGGGAACTCTGACACGGCCAGACGGAGCCATCCAGGTGACTTACAACGGGCATCCTCTCTACACGTTCAAGGGCGACCACGCCCCAGGCGACGTGGCCGGTCAGGGCATACAGAGCTTCGGGGGCACGTGGTATCTGCTCTCGCCTTCCGGTGAGCCGATCGAATCCAGCGCCAGCGCCGGCGCAACCGCCCAACCGACATCCAGCTACAGCCAATACTAGCTTCCGGCGCAGAACCCCTTGCGGATCGAACCGTCGTCTGAGCTTGGTGCCAGGCGGCGGTTCGCGCCCAGCGCCCGCCTCGGGTAGTCTGCAGCTTCCCGCCCGCCTTGATCGGCTCCTCGGCGTGGGCTATCATGGCCGCATGGATGAGCCCCACCTGATCGACGATGCCAAGCGCGGCGATCTTGAGGCATTCAACCGCCTGATTTTGGGTTACCAGGATCAGGTTTACAACCTCGCCTACCGGATCCTTGGTGATCCCCAGGCAGCCGATGACGCCGCGCAAGAAGCCTTCATCTCGGCGTACAAGGGTCTGCGGCGCTATCGGGGGGGCTCCTTCAGGGCCTGGATTCTGCGCATTGTTACCAATGCCTGCTACGATGAACTCCGGCGGCTTAAGCGCCGGCCGGCGATCGGATTGGAGGACTTGAACCCTCTTGACGATCCGGATGAGGCCGATTCGGCAGGCGTCCTGGCCTCCGAGGTGGGGGATCCGGAGTTGGAAGCGCAGCAGGCCGAGCTGGCTCGAGCGCTAGAGGATTGCCTTACCGGTTTGCCGGATGAGTTCCGGCTTGTCGCCATCCTGGTGGATGTGCAGGGGCACGACTATCACGAGGCATCCCAGGTCTTGGGGAAGCCGTTGGGCACGGTCAAGAGCCGGCTGGCGCGAGCTCGACTGCGGTTGCGGGATTGCCTTCAGGCCCATCGGGAACTTTTGCCGGCTTCGTTTCGTCTGGAAGATGAGGCGTTGTGATGCCATGACTCATCTGACCGACCGCGATCTCGAGCAACTTTCAGCCTACTTGGACGGCGAGCTCAGGCCGGCTGAGGCGGCTGAGGTCGAAACACGCCTGCAGGTTGAGCCCGAATTGGCGCGCACGCTGGCCGAGCTCCGGTGGATGACAGCCGGCTTGCGGCGCCTTCCCCGGCTCCGACCCCCGCGGCGTTACCGATTGACGCCGGAAATGGTCGGGCAGCGGGGAGGGCAGTGGGGGAGGCCGGCCCTGCGGCTGGCGACAGCCGTCATGACGCTGGCCCTGGTTGCCGTGATCGGCCTCGACTTTGTGGGTACAGCGGCCAGATTCAGCATGGCCGGAGCGCCTCAGGCCCTCGAGGCGCCGGCCGCCGCCCCGGCCGAACAGGCGATGGCCGACAAAGCCGAACAAGACGCCCAGCCATCTTTGGAGGGCAGGTTGGTGAAGTCGAGGGCACTCCCCTGGCCAACTCGCTGCGGGCGGCGGCGTCGACTCCGGGGGCTGACTCGAGTTCAGCGGAAGTAACACCTCCGATGGCTTTGGCCCTCCCGCAGGCCGCCGGCTCCGGCGCTGTGGCGAGTCCCGCACCCAGCCCGCTTCCGCCCGTGCCTCAGGACACTTTCACACGCCCATCGGCCGGTGAAGAGACGCTGGCCGGGGTGGACGTCTTGCGCTGGAGCGAGATCCTGCTCGGCGCCGGGCTTATTCTTCTCCTCGGCGTCCAGTTCAAGAACCGCCGATAAGCGATGTCCTTCCACGATCGAGTACGCTACTGCCTGTCGTGCGGCAGCCCCGTTGAGCTCCGGCAGTCCTTTGGCAAACATCGGCCGGTATGCTCCAATTGCGGACGAGTCCATTTCTTCGACCCCAAAGTCGCTGCGGCGGTCTTCGTTGTTCACGATGGGCGCGTTCTCCTGGTCCGCCGAGTGAATGAACCTGAACTGGGCAAATGGAGCCTGCCCGCCGGCTTCGTGGACGGGGATGAGGACCCACGCCTGGCTGCTGAAAGAGAGTGTTTGGAGGAGACGGGCCTGGAGGTCGAAGCTGCCCGTCTGCTGGAGGTGATCCACCAGCCCGTCGAGGCCGAAGGGGCGAGCATCGTCATTGTTTACCACGGCCTGCTCAAGGGAGGCACGCTGACGGCGCGCGATGACATCGATGCCTCGGGTTTCTTTAGCCGGGACACTTTGCCTCCGCTGGCGTTTGAGTCCACTCGGACGATGATCGAGCACTGGGGGCAAGCCAAATCTGGCGTGCTATAATCGCCGACAATTGCTCTCACGGGCAGGTCACCTCCGATGCCCCGTAAATTTCCCGGGGAACTCCGAACGCAACTCCTGCTTTGGGTCTTTCGCAGGCTCAGCGCTGACCGCGCTTTTGGCGGTCGGCGTGTTGGCATGGCTGACGAAGGGGGGCCGCGGCTTGTCGGCACTGGGCCTGGCAGTTGCCGCCGCTTCGCTCTTTATGCTCGCCTTGGGTTTGTGCCTGGTGGGGTATTGGATTGTTCAGCCGGGGCTTGTTGATCCCCTTGGAGCGCCTTGCAGCACGGGATCAATCTCTGGCCGAGGGCTTGCCGGTTGATGAAAGTCAACTTCTTTCAGACTGGGTCTTCCTGAGCTCCGCCAGCTGGCGTCTTCCCGCAATCTTGCCGCCCGTCGTCTGCGGGTTATGGAGCAGCTTAGCCGCCTGATCGTTCAATCCAAAGACCCCGTTCGACTCCGTGAGCAGATGCTCATGGCCGTCGTCGATGCTCTTGGCGGTGATCATGGAAGCTTGTGGGTCCTGGCGCCGGAGGGCAGCTACTTCGTGGGCCTGGCGGAGATCGGAGCGGTCCGGCCGAGCGCCAAATCGGCCGTCGGTGTGAGGCTGACCCAGGTGTCGGAGCCTCTATTGGAGGCCATGGAGCGACAAGCCGAGCCCGTGCTTGTTATGGATCCCTTGGACCCAGCCTACGCGAACTTGGTCGGAGAAGGTTTCATCGCCAAGCAGGATACGGGCTCCCTTTTGGGCATTCCGCTCATGCAGTTGGGACGAGATGATTGGCTGCTTGCTCGTGGCATTGGGCGATCCGGTGAAACAGTTCGATATCGCCGACCTCGCACTTAGCAGGGCGATCGGGGCCTTTGCTGCCGTGGCGATCGAGAACACCCGCAGCCAAGAAGCCGAACGGGCGCGCACGCTCCGAATGACAGCCCTGGCGGAATTGGCGACCACTCTGACCACCCGCCATCGCTTGGGAGACGTCCTCGTCGGAGATCGTCTCCCGCGGCGCCGCCCTGGCCAACAGCGCCACCTGCTCAGTGTTGATCGTGGATGAGTTGCTCGATTCGTTGGTGCTCTCTGCCCAGGTCGGCCTGAGCAGTTCGGCGCTGTCGATCAGCCTTCCGTTGAATCATCCCCTGGTTCAATCCTTCCTGCACCAGGGCCAACCCTTGATCGTCGAGGACATTGACCACGAGATGCCCGAGCTGCGGGAATTGCTTGTGCGTGGGGATGTGGGTTCTATCTACATTCCTCCCCCTTCAAGGCGACCGGACGTATCTTAGGTGTCCTGACGCTCGGGTTCCTCGATCACCGGCGACCGGACGAAGCCGAGTTGTCGGTCTCGGAAATGCTGGCCAGTGTCTCCGCGGCAGCCATTCAGAATGCCAAGGCGTTCGAAGGTGAAGTGGAACAGCGCAACCTGCTGGCCACCGTGGCGGAGATCAGCCGTCGCGTCTCCGCCATTCTGGACACCGAATGGATGCTGAATGAAGTCTGCCGGCTCCTGGCAGGGGAATTTGACTTCGAGTGGGTCCATGTGCTGCTGGTCAATGAACCCGGGAGCGAAGCTGAGCTACGCTGCCGGGTTTGGGCCGATGGGCGGTCAGCCCAAGCAGGACGATCTGATCGCTGCCGGTGGACGATTCGAGCCTGATCGGCCGGGTGGTTCAGAGCAGCAAAGCCGAACGGCAGGGTCGCGATCGCCGACGATGCCTTCCAGAACTCGGATCGATCGCTTGGCGACGTGCAGTCCGACATCGGGGTCCCGATCGTGGCACACAATCGCGTGATCGGCGTCCTCGTGGTCCAATCCAGCCGGCCGCACGCGTTCGGCGCAGATGATGAGCGCCTGTTGGGTATGGTCACGGAACAAATCGGTGTGGCCCTCGACAACGCCCGACATCACGCCCAGGTTCAAGCGCAGGCCAGACTGGACAGCCTTACTCAAGTGCTTGAACCATGGGGCTTTTGTCACTGCGCTGCATGCCATGGTGGAGGACGCCAAAGGCGACGAGACACCCTTGAGTTCTGATCATGCTGGATGTCGACCACTTCAAGGCCTACAATGACCAGTTCGGGCATGTGGCGGGTGACGCAGCACTCAAGACCACCGTCCAGGCCATCAGGGCGAATGTCAAGAAGCGCGATGCCGTGGGCCGTTGGGGTGGCGAGGAGTTTGGCGTGGCGCTGTCCGGCGCCACCAAATCTCAAGCGCGCATGGTCGCCGACCGAATTCGGGACACCTTGGAGTCGCTCGAGCCCATCGATCGCCTGGGAAGGAAGATGCCGTCCCCGACCGCCAGCCAGGGGATCGCAACGCTTGAGGGATGACGCTGCGGATGCCGACAGTCTGGTGGATGTGGCCGATCAGGCGCTCTACCGCGGCCAAAGAACAGGGTCGGGACAAAGTGGCAGTGACGGGCTGGGCATGATGCGCTTCGATGTCTTCTCTCTGATGCCGGACGTATTGGAACCCTATCTCAAGGCCAGCGTCCTCGGCCGGGCCATGGAATGATGGGCTGCTGGAGTTCACCTGATCGACATCCGCGACTATGCCACTGATCGCCATCGAACCACGGATGATGTCCCCTACGGCGGCGGCGGAGGGATGGTCATGAAGCCCGAGCCGATATTTGCCGCCGTCGAAGATATTCTGGGCGAGGTCCTGGAGATGACGCCGGTGATCCTTATGTCTCCGCAGGGCCGCCCGCTTAATCAAAAGAAGGCTGCAGCGCTTGGCGCAGCATCCACGCCTGGCGTTGATCGCCGGCCGCTACGAAGGGGTCGACGAGCGTGTGCGAAAGCATCTGGCGACGGACGAGATTTCAGTTGGGGATTTTGTGCTTACTGGCGGCGAACTGCCCGCGCTTGATGGTGATCGATGCCGTGGCCCGATGGCTTCCCGGTGTCTTGGGCGACGAGTCGGCGGCTGTAGGCGATTCCTTTTCCGGACGGATTGTTGGAGTATCCCCACTTTACACGGCCAGCCGAGTTCCGCGGCTGGCCGGTGCCAGATATTCTGCGATCGGGGATCACGCAGCGATCGCACGGTGGCGCCGTCAGCAGTCGCTCTTGAGGACCTTTGATCGTAGGCCGGACTTACTCGCTTCGGCGCGCCTCAGCGATGAGGACCAGGTCTTTCCTGGACGAGTACTGCACAGGAGTCCAACTCGTCCAGGACCGTCGTTTGACAAAGGAGAAGGGGGATGAGAAGACCTTTGGTGAGCTCTCTGCTTATGGTTGGGCGCCGTCGGATGTCTAGCTGCTTGCTCGCGCCTGCCTGAGCCGGCGCTTCCGACTCTGGCGCCGACACAAAGCGTCGGCATCTCGGCGCCCACACCGACAGCACCACCGATCCACACCGATTTGGTCGTCTGCCTGGCCCAAGAGCCGAGTTCGCTCTATCTGTACGATGACACCAGCCGTGAGGCCGACACGGTCCTCGAGGCCATCTACGATGGCCCAACGGATGTGTTGGGTTTCCAACCCGTGCCCGTCATCCTGGATGGCCTGCCCAGCTTTGGCCAACGGCCAGGCGCGGTTTGAGAGCGTGAGCCTTCGGTCAGGGGACATCTACTATCAACCCCGAAACCGATCAACCGGAATCCCTCGCCCGCGGCCTGCCCTACCTCCCATCCGGCTGCACGCAGCAAGACTGTGTTCAGACGTACGGGGCGGTTCGGTTGACATGGATCGGCTGGTGGCCGATTTCACGCTCAAAGCGGATCTGACATGGTCGGATGGCCAACCGCTCACATCGGCCGACACGGTCTTCTCCTATGCCCTGGATGGGATCCCGCCACGCCCAGCACCAAGTATCTTTTTGCCCGCACTTTCAGCTATAAGGCGGTCGATGATCTGACCGTGGAGTGGGCCGGTCTGCCAGGATTTGTCGATGCCGACTATCAGTCCAACTTCTGGACGCCCTTGCCGAAGCACGTGCTTGAGGGCATGACGGCAGACGGAAGTGCGGGCATCCGATCTGGCGGCCAGGACGCCCATCGGGTGGGGCCCTTACCGGATCGACCATTGGACAGCCGGCGAACAAATCGTGCTCACTCCGAACGCCTCCTACTGGGCGGCAGCCGACAGGCATGCCTTCGAACGAGTGGTCTTTCGTTTCCTGGGCGATCAGGCCGGCAGCGCTATCGACCAGGTCAAGACAGGCGAATGCGATGTCCTGGACGAGACCCTCCTGGGGCCCGGCGACGTGCCGCAGCTGGATGCCTGCCCAGGCCAGTCCGGCGATCTGGCGTACGTCGCAAGTTCCTGGCCCACTTGTCATGCGGCTGGATATGAACTTGGATCCTGTCGGCGATGGTCAGACTACGGGCTTGTTTGCCGATGTTCGGACCCGGCGTGCTCTTTCCGCCTGCATCGACCGGCAGGCGATCACAGATTCGGTGCTCTATGGCACAGGCGAGGCCGCCGACAGCTACCTGCCCGCCGTCCCATCCGCTCTACGCTGTCCCAGCCACGCCAACGGCATACAATCCCTCCGCCGGGCGCCAACTCTTGGAAGATGCCGGATGGGCGGCCGGGAAGTTCTAGCGACCGACCAAGAGCGGCGAACGGAATTCGCGGGAGTCCCGGATGGGACACCGTTAGCTTCGAGGTCTTGATGCCCATGGGGGATGTCTATGCCCGCCTTGGGACCTCTTGACATCCGAATTGGCCGCAGTGCGGCGTAGAAATCAATGTCGAACACGATGGACACGGCCGATTTGTTCGCCAGTTGGCCCGACGGGCCGGTCTTCGGTCGGACATTTCAAGCCGTCGTTTGGTCCTGGCCCACGCTGATTTCGCCGCCGTGCGACATGTTTGCCAGCTGGGAAGTCCCCTCCGATGACCATCCCTATGGAAGTAACGCATCCGGTTTCAGCGATCAGGCCTACGACGCCGCATGCGGAGTGCCTGTCTTGGGGGTGCCGGACAGCCCGGGCTACGGCGATGCCGTCTGCCAGACGCAGGCCATCTTGCGGGATCAACGCCTGCGATCCCGCTTTCGTGCAGACCCAGGCTGGTGGCCTACGCACCCTGGCTGTGCGGTGTCAGCCTGGATCCTTCGTCCCCAAGCGTGCTTATGGAACATCGAAGCCCTGCACGCCTGCCCTTCCGGGACCTGATGCCGGGAAGCAATCGGCTCGTAACAAACTTGCGCTAGACTGGAAGGGAAATTTGGTTTGAACCCTTTGTGCCGCCCATCCGTAGATAGGGAAACGAAGTCGCAGAGAAATGGCCCAAACACTGGTCCAAGATAGCGACAGGGAACTGATCCTAGAGCTCCAACGCGGCAACCTCGACGCTCTGGGCGTGCTGTATGATCGCCATCAACAAAGAGTTTATCGAACCGCGCTCGATGATCACCAACGATGAAGACGCCGCATCCGACTTGCTGCAGGATGTTTTTCTCAGGATGCATCGGTTTGCGCACCGTGTCGATCCGGATCGGCCGCTTGAACCATGGCTCTACCGGGTGACGGCCAACCTGTCGTATACCTGGATCAAGAAGCGCAAACGCTGGATGCGCTACCTGGGTGAGCTTGGGGAATGGTTGAGCAGGGAAGTTCGGCCTACCCCCCATCACCAGCTTGAAATCCAAGAACAAGCCGACCGCGTTCGGCGGGCGGTGGCCCTGCTTCCGTTCCCGCAGCGGGTGGTGGTGGTGATGTACTATGTGAACGATTTGCCGATGAGCAAGATCGCTGAGATTTTGGGGGTTCCCGAGGGTACGGTTAAGTCGCGAATGTACTATGCGCGGGTAGCCCTTGAAGAAGCGGCTGCGCACGGAGGCCTGGCAGATGACGTTGGCGACGTATGAGTTTTCTTAGACTGTTCAACGAGCCTGATTTCGACTACGAATTGAGGCAGTCGCTGCGCGAATGGCGTGCCGAAGTGTCAGCGCCGCCAGCTGCGCGGCGACGGGTGCTTGAGACAGCCGCGCTGGCCATGGAATGTGCCCGGCCGGGTTCCCGGCAGACCTCCCGAATGGGCGCGCGGCTTGCCGATCTACAAAGATATCGAGCACCGGATGTCCAACAACGTCATGCTGTACGCCAGCCCGCTCGGATTTCGGGATGCTCAGCCTGCGGAGCGTGAGAGCCCGAGCAGGGTCCATCTTGTCCGGACAACTGGGCGGGCGAAGAGTGCTCATGGTTGACGGAGGCCCATTTGTGGGTATAATCCCGGCAGGTGGATTAACTCACAGATTGCAGAATTCAAAGGCAGGGCGTTGATGATCAGGTCACGGCCTGCCTTTCCGACCCAGGCCAGGGTTGCGCTCTTCGGCGTACCTCGATTCGGGTGAGGCTGACCGGGTCGCTCGTCGGCTGATGACGGGCATCGACCGCAAACCATGACAACCAAGACTGTAGGGATGGAGAGAACCGCTTGTCTCGACACATTCTCGAAGTCAAGGACCTGACCACCAGGTTCCATACCGACGAAGGGACAGTCAAGGCGGTCAACGGGATTTCGTACAGCATCGAAGAGGGCGAGTCCGTCGGTATCGTTGGGGAGAGCGGTTGCGGCAAGAGCGTGTCGGTCCTATCCGTCATGCGGCTGCTTCCCGAGCCGCCGGCGACGGTCGAAGGGCAAGTCATCTTCAACGGCCAGGATCTTCTTCGAACTCCCCCAGATCGAAAATGCGGACCATCCGTGGCAGCCAAATTGCCATGGTATTCCAAGACCCGATGACCTCGCTCAATCCCGGTGCTGACGGTGGGCCTGCAGCTCAAAGAGCCCCTGATGGTCCATTTGGGGATGAGTGAAGAGGATGCCGAGGAGCGCGCTGCCCAGTTGCTGGAGCTGGTGGGCATCCCCAACGCGGCGCGATCGGCTCGAACGACTATCCCCACCAATTTTCGGGCGGCATGCGGCAGCGGGCCATGATCGCCATGGCGTCTGAGCTGCAACCCGACCTTGCTGATCGCCGACGAGCCGACGACGGCGCTGGACGTGACCATCCAGGCGCAGATCATCGACCTGGTCCTGCGGTTGCGCGAGCAGTTCGGCATGTCGCTGATCTGGATCACGCATGACCTGGGCGTCGTGGCGGGCCTGGCCGACAGGGTTCTGGTGATGTACGCTGGCTTCATTGTCGAAGACGCCATGGTAGATGATCTGTACGAGCACCCCACGCATCCGTACACCGCACTATTGCTCAGATCCCTGCCGCGGATGGACAAGGACCAAAGCGAGAAGCTCCAGTCGATTGAGGGCCTGCCGCCCGACCTGGTCGATCTGCCGCCAGGTTGTCCCTTCGCCGAGCGCTGTCCCTATGTGAAGGAAATTTGCCGGCAGCACAATCCGCCCCTGTACATGCTGGGGCCCAATCACAGAGCGGCCTGCTGGGTCGACATGGAGACCAGCGAGCTAAGGCAGGATATGCTGGCCGAAGCAGGCATCGCCATGCCGGAGCCGGTGGCATGACGGAGACCAACGGCAAGGCCCTGGTTCGCGTCGTCGATCTTGAAGAAGCACTTTCCGATCACACGCGGCATCTTGCTCCAGCGGCAGGTGGGTGCCGTCAAGGCAGTCGATGGCGTCAGCTTCGACATCTTCTCAGGGCGAGACCCTGGGTCTGGTGGGCGAGAGCGGCTGCGGCAAGTCCACCACCGGGCGCTCGATCCTGCAGCTCTACCCACCCACATCCGGCCATGTCTTCTTCGGCGAAATCGATCTGACCGAGGTCGGCGCCGAGAAGCTGCGTAACCTGCGGCGCGAGTCTGCAGATCATCTTCCAAGACCCGTATGCCTCCCTCAACCCGCGTATGACAGTGGGCGCCATTGTCGGGGAACCGCTGGATGTCCATCAAGATCGGTAACCGCCGCGAGCGCCGCGAGCGCGTCGAGGAACTGCTGCGCCTGGTGGGCCTCAATCCCTATTTCATCAACCGCTATCCCCACGAATTCTCGGGCGGGCAGCGGCAGCGCATTGGAATTGCGCGGGCCCTGGCGCTCGAGCCCGAGTTCATCGTCTGCGACGAGCCGATCTCGGCGTTGGATGTGTCCATCCAGGCCCAGGTTGTCAACCTGCTGCAAGAACTTCAGGACAAGCTGGGGCTCACCTATCTGTTCATCGCCCACGACCTGAGCATGGTGCGCCATATTTCCGATCGGGTGGCCGTCATGTATTTGGGCAAGATCATGGAATTGGCTGATCGAGAGGAGCTGTATTCCAATCCTCTTCACCCCTATACCCAGGCGCTGCTTTCGGCTGTTCCGATCCCAGATCCGGGCAAAGAGAAGCGGCGCAAGAGGATCATCCTCGAAGGCGATGTCCCCAGCCCGGCCAACCCACCGTCGGGTTGCCAATTCCACACCCGTTGCCCACTGGCGGTTGAGGTTTGCGAGAACGTGACATCCCGAATGGCGGGAAGCCTCGCCACGACACTGGGTGTACTGCCACCTGGTTTAGAATGTGGGCAGCCTGGACAGTCGATGCAGGCTGCTGTTTGTTGCACGAGAAGAGCGATTGCTGAGCCGAAAAAAGTTGAGAGGAGGTGGTGTTATAGGGAGCAAGCGCAATGCAAGCAAGACCCGTTTGGGATCGCATCTTAATTCCTCTTGGAAGGAGAAGAGAGCGCCATGAGAACAAGCAAGTTTATGATGGTGTTCGGACTGCTGGTTGTCGCCAGCATGGTCCTGACCGCCTGCGGCGGTGCCGCCGCACCCCAGACCATCGAGGTCACTCGCATGGTCGAAGGCACGCCGCAAACCGTCGTCATCACCGCCACCCCGGGTGCTGAGGCGATGGGCCCCAAGGTCGTTCGCGACGCCGCCAGCTTTGGTTCAGGCGACGTTCCGACCCTTGACCCCTCGCTGTCGACCGACACCTCCTCGGTCCAGGTTGTTGAGGAAATCACGGTTGGCCTGACCCGACAGGACGAGGCGACAGGCGAGTTGTTGCCAGCCATGGCAACATCGTGGGACACGAGCGCCGACGGCAAGACCATCACCTTCCATCTGCGGGACGATATCCCGTGGGTGCGCTGGGATGGCTCGAAGGTCGTGCAGGTGATGGACTGCGACGGCAACCCGCGTATGGTGACCGCGCAAGACTTCATGTACGGCCTTCTGCGCACCATCAACCCGGCGACGGCTTCGTCCTATGCGTATGTGTTGGGCTTCGCAGTTGCGGGCGCCGATGCATACAATAGCGGCGACGGCACGGCCGACGGCGTCGGTGTGTCCGCCCCGGACGCCACGACTCTGTCGATCACTTTCAATCAAGAAGCAGCCTACAACGTCAACATCGCCGGGATGTGGATCGCCCGTGCCGAACCTAAGTGGATCATCGAAGGCGATGACTGCACCGAGGCGCGCGGCGAGCGCTGGATCGAGCCAGGCTTCATGCAGAGCTATGGCCCCTTCGCCCTGAAGGAATGGGTCCATGACTCGACGCTGACCATCGTCAAGAACCCCTTCTGGCCCGGCACGGACAACACCCCGCAGCCGAAAATCGACGAAGTGCAGTTCAGCATGCTGGACTCGCAGCCGGCCTTCGCTGCCTATGAAGCCGGCGATGTCGACTTCTCTGCGGTCCCACTGTCCGACATCGACCGCGTGAAGTCCGACCCCACGCTCTCCAAAGAGCTCTACATCGGCCCGTCGCCCTGCACCTACTACTACGGCTTCAACACCAAGGCCCCAGTGGTGAGTGATCAGCGCGTCCGCCTGGCTCTGTCCGAGGCCGTCGATCGCCAGAGCCTGATCGACAACGTGACCAAGGGCGGCCAGCTGCCGGCGCACTGGTTCTCCGTGCCCGGCCTGGCAGGTGCACCGAGCCCGGACAAGTACCCCGATCTGGGTGTGTACTACAACCCGGACGACGCCAAGGCGCAGCTCAAGTCCTACCTGGACGAGACCGGCCAGACGGCCGATCAGCTGGACATCACCCTGATGTTCAACACCTCTTCTGGACATCAGCAAATCGCTGAAGCCATCCAGCAGATGTGGGCCGACACCCTGGGTGTCAATGTCAAACTGACCAACCAGGAATGGAAGGTCTACCTGAACACGATCCGTGACCCCGTGGCCACACCGCAGATCTTCCGCCTCGGCTGGTGCCAGGACTATCCGGACGCCAACAACTTCCTCAAGGAAGACGCTGGCTTCGGTGGTTCGGCCAACCCGAGCGAGGGTGGCGGCTTCAACTGGGACGATCCTGCTTTCGAGGATCTGTTGACCAAGGCAGCCACGGAGACCGATGCTCAGAAGCGCACCGATCTGTACGCGCAGGCTGAGGAAATCCTGGTCAAGACCGATGCGGCGATGATCCCGATCTACTGGTACACCACTCTTTCGGTGACCAAACCGTACATCGATCGCACCTACTCGGTGATCCAGCGGCAGTCGTTCGAGAAGTGGGACGTGATGCCACACTAGGCTTTTCACAAAGCCTTGAGAGGCAGGTTGGAGGGGCGCAAGCCCCTCCAACCCCTCTTCTTTCCTATCCGGTGGCGGTCTGTGCCGCTGACACAGGTCAGTGACCCAAACCGGTGCTTGGTAGCCGGAAGCCTAGTGGAGTGTGGACATGGCCCGATTTGTCGTTCGGCGCACGTTGTGGATGTTCCTGGTGCTGCTCGTGGTTTCGGCGGTCACCTTCGTCCTGGAGCACTCGGTGCCGGGTGGGCCGTTCGACCAGGAGAAGGCGTTGCCGGCGGAAATCATCGCCAACCTCAACGAACGTTATCATCTGGACGAGTCCCTGCCCCAGCAATATTTGCGCTTTCTGAATGATGTGCTGGTGCCCCACATTTCGACCGTACCGCCTGGCAATTCGCTTCAAGACAGCGCTATCTTCAATTTCCAAATCGGCGAAGGCCGCTGGCTGAAGTGGATGAACTTTGGTCCTTCCTACGCCTCACGCAGCCGCACGGTCAACGACATCATCCGCGACCAGCTGCCGATCTCGGCCCAGTTGGGTGTGTTTGCGCTGCTAGTGGCGTTGGTGGTCGGGATGCCGTTGGGCATCCTGGCCGGCCTGCGGCAGAACACGGTTTGGGACTACGTGGGCATGGGCGTGGCCGTGTTTGGCGTGTCGGTACCGGTGATCGTTCTCGGGCCGGTCCTGGTGTGGATCTTCGGAGTCTCCCTCAAGTGGCTGCCCCCCAACGGCTGGGGCGCCCAGCCGCCGTACCTGCTCGGCTTCCTCCCGCGGGAGCTGGATGCCAACTTCATCAAACACGCCATCATGCCGTCGGTGGCGCTTGGGCTGGGAAGCTCGGCCATTATCGCCCGCCTCACCCGGGCCAGCCTGCTGCAGGTGGTGCGGGAGGACTACATCCGGACCGCCCGGGCCAAGGGCCTGGTGGAGCGCATTGTCATCTTGCGCCATGCGATGAAGAATTCACTTATCCCGGTGGTAACGATTTTGGGCCCGTTGTTTGCCGCCCTGGTGACAGGGACCTTTGTGACCGAGTTGATCTTTGGCATTCCCGGCATGGGCAAATACTTTGTGACAAGCATCACAAATCGGGATTATCCGGTGATTATGGGCACCATCTTGCTCTACGCCATGTTCCTGGTTATTGCCAATCTGGCGGTGGACATTGTCTACGCCTGGCTCGACCCCAGGATTCGGTACAGCTGAGGCTTAGGAGAGACACGTGGCGACACAAGCTGACGTTTTCGAAGCGGGGCGAGAGCCCGAATTCAACGAAGGGGCCAGGAAAGGTCAGAGCCTGTGGGTCGACTCCTACCGGCGGCTGATCAAGAATCGTGCTGCGGTCGTCGGCGGCACGCTGGTGATTATTCTGGTCCTGATGGCGATTTTCGCCCCGCTGATCGCGCCCAGAGGTTTTGCTGAACAGGTGCTAACCGACAATAACAAGATTCCGGCCTGGATGTTGTCCGTCTTCCCGTCGATGAAGGGCTACGCTCAGATAAGCAGCGACTACTTGATCGGCGCCGACTACGTCGGCCGAGACCTACTGAGCCGGATCATCTTCGGTGCCAGGGTGTCCCTGTCCGTGGCGTTTGTTGGCCCGATTATCAGCATGCTGGTGGGTGTCACCTACGGGAGCATTTCGGGGTACTTTGGTGGGCGCTTGGACGATCTTATGATGCGCATCGTTGACGTGATGTACGCTTTCCCCAGCCTGCTCTTCATCATTCTACTAATGGCCTTCTTCCGTTCGACTCTGGCCAAACCCGACCCCGGGACTTTTAGCTACATGCTCAGCGATATCGACACCAAGATGGGGGGGATGTTCTTTATCTTTATCGGTATCGGGGTCACGGCCTGGCAGAACATGGCTCGCCTCACCCGCGGCCAGGTGCTCTCGGTGCGTGAGAAAGAGTACGTCGAGGCGGCCCACGCCATCGGCGCCGGGAATCTGCGAGTGATGACCATGCATATTCTCCCCAACATCGTCGGCCCTTTGGTGGTGGCCGAAACGCTCGCCATCCCATCGTACATTCTGACAGAGGCCTTCCTGTCGTTTATTGGATTGGGGGTTAACCCGCCCACGCCATCGTGGGGGGCGATGATCTCTGATGGCTCGCGCGTCGTTCGCAGCTATCCCAATCAGGCGCTCTTCCCAGCCATTGCCCTGGCGATCACCATGTTCGCGTTCAACTTCCTGGGGGATGGACTGCGCGATGCGCTCGACCCCAGGCTGCGCGGCACGCGCTAGTAGCCTGGGAAGGTGAGCTCGGTTCGACATTGAGCCGCCGGGTTGCGCAGGCGACCCGGCGCTTCTTTTGGGCGAGCGTGCTGGCCCGTCATGGATCCGAATCCGGACGATGCTTCGGTGCAGGCATGTCGAGCCTACAAGCTGCTGAATTGCCCAGGCAGAAGACCGGCCAAGGCTTTCGGGGACAGCATGCAGCGTAGAAAGTGGGTCTTCCTGATCGCAATCGTCATCATCGGCCTGGTCGGGGTCGGCGCATGGCAATTCTACGCCGGTCGGAGTAACGTATCGGTAAGCATGGCGCCGTCGAGCATGATGACCCCCTCGAGCGGAATCACGACTTTCGAAAACTACAACCAGCCGGGATTGGGGCAGGCGGATGTCGGCGCCAAGATCTACGGCGACTGGTGCATCACCTGTCACGGAGATCAGGGACAGGGCCTGACCGACGCCTGGCGGGCGACCTGGGATCCAGCCCACCAGAATTGCTGGCAATCGAAATGCCACAGCCTGAACCATCCGCCGGGCGGCTTCCAACTCCCACGCCATGTGCCTGCCATCATCGGCGCAACCACCTTGACCGAGTTCAAGACGGCCGACGACCTGCACCAGTTCATCAGCCAGAAGATGCCTTTCCAGGATCCAGGCGTTTTGGACCAGGAGGCCTACTGGGCCCTAACGGCCTACCTGCTCCAGCAGAATGGCTTGTCTCAAAGCGGCTCGCCGGTCACTGCGGACAACGCGGGGTCTATCCCCATTCAGCGCTGAATCCCGAGGCCGCCCCCCACGAACCGAACCCTCTCGCCGCCTCCGTCAACCGAACCCCGAAATCTCGCCGTGAATCCTCGATCGCGTTGAATTGGCCCATGCCGTCGGGATAGGGCATCTTGGCGCAGTCACGAGCCAGATCTCGCCCCACCTCATGCAACCTGCTCATCGGGCCGTCTGGCTGGATCAATCTGTCGTATAAAATAGATAGAGGAGCCTTGTCCCTCTGGTCGTTGGCATGCCGGCCGAAGAGGAAGGCGGCCATGAATCGCCTGCGAGTCATCACTGTCATCAGTGTGGTGCTGATCTTGGTCGGCGTTTGGGGGTTCAGCACGCTGCGGTCATTCGCCCCTCTCAGGGAAGCGCAACCTACACCCGCACGGCTCATCAGCCCAGAAGACGATATTACCAAGTACAGCCATTTCAACGCACCAGGCCTGGACCAGGCACAGATTGGCGAGAGCATCTACGAAAACTGGTGTGAAGCCTGTCACGCCGATACGGGCCTGGGCCTGACTGCCGACTGGCGGGCACAGTGGGATCCGGAGCATCAGAACTGCTGGCAGGCCAAATGCCACAGCCTGGATCACCCCTCTGACGGCTTCGTGATTCCACGCTATGTCCCTGCTGTGGTTGGCGTCGCCACCCTTGGCAGTTTTGAGTCGGCCGCGGATCTTCAAGCCTACCTCAAGGCCCAGATGCCGTACGCAGAAAGAGGCGTGCTGGACGACCCAATGTACTGGGCCCTGACGGCCTACCTGCTTAATCGAAACGATATCACAACCCATCCTACTCAGCTCGGGCCCGACAACGCGGCGTTGGTACACCTCGAACGTTGAGCGCCGGCTCTATCGGTCCTGGGCGCCAATGCGCCGTTGGGCCATAGGTCCCTGAAGCCAAAAGCATAGCCCCACGGTCGGATTGCTCGCTACCTTCCGTGTGCTACAATCGACCGCATGACCCCGCCCCGGATCCTCCTGGTGGATGATCAGCGCCAGGTGAGTCGAGTTCTCCGTTCGGCACTCGAGGTCTCCTCCAAAGATTACATCATCAACGACGTCTCGTCGGCGGAGGAAGCCCTGCTGGAGATCTCGCGTGGCCCGCTGGACCTGCTCGTGACGGACCTGCGGCTCCCGGGGATGACCGGTCTCGAGTTGGTTGAACGTGTCCTTGACATCAATCCCCAAAGCCAAGTCCATTCTCATTACAGGTGACCCCACCGAAGCTGTTCGCCGCCGGGCGGAGGCCCTGGGCGTCATCGCCTTTCTGCGCAAGCCGATCGGCACCAACATGTTCTTGGAGATCGTTGAGCGCGCTTTGGCGGATCGGGTGGATGGGGAACAGACGTCGAAGGTCGATCTCAGGCTGCCGAGCGAGACATCTTCCAGGCTGATGGACCTGCGCCAGGAACTGGGCGCTGAAGCCGTGATGTTGATCGACGCCGATGGGAGGTTGGTGGCCCGAGCCGGCGAGGACCAAGATCTGGACCTTGAAGCTGGTCTCCCTTCCCTGATGGCCGCTCATCAAGCAGCTCTCCAGGTTAGCCGCTTCCTGCGTGCGGAAGCCCCGTCCAACTTCCATCACTTCGATGGCGATACCCACGATCTCTATCTCACAAACGTAGGCGAAAAGCACGTGATTCTCATCGTTTTCAGGGGCAGGCAGGAAGCCGGCCAGATGGGCGCCGTGGTCCACTTCGGCCGGCGAGCCGCCGAAGGCCTGCTTGCCCTCATTAACGCTGCGCAGTTGGATGATTCGCCGGTTGCAGATGAAATGGTCCATGAAGATGGGATGGAGGACGAGATGGCCAAGAAGGACATCAAGCCAGAGGACTTGGAAGAAGCGGCCAAGGAAGTTGACTCTGTCTGGCGCCGAATCATTCTGGGAGCAGGCCGTTTCCGCATCGCCGGGTCGGACAGAGGCGGAAGGGGACGCCCTGACTTATGAGGAGGCACGCAAGATGGGCCTGGTGGATGATGAAGAATCCCCTTGATCGTTCACGCCTGCCTTCGCCGGCCGTGTTGGATAGCAGGCCGGCAGCCCGCTCGTGGCTCTAGGGCTGACCTTCCATGGTGGCCCGCCGGGGGCTATGTTACAATTTCTTTTCCCCGCCTCAAAGGTGGGTCCGTTGGGGCGTGGTGCAACGGCAGCACAGCGGACTTTGGATCCGTTGATCCAGGTTCGAATCCTGGCGCCCCAGTTGATGACCTCTCGGATGTTTTGAACATCGTGCTTGACGATCCTCCCCTATGCTCTCCACTTGAAAGCAAGTCGGGTCTCCCAGCCCCATCCCGGGATAATCGTGGATATGGTACCGGGGCACCCTACGCCCCCCGGTTCAAGTTAGGAGACAGGTGATGCCCTGCGAATCGATCGTCCTGGCGGCCGGTCTCGGAACGCGCATGCGATCGCCCCTTCCCAAGGTGATGCATACCTTGGCAGGCCGGCCCATGCTTGTGTGGGTGGCCGACGCTTGCCGGGAGGCCACGGGCCGCCCGCCTACGATCGTCCTCGGGCCCGGACCAAGAGGTGGTCAAGCCTTTGGTTGAGGATGCTGGCTGGGTTGTTCAAGAGGAGCGTCTGGGCACAGCCCATGCTGCGCTGCAAGCCAAGACAGTGCTGGGGGGGCGTGAAGGGCTGATCCTCATTGCCAACGGGGACATGCCGCTGGTGACTGTCGAGACCATGAAGGCGTTGATCGTGGCCCAACAGGCCAACTCCGGGCCGATCACCTTGCTCACCGTCGAAGCGGGAAATTCCCGAGGCTTTGGGCGTGTCCTGAGGGATGCGGAATCGAAGATCACCGGTGTGATTGAAGAAGCCCACGCGAACCCTGCGCAACTGGCAATCCGGGAGTTCAACGCGGGAGTGTACTGTGTCCGGGCTGCATGGCTGTGGACGGAGCTTGACCGCCTCTCCCTTTCGCCCAAGGGAGAGTACTACCTTACGGATCTGGTGGCAGCCGCCGCTGATCAGGGCGAGCACGTTGCCTGGGTAGCGACGGATGACCCCGGCGAAGTGATTGGCATCAACACTCAGGTGCATTTGGCCGAAGCCGAGGCCGTCGCCCGAGCGCGGATCGGAGCGTATTGGATGGATCAGGGCGTCACGCTCCAGGATCCATCATCCATCTACATCGATGTGAACGTTCGCCTTAGTCCCGGCGTGAAGATCCTAGCCAACACACATCTTCAGGGGGACACGCACATCGGGTCGGGATCTGTTATCGGCCCAAATGCTGTGATCAGAGATTCGCGCGTTAGGTGAGGATTGTGCTGTCCTGGCATCCCACCTCGAGGGAGCCACATTGGGCAACCGGGTCGTGATTGGCCCATTTGGCCACTTGCGAACCGGCGCCGATCTGGCGGACGGGGTCCATCTTGGCAACTTCGGCGAAGTGAAGAACAGCCATCTGGGCCAAGGGGTCAAGATGGGGCACTTCTCATACATCGGGGATGCCACTGTCGGACCGGAGACCAACATTGGCGCCGGAACCATCACCTGCAACTTTGATGGCAAACAGAAGAATGAGACCCACATTGGCCGTGATGCCTTTATCGGTAGCGACACGATGCTGGTGGCGCCGCTACGGATTGGGGATGGCGCACGGACAGGAGCCGGATCGGTCGTGACCAAAGACATCGGCGACCACAGCCTGGCGGTGGGAATGCCGGCGCGAGTGATCCGACACCTCGAGGACGAGCATGAATAGTCTCTTGGGGACGCTGGCCTTTCTTCTGATCCTGCTCTCTGTATGGCCTCCTGGCTGCGGCTGGAAGTGCTCTCAAGAACAGCCACCCGGCAAGGCTGAGGAGGCTTCAAGAGGAAGGCGTTTCGGGCGCCGCTTCGGCTGCTCGTGTCGCTTCGCAAGCCACCCGCCTGATTGTCACGCTGAGGATTGGACAGGGCGTCCTGCACCTGCTGGCTGTCGGTGTCGCCTTGATCAGCTACACGGGCATCGTCGACCAGGCTGTTAGCTCGGTGATCGCCAGCGCGGCTGTGGTCGTTCTGATCGCGTGGGTGCTGACTGGCATGTGCGGCTACCTGGCTGAAAATCTTGCGCTGCGCAACCCTGTGGCGTGGGCGATTCGTCTGGCCAGGCTGGTCAGGGCCGTCGAGGCTGTGCTTTCGCCGCTGGCTTGGGTCATTCTCAAGATGGGCCGAAGGATTGCCAATGCCCCATCAGGCCGCCAATACCCGCTGGTCACTGAAGAAGAGATTATGACCCTGGTAAATGCGGGCCAAGAAGGCGGAGTCATCCAGTCGGAAGAGAGGTCGATGATCTTCTCCATCTTCCGGCTGCGGGACACATTGGCACGAGAGGTCATGGTTCCCAGGATCGACGTCCTGGGATTCGAGGACAGCACATCTTTGCAGGAGGCCACCGACACCCTGTTGCGGACCGGCTACTCGCGGGCACCGGTGTACAAGGAAACCATCGACAACATCATCGGCCTGATCTACGTCAAAGACGTCCTCGGGGCATGGCGGCAAGGGGTGGACAATAGGACCGTTGCCGATCTTGTTCGCGAGGCTTACTTCGTACCCGAGGCCAAGCGGGTCGATGAACTTCTGTCCGAAATGCAGGCTAAGCGAATCCAGATGGCGGTCGTGGTCGACGAATACGGAGGGACGGCCGGGTTGGTCACCTTCGAGGACATCGTGGAAGAGATCGTCGGCGAAGTGCGCGACGAGTACGATGTGGCCGAGGAACTTCCATTCCAAAAGCTCGAGGACGGCCAGTTCATGTTCAGCGGGGGTATCGACCTAGATGATGTCAACGAGCTTGCCGGATCCGACCTACCCAAGGACACCAGCGAGACTCTCGGGGGTTTCATCTATGGACATCTTGGGCGTGTCCCGCAGCCCGGGGAGCGAATGGAGGCTGGCGGGTTGGAACTGGTTGTAGAACAAGTCGTCGGCCGGCGGATCCGGAAGGTGCGGGCCCATCGTCTGCCGGCGCTCTCCGAGGAAGTCGAGGCTTCGCCTGATGGCAATCACAAATCAGCAGCGGAATGACTTGGCCCAGCGGGCAGCAGACGCGCGGGCAAACGCATATGCCCCCTACTCGACATACGCCGTTGGGGCGGCTCTGCTTACCGAGACTGGGCGGGTCTTCACCGGCGTCAATGTTGAAAACGCCGCCTATCCAACCAGTATGTGCGCTGAGCGTTCAGCTGTCTTCTCGGCCGTCACTGCTGGAGAGCGCCAATTCTCGGCCATCGCCGTGGCCACCGACAACGCTGGCAGCCCATGTGGATCCTGTCGCCAGGTCCTGGCTGAGTTCAACCTGGAAATGCCCGTCTACTTGGTGGACGCCGCCGGCAAAGTCCGGATTGAAACCAGCGTGGCAGAGCTGTTGCCGTATGCGTTCGGCCCGAAGGATCTGAACTAGAAGGGCGCCAGGCGCCTTCCGGCGGAAGGGTGGGCTGAAGCTCCGCTGGTATAATCCCCGCATGTCTGGGCGCCAGCGGGTTTACCGAACCGAGGCGATTGTCCTGAGGCGGATGAACCTCGGTGAGGCCGATCGCCTGCTGACACTCTTCTCGCCGGACTACGGCAAATTCCGCGTGGTTGCCAAGGGTGTGCGTCGGCCTGGATCGCGGAAGGCAGGTCACCTTGAGCCGTTCACCCAGGCCGAGCTGATGCTTGCCCGCGGGCGTGAGCTGGACATCATCACCCAGGCTGAATCCCTGAATCTCTTCGCCGGCATCCAACAGGATCTTGAGCGTCTCGGCCAGGCGGCGTACATGGTCGAACTGCTCGACCGATTCACCGTGGAGGAAGGCGAAAGCCGGGCGCTGTACCTGCTCCTGGCGGAAGCGTTGAGCGTGCTTTCGGCCGGAGCCTCATCCGAGGCATTGGTCCGTTATTTCGAACTTCGAATGCTGGATCTGGTCGGGTATCGCCCGGAACTCTTTCGCTGCCTGGGATGTGGCGACGAGATCCGACCCCAAGATCAGTTCTTCTCGTCCAGTGCGGGCGGCGTCCTGTGCCCGAACTGTGGTGACGGGCACGATTCGGTACAAACGATCTCGCTCCAAGCGCTGAAGGTGCTGCGGCACTTCCAGAGGAGTCCGCTCAAGGCGGCACTGGCGCCCAACGTGAGCCCCCATGTGCATGCGGAAATGGAAACGCTCATGCTCGGCTACCTGACTTATCAGCTTGAACGTGAGCTGAATGTCCCGGCTTTTCTGGACCGTGTCCGTGCACTTCCCAAGCAGCCAATCCAACCTCATTCGACATCCTAGGACATCGGAAGGACCCGGTCTTGACGAGTCGAGCTTCAACCACTTTTCAATCCGTCATCCTCAAGCTCCAGCAGTTCTGGGCCGAACAGGGCTGTTTGATCTGGCAGCCCTACCACACTGAAGTCGGAGCCGGAACGATGAACCCGGCGACGTTCCTGCGTGTGCTCGGCCCTGAGCCTTGGTGGGTGGCCTATGTCGAGCCGTCGATCCGACCGGCCGATGGACGTTACGCTGAGAACCCCAACCGGTGGCAGCATTACTATCAATTCCAGGTGATTATGAAGCCCGACCCGGGCGACCCCCAGGAACGCTACCTCGACTCCCTGACAGCCCTGGGCATCGACCCCCACAAGCACGATATTCGGTTCGTGGAGGACAACTGGGAACAGCCGGCGATCGGGGCCTGGGGCCTGGGCTGGGAAGTCTGGCTGGACGGGCAGGAGATCACCCAGTTCACTTACTTCCAACAAGCCGGCGGGCTGGTTCTGGAGCCCGTATCGGTCGAGATCACCTACGGTCTCGAGAGAATCGTCATGGCCCTGCAGGGCGTTGATTCTTTCTTGGACATGCGATGGGACGACCATCTCACCTATGGGGACGTGAACAAGATTCCGGAGGTCGAGGCCTGTCGCTACAACTTCGAATTGGCCGATGTGGAACGCCTGCAAGTGTTGCAGGCTGCCTATCAGGAGGAGGCCAAGCGACGCCATTGGTGCCGGGCTGATCCTGCCTGCTCATGACTACATACTCAAGAGTTCGCATGCATTCAACATCCTGGATGCGCGCGGAGCCGTGGGCGTGACCGAGCGGGCAGCGATGTTCGGCAAGATGCGAGGCCTGGCCCAACGTGTGGCCGAGGCCTACGTAGATGAGCGCAAACGCCTCGGATTCCCATGGATGGACAAGTGGCCGAGTTTGATGAACGCCTCTCAGGCGGCAGGCGAGGAAGCCGGCCCAGTTCCGGAGGCGCCAGCGGACTTCCTGCTCGAGATCGGGACCGAGGAGCTTCCGGCTGGAGATCTTTCGTCCGCCGTCGACCAGCTCACCAAGGCAATTCCGGAGGCACTTGAAAGCATGCGGCTTGAGCATGGCGCTGTGCACGTCACGGGGACTCCGCGCCGGCTGATCGTTTACGTGGAATCGCTCGCCCCTGGGCAGCTCGACGCCGTGTCGACGGTCAAGGGTCCGCCAGCCGATCGGGCCTATGATGAGGCCGGGCAGCCAACCCAGGCGGCTGTGGGGTTCGCGCGGGGCCAGGGCATTGACGTAGAAGAACTTGAAGACGCGGAACCTCGATGGGGGCCGCTACGTGGTGGCCACGGTCAAACGACCTGGGGAGCCAGCTGAGAAGGTGCTTTGCGCCGGCGTCCCCGAATTGATTGGGGATCTCCACTTCGACAAAACCATGCGTTGGGATGACTCCGGCGTGGGCTTCTCAAGGCCGATCAGAAACCTACTGGCACTCCACGGTCAGCATATTGTGCCCGTGCCTTTCGGCAGGCTGACGGCTGGTCGCAAGACTTTTGGCCTCAGATTTGATGGGCCCGGGGAAGTGCGAGTCGCGGCCGCCAGCGGACTACTTCAATCAAATTGAAGCCCAAGGCGTCGTGGCTGATATCGATCAGCGGCGAGAACTCATCTGGCAGACGGCCGAGGCAGCTGGCAAGCGAGGTAGGGGGACACGTAGAAAGCGATTCCGGTTTGCTGGCCGAGATTGCGGGCCTGGTGGAAGCACCGGCAGTGTTTCGCGGGGCCATCCCCGAAGACTTCTTGAAGCTGCCACGCCCCGTCCTGGTCTCGGTCATGAAGAAGCACCAGCGCTATATCCCGGTCGAGGCGGACGGCGAACTCATGGCCTTCTTTATCGGAGTGAGAAACGGCAGTGCGGAGAACATAGAAGAAGTCGTTCTTGGTAACGAAGCCGTGGTCAAGGCGCGCTTTGCCGACGCCGCCTACTTCGTAAATCACGACCTTTCCCAGCCGCTGGAAGCCTACCTGCCCAGGCTGGATACACTCGTTTTCCAATCCGAACTGGGATCGATGCTGGACAAGGTCAAGCGCATTGAGAGGCTGACCCGAGGTCTTGGCGAATCGATTGGGTCTGGACAAGCCGCAGTCGGGGGTCGCCATGCGCGCCGCCCGCCTCTCCAAGGCCGATCTTGCCACACAAATGGTGGTCGAGATGACTTCCCTGCAGGGCGAGATGGGGCGGATATACGCTGAAGCCGCCGGGGAATCAGCTTCGGTAGCCCAGGCCATCTTCGAACACTATTTGCCCCGATTTGCGGGAGACCAGCTTCCGGGTAGCTTGCCGGGGTTGACCGTCGGCGCCGCCGATCGATTGGATTCCCTCATTGGGTTGTTTGCAGTGGGACTCGAGCCAAGCGGCGGAAGCGATCCCTACGCCCTTCGTCGGTCGGCCATCGGCCTAATCCAGTGCTTGGTGGCGCAGGACGTTTCACTTCGACTTGACCTGGGCCGTCGGGCAGGCGGCAGCAGGGCTGCCTGTCAGCGCTTCACCGGAGGCGCTGCAAACCTGCCTTGAGTTCATACGCGGCCGGGAAGAATCGCTTCTGCTAGGTGAGGGCCATCGGCATGATGTGGTAAGGGCCATCCTGGGAGAACAGTGGCATGATCCGGCTGGTGCAGCGCAAAGTGTCGCTGAGCTCGGAAGACGGGTGGCGCGGGACGATTGGGAGCCGACTCTCCAAGCCTACGCCCGCTGCGCCCGGATCACGCGGAGCCAGCCCGGTGAGCGGAAGGTCGATCCAAATGCGCTTCCAAGACAGGCGGAGAGAGGCCCTCTTTGACGCCCTGGTGAAGGCGGAAGCGCAAGCGAGAGAGTCGGGGTCGGTGGAAGCCTTTGTCAACGCATTCACCCCGATGATCCCGCACATCGAAGCCTTCTTCGATGAAGTGCTGGTGATGGCCGATGACCCGAAGCTGCAGCAGAATCGCCTTGGGTTGCTTGACCGCATCGTTGGCCTTGCCCAAGGCGTGGCAGATCTGTCCCAGCTTGAGGGATTCTGAGTTACCCCGAGGAATGTTCGCCCCGCGTTTGCTTGAGAATTGCTGTAGAGGCTATAATGCCGGCCCAGTCAAGGATGGGATGGCGCTTGTTTTGCCCTTGGCGGGGGGATGGCGGCATAGTCCGAAAGCATGACTTGCGAGGGACAGAATGAACGTCGTAGACGAAGTCAAAGATCGAATTGACATCGTCGAACTTGTCGGCGAGACGGTCAAGCTGAGGAAATCGGGCAAGAACTACACGGGTTTCTGCCCATTTCACTCGAATTCTCGCACGCCGGCGTTTGTTGTCTTCCCTGACACGGGAACATGGCGTTGTTTTGGCGCCTGCAACGAAGGCGGCGACATCTTCACATTCGTCATGAAGAAAGAAGGTTGGGACTTCCCAGAGGCCCTTCGCATCCTAGGAGAGCGAGCAGGGGTGGATGTCCACCCGATGACGCCTGAACGGGCAGCGGAAGCCGAAGCTCATGAACAACTGAGAGAGCTTCTGGAATTGGCGGTTACGTTCTATCGTCATCAGTTGCAGCGCAACCGATGAAGGCAAGCCTGTGCTGGCCTATTTGCTCGGCCGTGGCCTGAAAGACTCGGCTCTGGAGTCCTTTGAAATCGGCTATGCACCGAACTCTTGGGATGCCACCTTGAACCATCTGCTCGACAAGGGACATACCGCCGAGGATCTCAAGGCGGTTGGTCTGGTGACCGAACGAGATACGGGAGGCGTCTACGATCGATTTCGGAACCGGATCATGATCCCGATCCGTGATGCCCGAGGTCGCATGGTCGGGTTTGGCGCCAGGGTCGTTGATCCCGGACGACGTCCCCAAGTTCCTCGAACTCTCCCCAGACGGTGCTCTTCGACAAGGGTCGTCTGCTCTATGGCCTGGACCATGCCCGCAAAGCGATTCGAGCGGAGGATCGGTCGGTCATCGTTGAGGGCTATCTGGACGTCATCGCCCTTCACCAGGCCGGGTTTGAGAATGCCGTCTCCCCGATGGGGACGGCCCTATCCGAGCCGCAGCTGGCGCTCCTCAAGCGCTTCAGCCGCCGGATGATCTTGGCGCTCGACGCCGATACGGCGGGGGACCGGGCCACAATGCGCGGGTTGGACATCGCCCGTGAGGCGCTCGACCGTGAGTTCGACCCGGTGTTCGATGCGCGGGGTCTGGTACGGCATGAGGGTCGGTTGGACGCTGAGCTCAGAATTGTCAGCTTGCCGGAGGGGCGAGATCCAGATGAGGTGGTTGCCGAATCGCCAGAGGCCTGGCCCGAACTACTCAAGAACGCCCAAACCGTGGTCGACTACGTGATGGACGTCGCCATGGCCGACAGGGACCTGGATGACGCCAAGATAAAGGCCGATGTGGCCCGTCAAGTCCTGCCCCTGATCGAAGATGTTGCCGACGCTGTCGAGCGCGAGGCCTACCGACAGAAGCTGGCCCGATCCTTGCACGTTGACGAACGCGCCCTGATGGCCTGGCGCCCCGAGAAACATCAACGCTCGGCGGGAAGGATTGTTGCAGAACCTGCGGCCTACGGTCCGTCCCGGAACGGGCAGCACGCCCAGCACGAAAGGTTTTGCTTGGCGTTGCTGCTCCATCAGCCAGGCTTGATCTATCGGTTGGATCGGGAGCTGCAGTCCCTCGAATTGGCGCGACTTGGCCGAGAAGACTTTTCGAGCACCGAGAGGCAGATGATCTTCGACGCGCTTGAAGAAAGGGCTGGCACAAGAAGAGACCGACCCTGATGAGGCGTGGCGCTCGCAGTTGGATGCCAGCCTGGTGTCAGTACGCCGAAGAGCTGATGGAAAGCGTGCGAGAGGAAGATCTGGCGCCGCAGTCCGCCCTGACATCGGTGCTCGAGAATGCACTGCGCATTCGGCAGCGTCAGAATCAGTGACGAACTGCTGCAAATCCAATTTCGCCAACAGACGGCTCGCGAGTTCAGACGAAGCAGGAGCCAGCGGAAGGTCTGGACGAGAGAGCCGTATTTCTGGCGGTCGAGAAGCGGAAACTGGACAGAGCGCAGGCCCCCCGGCAGGCCATGAGCGAGCGGGAGCCGCCTCCCGCAGTGGGACGTGGTAGGCATGGCCAAGACCAAGAAGTCTGTCCCCGCCAGGGTGACCAAGCGCAGACGCCGAGCGTCGCGAGGATGACGATGCCGTGGATGTGGTCGACGGCCTGCCTGTCGACGTCGATCCCGATTTGGATGGCGACGAACTTGAGCTGGACTTCTGATGACCGTGACGAGGATGAATCGAGTCATGGTCATGACGACGCGGGCGGCCAAGAGGAGGTAAGTCTGGCGGTCGATCAGACCAATGATCCGGTCCGCCTGTACCTGAAGGAAATCGGGTCGCGTCGATCTGCTCGAATCACATCAGGAGCTTTGGCTGAGCGTTCGCATGGAAGCAGCCAGGCGGCTCGATGTGTTGCGAGAAGGACGCGCAACTCGGGCGGTCAGGGACGAGGATAAGCAAGCCCGGGCTGTCCAGGAGGAGGTCTTCGAAGACCTCAAGACCGCCTGGAAACGAGTCATCGAGGACGGCAAGCGCCTGGGCCATGGCAAGCCGGATCTGGGGCTGATCCTCGAGGAAGCCCGCCAGCTCCGCCAGGATTGGATGGTGGAAACCCCGTCCTACCTGAGGGCCTGGTTGGACAATGGCATGTGGGGAAGTGACCCGGCATGGGAACAACTCGCCAGGAACGCGATTGAAGTCTTCATTGGCTTCTACCTGTTCGTCCCCGAAACCCAAGCGCGCCTTTCCGAGCGGTTTGCCAAAGGTGAAGGAATCCCGACTAAGCGAACCTTCCGGCGCTGGCTTCCCGAGCGAGAAGTCATCGATGCCGACGCCAGGGTCGTGCACGCTCTGGCCGACGAGGCCCAGGCGGACCTGATTCGGGCCAATCTTCGCCTCGTGGTGAGCGTGGCCAAGCGCTACATGGGCCGAGGCATTGCCTTTCAAGACCTGATCCAGGAGGGCAACATAGGGCTCCTGCGCGCCGTGGAGAAATTCGATCCAGCCAAGGGATACAAGTTCAGCACCTACGCCACGTGGTGGATCCGACAGGCGATAAGCCGAGCCATTGCCGATCAGGCGCGGACAATTCGCATTCCTGTTCACATGTTTGAAACGATCAACAGGCTGATGCGCATCCAACGTCGGATGGTGCAGGATCTCGGGCGCGAGCCCACATCGGAGGAGCTGGCTCTCGAGATGGAGCTGCTTGAACCCGACGAGATCGCCGGGATCCGGAGCAGCCTTGAAGAGGGCGTCCAGCCGCAGCCGGTTCTGTTGCGCAAGTGGCGCCGAGCCGCTGCAAAGGTTCGCAAGATTATCAAGATCGCCCAGGAGCCGATATCTTTCGAGACGCCGATCGGCACCGAAAAGTCGAGCCAGTTAGGCGATTTCATCGAAGACGAGACCACGCCAGAACCGGTGGATGCAGCCGCCAAACAACTGCTGAAAGAGCAGGTCCAGAACGCGCTGGCGGTACTGACCGAACGCGAGCGCCAGGTACTTGAAATGCGATTTGGTCTGCAGGATGGCAAAGACTACACGCTGGAAGAGGTCGGGAAGTACTTCAATGTGACACGGGAACGCATTCGACAAATCGAGGCCAAGGCTTTGAGGAAGCTGCGCCACCCCACGCGGAGCCGTCACCTGCGCGACTATCTTTCGTAGCTCCCCCCAGCCCCAAGTTACTCGTCAATACGCTCATTAATCGAACTCGAGCAGCGAGAATTCCAACGCCGCTTGCCTCGATATTGCTGGAATTTGACCGCCTATTCGCTTGTGATAAAATGAACTTGTTGCCGATCCAGGAGACAGGTTGGGCCTGGGCACACCATCGAGGAGCGCATGCTCGCTGACTACCTTCCCATCGCAATCGTGCTGTTTCTCGCCACGGCGGTGGCTTTTTTGGTGGTTATCATCGGGCACACTTTCGGCCCTCGAAAGCACACCCTTCGGAAGTCTCTGCCTTACGAATCAGGCATTCGCCCTTATGGCGCAGGTCAGCGGCAAATTCCGGTCCATTATTATCGGGTGGCCGTGCTCTTCATCCTTTTTGACGTCGAAACAGTCTTTCTTATTCCATGGGCAATCGTCCTCAGAAGCCTCAAAGTCTTCGGCCTGATTGAGATGGGGCTATTCATCCTGGTCTTGCTCGTCGGTTTCATGTATGCGTGGCGGAAAGGCGCTCTTGAATGGGAGCTGTAGATCAGAAGACAGGTTCTTTCGGCGCTGTGAGCGTGCCCCTGGAGAAGGCCGTCAATTGGGCCAGAACCGGCGCAATGTGGCCGATGCTCTTTGGTTTGGCCTGCTGCGCGATCGAAATGATGTCGGCGCAAGCCTCTGACTATGACATGAGTCGCTTCGGTATGGAACTGATGCGCGGCAGCCCCCGACAGAGTGATTTGATGATCGTTGCGGGCCGAGTGAGCCGCAAGATGGCTCCAGTTCTGCGACGGCTTTATGACCAAATGCCTTCGCCCAAGTGGGTCATTTCGATGGGCGATTGTGCGTCGTGCAGCGGCGTGTTCAACAACTATGCGCTGATGCAAGGCGTGGACGAGGTGGTTCCGGTCGACGTGTATGTTGCCGGTTGCCCGCCGCGCCCTGAGGCGCTGATTCATGGCGTCTTGCTGCTTCACGAGAAGGTCAAAAAGGAAAAACTGGCCGATTGGGCCTGATCAGTTGACCGAGCGCGAACAGTCGCCGAGTGATCGCGGGCGGCAACGCGCAAATCCGAAATCCGTTGAGGAGCACCATGAGCGTCCCTGAACAATCCGTCGCCTTGCTCAAAGATCGCCTGGGCGACGATATCCTTGATGTGACCTCCTTCCGGGGCGATACCACGGTGACGCTCGAGCCGAAAGCCGTGCTCATGGCCTGCAAGCTTCTGCGAGACGATCCCGTACTCGGTTTCAACCTACTGGCCTTGCTCACAGCCGTTGATTATTGGCCGGCGGAGCCTCGCTTTGCTGTCGTGTACAGGTTGTACAGCATGACCCAGAATGTCTTCTTCGGACTACGAGTGCCCCTGCCCGGCCAAGAGCCGGTGGTGCCGACCATCGAATTGGTGTTCAAGAATGCCAACTGGCACGAGCGCGAGGTATACGACATGTTTGGCATCAAGTTCGAAGGTCATTCCGACATGCGCCGGATCTTGCTGCCTCAAGACTGGGAGGGCCACCCCCTGCGCAAGGACTATCCCTTGGGGTACGAAGAGGTCCAGTTCACGTTCAACTTCGACGAGATCGACCGACGCAAACCGTATGCGAAGGAATGATGGCAGACAACACTAAGGACGAGCGCCTCGACAACGATGTCCGGCGGAGAGGCCATCCCCGAAGAATTGAGACATCTGGTCTCAGAACGCGCCTTCACCGGCGAGACCATGCTGTTGAACATGGGACCGCAGCACCCCAGTACGCACGGTGTCTTGCGGTTGCTGCTCGAGCTCGACGGCGAGGAAATTATTAACTGCATCCCGGATATCGGGTTCCTGCACACCGGGATTGAGAAGAACATGGAAGCCAAGACCTACGAGAAGGCCTTGGTCATGACCGATCGGATGGACTACCTCAACAACCTCGGGAACAACCTCACCTATTGCCTGGCGATTGAGAAACTGGTGGGACTTGATGTCCCGGAGCGTGCCCAAGCCATCCGGGTCATCGTTGTTGAGCTGCAGCGCATTAACTCGCACCTGGTGTGGTTGGGTACCCATGCGCTGGACCTTGCGGCGCAATCGATCTTCCTTTACACATTCCGCGAGCGAGAAGTTATCCTGGACATGTTTGAAATGCTGGGGGGCGCGAGGATGATGACGTCCTACATCCGCCCAGGTGGCGTGTGGCGGGACCTGACGGACGAGTTTGAGCCGGCGCTCCGAGATTCCTGGCGGAGTTCCCCCATCGCTTGGATGAGTACGAAGCCATCCTCACCAAGAATCCCATTTGGCTGGACCGCACGCGTGGCATCAGCCCCATAACGACGGAAGATGCGCTGCAAGAGGGCCTGACGGGTCCACTCCTGCGGGCCACCGGCCTGCCTTTCGATTTGCGCAGGGCCCAGCCTTACAGCGGCTACGAAAAGTACGATTTCGAGATTCCCACAGAGTCGACGGGAGACGTGTACGATCGCTACCAGGTGCGCATGCGCGAGATGCGTCAATCGCTGCGCATAATTCGGCAGGCGCTGGATGGCCTGCCCGAAGGTCGCTTCCGAAGCGATAATCGGAAGTTTGTCCCACCGCCGCGTGCCGAATTGGGCCACAGTATGGAAGCCGTGATCCACCACTTCAAGCTGTGGACCGAGGGTTTCCGTGCGCCAAGCGGCGAAGTCTACGCCGCCACGGAGTCACCGCGCGGGATCTTGGGGTGCTACCTGGTTGGCGATGGCAGTTCTCATCCCTATCGGGTGCATTTCCGAACGGGGAGTTTCGCCGGTTTACAGGCTCTCCCGACCATGGCCAAGGGCCATCTTGTTTCCGATCTGGTGGCGATCATCAGCAGCGTCGACCCAGTTTTGGGCGACTCAGATCGCTAAGGTGCCGACCCGGCATTTATGCAGTCAGGAGTAAGGTCTTTGCTGGCAGACAAGTATCGCGAGCGAATCGACGACATCCTGGCCAAATACCCGCCGGACCAGCCTCGGGCAGCCATCATGCCTCTGCTGTATCTGGCGCAGCATGAGTATGGTCACCTCTCAAGAGATGCAGTGGCAGAAGTGGCTGGAATCTTGAACTTGGATCCGACAGAAGTCGGCAAGTTGATCCGCTTCTACACGCTCTTCCACGACGAGCCCGGCGGGCGCACCAGGGTGCAAATCTGCACCGATCTTCCCTGTGCTCTGCGCGGCGCCGAGCATTTTGCCGAAGCAGTGTGCGAAAAGGTCGGCGTGCGGCTCGGTGAGACGACCGCGGATGGTGCCGTGACGATCGAAGCCGTGATGTGCCTGGCCGGCTGCGATCGTGCGCCGATGTTCCAGGTTCAAGATAGTGAAGGAATTCACTATCACGAAAACCAGACGGTCGAAACGGCGATGGAGATCATAGAAGCGTTGAGAGGGCGGGGTGGCGATGCCTGAATTCATCGTTCTCCGCCATCGCGAGATTCCTGATATCGACCAGTTGGAGGTCTATGTCAAACACGGTGGTTTCGAGACCTTCAGCGATGTGGTCAAGAACAAGTCCCCACAAGAGGTGATTGACGTCGTCAAAGCCTCCGGCCTGCGAGGGCGTGGCGGCGCTGGATTCCCTACCGGATTGAAGTGGAGCTTTCTGGGCAAGGCCAAGCCCCGCTATGTGGCCGTCAACGCCGACGAATCCGAGCCGGGGACATTTAAAGACCGTGAGATCATGGAGCGCAACCCCTTCCAATTTCTGGAGGGCGTAGCCATCTGCTGCTATGCGGCCGAGGCCAACCACGCCTACATCTACATGCGCGGGGAATTCTGGGACAACGCCCTTCGGATGGAAGAACACATCCAGCAGCTGTACGATCGAGGCTCTGCTGGGCAAGGGTGTGTTCGGCTCGGATTTCGACCTTGACATTCATGTTCATGTGGGGGCCGGTGCCTACATCTGCGGGGAAGAGAGCGCCCTCCTGGAGTCGTTAGAAGGCAAGCTTGGCATGCCTCGCCTGCGGCCTCCCTTCCCGACGGTGAATGGGCTGTTCGGCGCACCGACGGTGATCAACAACGTCGAGACACTTACCAACGTGCCGCTGATCGTGGCCCGGGGCTCCGATTGGTATCGAAGCTTCGGGACGGAGAAGAGCCCGGGGACCAAGGTGTTCTGCCTTTCAGGGCAGATCGACCGGCCAGGCAACTTTGAACTGCCGTTGGGCACGCCGTTCAGAGAGTTGATCTTTGAGCATGGCGGCGGGATACCGGATGGCAAGCAGATCAAGGCCATTCTGCCCGCTGGGGCGTCTGCCCCAATTATGATGGCCACGGATGAAGTGCTCGATACGCACATGGACTACGAGTCGGTGCCGCACGTCGGATCGCAGCTCGGCTCGGCGTCCGTGATCATCATTGACGACTCGGTCGATATCTCATGGGTGGAATACAAGATCGCCAACTTCTTCAAGCACGAGTTGTGTGGCAAGTGCACGCCTTGTCGTGAAGGAACTTACTGGATGCTCCATATCCTGCAGCGCATTAGGGAAGGCACGGCTTCCGCGGAAGATATCGACCTCTTGATCATCCGTCGGCCAAGGTGTCCAGGGCAAATGCCTGTGTGCTTTGGGCGAGTTTGCATCGGGTGCCGTGGTCGCCGGGGTCGAGCGATTCCGCTCGGACTTTGATCTCAAGGTGGCCAGTCAATGATGGCCGAGAAGATGGTCACCCTGACGATCCAAGGTCTCGAAGTAACCGTGCCAGCGGGAACACTTCTGGTCGACGCCGCCAAGCAAGCGGGGATCTACATCCCAGTGTTTCTGCTATCATCCCAAGCTCGACCCCGTCGGCATGTGCCGCATGTGCCTGGTGGAAATCGGCAGGCCGAAGAAGGACCGCCAGATCCGGCGAGGTCATGACCGACGAGGCCGGCAAACCGATCATTGAGTTTGGACCGAAGCTCGAAACCGCATGCACAACGCCCGTGGATGACGGATGGGTGGTCCATACGTCGTCGGAGAAGGCCCTGCAGGGCCAGAAACAGATCGTCGAATACCTGCTCACCTCCCACCCGCTGGACTGCCCCGTGTGCGACAAGGGGGGTGAGTGCCCCCTGCAAGAACTGACCATGGATTTCGGTTCAGGGAAGAGCCGCTTCCTGTACGACGAGAAGATGCACCTCGCCAAGCACGTGCCTCTGGGCGACCTGATCTTCCTGGATCGTGAACGCTGTATCCAGTGCGGGAGATGTATTCGGTTCCAGGAGGAGATTGCGGACGACCCAGTTATTGGGTTCGAACAGCGGGGGCGCAGTCTGCAAATTGCGACTTATTCCGACCCCGGCTTCGACTCATACTTTTCCGGCAACACAACTGACATCTGCCCGGTTGGGGCCCTCACCACGTCTGACTTCCGCTTCGAGGCCCGCCCATGGGAGCTCAACCAGGCGGCATCAATCTGCCCTCACTGCCCTGTGGGATGCAATCTCACGGTGAACACACGCCGCCAACCGGACCAAGACGGCCGAGTATCCATCCAGCGCATCATGCCGCGGCATAATGAGGCGGTCAATGAGATCTGGATCTGTGACAAGGGTCGGTTTGCCCACCATTTCACTCGCAGCCCTCATCGGTTGACTTCTCCCAAACTGCGTCAAGACGGTGAATGGGTTGATTGCACTTGGGATGAAGCCATGAAAGTGGTGGCGAAGGCGATTAAGAAGGCCGGTGACGGTCTGGTCGGCGTTGCAGGCGGTAGGGTGAGTAACGAGGACTCTGTTTGCCTTCAAGAAGTTGATCGATGGATTGGGGGGTAAGGCGCTCCTGGCCGACTCGATGGGCGGAGGGGATTGGGTTCAGCAGGTCGGCGTTGGCCCGGGCACCAACCTCCGCGAGTTGGGCCACGGCGACGCCATCCTGGTGGTCGCCTCCGACCTGCATGAAGAAGCGCCCATCTGGTGGCTCCGGGTCAAGCAGGCGTGCGAACGCGGCGCCGACCTTGTTCTTTTCAACCCTCGGGAAACCCGGTTGGATAGATTTGCCAAGGCAAGGGTGGCCTGTGATTATGGTGAGGCACCAGCCGTCGTTTCGTCTCTGGCAGAAGCGATCAATTCACCGGGGGACGCTGGCGGAAATTTGAAGTCAGCGGCCAAGATCCTGGCGTCGGCCAAGAACCTTCTGATCTTCTACGGCCGGGAAGGATTGACCCCGGCGGGCAGCCAGGCACTGGCGGAAGCCTGTGCTGCGCTCTTGATAGGCTCCGGGCATGTACAGACCCCCAACAACGGGCTGATCCCTGTCTGGCCTCACAACAACACCCAGGGCGCGTGGGACATAGGGTTGCGGCCGTCGGTGCAGGGCATGGCCGAAGCTTTGGATGGCGCCAAGGCGATCTACTTGCTGGCCAGCGATCCCGTGGACGATGATCCCAAACTCGAGGAACAGCTGAACAAGGCACCCTTTGTCATGGTGCAAGATTTGTTCATGACCGAGACGGCTCGAGGGGCCGATGTGGTCCTCCCCGCCCAAGCATTTGTCGAGCGGGATGGGACCTATACAACCGGTGAGCGCCGGGTTCAGCGCTCTTACACGCCTCTGCCTGCGATGGGGGATGCCCGACCGGACTGGCAAATCATCAGCCAGGTTGGGCGTGAGGCGGGCTTGGTCTTCGACGCCAAGACCGTCGCCACCCTGTTTGCCGAGCTCGCGGCCAAAGTCCCGGCCTACAAGGATCTGACCTATCAATCGCTGGCCGAATTCGAGACGCAGTGGCCGCCCGTTGGGGGCGACGACCTGTACTTCGGCGGCACGTCCTACGACAACCGCCAGGGGCTGGGGGTTCAGCTGGATCATCGCCAGAAGGCAGGCAAGGCGCCCAAGGTTGACTGGAGGTCGACGCCGCCAACACTGGCCGATCACCAAATCCTGCTTGTCCCGGTAGATCGGTTGCTCGATATGGGCACCACCGTCGTGCCATCCGATATGCTGACCAACCGCCTGCAATCACGCCACGTCGAACTCAATCCGAAGGAGGCTGTCTCGCCTTGGCCTTCAAAACGGAGCCGAGGCCGTGATCGAAATGAACGGAAGCGTTCACAAGATCGAAGTTGTGGTGCTCGATTCCGTCCCAGAAGGTGTGGCACTGTTGCCTCGGTCGATCGGCGTGCCCGCCGTCGAACCCAGGCTGGCCAAGATCCAGCCTGTGCGAGAAAAGCAGACCGAATGAACTGGGTAGCCATCATCGAGGCCGTCGTCAAATCCGTCGTGCTGATCGCCTTCTTGGTCGTCGGTTTTGCCTATGTGACGCTCTTCGAACGGCGGGCCCTGGCGCGCATTCAGAGCCGGATCGGACCCAACCGGGTCGGTCCATGGGGTCTGCTTCAGCCGGCCGCCGACGGGATCAAATTGATCTTCAAGGAAGAGCTCATCCCGGCGATGGCCGACAAGGTCCTGTTCATCGTGGCCCCCGTGTTGACTGTGATTCCGGCACTGATCATCATGGCGGTTGTGCCTTTTGGACCGCCCATTGATCTGTTTGGTCTGACCATCCCATTGGGAATCGCAGACGATATCAACGTCGGCGCACTGTACATCCTGGCCGTGAGTTCGATTGCGGTCTATGGCATTACGTTGGCGGGCTGGTCATCGGGCAACAAATACGCTCTGCTTGGCGGACTAAGGTCGGCGGCGCAAATGGTCAGCTACGAACTGGCGCTCGGATTGTCGTTCGTGGTTCCGGTCCTGCTGGCCAACTCAATGAGCCTGGCCGCCATCGTAGCTGCTCAGAAGAACTTCTGGGATTGGTTTGTCTTCCGACAGCCGCTGGCCCTGCTCGTTCTGTTCATCGCCTTCATCGCCGAGATCAATCGGGCACCGTTTGACGAGCCCGAGGCGGAGCAGGAGCTGGTGGCCGGCTATCACGTTGAATATTCGGGCATGAAGTTCGCCCTGTTCTTTATGGCCGAATACATCAAGATGATCGCCGTGAGCGGCATCACAGTGGTCTTCTTCTTCGGTGGCTACTGGGGTCCGTATGTGTCCCAATTCCCAGCGCTCGGCCCAGTCTACTTCCTGATCAAGATCATCGTCCTGCTGTTCATCATGATCTGGATCCGGGCAACACTCCCGCGTCTGCGCTACGATCGCCTGATGGCTCTAGGTTGGAAGGTACTTTTGCCGGTATCCCTGCTGAACGTAGCCGGTACAGCGATCTACGTCGTCTTGTGGGGAGGTATTGGGTCGTGAACCCTCTCGAAATCCTGCGCGGCATGTGGACCACGCTTCGGAACATGTTCACCGCTCCGGTGACCTACCAATATCCGGAGATCAAGCGCCCAGTTCGCGAACGCTTCAAAGGCCGGCATGAGCTCAAGCGATATGCCAACGGGCTGGAGAAGTGTATCGGTTGTGCCCTTTGCGCAGCGGCCTGTCCGGCGGATGCCATCTTCGTTGAAGCTTCCGAGAACACCGATCAAGAGCGATTCTCGCCGGGGGAACGCTACGCCAGCACTTATGAAATCAACATGCTTCGGTGCATCTTCTGTGGCTACTGTGAGGATGCCTGCCCCACTGAGGCCATTGTCCTGGAGCACAACTACGAGCTGTCGTTCACTACCCGCAGGGACTCGATCTACACCAAGGAGAGATTGCTTCAGTCTGTGCCTGACGGCGGGCAGCCGACTCCCCAGATCACCGAACCGGGTCGCTTCGACAAGCCGATCCCCGAAATGGAGAACCCCAAATGAGCCCGCCAATTCAAGTGGGGATCTTCGACTGCAGGAATTGGCGCTTCTCAGACTGAGAGTATCGGATGACCCCGACGTCAAGTCTGGTCGTATTCGGCCTCCTGGCGACCCTGGCCGTTGCTTCAGCCGTCATGACACTGGCCAGTCGGCACGCTTTGTACTCGGCCCTGTTCTTGGTCATCAACTTCCTGGTCATTGCGGTGCTGTTTCTTCTGCTCCATGCTCCGTTCATCGCCTTGATTCAGATCACGGTCTATGCCGGCGCAATCATGGTCCTTTTCCTGTTCGTGATCATGTTGCTTGGCCTGGAAAAAACAAGGACGGAGTTCGAGACTCAAGTGGCAGGCGCCGTCGGCCGTGGTCCTGGCGGTGATCTTGGCTGGGACTTTGGGGTACGCCATTTTGAGCGAACCCGGATCCGGCACCGCGCTCCTTCAGCAGCTTCAGTCTGGATTCGGGAGCCCGGCCCAGGTAGGGGAGGTGTTGTTCAACCAGTACCTGGTGCCGTTTGAAATCACTTCCATCCTGCTCTTGGTGGCAATGGTCGGCGCAATCTTCCTTTCCGACTTCAAACGAAAGAGCTCTGAATGAATGTACCGACCGTGTACGTGATCGGCCTTTCGGCGGTCCTGTTCGCCCTGGGTGTGACCGGTGTCCTGATCCGGCGCAACGCAATTGTGATCTTCATGGCCATCGAGCTGATGCTCAACGCCGCCAATCTCGCGTTCATCGCCTTCGCCCGGGAAGCGGGTTCCATGGCAGGCCAGGTGATCGTCTTCTTCGTGATCGCCGTGGCGGCGGCCGAGGTAGCCGTCGGCCTGGCCCTTATTGTTGCCATCCATCGGTCTCGTGGCACCATCGACATCGATGAAATCAGCTCACTTCATGGGTGAGGCCGATACGGAGTAGTTCATGGCCATGAGTCAACTTGCAGGCGCAGCTGGTTGGTTCGGCCTGGCGCCCTGGGTAATCGGGTTCCCGTTGCTGGGTTTGATCATCAACCTCCTGATCGGGAGCAGGATACCCGAGCGTGCTGGTGGGGTGGATCGCCAGCGCTGCCGTCGGGATGGCCTTCGTTATCGCCGTGCTTCAGTTCCTGGCGGTTCAGGCAGACCCGGCAGGTCGGGACGTGATGGTGGCCACATGGATCTCCGTGGGCAGCCTGAATATCCATTGGGCATTGAAGGTCGACAGTCTGTCTGTCATGATGATGCTGATGGTAAGCGGGGTCAGTGCCCTGATCCATGTCTATGCCATCGGGTACATGCACGCCGACGTACGCTTCAAGGGCGATCCCAAGCGCTATCGCCGCTTCTTTGTCTACTTCAATCTCTTTGTGGCCCTGATGATGGTGTTGGTGACGGCCGACAGCTATTTGATGATGTTTGTCGGATGGGAAGGTGTGGGCCTATGTTCTTACCTGCTCATCAGCTTCTGGTTTGAGGGGGGCCTCGAGGGTCTGGGCAACGCCATCGCCGGGAAGAAAGCCTTTGTCGTCAACCGAATCGGCGACGTCGGATTCCTGCTGGCCATGTTCGTCACTTTCTGGACTTTTGGAAGCCTCCAGTTCGACACTGTCTTCCATCAAGCCAAATCGATGGGGCCCGCCGCTGTCGGGCCCCGTGACGCTCATCACGCTGCTGCTTCTCTTGGGCGTAGCGGGAAAGTCCGCTCAACTCCCGTTGTTTGTGTGGCTCCCGGATGCCATGGCCGGCCCAACGCCTGTGTCAGCGCTGATCCATGCCGCCACGATGGTGACGGCCGGCATCTACCTGGTAGCCAGGAACCACGTGCTGTTCGCGCTTGGCGCCGGTGAGTGCCAATACGGCGGCGTTTATCGGGGCGCTGACGGCCTTGTTCTCGGCGACGATCGCAGTAGCCCAGTTTGATATCAAGAAGGTGCTCGCCTACTCCACCATTAGCCAGTTGGGCTTCATGCTGGCGGCCGTCGCTCTGGGCGGGTATGTCGCTGGCCTGTTCCATCTTGTGACACATGCTTTCTTTAAGGCACTGCTCTTCCTCGGCGCAGGCTCTGTCATCCAGGGGGTCGAGCACGCTCATGAAGCCTCCCATGGCGAGCACGCCCACAATCAGCCGTTCGACCCCCAGGACATGCGGAACATGGGCGGGACTCAGGCCTCGGATGAAGATCACCTTCTGGGTCTATCTCATCGCCGGGCTCTCGCTGGCAGGCGTGCCGCCGCTCTCGGGTTTCTTCTCGAAGGATGAGATCCTGCTCGACGCGTTTCACGCCAATTTCGTGATCTATGTGCTTCTGGCGATTGCCGCATTCCTGACAGCTTTCTACATCGGACGACAGCTGTTCATGGTATTTGGCGGCCAACCGAGGACTGAGCTCGGCGAGGGACGCCATAGAGAATCCACCGGTGATGACGCTCCCATTGGTGGGCCTGGCATTGCTGGCCGCATTCGGCGGGGCCCTGAATTTTCCCGGCGGCCATGCCCTTGCCGAATGGCTCAAGCTGACCATCTCTGAGATCGAGATCTCGGGTTTCGACTTCCAAGTTGCCGGGATTTCCACCTCCATCGCCGTCGCGGCGCTGGCTTTGGCCTGGTGGATCTACGGTCGTAAGCCTATGGCGAAAGGCGCGGAGGATCCCCTCCGCTCATACCTGGATGGGCTATTCACGGCATTGTCGCACAAGTGGTGGGTTGACGAGCTGTATACCGCTACGGTGGTGAGGGGCTACGAGGGCCTGGCAAGTCTGATGGTGGTTGGGGAAGACGCCCAGATCGCCGGCAACATATTCTGGACGAATTGGTTGGACCAGGTCGGAACGCGACGGGGCAAACAGGCGGTCCGGGGTTTGGTTGGAATGATCGTCGACCTCTCGTTCGTCGATTCCTTCATGATCACATCGGGTGACCTGGCCAAAGGGGCCGCGCAGCGCCTCTCGAGGCTTCAGACCGGCTTCATCCGAAACTATGCGCTGGCCATTCTGCTGGGCATCCTGGTGTTCTTGTGTTCATGCTCTTCGGGGGAGGATAAAACACTGGGACGCGGGACCGGACATGTATCTGACACGTATTGACGCTGCAAGGAACTCGCGAGAGGCCCATTGATGGATCTACTTTCCCTGCTCATCTTTTCCCCGGTCTTGGGGATGATCGTCCTGCTGTTCCTCAGGGCGGATCAAAAGCGTGCCATCCGCTGGGTGGCGCTTATCGCCAGCCTGATCACATTTGGCCTGGCGCTGGGGTACTGGCAGCCTTCGACCCATCAAGACCGGATCTCCAGACTGACGGTCAGCATCCCCTGGATTGAGATTGCGGGGCTTCCCATTGCCTATCAGGTGGGGGTAGATGGCTTGAGCATCCTGCTTGTGCTCCTGACCGCCCTTCTGACCCCCGTGGCCATTCTTTCCACCTGGTCCGCCATTGAAGACGACGTGAAGACCTTCATGCTCTTCTTCCTGATGCTGGAGGTCGGGCGTGATGGGCGTCTTTCTGGCGCTGGACCTGTTCCTCTTCTATGTCTTCTGGGAATTCAGTCTGGTGCCGATGTATTTCCTGATCGGTGTCTGGGGCAGTGACCACCGTATCTACGCCGCCATCAAGTTCTTTCTGTACACGATGTCCGGCTCGATCCTGATGTTGCTCGCCATCCTCTGGCTGGGCATACGGGGCGGCACGTTTTCCCTGCCCCAGCTCCAGGCAGCCGGCGGGATACCCTTGAACATCCAGATCTGGTTGTTCCTTGCCTTCGCTGTGGCCTTCGCCATCAAGGTGCCGATGTGGGCATTCCATTCCTGGCTGCCTGATGCGCACACCGAGGCGCCCGACGGCGGGTTCGATCATCCTGGCCGGGGTCCTGCTGAAGATGGGGGCGTATGGCTTCCTGCGCTTCAATCTGTCGCTCTTCCCTCAGGCCACAGTGCGCCTGGCGCCTTGGGTGGCGGCCCTGGCGGTCGTTGGGATTATCTACGGGGCGATCGTTTCGTTCCCGCAGCCCGACATGAAGCGACTTGTGGCCTATTCTTCGATCAGCCATATGGGCTTCATTGTTCTGGGCCTGTTTGCCTTGAATACGGAGGGCATTCAGGGAGCCATTCTGCAGATGGTCAATCACGGCGTAAGCACGGGTGCGTTGTTCCTGCTGGTGGGCCTGATCTACGAAAGAAGGCACACCAGGCTGATGGAGCACTTTGGCGGTCTGTGGAAGGTAATGCCCATCTACGCCAGCCTGACGCTGATTGTGACGCTTTCGTCGATTGGACTGCCTGGGCTGAATGGGTTTGTGGGAGAATTCACAATCCTGCTCGGCGCCTTCCACTCGACCGTACTGGGATCGCCCTGGTATGCCGTTATTGGCGTGCTGGGTGTCATTCTTGGCCGCCATCTATCTCCTGACGATGTTCCAGAAGACCTTCCTTGGGCCGGTGACCAGAAGAGGAGAATGCGAACCTCAAGGACCTGAATTGGCGTGAGATTGCGAGCCTGGTGCCCCTGCTGGTGCTGATCTTCTGGATCGGGCTCTATCCCAAGCCTTTCTTTCACTTGATCGCGCCCACGGTCAATCATCTGGCAGCCACGCTGCAGGCGGCTTATTGATGATCTCGCAATCGATCCTTCACAGCGCTCCCTTGATCATCGTTGCCGGCTGGGGCACTGTTCTCTTGGGCCTTGATCTGTTCGTCTCACGCCGCCGCTGGATCACGCCGTTGTTGGCGGCTTTGGGGATGATCACTGCGTCTCGTCGTTGTGCTCCTTCAGTTCGGTGGTCAGGCCGAACTGTTCGAAGGGAATGTTGATCCAAGACACCTTTGGCTCCTTCCTGCAAGTCGTCTTTCTTCTGACGGCCATCGCTCGGAATCGCCCTCGCCTACGACTATCTGAAGCGGCATGGGTCTCGACAAGGGGGAGTACTACACTCTGCTGATGTTCACCGTGAGCGGAATGATGCTCATGGCGATGGCCGGCGATCTTATCATCGTCTTCTTGGCACTGGAGACTGCTGTCCTTCCCGCTCTACATTCTGTCGGGATTCGCGACGACCGGCTCCGGAGTCCGAAGAATCAGCCATGAAGTACTTCTTGTTGGGCGCCTTCTCGTCCGGCTTCGTCCTGTACGGAATCGCGCTGGTCTACGGGGCCGCCCAAACCACTCGCCTGGATGGCTTGGCCACGATTCTTGAGTCGGGAGGCTACCCGCATGGATTGATGTTGGGCGGCGTAGCGCTCATCCTGGTCGGATTGGCGTTCAAAGTGGCGGCGGTCCCCTTCCACATGTGGACCCCGGATGTCTACCAAGGCGCACCGTCATCGATTGTCGCCTTCATGACGGTGGGTGCCAAGGCCGGCGGCTTTGCAGCCCTGCTCAGGTTCTTCGTCGTCGGTTTCCCTGCGCTATCAGCCTCCTGGGCCCCGGTGCTGATTGGGCTTTCAGCGTTGACAATGATCTGGGGCAATGTCGCTGCAGTCGCGCAGAGCAACATCAAACGCATGCTGGCCTATTCCAGCATCGCCCACGCGGGCTACATCTTGATGGTTCTGCCGGCTGCCATGCAGGGCGGCCTGGAATCATCAGCTGTGAGCTCGGCGCTGTTCTACCTGTTTGCCTATATGGCAACCAATCTGGGCGCATGGGGCGTGGTGTTGGCGGTGGAGAAGCGCGACGGCGAGGGCGGTGCGATCGACGATTTTGCCGGGCTGGCATCCCGGCACCCCCTGTTTGCCTTCGCCATGGCTGTCTTCATGTTTTCCCTGATCGGTGTACCACCGACGCTCGGGTTCGTGGGCAAGTACTACCTGTTCCAAACCGCTGTGCAGGCCAACCTGATTGGCCTGGCCCTGATCGGAGTCCTGACCTCTCTGGTTTCCGCATACTACTACTTGCGTGTCGTGGTCGTGATGTATATGAGGCGGGGGGACGTTCAACCAAGTTCGGATCTCTGGTTGAAAGGGGCTGTGGGCCTCATGGCGGCGGCCACGCTCTTGCTCGGTATATTGCCGGGACCCCTTTTTAACCTGGCGTCGCGCTCCGTGCTCATGATGTTCGGCTGATTACGGCTGATTTTCCCTTTTCGAGGACAAGGCAGGCACCCAACTGGGTGCCTGCTTCGATTTGAAGGCTTGCGCGGGTTCGGCTAGGATATGGAATGCATCTGGGAGGCAAGAGAGATTAAGTAATGGAACAAGAGGCCGAATCTGGAAGGGCGCAAGTGGTCGTCAGCGGCCGTGTCCAAGGCGTGAGCTTCAGATATGCTACGGCCCGGGTGGCGCAGCAACTTCGAGTGAAAGGCTGGGTTCGCAACCGACCGGATGGCAAAGTCGAGGCGGTCTTCGAGGGAACCAAGACCGATATCGAGTCGATGATCGCCTGGTGCCACACGGGCCCTCCAGCGGCCAGCGTCGACAACGTCGACGTCACGTGGCAGGCGCCAACCAATGATTTCTCGGGCTTCAATATCCGCTTCTGATCTGCCACCGTCCGGTCCCAAAGCAGCTTTGCACACTGACGGAGCCAGCATCGGCCTTGGCCGCGTTGGTAGCCATCCTGGTTGATGCTATACTTCCGGGGGCCGGACCGTAACCCCGGTACCTATCCCATTGCTGACCAGCGAAGAAAGGCCGGATCCCAGCACAACAGATGCTGGAACTTCGCATCCTAGGGCAATTCGATGTCCAATTCGATGGTCGGACCATCGACATTGCCTCGCGCCCAGCACAAAACCTATTTGCCTATTTGTGCTTCCATCCGGATCTGCAGCACCGGCGAGAGAAACTGGCCGGCATGCTGTGGCCGGATTCGGACGAATCCAATGCCAGAAGCAACCTTCGACACGCGCTTTGGCGCCTAGGTGAGAGCGTGGGCAAGGATGTGTTCCTGGCCGACAAGCTCAGCATTTCGATCAATCCAGACGCAGACCTGTGGGTCGATGTCGTCGAATTCGAAGCGTCTTCCGACGATGACACCCTGGAGGCTGTGCTGACGGCCGTCCAACTTTACCAGGGCGAGCTTCTGCCGGGCTTCTATGAGGACTGGGTCGAACTCGAGCGCGAACGACTGAGAGCTGTCTACGACCGCAAGGTCGAGCGGCTGATTGCCCTTCAGCTTGACTCTGGGCGTTGGGCGGCTGCCGTTGAGTGGTCCGAACGATGGATCGCGCAAGGGGACGTGCCGGAGTCGGCCTTTCGATCGCTCATGACTGCCTATCGAGCCTTGGGAGACTCGGCAAAGATCGTGGCTACCTATGAGCGGTGCAGAACAATTCTGCGAGAAGAGCTGGAGGTCGAACCGTCCGCGGAGACGACCAGGCTCTACGAGGATCTGATCGAGCCCGGATCGGCTATCGAGCTCCCCGCCTCCCCGCCTGGCGAGGTGCCACCGGCTGCAACGGACTCGTCTGAGGCATTCCAGCTTGATCCGGGCAGAAACACATGGCTGGAAGAGTCGGCGTCCGACGTATTTGTCGGGAGGGACTGGCAGTTGGCGGCTCTGGATCGCATGTTGGACGCCGCCGGGCACGGCCACGGGAAGCTGGCGATGATTGTGGGCGAAGCGGGAAGCGGCAAGACCACGCTCGCAGCCGCATTCGCCAGGCGAGCATTGTCTGGCGATGGCGATGTGGCAGTGGCCATGGGCCGTTGCGATGTCTACACCGGTGGTGGCAATCCCTACGCTCCTTTTCAGGAGGTGTTGGGGTGCCTGCTTGAGGAGCTCAACGTCGACGATCGGCAATGGTCGGGGGCGCCCGCGCGGGGATGGCACGACGGCAGAACTAACCACGCAGTGGGTGCGTGAACGCGTCATGGCCTTTGCCCCCGACTTGATTGGCTCCTTGATACCTCAACAGTGGCTGACCATGTCGATGGCCGGAGTTGGTGCTCAACCACGATCATGGACCGGGGCCATCGGACAGGCCATGGGAGTGGAGGTCGGATCGGAATCGCCAGCTGCCCTGCACCGTAATCGTGTCCTGGAAGCCTATGTCGAAGTGCTGCTGGAGTACAGTGCACGGCGCCCCTTGCTGATCGTGCTCGATGATCTTCACTGGATCGATCCTTCATCGGCAACCTTACTCCGCTTCCTGGCGGCCCAACTTCAGGCCTCGCGTGTCCTACTGATCGGGACCTATCGGCCCGACGAGGTCGGCCCATCGCCCGATGGGGATTCTCATCCTCTGACGGAGGTCTTGCCTGAGATCAAACGCAATTTCGGCGACGTGTGGCTGGATGTCGAACAATCTGACATGGAAAGCGCCGCAGTCTTCGTCGACCAAATGCTTCAATCGCTGTCTGTTGACGCCGGCCCTGGATTTCGCCGATCATTGACGACCGTCTCGCGCGGCCATCCCTTCTTCGTCCGCGAACTTGTCAAAGACCTCCAAGAGCGTGGCGGTTTGGTCGAGACCCAAGAGGGACGATGGCAGGAGTCGCATGATCTCGATCTGAGTGTGCTCCCCACGCGGGTCGAGGCGGTGGTTGAAGCCAGGGTCGGCCGGTTGGACGCCGAGTTGTTGGAGGCCGCCAGCATCGCAAGCATCCAGGGTGATGAGTTTGTGGCGGAAGTTGTGGCCGAAGTTCAGGGTGTGGACCCGGCAGCGATTGTGCGCCGTCTGACCGAGGAGCTGGGGAGGGAGCATCGTCTGGTCGAAGAGCTGGGAATCGAACGCGTTCAAGATCAATTGATGACGCGATTTGCTTTCCGCCATGTGTTGATCCAGAAGTATCTGTATCAACGTCTGGGGAAAGGGGAGCGGGCCTACCTACACGAGGCGACCGGGCTGGTTCTTGAGAAACTCTACGCTGAGAGCGAATTCCCACCTGCCAGTCAGCTCGCCAGGCATTTTGTCGAAGCCGGGTTGGCGCCCGGAGCAGCCCGCTATCTTCAGTTGTCTGGCGAGCAAGCATTGCGGGTGTCTGCCTACCCGGAGGCTATCTCGCACCTGCTGCAGGCGAGGGATATCCAGCGACGTCGGGCTGGGGGCCGATGGACCGCCAACCGACTGCAAATGGGCAGGGTTGAGCGGCTGCTTGGCGAGGCCCACTACGGTCTGGGTGACATCACGGAGAGTGCCGCCCATCTGGAAACGGCAGCAAGTCTATTGGGGATGCCCCTCCCCAAAGGAAACACGTGGATCGGCATTGGATTGGCGCGGGAAGTGGTCATCCAAGCGCTGCATCTGGGATTGAGTCGGCTCCTACCGACGTCCTACCAACACGTCGAGACGACGCGGCAGGCCGCGCTCGCGCTCAAACTCCTGGCCGAAATCTACCTGGTCCGCAACCAGACTTTGCTGACTCTCTATGCCAGTGTGCGCGGCCTCAACTTGGCGGAGAAGGCAGGGTCGGCTGCCGAAATGGCGCGCGCGTATGCCGACGCTACCGTGATCGCACCTTTGTTGAGGATGTCCAGGTTGGGAGAGCGATATCGGCGGAAGGCGCTTGCGCAGGTACGTCGGAACGACGGCCATCGGGCTGAAGCCTATGTTCAACTATCAACCAGCATCTTCACCTTGGGTGAAGCGAACTGGGAGGAAGCCTATGTCTCTCTCGAAGCAGCGAATCGGGCGCACGAACAAGCAGGGGACTGGAACCGCCTGGGTGTGGGGGTGATGCTCCTGGCCAACTACTTCTCACTCCGAGGCGAGAACGAGCGTAGCCTGGAGACCTACGATCGGCTTTGCAGTCTGGCGCGGCGCAGCGGAAACAGCCAGCACCTGGCATGGGGGATAGATGGACGGGCCAAATGCTTGATCCGGCGGGGTAGGTCCGAAGACATGCGCGCCGCCATTGGCGAGATCGGCGAATCACTGGAAATCCTTCAAATCGTGAAGATGCACCAGGAGGAAGTGGAGGCCCTCGGTTTCTTGGCCTACGCAAGCTGGAGCGGAGGCGATCCTGTCGGGGCTTTCGCAGCGGCGGAATCTGCTTCTGTCCTCCTCGAGCGCTCGGCCCCGAATTTCTTTTCCCAGGTGGAGGGATATGCTGCGGTCGCCCGAACATACCTCTCGGCGTGGGAGCTTGAGGCGATGCCCGACGAGAAGACCGTGGAAGAATTCAGGTCTCAGGCCAAACATGCTGTTCGAGCGTTGGATCTCCTGGCGCGCACCTTCCGGGCATGTGGCCCGCGAGCTGAAGTGTGGCATGCAACTCTGGATTGGCTCCAAGGCCGCAGGAGGCGCGCTCAAAGGGGTTGGCTCAGCGCTTTCGAGAAAGCGGAGGCGTTGAGCATGCCCTACGAGCAAGGCCTGGCACAGCTAGAAATGGGGCGCCACCTCGCGCTAGATGACCCAAGGCGGGTACAGCACCTCGAGCCGCGCCGCCCACTTTTTTGAGCGCCAATCCGCCTGGGGAGATCTCTCCATTGTCGAGAGTCTAAAGTCATGAAGCGGCGACCATGGGCATGATGCCGCTTGCCTTGAGGCGTGTGCGGGCGAACATGCTCGGACGTTGGTACGGCTACCTGGCCACCATGCTCGTGACTTCGCCAATCGTGTGCCTGAACTATGGCTACGTGCCATTGCTGGAAGACGCCTCCCCCCGGAGCTCCCGGGCTCCCAGGAGCCCATGCGGCACTATCTGCAGCTCTATGCTTATGTAGCAGAGGCACTGGAATTGGCGGGAAGGGACTGCTTGGAGATTAGCTGTGGCTACGGGGGCGGGGCGGCCTTCGTCCACAGTCGGTGGCACCCCCGATTGTATGTGGGGCTTGACCTGACCGAGATCCCGCTACGTGCGGCGAGACGCCGTTTTTCATCGAATGGGCTCTCGTTTGTGACGGGCAAGGCAGATTGCCTCGGATTTGCGCCGGAGTCGTTCGACAATCTGATCAGTATTGAGGCCTCGCACTGCTTTCCGAGCATGCCGCGTTTTTTCGACGAGGTCTGCAGGGTCCTCAGGCCCGGGGGTAAGTTTGCTCTGGCTGATTATCGGCCGGTCTCGGCGATGCTAAGCCTCAACCAGGAGATCGAGCAGAGCGGTTTGACGTTGATTGATTCCGCCGACATCACCGCCAACGTTGTGCAATCTCTCGATGAAACACACGAGCAGAGAAGCCAGTGGATCACAGACTACGGGCCCTTCTGGCTGCGGCCGTTTATGGGGCAGCTGGCGGGGGTGCGTGGATCAATTGCCTACCGCGGATTCCGTGCTGGCCGGCTGACCTATCAACGGCTTCTGCTGGCGAAGGTCTAGTAACAGCCGGTGTTCAGAGCTACTGTTCGCCCCCTAGGATTTCCGGGCCGGGCCATGGGATCGATGTGGCCCGGGGAGAAGCTTCGACAAGTGTTTGCGCCGCCAACGGTGGTGCGAAGCGGCGAATGGTACTGCCCCGACCCAGCGGCCCGAGATTGGAATCTTGGGCCACGATCCAAGCAGACTTGAACATGGCTGCTCATTGTGTCCCTCTTCCAGATGGTGTCAAGCCCTTAGAATACGGCCCATCCGGGAGTTGGCCCGGAGGTGGCAGGCGATGGTCTGGGCCGTGCCAGGGGGAAATGTGGGGACTAATCCGGTCGGCGGACCTGGAATTGGTCGAAATCCCGCGCCACGCTGGTGTTGGGGAAGATCTCAATCGCCTCCGCCAACACATCCTTTTCGCGATAGCGCCGCGAGATATGGGTCAGGTAGAGTTGGCCGACGCCGGCGTCCTTAGCCAGCCGGGCTGCATCTTGGGCTGTCAGGTGGCCGAACTGCCGGGCAAGTTGGGTCTCATACTCCAGATAAGTCGAACTCGATAACCAGCGCATCCGCCTCGCGGCAGACCTCCAGCAGGTTGTCGGTGCGGGCACAGTCACCAACATGTATCAACTTGGCGCCGCGCCGTTCTGGCCCGAGAACGGCCCCCGGGGGGATGACCCGCCCATCGGGCAGTCGGGCCTCTCGTCCTTCGACCAGATCTTTGCGGATCGGACCCGCTGGAACACCTAGTTCTTCCGCCTTTTCCGGTAAGAACGGACGGCGGGACTCCTCGATGAAGGCATAGCCGAAACAATCTGGTCCGCGGTGCGCGACTGGAAAGGCCTCGACTCGAACGCCATCGGCCTCGTAGATGATGCCTGGTTCGACGGGCACCAATCGGATGTCAAGTGGAGGCCGGGCACCGCGCAGGACGACGCCGAAAACAAGATCGTGGATGCGTTCGAGGGCCCAGTTGCCAGCGAAGATCTCCAGCGTTTCGATCGCTTCCCAGCGCGCGAACGTGGAAAGGAGCCCCGCCAACCCCAGAATGTGATCCAAATGGCCGTGGGTGATCAACACCCGGTTCAGCCGGCGGAAACCGATCCCAGACCGGAGGATCTGTCTCTGTGTACCCTCGCCGCAGTCGATGAGAAACCGTTGGTCGCGGAAGCTGACCACATGCGATGACAGCCCGCGATGAACGGAGGGGGCAGAAGCCGATGTTCCAAGAAATATGAATTCAAACACGGGGCGTCGATCCGTCGTGGGACAGGGTCTGGGCCCGTACCCATGACGGACCCTCAGGCGCCATTGTACCTTAACGAATGAGTGGGGTTAGGAAAGCTTTGGCCGGCTGACCATGGCGGCGGCGCCAGCTGCGAGGGCGGAGACTCCGACAAGAGCAGGGAAAAGGGCGCCGGTTGATATCCCAAGGCTGAGTCCCCAGAGCGCGGAAATGGCCATGACGGATGCGAAATAGCGCCGGCCGAAGATCGGGCGCCAGAGCTCTTTGGGTGCCCAGACAGGCTGCCGGATGGCAAAGGCGATCACCGTGGCTGAAAGTACGAGCACTACCAGCCGAAGTGCCGGGGGCCATCCGGAACGCTGGACAACAAATGCCGTCGCCGGAAGAAAGAGCAAGCAGATATAGCCCGCGCCCAGGAGCCATGCCAGTTTGGTTCTGTGCAGATTGACATAGCGGAGAAGAACTCCAAGGACTCCACTGAATCCAAGATACAGCGAAGCTGCGCCGAGCACATAGGCGGCCGGTGAAAGCGAGGACAGCTCTGACATAGTAGTCGAGTGGGTGCAAGTCGCGTGCCGATGTCGTAATGGGGTTAGGCGGTGCGAGCGATGGCCGTAAGGGCGAGCACGATCAGGCTGAGTGCCAGGTTTGTCTGCGTTAGCCGGACCTGGTGCTGGATCGTCCCCTCGTCGAGGCTGGATGCCGCTGGCCGTTTCGCTCGCCGCAGGAGATCCCGTTCGAGCCGGGGTTGCAGGAACCATGTCTGGTAGGCAGCGGCAGCGACCATCAGCACGATGACGATGTGCTTGACCAGGATTGCCTGGGCCCAGCGGTTGCTGATGGCAAGAAAGCCCTGGTACAAGGGGTTGGCCTCCATCTGAATCAGGCCGCTGACGATGAGCGCGCTGAGACTGAGCCAAGCGATAGGTTCGAAGCGCCGCCGCATGCCCCGCAACATGTCTTCCCAGAGCTCGGGATGAGAACTGCCGGCGAGGATAGGGTTGAGGACCAGCGCCTGGAAGAACAGACCACCGATCCAAGCCACGGTGGCTGCCATGTGAACCCAGAAGGCTGTGGTCAACACCCAGGCCGGGGTGGTCATCGGGCAGTCCGACGGCCAGCTGGGACGGCACCCGGTCTAGCCATTGGTGGGGGTTGCGCTGGGCTCAGGTGTGTCCGTTGGGGAGCCACCTCCATCTGGTGTGGGGGTGTCGGTCGGAGGTTTGGGCTTAGGGCGCTCGGCAGTAGCCGTCTTGCAGGCCCGATGCGCCTTGGTGGCGGTGGGATAGAGTGTGGCGTTGTCCCATGCCGCCAGGGATTCGCTGTACATGGTCTCAGCCCCACACGGGTCATCAGCGTTGATCAATTGGTCGCCGTAGTTCTGGGCGGAGATACCGTACTTGATGTAGGCGTCGTTCTTAAGATAAGGGGCCACCAGGTACACCTGGGCGAAGGCTGCAGCGGCTTTGGCCCAGTTGAGACCCATGTAGCTGTTTGCCTGCAGATACAACTGGGCCCAACTTCGCCAGTTATCGGCGTCTCGGTCGAGCGGGCCGAACTGCTCTGCCGCGCGACAAATCGAAGATGCCCTGCTCGAGCTCTCCCTGGTTGGAGATCAGATCGATCCCGCGGTTTCTCAGCGCCAGGTACATTAAGTCGTCCCGGGCAACTGCTTGGTAACCTACATCCTTGGATTTCATAAGGACCAGCGTGTCGATAGCTGTCGACCAATCGCCATTCTGAATAGAGGCTTTGGCCTGGTCCAGCAAATCCTGAACGGGGGACAGGTTGGGGGTCGGGGTCACCTGCGACGTGGGCTGTGAAGTCGGTTGATTCAGGGCCAAGAGTGCCTGGGCCAATCGGTCGGGAGCGCCAGGATAACTAGGGTCGATTTGGATGACGTACGCCAGTCGTTGCCTGGCAATTTCATAGCGTCCGGCGTCCAGGTCCTGCAGGCTGAGATCGAATTGCTCCTTGGCAACCTGGGTGATGGCCTCCTGTCGAGAGGCTTCGCGTTGGCGGACGCCGGCAAAGTAGCCAATCGTCCCGGTGGCCACCACGATCACCAAGAATCCCAGAACGTACCAGCGGACCAGCCGCCAAAGGCCTGCTCGGTCGTTAGCTCCATCTGGATTTGCCTGTTCGGAGACGGGGAGGGGGGAACCGGAGTCGGATGGTTGGGTTTCACCCGTAGATTGGGAGGTTGATTCGGGAGACATGGGGCAGATTATACCTTATGGTTTCGGCCGCCTTGACGCTCGCTTTAAGGGGGTGGTAAGATGCGGTTCCCGCCAAATTTCTGGCCAAGCATGCGTGGCATGCCTCAGCCATTTGACCATCCAATGAGCAGGTGAAATGTATCTTAGCGGTAGCAAGTGGAGTATGCGCAAGAAGCGGCGCCAGCCGCCTAATCCGTGGCGGATTATCGCCCTGGTCGTGCTGATCGGCGCGGCCGTGTATTTCGAACGTGCGATTGTGCCCAGCGTGCCTCCGCTGTTTGTGCCCACGGCGACCCCCACCCGGAGCTCGGCGGCAGTCCTGCTCGAAGCGCAGAGCCTATTCCAGGCGGGAAAGCTGGCACAGGCGGAAACCGCCTATGAAGAGGCGATCAGCGTTGATCCCAAACAGGTGAACAACTACATTGACCTCTCAAGGATCCAGGCTCTCTCCGGGGAGCTGGACAAGGCTGAGACGAGCGCGCGCGACGCCCTGCTCATCGATTCGAATTCTGCGGCAGCCCAAGCCATGCTCGCGTGGGTGCTGGATTTGAAAGCCAACGGGGCCGGCAACGATCAGGATCGACTTCAGCTTCTCGATCAAGCGCAGGCGGCCATTGACCGCGCCCTGAAGCAGAATCCTGGTTCAGCCCTGGTGCACGCGATCAACGCCCAGGTTCTGATCGACCAATATCTCTTTGCCAACGAACAGGATGCCTATCAGCGGGCCAGCGACGAGGCCAGGAAGGCTGTGTCCATCGACCCGTCGTCATTGGATGCACAGTATGCGCTGGGCGTCGTCATGGAATCCACCGGAAACTACCCCGATGCGCTGGTCGCCTATCAGACTGCTCTGAGGGCGAACGGGAACCTGTCCTTGCTCCATCTCAAAGTGGGGGATATGTACCTGGCCGAGGCGAGCCAGGGCATTGGCGAGGCATCGCCGCAGGACCTGACGGACTCGGCCATCAGCAGCTATGTGCATGCCTCCTCCTTGGCGCCAAACGACACGATCCCACTTCGACGCATCGTCCAGGCGTACTCCAGAACTGGCCAGTATGCCCGAGCGAGCCAATATGCTGCCGATGCTGTTCATCTCTCTCCCGATGATCCCTATCTTCGCGGGCTGTTGGGACAGATGCTCAGGAAAAACAATGAACTCCAGCTGGCCGTCGTCGAATTGGGATGGGCCGTCCGCGGCGGCCGCATTCCAGGGGAATGGACCGTCGATGGCAAGTCAGTCCAGTTAACTGACAGCACCCAGATGGGCGGGCAGTTCAAAGTTGGGGACCAAGTGCTGATCCAGACCTCGACCGATGCCAACGGTGGGCTGGTCGCCCAGTCGGTTGGCCTGGTTATTCCGGGTACCCCGGTGGTCGATCCTTCCGGAACGGTGGTGAAGGGCGTATTACAGGCCATGCAAGATCCGGTGACGATCGAGGGCTTGCGCTTGGATCCGGGCGACCCGCGCTCCGTGGAGCTCTACTACACCTACGCCTTAGCCCTTGCAGAAGACGGACAGTGCGATCTTGCCATCCAGGTGTCGCAGGCTATCCTTCTTGGGATCCAGAACGACGACACCGCTCAATTCAATGCCGAGGAGGCTCTGCGCACTTGCGGCGCCGAGGTTACACCAACAGCAACCCCGGCGGCGACGGCCGCGCCTTAGGGCGCAGCGGCGCAACAGTCTACCATGCAGCTACGCGGCGATCAGCTCAGATTGGGTCCCGAACGCGGCATCAACTTGGGGCAAATCCTGATCCTGGTTGTGCTGATAGGAGGCGGGCTCTTTCTGCTCCAAATGCGCGAATTGGGCCAAGTTCAGCCGTTGTTTTTGGCGACCCCCACCGCCACGCGCACCGTCAAATCCTTTGAAGAAGAAGCCACCGCCCGCGTCTCGGCTGGAAACCTCCCCGGTGCCATTCAGGCCTACCAGAAGGCGCTCGAGGTCAATCCCGACAACGCCACGCTTTGGGCCGAGTTGGCGCGCATTCAGACCTACTTCAGCGCGCTTCAGGCCAGCAACGTCGACCGGCTTGCACGATTGTCGGAGGCGCGTCAGTCGATCGACAAAGCAACCCAACTGGCCCCAGATGATGGCTTCATCATGACCATTCGAGCCAGGGTCTACGATTGGTCAGCTTCCGCCTATCAAGGCGACGACAAGGCGCTGTTCGATGCCTACCTCACCGAAGCCGATCAAAGCGCACGTCAGGCCAGAGACCTGGTCCCCAACAGCGCGCTGGCCCAGGCCTACCAGGCCGAGGTTCAGGTGGATCAGGGCAATTACCTGACCGCCTTCAACTCGGCTAAAAGCGCCGTGGACCAGATAGAGGGTGGGACGGCTGCCCTATCCGGGTCGGGTTCAACTGACCTCGATGCAATTGATGCCTACTGGGTCTTCGGCATTGTTTCCGAGAACAACGGAGACTATCGTGGGGCCATTGCCACCTACCAGAAGGCCGTGAATATCAACCCCAACCTGACCTTCCTTTATCTGCGGCTGGGCACGAACTACCGTAAGTTGGCCGGCAATGCTATCAACCTGACCGAACGAAACAGCTTCGTCGAGCAGTCCCTGACGGCTTTCGACCGCGCCGCCCGCATCAACGAGCAGAACAACGTTCAGGATCCCGTTCCCTACCTTGCGATCGGACGCACCTACTTGCAGGAAGGCGAGTTCTTCGTCGCCGCCAGAAATGTCGAGAGGGCTGTGCTGTTGGATAAGAGCAATCCTGCATTGTACGGTTTTCTGGGTGAGGTCTACTATCGCGCCAGGAATTATGAGAGCTCTCTCCAGGTCCTGAAATGCTCCGTTGAGGGGTGCGACGCCCATCAGATCGGCGACCTGCTCTGCAACGGCATCCAGATCCTGAATTGTGATCCCAACAAGCCAGTAGACGACTATGGCGAGGCGGTGCCCGGCCTGCCTCTCGAACTCCGGGAGCCTGGAATATTACTACACCTACGCATCGGCTCTTGCCTACCTTTCGGGTTCGCCGGGATATGAAAGCAACTGCCAAATCGCCGAAGGCCTGTTCACCCAGCTTATGTCGTCCTACGGTAACGATCCAACGGTGGTTGCCATCGTCGCCGACAACCAGGCCATCTGTGCCTCGGCTGGCGCTGGCCCAAGAACGCCAGCTGGGACCGTGGGGCCCGAGACTTCACCCACGCCTGCACCCAGCATGCAACAAACACCCTGAGCTGGCCCCAACTCTTGACACTCAGGGGCAAATTGAGTACACTGACTAAGCAAGTTAGCACTCGCGCCATTAGAGTGCTAACTTGTAATGTGTGTACCTGATAGCCCGTCATTCATACCGTTTCAGGAGGCTCCGCATGTCCCTCAATCTCAAGCCTTTGGGCGACCGTCTGATCATCAAGCCACTCGAGCAGGAGGAAGTCACGTCCGGTGGGATCGTGCTTCCGGAAACCGCCAAGGAGAAGCCCCAGAAGGGCGAAGTTGTGGCGGCCGGCCCGGGCGCACGCGCGATGAAGACGGAGAGCGCATCCCGATGGATGTTTCAGTCGGCGATATGGTCTTGTTCGCCAAGTACGCCGGCACGGAGATCAAGCTCGATGGCGACAAACATCTGATTTTGCGCGAGAGCGACATTCTCGCCATCGTCGAAAAGTAGGGTCATCCCCCAATTCATCCGGCGGGTTCATCCCGCCCATCCGCTGAGAGGAGTTAAGGAACCATGACAGCAAAGCAACTCGCATTTTCAGAAGATGCACGCATGCATCTCAAAGAAGGGATCGACATCCTGGCCAAGGCCGTGGCGACCACCTTGGGCCCGAAGGGCCGCAATGTGGCGCTGGACCGGAAGTTCGGCTCCCCCACGATTACGCACGACGGCGTGACGGTGGCGAAGGAAGTCGAGCTGGAGGAACCCTACGCGAACATGGGGGCCCAGCTGCTCAAGGAAGCCGCCACCAAGACCAATGATATCGCCGGCGACGGCACGACGACCTCGACCGTGCTGGCTCACGCTATGGTCACCGATGGCTTGAAGAGCCTGGCCGCTGGCTCCAATCCGATGATGCTCAAGCGCGGCATCGAGGCCGCCGCCAAAGCTATCTCGGAGGCCATCGCTAAGAACGCCATCGATATCACTACCAAGGAAGAAATCGCCTCCGTGGCGGCCATTTCGGCCCAGGACAAGGAAATCGGCAACCTGATCGCCGAGGTCATGGACAAGGTTGGCAAAGATGGCGTGATCACGGTCGAAGAGTCCAAAGGTTTGGAGTTCGAGACCGAATACGTCGAAGGTATGCAGTTCGACCGCGGCTATATCTCGGCCTACTTCGTGACCGACTCAGAGCACATGGAGGCCGTCATCGACGAGCCCTACGTGCTCATCCACGATAAGAAGATTTCCGCCGCTTCCGATATCGTCCCCATTCTGGAGAAACTGGTCCAGATCGGCAAGCGTGACCTGGTGGTCATCGCTGAAGATATCGACGGCGAAGCCCTGGCGACACTGGTTCTCAACAAGCTGCGAGGCATGCTGAACGTGGTGGCGGTAAAGGCCCCCGGTTTCGGCGATCGCCGCAAGGCCATGCTCCAGGATATCGCTATCCTTACCGGCGGCACGGTCATCACGGAAGAGCTGGGCCGTAAGCTGGAATCGGTGACCATGAACGATCTGGGCCAGGCCGGCAAGCTTGTGGCGACCAAGGAAGACACCACGGTCATCGAGGGGAAGGGCGACTCGTCCAAGATCAAGGGCCGGATCGAAGAGATCAAGGTCGAGATCGATCGGTCCACGAGCGACTACGACCGCGAGAAGCTGCAGGAACGCTTGGCGAAGTTGTCCGGCGGCGTGGCCGTCATCCGAGTGGGCGCTGCGACCGAGACCGAGCTCAAAGAGAAGAAGCACCGAGTTGAGGACGCTCTTTCGGCGGCCCGCGCCGGTGTGGAAGAAGGCATGGTGCCGGGTGGCGGCGTGGCGCTGATCAATGCCTTGAGCGCCCTCAAGAAGATGAAGATGGACTCTGACGACGAGAACATCGGCGTCAATATCGTCCGCAAGGCACTCGAAGTCCCCATGCGCAAGATCGCCGAGAACGCCGGCCAGGACGGCGCGGTGGTGCTCGACACAGTCCGCCGAACTCAGGCGACCGAGAGCAACGAGAACATCGGCTACGATGTCATCTCCGGGGAGTACCTGGACATGATCAAGGCGGGAATCATGGATCCGGCCAAGGTCACCAAGGGAGCGTTGGAAAACGCTGCCTCGATCGCGGCCATGATCCTGACCACCGAAGCTCTGATCACCGAGGTCCCGGAAGAGAATAAGGCACCGGCGGGTCCGCCGATGCCGGACTACTAGACCGGCGACCTGAAGGCACTGCTTTCTCTTGCAGTCCAACATCGGCCCCCGCAGGGGGCCGATGTGCTTTCGGTTGGATGTCAGGCGATTGTCACGAGAAGATGGTCAACTGGAAGCACAATTGGCGCATACGAAAGGAGGTATGCATTCATGATGGCAGAGACTGAAAGGCGTGCCTTGAGACGATCAAGAGACAACCGCGTCGTGGCTGGTGTCTGCGGCGGCCTGGGTGAGTTCTTCGGGATAAGCGCCACCTGGTTCCGGTTGGCATTCTTGATCGCCCTGATCCCCGGGGGCGTTCCGGGCCTTGGCCTGTACCTGCTGCTCTGGCTGATCATCCCCTCGGGCCGCTGAAAGAGATTTGGAGGGGAGACGAGAAACACAATGTGGGGAAGGCTCAGGATGTGCCTCCCCCACATTGATTCCTGAGCGGCCCGCACTTCTCGCCGAATTCAGGCCCAAAGCAGGTTCCCTCGTTTGATGACAGTTGAGACCAGATTGGCCCCGAAACGATAGCCGAGATGGCGGTAATCCGGAACGTCCAGGACGATCACATCCGCCTGTTTGCCAGGTTCCAAACTCCCCACGCGGTCCTGCTGCCCAACGGCGGCGGCAGCGTTGATGGTTGCGGCGGCAATTGCCTGGGCCGGTGTCAGGCCCATTTTGCGACACCCAAGCGCCACAACGAACTGCATTGACTCGCACCAACCAGTGCCCGGATTGAGATCCGAAGCCAGGGCCAGCAGACCGCCGGCCGCCAGGAACTGCTTGGCTGGCGTGTAGGTCTGCTCGCTCAGGCCGAACGGCGTACAGGGCAAGGCGACGGCCACCGTGTCGGACTCGGCAAGCGCCTTGATCTCCTCGGGGGGCGTCTGGACCACGTGATCGGCGGATACGGCCCCGAGTTCTGCGGCAAGCGTCGTTCCCCCCAAGGCCTTGAACTCGTCCACATGGACCTTGAGCGGAAAGCCCAGGTCACGCGCGGCTTCGAGGATGCGCCGGGTTTGCTCGAGCGAAAACGCCCCTTCCTCACAAAACGCGTCGACGAAAGGAAGCGGCCGCTTGGGGTGGGTTGCCTCCCACCAGGTTCTTAGGTCGGGCAGCATCTTGGCGGCGACAAGGGCCGTATAGTCGTCCGCCCTACCATCGAACTCCGGGGGCACGGCATGCGCGCCGAGGAAAGTCGGCACCAGCTCCAGGGGCCCAGCGGCATCAACCTGCATGATCGCCTGCATCAAGCGTTTTTCACTCACCCAGTCGAGCCCGTAGCCGCTCTTGGCCTCGGCGGTCGTCGTCCCGTGGGCGAACATCCGACGCGCTCGATCGAGGGCTTGTCGTACCAAATCCTCCGTGCTTGCATCCCGAGTTCGCCGAACGGTGGAGAGGATTCCGCCCCCGTCGGCCAGGATCTCCATGTAGCTGGTGCCCTGCTGCCGAAGCTCGAACTCGTCGGCCCGATCTCCGGCCCACACAAGGTGCGTGTGTGGGTCGACGAAGCCGGGCATCACCAAACGGTCGGAGGCGTCGAAACTGCGGTCGGGCTGATATTTCTCACGAAGAACGTGGCTGTCGCCTGTCTCGACTACCCTGCCCTGGTGGATGGCCACGGCGCCATTTTCAACAGGACCCAGACGACCCAATGACGATCCGCGCTGCGGACCGCCGGCCAACGTCAGGAGCTGTCGTGCGGAGTGGATAAGGAGATCGATGGTCATGTGGTCACCTTTCTCGGGGGCGCCGATTCGTCGATCTTCACCATCGTGATAAGAATCACGAGCGCCAGCACATCCAGCCCTGCCGAAAGAGCCACGTTGGACCCCAACCCCTGGTGGAACAACCTTGGCCCCAATGGGGCGCCTACCGCTCGGCCGAGGGAAAGCGCGGCGACATTGGCCGCCATTACCGTGGCCCGGGCGGAAGGGAGAATCTCGGTCATCAACGGAATGGAGGCCACGATCACGATTTCGAAGCTGATGTAGAAGAGGAAAAGGGAAACCAGGGCGCCGGGGACGGATGTCCCCAGCCATGGGATCGTTAGGCACGAGAGAGCGTTGGCAACGATGAAGAGGGCCACAAGCCGGCGCTTGCCCAGGCGGTCAGAAACGGCAGCCACCAGGCCCTCGCCGCTCAGTTCAGCCAGCCCAATCACGGTGGAGGCAGCGCCCAGAGCCACTACCTGGAGCCCAAACGCATCCTCGAGCCAGGCTCCGTAGACGATGTTTACCGACTCATTGGCGACGGTGGTGATAAAACTCACCGAGAGGCCGGCCACTGCCGGCGTGAAGGCGGCAACCTGTGCCAGGCCTTGAAGCAGGCCGCGCTGTCGTCCCGGCGACTTTGTGTCCGGGGGGAGAATTCTCCAAAGGAGCGTCAACCCGATCAGGCCGAGGAAGGCCAAAACCGGGAAAGGCGCGCTCCAATCGGTGGCTGCAATCAACCAACCGACCAGCGGCATCCCAACCAGCCCTGCGCCCGACCATCCCAACTCGGTCACGGCGATTGCCAGTCCGCGCTGTGCGTAGCTGACCTGATCGCCGATGTAGGCCTGCATGGCCGGATCGAACAGCAGCTTGCCGGCCATGGAGACAATTAGGGCGGCGAAGACAGAAGCGTAGCCCGGCCGGATGAGAACGATCAACAAGCCGCCGCTGAACAAACCCAGCCCAAGCAGCATCGTCCACTTGCGGCCGCGCAGATCGGCCAAGGATCCGATGGCCGGAGCGAAAAGGCCGAGCAACGAACGTGCCGTCACGGCCAGGGCCATCGTCTCCAGGCTGACGCCCAACCCGCGTGCAAACACCGGCAGAAAGGGGTACACCATGCGGAAGTTGGTGTTGAGGACGGCGCGGGTGCCTGAGATCGAAAGCAGCTGGATTCTCAGGCGATGGCGGCGAGGAGGAGCGGAAGAGTTCATCGTCGCCTTGGGGTTAGACTCCCACCGTCCGCTGACTTGGAGGAGCGGGAGTGCCAACGGGCAGCGGGTGCGAGCCCTGAGGTCAGCCACCTCGATGGAGCATCGGCATCTTGATGCCGAACCGGCGCGCTGCCTCAATCGCTTCCGGGTACCCGGCGTCGGCGTGGCGCACCACACCCAGACCTGGGTCGGTGGTTAGGACGCGCTCCAGCCGCCTGGCGGCTTCGGGAGTGCCGTCGGCCACAATCACCTGGCCAGCATGCTGGCTGAAGCCGATACCAACGCCGCCGCCGTGATGAAAAGACACCCAGGTCGCCCCGGCCACTGCGTTCAGCATGGCGTTCAGCAGCGGCCAATCGCTGACTGCGTCGGTGCCATCCAGCATGCCTTCGGTTTCCCGATTGGGCGAGGCGACAGATCCGGCATCAAGATGATCCCGTCCAATCACGATGGGTGCCTTGAGCTCTCCGTTGGCAACCATTTCATTGAACCTCAGCCCGGCCCGGGCCCGCTCACCATAGCCCAGCCAGCAGATCCGCGCCGGCAGCCCCTGGAAGGGGACCTTCTCCCTGGCCATCTTGAGCCATCGACGGAGATGCTCATCCTCTGGAAACAAAGCCATGACGGCCTCGTCTGTTCGATAGATGTCCTCCGCCTCGCCGGAAAGCGCAACCCAGCGGAAGGGGCCCTTTCCCAAACAAAACAGGGGACGGATATAGGCTGGCACAAAGCCGGGGTAGTCGAAGGCCCGTTCGACGCCGGCGTCGAAAGCCCGCTGGCGAAGGTTGTTGCCGTAATCAAATACCTCGGCCCCGCGGGACTGAAAGGTTAGCATCGCCTCGACGTGCCGGGCCATGGAGGCCATGGCGCGTTCCGCATATCCCTTGGGGTCCGAGCGGCGAAGGGCCTCCGCCTCGTTGGCGGTGACGTCGGACGGGATATAGGACAGGACGTCGTGGGCCGGTGTCTGATCGGTAACGACGTCGGGCGTTACCTGGCGCAGGGCCAGTTCGCGGTACACATCCGCCGCATTGCCGATCAGACCTACGGAAAGCGGCCGTTGGTCGCTGATGGCATCTTCCACTCTGGTCATTGCCTCTTCGAGTGTATCGACCACGGCGTCTACATAGCCCGCCTTCAAGCGCCGTTCGGCACTCTGCGGGTCGACCTCTACCACAAGCCCCACGCCCTCGTTCATGGTAATCGCCATTGGCTGGGCGCCGCCCATGCCGCCGAGGCCCGCCGTCAATACGAACTTCCCTTTCAATGATCCCCAGCCCCTCTTTCGGGCCAAAGATCCCAGAGGTCTCATAAGTGCCTTGGAGGATGCCTTGTGTGCCGATGTAGATCCACGAACCGGCTGTCATTTGTCCGTACATGATCAGGCCCTTGGCCGCCAGCTCGTCGAAGTGTTCTTGGGACGCCCAGTGGGGCACCAGATTCGAATTGGCGATCAACACCCTGGGTGCGTCCGCATGGGTGCGAAAGATGGCCACCGGCTTGCCCGACTGGACGAGAAGTGTCTCGTCTCCGTCCATCGACTCCAGGCTGTGAAGAATGGCGTCAAAGCTCTCCCAATTGCGGGCAGCCTGGCCTCGTCCGCCGTACACCACCAGGTCCTCCGGGCGTTCGGCGACTTCTGGATCGAGGTTGTTTTGGATCATCCGGTATGGCGCTTCGAGTTGCCAGGACTTGCAGTGAAGCTGGGTACCGCGAGGGGCTCGCACGATTTTGGGCATGGATTGACCTCCGTGGACAACACTGCCATTGGGCGCCAGCTCTGCTTTCGAGTGCCGCGCGGTCAGGGGCAGTCAAGCCTTGGGCAGTGAGCCGGCTATCTCGTTTGACCAGGTCTCGAAGTGCACGCTGTCTTCGAAGCTGCGGCGCCCGCCAAGCTTTGGCGGGGCGATCAGCTCATCGGGATCGAGTGGGTATCCGAAGCTTAGGACCACGTGGAGATGGTACGCGTCGGGGAAATGGAGGAGATCTCGGGCTGCTTCAGGCTCATAAATGGTCGCAGGGCAAGAAGCGATACCCAAGTCCCAAGCCGCCAGTTGCATATAGGAAGCTGCCTGGCCGGCGTCGAAGAGGATCGACCAACGCTGGGCGGGATCCGGGGTGAGGATGGCGACGGCCGCCGCTGCCCCGGCGAGATGGCCTGCGAAATATCCAAACTTCGACAGGGCCTCAAGCCGGAAGCGGTCCCGGATGGCGATGAATGCCCAGGGTTGGGTATTCTTGGAGGACTGCGCCCTGCGGCCCGCATTCAAGATCTGTCTCAGCGCCGGATCTGGGATAGAACGGTCGGAAAAGGTTCGAACGGCGCGTTTGGTTCGGATGGCTTGAGCGACGTCCATGATAGCCTGTCCTCTCTCGCGGTGGCGTCGCAAGGATTATACGCCGGCGGGGATCGACCGGCTGGCAGCGCCAGCATGCGCGGCGATATATGCCTACGATTAGGTAGGACAGGGACTATTCAATCGTGCGGCGAGGAGGTTCGGGCAGGGGCCGGAGATACACGACGCGTGGTCCATAGGAGATCACAACCCCGTTGTTCTTCAAAGTCTCGAGGTCACCATCGAGGATGGCTCGCCCATAATCTGGCTCGCGGAAGGCCAAGAAGTCGCCCGTTTGGACATCCTGCACCCGAGCGTCGCCGACGTCCATGACATACTCCCCTGATTTGAGAACGAAAAGGAGATCTCTCGGAACCGGTATCCCGCTGGGCATAGGCAACCTCAGCCCCTAATGTCGCAGAAGTGCCCGAAATCCGCAACCTTACTCTGGTCGGATAGTGACCCGCCCGCCGGCGGCACATGGACGACCTGGCGCGTGGCCGATGTGGTCATCGACATGGTATCATTGCGCCTGCCTCTGCGGGGCGCAGGTTCAATGAGGAGGATTTGTGAAAAATATCACAGTTGTCGGGGTCGGATACGTCGGCTTGGTGACAGGCGCCTGCTTTGCGGATCTTGGCAACCGGGTGACGGCCCTGGACATTGATGAAGACCGCATTGCCGGGCTCAAGCGAGGCGAGCTGCCGATCTATGAGCCGGGGCTTGAGGAACTGGTCGAGCGAAACACGGCAGCAGGCCGGCTTCGCTTCACAACGTCCTATGAAGACGGGCTCAAAGGTGCCGAGTTCGTCTTCATCGCCGTAGGCACCCCGGAGGGTGGTGATGGCGAAGCCGACCTCAAGTATGTCAGGTCGGCCGCCGAATCCATCGGTCAATCGATGGCCGGACCCTGTGTCATTGTCAACAAATCTACCGTCCCAGTCGGCACCGGGGACTGGGTCGCCGACGTGATCCAGGCGAATCAGACAGATGCGATCCCCTTTTCCGTGGTCTCATGCCCCGAGTTCCTGCGCGAGGGATCGGCCATCCAAGACTTTATGAACCCGGCCCGAACAGTGCTCGGTTCGCTCGATCTGGACGCCGCCGAAAAGGTCGCCCAACTGCATCTCCCGCTGCGGGCACCAATCGTGGTCACGGATCTGCGGACAGCGGAGATGATCAAGTACGCCTCGAATGCCTTCCTTTCCACCAAGATTTCTTTCATCAATGAAATCGCCAACATCTGTGAGGCGCTTGGGTGCCGATGTCAAAGAGGTGGCCACCGGCATGGGCTACGATCCCCGTATTGGGCCGCACTTCCTCGATGCCGGATTGGGCTATGGTGGATCGTGTTTCCCTAAGGATGTGAAGGCCCTGGCCTATATGGCCGAGGAGAAGGGGCGCCATCCCCAGTTGCTGGACGCGGTGATGGAGATCAACGCCGATCGCCGCCGGCAGCTGGTCGAGAAGGTTCGGGCTGCGCTTGGTGACTTGAACGACAAGACCATCGGCCTTTTGGGCTTGACCTTCAAACCCAACACCGACGACATGCGCGACGCGCCCTCAATCGACATCGCCCAGCTCCTCGGCGAGGCGGGCGCCAAGGTCTTGGCCTATGACCCGGTGGGCATGGACCGCGCCAAGGCGGTGATGCCCGATGTGGAAATGGTGTCGGATCCCTACACGCTTGCCAAGAGCTGCCAAGCCCTGGTGGTGTGCACCGAGTGGAACGAGTTCAAACAGCTCGATCTCGAGCGACTGAGCGACATCATGTCCGATCCGTTGATCGTGGATGGACGCAATATCTACGATCCCAGAGCCATGGCAGGCCTGGGGATCCGCTACTTTGGGATGGGCCGCGGCTATAGTCCGGACGGTCAGCCCGTGCGGGGAACCCCTGCATGACAAGAGCCGGAGGCTTAGACATCGTACGGCATCGGCTCAGGAATGGGCTCGAGGTACGGCTGAAGCCGGTTCACACTGCGCCCCTGGTCAGCAGCTGGCTGTGGTACAGGGTGGGTTCGAGAAACGAGCACACCGGCCAAACCGGGGTGTCCCACTGGGTCGAGCACATGCAGTTCAAGGGCACACCCACTTTCCCGAGTGGCTTACTGGACAAGGCCATCTCGCGGGATGGCGGCGTGTGGAACGCAGGCACGTGGATTGACTGGACCACGTACTTCGAGATTATGCCTGCCGACCGCATCGACCTGGCGCTGCGGTTGGAAGCCGACCGGATGGTCAATAGCAGCTTTGATCCGGCCGAAGTGGAATCCGAGCGCACCGTCATCATTTCCGAGCGCCAAGGGCATGAGAACGATCCGTCGTTTCGGCTGGCGGAAGAAGTTCAGTCGGCCGCCTTCAGAGTCCATTCCTATCACCACGAGGTCATCGGAGATATGGCCGATTTGGAGACCATGACCCGCGATGATCTGTTTGGGTACTACCAAAACTACTATACGCCCACCAACGCTGTCCTGGCACTCGCCGGTGACTTTCAGCCGGGACCCATGCTCAAGCGCATACGGGAGCTGTTCGGCGACATCCCCAAGCGTCCTCGGCCAGTGAGCTCTGTCCGAGCCGAACCCGAGCAACCGGGCGAACGTAGGGTGGCGGTCGAGGGCCCCGATCCAACCCCGATCGTCGAGGTGGCATATCGTGTCCCGTCGGGAAACGATCCCGATTTCCTAGCTCTGACCGTGATGGACAGCGTCCTGGCGGGAGCCTCCAGCCTGAGCCCCTACGGGGGAGGGCTTCCAAACAAGACCTCCCGCCTGTACAGGGCGTTGGTGCATGGCGGGCTGGCGGCGGCCGTCGCCGGGGGCCTGGCGGCTACCATCGATCCCTATCTCTACTCTCTGCGTCTGACCGTCCGGCCGGATCGATCACCCGATGCGGCGCTGGACACGCTGGATGTGGAGGTCGACCGCTTGCTCCAGTCTGCCGTTTCGCCGGGGGAGGTTGAGAAAGCCATCAAACAGGCCAAGGCAATCTTCGCCTACGATAGTGAGAGCGTTACGCACCAGGGGATGTGGCTTGGCTACGCGGAGATGTTCGCCGACTATGCCTGGTTTGAGACTTTCCTGGATAGGATCAGCCGCATTTCACCGGAGGACGTGCTGAAGGTGGCGCACAAGTACATGCGTCCGTCCAACCGTGTTGTGGGGATTTACCGTCCATCAGAGGGGGCGTCTCATGTCAGCCAATAGCGGCGGCATGCCTCAGCTTGACATTCGTGCCTTGCCGGGACCGGAGACAATCACCCGCCGCGAGCTGCCGAACGGTATGGTCCTCCTGGCTAGGGAGAATTTCGCCAGCCCATCGGTGGTGGTTGCCGGAAACCTGATGGCCGGTTCTCTCTTTGAAGCCAGGGACAAAGCCGGGCGTGCCGATCTGACCGCCTCGGCCTTGATGCGCGGGACGCATTCTCGGAACTTTGATGAAATCTATCAGACGATCGAGTCGATTGGGGCCAGCCTGTCCATCGGTGCCGGCAGCCATCACACAAGTTTCAGAGGCAAAGCGCTTGCCGAAGATCTGCAGGTCATCCTCGACTTGCTCAATGACGTGCTGCGGCACCCGTCCTTCCCCAAGCCGCGATGTTGAACAGCTCCGAGCCGAAAAACTGACCGGGCTGGCCTTGCGCGATCAGGACACAAGCTCCGTGGCCGACATGGCGTTTGACAAGCTGGTCTACAAGGGGCATCCCTACAGTCAGGCGTCGGATGGCTACCCGGAAACCGTGGGGAGCCTGAGGGTGGCCGACCTCAAAGCGTTTCACAAGAAGGCCTACGGCCCGCGGAACACCATCCTGGCGGTGGTCGGGGCCGTCAAGGCTGAGCAGGCTTTGGACGCCGTGGAGGCGCTGTTCGGGGACTGGTCGGTCAAGGGGCAGGATCAGCCGGTCGCTGTCCCAGACGCTCCGGCCATGCGCAAGTCGGTCCGGAAGGACGTCGCCATGGCTGGGAAGACCCAGGTGGACCTGGTGATGGGAGCCGCCGGACCTCGGCGCAACGCTCCGGAATATCTAGCGGCTTCGCTCGGGAACGGCGTTCTGGGCCGTTTTGGCCTCTATGGGCGAATTGGTGACCGTGTCCGCCAGCAAGAAGGGCTGGCGTACTATGCCTACAGCAGTGTCACGCGGGGGCACGGGCCCGGGTCCTTGGAAGGTGAGTGCCGGAGTCAATCCTGCCAATGTTAACCGGGCTGTCGAGTTGATCAGGGACGAGGTCAAACGCTTCACTAACAAGAAGATCGCCAAGGGAGAATTGACCGACAATCAGGCCAATTTCATCGGAAGGTTTCCTCTACAGTTGGAATCCAACGGTGGGGTAGCCGGTGGATTGGTGTATATTGAACGGCATCAGCTCGGGTTGGATTACTATCAGAGGTATCCGGAATCTATCTTGAGACATCACGCGGGAAGACATTCTTGATGCGGCGCAGCGCTATCTGGATCCGGACCGGCTGGCGGTAGCGGTTGCGGGACCGAGGCTCCCGGGGGCCTGAGCATGCTACGTTCCGGTGTGGATATCATCGAGATTGAACGCATCGACCGGGCCATCTTACGCCATGGCCAGCGATTCTTCGATCGGTTCTTCACCCCGCGCGAACTGATCGACTGCGCCGGGAGAACGCCGGCCTTGGCGGCTCGCTTTGCCGCCAAGGAAGCCGTAGCCAAGGCCATGGGCACCGGGATCGGCGACATCGGATGGAAGGAGATCGAGGTCGTCAACGGCGAGCGACGTGAGCCGCATCTGAAGCTGCACGGGCAGGCAAAACGGCTCGCCCAAGGTCTTGGGCTACAAGATTTGGTCGGTCAGCTTGAGCCATACGCACGAGCACGCCGTGGCTGTGGCGGTGGCCCTGATACCGGAGTCCGAGGTCACCGAGTAGCCCAGGCCTCTTCGGCGGACTCCACGCCCCTCACTCCTGTCACACCCTGTAGCTGTCGTGGTATACTCAACCAACTCCCGCTGGCGCACGTCAGCCTGCGGGAGCGACTATGCCCTCATGGGGCAAAAATCGCACGCTCCCTGATCCTCTCGGCCGTGCCGGTTGGCCAACCGGTTCCGAGCGGAGTTGAAGGGAGCGGAGGCCCAACGAATCGGAGGCTGCAATGGCCGTGATTAGCATGAAAGCCCTGCTCGAAACAGGGGTCCACTTCGGTCACCGCACACGCAAGTGGAACCCTCACATGAAGCCCTACATCTTCACCGAACGCAACGGGATCCACATTATCGATCTCCAGCAAACGCTGGAAGCCCTTGAAGAAGCTTACGCCCTGGTGCGAGACATCGTTGCAGCTGGCGGTGGGGTGCTTTTCGTCGGCACCAAACGCCAGGCTCAGGAGACGATCCAGGACGAAGCCGAGCGCGCCGGGATGCCCTACGTGAACGCCCGCTGGCTTGGCGGCACCCTCACCAACTGGCGGACCATCCGGAGCCGGATCGACGAGCTCAAGGACTTGGAGCGCCGTCGGGACGAGGGCGAGTTCGACCTTCTCACGAAGAAGGAAGCCCTGATGCTCAATCGGAAGATCGACCGCCTGCAGGAACGGCTGGGTGGCATCCGGGATATGAAGGGTCTCCCCAAACTGCTGTTCGTGGTCGATGTCCGGCGCGAGGAGACGGCCGTCCATGAGGCCAATCTGCTTGAGATCCCGGTAGTGGCCCTGGTGGATACCAACTGCGATCCGGGCAAAATCGACTTTGTAATCCCCTCCAACGATGATGCCATCCGCGCCATCAAGCTTCTGACAAGCAAGATCGCCGAAGCAGTCCTAGAAGGCAAAGGTTTGCGCAAGGACGAAATCGAAGAAGAGGGGTTTGAAGAATCCGAGCCCGCCGACCGAGGCGACGAAGAGTTGGAGTACGAAGAGGCCTCCGACGAAGAACTGCTGGGTGAGGCCACGCTAGCCAAGCTCAAGAGCGGTGAATACGGTGACGAGGGCGAGGCAGGCGAAGAAGGTGAAGTGGCCGGGACTGAAAAGGATGCCGAGCACGAGCCCGTTAGCCCCAGAGGCCGAGGCGGAAGTCGATGATGCACCGGTGGCTGAAGCAGCGGTAGCGGCCGCAGATGTCATAAGCGAGGACTCCTCGGCTGAGGAGTCCGTGGATGAGAGCAAAGACGAATGAGCACCACCGCAGACCAAGTCAAACAGCTTCGCGAAGAGACCGGCGCCGGCGTGTTGGAGTGTAAGAAGGCGCTTGAAGAAGCCGGAGGCGACATGGCCAAAGCCGCCAACATTCTCCAGGAACGGGGCCTGGCGATGGCGGAAAAGCGCGCCGGGCGTGAGACTTCCGCCGGAATGTTGGACCTTTACAGCCACGGAGAAGGTCGCGTGGGTGTGATGATCGAGGTCAACTGCGAGACCGACTTCGTCGCCCGCACGGAAGAATTTCGAGGATTCGCCCACGAGATGGCGCTTCAGGTGGCAGCCACATCCCCGCGATGGGTGGCTGTGGTTGACGTGCCCGAAGAAGTGGTTGAGGAGCAGCGCGCCGAGAACCGCAAGCAGGCCGAGGGCGAAGGCAAGCCGGCCGACGTTGTCGATAGGATTGTTGAGGGCCGGCTGGGGAAGTTCTTTGAAGATGCCTGCCTTTTGGAGCAGCCCTATATTAGGGATGACGAGCGGACTGTCGGGGAGATTCTCAAAGAGATGATCGCCACGACGGGAGAGAACATCACCATCCGGCGCTTTGCTCGGTGGAGCGTCGGAGAGGAACTGAGCTAGAATTCCGGGCCAACGTCCAGTTGGCCCTTTCTTTTGCCGAAAACCGTCCAGCGAAGGAAAGTCGTCTCATGGCAGATCCGGCCTACGAACGCATCCTCCTCAAGCTCGGTGGTGAAGCGCTGGCAGGGGCGCAAGGCTTTGGCATCGACCCCCAACGCGCCGAAGCGGTGGCGGGCAAGGTGCAGCAGGTGCTGGGCATGGGCGTGCAAGTGGCCCTTGTGATTGGAGCGGGCAACCTGTGGCGTGGCCGTGAGGGAATTGAACGCGGCATGGAGCGTGCCACGGCGGACTACATGGGGATGCTTGGCACGGTCATCAACTCTCTGGCGATGATGGACGCACTTGAACGTATGGGGACCGTCACCCGCGTGATGTCGGCCATGGAAATGCGCGCTGTGGCCGAGCCCTACATCCGCCGACGTGCCATCCGGCATTTGGAAAAGGGGCGGGTCGTGATCCTCGGCGGCGGAACCGGCAACCCCTACTTTTCCACGGACACCGCGGCTGCGCTCCGGGCGATGGAGATCGACGCGCAGGTGGTTATAAAGGCCACCAAAGTGGATGGCGTCTACGACACCGACCCCGAAGAGAATCCTGACGCACAACGCTTCGACCGGCTCAGCTATATCGATGCTCTCAACCGCCGGCTTCAGGTGATGGACAGCACAGCCATCTCGCTGTGCATGGACAACGAACTGCCAATCGTGGTGCTGGACATGTGGCAGGAAGATCACCTGCGCCGGGCCGTGCTCGGGGAGCAGGTCGGCACCCTGATTTCCGACTGATCCCAGGTCAAAAGCCTCCCGAAGAGCCGCTCCTTCGCATTTTCGGGGTTTTTGCATTATGCTTATAAGACCCTATCGTTCACGGCCAAACCCACACACAGGAGCCCAAGATGGTCGAGGATTGGTTGGTCGAGGGCGACAACCGGATGCGCGGAGCGGTCAAGACGTTCGAAGAAGACTTGGCGGCTATCAGGACCGGGCGAGCCTCGCCGGCGCTGGTTGAGCGGCTGGACGTCGACTACTACGGGACCCGCACGCCGCTTCAGCAAATAGCCAACATTTCCGCCCCCGAGCCGAGACTGGTCACCATCAAGCCCTTTGATCCGTCGACGATGAAAGACATCGAAAGGGCGATACAGGTCTCGGATCTGGGTCTGACCCCGAGCAACGACGGAAAGATCATTCGTCTGAGCATCCCGCCTCTGACAGAAGAGCGCCGGCACGAGTTGGTCAAACTGGTGCGGTCTCGGGCGGAAGAGGCCCGTGTGGCAGTCCGGAACGTCCGTCGCGACGTCCAGAATGAGCTGCGAGACTTGGAAAAGGAGAAAGAGATCTCCGAGGACGAGCTCTACCGATCCGAGGAAAGGCTTCAGAAGCTCACCGACGAGCATATCGAAGCCATCAACGCTGTCTCGGAAAAGAAGGAAGCTGAAGTCCTCGAGGTCTAGCACACCTCGCATACTATGACGACGGCACCTGACAAGAAGGAACTTGCGCAGCCGGTCCCAGAACATGTGGCCATCATTATGGATGGCAACGGCCGTTGGGCGCGCTCGCGGGGTCTGCCCCGTCTTGCTGGCCACAGGGCCGGGGTCGAGAACCTGCGCCGGGTCATCGAGGCGAGCGTGGAGTTCGGGATCAGCTACTTAACGATCTATGCGTTCTCGACGGAAAACTGGGAGCGCCCCCCGGCGGAAGTTCGCGGTTTGATGGGAATCGTCGAAGAAGTCATCGATTCTCAGCTGGCTGAACTCCACAAGAATGGTGTCCAACTCCGCCACATCGGGCAGCTGGACGGCCTCGACGCCAGCCTGCAGAAGAAAGTCAAGCACGCCATTGAGCTGACGCGGGACAACCGACGCCTGGTGCTGAATGTCGCCTTCAACTACGGCGGGCGCGACGAGATCGTGCATGCCATTCGCGAGATCATCGCCGACGGTGTTAGCCCGGATGAAGTTGACGAAGAACTTGTCAGCCGCTACCTCTACACGTCTGAGTCGCCCGACCCCGATCTAATCATCCGCACGTCGGGTGAGCTGCGCGTCAGCAACTTCCTGATATGGCAGGGGGCCTACGCAGAATGGTACGTCACCCCCACCTTCTGGCCCGATTTCGGCCGAGAAGAGCTGTACCAGGCGTTGTGCGAATTCGCCAGTCGTGAGCGGCGATTTGGACGCGTTCCCGGCCCTGCTCAGCCCAGCTAGGATGCTCCGGCAGCGACTGATCGTCGCCATCGTATTCATCCCCATCATATTTGCCATCGTCGCCTATGGACGATGGGTGTATCCGCTGATGATCACCATCTTCATGGGTCTGGCTGTGGTCGAGTATGGGCAGCTGTACCGTCGCGCCAACCTGCGCCCCGGGTTGCCCTTGATGGTAGGCGGCGTGATCGCCATTTGCGCCGGGCGCGCCCTGTATGCGTTTTCGGAGGGGCCAGCCATCCTGGCAGGCGGTCCTGCTGCTCGGCATGGTCTGGCACCTGGTCGATTTTGAGCGCGGAGCTGTCCAATCCGGACTCGACTTCGCCGTGACTGTTGCCGGGACGCTCTATTTGGGATGGATCGGCGCCTACCTGATCTCCCTGCGGCAAGTCCCGGACGGAGAGTGGTGGGTCCTGCTTGCCCTTTCCAGCGTCTGGCTGGCCGATTCGGGCAGCCTTCTTCGTCGGGAAGTCGCTGGGGACGTCATCCCATGGCCCCCCGGCTGAGCCCCAAGAAGACCTGGGAGGGCTATCTGGCCGGCGTGGTGACGGGCGGCGCCAGCGGGGCCGGCGCTGGCGGCGGTGTGGCGATATCGGCGCCGGCAGCCTCTCGCATGTGACCGCTGTCCGGGGCCTTGAATTGGGCTTGTTGCTGGGCTTGTTGACCCCCCTTGGTGACCTGGGCATCAGCATGATCAAGCGCGAGATCGGCGTCAAGGACACGAGCGGGTTGGTGCCAGGCCACGGCGGCGTGTTGGACAGAACTGATAGTTGGGTGTGGGCAGGGATCCTCGCCTACTACTTTGTGACGATTTTCACGAATTGATTCGCAGATCAAGGCTGTTTGAAGGAGAAGAGCACAAGATGAGTGAGTCCCATAACGATACCCCCTCCCGCAACCTCGCACTGGACCTGGTTCGCGTGACCGAGGCGGCGGCCATGTCGGCGGGCCGCTTCATGGGTCGAGGGGACAAGGAGGGCGGCGACAAGGCCGCTGTCGATGGGATGCGGTTGATGTTGAACACCATCGATATCGAAGGTGTGGTGGTCATCGGGGAGGGCGAAAAGGATGAAGCCCCCATGCTGTTCAACGGCGAAAAGCTAGGGACGGGCAAAGGGCCCAAGGTGGATATCGCCGTCGACCCCGTTGATGGAACCCGCTTGCTTGCCCTGGGACGGTCGAACTCGATCGCCACCGTGGCCGTGGCCGAGCGTGGGTCGATGTTCGACCCGGGTCCGATGGTCTACATGCACAAAATCGCCGTCGGCCCCAGCGCGAGAGGGCACATCGATGTCAATGCCTCGGCGACCGACAACCTGAAGAGTGTGGCCAGAGCCAAGGGCGCCGACGTCGATGACCTGACGGTGATGATCTTGGAGCGGCCCCGGCATCGAGAACTGATCGACGAGGTGCGCAAGGCAGGCGCCCGCATCCGGCTCATTACCGACGGGGATGTGGCCGGGGCGATCATGACTGCCCGTCCCGAGTTCGGGCATCGACATGCTGATCGGAATAGGCGGCACCCCGGAGGGTGTGCTGGCGGCATGTGCCCTGACTGCCATGGATGGGGAGATCCAGGGGCGCCTGTATGCCCGCAACGATGACGAACTCGCCAAGGCCAAGAAGATGGGCTACGACATGGACAAGGTGCTGACCCACACCGACCTGGTCAATAGCCAGGATGTGTTCTTCGCCCTGACGGGCATCACGGATGGGGAGTTGGTTCACGGGGTCAAGTACTTTGGCTCCGGGGCGACGACGCACAGTCTGGTCATGCGCGCCAAATCCGGCACCGTGCGCGAGATCCGGGCTCAGCACCGGTGGGAGAAGCTGATGGAAATCAGCCAGATCGAATACGACATCACCAAACCTGGGCAAACCGGCTAGCTGGGCAGTTCATGCCGCCACGCCGATCGAACTCAAGAACCATCCTTGACGGAGCTGCGCCGGAAAGGGGCGGCGCTGGGCCTTGGCTGGGCGGCCGACGGGGATCGTGAGCGTTTGGATATTGCCCTGCATCGGGCGGAAGAGCTCGAGCGGATGCGGGTCGAAGACATCAAGCGCCATGCAGGAAGGCTCAGGGTTCAGCCGGGCGACAAGCCGCGAAAGAAGGACTGGTTGACAGCCGTCCTCAGGGCGGAGTTCCCTGCGAAGCCGTTGCCTTCCGCCGGCCCCACGGATCACAGGCGGATTGGGCGCCCGCTGCTTCAATGGTCAGGCACAGCGGGCATGATGGTCATTGCGTTGGCGATGGTACTCACGCCGCTTGGGGTTTGGCGACTTAGCCGGGCCGGCCAGGCTGGATTGCAGGCGGGAGGGACCTGGGCCAGGCAAACGGCCGAGACGCTGCGCAAAGGCTCGGATGGGCTCGACTCAGCATCGGCCGCTTTGGAGAGTTCCTCCCAGGCCCTGCGCTCGGTTGGCACGAGCCTGGACGAGGCACAACCCCTACTCACTTCCATTGGAGACGTGCTTGGGAACCAGGCTCCGGATGCCATCTCCACGGCCCGCCAGTCGCTGATCAACGCGGAGTCCGGCGCGCAATCCATCGATCGCGTGCTGCGCAGCCTCAGCTTCCTTGGGATCGGGTACAATCCAGATCAGCCTCTTGCTCAAGCTCTCGCCGACACCGCCGAAAGCCTCGCCCCGCTGCCCACTGGGCTGTCCGATGCCAGCGATCATCTAGCGACAACCCAGACGGATATCCAACACGTCAGCCGGGATGTCGTGCAGGTCTCCGATGATCTGGCAAGCATGGCAACTCAGATTGCGCCCGTGGCAGAAGATCTTGGGCGCCAGGCGGACCAGCTGGACGAGCTGGCGGCTTCCATCGAACTGTCTGCCCAAAGGCTGCCTATCTGGATCTGGGCCGGGGTGGTGCTGGTGGAACTCCTGCTCCTTAATGGAGCCATCACCCAATATGCGGTGTGGACGGTTGGTCGGCGCGAGGACTCTGGCAGCTTGAGGCGCTCCGTTGATGAAGGGGTTGCCTTGCGGACCTAGAATGGGCGTGCTATAATCGCGGTGGCATGAGAGCCGTCAGCGGCTTGACGACGGCGACCTCCCCGCGAAGACATTCCGTCCTTTTTCTTGAAGACTTTTTGAATAGTTAACCCTCGTTCCTCTGAGAGCAGTCTGACGAATCCACATCCCTTTGACATTCCAAATTGGGTCCAGCCAGCGGCGCGCCCAGACTCGATCGACCATGCCCTATGGAGCTTATTGACATGAATATCACCGAACTCGAGACCAAAACCTTGGCCGACCTAAGGGAGATGTCAAAGGAATACGACATCCAGGGGTCCAAGAACCTGAAGAAAGAGGACCTCGTCTTGCGAATCATGCAAGCCGAGGCCGAACGAAAGGGGCTCGAGCTGCGCGGCGGCGTGCTGGATGTGATGAACGAGGGCATGGGCTTCTTGCGCGCCGATCATTTTATGCCAGGGCCGAATGATATCTACGTCTCACAATCTCAAATCCGCCGCTTCAGCCTGCGGACAGGTGACTTCGTTATTGGCCAGATCCGACCTCCCAAAGACACCGAGAAGTACTATGGCTTGCTGCGCGTGGAATCGATCAACGGAATGAACCCGGAGCAAGCCAAGCACCGTCCGAAATTCGAAGAGCTCACGCCGATCTTTCCCGAAGAACGCTTCAACCTGGAAACCGACCGCTACACGCTTGCCACCCGGCTGTTGAATCTGATCGCGCCCATCGGGAAGGGCCAGCGTGGTCTGATTGTTTCTCCGCCCAAGGCCGGCAAGACGACGGTCCTGAAACAAGTGGCCAACGCAATCTCCCAGAACTACCCCGAGGTCCATCTGATGGTTGCCCTGATCGGTGAGCGCCCGGAAGAAGTCACCGACATGGACCGCTCGGTGGACGCCGAAGTGGTATCCTCCACGTTCGACGAGCCGGTGACGTCGCACGTCCGAGTCGCCGAAATGGTTCTCGAGCGCGCCAAGCGGCTCACGGAATGTGACCGGGATGTGGTGATCATGCTCGAACTCGATCACGCGCTTGGCCCGAGCGTACAACCTGATGGTTACCCCTTCGGGGAGGACGCTCTCCGGCGGTCTCGACCCCGCGGCGCTGTATCCGCCCAAGCGGTTCTTCGGTGCCGCCCGTAACATAGAGGAAGGCGGCTCCCTGACCATCATCGCCACCTGCCTGGTCGACACCGGCTCCCGGATGGACGATGTGGTCTACGAAGAGTTCAAGGGCACAGGCAATATGGAACTCCACTTGTCCCGCCGCTTGCAAGAGCGGCGCATCTTCCCGGCGTTCGATATCGATCGTTCTTCTACACGGCGGGAGGAACTTCTGCTGGGTCCCGATATCACTCAGCGAGTGTGGCTCATGCGGCGCATGTACTCCCAGATGATCGCCAGCCCGCCGAGCGGTGCCGGGATGGATATCGGCAACGCTACTGAAGCCCTGATTCAACGCATGGCGCGCACCGAAGACAACATGGAGTTCGTGGAGACCCTGACGGAGGATAACCTCTAGGCTGATGCGCAATTCGCTCATACGGGCGCGACGTTGCCTCAAGTCCCACGGCCCGTATGTTTTCGGAGTCCTCGGACTCTCAGTCGCCATCTGGGCCAGTTGGTTGAACTTGGGCCGGCCCATGGTGACAGACCCCCACTTCGATCCTTCCCCAACTCGGACGGCTTCCAGCGGCTCACCTTCCGCCACCAGCCTACCCCTTCCGCCGTTCTCCGACGCCTCAGCCTCGGCGGTCGATGTCACGCGCCGAATCAATCTGGACACGGTGATACCCAAGCGGCCGCGCATGGACGTGATCCGATACACGGTTCAGGCAGGCGACTCCGTGTTTGGCATCGCCGACCATTTTGGGATCAAGCCCGAGACGGTCTTGTGGGGCAACTATGAGGTGTTGAACGACGATCCTCACCTGCTCAAACCTGGGCAGGAATTGAATATCCTCCCGGTGGACGGGGTCTATTACCAATGGCAGGACGGCGACAACCTACAGGCCGTGGCCGACCAATTTGGGGCTCAGGTTGAGGACATCGTCGATTTTCCAGGAAATCATCTCGATCCGTTCCATCCCGAAATCACGGCCGGAACGTCCTTGGTCATTCCTGGGGGCCATCGCGAATTCAAGCAGTGGCTTGTGCCAACGATCGCCCGTGGCCACGCCGGCGTGGGCGCTGCATTGGGAGCTGGCGGATGCAGCGGCGATTTCTCGGGCGGTGCTGTAGGAACGGGGGGATTCATCTGGCCAAGTGCTAATCATTTCCTGTCCGGAAACGACTTCTGGAGCGGCCACCTGGCGATCGACATCGCCGCTGCCCTTGGGGATCCGGTATGGGCGGCTGATAGCGGTGTGATCGTCTTCGCCGGTCCATCGATCGGCGGCTACGGCAACATGGTTATGATCGATCACGGCAATGGCTGGCAGACGCTGTATGCCCACTTGAGCCAGGTCCTTGTCCACTGCGGCCAGAGCGTGGCGCAGGGCCAGACGATCGGCCTGGCGGGGTCGACCGGGAACTCCACCGGCGCCCACCTGCACTTCGAAACTCGCTTCGAGGGCGGCTTCGTCAACCCTTGGTTCGTCCTCCCTTAGGCCAAAATGGGCTTGCTTGACGGTCCCTTGGCGGCTTGTTATGATGCACCGACAAGTGCTCGAGGTTCTGGCAACGCTCTTCGTAGGTAGACGCTAGAGGTCAACATGGCCGAGAAAAAGCAATCCAGTCCATCCAATTCAGCGCCGGTCGATATTCAGGCGCCCGGAGAGGTCCCGCACCCGAAGGGCGTCGCTGGCGCAACAGCTACCATCAGAGCTTGGCTATCCCGCTATGGGAGCCACTTGGCCGTGCTGGCCCTGATCGTTCTGGGCGCGTTCGCCGCCAGAATGGGCTTGCGAACCCTGCCGGTGGACGCCGCCATTAGCACTCCAGCCAGCTCGGCGGCCACCATGCCCACCCAGCTACCGGTCTCGCAGATCAAACTGGCCGACCTCCCGGCCTACGCAACGCCCGCAACCCAGACCGACGACATTACCCGCACGTCTGACATTCACACCATCATCCCCGACCGCCCGCGGCTGAAGGTCATTACCTACAAAGTCAAAGACGGCGACTCGCTTTTCGGCATCGCTGACAAATACGGCCTCAAGCCGGAGACCATTCTCTGGGGCAACTACGATACGCTGAAGGACGATGTCCACTTCTTGAGTCCCGGCCAAGAGCTCAACATCCTGCCCGTAGACGGCACCTACTACAAGTGGCACGAAGGCGACAGCCTGCGAGGGGTGGCTGATTTCTTCGGTGTGACTCCGGAGGATATCCTTGACTGGCCGGGGAACAATCTGCCGGCGACGCTCGATCCTGAGAATACGGATATCAAAGCCGGCACGATGCTCGTGATCCCGGGCGGCCATCGAGAGCTGGTCAGCTGGCAGGCACCGCGCGTCTACCGCAGCAACCCGGCCGTGGCGCGGGTAGCTGGCCCCGGATTCTGCGGACAGATCGTCGACGGGGCCATCGGCACCGGATCGTTCGTTTGGCCGACGCCGGGCCGTTGGATCTCGGGCTACCATTTCATTCCTGGCATCCACCCCGGGATCGATATTGGCGGTGCCATCGGGAACGCCATCTATGCCGCGGATAGCGGGGTTGTGGTCTACGCCGGTTGGAACACCTACGGCTACGGCAACCTGATCATCATCGACCATGGCAACGGCTGGCAAACAGTCTACGGCCACCTGAGCGTAGTCGGGGTTCAATGCGGGCAGTCCGTCTTCAAGGGAACGATCATCGGCGCCATGGGCTGCACGGGCAATTGCACCGGCCCACACCTGCACTTTGAGATGGCAAGCGATCAGTACGGCAAGGTCGACCCTCTCCAGTTCCTTCCCTAAACGGGCGTCCATCGAGAGCAAAGTGACCAGGATGGCCAATCGGCCGTCCTGTTGCTTCTGGGGCCTTGGGCGATGACAGACGGGTTCGAATCCAGGGGACCCAGATCTGACGGGGGAGATCGCCCCTCACCTGTGGCGGCGCCGTGTAGCGCCGGCAAGATTAGGCTGGATACAGAGCCTCGAACTTCTTCCGAAGATACGAAAGGTAGGGCTCCAGATCCAGGGGCCGCCCAGTGGCGTGCTCCACGAGTTCCTCTGGGGTGAATTTCCGGCCGTGGCGGTGAACATGTTCGACCAGCCACTGCTTGAGGCGGGTGACGTCGCCCTGGCGCATGTCATCTTCAACAGACGGAAAGGCTGCCTTGGCGGCCTGCATGAATTGTGCGCTCATGATGTTACCCAGGGTGTAGCTCTGGAAGCCACCGCCAATCCTCCCGCTGAACCAGTGCACATCTTGCAGGACTCCGTTTGTGTCATTCGGTGGCTCGATGCCGAGGTCCTGTTGGTAGCGGCTGCGCCAGGCCTCCGGGAGGTGGCGAACCTCGAGATTGCCCTCGAGCATGTCAAGCTCCAGATCAAATCTGATCATCACGTGCAGGTTGTAGGTGACTTCGTCGGCGTCTGTGCGGATCAGGGAACGCTCGACACGGTTGATCGCTCGGTAGAAGGCGTCGAGACTTGTGCCCCCGAGTTGATCCGGAAATGCGCCCTGAACTTGAGGGAAGGCGTGCTCCCAGAATGGGAGGCTGCGGCCGACCAGGTTTTCCCACAGTCTGGATTGGCTCTCGTGGACGGCCGAAGAAGACGCTGCAGCCAGCGGCGTGCCTTCATAAGATGGATCGATGCCGAGCTCATACAGGGCGTGGCCGGCCTCGTGAAGGGTGCTGAAAAGGGATTCGGTTAGGTCATCGTCCTTCACTCGGGTTGTGGTGCGAACATCGCCCAACGACATCTTGGTCATGAAGGGATGCGGCGACTTGTCCTGCCGGGCCCTTTGCGGATCGAAACCCAGCCGGTGGATCAGCATCTCGCCGAAGGCGAGTTGGTCGATTGCCGCGAAGTACTGATGCACCGGCGTCATGTCCGGCTTGGGCTGTTGGGTGATTCTCTCTACCATTGGCACCAGGGCCTGCCGCAGCTCGGAAAACCAGGCACGCACGCGTGCCGCCTTCATCCCGTACTCGTGGATGTCAATCAGGGGATCGGCGATGTGCTCGTAGCCGGGGAAGAAGTCGGCGTATGCCCGGCTCATTTCCAGCGTCTTCTCGAGGTACGGGCGAACACGTTCAAAGTCATTCTCCGGCCGGGCTTGCCGCCAGGTTTCGTATGACTCAGAGATGTGCTGGTAGAAGGCTGCCAAATGATCGGCCGGGACACGCGTCTCCCGGTCAAAATCCCGGCGGGCCAGTCGAATGATGCTCGCCTCATCCGACTCATAAGGGAGGTCCGCTGCGAGCGGTTCCAGCTTGTCCAGCAGACGGCCGAGCTCCGGGTCCGTCTGCCGTGCGTGGGCAAGCCTGGCGGTCAATGCCAGTTGACGCCCGCGCGCTGAACCACCTTCCGGCGGCATGTAAGTGGACTGATCCCAACTCAGAAGCGAGGCAATCGCCTCCAAGTCGTAGATCTCCTCCAAGCGCCCTTTGAGTTGGTCGAGATCACTGAACATGGTCTAGGGACTCCTGTATTCGATGGCACGCAGGGTCTGCCTGGCAAGGTCGGTGAGGCAGGCAGCGTCGCCGTAAGGTGGATGTAAGTCAACAGGTGTAATACAGGCCGTACATTGTTGTTAACCAAAATGAATATGCCGGGCAGCCTGCTCTGCCCAATCATTCGAGAGCCGACCTTTTTTCACATCTTTTCGGAGCGAGGACGAAATGGCCATCAGCACGATTTCTACCGTCGACGAAGCAATGGAATTTGCCATCTTGGCGATCGAGAAGGGCGAGCACGATAAGGCCAAATCAGCCTTGAGTTGGGTGCTCCAACGCGAACCGCACAACGGTCTGGCATGGTTGTGGATGGCCTGCTGCGTTCCCGATGAGGGCGCCAAGAGCGAGTGCTACCGGCGCGCTGCCGTCTGACGCGCAAACCCTTCGGCTCTGACGAATTATAGGCCTTGTGGTGGGAAGGGGGGAGGCCGAAGTCGGGCGGCCCGGTGTGTTGCCGGGTCGCTGTGATTCTAGGAGAACGCACAAGGCTGCCGTAAGGCAGCCAGGGCGAGAGTGGGTTCACAGGCGGAGGTTGCCCGTGGTAAGGTGCGTTCATGACAACGCTTAAGCCGGCTGGGCGTTACGGAGGGCCGGGCAGACGTCCAATGGGAAACAGGAAAGAAGCGGCCGATTGAGGCCGCTTCTCGCGTCTGAAGAGCTTCAGTACGTTGACGGGCCCTTGTACAGGGTTGCCGCGTCAGGCGCCCTCGGCAGGACTCGAACCTGCGACCCCTTACTCCGCAAGCAAGTGCTCTAATCCACTGAGCTACGAGGGCGTGCAACCTACTTTGATCTTGTAACGTGGCGGGGAGGGAGGGATTCGAACCCTCGGTAGAGGTATTTGCCCCTACAAGCGCTTAGCAGGCGCCCCCGTTCAGCCACTCCGGCACCTCCCCGAGTGGCATTCGTATGTCTGGCGGAGGGAGAGGGATTCGAACCCCCGGTGGGTTGCCCCACAGCTGTTTTCAAGACAGCCGCCTTCGTCCACTCGGCCATCCCTCCGGGTGCGAAGAACTCCCTGCCCGAGCCGTTGGATTTTACCATGCGGGTAGGGGGCTGTCAAAGAACGACCCTTTCTGCGCCTCCTGGAGCCCAGAGGTGATACAGCCCGAGTTTGCCGCCGCGACCATCGGACCGGAAGCTCTCGATCACACGGAAACCGGCGCTCGACGCCAGACCAGCCAATTCCTCGGGGGTGAAATGGTGGACGTAGCGAACGCCATTGCCTCCCCTCCGCCAATCGACCAGATAATCGCCGCGCTCCAGCTGGTCGTCGGAGAGGCCGACCGTATTCCACGCGACGATTCGCTTCTCGATGTCGGGGATGGCCATAAAATCCCAGACGGAAAGCGCCACCCAACCCCCAGGGGAAACAAGCCGGCGGACTTCTTCGGCCCAGACGTTGCGCAAGGCGGCCCCAGGGAGGTGGTGCAGGACGGCGAATGCGCAGAGCACGTCGAACCGCCGGTCTAGGGCCTTCCCCCAGCCGGGATGGCTCAAGTCAAGCCGGAGCCAGTCGGATTGTCTTGGTGCGGCCCCTGCCTTCAGCGACGGCCAGCAGCGCCGGTTCGGCATCGATCCCAAGATAGGCGCCCTGATGGTTCGCGCGGGCGAGCTCAACGGCGAGACCGCCGGTGCCACACGCCAGGTCGAGGACGGACGCCATTTGGGGTATCCGCTCAGCCACGGCCAGCACGCCCGGCTGCGGGCGCTGCCTGGTCTCGGCGAATGGCCTAGCGAAGCTCTGGTAGAATCGCCGGTTAAGCTCGAGCAGCTGTGCGGCCGTTTCGGGATGCATAAGGCGATTATACGTTTCATGGACCGAGCTCAAACACCGCATCCGCGTTTTGACGTCACTGACGCCCAACTGGGGCTGGCGGCACGCATCCTGGAGGAGATCCGGGATGGGCAGCCGGCTCATGAAGCCATCCGCCACCACCCGAAACCGGAGGGTGGTTTCATAGGTAAGAATGCCCTGGTGATGGCCTACCGGCAGCTGGCCGAGGCCGGCGAATGGGAATGGGACCCAGCCTTTCTTCGCCAGATCAGGATGAAGCCCACCCGGACGCTTTCGGGCGTGACGACAGTCACGGTGCTCACCAAACCCTACCCGTGCCCCGGCAAGTGTGTGTTCTGTCCAACCGACCAACGCATGCCCAAGTCATACTTGCCTGATGAACCGGGGGCCATGCGGCGCGCTGCAAAACGAGTTCGATCCCTACGATCAGACCGCGTCCAGAATCGAAGCACTTTACAGCATCGGCCACCCAACGGCCAAGATTGAGCTGCTCGTTTTGGGCGGCACCTGGAGCACCTACCGGCGGGATTATCAAGCGTGGTTTGTCCAGCGCTGTCTCGATGCCATGAACGGTTTCGACTCGACGGATCTGGACGAAGCGCAGGCTGCCAATGCCCGGGCGGCGCACCGCAATGTGGGTTTGGTGATCGAAACCAGGCCGGACCACATCGACGCCGACGAAATCGCCTGGTTGAGGAGCTTGGGCGTGACGAAGGTCCAACTGGGAGCCCAAAGCCTGGACGACGAGATCCTGGCCCTCAACCAGAGAGGCCATACGGTGCAGGCCACGCGCCAGGCCGTGCGGCTGCTGCGGGCCGCCGGCCTCAAGATCGTCCTTCATTGGATGCCCAATTTGCTGGGTGCCAGCCTTGAATCCGACGAGCGTGATTTCTCCCAACTGTGGTTGGATCAGGATTTGCGACCGGATGAGCTCAAGATCTACCCAAATCAGCTCCTGGAGCAGGCAGAGCTGTTCAATATCTGGCAGCGAGGGGACTATCAACCCTATACAACCGAAGAGTTGATAGAACTGCTCGTCCGGATCAAACCTACCATCCCCCGCTACTGTCGGGTCAACCGAATCATTCGCGATTTCCCTTCGACGCATGTGGTGGAAGGCAACCGCCGCACAAGCTTGCGGCAAGATGTTCACATCGAACTCACGACGCGCGGCTTGAGGTGCGAGTGCATCCGCTGCCGGGAAATTCGGGGGCGTTGGGTGGATGCGGCGGAGCTGCGTCTGGATGATGAAACCTATCTCGCCGGCGGAGCCGAGGAGCACTTCTTGTCCTTCGTGACCCCGGAAGATCGACTGGCGGGGTTTCTACGGCTCTCTTTGCCTGCCCCAAATTCGCCCCGCACAGGGATGGATGATCTGGCAGCGGCGGCGCTCATCCGTGAGGTCCATGTGTATGGCCAGTCGGTGGGGGTAGGACGGTCGAGACGGGGGGCAGCCCAGCATATCGGGTTGGGCCGGAGGCTGGTCGGGCACGCCGAGGACCTGGCGCGGAGGCAGGCTTCGGCCGGATGGCGGTGATTGCCGCCCTGGGAACGTGTCGGTACTACGCCGGGCTGGGCTACAAACTCGGCGAGACCTACATGGTCAAGTCTCTATTGTGATGATTTTCACAAATTGAGCTGGGGGGCCGGAGCGCTCAGCCGCGCGACGGATTAGCGATCAGCCCCTCGAAGACATCCCCATCGTCCCAAATCGGATCGACCCCGGCCAGCACAACGCCCTCGGGATCCCTATTCGCAATCGCCTCACCCAGCGGCAGGACGACGGCCGCCTGGAGCTCGTCATGGGTCAGATAGTCGGGCAAGTCCCAGTTGAGGCCGTTGGCCAGCAAACGGTGCCAGGGCGCGATCCTTTCGGCCGTTCGCGGGCGGGAGGGCAGGCGCTCCCAACCCAGCAGATTCCAGGCGGATGAGGGGAAGACCTCAATCACCCACCGCTGGCGCGGTCTGGTGGGCCAGTCATGGGTGAGAAGCGACCAGCCAAAGTCATCATGCAGGTGTCGAAAGACATCGATCGAGAACTCAACATAGTTCAGGAGCGGGGCTGGCTTGACGTGGCCCGGCGCCCCCGTCTTGCCAGGGGTGTTGAGCACCCGCTCGCACAGCCGCATGTGCTCGATGGGATACTCCGGGTAGCGCCAAGCCTGGGGCCGTCAAGGAGGAGAAGGCCGACGTCGTGTTGGCCACAGAAACCCTCGAAGGCGGCCGCCAGACTGGCAGCGTCCGGGGGTTCTTGCAGCCCGAATTCATCAGGTTTGGGGAATTGCGGGGCCCCAGAGCCGGGGCGAATGAACGCAAAACCGAAGTCCCGGTACCGTCGGCTGGCCAAGTCGACGGACAGTACGTTGGTTTGGGCTGCGGATTGGTTAGTTCCGGTCATCGATCCAGAGTATAACAAACCAACGTCGCGCCTCGTGCGACGTGCCGTCATCCGTCGCCCGATCGTCCGGGAGACAGGCACGCGGCTGATATAATCCGCCGTCGGGCGGAGCGAATGAAAGGCCAGGTCGTCTGGATGGGTTGGCACAGCGGAAACTGGTGGTCATTCATCAGGTACGACGAAGAACAGGATCGGCCGCAGGTCAGCCGGGATCTGATCCTGCGCGTTGCCCGCTACGCGTGCCCATATTGGCGCGGCGTGACCGTTATCCTGGTCACGATCGTGGCCATCTCTCTGCTTTCGCTCCTGCCGCCCCTCCTGATTCGCGATCTCATCGACAGAGCGCTGCCCAATCGTGATGTCGGCCGCTTGAACCTGCTCGCCCTGGGCATGGTCGCCGTTCCGCTGATCAACGGGTTGCTCGGAGTCGCCCAGCGCTACGCCAGCGCTCGTATCGGCGAAGGCGTGATCTACGACCTACGGCGCGATCTGTATGGCCACATCCAACGCCTGAGCCTGCGTTTCTTCACCCACACGCATGCGGGCGAGTTGATGTCCCGCCTCAACAACGATGTGGTTGGGGCCCAGCGCGCCATCACAGGTACGGTGATGACGCTGATCAGCAACGCCGTCTCTCTGGTGGCCACGCTAGCGATTATGTTTGGGTTGGAATGGCGCCTCACGCTGCTGGGAATCGCCATCCTACCCCTGTTTGTCATTCCGGCACGCCGAGTTGGTCGGACGCTGCGCCAGATCACGCGCCTTTCGATGGAACACAACGCTCGCATGAACGCCATGATGAACGAGACGCTCAACATCAGCGGAGCGCTGTTGGTGAAGATCTTTGGCCGCTACCGTACGGAGGTCGACCGCTTTGCCGACCGGGCTGCAGATGTGCGTGACGTCGGCATTCGCCAGGCAGTGGTGGGCCGTTGGTTTACCCTGGGTTTGAGTCTTGTGAGCGCCTTAGGAACGGCATTGATCTTCTGGATGGGGGGCCACCTGGTGCTGCAGGGTGCCTTCACCATCGGGACGATTGTGGCGTTCACCGCCTACTTGGGCGACTTGTATGGTCCGCTTATGGCACTGACCAATGTGCGGGTCGACTTCGCCACGTCGATGGTGAGCTTTGAGCGTGTGTTTGAGGTGCTCGACCTGCCGCAGGAGATCCAGGATCCCCCCCAACCTATTCGCCTCGACGAGGTGAGCGGCCATGTGGCGTTCGAGGAGGTCTGGTTCTCCTACCACGGACAGGATGATCGCCCCGTGGGCTTGGAAGAAGTCCGGCGTTTTCGTCGGAGCGCGACTTATGTCCCCAAAGAACGGTCCCAGAAGCCTGACGGCGACGGCATGGACGAGCGCGAATCGATCCCACCGACAGAGCCCGAAGTTCGCTGGGCCCTTCAGGGGGTCAGCTTCGACATCCAGCCCGGAGAGGTGGCGGCCTTGGTCGGGCCAAGCGGGGCGGGCAAGACGACCATCACCTATCTCGTGCCGCGCCTGTATGATCCTGTCCAGGGTCAGGTGAAGCTCGACGGCCAGGACTTGCGAACTCTATCGCTGGACAGGTTGGCAGAACACATCGGCATGGTCACCCAGGAAACCTACCTCTTTCACGATTCGCTGATGACCAACCTGCTCTATGCTCGGCCGGATGCCTCCTTGTCGGAAGTTGAGGCCGCATGCCGGGCCGCCAACATCCATGAGTTCATCGCCAGTCTCCCGGAGGGTTACGAGACGGTAGTTGGCGAGCGCGGCTACCGCCTCTCGGGTGGTGAGAAGCAGCGTGTGGCGATCGCCCGTGTGATCCTTAAGGATCCGCGGGTCCTGATCCTGGATGAGGCCACGAGCCACCTGGACTTACAGTCTGAGGCCCTGATCCAGGACGCGATGCAGAAGGTTATGCAGGGGAGAACTTCAATCGTGATCGCGCACCGGCTGAGCACAGTCATAGGTGCCGACCAGATCCTTGTCATGCAGCAAGGGCGGCTGGTGCAGCGCGGAAGGCATGGCCAGCTCCTTGCCCAAGGGGGTCTGTATGCCAACCTATACGAGACCCAGTTCCACCCTCAAACCACGCCAGCCTGATAAGCGGTCGGCCCACGCTCCATCCCCGGGGCGCCGGCTTCTTTGCCATGTCCCTGCAACCCGTTCCCGATTCCTGCGTATAGGTAAGTAGAGAGCGCGGAAGAAAGGCAATTCGGGGCATGCCCACCACGCACAACCCAGATGAGGCCATGTGGATTGCGCGTGCCCAGGATGGGGACGACATGGCTTTCGCCAATCTCGTGGACGCCTACCAGGCTCCCGTCTTCAACCTGTGCTACCGGATCCTCGGTGACCCTGCCGCGGCGGAGGACGCCGCGCAGGAGAGCTTCCTGAAGGCATACCGTCACATGCGTCGGTACGATGCCGAGCGCAGATTCGCCAACTGGATCCTAACCATCGCCTCCAACCACTGCGTGGACACGCTGCGCCGGCGACGAGTTCCCACGCTTCCGCTGGATGCGGCCGGCACGCAAGGCGCATCGATGACGGCCCCAGAAGCCGGGATCATCGAATCAGAAACGGCCGGCCGCATCCAGATGTTGATCGAAGAGCTTGACCCGGTGGATCGAGCGGCGATTGTCCTGCACTATTGGTACGACATGCCGCTGGATGACATCGGGGACAGTCTCAAGCTGAGCCAGAGTGCCGTCAAGAGCCGGATGTTCCGGGCGCGGCGTGCTCTGGCGGAGGGCTGGTCCGCCGAGGAAGTGGAGGCGCGCAATGGATCATGAACAGGTGAGGTTCTGGATCCTTGAGGGTCACCCCGCCGATTTGGCGACTTCCCAGCTGGCGGCCGAACACCTGGCGGTGTGCGCCGAGTGTCAGGCGTTTTCAGATCGCTGGTCGGCCGCCCGCCAGGCCCTGGATGCCCGGCCGGTGGTAACACCGGAGGCAGGCTTCAGCGCTCGCTGGTTTGAGAGACTGGTATTGGCCCGGCAGCGACGCCACAGGCGTCAAACAGTTCTGGCTCTCTCCCTGAGCGCGTTTGGTTCGATCTCGACCTTTGCGGTCATGGCCTGGTGGGTCCTTGAGGCACCTGCCAAGGCAGCCGGAATTGTCTTGGGCCAGCTGGCAAGTTTGAATGCTCAGCTGCGGGTAATCTTGGAATCGCTGCGGATAGTGGCAAATGCCCTTCCGCCATTCGCCAACTTTGGTCTGCTTTGGGCGGGCATGGCCGCCGCCCTGGGCCTGATCCTGCTCTACACCGGATTTAGCGCGCTATGGACGGCGTCCTTCTACCGAGCCGTCCTGCAAACTCGAACTAAGGAGAACTGAGATGAAAAGAAAAGTGTTGGCAAGTCTAGCCCTGGTTTCAATGCTCATGCTTCTGCTCCCGACGACGGCCTTGGCCGCCGGACCAGCAGATGGGCGGGTGATCTTCGGGGACTCGTATACCCTCGAAGGTGGACAGGTGCAGGATGGCGATCTGATCGTTCTGGGAGGCAACGTCGACCTGCTTGAAGGATCGACGGTACAGGGCAGCGTCCTGGTCATGGGCGGCAATGTGACGGCGTCCGGCGAAGTGACAGGCGATGTCTCGATCCTGGGCGGCAACGCCGAGCTGACCGGTACTTCCCACATCTACGGAGACGTGTCGAGCGTGGGCGGCAACCTCCGCCGTGATACCGGCGCCCAGGTCGATGGGCAGGTGGTGAGGGGCAGGGGCTGGATCTCCCATACAACTTCCGGCTGGGCCCGTCGGTGATCCAGCCGACCATCCCCAACTGGTCTGCGCGTCTGAGCCCCTTCTTCAGTCTGCTGTGGTTTGGCTTCCGGACCTTGATGCTGGCGGCGCTGGCCGTGCTGGTTGTGATCTTCTGGCCCGAGCCCACCCTGCGTGTGGCGCGCGCTGCCGTGGCGCAGCCGTTTGCCGCCGGGGGACTGGGGTTGCTGACCCAGATCATCGGAATCCCGGCGCTGATCCTGCTCTTGATCACGATCCTCTTTTCGCCGCTAAGCTTTCTCGGCCTGCTGCTCCTGCTGATTGCGGGGGTCTTCGGCTGGGTGGCTCTGGGGCTTGAAGTTGGTCGCCGATTGGGGCATGCCTTCAACTGGGATATGCATCCAGCAGCAGAGGCCGGGATCGGCGGATTCCTCATGACGCTGGTGATCGGTGGTTTTGGGCTGATACCGTGCGTCGGATGGGTAGCGCCGTTTGTGCTGGTGTGCATCGGCTTGGGTGCTGTGCTTCTGACCCGCTTTGGTAGCCGGGATTATGAACCGGCCGTAGCGATCGTCGAGGCGCCCAAACCGGCGCCACGTAGCCGGCGAACATCATCTGGTGGCAAGAGCTGACCTTCGGGCTACGCCATGAACACAAGAGCGCCCTCCTGCTGGAGGGCGCTCTGTTTGAGGGCGCCGGGGCCCGACCTGTCGCCGGATCACACTGTGAGGGTGAGATCAATTTGCCTAAAGCGTTGCAGGCTCTCGCCCGGGGATGTCGGGACGCCGTCCACCACCATGGCGGTGACGCTGGCCCCTGCCAGATGGAACGCGGATCTGGATATCCTGGTAGTCGAAAGGGTAATCGCCCTCGGTTGACCAGGAGAGGCGCCAAGTGTTCCCGTCTCCAGTGGCATCAAACCGATCCCAACGGGAGGGGCCGTAGCCATCCCCGGAATCACTATACAGTGTCCCATGCGCCTCGCCGGTCTGGGGAAGGCACAAGGTCAGGATCAGCCTGTTTCCCTCTTGCGTCGTAAGAACGCTTCCCTCACGCATGAGAAGCGGGGGGGTGACACTTGCGGCTGGCAGCGTCACACAGGCGCCTCCCTCCAGCCGGCGACCATCGTCCCAATAGTCATACCAACCCCCGCTGGGCAGGATTAATCCACGCGTTGTCAGGCCGGGACCCAGAATTGGCGCCGCCAGCAGATGGGAGCCGAGGCCGAAGCTGTCCTCGATGTCCCACAGCCGGCTGTCAGACGGATCGAACCAAAAGACCGGTCTCATCCAAGGAAGTCCGCCCTGGGCGGCTTCGGCAGCCAGCGTATAGAGATAAGGGGTGAGAGATTGCCTGAACTCAAGGAGCTGCCGGACTTGGCGGACAACTTCGGACCCATACCTCCAGGGTTCACGCGGCGGGGCTGTGGCGGCTGAGTGCACCCGAAGGAACGGCACGAGGCTGGAAAGAGCGAACCAGCGGAGATACAGCTCGGAATCGGGTTGGCCGTTGAAGCCCCCAATGTCGGATCCGGAGAAGATGATGCCCGACAGGGAGAGTCCCAGCAGGCTGGGTAAGGTCATCTGCAGGTCTTCCCAGCTGGACACGGTGTCGCCCGTCCAATGCCAGGCATAGCGCTGGACGCCAGCCCAGCCGGCGCGAGTCAATAAGAATGGGCGCCGATCGGGCTGGAGGGAACGAAGCGCTTCGAAACCAGCCCGGTCCATCTGGAGCCCGTACAAATTGTGGGCGGTGGTGTGATCTCCTCCGATGCCCTCCAGGTCGTGGCGAGTTTGCGTGGGAAACGTCGTTGGCCCCCAGGCAGCGAAACAGGTTGGTTCATTCATATCGTGCCAGAAGCCATCGATCCCCGCATCTAGCAGGGGAGGATAAAGATCTCCCCACCAGGCGCGTGTGGCCGGACGGGTGAAATCAGGAAAGGCTACCCAGCCTGGCCAAACCAGGCCGCGCATGGTCTGGCCGTTGGGCAGCTGGCACATGTGCCCACCTTCGATACCAGCGCTATAGACGTCGTAATTTCCTATCTGCTTGACCCCCGGGTTGAGGATGGCGACAAGGCGAACTCCGGCATCGTGCAGCTTCGCAGCCAGACCCGGAAGATCGGGAAACCGCTCTCGATCCACAGTGAAAACTCGATACCCGCGCATGTAGTCGATATCGAGATGCACGGCGCTAAGGGGCAGTTCGTGGAAGCGATAACCATCCAGGACAGCTTGGATCTGCTTCTGAGTCCTGTATCCCCAGCGAGACTGGTGCAATCCGAGGGCCCAGCGCGGGGCATGGGCGGCCGTCCGGTCAGCTCCAGGAACCGATGCAGGGCAGTCTCGAGGGGCCCGGCGATGAAGTAGGTCGCCAACTCGCCCGCCGAGAACGCCACCTCGGAGCGTTCCCCCAGAGCAACGTATCCATCGTGGGGATTGTTGTAGAACACCATGTAAGCGCCGTCCTGGTGCAGACCCGAGTACACGGGGATGCTCATGTAGAGCGGATCGTGTCTGGGAAGGTAGCCCCCAGACGGATCCTCGTTCCACAACCGATAGCGGCCTGGGCGGAGATTGAGGCCCGCAGCGCGTTCCCCGAATCCGAAAATGCGCTCGTCCGGGCGGAGCGGGCCCTGCTGAATCCAGCCTTCTCCAAACAGACCGGGGGGATCGTCCATCCGGAGCAATCTCCCAAGGGAGTTGAAGTAAGCCGCGGCTCCCGTCTGCGCCAGGCGAAGGCTCATTCTGGACGTGCTTAAGACGACACCGTCTTCCGCCTGTGTGCGGCGGAGTTTGACGGCGGGCCAGGTGTGTCGAGCCAGGGCATAGTCGGGGACGCGTTTGCCGGGGGACCAGGTGAGGCGCACCATATCGTCCGTCAGAAAGGCGACCTCGAGCGCCGCGTTCTGGAAGGTGAGCTCGACCCCCCGCTCGATGTCGCGGGTGCGAACCAGGGCTCCAATTGGGGACGGTGCGGTTGGCGGCGCGTGGAGCTTGGGGCTCCACCGATCTCGGTAGCCGGCAAAACGGATGCTCTTGCGCACCAGATCCCAGCCCAAAAAGCGGACACCATCAACGAGTTGGCTCAGAGAGAACATGGGTGGCCTCGCGGCAACTGGGTTTGAGGGGATATGACAACGGCCTGGAGACAGCGGGGTTGATGTCTCCGATGTCGGGCAACCTTAAAATTGTCGCCCCGTATGGCCGGGCACTGGCCCCGTGAGGGGTGGTTGGCTATAATGCGGGCCGCGGTCACAGTCAGGTTCAGCGGGTGGTCTATCGTATGTCTTTCGTGCACCTCCACGTCCATTCTGAATACTCCCTGCTGGATGGCCTGAGCCACATCTCACAACTCATCGAACGTACCAAATCGCTCGACATGCCGGCCGTTGCCCTGACCGATCATGGCACGATGTTTGGCGCCATCGAATTCTATCGGACGGCCAAGGCCGCTGGGGTCAAACCGATAGTCGGCATGGAGGCCTATCTTGCCCCGCGTGCTATGGCCGATCGGGATCCGCAGAAGGACTTTCGCGCCTATCATCTCCTCCTGCTGGCAGAAAACGATACCGGCTACCAGAATCTACTGCAAATCGCTTCCGCCGCGCAGCTGCAAGGCTTCTACTACAAACCCAGAATTGATCGCGACTTTCTCGCTGCCCATAGCCAAGGGTTGATCTGCACCACCGGTTGTCTATCGGCGGATGTGCCTCGTGCCCTTCAGCGAGGGGACATCGAGACGGCAACAGAGCGGCTCGATTGGTACTATCAGGTCTTTGGCCAGGATAGGTTCTTCTTCGAACTCCAATCCCATGGCATCCCCGAGCTTGATGATGTGAACAAGAAGCTCTTGGACCTGGCTCCCCGCTACCAGGGACGGTTTGTGGCGACCAATGATGTGCACTACGTCGATCCTGAAGATGCTGATCTGCAGGACATCATGCTCTGCATCCAGACGGGGAACGTTCGCAGCGATCCGGACCGAATGCGCATGGCGGATGGCACCTTCTACCTTCGCAGCCCGAAGGAGATGCAGGACCTTTTCGGTCATGTGCCGGGGGCCTTGCAGAACACCTTGGTGATCGCCGAACGGTGCGAGGTTGACCTGGATTTCAAGGGATACCATCTGCCGCAGTTTGAAGTCCCCGAGGGTGAGACGGCGGAGTCCTTCCTTCGCAACTTGTGCGAACAGGGTTTGCAGCGGAGGTACAGCTCACGATCGGAGGAGCCCGCCATCCGTGAACGGCTTGACTATGAGCTGGGCATCATCCACGAAATGGGGTTCGATACCTATTTTCTGATCGTGTGGGATCTTTGCCGTCACGCACGCGACCAAAGCATTTGGTATAACGCACGGGGCTCGGCGGCTGGGTCGATCGTTGCCTACAGTCTTGACATCACGCTGGTCGACCCCTTGGAGCACGGGCTGATATTCGAGCGCTTCCTCAATCCGAGCCGTGTGTCGATGCCAGACATCGACCTGGACTTCCAGGATGACAAACGCCACGTCATGCTGGAGTATACGGCCAATAAGTACGGGCATGACAAAGTGGCCCAGATCATCACCTTCGGCACCCTTGGGGCCAGGGCCGCCATCCGCGACGTGGGCCGGGTGTTGGATATCCCACTGCCCGAGGTCGACCGAGTGGCCAAACTCGTCCCCAACATCCCGGGCAAGCCCGTGCACATCAAGAGCGTGCTGGAGGACATAACTGCCTTCAAAGAAGCCTACGGTTCGGCGCCGTACATGCAGGATCTGATCGACACGGCGACCAAACTTGAAGGCACGGTGCGCAACGCCGGCACGCACGCCGCCGGTGTGATCATCACCGACCGTCCGATCACAGAGTACATCCCGCTGCACCGCCCGACGCGCGGCAGCCTGGAGGACAGTCCCATCGGCGCTGTCACCCAATTTGACATGCAAGTCTTGGAACTCCTTGGGCCTGCTGAAGGTCGACTTTCTCGGGTTGTCGACTCTGACCGTGATGGCCCGAGCGTGCGAGATGATCGCTCAACGCCACGGCGTGACGTTGAGCATCGACACCATCCCGGTCGACGACCCCGAGACTTTCGAATTGCTGGGACAGGGGGATGTGTTGGGCGTCTTTCAGGTGGAAGGTGCCGGGATGCGCCGCTACCTGGTCGATATGAAGCCCAAGGAATTGGCCAACGTCATTGCCATGGTCGCGCTCTATCGTCCCGGTCCGCTCGAGTTTATCCCAACCTACATCAGGAGAATGCACGGCGAAGAGAAGGTCAGCTACCGGCACCCTGCCCTCGAGCCAGTGTTCCGCGAGACCTTCGGGATCCCGGTCTACCAGGAACAGATTATGTCGGCCGCCATGCAGCTGGCCGGATACACCGCCTCGGAAGCGGACGGCCTGCGCAAAGCCATCGCCAAGAAGAAAGCCAAGCAGCTGGTCAAGCACCGCGAGAAGTTCATCCACGGGGCGGTTGACGCCGGGATGGAAAAGCCAGTGGCCAGCGAGATTTTCGACGATTGGGAGAATTTCGCTCGCTACGGCTTCAACAAGGCCCACGCCGCCGACTACGGCGTGATCGCCGTCCAGACGGCCTACCTCAAGGCCCACTATCCGGTGGAGTACATGACGGCGCTGATGTCGGTGTTCCGCGGGGACACAGACAAGGTGGCGCTCTACATGGCGGACGTTCGGCGGATGGGTTTTGACGTGCTGCCTCCAGACGTCAACGCCAGCGGAATGGACTTTGAAATAGACGACAACTCGGGAGAAACGCCGGCCATCCGCTACGGCATGGCGGCCATCAAGAACGTCGGAGAGGGCGCTGTCCAGGCGATCCTCGACTCTCGTCGGGAACGCCCGTTCAAGGATCTGAATGATTTCGCCACCCGCGCAGATCTCCGCCAAGTCGGCAAGCGGGCTCTGGAAAGCCTGGTTCGTGTGGGTGCGTTTGACAGCCTCGGTTCCCGCCTGGCTTTGCTGGAGAACCTGGATCGGCTGCTGGCGGTTTCGAGTTCACATTTCCGGGCAAGAGAAGTCGGCCAGCTGACCATGTTTGGATCTGGGACGGGCGTCCAGGAGAAGTTCGAACTGCCCGCCGCCGTACAAGAGATCTCACGGCGCCAGCAGTTGGGATGGGAGAAAGAACTCCTTGGTCTGTATGTCTCCGATCATCCTCTGACACCACTCATGGACGACCTGACTCAGATCGTCTCGCATTTCAGTGGAGAGCTTGGCGACACGGACCAGGGTCAGAACGTCTGCGTGGCCGGAATGGTCACCCACGTCAGGCCGTATCAAACGCGGTCCGGCAAACCGATGGGGTTTGTTAGCCTTGAAGACCTGCAAGGCAGCATTGAGCTGGTCGTTTTCAGCCGCATCTGGCAGGATGTGGTCCAATGGCTGACGCCCGACAAGGTCGTTGTGGTCAGGGGGAAGGTTGACAGGGAACGTGGGGAACCCAAGATTCTTGTGGACGACATCACGACCGAGGTGCGTCTGGTTCGCTCCGCCGATTCTGCCCCAAGCGGGCGCAAGCCGTCGACCGGTCAAGCGCCACCATTTGGAGATGCCGCATCCGCTCCGGCGAACGGTTCGATTGCGCGTCCCCCGTCGGCCGATACCATGACCGATGAGCCGACTAACAGCGTGGCCAACACGGCATTCCGCCCGGATGGAGCCCTGGCCGTGCCCAGTATTGAGCGCCACGAGGTGGCTAGCGCCGGGAACAAGGGTCGGGTTGTGACAGCCGTGCAGGCCGCCGCCGCGCCTTCAGTCGTCGAAAAGATTGCCTCTGAACCAATCCCGGCCAGCGGACGCTGCAAGCTGACTGTGGTGTTAAAATCAACGGGCAATGCGGATCGAGATGCCCGTCGCATGCGGCGGGTCCATGGTTTGTTGACGTCCTATCCTGGCGAAGACAGGTTTGCATTCCATGTCCATGAGTCCTCCCGTAAATATCTGCTGGAATTCCCGAGTTTCACGACCGGAATGTGCGATGAGCTCGTATCGCAGCTGCAGAACATTCTGGGTGAAGACACGGTCCTCGTCGAAGCTGCTTCTGTCTGATACCCATGGATAGAATAGGCGTCCTGACCTCGGGCGGGGATGCCCCAGGGATGAACCCCTGCCTACGGGCCATTGTTCGCACGGCCCACTTCGAGAACGTCGAGGTCATAGGCATCCGTGAGGGTTTCGACGGGTTGCTGCGCGGCGAGCGCATGCGGCTGACGGCGCGCGACGTGGGTGGCATCATCCAGCGAGGCGGGACGATCCTGCAGACGGCGCGGTCGTCGGAATTCCACGAACGCAAGGGCCGGGTCCGGGCGCTGCGGGAGCTAAACGAAGCCGAGATCGAGGGCTTGGTGGTCATCGGCGGGGATGGCTCGATGCAGGGCGCGCACGAATTGGCTCTGTTGGGATTTCCGGTCATCGGTGTGCCGGCCTCGATCGACAACGACATCTGGGGAACCAACATGTCCCTGGGCGTCGACACAGCGCTGAATACGATCATGGAAGCTGTGGACAAGCTGCGCGACACGGCCTCGTCGCATCAACGTGCCTTCCTGATCCAAACCATGGGCAGGAACTGTGGCTACCTGGCCTTGATGGCCGGGATCATCTGCGGCGCTGAAGTGATCCTCATTCCCGAGCGCGATACGAGCCTGGCTGAGGTGTCCGAGGCGGTTGAAGACGCCTACGCTCGGGGCAAGACCCACGCCATCATCATCGCAGCCGAGGGGAGCAGTCTTGCGCCTCAGGAGGTGGTGAACCACCTGGAAGGTCTGGAGGTCGGCTTCAAGACACGTCTGACCATCCTGGGCCACGTCCAGCGTGGCGGCAGACCGAACGCCTTCGATCGGTTGCTGGCAACACGAATGGGCGTCAAAGCGGTCGAGAGTCTTCTGGCGGGTGAGACCGAGCGCGATGGTCGGTCTGGATGGGCGTGAAATCGCCACAGTGCCGTTGAGCGAAGTCGTTTCGCACCAGCGAGGCGCGAATATCGAATACTACGACATGGCCCGCATGCTGGCACGCTGAGCCCAACAGCGCCGTCTTCTCCTGTCGGACAGTCCCCGGACGAAAATCGCCCGGCCGCATCTGGCCGGACTATCCTTTTGGCCGCCAAGCCGTTGGCTCAAAGCTTGCATCCCTTCTGGCTGATGCCGTTGAAGACGCTGAACTCCTGAAGGGAGGGCGAAATGCTGAAATCGGCCAGCCTGACCAATGCCGAGTCGCTGGTGGACCGGTTGGACTCGCTTCGAGAGCCGTACCGCGGCAACGCTATTGCCTGGATCGAACGCTGCGCAGCGCGCCGGTTTACCGATCTCGGCCAAGACATCGGTCAGTTCCTGGATGAGCTCAATCCCGACTTGAGAGACGAGTATCTCCTGAACATGTCCATGATCTTGGATGACGCGGTCAAGTATTTCGGCGTGGCAGAGTGCAGCGGGGCGGTCTAGACTGCATTTGCGCGCCTTGGTGAACAAAAGAGGCCCCTGGGATCCCAGGGGCCTCTGTCATTGGACCGGGTGTTGAAGGACGTATTGGCCTCAGGCGGCGCTTTGGGCCACTTTGTAGGCCTGGCCGTAGAGGTGACCTGTGAGGGCTGCGGCGTAAGCGATCGCCGGAAACACGCCGATGACGCAAATCAGCACGCCAACAGTGCTGAGTATTCCGCTTGCGATGCCTGCCAGCAGCCAGGCAATGATGTAGCCGCCGGGGTTGGCGCGGACCAGCTTAAAGGCGTTGGCCGGGTTGAGCGCCTGCCCGAGCTGGCCGTGGTCGGCGATCTCTCCTATCGACGCCGGAAGCAGCAAGCCGACGATGACGCCGTACGGCAGGCTGACGCAGGCATTGAGGATCGAAAGGATGCTGGTGAAGGTGCCGCTCTGATCCTGGTTGGCGGCGATAGCAGCCACGCCTGAGAAGCAACCGACGATAAGCATCAAGGGGATGGACCATACGATGGCTACCACAATGATCTTCAAGCCGTCGATGATCAGCGTGCCGAAATCGGCCCATTCGGCGAGGGCGGGTTCTTCGCCACGGATCACATTGCGGGTGATCGCCACCGTCCAGCCGCCAAGCGGGATCAGCGCCAGGCCGGCGGTGATGAAGCCAACCAAGACGACGACCGACGCGATGGCGACCTTCTTGACCCAATTGGGATCCTTCCAGACGAAACTAAATGATTGCCCGTAGTCCATTCCTTCCTCCTCTAAAGTTGAATTCTGAATGATCGACAAGTAGTGCGGTTCGTTGAACCGGGAGGGGTGCCTCCCGCCACATTGCTACGGGCGCGAAGCTTACACTGTTACTCTCCACAACGCAAGCCTGCGATCCCAAAAGATGCAGACAGCGACACCTTTGGCTTTGTGAAATCCATCACAAAAGGGCTGAGAACCCTGGTGTGAGAGATGACCGGCAAATGCTTGCCCGGGCATGCACCTGACTTGCCTTCTGCGGGCACGTCATGGTACGGCTGACAGCGTCGGTCTAAATCCACTCAGGTTCGCGGTAAGTCCCAAACACATCCTTCATAACGGAGACGATTTCGCCCAGCGTGGCGTAGCGTTGAACAGCCTCCATCACGTGCGGCATCACGTTTTCGGTGCCCTGGCAGGCCAGGCGCAAGCGATCCAACAACTCTCCGACGGCGGCCTGGTCGCGCGACGCCTTGAGTTCGTCTAAGCGGGAGACCTGGCGGTCGTGCCCGTGGGGGTCCATCTGCAGGATGGGGATCTCAAAACCCCCGTCATCGGCGAAGGCATTCACCCCCACGATCTGACGCTCGCCCTGGTCGATCTCCTTCTGATAGCGGTAGGCTGCGTCCGAAATCTCGCGCTGAAGAATCCAACATCGAGGGCGGGGAGCACCCCGCCCAAGTCCTGAATGCGCTCGAAGTACCCCCTGGCGAGTGACTCCATCCGATTGGTCATGGCTTCGACGAAGAACGATCCCCCCAGGGGGTCAATCGTATTGGCCACGCCGGATTCCTCAGCCAGGATCTGCTGTGTGCGAAGTGCGATCTTGACAGCGTGTTCGGAGGGGAGGGCCAGGGCTTCGTCCATGGAATTCGTGTGCAATGATTGCGTGCCACCCAGAACCGCTGCCAGCGCCTGAAGGGCCACACGGACAATGTTGTTCTCGGGCTGCTGGGCGGTGAGGCTCACGCCGGCGGTCTGGGTGTGGAAGCGCATCAGCCAGGAACGAGGCTGCTTGGCGCCGAATGTCTCGCGCATTTCCTGCGCCCAGATCCTGCGCGCCGCCCGGTACTTGGCGATCTCCTCGAAGAAATCATTGTGTGCGTTGAAGAAGAAAGATAAACGGGGTGCGAAATCGTCGATGTCCAGTCCACGGTCAAGGCTCCATCGGACGTATTCCAGCCCGTCGGCCAAGGTGAAAGCCAGCTCCTGGGCAGCCGTTGAGCCGGCCTCCCGGATGTGGTATCCAGAAATGGATATCGGATTCCACTGGGGCAAGTTCTGGGCGCCGAACTCTATCGTATCCACAACCAAGCGCATCGACGGCTTGGGCGGGAAGATGTACTCCTTCTGCGCGATGTATTCCTTCAGGATGTCATTTTGGATCGTGCCCCGCAGTTGCTCGGGGCGCACGCCTTGTTTCTCAGCGGTTGCCACATACATCGCCCAAACAACGGCCGCAGGGGAGTTGATCGTCATGCTGGTCGATACCTTGTCCAGTGGAATGTCGGCGAACAGAATCTCCATGTCCTTGAGCGAGGAGACGGCCACACCGCATTTTCCAAACTCTCCCAGGGCTTCCGGGTCGTCCGTGTCGTAGCCCATCAAGGTTGGCAGGTCAAAGGCCACCGACAAGCCTGTTTGACCCTTCTCGAGCAAGTACTTGAAGCGTTCATTGGTCTCTTCGGCCGTTCCGAAGCCGGCGAACATGCGCTGAGTCCACGGACGACCTCGAAACATGGTGGGGTGAATGCCGCGGGTGTAGGGATATTCCCCCGGCAGGCCCAGGTCCCTGAGGTAATCCATATCGGAGACGGAGAGGGGCGTGTACAAGCGATCAATGTCCTCGGATGAAGTGGTCATGAACCGGCCGAGTCGTTCGAGCTTGCGAGCCAACGATTGATGAAGGGTGGTTTCTTCCCACTGCTCAAGGGCGAGCTTGAGCTCTTCGATCTTCCGAGGATCGTACATTCGCACCTCCCGCAGGCCGATTTCGCGGATTATAGCATGCGGGTCGGGCCCCTTCGGACACCTTACAGACAGCTTGCATTTCAGCCATAGGAGGCGGCTCGCGTGGCACAATCGTAAGTGAGGTGCCAAACCCATCTTGGAGGGAAGCTGAGATATGAAAAAGACCAATATGCCTGCGCTTAGTCTGATCGGGCTCTCGTGGGCCTTTATCGGCATGGGCTACATGAGCATTCAGTTCCACTTTCTGCCTGAAGGACTGGCGCTGATCACCGAAACATTGGGCCTGTTCCTGGCAGGGTTTCTGAGCGGTGCCCTGTTGCTCTCTGTTGCCGAAAACATGGAGAACAAACTCGGCCGATGGCTGGTGATCGTCGGCTATCTACTGTTTGCGCCACTGGGCATCATGGTTGGCTTACTGGCCCCCGGCGCATACGAGCCGGTTCAGATTAGCAGCTCTATTAAATTCGCTGTCTTAGCCCCCGTGTTGATAACAATTACGGCCGTGATGGCAGTCGGGTTGGGGATAGGGTTCACCGGCGGTCTTGCGATGGCTGCGCACCGCCTCATCAACCGCAACTAGTCAATAAGCCGATGCCCTCGCCAGTCGAAGGGCCTGGCGGGGAATAGCTACAGGGCGGGTCTGTCGGACCCGTCCTGTCCATTTAAGTTAGGAACCACCCATGTCAATTGGTAGATGCCAGTTCTTGACGTCGGAGGCAGGTAGGTTGCCCACGCCGTACTGCGGTGGGCGCGCTGGAGTCTGTTGACGCCGGCTGCCGTGATTTGGCTCAGCGCCCGGGCACGATTGGCGAGGTGCCGGGCAAAACTATGCGGTTTTGGGCCTATTGCTCAGTGAGCTCATAAAGCTCGACTAGGACCCCGTTTGCACTTTCGGGGTGGATGAACGCAACCCTCTTGCCTGCCGCCCCAATGACGGCCTCGGCATTAATCAAGCGCACGCCCTTGGCTTGCAGGCTTTCCAAGCTGGCCTGCAGGTCTTCAACCTGGAAACACACATGGTGCACACCCGCCCCGCGCTTCTCCAGGAAACGGGCGACGCCACTGTTCTCATCGGTTGGTTTGACCAGTTCGATCTCCCCTTGTTCGGTCGGCAGAAAAGCCACAACGGACTGTTGACCGGGCACATCTTCAACGTGGCTGAGTTCGAGGCCCAGCCCATCCCGCCAGAAAGTGAGCGCCTGGTCGATGTCGTCCACGACGATAGCAACATGATCAATGCGTTTTACTCGCGGCATCAGGACCTCTCAGCGTCGAGCTTGGCCTTCGTCACAATTGTAGCGTGATTGGTGTCCTTGGCGGCGTGAGATGCTAAAGGGTGGGCGGTGCCTGGTACTCACCCCAAAGGCGTCGCAACCGGCCGCATATCTCGCCCAGCGTCACGTCTGCCTCAACGCATGCGATGAAGTGCGGCATCAGGTTGGCCTGCGCTTCGGCGGCAGCCGTGAGGCGCTCAAGTTGACTTTCCACCATGGCGGGGTCGCGCTGACGGCGCAGGTCCTCCAGCGAGCGGCGTTGGGCACCTTCAATGGCGGGGTCGACGCGCAAGACATCGATAGGCACCTTTTCGTCGAGCGAGAAATCATTGACACCGACGACGATCGCCTCGTGGGCTTCTATGGCCATCTGGGCGCGGTAGGCAGATTCCTGGATCTCGTGCTGGATGAAACCCGCCTCGACCGCCGGTAAAGCGCCACCCATGGCTTCGATGTCTTCCATGTATTTTAGGGCGCGGGACTCTATCGCATCGGTGAGATATTCGACAGCGTAGGAGCCCCCCAGGGGGTCTACGGTGTCGGCCACGCCGCTTTCATGGGCGATGATCTGCTGTGTGCGAAGCGCGAGACGCACGGCGTGTTCCGTTGGCAGGCCGAGCGCCTCGTCCATGCTGTTGGTATGCAGTGATTGGGTCCCCCCGAGAACGGCCGCCAGGGCCTGCAAGGCCACACGCACGACGTTGTTCTCCGGCTGCTGTGCCGTCAGCGTCGAGCCCCCAGTCTGGGCGTGAAACCGCAGCCGCCAAGATTTCGGATCTTTCGCCCCGTAGGTGTCCCGCATCAGTCGGTACCAAACCCTGCGGGCGGCCCGGAACTTGGCGACTTCCTCGAGAAAGTTGTTGTCAACGCTGAAGAAGAAGGCCAGTTGTGGTGCGAACTCGTCGATCGCCAGGCCAGCGCTCAGGGCCGCATCTACGTAGGCTTTCCCATTGGCGAGCGTGAAGGCCACTTCTTGAACGGCGGTGGCGCCGGCCTCCCGGATGTGATAGCCGGAGATAGATATCGTGTTCCACCGCGGGATATGCTGGCGGCAGTAGCTGAACACATCTGTGATCAAACGCATGGCTGGCGCTGGCGGGAAAATGTAGGTGCCGCGGGCGATGTACTCCTTCAGAATGTCGTTCTGGATCGTGCCTCGCAGCTTGTCTTCGGAGACGCCTTTGCGTCTGGCTACGGCGACGTACATGGCCAGTAGGACCGCTGCTGGGGCGTTGATCGTCATGCTTGTGGATACCTTGTCAAGCGGGATCTGATCGAACAACTGCTCCATATCCCTCAGGCTCGATATCGACACCCCTACCTTGCCGACCTCCCCTTCGGCCAGGGGGTCGTCTGCGTCGTAGCCGATTTGGGTGGGAAGATCAAATGCCACGGAAAGTCCGGTCTGGCCTTGGTCGAGCAAGTAACGGTAACGGGCGTTGGATTCGGCTGCAGACGCATAGCCGGCATACTGCCGCATCGTCCAGTAGCGGCCGCGATACATAGTGGGATGGACGCCGCGGGTGAAGGGCGGATCCCCAGGAAACCCCACAGATCTCAGGTAGTCTTGGTCCGGCTCGTCTGGCAAGAAGACCCGCTCCATTCCAATTCCAGAGGAGGTCTCAAACCGGTCCTTGCGCTCGGGTTGGTGCCGAAGAGCCTCCTCTAGGCTGCCCCTTTCCCAGTCTGCGTAGGCTTTGTCATAGGAATCTGGCATGGTCAACCCGTGCCTTCCCCGGGGACAAGTGCGTCGCGCAGGCCTAACAATGCCATCGTGTCCAATTCATAGCCTTCGAAATCGGAAAAAGTCAGATTGGGAATCTCCAGTCCGGCGGCGCGGCGCAGCTGTTCGAAGATCGCCATGTAACTCAGATCGATACCTGCCTCTCGCGCCAGGCCGAGTCGGTCCGCTGCCCGCATGATGGCGGTCTCGCCTGGCCCTTCAATCTCCACGAAGGATCCAAGCGGGACCTCGTCGAGCATCACTTCGACGTTGTCCAGGCTATACACTTGGCGGTACTTCTCATAGACCAGTATCACACGGTAGCCAAGCGCCTCGAGCAATTCTGCAGCTTTGGCTGAAGAGGAGATGTTGAATTCGATTTCGCGACGGGTCAAACGCTGCCCCGTCTTCTCTTTGTAGGTCATGCTGCCGCCCCCGCCCTCTCGCACGCGGAGCACGCGGCCAGAGCGGGACAACTCCCCCTCGGGCGTGTCGAATTGCCAGTTACGCTCGAGGTAGCGAGGGGCGAGAAGGCGGGCGCCAAGGTCCTGAAGTGTCAGATCCAGGCCGGTCAGCCCGGAGACGGGGAACTTAGCTTCGATCTCAGTAGATGTCTGCATGTCAGACCAAGGTCAGCAGAACCGAGCTCTGCTTGACACTGTCGCCGCTACTGACGCGCACCCGGCCGATTATGCCGTCCCTCGGCGACTTGAGTTCGTTCTGCATCTTCATCGATTCGAGGATGACCAGGTTCTGCCCCTTGGTGACCTGATCGCCCTCCTGGACTGGGACATCGACGATCAGGCCCGGCATCGGAGCTTTGAGCTGGTACTCGCCCTTCTGAGCCACGTCGCCGCCCGTGGCCTTTCTGAGGAGCCGCTGCCGCTCATCCTCCACTGAAACTTCGTAGAGTTGACCGCGGAGAAGCACGTCCAGCCCTTCCTGACCCGGGCTGATGTGGGCTTCAAACGACCGATTGCCGAGGAGGAGAGAGTAGACGGCTTGTTCTGCCACGGCCTGGAATCCGGCCGGCAAGCGCTCGCCGTCGGCGAGGATTTCGCCCTCTTCGTTGATCTCAATCTCGTAGCTGCTGCCCTCGATCGTGGCGATGTATTTCATACCGGCCGGCTCCCGACGTTCTCATTGGTAGGGAAGGTGACGCCTAAAATCCGGATCATCGATGGAGCCGCTCCCAGCGGCCGACCCACTTCCAATTGCTCGTGTCGCGCTCGCCCCGGCGGACGATTTGTGATGCTTCCTGGGTCTCTCGGTGGGCGTAGAGCGTGGCAAAGATGGCGGCGATGTGGCGCAGATCCTCTTTGTCTTCGTCCATTTCATCCATCGAAAACCGCTCTTCCACAAACCGGGTATCAAAAGCTCCGGCGATGAACCGATGCGAGTCCATGATATTCTGGTGAAACGGGATATTGGTCTTTACGCCCAGGATCCGGTACTCCTCGAGCGCTCGTCGCATGCGCAGAATGGCTTCTCCCCGCGTCTCGCCCCAGCAGATCAGTTTCGAGATCAACGAGTCGTAGTAGGGAGAGATCTCAAACCCAGGATACACGCCGGTGTCGATCCGAACACCAGGCCCGGTTGGGCCGACGGATAGTCCGATCCGGCCGGTGGAGGGCAAGAAGTTGTTGTATGGATCCTCAGCATTGATGCGGCATTCGATAGCCCAGCCCTTCATCTGTACATCGTCCTGGGTGTAGCGCATCTTGCGGCCGCGGGCGATTCGAATTTGCTCCTTGACGATGTCTATGCCGGTCACCATCTCGGTGACCGGGTGCTCCACTTGCAGGCGAGTATTCATCTCGAGGAAAAAGAAGTTGTGGTCCTTGTCGAGCAAGAACTCGATGGTGCCCGCATTCAGGTAGTCGACGGCCTTGGCGGCCTTCTTGGCCAGCTCACCCATCTTCATCCGCAACTCGTCGCTGACGGCAGGCGAGGGGGCTTCTTCTAGGAGCTTCTGATGCCGCCGCTGTAGGGAGCATTCACGTTCGCCGAGGTGGATGGTATCGCCGTCGTTGTCGGCCAAGATCTGAAATTCGACGTGTCTGGCGTTAAGCAGCAGCTTCTCTAAGTAGACATTGCCTTCCCCGAAGGCGGCTTCCGCCTCCCGCCTGGCTGCTGTGAGGAGCGACGGGAGCTCTTCGGCGGAGATAACCTCGCGCATGCCCTTCCCCCCGCCGCCGGCCGTGGCCTTTATCAGGAGGGGAAAACCGATCGATGGGGCGATATCGATCAAATCTTGATCGCGCAGATCGCCTTCCCCTTCTGTGCCAGGGACAACCGGCACACCGGCGGCGGTCACGGTTGCTCGGGCCACCGCCTTGTCCCCCATGGCGGCAATGGCCGACGGGCGTGGGCCGATGAAGATCAGCCCGGCGTCTTCGACGGCCCGGGCGAAGTCTTCCCGTTCCGCCAGGAAACCATATCCCGGGTGAATGGCTTTGGCACCTGAGCGCTTGGCGATATCGATGATCTTGTCTCCCCGGAGGTAGGAGTCGCGGGCCGGGGCCGGGCCGAGTTCATAGGCTTCATCCGCGTAGCGAACATGCAACGCAGAGCGATCGGGCTCGGAGAAGACAGCCACCGTGCTCATGCCGAGTTCGCGGCAGGCTCGGATGACTTGGACGGCAATCTCACCTCGGTTGGCGATCAGGACTTTGTTAAACATGGTTTCGCCTCATCACAGTGGGATGTTGCCGTGTTTCTTGGCCGGGTTGACGTCGCGCTTGTTGGACAACATTTCGAGCGCGTTGATCACCCTCGGACGCGTGTGCCTGGGTTCGATAACAGCGTCCAAGTAGCCGCGCGAGGCGGCGATGTAGGGATTGGCGAACTTATCGCGATAATCCGCCACCAGCTCCGCTTTCCGCGCCTCAGGATCTTCGGCGTCGGCCAACTCTTTGCGGAAGATGATGCTCACCGCTCCGTCAGGCCCCATGACCGCCAGTTCAGCGCCAGGCCAAGCCAGGTTGAGGTCGCCGCGGATATGCTTTGACGACATCACGTCGTAGGCACCACCGTAGGCCTTGCGGGTGACGACAGTGATCTTAGGGACAGTGGCTTCACAGTAGGCGTAGAGCAACTTGGCACCGTGCCGAATGATCCCGCCATGCTCCTGAGCCATGCCGGGCATGAACCCCGGGACATCGACGAAGGTCACCAGGGGCACGTTGAATGAGTCGCACAGGCGAACGAAGCGGGCGGCCTTGTCGGAGGCGTTGATGTCGAGAACGCCGGCAAGCATGGCGGGCTGGTTGGCGACGATACCGACACTGTGGCCGCCGAGTTGGCCGAAACCGATGACGATGTTCTGGGCATAGGACTCATGCAGTTCGAAGAAGTCGCCATCGTCAACAATCAAGCGGATGATATCGCGCGCGTCATAGGGCTTGCTGGAATCCTCAGGGACGATCGTGTCGAGCGCCGTCTCGGTCCGAAGCCGATCGTCCTGGGTCGCGACGAAGGGGGGATCCTCCATATTGTTTTGCGGCAGGAAAGACAACAGAACGCGTATCAGGCCAAGGCAATCGGCTTCGGTCTCTGCGACATAGTGACAGACGCCCGACGTGCTGGCGTGGACGTCAGCTCCGCCGAGTTCCTCGAAACTGACGTCCTCTTGGGTCACCGACTTAACGACATCTGGGCCGGTGACGAACATGTAGGATGAGTTACGAACCATGAAGATGAAATCGGTCAGAGCCGGCGAATAGACAGCCCCACCGGCACATGGGCCCATAATGGCGCTGATCTGTGGAATGACGCCCGAGGCAAGAGTGTTGCGCAAGAATATATCGGCGTAACCGCCCAGGGAAACGACGCCCTCCTGAATTCGGGCCCCGCCCGAGTCGTTGAGGCCGATGATGGGCGCTCCGTTCTTGAGGGCCATATCGAGGATCTTGCAGATCTTAGCTGCATGGACCTCGCCAAGGCTGCCCCCGAAGACGGTGAAATCCTGCGAGAAGACATAGACCAATCGCCCTTCGATTGTCCCCCAACCCGTCACGACGCTATCCCCTAAGACCTTCCGCTGATCCAGCCCAAAATCTGAAGTGCGATGCGTAACGAACATGTCGGCTTCACGGAAGGAGCCTTTGTCCAGCAGTAGGTCGAGGCGCTCGCGGGCGGTCAGTCTGCCGCGGGCGTGCTGGGCGTCGATACGCTCCTGTCCGCCACCCAGCTCGGCCTCTTGACGGAGGGCTCGCAGGTCTTCAAGATTCTTGTCGCTCATATAGACCTCTTTCGGAAGTACTCTCTCGATGAAGGACGGCGGAGGATCCACCAAGCGCAAGCCAGCAAAACCAGTGCTACCGCAAATTCAAAGGGTCGGGTTCGCGCTGCGTAATCGGAGCGGGCTAGCAGAAAGCGGTCGATTCCGAGCCAGAGGATATACGCTACGCCTCCCCACCTCGTGATCGCAGACGCCCATGCTCGACCGACAAGGAGCCCGACCGTGATGAGGAGCCCCATCACCCCCCAAAGAATGCCGACCGAAGCAAGGTACCACACCGGTACGGAAAGGGGCAGGTCCGGCAGGGATAAGGCCAAAAAGAAACGCGTCCAGCTGGCCGCCGACAAAATTAACACCCCCAGGGCCAACGAGGTTACGAGTGTAGGCCTGGGGCTAGATCTCAAGGACGATCTTTCCCATCTGCTCACCGGCTTCCAATCTTGTGTGGGCCAGCCGAGCATCTTCTAGTGCGTAAGTCTCGTCGATCACAGGCTGCAATCGCCCGCCGGTGACTAGGGCCATCACCTGGTCGAAATCTGAGCGGGGCCCCATCGTCGACCCAAGAATGGAGATATGTTTGGCGAACAGGAAGCGGTGGTCGATTTCGTAGTGTGCGCCGCCCGTGTTGCCCACAGTGAGGATTCGCCCACCCTTCCGGACAGATCTCATACTCGATGCCATGCTTGGGGCGCCCACATTGTCGACAACCACATCCACCCCGCGCTTGCCAGTCGCCTCGTAGACCGCCCGGGACCAATCCGGCTCAGTCGTGCGGTTGATGGTTATGTCGGCCCCCAGCCTCGCTGCAAGCTCGAGTTTCGCGTCATCGGAACCTACGACCATCACCAGGGCACCGGCCAGCTTGGCGATCTGGATGCTGGCCGTGCTCACGCCGCCGGAGGCCCCGACCACAAGGACGGTCTCCCCAGCGGTCAGGCGCCCCCGTGTGATGAGCGAGTGCCATGCCGTAAGGAAGACCAGCGCGGCAGCGGCGGCTTCAGCATACCCAAATGTCTTCGGAAGTCGATACAGGTTTCTCAGAGGCAGGGCGATGAGTTCGCAATCTGTCCCGGAGACCGTTTCGCCGAGCAGGTGCCATTTGCGGCACATATGATCCAGGCCGGCACGGCAGAAGGCGCATTCGCCGCAACTGAGGTTTGCGTCGATGACCACCCGGTCCCCGACGCTCAAGTCCTCAACACCTTCACCGATGGCGACCACATCCCCGGCGCCATCTGATCCCGGGATGTGGGGAAGCGGAAGCTTGAGACCGGGCCAACCGTTGCGAACCCAGATGTCGACGTGGTTCAGCGCGGCCGCCCGGAGACGAACCAGGGCCTCGCCCGGGGCCGGTTGGGGATCTGGAAGGTTCCCGTATTCGAGAACCTCGGGTCCACCATGTTTGTTGAAGTAGACGGCTTTCAATGTGCGGGCTCCTGAGAGGCGGATGCGTCGATGGGCCAATGCACAGGGCGGGGTCTCCGTCGATCAAGTCCCTCTATCATAACCCGGGCTTCGTTTCCGGAGACTAGCGCCGGTTATTTCGCGCAGGTCATCGGACCCACCTCCAATTGTGAATACAGCATGCCGATTGGCGGGGCGGCCGAGGTATCCGAACCCCTTGCGTGGAAATTGCGCATAGGATGGGAGGGCTTACATCTGTACATCGGCTGGGTACCGGTGATGCTGGTTGTCGGCGGATTTGTCTGGGCGATGAGGCACCGACCGAGGATGGGAACCTACTCGGGATGTTCGATCGTGAGCATCTTCGGATTCGCGTCGGGTTGGGGCTGGCTTCCGTTCATGAGCGCTGCGCCGATCTTGGCCATTATTCGGAATCCGAGCCTGGCAGCCGGACTCGCCGTGCCCATGATCCTCGGGCTCTCTGCTCTTAGTGCAGATTGGCTTTGGGTCTAGGACTGGCCACGCGTGGGTATGCAGGTCGCTGGGACTGGTAAGAACCGAATCAGGGGGGTCTCGATCCGCTGGTTGATCTTGGTACCCCTTGCCCTCGGCCTGCTCTCCGAGATCGGATTTTCCCTTCCTTGGTTGCAGCTTGTGCCTGCCGATCCCCAAGTACAGTCGGTGATCGAGGCTCTGCGAACTCCCGCACTTCAGTGGGTTGAGGTGCCATTCGGAGAGCACTTCTTCGTGGCTCCCGCCGAAGTGGCGGGTCTGAAGATCACCGACGGACTCCTGAGATGGAGTTGGAAAGGGCGGATGCTTCCAACCGGCTTGCTAGTTGCGACTCGGATTGCGGACAGGGGCGGCAATCTGCACCAAGTGGGCGCAATCAACGATGTCCACATCTTCCGAGATGCCAGGGCAGAATATGCCGTATTGTCGTCCAGCGCCGGTGATGAGGCGTGTTCGGGTTCGGGCGAAGGGGGCTCGGTGGATGTGACCAGCCGCGTTGATAGCCACGGGGTTCTGACCGTCAAGGAGCACAGTTTGGTGGGCTGGAGGGCTTGGCGAGACGGAGAGCCGATCCCCCTGGAGCCGGCTCAATGGCTGACCATGCGGCGCCAGCAGGAAGCCACATGTACCAGTTTCGCTATCTGCCCTGGGATGACCCTGTGGCGTTGGGTCTATCGTTAGTCGGACTGTTGATGTGCGCTCGGTTGTTATGGCGCTCGCTGTTCCAGGCCGTATGATAGGCGCCGATATGCCACGGTGTCCTATCCTGCTGAGACCAAGATCCCGACGCGACTACTTCAGGGCACCTCGTAGGCGACGAACAGCGCCGTTCCATGGTCACCCATCCTGAGAACCGACTTGCCCCCCGGGAAGAGGCCCTGGACGCGCTGAACCAGATCAAGATTCCAAGGTGTAAAGACGAACGTCGTCGGTCCTTGGACGGTAAGCACGGATCTGGACGCGTCCGGGGTGTCGACGGTCGTCCCGTGGACCTGTGGGGCGAGGTAGCGAAGTGTGGCGATGGAGTCGAAGCCCATCCGAGGGGATCCGAAGAAGTAAACCTGGTGGCCCGCCTCCTTCGATGCCAGGTAGAAACCGGCGCTCTGCGCGATGGCCGTGTTTTGATCAGAGAATCGGTGGCTCGGGGTGTACTCGCCGAAGTAGAAGCGGAGATCCTGCCAGGCCATGGCTAGGACAACGAGGCCGGCCAGCCCAACCAGCACACTGCGCCGTTGGGGCCACAGGCCCGCCAGCCAATCAACCACCTGGCTCAGACCGATCCCTATAAGCAGACACACCGCAGGTACAGCCATCACATAGCGCTGTGCGGCCGGGGTGCTCTCACTCAGTGCCCCCACCACCACAACTCCAAGAATCCATAGCGCCAGCCAAACATATCGCAGGTCTCTCAGGCGGGTGATCATTAAGAGCATGCCCAGAAGGAAGATCGTCGACTGGAGTGGGAAGAGCATTGGGTGGTCAATAGCGTACCAATGCCGGAGACTGATCGTGGTGAAGGCGAGAGCTGATAAGCGCGTCTGGTTCCACAAGATCTCAACTGCAGATAGGCCAGTTCGCTGCACTTCCGCGTCCAGCCAAGGGCCTAGTACGCTCACCCTTCGCATGGGGGCGAAAAACTCGTCGATGTGGTGCGAATAGAAAAGAGCGAGCGGTAGGGTCACAACCATCGTAGCAACTGCCATCAGGCACAGTCCGGGGAGGCGCTGCCTGAGCTGCCTGCGGTTGATCAACAAAGCGATCAACAACCAAATGGGTATCATCACCCCCAGGATGCGGAAGCTGGTGTAGAGATAGAACCCAGCCCCCAGAGTCACCCCCGCCAGGCCAAATGCGCGCCGGTCATTGTTTTGCCAACCAACCCAAAGCAGACCCCAGACCAGGACCATAACCAGCGGGTCCCAAATGTTATTGAGCCCAATCCGGCTGAATTGAATATGGAAGTGGAAGGCTGCCAAGTAGACGGCACTGACGATGGCAACCCCTCGGCCGAATACGCGCCGTGCGAATATATACAGGAGAGGCACCGTCAGGGCACCCGCCAACGCGGATGGAAACCGCAAGGCGGCGATCGTCTGCCCAAAGAGCTTGATCGAGGCAGCCGGGATGAGGAAGTAGAGAGCGGGGAACGAGTACCAACCCATCCCAAAGATGTTGGATTGGCCGCCGCTCAGAAAACCAGCCCCACTCAAACCAGCCGAGGCCTCATCCCCTGCCAGGACCCACGGAATGGTCCCAAGATGCCAAGCTCGGATACCCAGGGCGACCAAACAGATAAGGACCATGAACGCCCAGGTGAGTGGGGATGGCTGCCACGGGGCGTCGGATTGATCCTTCCCACGGTGCCGTGTGGCTAGGACCACGACGCAGACCGCACCCAACCACAGGCCGATGGAAAGGTAGGGCAGGGCCAATTGGGCGCCCTCCCCGGCTGCCGCCCAGGCCTCAAAGCTCAGCCATGGTGCGAACAACAAGGCCATGGCCCACGCCGGAGACAGGTCAAGCCACCCGCTCAGTCGAACCAACCAAGATTTGAGTTTGCCCGGAAGCTTAAAGCGCGTCAGACCCAGCATCGCCAGGACCAGACACACGACGCCCACACCCAAAGAAACGAGGCCAGCGCCGCTCATGGGGGCGATCTGGCCCACCGTAACACTTTGGCCGACATAGACTGAGATGAGGCCGGCAAGGAGCAGGACAATTGCAAGGCGACGGGTCAGAGTTATTTCAGGAGAGAGCGGTGCTTCCTTGTCCATAACATTATTATCGCCCATCCTGGCCGTATGCCAAGATACGGCCGCGAGGGGGCGCCAGGGCGGAGGCAGCAGAATACCGTGAAGTCGGGAAGCCGAACTTGCCAACAGCTGGATACGTAACGATGGGTCTCAGAACAAAGGGGTGCCGATTCCGGGGCGTGGGACTACTCTCGACCAAGCTCCAGGCGAGAGATCACTAGCCTTTGTATCTCACTCGTTCCCTCGTAAATCTCCGTAATCTTGGCATCCCGGAAATAACGTTCTATCGGAAGTTCTTTGGAGTAGCCCATGCCGGCGTGAATTTGAACCGCCTCATGGGCACAAAACATCGCCGTTTCGGATGCAAACAGCTTTGCCATGGAGGCTTCCAGTGTGAACCGGGCGCCTGTGCGCTTGGCCTTCTCTTTGGCCATGGCGGCCTGGTAGATCAGCATGCGGCTGGCTTCGATTCGTGTTTTCATGTCGGCCAGCTTGAAGCCAATACCCTGGAACTTCCCAATTGACTGACCGAAGGCTTGACGTTCCCGAGCATAGGAAAGGCTTGCCTCGTAGGCTGCCTCGGCAATACCCAAAGCCTGGGCCGCAATCCCGATCCGTCCGGCGTCCAGGACTGTCATCGCGATCTTGAACCCCTCGCCTTCTTCACCCAGGCGGTTGGCCGCCGGGCAGCGGTAATTGTCAAAGAGGATTTCACTGGTTGCCGAGGTCGGATTCCGAGCTTGGGTTCCTTTTTGCCCCTGCTGAACCCTTCCCTGGCTGTCTCTATGATGAAGGCCGAGATCCCCTTATGCCCGGTGTCAGGGTCGGTCATCGTGAAAAGCAGGACATAGTCGGCGGCTGGCGCATTGGTTACCCACGATTTGCGCCCGGTGATGATGTAGTCGTCGCCGTCTCGGACAGCACGCGAAGCCATGGTGGCAGCGTCAGAGCCAGACATCGGCTCCGTGAGGGAATACGCACCGATCGCCTCTCCGGAGGCCACATCCCTGAGGTAGTGCTGCTTCTGATTTTCGTTTCCGAAACGCTCGAGCGCGTTGCAAAACAGGGAATTGTTCACAGACATGATCGTGCCATGAGCGGCGTCTGCCCGGGAAATTTCCTCGAGGGCCAGAGCGTATGCGAGGGTGTCCATCCCGGACCCGCCGTAGGCTTCAGGCACCTCGATCCCCATGAAGCCCATCTGCCCCATCTTGCGGATTGTTTCCAGTGGAAAATCGCCGCTCTCATCGTACTCTGCGGCGATCGGCGCAATCTCGTTTTGAGCGAAATCTCTGGCTGCCTGGCGGATCATCTGGTGCTCGTCCGATAGGTCCAACGACGGGCTGGAGGACAGGGCTTCCGGAACGGCCATCGGCGAACACCTCCCAGGCGAATCTGCGACGGTGAGATTATAGCATGCCGGTCTTTTGACCCGGCCGGACGGCAAGGGTACAATGTCGGCCGGCCAAGGAGGAGGTGTGGATGCCAGAATCAGACCCTGGCCAAGGCGAGATTTCCGCCGAGGTCTTTGATCACCTGGTTGCTTTGGCGGCGCTGGCTCTGGATGCCGAGGAAAAGGGCTACCTCCTCGGCGAGCTGAATGGTCAACTGCGGGCGATCCGCGCCCTGGACGCAATCGATGTCGACGATGATCTCCCGATCACAACCCATGGCGTGCCCTTCTCAGAAGGCACACGCCCTGTGATTTGGGACGATCGGGCCCGCAATGCGGACAAGGCCGACGCCATCTTGGCTCAGGCTCCCGAGGTAGAGAATCGCTATCTGGTTGTCCCTGACATTCCTCAGGAGGCTTTGGAGTGACGGATGCCCTGGCAGACCTGAGCGCCCGCGAGATCGCTCGCAGGGTTCGGGCAGGAGAAATCACCGCCTCTGAGGTTCTCGATCAGACCTTACTGCGGATCCAGCAGGTCGAAGGGCGGTCGCCCACCAGCGAACCGTATGAACCTCAGCCCGAAGACCGGAAATACATCCATGCCTACGTCAGCCTGGCGGAGGCGCGCGCGTCGGGAGCAGGCACAGGCTGTGGACCAAGCCATCCGCGACGGGCGCGATCCGGGTCCCTTGGCGGGTGTGCCGCTGGCGGTCAAGGACATCTTCTGTGTCGAGGGGACCCGCTCGACTGCCGGATCGAAAATCCTGGAAACTTTCACAGCGCCCTACACCGCCACCCCGGTCGCTCGATTGGAGGCGGCGGGTGCCGTGACGGTGGGCAAGGTCAATCTGGACGAGTTCACTTTCGGATCGTCGAGCGAGTTGTCGGCCTTTCAGCCGCCGCCAGGTAATCCTTGGGATCCGGGGCGCGTCCCCGGTGGATCATCCGGCGGAAGTACTGCGGCTGTGGCGGCGGGTGAGGCTGCCCTGTCTTTGGCCACTGATACTGCTGGATCCATCCGTCAGCCGGCCGCATTCTGCGGCGTTGTGGGGCTGAAACCGACCTACGGACGAGTATCGCGCTGACGGGTTGATCGCGTTTGCGTCATCACTCGACTGCCCGGGGGCGGTCTCGCGTGATGTCTCGGACGCGGCGATCATGCTGGGGGCGATGGCCGGTGCGGATCCTGCGGATGCCACAGCAGCGGCGGTCGAGGTCCCTGATTACATGACCGAGCTAGAGCGCGGCATCGAGGGTCTGAGAATCGGGCTTTCTCCTAACTACTTCAGGCTGACCTACCCGGATCCAGAGACGGGGGAGCTGTGCGAGCAGTCCATTGATTCGGAAATCGAGGCGGCTGTGCACCAGGCGGCCGAGGTCCTGGCGAGTGCCGGCGCGGAAATCGTAGAGGCCGTGCCGATGCCCCACACGCACCTGGGGATCCCGGCCTACTTCGTGATCTCGCGTGTTGAGGCCGCATCCAACTTACATCGCTATGACGGTGTTAAGTATGGCTACCGATACCCTGGCCCGGTGGATGGTTTGCCCGAGATGTACCGCGAGACACGCGGCCGAGGTTTCGGGGTGCAGCCCAAGCTGCGCATTCTGATGGGCATGTATGTTTCCGGCGAGCAATACGAGCGGGATTACTATCGGCGTGCATTGAGAGTGCGCTCGTTGATCCGCCAGGATTTCGATCGGGCCTTCAGCGCGGATGGTGATCACCAGCTGGATGCCCTGCTGACTCCCACCACGCCCACGACGGCGTTCGAGCTCGGTCGAGTGTACGGGGATTCAGTGCTTATGCAGTACGCCGACCTGTTGACTGTACCTGCCAATCACGCCGGGATACCAGGCGTGTCGATCCCGGCTGGATTTGATTTGGGCGGGCTTCCGATTGGCGTGCAGTTGCTGGGCCCTGACTTCTCTGAGGGCCGCTTGCTGCGCATCGGACGCCGGTACGAACTGGCGACCGCATCCGAAGCCTGGCGGAGCCGGCGCCCTGCCGTGCTCGAGACCCTATAGCGTGCGACGTCACTCATCGTCTTGCGGTTCACGCGAGGCTTCTTCCGAGGTTGTGGGTTACAGTCATGTACTCTTAATGTGCGATGATTGTGAAATAGAGTATTATTGTCACGATTTCAAGGTCCCGGCGGGTGCGCCCCGGCTTGAAAATGCGAGGTTGTGCCCCTGGGACGACGTGATGCTATAATGTCACGCGTCCGGTTTGGACGGAAGCCTCGCCCCGGGAGGGCGGAGTAATACCTGTAGGGTCGAAGGACCGGGAATCCTACCCATGACGACCCAGCGTCACGCAGGCAGTTTGCAGAACTTCTAATAGCCTATCCGACGTAGTGTGAAGGTCGACACCGACCTTCACATTCATTCGCGTTGCCGTTGAGAGGTTGCCTAATGGGGCAGATCTTCCCTCGTTCCGCCAACTCGATTGCCCTGCTGAGTATTATCGGCGGCGGCCTGCTCGCGGCGGTGGTCGGCGCTGTATGGTGGCTCATCGTCTGGTCACCGTACATGACCCAACAGAATGTGGTGATCCCGCAGCCCGTCCCCTTCAGTCATCAACATCATGTCGAAGGCCTCGGGCTCGATTGTCGTTACTGCCATACTTCAGTGGAGAACGCTTCTTTTGCCGGCATCCCGCCGACCAAGACATGCATGACCTGCCATTCCCAGGTCTGGACGAATGCCGCCATCCTGGCGCCGATTCGCGACAGCTATGCCAACAACACCCCCATCCAGTGGACACGGATTAATGATCTGCCGGACTATGTTTATTTCGACCACAGTATTCATATCGCCAAGGGCGTGGGCTGCACGACCTGTCACGGCCCAATCGGCGAGATGCCGATTACCTGGAAGGGTAAGTCTTTGAAGATGAGCTGGTGCCTAAATTGTCACCGTCATCCGGAGAAATACTTGCGGCCAGCGGATCAGGTGTTCAACGCTGACTACCAACCCCCGGCGGATCAAGTTGCCATGGGTCAACAGCTGGTCAAGCAGAATGACATCAACCTCAATCTCCTGACGAACTGCTCGACATGCCATCGATGACGCGCCAAGGAGGGCAAGTGGAGAAATCCTTCGACCCGGACGCCATTCGCCAACGTTTTCAACAAGCGGACAATCCGGGCCAATGGCGCAGCCTAGAAGAGCTGGCCAAGACGGCCAACTTCCAAGACTGGCTCAAATTCGAGTTCCCGGCCGGCGCCGATCAGTGGGTTGATTCGGTCACAAGGCGCGGCTTCCTGAAGCTGATGGCAGCCTCGCTCGGCCTGGCGGGATTGACGGCATGCGTTCGCTATCCGGAAGAGAAGATCGTCCCTTACGTCGACCAGCCAAATGGGATGACTCCTGGCAAACCCCAGTTCTACGCCTCGGCCGCCGTCCACGATGGTTACGCCAATGGTGTGCTCGTCGAGAGCCACGAGGGACGTCCAACGAAGATCGAAGGCAATCCGGATCATCCGGCCAGTCTCGGGGCGACGGATGCGTTCGCTCAGGCCAGCGTCCTGGATTTATACGATCCTGATCGCGCCCAGGTCATCACCAGCGGCAACCAGATCAAGACCTGGCAGGAATTCGCGGCAGAGATGGCCCACGCGCTCAACGGACAAGAAGGGAAACAGGGCGCCGGGCTCCGAATCCTGACTGGGACGGTGACCTCGCCCACTCTGGCGAGCCAAATTGGCCAGCTGTTGAATGCTTACCCGCACGCCACCTGGCACCAGTATCAGCCCGTGACCCGGGACAACATTCTCCGCGGGGCACAGATGGCCTTTGGCCGTGCTGTGGCGACGCGAGTCGATTTCGCCAAGGCGGATGTCATCCTTGCGTTGGACGCTGATTTTCTCTCGGAAGGACCAGACCGCGTACGCTATGCGCGTGATTTCGCGGAACGCCGCAAGGTCCGCGAAGATCAGACCGACATGAATCGCCTGTACGTCGCGGAGCCATCACCGACGCTCACCGGCAGCATGGCGGATCATCGGCTAGCGCTCGAGGCGGGGCAGATCGATGGGATGGCTCGGGCCGTTGCAGCAGCACTTGGGCTGGCGGTCGAGGTACCGAGCGATCTCCCCGAGCAAGCTGTGCGGTGGGCAAGCGCCGCCGCTGCCGATCTTGGCGCGGCATCGGGGCGGGCGGTTGTGTTGGCTGGCCGGGGACAACCGGCCGAGGTCCACGCCCTGGTTCACGCTATCAATCGGGCCCTCAAAGCCGTGGGCAACTGCGTGATCCATACTGAGGCGGTCGAAGCCGCCCCTGCACTTCATTCCGAGTCCCTGCAAGAGTTGGTTTCGGCTATCAAGAGCAACCAAGTTGAGGTGTTGGTGGTGTTGGGCGTCAACCCCGCCTACACAGCACCGGCTGACTTGAACTTCCCCGACGTTCTCTCCAGCGTCCCCTTCAAGGTCTATCTGGGGATGTATGTTGATGAGACGGCTGTGCTGGCGGATTGGCACGTCCCGGCGACCCATCCCCTCGAAACCTGGAGCGACGCACGAGCCTTCGATGGCACGATAACCATCGTTCAGCCTTTGATCGAGCCTCTGTATTCTGGAAAGTCAGACCATGAGGTTCTGGCCCTGATGCTCGGGCAGGCCGACGCGACGAGCCACGACATCGTCAAGGGTTATTGGCAGGCCAACGCAGCCGCCGGCTCCGATTTCGAGGCTTTTTGGCGGCTCAGTCTCCATGACGGGATAGTCGCCAACTCAGCCCTGCCCGAGACCGATGTAGCGCTTGGGGATACCCTAGGTGGTGCCCCCGCGGCCGCCCCGGCGGCATCTTCCCAGGACCTCGAAATCGTTTTCAGGCCCGATCCCACGGTTTGGGACGGCGCCTCGGCCAACAATGGTTGGCTACAGGAACTGCCAAAGCCGCTGACGAAAGTCACTTGGGACAACGTGGCTTGGGTCGCCCCGGCGACGGCCGGCACGATGGGCCTCGACAACGGCCAGGTCATCGAACTTGATTACAGCGGCCGGAAGGTCCAGGCTCCGGTCTGGGTCATGCCGGGGCAGGCGGCTCGATCGGTGACCGTGTTTCTCGGCTACGGCCGCCAGCTGACGGGGCGGGTTGGCCAAGGCATTGGCTACAACGCGTATCAGCTTCGCACGCTTCAGCAACCCTGGTTCGACCAGGGATTGAAGATCCGGGCCACCGGCGACCGATACACGCTCGCCACCACCCAGAACCATCACACGATGGAAGGCCGCGACTTGGTCCGCGTGAATGACATTACGGCGTTTACCTCCGGGAAGATCCAGCCCGAAGAGCCCCAAACGAGCAAGCCCTCTCTGTACAACGCTTTCAGCTATGAGAATGGCTACGCTTGGGGCATGTCGATCGATTTAAGCGCCTGTACCGGCTGCAACGCCTGCATCGCCGCTTGTGTTGCCGAGAACAACATTCCGGTCGTCGGCAAGGAGCAAGTCAACATCGGCCGCGAAATGCAGTGGCTGCGGGTCGACGACTACTTTGCCGGGTCTCCCGAGAACCCCGAAATCTACCACCAAGCGGTGCCTTGCATGCAATGTGAAAACGCGCCATGTGAGGTCGTCTGTCCTGTTGGCGCCACTGTGCACAGCAATGAGGGCCTGAACGACATGGTCTACAACCGCTGTATCGGCACCCGTTACTGCTCGAACAACTGTCCCTACAAGGTGCGGCGGTTCAACTTCCTGCAGTTCTCGGATGAGACTACTGAGAGTCTGAAGATGGTGCGCAACCCGGATGTGACGGTGCGTTCGCGCGGTGTGATGGAGAAGTGCAATTACTGTGTCCAGCGGATCACCCACGCCCGCATCACCGCCGAGGAAGAAGGCCGTGAGGTCATGGATGGCGAAATCCAGACGGCGTGCCAGCAGGCTTGCCCGACCCAGGCGATTACCTTCGGCAACATCAACGATGACAAATCCCGCGTTGCGGATCTTAAGCAGCAGAAGCACAACTACACGCTGCTGGCAGAGCTCAATACACGGCCGCGGACAACCTATTTGAACAAGTTTCGGAATGCCAACCCCGAGATGGCCAACCTTGAAGGGGCGGCCTAGCCCAGGCCCGAAGAGAGAGATGACTTTATGACCGTCGAAGGGCGTGCCGACAAAGCCGTAGGGGATAACCCAGTTGTCAAGGGACTGCTTCACCCGGGGCAGACCTATCTCTCCGTTACGGAGAAGATCACCGAAGTTGTGCTGACGCGCGACACGCCCTTGGCGTGGATGATCGGTTTCGGTGTGGTTGGCACATTCTTTATGGTCTTCCTTCTCGCCGTCACCTACCTGTTTTACAAGGGAGTAGGCATCTGGGGGATCATGATCCCGGTGGCCTGGGGCTTTGCCATCACCAACTTCGTGTGGTGGATTGGGATTGGGCATGCGGGGACGTTGATCTCGGCCATCCTGTTGCTGTTCCGACAGGAGTGGCGTACCTCGATCAATCGCTTCGCAGAAGCTATGACGATTTTCGCCGTGGCCTCAGCTGGGATGTTTCCCATTCTGCACCTCGGCCGGCCTTGGTTCGCCTTCTTCATCATGCCCTATCCCAATACAATGGGCCTTTGGCCACAGTGGCGCAGCCCGTTGGTGTGGGACCTCTTTGCCATATCCACCTATGGCACGGTGTCGATCATATTTTGGTTTGTCGGATTATTGCCTGACTTGGCCACGATGCGCGATCGAGCCAAGCCTCGGATTCTGAAGATCCTCTACGGCATGTTGGCAATGGGCTGGCGAGGCTCAGCCCGGCACTGGGAGCGCTACAAGGTGGCCTACTTCCTGCTGGCGGCTCTGGCGACGCCGCTTGTGGTCTCCGTGCACAGCATTGTTGGTCTCGACTTTGCCTATGCTCTTGTGCCTGGCTGGCACTCGACGATCACGCCGCCTTTCTTCGTGGCCGGGGCCATCTACTCCGGATTTGCCATGGTCTTCACCCTGGCTATCCCGTTGCGCAAGGTCTTCCATCTGGAGGGCCTGATCACGATGAAGCACATGGATTACATGGCCAAGGTCATGCTGGCCACCGGACTGATCGTGGCCTACGGCTATGCCATGGAGCTGTTCATCGGCTGGTACAGCGGGAGCACGTTTGAAGCCTATCTGATCCAGAACCGTGCCTTTGGACCCTATGCTCTATGGTACTGGCTGCTGATTCTCATAAACGTGGTCATCGTCCAGGCACTGTGGTTTCCTGCAGTGCGGAAGAATTTGGTGGTGCTCTTCATTCTGTCGATCATTATCAACATCGGCATGTGGCTGGAGCGCTTCATCATCATCGTGGTCAGCCTTTCGAGGGATTTCGTCCCTTCGGCTTGGGGTTTCTTCAGGCCCACGATTTGGGACTGGGCGATCCTATTCGGGTCCATGGGCTTCTTCTTCACCATGATGTTCCTGTTCGTACGATCCATGCCATCGATCTCCATCTTCGAAGTGCGCGAGTTGGTTCACAAGACTCACCAGGCTGAGGCGGAGGCGTAAGCAGACCGGATGGCATCCCTGTTGGAGAGTGGCGAAATGGTGCATGAGGGTCCTCAGCTCTACGGTTTGATGGCGGAGTTCGCAGAAGCAGACGGACTGTTGGCGGCATCGGAGAAGGTCCGAGACGCAGGCTATCACGACTTTGACGCCTACACCCCATTCCCGATTGATGGTTTGGGCGAAGCCGTCGGCCATAAGCGCAGCCCGATCCCGATCTTGGTCTTTGCGGGCGGTTTGACGGGCGCCCTGACTGCCTTTGGGATGATGTACTCTTCGTCGGTGATCTTCTACCCGATAAACTCCGGTGGGCGGCCCCTCAACAGTTGGCCGGCTTTCATTCCCATTACATTCGAGCTCACGATTCTATTCGCGGCTCTTACCGCCGTCGTGAGCATGTTCTTTCTTAACAAGCTGCCCATGCCCTACCATCCCGTGTTCAATGTGCCGGCCTTCCAACGCGCCAGCCAGGACCGCTTCTTTTTGTGTATTGAGGCGGATGATCCCAAGTTCGATCTCGCCAAGACCCGAGCCTTCTTGGAAGGCCTGGGGCCGGAGAAGGTGTCCGAAGTTGCGCCCTGAACATCGCACTCATACTCAACGAACGCGTCGCTTAGTCTGGCTTGGCTTGGCCGTAGGAGGATTGATGGCCCTGTCCGCCTGCCAGCCGGCCATGACCGATCAGCCGAGGTACGAGCCTCTGGAGGCGAACAGCTTCTTCAGCAACGGCATGGCTTCCCGGCCGCTGGTGCCCGACACTGTGGCCCGCGGTCAGCTAAACGCCGATCCGGCGTTATATACCGGGAAAACGGCCGACGGCAACCCGGTCGAGGTGATCCCCGTCGAAGTCGATGCACAGCTTCTTCAGAGGGGTAAGCAGCGGTTCGAGATCTACTGTGCGCCGTGCCATGGTTTGGTGGGCGATGGCAACGGGATCGTTGTCCAGCGCGGATTTCCACCCCCGCCGAGCTACCACACGGACCGTCTGCGCAACGCGCCGCCGGGCCATTTCTTCGATGTGATCACCAATGGCTTTGGGCGCATGTTCGACTACTCGGACCGGGTCGCCCCGGCTGATCGTTGGGCCATCGTGGCCTACATCCGGGCCCTCCAGCTGAGCCAGGATGCTCCGATAGATAGCGCGCCCGCCGATGTCCAGCAGCAGCTGAAAAGTGAGGCGTCGCAGTGAAAGTCCTTGACTCTGCACCTGAAAGCCTGACCAAGATCCAACGCTGGAGTGCGCTGCTGGTGGTAGCCGTCGGCGCGCTTTGCCTGTTTGGATTGTTCGTCGACAGCGCGCAGTTCTACAAATCCTATCTCCTGGCTTATGTCTTCTGGGTGGACCTCAGCGTGGGGTTCTTGGGGCTCACTTTGCTTCACCAGATGGCAGGCGGCCGGTGGGGAAACACGGTCCAACGCTTGTTTGAAGCCGGCACCAACACCCTTCCGTTGATGGCGCTGGCCTTCATCCCCATCGCCCTCAACTTGGACAAGATCTACCCATGGGCGGCCCAAGGAGCCAGCGCCGTCGATCCCTTGCTTCAGCACAAGGCGATCTATCTCAACCCAACAGCGTTCATCAGCCGAACCATCTTGTACTTCGCACTTTGGATGGGGGCTGCGTGGGTGATGAACCGGTGGTGGCGGCGTCGCGACCAGGGCGGCACGGGGCCGTCGCTGCGCCTCGAGCAGGGTTTCGGCGGCCTAGGGTTGGTGGTCTTCGTACTGACGGCGTCGTTCGCTTCCTTTGACTGGGTGATGACACTCGAACCGGACTGGTACTCCTCGATCTACGGGCTCATCTTCGTCTGCGGTGAGGCGCTGGCGGCGTTGACCTTCACTATCGTCGTTCTCTCCCGGCTTGTCGGTGGAGATTTGAAAACCGATTCCGAGGTCAAGGGCGTCGAGGGCTATTCGCGGCCGATCGCTGATCTGCGAAACCTCACCGTAGCCTTCGTGATCCTGTGGGCCTACATGCAGTTCTCCCAGTTCATCATCACTTGGTCAGGCAACACCGATGAGGAGATCTCCTGGGTGCTCCACCGAGGCACAGCGGGCTGGCAAGCCGTCACACTGACCCTGATCGTCCTTCACTTCTTTGCCCCGCTTCTGCTGCTGATCTCGCCCGTCATCAAGCGCAGCTTCAAGGCGTTAGCCGGGCTGGCTGGGATCATCTTCTTGATGCGATGGGTTGAAACCTTCTGGATGGCCATGCCTTCCTATTACACGCGGGGCTTGACCATCCATTGGCTGGACGTCGCGCTGAGCGTCGCTGTGGGCGGTCTATGGGTAGGGTGGTATGTAACCGTCCTGCGCAGAGCTCCGGCACCACTGATCAATGTGCCGCAATCGAGTCCCAGGGGAGCGTTGGAAAGTGGCTGACATGGATCCCCACAAAACAGGTGATCACGGAGCACGGCCGGGATTCGAGCCGCAGGACGCCTCCCCCCGGGGCGTGATGCTAGCTGGGATCGGCCTGATGGTATTGTTGGTGCTCTCGCTGGCTGTGGTTGCCGGGTTGTTCTTCTTCTTTCAGCAGCGTCAGGTAGCCGCCTATGGCGTCGGCCCGACGCCGACGGCCATCCAGCCTCCAGAGCCACGCCTGCAGGTCGACCCCGCCAAGGATTTGCAGGCGGTCCGAGCGACTCAGGAAGCGCAGCTGAACAGTTACGGTTGGGTAAACAAGGGTGCGGGCATCATCCATATGCCGATCGACCAGGCAATGCAGATTATCGCCGACCAGGGCGTGCCTACTCGTGCCCCCACGCCCACGCCCGCTGCCACCACGTCCGAAACCCCGGCCGTATCGCCGACACCCGGCAGCGGTGGGGGCTAGCATGTTCGGTTGGGTGACATTTCGCCTGTCCGACACGGGAGCGTGTGACACCTCCATCATGATGATTTGGAAGAGACTATGACCGGCTTTAACCCTCTGCCGCCTGAGGCCTCGACCATGGCCCCCCAGGTGGATGCCCTGTTCTATCTCCTGCTGGGCCTGAGCGTCTTTTTTATCCTGCTCATCGCCGGCCTGATCCTTTACTTTGGCATTCGATATCGTGAAGGCTCAAAGGCCGACCGGTCCGGCAAGCAAACCAGCAACTATCGACTTGAGTTCTTCTGGGCCGCGGTACCCTTCGTGATCAGCCTGGGTGTGTTCTATTGGGCGGGTTCACTGTACTTCACTGACCATTCGCCGCCTCCCAACACGATCGATGTCTATGTGGTTGGCAAGCAGTGGATGTGGAAAGTCGAACATACCAATGGCTACCGGGAAATCAACGAGCTACATGTACCAGTGGGTCGGCCGGTGCGCCTGATCATGACCTCGCAGGATGTCATCCACAGCTTCTATGTTCCCGCCTTCAGAATCAAGCAGGACGTCATCCCGGGCCGGACGACCGAGCTGTGGTTCCAACCGACCAAACCGGGGACGTACCATTTGTTCTGTGCTGAATACTGTGGCATGGGCCATTCGGCCATGATCGGCGACATCGTGGTCATGACTCAGGTGGACTACGAAACCTGGCTCAACTTGGGGGGCATGGAAGCCCAGGCCGACATGTCGCCCGGAGAGCAGCTCGCAACGACGCTGGGGTGCCTCTCCTGCCACAAGCCTGATGGCTCGGGCGTTGGCCCGTCGTGGGACGGACTGTTCGGCAGCCAGGTGAAGCTCGAATCGGGGCAAACGGTCACGGCGGACGAAGCCTATATCGTGGAGTCCATCCGTAATCCGATGGCCAAGGTGGTGGCCGGGTATCAACCTGTCATGCCCGACTATGCGGGCCAGATCAATGACACGCAGCTTACCGACCTGATGGACTACATCAAGTCGTTGGCACAATCGCAGTGAACGTGGAATCCAGGTGCTAGGTGATGGAAACAACACACTCTGAATTGAAACCCAACTACTTGAACATCAGCACCACGATACGTTCTTGGCTGCTGACGACCGACCACAAGCGGATCGGGATCTTGTACCTGTTCTCGGTCATCGTCTTCTTTGCCATTGCCGGCACGGCTGCCGCAATGATGCGGTTGGAGCTATTGACGCCGCGGGGCGATCTGGTTCAACCGGAAACCTACAACAAGCTATTCACCATGCATGGCGTGATCATGGTGTGGTTCTTCATGATACCTGCCATCCCGGCCGTGCTCGGCAACTTCTTCATACCGATGATGATCGGGGCCAAAGACGTGGCGTTTCCGAGGCTGAACTTGGCCAGCTGGTATGTCTTCATCGTCGGGGCGATCTTCACCATGGGCGCCGTCGTGACCGGCGGGATCGACACCGGCTGGACTTTCTATGTGCCCTACAGCACGCTGTACAGCAACACGTCGGTTGTTATAGCCACGGCTGGGATCTTTATCGTCGGCTTCTCATCGATATTCACCGGCATCAACTTTATCGTGACGGTGCACAAGATGCGTGCCCCCGGCATGACCTGGTTCAGGCTCCCACTCTTTGTCTGGTCGAACTATGCCAACAGCTTAATCATGGTTTTGGCCACCCCTATCTTGGCGATCACCGTGTTGTTGATCGGCCTGGATCACGCGTTCGGAATCGGGTTCTTTGATCCGTCGGCGGGCGGTGATCCGATCCTGTACCAACATCTGTTTTGGTTCTACAGCCATCCTGCTGTTTACATCATGATCCTGCCAGCCATGGGCGTGGTCAGCGAACTGATCTCCGCCTTCAGCCGGAGCAGGGTCTTTGGCTACAAGGTGGTGGCGTTCTCAAGCCTGGCAATCGCGGCGCTCGGTTTCATGGTGTGGGGCCATCACATGTTCGTCGCCGGCCAGTCGCCCTATGCCAGCACGGTATTCTCATTCCTCAGCTTTGTCGTGGCCGTTCCTTCCGCCATCAAGGTCTTCAACTGGACCGCCACACTCAACAAGGGCCACATTTCCTTTAAGACCCCCATGCTTTACGCCCTGGGTTTCATCGGGCTGTTCACCATCGGCGGCCTGACCGGGGTCATGCTGGCCTCGCTGGCCTTCGACGTTCATGTAACCGATACCTATTTCGTGGTGGCGCACTTTCACTACATCATGGTCGGTTCGACGGTGATGGCTTTTCTCGGCGGGATGCACTATTGGTTCCCCAAGATCACCGGGAAGATGTATCCCGAGCGCTGGGGACAGTTCGCGGCCATCATCATCTTTGTCGGCTTCAACTTGACCTTCTTCCCGCAGTTCATCCTTGGGCTGGAAGGCATGCCGAGACGCTACTATGCCTATCCTCCCGAGTTCCAGGTTCTCAACGTCGCCTCGACCGCAGGCGCCTCGATCCTGGCGATCGGGTACATTCTCCCGGTGCTCTATTTGGTGTGGTCGGTCTTTAAGGGGGCACCGGCGCCATCCAATCCATGGAACTCCCCCAGCCTTGAGTGGCAGACTTCGTCCCCGCCGCCGAAAGACAATTTTGACGAGCCTCCGGTGATGACACACGAGGCCTATGACTACGCCCACATGGCCCAAGCCCAAGGAGAACTGGATGGCTGAAAGTCAATCGCTGGTCGCCCACCATTTCTCCACCCTCGAGCAGGAGCACGATGCCGAGACCATGGGGATGTGGGTCTTCCTGGCCACGGAGGTACTCTTCTTCGGTGGGCTCTTCTCGGTCTACACCATCTATCGGGTGATCTTCCCCGGTGCCTGGGACGCCGGCAGCCGGATCCTGGATCTCAACTTGGGAACGCTGAACACGGCAGTGCTGCTGGGAAGCAGTCTGACGATGGCTCTGGCGCTGCACGCAGCGAAGTTGGGCAATCGCCGCACAATGGTCTTCTTCCTGCTCATGACGGCTTCTCTCGGGACGCTCTTCTTGGGCGTGAAGGGGTTCGAGTACTACCACAAGTACACCGAGCACTTGCTCCCGGGACTGGGTTTTAGTCTACCGGCAGGCATGCCCGTGCAGGTGGGGTTGTTTCTCCGAATGTACTTTGTAATGACCGCCCTCCACGCCTTTCACCTTGTGGTCGGCATTGGGCTCGTGATGGCGTTGGCCGTTTTTGGCTGGCGGGGCAGGTTCACGTCACTGAAACACACCCCGGTCGAGTTGATCGGTCTGTACTGGCACTTCGTCGACATTGTGTGGATCTTCTTGTTCCCGCTCCTCTACCTGATAGATAGAAGCTGATGAGCCAAGAGACCTCTTCCATCCGAACGTTGATCCTCGCCTTTTTGGGGCTGATGGTTTTGCTGGCCCTGACTGTTTGGGGCTCCTTCATTGACGTGGGCACCTGGAGGGCTACGGTGGCCGTGGTGGTGGCGATCGCCAAGGCCCTGATCGTCATGATCTTCTTCATGCACTTGAAGGGCAGCAATCGCCTGACATGGATGGTGGCCGGCGCCGGCTTCTTGTGGTTGTCGTTCCTAATCATCCTGACCGTCGGGGACTTCGTCACCCGCGTGCCGCTTCCCCCGGTCCCCTAGCCGTCGCCGCCCGTGCTGTTGGCGGGCCGATGCGAGACCTCACCTGAACACGGCCATAGGTATAATGTGGCCGTGTTTTGCATGTCAGCCAGCATGCCTCCGGCACGACGGCGGCGTGACCAATATCACCGCCGCGCCAGCATCGCCATCAGGACCAGGGATTGATGCCTGACTTTGAAGCCGTCATCGGCCTGGAAACTCACATCCAGCTCAACACCGACAGCAAGATCTTCTGCGCGTGCAAGGCCGATTTGTGGGGGGAGCCGCCCAACACCAACATCTGCCCAGTGTGCTGCGGACTCCCCGGAGTGCTTCCGACGCTGAATTCGGCCGCCGTGGAGAAAGCGGTTCTTCTGGCCGCCGCCATGCAAGCCGAATCGATCCAGCCCGTCTCCTACTTCGCGCGGAAGAACTACTTCTACCCCGATCTGCCCAAGGGCTATCAGATCAGCCAGTACGACGAGCCTCTGGCGAGGGGCGGGGAGATGATCCTGCCGCTGGAAGACGGCCTCTCCCTGCAGGTGCGGATTGCCAAGCTGCACCTGGAAGAGGACGCCGGCAAGACCATCCGGGAGAAGGACCGGCGGCTGATCGATTTCAACCGCTGCGGAGTCCCGCTGGTTGAAATGGTCACCGAACCCGATCTTCGTTCAGCGGATCAAGCGGCACATTACCTAATCCGGCTGCGGCAGCTGCTGCGCTGGCTGGGGGTCTCCGAAGGCGATATGGAGAAGGGCCAGCTACGCTGCGACGCCAATGTTTCGATACGCGAGGTAGGGTCGACAGGCCTGAATCCCAAAACGGAAATCAAGAACGTCAACTCGATCGAGGCTGTTCGCCAAGCCATCCAAACCGAGATTGAAAGGCAGATTCGAGAGGTAAGTCAGGGCGGGATGGTCCAAGCATGGACCCTCAACTGGGACGAAGATACTGGCACCCTGCACAAGATGAGGTCGAAGGAAACAGAGGCGGATTATCGCTACTTTCGCGAGCCCGATCTGCTCCCCATTGTCCTATCCGATACTTGGAAAGCAGACATCCTGGCCGGCCTTCCTGAGCTCCCCTTGGCTCGGCGAACGAGGTTCACTGAGCAGTACGGCCTGCCCGAGTACGACGCCGAAATCTTGACCGAAGAGCGCAGCCTTTCCGAGTATTTTGAAATCGCTGTTGCTGCCGCGGACGTCGACGCCAAGGCCATCTCCAACTGGCTGATGAATGACGTGTTGCGCCTGATCCGTGAACGGCACGGCGCAGCAGCCGATCTGGCCATGAAACCAGAGCACCTGGCGCAGATCGTGGGCATGGTGGAACGCGGAGACATTACGACCAACACCGGCAAGGAACTACTGGAGAGGGTTGATGAGAGCGGACGATCCCCGCAGGATATCGTGGAAGCCGAGGGGCTGGCGCAAGTTTCGGACGAGGCGGCGCTCGGACGCATTGCGGCAGAAATCGTGAGAGCCAATCCCGAACAGGTGGCCACATACAAGAGCGGTAAGGCGACCGTCATCGGGTGGTTTGTGGGTCAGGTGATGCGAGAAACTCAGGGAAAGGCAAACCCGCAGGCGGTCAAGAAGGTCCTCCAGGACTTGCTTACTGAATGACATCTCCACCGGTGTCGAGAGTCACCCATCCTCTGGCCGGTCCCGGATTCGGGCTGCGGCCGGCCCGCGAAGAAGATCAATCCCTGATCACGTCCTTCATTCGGAATGAACACCTCAATCCGCTCAGCCTAAACTGGCGGCATTTCTGGTTGGCTGAGATGGCTGACGGGGAAGTCATCGCCTGCGGTCAGGTCAAGCCCCACGGCGACGGCAGCCGGGAACTAGCGTCGCTGGTGGTCCTGCCGCCATGGCGTGAGCAGGGCGTGGCGGCGGCGCTGATCGCCAAACTCCAAGTCGAGGGCGGGAGGCCACTGTGGTTGACCTGCCGCTCAGGACTGGCTCCCTTCTACGAGCGGTTCGGCTTCGTAGACATGACCCGGTCAGATAGCCTACCTCCGTACTTCCGGAGAATTCGGGGCTTGGCGGATGTGTTCATCCGGCTCGCGCAGGGGCCGGGAACGTCTGGCAATCATGGCGTGGCACGCGCGGGATGAAGCAGCGGAGCCGGACAGCTAAGGGGCTGGCGGGGCGAAATCGTAACTGACGAAGTCGCCGCCTGGTGTGGCCAGCGTCTTTGGCACAGGACCGCCCTCGAACCGTGCCAGCGTCCAATTCCCCGTCGATCCCTCAAGATAGAGGAATTGGTCGTCGTTCAGCCAGCGCAGGTCGGTGCCCTGGCCCATTGGCAAGCCGGGAGCCTCCGGCACCCCAATGTGAAGCTGGAATGGACCGCCCGAGCCATAAGCGAATCGGACGGCGTTGGGGGACCATCCTTCCCACCTGATCTGGCCCTGGTCGTAGGTGGCCAGCGCCGAGCCGTCGGGGTGCGCCAAGACCAAGTTGGGTGGGGCGCTGCTGGAGGCACCCGGCCGCAGAAACCCGACCCAGTCTGAGGTTGGGCGACAGGCTGGGGCCAGCACCGGACTGGATGAAGAAGAAATCCCCACTGATCTGCCCCAGCTGGGTGGCCGTGCCATCGGGCACTGAGACGGACCACATCGTGCCGCTGGTTCTTGGCGCCAGCGGATCCGCCGAGGGAAGGGCCACGCCGAAACCGGAGGAATCCGGTCGCCAAATCGGCTGGGCATAGTACTGATACTCGCTGTAGGTCGTCACCGCCTGGTAGCCGATGACGTTCGAGTGCAGCTCAGTGCCATCCACGGCAGACAAGCTGATCGATTCCGGCTGCACGATCGCCACTCGGGTGCCGTCCGGGGAGAGGGTGAAATCGCCGCCCGCACCGGGGGCAAAGACGGTGGTCAACTGGCCGCTATCGACGTTCAACTGCAGCAAATCGTTGTACTTGAACAGCCCCGGGCCATTGGCGGTGGCTCTGGTGTTCATCAGCAGGCGGTGGGTTCCGGGGATGAAGGCCATCTGAGAGACGTCGTTGTGCTCGAAATCCTGAAGTGGGTAGAGGCCATCCCACTGCTGGGGTGTCAGAAGCACCGCATCGTTCGAGCCATCGCTGTGGACAACGCGTACCTCGGATGGAACCGACTGGTTGGGCGGGCGCTGTAGATAGACGACGCGCTCGCCATCGCTCGAAATCAGAACCTTGTAGGCCTGACCGCTGTTGGTGAGCTGGACGGCAGCAGAATCGCCGTCGATAAGCCACGCATTACCGGAGTCGGTGTACACGACGACCAAGGCGGATGGCGGGCCGAAGGGCTCTGCCGGGGTCGGAGTAGCGGTTGGCGCGGCCTCTGTCGGCTCGGTCAGTGGCTGAGCTGGCGTTTCTTGGTCGGGGGTCTTCGGGCCAGGCGCGAGGGCCGTGAGGGTGGCCGACACGCCGGTGGCGAGCGCCTGCGTGTTGGCTGTAGGCGTGGCGCTGGGCAGGGCGCAAGCCAACCCAACCGCAACGAGCATACCCACCGTCAGCCAAAGTCTGAGTCGCATGATTACCTCTTTGTGAGAAATTTCATAAACGGACTACCGCCGATAACCCGAACATTGTACAGGACCTTGGTCGAGCCAGAAACGGTCGGTGGCGCTTAGATTCTGCAGGGCTTGACGGCGGGCCCGGAGCTAGCTGTAGGTGTAGAAGCCCCGGCCCGATTTGCGGCCCAAATAGCCGGCGTCGACCATCTTGCGAAGCAACGGCGCCGGGCGGTATTTGTCTTCGCCCAGATCTCGCTGGAGGACCTCCATCACATACAGAACCACATCCAGACCAATCAGATCACACAGCGTCAGGGGTCCCATTGGGTGGTTCATGCCCAGCTTCATGACTGTGTCAATCGCCTCCGGGGTGCCGACCCCATCTTGGAGCACAAAGACGGCTTCGTTGATCATCGGGCACAAGATGCGGTTGGAGATAAAGCCCGGTGAATTGGCGGCCTTCACAGGCTCTTTGCCCATTCGCCGACCGACCTCGGTAGCCGCCTCGGCCGTCTGGTCGGAAGTGGCCAGGCCGCGCACAACCTCAAGCAGGCGCATCAGAGGCACAGGGTTGAAGAAGTGCATCCCCACGACGCGATCGGGTCGCTTGGTGGCGGCGGCGATCCGAGTCAAGGAGATCGAGGAGGTGTTGGACGCCAGGATGGTTTCCTCCGGAGCCAACTTGTCCAGCTGAGCGAAAAGGTCAAGTTTGAGCGTCGGGTGTTCGGTGGCCGCCTCGACCACGAGATCGGCGTCACGGGCGGCCTCAAAGTCGAGCGCCGTGGCGACGCTCAAGGCGGCTTCTTTCTGCTCGTCGGTGATAGCGCCCTTCTCGGCCAGCTTGGCAACCGATTTGGCGATGGTCTTCTGCCCGCGGGCGACGGCGTCATCGTCCACATCAGTCATGGTGACCTGGTAGCCTGAGACGGCGGCGGTCTGGGCGATTCCGTTGCCCATGGTGCCTGCACCGACGACGAGAATCTTCTTGATATCCATTGAGAGCGGCTCCTGGTTAAATCGTGGTGGGGGGTTGGTGGGGAGGCGTCCTAGTCCATCTCAACTGCCAGGGCAACGGCTTCGCCACCGCCTAGGCACAAGGTTGCCAGACCGCGCCGGGCGCCGCGCTGGCGCATGGCGAAAAGCAGGGTGGTCAGAATCCGTGCGCCGGTGGCTCCGAGAGGGTGCCCCAGGGCGATAGCGCCCCCGTGGACGTTGACCTTATCCCAGTTCCACCCCTGGTCCGCCAGGGCGTAGCCATTGGCCAGGGCCTGGGCGGCAAACGCCTCATTCAGCTCGATCAGATCCACGTCCTCCAGCGACCACCCCGTCTTTTCGAGCAGACGCGGTACCGCCAGGGCGGGGGCTGTGAACATTTCCTTAGGTGGAACGGCAGCCTGGGCGTAACCGACGATGCGGGCCATCGGCAGGAGACCGTTGGCCGCCGCCCAGGCCCGGTTGGCCAGGACCAGTGCGGCAGCACCGTCGTTGAGGCCAGGGGCGTTGGCGGCTGTCACTCGCCCATCCTGCTTGAAGGCGGGCTTCAACGCAGACATCTTCTCAAAGGACGTGTCCCGCCGTGGGCCCTCATCGACGGCCACGGAGTGCGTGCCGTTCTTGGGCAGCGGGACGTCCAGGGGGAGGATCTCTTCTTCGAAGGCGCCGCTGTCCATGGCGTCGAGGGCCCGTTGGTGGCTCTGGAAGGCAAGCCGGTCCATCGCTTCGCGGGTCACTTCGAACTCGTCGGCGATCCACTCGGCGGCCAATCCCATCGACCAGTTCTCGAAGGGGTCCCACAGACCGTCGTGAAGCAGCGCATCAACGAGCTTATTGTCGCCGTACTTGAGGCCGCGTCGGCCGCTGACCAGGTGCGGCGTGTTGCTCATGCTCTCCATGCCGCCTGCCACGATCAGCTTTGCATCGCCGGCTTTGATCGCCTGGGCCCCAATCATACATGCCTTGAGGCCCGAGCCGCAGACCTTGTTGAGGGTTGTGGCGCCCACGCTGGGCGGAAGGCCGGCGCCGATGGCCGCCTGGCGGGCCGGCGCCTGCCCCAATCCGGATGAGACGACGTTGCCCATGAGCACTTCGTCGATCTCGTCAGGAGCCTCCAGCCCCGATCTTCGAACGGCCTCGCGCACGACGGCGGCGCCGAGTTCGGTGGCCGACAGCGCCGACAGGGCACCCTGAAATCGCCCCATGGGGCTCCTTACGGCGCTGAGGATGACAGGCTGGTTTTCGTCGACGTTGGAGGTCATGGATTCTCTCCATGCCGCGGATCAGGCGCCAAGGGCGGGCCGGCAGGTCTGGCGAACAACCCTAACCCTGGCTGAGCCGGGCATAGGTCTCCTCGAGGAACTCGGGGAGCACGCGTGTGTCCGATGTGGTCGACATGAAGTTCGTGTCCCCATTCCAGCGGGGCACGATGTGGATGTGAACATGCCCCACGATCCCGGCGCCGGCGGCCTGGCCAATGTTGATCCCCAGATTGAAATCCTGGGTCTGGTAGGCTTGGCGGATGCGCGCCAGCGCCATATTGGATAGGTGCATCAGCTCGATCAGTGTTGCATCATCAAGCCGTTCCAGGGTTGGCTCGTGGACGAGGGGAACAACCATGACATGCCCACTGGTATACGGGTAGCGGTTCAGGATGATGAATGCCTTGTCGCCGCGGTGGAGGATCAGATTGCCCGGGCCGTCGGATTGGCTCAAAGCACTGCAAAAAACGCAGCCATTGCTCTTGGAGTTGTCCTCGATATAGGCCATTCGCCAGGGCGCCCAGACATGCTTCATGGTCGGTTTCCAGATTCTAACATACAAGGTCCTCCTGCTTGATGGCACGGGGATTGCACCCAAGCTACAATGCGATCATGTTGACCGTTGAGAGACTGCGTGCCGGATTGCCCGTCGACGGGCTCGGGGAGCCGCTGTACTTTTTTAGCACCATTGGCTCCACGAGCGAGTATGCGCGCGAACTGGGCGAGCAAGGTGCCCCCCACGGTACCTTGGTGGTGGCCGACGAACAGACCGCTGGGCGTGGCCGAGGGCAGAATCAGTGGTCGACGCCGCCTCACACTGCCATCGCCTTCAGCCTGGTCCTGCGGCCCGACGGCCTCGCGCCCGATCAGATTGGCGGGATGAACGCCCTCGGGGCGCTTGCCGTGGTAAGGGCCATCGAAGAACTGGGCGGCCGAGCAGAGATCAAGTGGCCGAACGATGTCTTGATCAACAACGCCAAAGTAGCCGGGATTCTTACCGAGGCCGCCTGGCAGGGCGACGCCCTTGATTGTGTCGTGGTAGGCGTGGGGGTCAACGTTCGCCCGGAGTCGGTCCCCGATTTGAGCAGGACTGCCTTCCCGGCGACATGCCTCGAAGCTGAGCTCGATGCCAAGGTCGATCGCCACCAGCTGTTGATCGCTATCCTCGCCAATCTGGCGTCGGGGGTGCGTGATGTTGGCTCACCGGCATTGCTCCAAGCCTGGCAAGAGCACCTGGCGTTCAAAGGTGAGAAAGTGCGGGTTGAGGTCCCATCCGGAGCGGTCGAGGGGGTGTTGGTGGGCTTGACTTCGAGGGGGTTTGTTGAGGTCGACGTCCAAAGCTCCGGCCCAACCCAAATCGGCGGCGAAGGCGCCTCTCTGAGGCCGATTGACAGCTAGGGCGACTGGTTTAGACTGGTTCGATGAGGCGCACCCCTAAGAGGGGAGGAGCTCAAGATGTATGATGATCTTCGAAATCTAAGCGACCAGGAGGAATCTCCCTACGAGGAGAAATCCTTCGACAATTACAATGAACCCACGTTGCAGAAGCGGATGTTCGGAATGACTGCCGGGCAGCGCCTACTGCTGTCGGTTCTCTTGTTACTCGCCGTGATCGTGATGGGGTTGATGGTGCTCCTGGTGACGCAGAAGATCTGGCCCTACTGACGGGTTCGAGCCAGGCTGATCACAAAGACGTCTGACCCCGGCAGACCGGCGGGCAACCTGCCGCCGCTATTGATCGCTCCCGCCGCTTGGTTGCTGGCGGGAGTTTTGCATTTCGGCGACTAGTACTTTGTCGGGAAGGGACAAGAAGGCGTCCACGACCTTGGGGTCGAACTGCGTGCCGCTGTTGTCTCGGATGACTTGGCGGGCGACTTCCAGGGACTGGGCTTTGCGATACGGCCGATCGGAAGTAATGGCATCGAATGTGTCCGCAACAGCGAAAATCCGCGAGCCGAGCGGGATCACCTCGCCAGCCAGGCCCTGAGGATAGCCCGTGCCATCATAGCGCTCTTGGTGGGTATAGATCACATCGAGTGGCCGGTTGAGGAATGGAATGCCGGCCAACATGCGCCGACCGAATTCCGGATGCTTGCGCATGACTTCCCATTCATCGTCATCCAAGGCTCCCGGTTTGCGCAGGATAGCATCCGGAATGCCGATCTTGCCAATGTCGTGGAGCAGGGCGCCTCGCTGCAGGTCATTCAGGTCGCTGTCGGGATATGCCAGGTGGGCGGCGATGAGCATGGCGAAGCGGACCACTCGTTGGGAATGGCCCTCGGTCTCCGCGGTCGCGGGTGTCAAGCGCAGCAACGAGCGCGTCGAGGGTCTGATCGTAGGCCTCCGCCAGGGCATTGAAAAGGCGCGCATTCTCGATGGCCACAGCCGCTTGGTGCGCAAACAGAGTCAGGAGTGTCCGGTCTTCCTCGTTGAACAATCCTTCTTTCAGTCGGCTATCGGCGTAGAGAACGCCGATCAGGCGGTCCTTGGCCTTCAACGGCACGCAAAGGATGGATCGCAGGGCGTAGGCAACCACGCTCTCTTGCGCTGAGAAACGAGGGTCATCCAGGGCATTGGTCGTAAGAATGGGGGTGGCATGGGCCACAACCCAATCGACCACCGTTCGGCTGACGTGGATCTCCTGTGGCTTCAGGGAGGCCCGCTCCCAATTGCGTGCCGACGCGCAGTCTGAAGCTCTCCCGTCTCGTCCTTCAACATCAGGAAGCCGCGGTCTGCACCCGTTAGCCGGATGATGGTGTCCATCACCTCGCGCAGCACCGTCTGCAGGTCGAGCGAGGAGTTGACCATCCTGCTGATCTCGGCCAGGGCCAGCAGGTTGCCTCGTTGTTGTTCCCCCCGGGCGACCTCTCCCTGGATACCTCTAAGCAGGTGGGACATCTGGGTCAGCGACGTTAGGATGTTCTGCGGAGCCTCAACGTGCTGAGCTCGGACGAAGGCGTCCAGCTCCCCGCGCAGCGCTTCAGCTTGCAGGCTCAGCCGTTCCAGATGCCGATCAGGAGTGGGCCGGATGGTGAGATCGTTCATGCCCTCGTCGGAACGCCTCCAGGGCTGGTATCTGCTCACCGGATTGAGCGAAAGGTGATCGGCGGCCGCCGATACCACCGCCGTTTCAGACCAGGTCATCGGCAGATATTCGATTTGCCGCCAGGCATCGGTCTGATCGATGTTGTGCGGATTGAAGGCGTGGCCGGACTCGCCTGTGGTGTGAATCCACACCGTGTCGTCCCAATGCGCCAAATCGTTGATGATGCGCATCGAAGGCAGGGAGGAAACCTCGAATCCCTCGTCCACCTTCCAGGCAGTGGCATTGACGATCGAGGTTCCCCCGCTGACAGCGAACGGACCGCGATTCAGGAGGACTTCGATGGGCGGTACACCGGACTCGCCCAGGCTCTGGTTGCGGAAGGTTGCCGTGTGGAGGTCGCCCCAGCGCCAGCTGGCAGGGTCCGATCCCATGAGAGATTTTCCGTCGTTGATGGCCTGCGTGAAGGCGGAGCGCAGGATTTCGTCTCGGGTTTCCACGGCGTCGGTCGTGTGATCGTCCCACCAGGGACTCTTGGGCGTCGCCAGCAGGCTTGTGAAGATCGTGAACGCTCGCGAACCATCCGGAAGCGGTCCGTCTGGCAGTTCATCAGAGAATGTCTGGAGGATCAATTGGCGCCAGAATAGGTTGAAGACCGCCGCCGGGCCGGAGTCCAGCCTGTCCTGCTGATCCCAGCTCATGAGACTAGCCAGGGCTTGGCTTACCACGGGATCGTCGAACTGAAGCTTCGACAGGTAGGGCAAGGTGATCGCAGCGCCGGCGTCAAAATCGTCCCCCTGGATGGCCTGGATGTCCTGAAGAGAGAGTTTGGGTGTGGCCTCGATCATCTGCACGATGCGGGCGGCCCGGTAGCCGTAGTCCCAATCCCGGCTGATGAAATCGGGGTAGCCGCTGCCCGACCACGGCGTTGTTGGCCGTGGCAATATAGCCGTCGCTCGGGTTGAAGGCTGTGGGAAGTTGATCGAAGGGGATCATCCCGGTCCAGTCAAAATCTGCCGTCCAGCCGGGAGAAGGGAGCCAACCGTTGCCATTGGCGCGGACAGGCACGCTGCCGGGCATCTGGTAGCCGATGTTACCCTGTGTGTCAGCGTAGACGAAGTTTTGGGATGGGACGGCGAAATCCCGGAGCGCATCGCGGAAGGATGTCCAATCGGTGGCGCGGTCATATTCCAACACCGCTGAGAACACCCTTGAAGGTTGCAGTGCCGTCCACTGAAGTGACAAGGCGTAGGGCTCAGGCAGGTCGATGCCGGCGTTGTCGGTGAAATTCTCGAGCTTGCCGTAAGTTGTACTGACGATTGGGCCATGGCGGGTGTAGCGGACTGCGAGGTCGACGTCCTGGCCGCCGGCCACCCGAATCGTCTCGTGCACGACCGTCATGTCCTGCCACTGACCGTTGAACTCATACTGGTCGGGGTTGTTCGGGTTGACCTTCTCGATGAACAGGTCCTGTACGTCCGGGCCGACGTTGGTCAGGCCCCATGCGATGTGGCCATTGTGCCCGATGATTACCCCCGGCGCCCCGGCGAACGAGAAGCCACCGACATCGTAACGGCAGCTGGAGTTCAACCGTGCGGCAGTGCAGGCCGATCTGGTACCAGATCGAAGGCAGCTGAATGCCGAGATGGGGATCGTTGGCCAGGATGGGCTGGCCGGTTTGGGTTCGCTGCCCGCCAATCACCCAGTTATTTGATCCGATTCCCGGGAGGCCGCCGCCGAGCAAGCGTGTTGAGGCGGGTAACCTGCCCAGAAAGCGCATCCAGCGCCGGTTCGGATTGGAGGATGGCGCTGGACTGAGCTTCCGGCACCTGGGCGCTGGCCGAACCAAAGTCCTTGACGATGGTGGGGTGATCGGCGGGATATGGGGGGTAGAGTTGATTGATCTGGGCTGGCGACAGAGTCTTCAAGAAGCTGGGCCCGCTCGATTTCGCCGTCCATGTTCCCGCCCAGATCCCAGGCCATTGCCTTGGCCCACGTCAGCGTGTTGATCGGTGACCAGGGAGCTGGTTGGTAGCTGGGACTGAGCAGCTTCAAAATCCCGTACTCAACGGAAAGTGACGTGCCCTTATGGTCGGCCAAGTAGGCGTTGACGCCATCGGTGTAGGCCTGAAGGATGGCCAGTGTGTCGGGATCGATCTGGTCCAGTTCTTGCTGGGCAACGCGTTCCCAGCCCAAGGTGCGGAGGAACTTGTCGGTGTCAACCTGTGATGCGCCGAACATCTCCGCCAGGCGGCCGGCACCCAACGTGACGCCAGAAGTCCATCTGCCAGAAACGGTCCTGGGCGTGGATGTACCCTTGTGCCATGAAAAGGTCATGCTCGTCGGAGGCGTAGATGTTCGGGAATGCCATAGGCGTCGCGGAAGACGTCGACTTGTCCGTGCAAACCGGGCACAGTCAGGTTCCCCTGCACGACCGGCATCGATCTCTGGACGGCCATCCATCCAAGCCCGCCCAAGATGATCGCCAGCACGGCGATGACGGACAGCCCGACCATCAACCGGCGACGAGATTGCATTGTCATGGAAGCCTCCGAGGCTTGAGAATGGGGATGATTTCTAGCACCAGGTCGCACGCTTGTCAATTCAGGCAACCGGCAAGCTCGATCACCTTCCGCCAAACCAATCGATTCCGCGTGCCGCCATGGTAGAACAAATGAGCCGAAACAGCCTTGTGTTAGGGGCGAGAAGGGGGCCGCCGCGGTATAATTAGGAGGTTAAGACTCCGGCCCCGAAACCGGGCCATTTCTGGTCCCGAGATCACCTGAAAGAACAGGCACCTATGGAAATTGGAACTGTTCGCCAAGTCGACATCGACGAACAAATGCGGGGCGCCTACCTTGACTATGCGATGAGTGTCATCGTCGCCCGAGCCATCCCCGATGCGGCGGATGGCCTGAAGCCGGTGCAGCGCCGGATCCTGTATGCGATGCACGACATGGGGATCCGAGCCAACTCATCCTACCGTAAATCGGCCCGAATTGTCGGTGACGTTCTCGGCAAGTTCCACCCGCATGGCGATTTGGCCATCTACGATGCTATGGCCCGCATGGCGCAAGACTTCTCCGTGCGCTACCCGCTGGTGGATGGGCAGGGGAATTTCGGCTCGATCGACGGGGACTTGCCAGCGGCCATGCGGTACACCGAGGCGCGCCTGGCCCGGATCGCCGAAGAACTTCTGGTCGATATCGAGAAGAACACGGTCGATTTTTCGGATAACTTCGACGGGTCAATCCAGGAACCGAATATCCTGCCGGCACGCCTTCCGAATCTGCTCCTGAACGGCGCCTCCGGTATCGCCGTGGGCATGGCCACCAACATTCCCCCCCAGAACCTGCGCGAGTTGGCTCAAGCGATCAAGTTCATGATCGATCACGACGACGATCAGGATTCCGTGACCGTCGAGGACTTGATGCAGTTCGTGAAGGGTCCGGACTTCCCAACCGGCGGGATGATCGTCGGCGTAGAGGGGATCAAGCAAGCGTACAGCACCGGCCGGGGTAGGATCGTCATGCGGGCGGTGGCGCACATCGAGGAGATGGGCGGCAACCGTTTTAGGATCGTCGTCACCGAGATCCCCTACCAGGTCAACAAAGCCGGGCTCATCGAGCGTATCGCCCATTTGGCCCGCGAGGGCCGATTGGATGAGATCTCCGACCTGCGGGATGAGTTCAGATCGGCGCGGCATGAGCGTGGTTGTAGAGCTGAAGCGGGGCGCTCAACCCAGGAAGGTCCTCAACCAGCTCTTCAAGTACACCGCACTACAGAGCACGTTCGGGGTTCAGCTCTTGGCCTTGGTAGACGGCGAGCCGCGCCTTCTGACACTCAAGAAAGCCCTTCAAATCTACATCACTCACCGGCAGCGCGTCATCACGCGGCGTTCGGAGTTTGAACTAGAGAAGGCACGCGCTCGCGGGCATATCCTGGAAGGCCTGCTCATAGCTCTTGCCAACTTGGATGCTGTCATCAAGACCATCAGGCAATCAGCCGATGCTGACGTGGCCAAAGAGAACTTGATGAAGAAGTTCAAGCTCTCCGAGCTACAGGCGCAAGCCATTCTGGATATGCAGTTGCGCCGGCTGGCTGCCCTCGAGCGAGAGAAGATTGAGAACGAGCACAAGGACATTGTCAAGCAGATCAAGTATCTGGAAGATCTGCTGGCGCACCCCAAGAAGATGCTCAAGCTGGTAGAGGAAGAGCTCGATCAGGCGGTTGAGAAGTACGGGGACGAGCGTCGCACCCGGATCGCTCCCGAGGCAAGCGAAGAATTCAACGAAGAAGATCTGGTCGCCGACGAGGCCGTGCTCGTGAGCGTCACGGAACGCGGCTACGTCAAGCGTGTCGCCGCTTCTACCTATCGGCGCCAGGGGCGGGGGGGACGCGGGTTGATCGGCCATACGATGCGTGAAGAAGACGAAGTGGTGATGCTCGTGCCAGCGCGATCGCTGGACACCATGTTGTTCTTCTCCGACAAAGGCAAGGTGTACTCGGAGCGCGTCTATCAGATCCCTGATGCAGATCGCACGTCGCGCGGCATCCCGATGGTGAACATCCTGAGTATGGATGCCGACGAAACCATTACCGCCATCACCGTGGTGGCAGACTTCGACGATGCCAGCTTCTGCACGCTGGCCACGCGCAAAGGCAAGATCAAGCGTGTTGCGCTGTCAGAGTTCTCATCAGTCCGTCCATCCGGGCTGATCGCCATGAACCTGGCGAGGGGGGACACTCTGGGTTGGGCAAGACTGACGAGTGGCAAGGACGACATTATCCTGGTCACCGCCAACGGGCAGTCGCTGCGCTACCACGAGAAGAATGTGCGTGCCATGGGCAGACCGGCTGCGGGCGTGAAATCCATCGGGCTGCGCAAGGGCGACTACGTGGCGTCCATGGATGTGGTGGACAAGAAGGCCGATCTGCTGGTCGTCACCGAGAACGGGTTCGGCAAGCGCACGCCGCTGAGTGAGTACCCGATCAAGGGGCGCGGGACCTTAGGGGTCTTAACTCTCAGCCGGGACAAGATCAAACAGACCGGCAAGGTAGTGGCCGCCCGGGTGGTCGAAAAGGACGATGATCTGAGCATCATCTCCTCTGGCGGGATCATCCTTCGCACCAAGGTCCACAGCATCAGCCAAACCGGCCGGGCGACGATGGGCGTCCACGTCATCGACCTCAAGAAGGGCGAAACGGTGGCAGGCGTGGCGCGGATTTCCGCCCGCGAGCTCGAACAAGCCGGCGTCCAGGGGGAGGCCGAAGAAGACGCTGCAAGCGCTGTGGGTGATGAAGCCAAGGTCAAGACGACACGTAAGGGCAAGGGGACAGCCAGCAAGCCTCGTGGAGGTACCAAGCGCTAGGGACTGCGCAAGCACGGCTGCGAGAGCCGGACCGCCTATCTATCCATAGATCGGCGGTCTTTTTTTCAGCATAAGGATGGGCTCGATCGATATCAAAGCATCGCACTCACCCGTCGAGGAACAGCCCGCCATCTACACTCCAGATGGCCCTACGGGCTGACCCGTGGAGGCCGATTAGCTGCAGTGCCAAAGAAGCCAGTCGTTCCGCATCACCAGACGAAAGATAAGTCAGCGAAGCAGCGTGGCCGTCCGGGGCGAGAAGGTGATGGGTTTCGAGCAGGCGGCGGGTCTGCCGGGCGACGGCGGGAGCCGGATCGATGACGGTCACAGTCGGTCCGGCGACGTCTTCCAGCATAGGGATGATGAAGGGATAGTGGGTGCAGCCGAGCACGAGAGTGTCGATGCCTAGAGCCAGTAAGGGTGCAATGGCGCGGGTCAGGATCTCCCGCGTGGCCTGGCTGGTAAGATCGCCATCTTCGATGCGCCCCACCAATCCGGGCGCCGTGGCCTGGTGGATGTCGAGCCCCTCGCCAAACCGTTCCACCAAGGACGCGAACAACTGACCCTGAAATGTGGCGGGTGTGGCCAGCACGCCGATGTGCCCACTCCTGGTGACCTCAGTCGCCGGTTTCACCGCCGGTTCCATGCCAACAAAGGGCACCTGGGGAAGAGCCTGTCGTAGCCCCGTGAGCGCGGCCGCCGAGGCCGTGTTGCAGGCGACGACAATGAGCTTGGCATCCAGCCCCAGCAGAAAATGGGTTATTCCCAGGCTGAAGCTGGCGACTTCCTCCAAAGATCGAGGGCCATAGGGGACGTGTTCCTGGTCGGCGAAATAGATGACGTCTTCATCAGGGAGAGCCTTCTTGATGGCGGCCAAGATTGAAAGGCCGCCGACGCCGGAGTCAAAAACGCCAATCGGTCGGGAATCGCTCATGGCAGGGCTCGGGGGCATTGGTTGGGACCGTGCTTGGGATCAGCTTGACGGCGCCACATATGGAGCAGGCTAACAGGAGTTACCAAAAAAGAAAAGGTGCAGCCACCGGCTGCACTTGGTCAAACCAGGAGGATGTCAAGTCTGCCGCTTTTCCTTGAGCCGGGCGCGTTTCCCGGTTCGGTCACGAAATAGTAGAGCTGACCTCGGCGTACCCGAGCGCTGCGCTCGATCTCTACCTTGTCCAGCAACGGGCGACCGTATCAGGAACGTGCGCTCGACGCCGATGCCGTGAGAGGCGACGCGGCGAACCGTGAAGTTGGCACTGTTGCCGCCGTTCCGAATGCGAATGACGGTGCCGCGAAACTCCTGAATTCGCTCGCGTTCGCCTTCCTTGATGCGGACGTGGACGTTCACGCTGTCGCCGGGGTGCAATTGGGGGATATTCTCATTGTCCGGCGCCACCGGTACGCGCACGGGCGCGCTGTTCTCTGTCTGGTCGCTCATGTCGTTCACCCTTATGCTTGGTGGTTAGATAGCCGGCCGCCCTTTGCGGGCGGCATGGGAGACGAGTATAACACAGGCCCGGCGGGAACGTCCACGGGTCGTGGTAGGTCGGCTGCGCGGTGACGATCCACCGCCCGCCAGAGCGGGCGCGACTTTCGCCGGCCCCGACGTGTATGATGGATAGGACAGATGCCCGAACTGACAGACCAAGCACTGGTGTTGGGCACCCTGCGCGGAGAGGTCCAGGCCTATGGAGAGCTGGTGCAGCGCTATCAGACGTCGGTATACAATGTCTGCTATCGCTTGATGGGGGAGCGTCAAACAGCCGAAGACCGGGCGCAAGACGCCTTTGTGCGGGCCTTCCGGCGCCTCGAAACGTTTGACGTCGATCGGCCGTTTGGGCCTTGGATCCGACGGGTGGCGACCAATGTTTGCCTCAATCATCTCAACCGCGCAGATCCCGCCACTGCTCCTCTGGAAGAGGAGTTTGGCGAGTACGCGGTCGCCAGCCTTGGTGAGCCGGAAAAGGAACTGCAGAGGGCGGAGAGGGAACAGAGCGTGATGGCAGCTCTACAGGCGCTGCCGCCGCACTACCGGGCAGTGATCGAGCTTCGACACTATCAGGACCTGAGCTATGCCGAGATCGCCGGGGCGTTGGGGTTGACCATGAGCGAGGTCAAGACACATCTCTACCGGGCCCGAAAGGCACTGGCCGATCAGCTGAGATCGGAAGGGCTGGGATGAACCATATCAGCGACGCCGACCTCCAGGCATTCCTCGACGGCGAGTTGAGCGCGGCCCGGCATGTTCTGGTAACCGATCATCTCGATGGATGCCAGTCGTGCATGGCCAGGCTGCGATCGTTCCAGCAGCTGTACGCAGCGGATCGAATCCCTTCCGGAGACAGTGCCGGATTTGAAGTCTCGTCCCCGGCGTCCTGGCCCGCCTCGAGCCGAGGCGGGCCATCAGCTCGGTCGCCCGCTGGCTCCTGGTGGCCGAGCTGGCTCTCGGCGCCGGTTCATTGGTCGCAGCGTTGAGCTGGCTAGACTTGACTCCGCCGGCGTGGTCTTCCAGTCTGGCGGTGTCACTCCAGGCGTGGTTCAATCCGGGCGACCCGGCGATCTGGCTGCGTTCCTTGGTCACGCCGATCCAACTGGGCATCTCGGCGGTCGAATCGCTCTCGGCCAGCGCTACGGCCCCGCTGGCGGCAGCCCTTCCGGTGACTGGCTGGGCAGTGCTGCTGGTGGGGCTGCTTCTGGCAGGCCTGGCCGCCAACGGATTGATCCTGACCCGGGCTGGGCAGCCGCGGCACGAGGACAGGAGATCGGCATGATCGCTTGCCAATGGAGATCAACATGAATAACGGTGGATCCATCGTCCTCCTAACCATCGCTGTCGGGCTGACGCTGGTCGCCCTCTTCGCCGTCGTGGCGGCACTCTTTCCGGCCGTCACTTCTCGCACACACCGAAGCATGGAGTCTTCCCCAGGCGCATCCTTCGCCATCGGCCTGGTCAACAGCCTGTTCATGGGCGGGATAGCCCTGGCCCTGGCGGGGCTGGCCGATGGCCTGGGCTTCGCATTGCTGCGTGCGCCGGCTGTGGCCCTGTTCGCCATTCTGGTCGGCCTGCTGACCTTCGGCCTGACAGGATCGGCGCAGTTGGTCGGCGGTCGTCTTTTCCCGAGCGCTCGGCCACGGCACAGGACGCTGTTGGGCGGCATCGGATTGGTGCTGGCCTGCCTGACCCCATTTGTAGGGTGGTTTGGCGTGCTGCCCTACGTCAGCTTTTTCGGGATCGGTGGATTCATCCTCAGCCTGTTCCGCAAACAGGGGGACGCGGTCCCGGAGGCGGACGCCTGAGCTCCAGCCCTCAGCTCGGACAGCCCTGGTCAGTCGAACAGATCCTACCTGCGTCTCACCCTGCTTGAGCTTGCCTCGAGCCAATTCCCTACCTTGGCCTACCCCTATGCATGGGATTCTGCCGCCCTTGGGTAGGACAATGCCCCCAAACAACCTATACGATCGGGTAGTTTGCCTATTGAAATCCGACCAAATCCGTGCTACGCTGGAGCCAGATTGGAGGACATATGACCATCCTTATGGTCGTCCTGTTCTTCTTGGCATGCGCTCTGCTCACGCCTCGGTCCGTCCTGCAGTAGTCTTCTTGGCAGGCACTTCAGGCGCCGGATAAGCCTGATCCGAGCTATACGCAAGCCTCCCGAGCCGCCTGGATAGTGGTCCAGGCAGCCCGGGAGGCTTGATTCTCTCAAGCTTTCGGCGATCCCCTATCAGTGAGTCTCCCTCTCTCTTGAATTCCACCAGCCCGCGCGAACAGGCTCGACCCTACTCGATAGGTTAGGCCGGAGTCGCCCTGGCAGCGCCCATCACGTCGCCGTCGGTGCGTTCTTCTCGCACCAGCACGCGTCGGCCTGAAATGTCCATTAGATAGCGCCGTCAACTGGTGGGCCCCGCCGTCGATCGCGACAATCCGCGCCCCGCCCCTGTAGTTAACCTTAGAAGCCGGCGACATACGCCAGTCCGAGGAGGCTGCAATGGCAGACGTGTACGCTGTGTTCGGAACGCTCTTGGCTTTGGGGATCGTCTTTCCCGGCATGCTGACCGCCTGGTGGCTCCTATTTCCCAGGATCGTCGCCCGGGCTGAGTTGCGCCTGAGTGAGACGCCGGGGAGAACTCTGGCCTTCGGCCTGCTGGGCGCCGTCGTGCTAAGCGTGCCCATCTTGATCCTATTTGCGATGCCCTTTGGTCCGACCAAGTTCATCGCCAGCATACGCTGATGTTTGTCCTGATCGTCGCCAGCTTCGGCGCAGCGGGTTTGGCGGCATCGATGGGGAAGCACCTCGCCGTGCGGATGGATTGGTCGCCCACCAACCTCCGGTCCTTCTTGGGCGGTGCGCTGGCCCTCGAGTTGGCGGCTGCCTTCCCCTTCCTGGGTTGGCTGATCGTGATTCCCATCACAATCATCGTCTGCCTAGGAGCCAGCCTGTTCGCTCTGCTGGGGTGGCTGCCAGAGCCGCAGACCGAAGGCGCGAGCCCGAAGGGCGTCGAAGGGAGCTTGGCTGGTGAGCCTCAGTCGGCGTGATTTTCTGCGACTTAGCGGATGGGTGGCCGGGACGGCTGCCATCACGGCCTGTGCCCCGACATATGACCGGCTGGCGGAGTTCGGGACGGCCGCTGAGGCCTGGCCCGAAGCTGGGGAGGTTATCTTCCGCAAGCTGCTGCGCATGACCTACGGGCCGCTGCCGATCGAGCGGCAAACGGCGGCCGACGACGGCCTGGCGGCCTGGATCGAGGGCCAACTCGAACCACAAGCGATCGATGACACGCGATTGGAGATTCGCCTGCGGCCATACGATGCGCTCGCGCTTCGGGCCGATGCGCTGGCTGATTGGGAGCAGGACACGGTGGTGGATCAGCTCCGTCGGTCCACCCTGATCCGGCGCCAACACAGCCAACCGTCAGCTCTACGAGCGAATGGTTGAGTTCTGGACCGACCATTTCAATATCTACGTGGCCAAGGGCGACTGTTGGTTCCTGAAGGTCGTGGACGACAGGGAGGTGGTGCGGAAGCACGCGTTGGGCAACTTCCGGGATCTGCTGTTGGCCTCCGCCCACTCACCGGCCATGCTCGTCTATCTGGACAACCAGGCCAATGAGAAGGCGGCGCCGAACGAGAACTACGGCCGGGAGGTCATGGAGCTTCACACCCTGGGTGTGGGCAGCGGCTATACCCAGGAGGATGTCATGCAGCTGGCGCGCTGCCTTACAGGATGGGGGGTCAAGCGCAACTTCTGGCGCGGCCAATTCCAATTCGATCCCGACCAGCATGCCGGGGGGACGAAGAAGGTGCTGGGACAGGTAATACAACCAGGGGGACGAAGGCGAGGCAGAAGAGGTGCTGGCGCGGCTGGCCTTGCACCCGGCGACAGCTCAGCACCTCGCCGCCCAACTGGTGGAGCGGTTCGTTGTGGATCATCCGCTGGCTGCCGCCCCGGATATTGGTTGCGGCAGCCGCCCAGGCCTTCCTTGATTCTGGTGGCGAGATCAAGGCTGTGCTCAAGACGATCCTGTTGGATAACCTGGCCCGGTCCGAATTCACGCTGCCCCCAAAGCTCAAGCGGCCTTCGGATTTTGTGTCATCGGCTCTAAGACTTCTGCAGGCCGAAAGCGATGGCGGGGCGACCGTTCAGAGCCACCTGTCGGCCATGGGGCAAGGTCTGTTCGATTGGCCCACGCCAGATGGGGCACCGGACGTGGAGGAGGCCTGGGCGAGCAACCTGCTTCCCGCTGGTCATTCGCCCTTGAGTTGGCCCAGGATGAGCTCGAGGGAACTCGGGCGCGCCTGCCAGTGCTGGTCGAAGCTTCCAGAGCGTCTTCAGCGAGCCAGATCCTGACAGCCTTCAGCCTGCTGCTCTTAGGAAGGGCGCCGGCGCCTGATGTCGCCCACGCTCTCTCCGAGGGCCTCCGCCAATCCGGCGCCGACTCAACCCAAGATGTGGCCTCGGTGATCACCGCCGGCCTGTTGGCATCCCCCGCCTTTCAATGGAGGTAGTCCGATGAGTTGGTCCCCTGCCCGAGAGCAGGTGCTTGACTGTTGCGTGCACGTCCCGGAAGAGGCCAACTGGCCCGGTTGGCTGCCGCGCATGGCATTCGCACCACGCGGCAAGGCGCCCCGAGGCGATGTGCTGCTGGTGGTCTTCCTGAGAGGCGCCGCCGACATGCTGAACATGGTCGTACCCCACGGCGAGGAGGCCTATTACCAGATGCGCCCGACGCTCGGGATCCCGCGGCCGGATGACAAGCGCGCCAAGGCCTCCGACCGCGTGGTTGACCTGGATGGGTTCTTTGGGCTCCACCCGTCGATGGCGCCTCTCCTGCCAGCCTGGCGAGAAGGTCACCTGGGGATCGTCCACGCCTGCGGAGCGCCGGACGAGTCGCGCAGCCACTTTCGGGCCATGGAGCTGATGGAGCGGGGTGTGACCGACGAGCGCGGCCCGGCTTCCGGCTGGGTCGGACGGCACTTGGCCAGCCTCGACACGGGCAACGCCTCACCCCTGCGGGCGATCGGCCTGGGTGAACAGGCGCCCCGCAGCCTGCGTGGGCGGGTTCCGGTGACGGCGCTGAAGTCGATCGCCGACTTTCACCTAGGGGGCGACCTGCAGGCGACGGCGCGCATGCAAACGATTCTCTCGAGTCTGTACCAGAGCGATGAAGCCCTGGCAGGGGTAGGTAAGGAGACCCTGGATGTCCTGCGGACTCTGAAGAAGCTGGACCCGTCCCACTATGTGCCGTCCGCCGGTGCACGCTATCCGTCATCGGATTTTGGCATGGGTCTCAAGCAGGTGGCGATGTTGATCACAGCCGAAGTCGGTCTGGAAGTGGCGGCGATCGACTTGGGTGGATGGGACACGCACTTCTCCCAAGGCGCCAGCCAGGGGTTGATGTCGGGGTTGATGGACGATTTGGCCGGGGGGCTTGCGGCCCTGCACGCCGACCTGGGGAAGGGGATGGACGGCGTGTCGGTTGTGGTCATGTCCGAGTTCGGGCGTCGGGCCTACGAGAACGCCAGCTTGGGCACCGATCACGGCCACGGAGGTGCCCTTCTCTTGTTGAGCGGAAAAGTGCGCGGCGGACAGGTGCACGGAAGCTGGCCAGGCATGGGCGAAGGCCAGCTGTTCGGACCGGGGGATCTGGCCGTGACTACCGACTACCGAGATGTTCTCGGCGAGCTGTGCCGAAAGCGGCTCAAAAACCCGGCTGTGGGTCAGGTTTTCCCCGATTTTGAACCAAGCGAGACCGACGTTTTCGCTTCGGGCTAAGCAACCGACACACACGAGGAGCTTCCCGGGAACTTACAGAATCGTCTCAAATAACACGTGATGGTGGTCAAAAGCATCCCCATTCGTTACAATACTCTCGCAAACCACCGCTGAGAACCTCGGACCACCCACGGGTTGAATTCTGCATGCCGCTAAAAGTCGGCGAAATGCTGAGGCAACGCTACCGCATCGAAGAAACCCTCGGCCAGGGCGGCATGGGCGCTGTCTACCGTGCCACTGACATCAACCTGGGGGTCCAAGTCGCCGTCAAAGAAAACCTCTTCACAACGGAAGAATACGCCCGGCAATTTCGACGCGAAGCAACCATACTGGCCAGCCTCCGTCACGCTGCTCTGCCCCGCGTGACGGATCACTTTGTCATCGAAGGCGAGGGCCAGTACCTTGTGATGGATTTCATCGAGGGGGAGGATCTCCGCGAACGGCTCGAACGCGATGGGCCTGTCAGTGAAGACACGGCTGTTAGCTGGTTCGTCGAAGTCTGTGATGCGCTGGCCTACCTCCATTCCCGCACGCCCCCCATTGTGCACCGGGACATCAAGCCTGGAAACATCAAGATCACACCCGATAACGAGGCTGTCTTGGTGGACTTCGGTCTGGCCAAAGTGCTCGAGGAGAGCGGGAGCACCACCACCGGCGCCAAGGCAATGACACCGGGATTTTCGCCCCCGGAGCAGTATGGCGCCGGCCGGACAGACCCGCGGACCGATATCTATGCCCTGGCGGCAACGCTATATACCGCGCTTACGGCATCCATTCCCGAGGATTCGCTCGAGCGGGCCATGGGCCGGCGCGATGCTGACTCCGATTCGCCGGCGAAATCCAAAAGTCTCGGCCGCACTGTCGCGGGCAATCGAGCGGGGCCTGGCGTTGGACCCGGATGAGCGTTTCCAGATCCATGAGCGAGTTCGCTGCGGCCCTGGCGGCCAGCGGCTCGGCCACCAGCCCGGCCAACACTAAGGGTTATCCCTATCTCGAGCGAACGATCGTGCCCCCCGCCAAGACGGTGGTCGGCCAGTCGCCGGTGCCGGCATTCAAGCCAAGACCCGAGCGGCGCCGCTGGCCCGTCTATGGCCTGTTGATTGTGACAGGCTTCACAATCTTGGCCGGGGCGATCTATGCTCTGCCCGGGCTCGGGCAGGGCCGCACCAACCCCTCGGCGACGACGGGAGGCGGCATCGCCACTCAGGCTGGGCAGCCAGGCGAAGGCACGCCGGAGGCTACACAGCCAGGGACAGGCGGCGTGCCCACTTCGACAGTTGCAGTGGTTCAGCCGACGCAAGTCCAAGCCCCGACTCCCACACCGCCTGGGGGTGGGGTCGGCCAATTGGCGTTTGCTTCAAACCGGGACGGACTGCCGCAGGTGTACATCATGAATGTCGATGGCACCGGCGTCCGGAAGGTCACTAACCTGTCCGATGGCGCTTGCCAGCCGGCATGGTCCCCGACGGGAAGCCAGCTGGCGTTCACCTCGCCCTGTCGGTCCAACCGCAGCCAGTATCCAGGCTCAAGCGTTTGGATCATCAACACGGATGGCACAGGGTTGCGCATCCTGGCCTCGGCACCGGGGGGCGACTTCGATCCGGCGTGGTCGCCCACAGGTGACAAGGTTGCCTTCACGTCGCTAGAAGACGGCCGACCCCAGATCTATGTCATGAACCTGGACGGATCGGGGCGCACGAACTTGAGCGACAACCGTGCTTCCGACAGCGATCCCAGCTGGTCGGTGTCGGGGAGTCAGATCGTCTTCACCTCCGTCCGAAATAAGGTGGCGGAGGTGTGGATCATGCCGTCTTCTGGGGGAGCCCCCGTGCGCTTCTCACGCAGTGGGGAGAGGGAGGATTCTCAACCCAGCTGGTCGCCAGACGGTAAGTACCTGGCATTTGATCAGGTTGTCGGAGGCGTATCGCGCCTGGTGGCAATGCAGTACAAGGAAGGCGCGCCAGAGTTCGCGCATTTGCCCTGAAGGCCCTCTCTCGGTTCAACCCATGGGAGAGCCGGCCTGGTCCCCCGACGGGCAGTGGCTGGCGTTTGAAACGTGGCCAACCGGTGTCGATCACGAAATCGCCATGGTCACGTCAAGTTGTGCCAACTACACCGTTCTGACATCGCACACCGGGCTCAACTTTGACGCGGCGTGGCGGCCCTGACTGCGCCACGCCCCAACCAAGAAGGTGAAGAACATGACTGCGAAATTGATCGATGGAACGGCCCTGGCGGCTGAGATTCGAGCCGATGTGGCCCGCCAGGTAGCGGCGCTCGAGGCCAAAGGCATGCCCAAGCCCGGTTTGGCAACGGTGCTGGTGGGCGATGACCCAGCCTCGCACAGTTATGTGCGCTCCAAACGCAAGGCGTGCGAAGAAGCCGGGATCGTGTCCTTCCATCATGAGCTTCCGGCAGACACGCCGCAAGAGAAGATCATTCAGCTCATCCGAGATCTGAACGCTGATCAGCGCGTGCAACGGCATCTTGGTCCAGCTTCCCCTCCCGCCGGGCAACGACGAAGAGGCGGTGCTGAATACGGTCAGCGTGGACAAGGATGTGGACGGGTTCCATCCGGTCAACCTCGGCCGGTTGGCGCAGAAGGGCCGGGAGCCGTCCTTCGTTCCTTGCACCCCGGCGGGCTGCATCGAACTGCTCAGGCACGCTGGAGCTCAAGTTGGAGGGCGCCAATGCCGTCGTCGTCGGTCGCTCCAATATCGTGGGCATGCCCGTGTCCCTTCTGCTGGTGCGCGAAAATGCCACGGTCACGATCTGCCACTCCCGTACGCAGGACCTTCCCGCCGTGTGCCGACGGGCGGATGTGCTGATCGCCGCCATCGGGCGAGGGGAGATGATCCGTGGCGATTGGATCAAACCCGGTGCGTTTGTGATCGATGTGGGGATCAACCACGTCGACGATCCGACCCGCGAGAAGGGCTATCGCCTGGCGGGCGATGTGGCCTTCGACGAGGCCCTGGAAGTGGCCGGGGCGATCACGCCCGTGCCTGGCGGCGTCGGCCCAATGACGATTGCCATGCTGCTTCAGAGCACCCTGAAAGCCGCCGCAGCGCGCCTCCGTAAGCTGAGATCTGCCCCGCCGAGATGGGGACGAATGTCATATGTAGGTTGAATTGTCAGACAATTGACGCCGTATCTCGCCGGTGCTAGACTGAATCTACATTCCCAGGAGGCGCCATGCCTACGCTTCTGGTCCGCAACGCCTCGGTCATGGTTACCATGGACGAGGAGCGTCGGGAGATCGCCAACGGTGGGCTATTCGCCAGGGATGGGTGGATCGAGCAGGTCGGCCCGTCCGACCAACTGCCCGGCGTGGCGGATGTTGTGGTCGACGCCCAGGGCCACCTGGTGTTGCCCGGCCTGATTAACACCCATCACCATCTGTATCAAACTCTCACGCGGGCTGTCCCGGCAGCCCAGGATTCCAACCTCTTCGGCTGGCTCAAGACGCTGTACCCGATCTGGGCGCGGATGTCGGCGGAACACATCCGCCTTTCCACCCAGCTTGGCTTGGCAGAGCTGGCGCTCTCCGGCTGCACGACCGCCTCGGATCACCTGTACATCTTCCCCAATGACTGCCGGTTGGACGATGAAATCCTTGCTGCCCAGGACATCGGTCTGAGGCTGCACGCCTCGCGTGGGTCGATGAGTCTGGGCGAGAGCCAGGGCGGCCTGCCGCCGGATCGAGTGGTGGAAGATGAAGACGAAATCCTGCGCGACACGCAGCGGGTGATCGAGAGCTACCACCAACCCGAACCGGGCGCCATGGTCCAGGTGGTGGTGGCGCCGTGCTCACCGTTCTCGGTGACCCCTGACCTGATGCGCCAATCGGCCGCACTTGGCCAGGTCGGCTGGCGTGCACTTGCACACGCACCTGGCTGAGACCTTGGACGAAGAGTCCTTCTGCCTGGAGGCCTTCGGCCACCGGCCGCTGGCTTTGTGGAGGCGCTGGATTGGGCGGGCGATGACGTGTGGTTCGCCCATGCGGTGCACATCAACCCGGAGAAGTAGGCCGCATGGCAGACGTCGGAAGCGGGGTGGCCCACTGCCCGGGCTCCAACATGCGGCTGGCGAGTGGGCTGGCGCCGGTCAGGCGCTATCGGCGGGCCGGCGTTGATGTCGGGCTGGGGGTGGATGGCTCGGCCAGCAACGACAGTTCGCATCTGCTGGCGGAAGCACGCCAGGCGATGCTCCTTTCGCGCGTCGGCTCGGCGATATCACCCGAGACCGATCCGGGGGAGGGCATGCTGACCGCCCGGCAGGTGCTGGAGATGGCCACACTTGGCGGGGCGGCCGTGCTTGGGCGAGAGGACATCGGGGCGTTGGCGCCGGGCATGTGCGCCGATTTCATCGGTCTGGATCTGAGTCAAATCGCCTATGCCGGGGGCCTGCACGATCCCGTGGCGGCGGCGGTGTTTTGTTCGCCAACCAACGTGGCATTCAACTACGTCCATGGACAGACCGGTCGTCGAGCAGGGCCGGGTGACCGGAGTTGACATGGACATCCTGATCGAAAAACACAATCGGGCGGCCTCGAGCTCTGTGCGTGGGCGACTGATCTCGGCCGCTTTGTCCTTGGTTTTCACGAGGTGTTTGCATGCCGGACCGGGATTGGAGCGAAATCTCGCGTGAATTGACCGATGTCGCCATGGGGCGCACACCGGCCGATGTGATTGTTCGTGAGGGGAATTGGGTGTGTGTCCAATCGGGCGAAATCATCGATGACATTGACGTCGCCATCAAGGGCGAGCGCATCGCCTACGTCGGCCAAGGCAGCCGGCATTGCCTGGGCCCCGACACGCGGATCGTCGAAGCCGATGGCCGGTATCTGGTCCCCGGCCTGATCGACGGGCACATGCACGTCGAATTGGGCATGGTGACTGTGACGGAGTTCGTGCGGGCCGTCCTGCCGCATGGGACGACGGCGATGTTCGTTGACCCGCACGAAATCGCCAATGTGTTCGGTCTGAAGGGCGTGCGGATGATGGTGGATGAAGCCGCCCTCCAGCCGGTCCATGTCTGGGTTGAAATGCCCTCCTGTGTCCCGTCCGCGCCCGGCCTTGAAACGCCGGGCGCTGTGTTGGGGCCGGACGATGTGGCTGAGGCCATGACCTGGCCCGGGATCATTGGGCTGGGCGAGATGATGAACTTCCCCGGCGTGTTCAACAGCGACGAGAAGATGCACGCCGAGATGGCGCGCACGCGGCAGGCGGGCAAGGTCATTGGGGGCCACTACGCCGCGCTCGATCTCGGGCTCCCGTTCCATGGCTACGTCGCCGGGGGCCCGGAAGACGATCATGAAGGCAACGCGGCTCGAGGACGCCGTGGCCAGGGTCCGGCAGGGGATGAAAGCCATGCTTCGTCTGGGCTCGGCCTGGTATGACGTCGCCAGCCAGCTCCCGGCGATCACCGAGCATGGGGCTGGATCCGCGGCACTTCATCCTGGTGACCGACGATTCTCACTCCGGCACCCTGGTGCACGACGGCCATATGGATCGCGTCGTGCGGCACGCGATCGATCAGGGCCTCGATCCGATGGTCGCCCTGCAGATGGCAACGCTCAATCCGGCCGAGCATTTTGGGCTGGCACGCGACATCGGCCAGATCGCTCCCGGCCGCTATGCGGACATCGTACTGGTCCGTGACCTGCATGACTTCCGGGCAGATCAAGTCATCGCTCGGGGCCGGATGGCTGCCAGCCAGGGGCGAGCTGCTGTCTGGATGTGCCCCCGTTCAGCTACCCGGCCGAGGTCAAGGCTTCGGTCCGGCTCGGGCGGCCAGTTGACGGCGGACGATTTCGCTGTGCCGCACCCGGGGCCACGACAAGGTCGAAGTCGAATGTCATCGGCGTCATCGAGAACCAGGCGCCGACTCGTCATCTGCGCCTGCACCTGCCGGTGGCGCAGGGCAACGTGCTGATCGACAAGGATCAAGATGTTGCCAAGGTGGCGCTTGTTGAACGCCATCGTGGAACCGGCGAAGTGCAGGTGGGCTTCGTGCAGGGCTTCGGGATCAACCTGCCCTGTGCCTTTGGGTCCACCGTGGCGCATGACTCCCACCATATGCTGATTGTGGGCACGAGCGATGAAGACATGGCGGTGGCCGCCAACGAATTGGCCCGTATCGGCGGCGGACAAATCGTCGTGCGCGATGGCGATAGTCCAGGCACTGGTCGAGCTGCCCATTGCCGGCTTGATGTCCGACGAGCGCGCCGAGGTCGTGGCCGACAAGGCCGAATTGGTCCTGGCGGCCATGAAGGCCTGCGGTTGCAGCCTGAACAACGCCAACATGCAGCTCAGCTTGCTGGCCCTGGTGGTGATCCCCGAATTGCGCATTTCTGATCGCGGCCTGGTGGATGTGGAGACCTTCGCCGTCATCCCGGTTGTGGCTGAAGAGGAGAATTAGCTTGGCACGCAGAACAGCGAAGTCAAGCGGACCCGGCCCCTGTACCAGAAGACAGCCGATGCCTTGGAGGCCATGCTGGCCGGGCTTTCCCCCGGCACCTTCCTTCCGTCCGAGCCTGATCTGGCCAAGAAGCTGGGAGTGTCCCGCGCCACCCTTCGGGAAGCCATGCGGCCGCTCGAAGCCAAGGGGCGCGTGGTTCGACGACAGGGTGTCGGAACGTATGTCGTAGAGCCGCCGCAGGTGATTGAGACGGGCCTGGAGGTTCTCACCAGCATCCAGGCTCTGGCATCCCGCATGGGGATGACGGTCGAGATGAAAGACCTGGAAGTCAGCGTGCGTCGGGTCGAAGGGCCGGATGGGAGCCCGCTCCAGACCCCGCAAGGGGAGCACGTGGTCGACGTCTCCCGCGTGATTGTCGCCAAAGGCCGGCCAGTCGCCTACCTTGTGGACAGCGTCCCGCAGGACATTCTTTCTGCCGAATCGCTTCAGGACAACTTTGGCGGTTCTGTGCTCGAGATCCTGCAAAAGCGTGGCGAACCGGAGCTCGATCGCTCGCAGGCGGAGATCACAGCCACCACCGCCACCCCGAAGATCGCCAGGAGCCTCGGCATTCAGCGCGGCGACGTACTGTTGTATCTGGAAGCCTGCCTGTACGACTTATCCGGTCGAGTTGTTGACCATTCGCGGAGTTATTTCTTGCCCGGCACTTTCCGCTTTCATGTGGTACGCCGGGTGGAACAAGCGAGGTGAGTCGAGGGAGGAGGCGGCAATTTCGGCGACTTGTGAGATATTTCACATATTGACGCGTGAGGCGTCTTCCGATCGATGAAGAGCGTTATTCGAGAATAGAGGAGATAGCGAGATGCGCAGTTTTGCTGGCCGCGACATCCTGTCGCTCAAGGAATTTGAACGTGAAGAGTACTTCCGGGTATTCGAGGTGGCCGACGAGTTGGCGCCGTTTGCCCGCGATCGACGCAACACCGATCTGTTGGCCCAAAAGATCATGCTGACGGCCTTCTACCAGCCCAGCACCCGGACCCGGATGGCCCACGAAGCCGCCATGCATCGTCTGGGAGGCCATGTGCTCGGTTTCGCAGATGTCAAGAACACACGCGCCGGCGACTTCTACCAGGAGTTGATCAAGGACACCGTCCATATGCTGGAGTTCTATGGTGATGTGATCGTAATGCGCCACTTCCAGCAGGGGGCGCCGGCTGAGGCCGCCCGCTGGGCGAGCGTTCCCGTCATCAATGCTGGCGATGGGTGGGGAGAACATCCCACCCAGGTCCTGACCGATATGTACACCATCTACAAGGAGCGGGGCACGCTGGATGGCTTGCATTTCCTGTTGGTGGGTGACATGCGCATGCGGACCATGCATTCCATGAGCTACGCCATGTCGCAATTCGACATTGAAGCCACCTATATCTCGCCCCCCGAGATGTCGCTCACCGACGAGTTCAAGGCCGAGATCGACAAAAGCAACCTACGCTATCGGGAAGTCGATCACATCAAGGACGCCATCGCTGACGCCGATGTGATCTACATGGAGCCGGTTGTGCAGCCGGATTACACCAAGGCGCGCGACGAGCGATCCGGCGACGTCGGCCTCACACCGGCCAACTACCAGGTCACTCTGGACGTCATGAAGCAGGCCAAGCCGGACTCGATCATCCTGCATTCGCTGCCTCGGATGGACGAGCTCCTGCCAGAGGTTGACGCCACCCGCCACGCCCGCTACTGGGTGGAGGCGTTCAACGGCGTCGTCATGCGCATGTCCTTGTTGGCATTGGTCCTGGGGATGATGGAGTAGCGGACGGCGACGGCCCTGGGGTGCAATCTCCGGGGCTCAAGTCGGAAGCAGGAGGAAAGCATGCAAACCAATCTGCGCGGTCGCGATCTGATCAGCGACCTCGATTTCAGTCGCGAAGAGGTGGAGACTGTCCTCGACGTGGCGTTTGACCTCAAGCGCAAACGGGCATTGGGTGAGCCGCACGCTTATCTGCGCGACAAGGTGCTGGCGATGCTGTTCTTCTTCAGCAGCACACGCACGCGGGGTTCATTCGAAGCCGGCATGGCGCAGTTGGGCGGCCACGCGGCATTTATCGAATTCGCGGACAACCCAGATCGCCCACGGTGACACCGAGAAGGAGATGGGCGAGATCTTCGGCCGCTATTTCGACGGCATCGCCATCCGGCACGTCGACTGGGGGATCGGCAACCGCTACCTGAACCTTGTGGCTGAAGCCTCACGTGTGCCCGTGCTCAACATGCAGTGTGACTTCTACCACCCCCATCAGATCCTGGCCGATCTGATGACAATCATCGAAAAGAAGGGCCGCGATCTGCGCAAGAAGAAGATGGTCGTCTCGTGGGCCTACGCTGCGTCGTATCTGAAGCCGATCTCGGTGCCTCAATCTTTGATCCTGCAAATGCCGCGCTTCGGCCTGGACATCACTCTCGCCCATCCGCCGGAGTTCAAGCTGATGCCGGACATCATGGACCAGGCACGGGAGCAGGCCAAGCGGTTTGGCACAGGCTTCGAAGTAACCGACAATATGGAAGAGGCCTTCAAAGACGCCGACGTGGTCTATGCCAAGTCCTGGGGGCCGCTGTTGACGACGACGGACTCGGAGAAGGGCAAGGAGATCCAGGATCGGTACAAGGACTGGATCACGGATGAGAAGAAGATGGCTTTGGCCAAGTCAGATGCCATCTACATGCACCCGCTTCCGGCCGACCGCAACATCGAAGTCACCGATGGCGTCATCGATGGCCCCCACAGCGTTGTGTTCGACGAAGCCGAAAACCGACTGCATGCCCAAAAGGCCGTGATGGCCTTGACGATGGCTTGAGGAGACCCATGGATCAAACAAAGAACGATCGAAAGCTGGCCGTGGTGGCGGTCGGGGGGAATTCCCTGATCAAGGACAAGACCCACCAGACGATCCCCGATCAGTACGCAGCGGCTTGTGAATCCATGTCCCATCTGGCCGATATGATCGAAGCCGGCTGGGATGTGGTGGTCACGCATGGGAACGGGCCGCAGGTAGGCTTTATCCTCCGGCGGTCGGAGCTGTCGATGGGTGAGCTTCATCCGGTTCCGCTGGATTACTGCGGGGCCGACACGCAAGGCGCCATCGGCTACATGTTCCAGCGGGCGCTGCACAACGAGTTCAAAGCCCGCGGTCTGAATCGCCAGGCAGCCACTGTGGTTACCCAGGTGGAGGTCGACAAAGAAGACCCCGCCTTCCAGAATCCGAGCAAGCCGATCGGCACCTTCATGGACGAAAACACCGCCAAGCAGCACGCTGAGGACGAAGGCTGGGCAGTCGTCGAGGACGCCGGTCGCGGGTGGCGGAGGGTGGTTCCATCGCCGACCCCCAAGCGAATCGTGGAGCGAGACGCGATCGAGACGCTGATCAAGGCCGGCTTCATCGTGGTCAGCGTGGGCGGCGGCGGGATCCCTGTCGTCGCCGACGAAGAGGGTGCCCTCAAGGGTGTGGAGGCGGTCATTGACAAGGACTTCGCCTCATCATTGATGGCTTCCAGTATCGGCGCCGATCTGTTTCTGATCTCGACGGCCGTCGAGCAAGTCGCCTTGAACTACAACAAGCCCGACGAGAAGAAGTTGGACAGGATGACGCTTGGCCGAGGCCAAGGGTTATCTGGCCGAGGGTCACTTTGCCAAAGGGAGTATGGAGCCCAAGATCCGGGCGGTCATCGGCTACCTCGAACGCGGGGGCAAGGAAGCTCTGATCACCGACCCGCCCAACATCCGGCGGGCTTTGCAGGGAGAAACCGGCACACGAATTGTCCCCTAGTCTGTGGTTTGGATGAGGGAAAGGAGGCACACGGCATATCGATCTCTGATCAAACGGAGTATGCGCAAACTTGATCTCTTCAACAAGGAGGAGCGACAGATGAGTAGCACCATGAAATGGCGGGTCCTCGGAGGGTTGATGATCGTCGCCTTACTGGCGGCGGCCTGCGGCCCGGCGGCAGCGCCAACCCAGGCCCCGGCAACGACAGCGCCTGAAGCGACTATGGCGTCTGAGGCGACGTCGGCCCCCGCCGAGACGATGGCACCTGAGCAGCCGTTCACATTCGGCATGCTCTTGGTCGGTGCCAAGAATGACCAGGGGTGGAGCCAGGCGACCTTTGAGGGCGGGCAATATGTCGAACAGAACCTGCCAGGCTCGAAGATGGTCTACCTTGAGAACGTGTATTCCGGTTCTCCTTCCTACCCCGGACAGACGGCCTCGCAATTGGCCCAGCAACTGGTGCAGCAAGGCGCCCAGCTTGTCATCTTCAACTCGGATGATATGAAGGATGAGGCGCTCAAGTTCGCCCAGGCCAATCCCACTATCGATGTCATCGGTGTATCAGATGACTGGACATGGAAGGATGGCAAGAACTACCAGGCCTCGCCGAACCAGATCGATATCATGGGCCGCATGGAATATGGCAAGATGATCGCCGGATGCGCCGCTGCGCTCACAACCCAAACCGGCCAGATCGGCTATCTTGGACCCCTGATCAACGACGAGACGCGCCGGCTGGCCTCTTCGGCCTACCTCGGCGCCAAGTACTGCTGGACCCACGTCCTTAACAAGGATGCAGCCAACCTGCAGTTCAAGGTTACCTGGATCGGCTTCTGGTTCAACATCCCCGGTGTCACCTCCGACCCAACTCAGGTTGCTGACGACTTCTACAACAGCGGTTTTGACGTGGTCATCTCCGGCATCGATACGACGGAAGCCTTGGTTGAGGCCAAGAAGATGCACGACGCTGGCCAGTCCACGTTTGCCCTCGCCTACGATTACAAGGACAACTGCAACGTGGCGCCTGACATCTGTCTGGGCGTGCCTTACTTCAACTGGGGCCCCGCCTTCCTGACGGCGGTCAAATCCGCCGCCGACGGCACGTGGCAGGAAGGCTTCCAGTGGAATGGTCCGGATTGGGCCGACATCAACAACCCGGACACCAGCGCGCGTGGGCTTCACCAAGGGCGCCGGCTTGTCGGCCGACGCCTCCACTCAGTTGGACGGGTTCATCTCGGAACTGGCCGGTGGCTTGGACCTGTGGACCGGCCCGATCAATCTGCAGGACGGGACGCCCTACCTGACAGATGGTGTGGCCGCCACCGATCAGCAAGTCTGGTACCTGCCCCAGCTGCTCGAGGGTATGCAAGGGCAGAGCGTTTCTCAGTAAACAACCGTCAATCGGGGGGAAGGCCTGGCCTTCCCCCCGATTCCTGCCTCTAGGGCGAGCCTTCGAGGCGCATGGATGGGAGTTCATCCATGAAGGTTGAACTTCGAGACATACACAAGTCTTTCGGCGCGGTGCACGCCAATGCGGGCATCACCTTGTCTATCCCCGCCGGAACTGTAATGGGCTTGCTCGGGGAAAACGGGGCGGGCAAGAGCACCTTGATGAAGATTCTCTCCGGCTTCATTCGAGCCGACCAGGGAGAGATCCTGCTTGACGGACAATCGGTGACCATCGCATCCCCGGCCGATGCCATCCATCATGGGGTGGGCATGCTCCACCAGGATCCGTTGGACTTCCCGCCGATGCGCCTGATCGACAACTTCGTCCTCGGACAGGAGGGGCACTTTCTCACCGGCCAGGCCGAGGCGCGCATCGAGCTCAAGAAGCTGGCGGATCAGTTCTCTTTCTCGCTCGATCCGGAAGCCTATGTCGATACGCTCACGGTCGGGGAGCGCCAGCAGCTTGAGATTCTGCGCCTGATCTGGCTGGGGGCCAAAGCGCTGATCTTCGACGAGCCGACCACCGGCATCAGCGGCGCGCAGAAGGAGGCGCTATTCGCTGCCCTTCGCTTGTTGGCATCTCAGGGGAAAACCATCCTCTTCGTTTCGCACAAGCTGGAGGACGTTGAAGGATTGTGCGACCGAGTGGCCGTGCTGCGCCAGGGCCATCTTGTGGGCGAGACCAAGGCCCCCTACATTACCAAGCAGCTCGTGGAGATGATGTTTGGGAAGACCATTTCGGTCGGAGATCGTGTCTCGAACATGGAGGGAGAAGTAACCCTCTCCCTGCGCGGAGTTTCCGCCGAGGACTACCATATAGCTCTGCGGGAAATCACCCTAGATGTGCATCGGGGAGAGGTCATCGGCTTGGCTGGCATGGCAGGGAGCGGCCAAGGCGTGTTTCTGCGTGATATCTCGGGCCTGGCGCGGACCGTTGGTGGCCGGATCTTGATCAATGGCGTGGACATGACCGGTCGCTCCTACCACGCCTACAAGGACCAGGGCGTAGCCTTCCTTCCGGCATCGCGCCTGGAAGAGGGCATGGTTCCTGGTCTGTCCCTGACGGAGCATTTCATCCTGGCCGAAGAGGCTGAGGGCTTCTTTGTGAATTGGGACAAGGGCTCGCAGCTCGCGGAGAAACGAATTAAGGAGTACGATATTCGTGGCACGCCGGCCAGCCCTGTCGAGTTGCTTTCGGGGGGAAATCAACAACGGGCGTTGCTGGCGCTTCTGAGAGATCCGCTGAACCTTCTGATCCTCGAGCACCCCACCCGTGGGCTGGATATCGAATTGGCGATCTACATTTGGAGCAAGCTCAAAGAGCGCTGTCGGCAGGGCACGTCGATCATCTTCGTTTCGTCGGATCTAGAGGAAATCCTGCAGTACAGTGACCGCGTGCTCGTGTTCTTCAGCGGCGATATGACTCCACCGTTGGATGCGGGGAAACTGACCACCGACAAGCTCGGCGAGCTGATCGGTGGCAGCGGGTGGTCGGAACTGACATCGGACAAGGGCCAATGACTAATCGCACCTGGGTGAATTCTTGGTTTTCAACTCGGGGCCCTCTTGTTGGCGCTCTTGATCACAACCCTCATCTTGCTGGCTGCCGGTGCGCCGCCGCTCCAGGTATATCTCAGCATTGTGCAAGGCGCCTTCGGCTCCATGGGCGACATCTATGGAATCCTGATCACCTGGTCTCCCCTGCTGTTGACCACAGCCGGCGTGCTGATCACCTTTGCGGCTGGGCTGTGGAACATCGGTGTGGAAGGCCAGATGGTTCTGGGTTCGATTTTCGCTACGGGGGTGCTTCGCCTTCTGCAGGATAGCTCCCTGTCGCCTGCCTTGATAATCATCCTGGGGATCGTGGCTGGGATGGTGGGCGGGGCGCTCTGGGCGGCTCTTGCCGGCGCGCTCAAGGTCTTCGGCGGCGTCAATGAGATTTTCGGTGGCCTGGGTCTGGATTTCGTCGCCACGGCGCTGACCATCTACCTTGTCTTTGGGCCGTGGAAGCGGCCCGGCGTTGGGTCGATGTCGGGAACCCAGCCTTTCCCCGAACGCCTTTGGCTGCCAGCACTGCCCCACACCGAACTCAGCCTTTGGGCACTGGGTGGTTCCTTGGCCGTCATGGTGATGGTCTTTTTCTTGCTGCGCGGCACGCACTTCGGTCTGCGCCTGAAGGCGGTGGGCAAGAACATACGCGCCGCTTTCCTGTTGGGCGTGCCGACCTGGCAGTACAGCATGTTGGCCTTTCTACTGTGTGGAGCCATCGTCGGCCTAGCGGGAGCGATACAGGTCACCAGCGTCTACCACCGCCTCCTGCCCAACATTTCAAACGGCTACGGTTTCCTGGGTCTGCTTGTGGCCATGTTGATCAACTATCAGGCGTTCTGGGCCGCGCCGGTGGCGTTTCTGTTCGCTGCAATGAATATCGGTAGTGTGCAGCTGCAGATTGTTTACAAGCTCGATGCGTCCTTTGCAGGGGTTTTGCAGGACCTACTTGTTCTGGTCTTGCTGATCGGTGAAGGTGCCCGCCAGCGGATTCTTAAGCGGCCTTAGGAGACGGAATGACCACCAACTCGATCTTGGTCGGCCTAGCGGGCGTGGTTGCTGCCGCCATGCCGATGATGTTCGCTGTGCTCGGCGAGACGATCACCGAGCGGGCAGGTGTGATCAACCTTTCGCTGAACGGCACGATTCTCCTTTCGGCCATGGGTGGTTTTGCTGTGGCTTACAGCACCGGGAGCCTGGTACTGGGTTTTCTGGCAGGGATGGCCATTGGCGGCCTTGTGGCCCTCATCGTCGCCTTCACCAGCATAGAGCTTCACTTATCTCAGGTGGCGGTCGGTTTCGTGCTGACCCTTCTTGGCCGCGATCTCTCCTACTTCTTGGGCGTGCCGTACATGAACCTCTCAGGTCCCTCGCTGCCGGCTCTGCCCATCCCCTTACTGAAAGATATCCCGGTCATTGGCGTCCTATTCTTCCGGCAGAACATCCTGATTTATATGAGCATTGTCTTCATCTTCCTGCTGTGGTTGTACCTGTACCGGACACGTCCAGGCTTAATGCTACGCGGGATCGGCGAACGGCCAGCGGCTGCTTTCGTGCGGGGCGCTAATGTCAACCGGCTGCGCTATCTGTACACGATTCTTGGCGGGGCATTGGTGGGTTTGGCGGGCCCGGCCTACACTTTGAATATCAAATCAGGCTGGATGGGGACCCAAACCGGCTTGGACGGGATTGGCTGGATTGCCCTTGCGATTGCGATCTTTGGGGCGTGGGACCCCATCCGTGCGGCCTTTGGAGTGTACCTGTTTGCCTTGGTGCAGTGGCTGGGGATCGTATTGCAGCCGAGCCTCCCGGGGGTCCCATCTCAGGTACTTCAAGTGGCGCCCTTCCCGCTGATGATCCTGGCGCTCTTGCTGGTCAACATTGGCAGCACCGAGTGGGTCCAGCGAACGCTGGCGGCGCTTCCCGATTCGACCCGACGGTTGATCACGGGCATTTTGCGTTCGCTCCGCGCCTCCCCTCCGGGGTCCCTCGGCATCCCGTTCGAGCAAGAATAGGGGAGACCCACTTGTCCTGTTTGGCGTATGAATATCGATGTAACCGGCCTCGCCCTTCACGTGGGCCACGGAGGGAAGTCGGTTCTCCTATGCAGACACGTCTCAGGCAACCGAAGGCCGATGCCGGCAACCGAGGTGAGCGATGAGCACCTACCTGGGCTATCACTGCCCGGCATGTGGCCGGACCTATCCGCCGGCAGACATCTTCTACACCTGCCCGACTGACGGTTCCAATCTCGATGTTCAGATTGATTTCAAGCGGATAAGTTCGTCGTGTTCATCGTGTGAGATTCTTGGCAGCAACGAGAGGTCCATTTGGCGCTATCTTCCCTTGCTGCCGGTATCGGATCCGGGTCATTTTGGAACGGCACTGAGGTCGGTCGGGATGACGCCGCTGCTAGGGCCACCCGGGTTGCGGCTCGCCCTGGAAATGCCCCACCTGTGGGTCAAGGACGACGGCCGCAACCCGACGGCCTCCTTCAAGGATCGGGCCAGCGCCGTGGTCGTCCGTCGAGCTGAGGAGATCCACGCTTCGTTGGTGGTGACGGCTTCCACCGGCAATGCCGGTGCTGCCCTGGCTGGCATGGGGGCGGCAGCCGGCATGCCAACCGTGATCCTCGCGCCGCGCTCGGCGCCCAGGGCCAAGGTGGCACAGCTTCTGATGTTTGGGGCACGTGTCATCCTCGTGGACGGCACCTACGATGATGCCTTTGATCTCTCCATCAAAGCTTCTGACGCCTTCGGCTGGTATTGTCGCAACACCGGATACAATCCATTTACAGCCGAGGGGAAGAAAACGGCTGCTTTTGAGATCTGCGAACAACTCGGCGTGGCAGCCAGCCCGGGCGGCCCGGCAAGTTGGACGGCCCCGCAGGTTGTGTTGGTGTCGGTAGGTGACGGCAATATCATCAGCGGCCTCCACAAGGGTTTCCAGGATCTGCATGCCTTGGGCTGGATTGAAGAGATCCCGAGATTGATCGGGGTTCAGGCCAGCGGCTCTTCGGCGATCTACAATGCCTTCACGGCCGGGTCGGATACGATCGAACCCGTCCGGGCCGACACGCTGGCTGACAGCATCTCGGTCGACCTGCCGAGAGATGGCTATCGAGCGTTGCAGGCCGTCCGTGACACAGGGGGCGCCTATGTGCATGTTGAGGATGAAGACATTTTGGCCGCCATGCGCCAGTTGGGACAGCAAGCCGCAGTGTTCGCCGAGCCGGCCGGCGCCACGGCGCAGGCCGGGCTGGTCAAAGCCGTCGACATTGGGCTGCTGGGAAGAGACGAGACCGTCGTGGTGATGGTCACGGGGAGTGGGCTGAAAGACGTCGACGCTGCCATGCAAGCCACCGGCGAAGCGCAGGTGATCGAGCCCAGTCTGGATGCCTTGCGGGAGGTTGTGGAAGGCGCATGAGGACGTCCTTGAGAGAATGAGCGATCCAAGCGCTGTCACCTTCTCGATCATCGTGCCCGTCTTCAATGAAGCTGATTCGGTTGAAGAGCTTCATCGGAGAATCGGGGCCGTCATGGAAGCGCTCGGCCAGCCTTGGGAGCTGCTCATGGTGGACGATGGTTCGCGTGACATGTCCACCCAGCGGATCCTCGATCTTGGCCGGCAAGACCCTCACGTACGCCCCATCATCTTTTCGCGCAACTTCGGACACCAGATCGCTGTAACAGCCGGGCTCGACCACAGCCGTGGCCAGGCGGTGGTGATCATTGATGCTGACTTGCAGGACCCGCCTGAGGTCATTCCCCAGCTGGTAGACAAGTGGCGCCAGGGCTATGAAGTCGTGTTCGCCGTTCGCGCCGAACGCAAGGGCGAAACGTGGTTCAAACGCGTGACGGCTTCTGTCTTCTATCGTCTCATCTACCGCATCACGGATGTTGACATTCCCCTCGACACCGGTGATTTTCGCCTGATCGACCGAAAAGTTGTGGCGGCGCTCAAGCAGATGCGGGAGCGCCACCGCTTTCTGAGGGGCATGGCCGCGTGGGTGGGTTTCCGGCAGATTGGCGTGCCATACACTCGGGAGGCGCGGTTTGCCGGGGAAACCAAGTACACCTTCAGCAAGATGGTGCGCTTCGCACTGAATGCGGTCACCGGTTTCTCGTATTTCCCCCTGCAGATTGCCACCTATCTCGGGTTCGTCAGTGCCGGAATCAGTGCTGTCGCCATCCCAGTTGTAATCATCCTTCGCCTGATGGGAAATCAGGCATTCTTCGGCCAGGCCTCCACGCTGCTGGCTGTGCTCTTCTTGGGTGGCGTGCAGTTGATTTCTCTCGGCATTCTGGGTGAATACATCGGCCGTCTGTACGACGAGGCAAAAGGGCGTCCGCTTTACATCGTCAGCCATGGACCCGATGACGGGCCCGACCAAACCAACTCACAGGAGTAACCCTCGAATGATCGACCTCACCATCGACAACGCTCGTCGCAAGCATGCCATCCAGCGCGCCAAAGAGCGCGGTATTCGCATCCCCACCTTTGCCCAAATGAAGAACCCCGCCCTTGTTCCGGACGAGATCAGGGCGCAGCTGGCCAAAGTTGGCCTATGGGACGTCGATCCCCGCAACTTGTTCCGAATCACCTGGAAGAACGAGCCGGTGGAATCCGGCGGCGGCTTCGGGGGGGTCAACTACCTCGAACTGCCGTCCAGCCTCACCGGCGTTGAAGCGAGGGTGATTGCCCTGGTAGGCAAGTGGTTCCCAACGGGCGCGCACAAGGTCGGAGCCGCTTTCGGCTGCCTGGTGCCGAGATTGGTGACCGGGCAGTTCGATCCCACCGAGCAGAAGGCGGTCTGGCCTTCGACCGGCAACTACTGCCGCGGCGGGGCATATGACTTGGCGCTGCTGGCCACCGAGTCGATTGCCATCCTGCCTGAAGGGATGAGCAAGGAAAGGTTCGACTGGTTGGCCAACATTGCCGGGGAGACCATCAAGACGCCGGGAAGCGAGTCCAACGTCAAGGAAATCTTCGACAAGTGCAAGGAACTGCGCGCCTCGGGCCAGAATCTGATGATCTTCAACCAGTTCGAGGAATTCGGCAATTATCTCTGGCACTACGAGATCACCGGCCACGCTATGCAAGAGGTGCTCGAACGAGAACTGGGGGACAGCGGGACGTATCGAGGCGTGGTCCTCACGACCGGCTCCGCAGGCACGATTGCCTGTGCCGACTACCTGAAGCAAGTGTTCCCCACCAGCAAGGTCGCCGCCGGGGAAGCATGGCAGTGCCCAACGCTGCTCGAGAATGGCTTTGGGGCGCATCGCATCGAAGGAATTGGCGACAAGCATGTGCCTTGGATTCACAATGTCAAGAACACCGATCTGGTGGTGGATATCGATGACACCACCGTGGTCAACCTGGCGCGCCTGTTCAACGAAAGCGCAGGCCGAGCCTACCTTGCGGAAACCGGCGTCCCAGAGAGTGTCGTGTCCCAATTGGGTCTTCTCGGTTTCTCGGGTATCGCAAATATGACCATGGCCATCAAGTTCGCCAAATACTACGAGCTGGGACCGGACGACGTCGTCCTGACCGTCCTGACCGACTCGATGGACCTGTACCAGAGTCGTTTGAAAGAAATGCATGCCGAGAGCGGTGAGTTCGGCGAGCGGGAAGCGGCCGCCGCCCATGGACAATATCTGGCCGGGATCACCACCGACCACATGGAAGAACTCCGCTACACGGATCGGCGGAGGGTGCACAACCTCAAGTACTACACATGGGTCGAACAGCAGGGTCGGACTTTCGACGAGATCACCGACCAGTGGTACGCGCCGGATTATTGGACAAGGTTCCAGGGACAAGTTGAGGCGATTGATGAGCTTATCGACGCCTTCAATGCGGATGTCGAGGCCGCCTGAACCTCACCCACCGATTTGATCCCTAGCGCAGGGCCTTGGACCTGGCGCTGCCTGGGGCCAGGTCCATTTATCGGGTCGGGCTGCCGTCCGGATCCAGGCTCTGTCGGCTGGCGGATTGTGCTATGGTTGCTGGCAGAACGGAGCACTGTGCAGGGCCCAGGGGGAGATCAATGGCCATGGATCCAGATGATCTGGTGCTGGTGGCGATCGTCAAAGCCCGCAGGGACCTCGAAATCGCCCGCATGCTTGGCTGGTACAGGATCCCGCTCCAGTCGGCGCCCAAGACGGTGCGCGTGGACTGGCTGGCGTTCTACCAGACAGGAGCATTCGGAGATGAACGCTGGAGCGTGCGCTATGTGGCCCCTGTGCGCGGCTTCGAGCTAACCACCCGGTCGGATCTCTTGCGAGATGAGCCCGACCACCCACGGGCGGACGAACCCTACTACCGAATTCAGATTGGTGAGTTAGAGAGGTTGCCGAGTCCCGATCCTGAGCGGAGGATGGAAGCGCTTCACGTTTCTGTTCACCACAGGCAAGCGTCTTTTGCTGGCAAAGACTTTGGCGGACCTGACCGTCCCTCCCTCCGCCGATCGGGACCAGCTCTGGCGACTGTTGGAAGAAAGGGGGGATACTAGGAAGCTCGACAGCCTTCTTTGACGCGTGTATGATTGCCATGATCTTGATCACAATGTCTCGGATGTGTGTCTCGTCACAGGATGTGAGGCCCTTCATGCGAAAACTGCGTCTGCTCGTCCTGGCGCTCATTGCGACCCTGCTCCTCGCACCGAGTTTCCCGGCCCGCGCACAATCGAAGACGCTGGTTTGGGACCGCTATGACGTCTCTCTGAGCATCCAGCCCAATGGGGATCTCCGAGTTGTCGAGCATCAGCAAATCCGCTTCACGTCGGGCAGCTTCACCCACGGCTATCGGGTGATTCCATTGGACAAAACCAATGGGATTAGCGATGTGACCATCAGTGAGCCCGGGGGGCAAACGTACCAGCAAGTCGGGTACAGTGGCACGCCATACACGTTCACCGCGGAGCAAAGCGGCGGCAATCTGGAGATCTACTGGTACTTCCCACAGCTGAGCGATACCACGCGTTCGTACGACATTGCCTACACAGTGCATGGCGGCGTGAGGATCTACGACTCAGGCGACAAGCTGCAGTGGATTGCCATTGACAACCAGCGGGACTTCCCGATCGAGGAAGCCAGCACGACCGTGTTCCTACCTAGCGGGGCCAAGTTCATGACCATCGACTCGGCCGGGGTCAACACCCAATGGCGGCAGAGTCCGGATGGCACGTCGGTCTCGTTTGTGGCCGATAACGGCATGTCGGCCAGCGACCGAATGGAAATCGGGGTTGAGTTCACACACGGCATCATCCCATCCAACCCGCCCGCGTGGCAGGCCAGCGTTGACCAGGCCGAGGCCTACGACCGAACCGTTCGACCGGCACTCAACCTGCATCGTCGGGCTGTTGGCCGTCCTGCTTGCCTTTGGCGGGCCTCTCGGCGTCTATCTGCTGTGGTATATGCGGGGTCGGGATCCCAAGGTGGCTGACGTTCCCGAGTACGTTACCGAACCTCCGGAGGATCTGCCACCCGGAATTCTGGGCACCCTGATCGATGAGCGGGCGGACATGCAAGACGTAGTGGCCAGCATTGTTGATCTGGCCCGCCGCGGGTATATGACCATCGAAGAGTCCGAGACGAAAGGCTTCCTCGGGTTAGGGTCCACCGATTTCGTATTCCGCAAGCAGAAGGACGATTTCAGCGAGCTCAATGACTACGAGCGCGAGATCATGCATGGCATCTTCACTGGGCACAAGACCGAGCGCGACCTGAGCGATCTGAAGAACAAGTTCTATACCCGCTTGCCCGATATCCAAAAGGGCCTTTACAAACAACTCGTGACGCACGGCTTCTTCAAGGCCAGCCCGGACAGAACACGCAAGTTGTGGATTGGCATCGGGATCGCAGTTCTGGCCGTCGCCTTCGTCTCGGGCTTCATCCTCTTTCCTCTGGCGACCTATGCCGGCGCTTTGACCTGCCTGCCCTTGGCGCTGGGTGTCTCCGGGGTGGCAGCCCTGGTGGCAGGCAATTTCATGCCTGCCAAGACCTGGGCCGGTGCCGAGGCGGCCGAACGTTGGAAAGCCTTCAAGAACTACCTGGCTAAGATCGACCAGCTCAATGACATCAAAGAATTGGGCGATCTTTTCGAACGCTACTTGCCGTACGCGATTGCCTTCGGCATGAACCAATCCTTTGTGCACAAGTTCTCGACCATGACGAATACCCCTGCCCCTGGTTGGTACATTCCGTATGGCGGCCCGTATGGCACGGGCGGCGGCAGTGGCCGCCCTGGGGGCCTGGCCAGCACCACGCCGGCCATGACTGGCTCTGGCAGCGGGGGGTTGCAGGGGATGTCCGACAATCTGTCGGGCGGATTGCAGAGCATGAGCGACGGCTTGACCCAGATGCTGAACAGCACTGGCCGTGTTTTGGGCTCGGCGCCGTCTTCAAGTGGAAGCGGTGGCGGGCGGTTTCAGCAGCGGAGGGTTCAGCGGTGGGGGCGGTGGCGGGGGCGGCAGTGCCGGTTTCGGATGATGCCCACGACCAACAACGGAGCATACCAGCCATGAGAAGTGGAAGATTGATGGGAATACTCCTGATCGGCGGCGGGCTTGCCCTGGCGCTGATCGGCGTGCTGTGGCTTGTAGCCAGCGTCACTGGAGGCAGACTGCAGGTGACCGGGGCAGTACTCGGGGGTGCCTTCCTGGCCATCGTGGTCCTACCTCTGATCGGGGCCGGGATGTTCTTGCTGGTCCGTAGTGGAAGAGAAGCGGCGGAGGATGCCGAGCGCACCGAACTCAGGCGCATCCTGGATGAGGTTAAGAGCCGGGGCCAGGTGCCAATCAGCGACCTGGTGCTTGAACTGGGCTCGAGCCGCAGTCAGGTGCAGGAGGAGATCCATTCTTTGGTGGGGATGGGGCTGTTCACCGGCTTCATCAACTGGGATGAAGGTATCCTGTATTCTCAGGATGCGTCAGCTCTAAGGGAACTCGACAAGTGCAAAAACTGCGGCGGGCAGCTCAAGCTCGTGGGGAAAGGGGTTGTGACCTGCCCCTACTGCGGCACCGAATACTTCTTGAACTGAACCCGGTGTTGTTCGGCGCATACAAAGGCAGCCCATCGGGCTGCCTTTGCGATTTAGACCCTCTTCCTGATCCGCCGCCAGGGCACCTTCCCGCCGTCCGGGGGCCTATAATGTTGGTGCCCGTCAGTCTCGAAGTCCACCGGTAGGGGCGGAGGAAACGAACATGGGAAGCACAGTGATCCAGGGTGGCACCCTGATCACCGCCGAAGAAACCTTTTCGGCCGACATCCTGATCGATGACCAGCGCATCGTCGCCATCGGCGAGCACTTCGATGGCGAGGACGGGGAAGTGGTCGACGCCAGCGGCAAACTCGTGATGCCGGGCGGCATCGATCCGCACACCCACTTCAACCTGCCCATGTTCGACACAGTGTCATCCGATGACCACTACACTGGCCACAAGGCAGCGGCCTTTGGGGGAACCACTACCGCGTCTTGACTTCGTCCCTCAGCTCGACGAGGGAAGTTTGCGAGCGGGCGTTGACGCCTGGCACGAGCGGGCGGATGGACGGGCGGCAATCGACTTCGGATTCCATGCCAACATCACCCGCCTCGACCAGCAGGTTCTCGACGAAATACCGTCCTTGGTGGACCTGGGAATCACCACCCTCAAAGTGTTCACGGCCTACAACGGAAGGCTCAGGCTGCAGGACGGGGAGATCTTTCAGGTGATGCGGCGAGGTGCCGAGCACGGCATGCTCACCATGCTGCACGGCGAGAATGGCGATGTGATTGACGTGCTTGTACGCGAAGCCCTGGCGGCTGGCCATACATCGGCTGAGTACCATGCACGCACCAGGCCCGCCTGGGGAGCAGTTGAGGCTTTCCTCAGAGCAGTTGCCCTGGCGGCTCAGGCCGATTCTCCCCTGTACGTTGTGCATATGAACACCGCCGGTGAGGTCGATCAACTGGCCTACGCGAGGTCAAAAGGGCTGCCGGTGATGGGCGAGACCTGCCCTCAATATCTCTTCTTTAGTGATGACCTGCTTTCACGCCCCGACGGCGCCAAGTGGGTGTGTTCCCCGCCGATCCGCACGCCGGATGACCAACGCGGATTGTGGCAGGGTCTGAGCCGTGACGTGATTCAGACGGTGGGCACCGACCACTGTCCGTTCTTCTTTGATGGCACGAAGCCGATTGAATATGAGGGACAACCGGTGGCCATCCCTGGCAAGGAGCTCGGCGCCGAGGACTTCACCAAGATCCCCAATGGCCTGCCTGGGGTCGGGGATCGGCTCCCGGTTCTGTGGTCATACGGCGTGGGCCAAGGGCGCCTGACTCCCAACCAATTCGTGGCGCTCACCAGCACGAATCCTGCCAAGATCTTCGGCCTCTACCCTCGCAAAGGTGCACTTGTGCCGGGGGCGGACGCCGATATCGTGATCTGGGATCCGGAACGGCGGCTGACGTACGGCGTCGCCCATGCCAAGCATCGCACGGACTACAATCTTTTCGAAGGCTGGGAACTGCAGGGGTTCCCCGAAAAAGTGTTCCTGCGCGGGGAAATGATCGTCGATGGCAACCGATGGCTTGGTAAACCCGGCATGGGCCGCTTTCAGCACCGGCTCTCGGGCGCCGCAATCGTCTAGGACAGCAGGTCTGGAGGTGGCGAAGGGCGGTGGGTTTGTTTCCCTCGAATCTGCGTGCTAGAATGACGCTTGCCGCGGATTCATCCACCGCTCCTGCACCGCCAGCATAGCGTGCCTCATGGGCGGTTGGTTGAATTCACGGTCCAGCCAGGCGCTGGCTGCCGATAGGCACAACTACGTGCCCGGGACGAGACCGGGCATGGGACGGCACGAGGCCCGAATTGTCAATACCGCACACAATGCCACCACCAATGTCGGCGGGGCGAGCATGATCCCCTCCGCCTCTCCCGGCGTGCCGCAGCCCCCTCACCAGCTGATTTCCCACCGTTCTAAACTGCGTTGTAAACCGCTGCTCTGGCTATGCTCGCGCTGGCCCAGCGCGAAGCGCGTAGCATCCAGGAGTTGATGATGCTCATCACCCACGCCTGCCTGGTCACCTGGGGTCAGCCCAACCAAATCCTCGAAGACCATTCCCTATTTGTGAAAAATGGCACAATCGATGCCGTAGGGCCGACCGCCGAGCTGGCCCAGGCGCACCCCGACGAGGAAACGCTGGACGCGGCGAGGCCAATGGTTGATGCCCGGCAACATCTGTGCCCATACGCACTTCTATGGCGCGTTCGCCCGCGGCATGGCCATTCCCGGCCGCCCGCCGCGAGATTTCCCAGATGTGCTTCGAAAACTGTGGTGGCCGCTCGACAAAGCTCTGGATGACGAAGATGTGCGCTACTCGGCGCTGGTTTGCCTGGTGGACGCCATCCGCCACGGCACGACCACCTTGATCGATCATCATGCCTCCCCCAACGCCATTGCCGGATCTCTGGACACAATCGCCGATGCCGTCGACCGTTCCGGATTGCGGGCCGTCTTGTGCTACGAAGTCACCGATCGGGATGGCGAAGCCAAATCGGCGTCCGGACGGGAAGAGAATGTGCGCTTCATCGAGCGCTGCTCGACCGGCTCGGTCGCCGGCGGGCGCGTGGCGGCTGCTTTTGGCCTGCACGCCAGCCTGACGCTGTCCGACGAGAGCTTGGATGCCTGCCGTCGGGCCGCACCTGCGGACACGGCATTTCATATCCATGTCGCTGAGCATGAAGCCGACGAGTACGATAGTCTTCAGAAATCAGGTTCGCGCATCGTCGACCGCTTGCTTGAACACGGAATTCTCGACCAACGCACAATCGTGGCGCATGCCATCCATGTGGACGGACGCGAGATGGAACTTCTGGCGGAGTGCGGAAGCTGGGTCAGCCATCAGCCCCGCTCCAATATGAACAACGGCGTCGGCGTGGCGGACGTCGATTCGCTCTTGCGCATGGGCGTGCGGGTTTGCCTGGGCAACGATGGGTTCTCCAACGCCATGTGGGAAGAATGGAAGACGGCTTACCTGCTGCACAAAGTGTGGCATCGTGATCCGCGCCGCATGCCGGCCGACAAACTGGCCCAGATGGCCGTCGTGAACAACGCAGCGTTGGCGAGCGGCTTCTTCCCGGGGGCGCCGCTCGGCGTTATCCAGACCGGTGCCCGGGCCGATTTGATCCTGGTGAACTACCATCCCACGACGCCAGTCCATGCAGGCAACCTCCCCTGGCATATTGTGTTTGGTTTCCACGAATTGATGGTGACCGCCACGATGGTCGACGGCCGCCTGCTCATGCGGGACCGAGAGCTGCTGACCCTGGACGAAGCCGAAATCATGGCCAAGGCTCGTGAGCGTGTTCCCGCCGTTTGGGCACGGTACAACCAGAACGTACCGCCCGACTAGGGCGTCGGACGAGATTCTGGAGGGTACATGACTGACGAACGTTTGATCCTGACCCTGGCCGTCTTGGGGGGCACCGGGCAGTCGGGCCCGGCGCTGGCGAGCCGTTGGGCCAAAGCCGGATACCAGGTCCTGATCGGATCTCGGCAGGCTGAGAAGGCGCAAGGGGTGGCCGCCCAACTCAATGAAGAGCTCGGCCTCGATACCATCCAGGGGATGGAGAATGCGGATGCAGCTCGCAAAGCAGATATCGCCATCTTGACCGTGGACTACACGGCCCACGACGCCGCCCTGAAGAGTCTCAAGGATGATCTGCAGGGCAAGATTCTGGTGGATACGACGGCCCGGGTGGACTTTCGCGACGCCCGGCCGCCGGAGCCGCCGTCGGCGGCACGCACCGCCCAGGAGATCCTCGGGGAGGGAGTGCGCGTCGTGGCGGGCTTCCAAACCGCGCCGGCCTTCGTGTTAAAGAAGAAACCCGAAGAACCCATCGATGTGGACGTGTTGATCTGCGCCGATGATGAGGCCGCTGCCGAGGAAGTCATCAAACTGGCAGAGGGCGCCGGGATGAACGGCTACTTCGCTGGCGGACTCGACAACGCCGTGGTTATCGAAGGCCTGACGGCCGTGATCATCCGCATGAACAAGCACTACAAATCCCTGCGTGGATCAATCAAGGTAGTGGGACTGAAGAAGTGACGGCCCCATACCAACTCACGCTGACCGCGCTGCCTGATGTGCCGCTGGTGCATCCGGGGGACGATTTGTCGGCCTTGGTCCGGGCCGGATTGCAGGCCTGTGGCATAGCTCTCCAATCGGGTGATGTCTTGGTGGTTGCCCAAAAGGTGGTTTCCAAGTCCGAGGGGCGGTTGGTCTGTCTCAACGATGTCGTAGCTTCTCCCCAGGCCATCAGCCTGGCGCAAGACGTCGGCAAGGACCCCCGCCTGGTCGAGGTTGTTCTGGGTGAAAGCTCCGAAGTCCTCCGGTCTCACTCCGGTGTGTTGGTGGTCGAGCACCGGCTGGGGTTCGTCAGCGCCAACGCCGGAGTCGACCACTCGAACGTGGCCGGCGAGCCAGGCCGAGAAGACGAACCATGGGTTCTTCTCCTGCCGCAGGACCCGGATGCATCGGCCCGGCGCCTCGGCCAAACTCTCGAAGCGGCAACCGGAGCTGAAGTTGGCGTCCTGATCATCGATTCCCACGGACGTGCCTGGCGCATGGGAACGGTGGGTGTAGCGATTGGCGTGTTTCACTTCCCGGCGCTGTTGGATCTGAGGGGGCGGCCAGACCTGTTTCGGCGAGCCGCTAAAGATCACCCAAGTTGGTTTGGCAGACGAACTGGCCGCGGCGGCATCGGCGCTGATGGGTCAGGCCGATGAGGGGCGCCCGTTCGTGCATGTGCGCGGTTTGCCCTATCCCCTGCGGGATGGCTCCCTGGGCGAGCTTCTGCGGCCCAAATCGGAGGACCTGTTCCGCTAGGGGAGACAAAGGGGTGATTCAGGTGGAAGCGCCAATCCGTTAGAATAGGAGGTGCCGGTGCCCGTGAGGGCCGGCGCTATCGTGGAAGGGCCTCCCTTCCACTCCGGTGCTGTGGCAATTGGCCTCGGAGGTTCACCCTGGCATGCAAATCCCAGAATCAGCCCAGGACTTGGTGTCGTTCGATAAGAGGGCCTTCGCTGTGCTGGCCACATTGATGCCCGATGGACGCCCGCACGCGACACCCATGTGGTTTGACGTCCTGGATGGCGACTTCAGAGTGAACACGACCAGCGGGAATATCAAGGATAGAAATATGCTCCAGCGAGGCGCAGTGGCGCTCACGATCATCGATCCCGAAAATCCCTATCGCTATCTTCAGGTACGCGGCGAGGTCGTCGCCCGAACCGAGGCAGACGCCAAGGCTCATTTGGACCATCTGGCTTTGAAGTACCACGGGGTTGATCGCTTTCCGAGATCGACCGAAGGACAAACCCGGGTCATCTACACAATTAGGGCCAAGTCTTTCTTTACCAACAGGTGACAGATACCCAGAAAGCCTTCCAGGAGCTTGTCGCTACCCGGCGCTCCATCCGCAAGTTCACCGACCAACCTCTTGAGAGGGCGGTCCTGCGGCGGATCCTGGAGGCTGCCTGCCGGGCCCCATCGGCCCACAATCGACAGCCGTGGCGGTTCGTCGTGCTGCAGGATGATGAACTTCGGAGACAATTGATTGCGACCATGTCGGAAACATTTCGGGCTGATCTGGCACGCGATGGTCTGCCGCCAGATGAGATCGAACGAATTGTGGCCCGCGGCCGTGACCGGATGCTGGGTGCAGCGGCTGTGGTGATGTTGTTCCTCACTATGCAGGACATGGATAGCTACCCGGATGGCGACCGTCGGACCGCTGAGCACACCATGGCCGTCCAGAGCGCCGCTTTGGCGGGCGGGCAGCTGCTGCTAGCCGCTCACGCTGAAGGCCTTGGCGCATGCTGGCTGTGCTCGCCATTGTTCACGCCGGTCATTGTGCGCCAGGAATTGGATCTTCCATCTGATTGGGAGGCCCAAGGGATGATCGCCTTAGGCTACCCGGACGAGGCAGGCCGCGATCGGGATCGCAGGACGCTGGACGAGGTTGTCCTGTGGCGCTGAAGGTAACTGCTCTGGCCGGGGGTGTCGGGGGGGCCAAGCTCATTGACGGCCTGGCGGCCGTGCTGCCTCCCGGCCACCTCAGGGCCGTCGTCAATACCGGGGACGATTTCGACCACCTGGGCCTACACATCTGCCCCGACCTGGACACGGTCCTGTACACATTGGCCGGTATCGCCAATCCCGAAACGGGCTGGGGGCGAGCGGACGACAGCTGGCACTTCATGGAGAGTCTGAAGGCCATGGGCGGGCCAGATTGGTTTCGATTGGGGGACAAGGACGTTGCGCTGCATGTGCTTCGGACTCAGGCGCTTCACGAGGGGATGACCCTGAGCGGTTTCGTCCAGCAGGTGTCGCGCGCTCTGGGTGTGACCGTTTCCGTTCTGCCGATGAGCGATGATTCCATACCAACAGTGGTTGAAACCGACGAGGGCGATCTTTCTTTTCAGACCTACTTCGTGGCCAGACGATGCGAGCCCAAAGTCAAGGGATTTCGCTTTGAAGGCGCCTCACGGGCGCAGCCGGCTCCGGGTGTACTGGATTCGTTAACATGGGCCGATGTGGTTGTGTTCTGCCCGTCCAATCCCTGGGTCAGCCTTGATCCTATCCTGAATGTGCCCGGCGTGCGCCAGGCCATCACATCAAAACCCGTTTTGGGGGTCTCGCCCATCGTCGGGGGGCGAGCCATCAAGGGGCCGGCAGCTAAGATGGCCCGGGAGCTCGGATTGCGGGCTGATGCGGCGGCCGTCGCCGGGCACTTCAACGACCTGCTCGACGGGTTCGTGATTGACAACCAGGACGAAGATTTCGCCGCATCCATCCGTGAGATGGGAATTCAGACGCTCGTGACCGGGACCGTTATGCTTGACGGAGCGGCGCGGGCGGCGCTTGCTGAAGATGTACTGGGTCTTGCCACTGCCTTGCTGAAAACGGAGACAATCCTGTGACGCTTTGGGCGATTGTGCCTGTTAAACCCCTGCGCCGATCCAAATCGAGGCTCGCCGGTGTGTTGTCGGTGGAAGAGCGGGCTCTGTTGAGCCGGGAGCTTCTTACGCACACCTTGGACGTGCTCCGAGACGTGCCGGAAGTCGAACACACGCTGGTGATAAGCCGTGATTCGATGGCCCTGTCTGTGGCGCGTGAGTTCGGCGCGCGGACCGTCCAGGAGAACGGAACACCAGAGCTCAACCGCGCCTTGATCCGCGCGACTCTGGTGGCGAGGGGGTATGGCGTTTCTCGGGTGCTGATTCTGCCCGCCGACTTGCCTCTTATCACACGTGCGGACGTGGAACACCTGCTCTCCCTGGCCCATGACCCTCCGGTAGTGGTCGTCGCGCCGGACAGACACGGAACCGGGACGAACGCTTTGCTGTCGGCGCCGCCTGGTTTGATAGAATATGATTTCGGCCCGAACAGCTTCTCCAGGCACGTCGCTCGGGCGAAATCTTCGGGTGCCAGGTTGGAGGTATGCGAGCTGCCATCGCTCGCCCTTGACGTGGATTTGCCTGAAGACCTTGAGATCCTCAGGTCAGAGCAGGGACAGCCGATCAAAGCCGCCGAGGAGATTCCAGGAACATGAAGCGAGTGGCGCTCTATCTTCAAGATGCACACGACCTGCGCGACGGATTGGCCTACGCACGCTATGCCGAGGACAAAGGGTTTGAAGCTGTCTGGCAGGCGGAATCGCGCCTGGTGCGGGATGCCATCGTGCCCATGGCTGCCTACGCCGCCGTGACAGAGAAGATCAAGGTGGGCTCCGGGGTAATCAACAATTGGACCCGCAACATTGGCCTTCTGGCATCTACCTTCCTCACCCTGGACGACTTGGCACCCAATCGCGTGATCTGCGGTATCGGCGCCTGGTGGGATCCGCTGGCCCAGAACGTTGGCATACAGCGCAGGAAACCCCTGACGGCGATGAAGGAGACCGTGGAGGTCTTGCGAAGGTTGCTCAACATGGAGCGAGTGACCTTTCATGGCGAGTTCCACCATGTGGACGGTATCGAGCTGGATGTCGTCCACGGGCGTCGTGAACCGCGCAACGTGCCGATCTATATTGGAGCCACGGGCCCCAAGATGATGGAGTTGGCTGGCGAGATCGCCGACGGTGTCGTGATGAACTACTGCGTGCCGCCTGCATACAACGACCCCGCCATGGAACAACTTGAAGCGGGCGCAGCCAGGGCGGGTCGCAGCTTGGAGAGCATCGATCGGCCGCAATTGGTGGTGGCATCGGTGGATCCCGACCGGGCCAAAGCGCTCGATACCAGCCGCGAACTGCTCACTCAGTACCTGGCGCAACAGCCACATATTGCCAAGGCCAGCGGCGTCTCACAGGATGTGGTCGACGAGATCCAGGGGATCCTCGGCTGGCCGGCGACCCACGAGCAAATCCAGCAAGCCAAGCATTTCGTTCCGGATGACTTGGTCGAACGGATCACGGCGTCGGGCACACCAGAAGACGCCCAGCGCAAGGTCCAGGAGTACATCGATCACGGCTGCACATGCCCGATCCTGTACCCCGTGGGCGGGAGCGTGGAGCTCCTAATCGACACTTTCAGCCCGTTAGCTTGACCGGGGTGGCAAGCATCCATCGCCGCCCTCCACGACCATATGAGGGTGAATGATGGCTATACAATCCGATCCGCACGCCGCCCAAGCCGGGACCGTCAAACAGCCCAATTCACGCAACTGCTTCGCCTGCGGCCTCGAGAATCCTTACGGCCTGGGGTTGACGTTCTACGAGCTCGGCCCGGATCTTCTTGAGTCCCACTACACGGTTCCTGAGCATTTTGAGGGCTATCCCGGCGTGGTCCACGGAGGCGTTGTCGCCTCCATGTTGGATGAGATGGTCAGCCGGGCTGCGATGATCGGGCAGCACAATCGGTTCATGATGACCGCCAAGCTGGAAATTCGCTATCGTAAGCCCGTCCCAACCGGCCAAGGACTTCACCTCCAAGCTAGGCTCACTCGACCGGCGGGACGGGTGGCCACCGCCACCGCTGAGATCCGGCTTCCGGATGGGACCGTGGCTGCCGAAGCGGATGCCACACTGGCACCCATGCCAGCAGGTTCGACAGACGAGACCATGCTCAACTCCTTGGGGTGGAGGTTGTATCCTGATAACCCAAACCGGGAGTCGGACGCCTGAGCGACCCGGGCATACTAAGGACCAAGGGCGGGGCGGTTATTCGAGGCGGATTGAGAGATGAACAAGACCTACGTCGTGGGCCATGTTAACCCTGACACAGATGCGATCGCATCTGCTGTCGGGTATGCCTGGCTTCTCAGCGCCACGAACGGGGATCAGGTCCTTGCGGCACGGGCGGGCAACATCAATCGACAGACGGCGTGGGTCTTGGATCGCCTCGGTCTCGAACCGCCTGAACTGCTGGCCGACGCCTCGCCCCGGTTCGCTGACGTCGCGCGGCGGCTGGACAGCGTCCTCCCCAGCCAGCCTCTCCGGGAGGCGTGGTCCATCGCCGGGCGGACCGGCTTCGCTGCTCCCGTTGTCGACTCCGACGGCATGCCCTACGGCTTGATCACCGCCTTCAGCCTATTTCGCCATCTTAGCCAATTGGTGGGCGACAGGCCGGACCAGCCTCAGCAGAAGCTGGCCGAGATCTTCAACCAACCGAGCGAAGCAGCAGCGGACAAAGGCGTCCCCAAGTTCCAGGCCACCTGGCGGATCAGAGACCTACTTCCCCGGATCTTGCGTGAGGAACGCAACGAGTTCTGGGTGATCGATGAGAGGGGCGCCTATCAGGGGATCTGCCGTCAGCGAGATCTGCTAAACCCGCCCCGCATGCGAATCATCTTGGTGGATCACAATGAGGCCAAGCAGTCTGTGCGCTCTCTGAACGAGGCCGAGCTGATTGAAGTGGTTGACCATCACCGTCTGGACAACCCGGCCACCCGGGCGCCGATCCGATTCTGGATTGAACCGGTGGGCAGCACCAGTACGTTGGTCGCTGAGCGCATTCAAGAAACCGGGCTGAGCGCACCGCCGCCGCAAGCCGGCCTGCTGTTGGCCGGGTTGCTCTCCGACACACTGATCCTGGCTTCGCCCACAACCACCGACCGGGATCGCCGAACCGCCGAGGTGTTGGCGCGTTGGGCCTTCGTCGGGGGCGGGCCGCTGGCGGGAGAGACAATCGAGACATTCGGAGGCCAGCTCCTGCAAGCCGGCGCCGGCCTGGTGTCGCACGATCCAGATTCGGTCGTCACCGGCGATCTGAAGGTCTATGAAGAAGGCGGGCATAAGTTCGCCATTTCCCAGGTTGAAGTCACCGATTACCTGGAACTTGCCGACCACCTTGAGGGCCTACGGAAAGCCCTGGAAGCCCTGAAGAAAGAACAAGGTCTCGATTTCAGCTTGCTGATGATCACCGACGTGGTTGGCGGCTCCAGCCGGTTGGTGCTGCAGTCGGCGCCGCCGGCCCTGGACGAGCTGCCCTTTCCTCACCTTCCCGATGGCACGCTGGACGCCAGAGGCGTCGTCTCACGCAAGAAGCAGCTTCTGCCAACGGTCCTGGCTTTGCTCGAGGGCTAGATGAGCATCTACTTGCGTCTGGCTGCCCTGGAGGCCGAGGGCAAAGAGGCCGCACTGGTGACTATCGTGGCAGCCCGAGGTTCCGTGCCCCGGCACGAGGGCAGCAAGATGCTCGTCCTGCCCGATGGATCGACCGAGGGCACCATCGGCGGCGGGGATATGGAACATCGAGTGATCACCGAGGCGCTGGCCGCGCTTACTGACGGCCAGCTGCGCGTTCGGGATTACGTCTTTCAAGATCCTTTGAAGGGCGACGTGGGGGTTTGCGGAGGAGAAATACAAGTGGTGATCGAACCGGTCAAACCTAAGCCAAGCCTGCTGGTGATCGGCGCAGGCCACGTGGGCAACGCCACCGCACATCTCGGCAAGTGGTTGGGATTCGACGTGACGGTTGTCGATGACCGGCCAGGTTTCGCTGAATCCGATGATGTGCCCGACGTGGATCGCGTCGTGACGTGTGCCATGAAGGACATCACCGACCAGGTGGAAGTTCATTCACAGACCTATATCCTGCTGACGACGCGCGGCGTGGATCTGGATGTTGAGGGTCTCCCGAAGCTGCTGGCAACCCAGGCTGCCTACATCGGTGTGATCGGGTCGAGACGGCGATGGCAGACGACTGTGGAACAACTCAAGGGGGCGGGGGTCCCAGAGGATCAGATTTCCCGAATCACCTCACCGATGGGATTAGAATTGAACGCTGAAACGCCCGAAGAAATCGCCGTCAGCGTACTAGGGCAGGTGATCATGCTGCGCCGAGGGGGATCAGGGGAGTCGATGGCGCACACGCCCGTGCAGCGCCGCGCCAAGGGAGCCAAGCCGGAATGAACTTGTGGGACCGCTACCTCACGCCAACCAGCCTGGATCAGGCGATCCGGGCGCTTCATGCCAATCAGGGCAACGCCCGGATCGTGGCCGGTGCCACCGATTTGATTCTGGAGCTCGAACGGGGTCAACGCCCGGGTGTGACGACCCTAATCGACATCACCCGGATCCCGGGATTGGATATCATCCAGCCAGGCGAAGATGGTCTGGTGCACATGGGACCTCTGGTAACCCACAATCACTGTGCCGCGTCTTCCTTGATCATCGATCAGGCGTACGCGCTGGCGCGGGCTTGTTGGGAAGTGGGTGCGCCCCAAATCCGCAACCGGGGCACTGTGGCGGGCAATCTGATCACGGCCTCACCGGCCAACAACTCCATTGCGCCCCTAATGGCCTTGGGCGCCCAAGTCCAATTGCGCTCGACGTCGGGGGAACGGCTTGTCCCCCTGGGCGAATTCTATGAGGGCGTGCGGAAGACCGTCATGCGGCCCGATGAAATGCTGGTGGACATCTCATTTCCCCTACCGGCGTCCGGATCCAGAAGTACATTCATCAAACTGGGGTTGCGCCGGGCGCAGGCAATTTCGATCGTCAACGCGGCCGTGCTCCTCGAGATGGATGGCGAGAGCGTTCGCCGGGCGAGCATCACGCTGGGTTCTGTGGCCCCTACAGTCGTGCACGCCGAGGCAGCTGAGCGAGTGCTGCAAGGCGCGCCGCTGACACCGGAAAACATTGAAGACACGGCTGACGCCGCCGTGGCGGCCGCCCACCCAATTGACGATGTGCGAGGGAGCAGCGCCTACCGCTCAGACATGGTCCGAACCACGGTCCGGCGAGCGCTCCGCAGCCTGGCCGCCGGAAATGAGCGGCACGGATATCCTGATCGCCCCATCACCTTGTGGGGACCAATCGAATACCACTGGACGCGCATGCTCGAGGAGGCCGAGGCGCACGATGCCCACAAGCTGATTCGAACGACGATCAACGGCCAGGAACGCACGTTTGACACCGGCCAGGGAAAGACACTTCTGCGGTTGCTGCGCGAAGAGGGTGATCTGATCGGCACCAAGGAGGGCTGCGCCGAGGGAGAATGTGGCGCGTGCACCGTCTACCTGGACGGTTTGGCGGTGATGGCCTGTATGGTGCCCGCGCCACGTGCCCATAACGCAGAGATCGTCACGATCGAAGGTCTGGCGGACGGCGAAGAGCTTCACCCGATCCAGCAAGCGTTTTTGGATCGAGGTGCGGTGCAGTGTGGATACTGCACACCGGGATTCTTGATGTCGGGCGCCAAGCTCTTGGAAGAGCGCCAGCAGCCGACACTTTGGGACATCCAGCAATCGATCACCGGGAATCTCTGCCGCTGCACCGGCTACTACAAGATTATTGAGGCTGTCGAGCAGGCGGCGAGGGAAAGTGACCCATCGCTGCGCTCAACTGCGGATTGATCTGAACGAATTCACATCCAAGTCCAGGGCAGGAAGGTAGCCCGAAGGGGAAGCTCATGGGACGCGAAATCCTATCGCTACCGACAGCTTGACAAAGAGCGCGAAGAACGTCAACGGATGAATCCCATCTGGCGAGGGGTGGGCTGCCTTTTGATGGTGGTCTTCTCCGTGGCGGGCTACGCCTTCTCGAGCTGGTTCTTGGTCAGCAACGCTCGTTATGGCTGGATCTACATCCCACCCGAGGCCGTCCAGCCTTCGTTCATGCCGTCCTGGTTGCCGTACGGTTTGATGCCCAAGCTTGTGGTAGGTTTCTTGTTCCTCCTGTTGGGCTTTGGTTTGGTCAGCTTTGTGTACGCCGTCATGTTCCCGATCAAGCCGAGTGAGACCGATGCCCCGACCCCCAAGCGGCGGAAGGCCAAGAAGGGCGTCTACCGGAGCAGAGGGCGCTAAGCGGCCATGGATCGAACGGTTCCCCGCACCGGCTCTGAAGAAATCGAGCTCTATATCCGGACCTACTACTCTCTGTTGCGCTCTACAGCCGACGTGGAGATCCGCACCCTGGAAGAGGTTCACGCCAGCATGGGCTCTGCGCTGCATCCGGATGCGCGTGCCGCATTGCCCGACTTCTCGGCTTTCATCTACAGCTCGCTTCGTCTCCCACAGTGCATGGCCAGAGTTGATCGTGTGATACTCGGTCAGAGCCAAGATGTGTTTCGCTTGAACGGGATCGGGGACGTTAAGTCGTGGACGCCGGCCGCGGCCCGGGCACGTCGCCGGTTGAGCTATTTCAACGGCGAGAACACGCTCGCCTTCTACATCGCCAGCCGCTCCGACATCGATGACATCATCCCCTTGCTGACCGCCTTCCAGATCGAATGGAATAAGCTCCACCGTCTGCTGGCGGGTCGGCAGGTGCGAGCCTACCTGGATCGGGCCGGGGATGGTGATGATGATTTGGCAGACTTCGCCCAAGGCCTGGGCGTTGACCTTGACGAGCTTGGCCGGCTGCGAAGGGTGTGGGGGGACGCATTCTGGCCATTGATGCGATCGATAGCCGCCGGGGGCAAGCGGCTGAAGGTGCGTCTCCTCTCGAGCTCTCTGAATGAGTACCGGCGAGCAACTCAGCTGTGGTGGGAACGGGTTGAGGAGTTGGAGCCGACGTTGCTCAACCGGCCGGTGTACTTTGTCTCGAGCAACACCCACAGCCTGGCGAACCTGCTCTCCGGTTTCGCCCTACGCCACGAAGACGAACTGATCCGGTTCGTGGATGACACAGGGCATCCGGATCTGGCCGCGGAGTGGCAGGGTATCGAGGCGGAGCAGGTGCGCTCTAGTCGCGAGAACTTTCTCTACTACGCCCTCAAGCGCTACCTGGACTCTGACGACCCCTTCAAATTGATGGCCCAGCTTGTGGATGACGAGAGGAAATCGGGCATCCACCGAGTTCCGAGTGAGCACAGCTTCGACCTTGAAGCCCAGGTGTTCGATCTGTCCGCCATCGAGCCCACCTGGGTGGATCCCCGCCTGACCGATGAAGACTTGGAACTGCTGAAACGAAGCGACGCCATGATCGTGAACATTGACTACCCGCTGGGCATGGCGGCTTATCTGGTTTTGGCCTACCTCGCTACGCGGGTGGGCGAGCTGCGAGGGGTCTATATCTTGGGCAAGGCAGCCACCTTGAATGCCGTGGTGGGGGATGTGATGATTCCTCAAGTGATCTACGACGAGCAGTCTCAGAACACCTATCTGTTTGAGAACTGCTTCGAGGCATCCGATGTCGACCAGGAACTGATGTACGGGACCGTGCTGGACAACCAGAAGGCAGTCAGTGTTCGGGGGACCTTCCTTCAGACTCCGAGATACATGGATGTCTTCTATCGGGAGGGCTACACGGACATAGAGATGGAAGCCGGTCCGTATCTGTCGGCCATCTATGAACTCGCCCGGCCCAAGCGCTACCCCGACAATGAAATTGTGAACCTCCACGAGCTTCCCTTTGAATTGGGAATCATGCACTACGCGTCGGATACCCCGTTGAGCAAAGGGCGCAATCTCGGTGCCGGGACGCTTTCCTATTACGGAATGGATCCAACTTATGCCACCAGTCTGGCTGTCCTGAGGAGCATTTTCCGATCCGAAGCAAGACGCCTTGGGTCCCGGCGGAAGCAAACGAGCGAGGCAGTCGCAGCACCCCAACCATGAAATGAGGTCAGACGCATGTCCGTGATCGGTCAATCCGTCCAGCGTTTGGATGCCAGGGACAAGGTGATCGGGAAGACTCTCTACCCCGGCGACATCAATCGCCCTAACCAGGTCATGGCGAAGACTTCTTCGCCGGCCGGCCCCATGCCCGAATCACCCGACTGGACACCTCGCAAGCAGAAGCCATGCCCGGCGTGGTGGCGGTCTTCACGGCCAAAGACGTCCCGGTCAACGAGTACGGTCTGATCATGCCCGACCAACCTGTTTTTTGCGGCCTAGGTTCGGCCAAACGAGACGCTGACCATGTGCGGTTCGTCGGCGACCAGGTCGCCCTGGTGGTGGCTGAGTCGGAGGCCCAGGCCGAGGCGGCGGTGGAGAAGATCGAAGTCGAGTACGAAGACCTTCCCGTGCTCACCGACCCACTCTTGGCGAGGCAGGATGGCGCGTTCCAGCTCCATCCCGATCGAGAACACAACACTTTCTGCGAATACCACATCCGCCATGGCGATGTCGCAGCGGCCTTCGAGCTGGCCGATGTCATCGTCGAGGGCGAATACAGAACCCCAGCCCAGGAGCATGCCTTTCTGCAACCCGAAGCCGGTGTGGCCTACATCGATGAGGAGGGCCGCGTCACGGTCGAGGTCGGGGGGCAGTGGACGCATGAGGATCGCCAGCAAATCGCGCATGCGCTCGACCTCCCTGAGGAGCAAGTTCGGGTCGTCTATCCCGCCATCGGCGGTGCCTTTGGCGGGCGGGAGGACTTGTCGATCCAAATTGCCCTGGCGCTGGCTGCCTACCAACTGCACCAGCGCGGCATAGAACGGCCGGTGAAGATGATCTGGTCGCGCGAAGAGTCGATCGTCGGGCACCACAAGCGGCACCCCTTCGTCATTCGCGCCAAATGGGGAGCCACCAAGGACGGCAAGATCGTGGCGGCTGAGATGGAGGTCATCCAGGACGGCGGTGCCTACGCCTACACCTCGACCAAGGTCTTGGGTAATGCCACGTTGATGTGCAGCGGTCCGTACGAAATTCCCAACGTCAAGGTCGACGCCTGTAGCGTCTACACCAACAACATCCCCGGTGGCGCGTTTCGCGGCTTTGGTGCCCCTCAGGGCATCTTTGCGGCTGAGACCCAAATTGCACGTTTGGCGCAAGCTCTCAACATGGACCCGGTTGAAATCCGCATGCGCAACGCCCTGACCGAATCGTCGATCCTGCCGGTGGGCAGCAAGCTGCCTGGGGGTGTTTCGATGACGACCGTCATTCAGCGATGTGCTGAGGAAGCAGGTTGGGGTCAAACCGACCGGGGTTGGGCGGCGCCAAGTTCAAGAGTCCTCGGGCCCCCGTCCCAGCCACACCTCAAACGCGGCATCGGATTTGCCTGCGGCTACAAGAACGTCGGCTTCTCATTCGGCGCGCCAGAGAGCTGTGAGGCGCGAGTCGAAATGAGAGGAGGTGGTGAGATCGAAGAGCTCTGGGTGCGACACGCGGGGGCCGATGTGGGGCAGGGCTCGCACACGCTGATCGCCCAGATGGCGGCCGAAGCGGCCGGTATCTCAATCGACAAAGTCCATCTAGATATGTCGGATACCGCATCCTCTGGCGACTCCGGCTCCGCGTCCGCTTCGCGCATGACCTTCATGGCGGGGAACGCCGTTCAGGGTGCCGTCGAAGCCGCACTGCGCCAGTGGGAGTCCGAGGAGCGGCCCGCCATCGGCGAGTTCGTTTACCATCCACCCAAGACTTCCATGCTGGATCCGAAGACGGGTGAGTCAATGCCCAACTTTGCCTACGGATACGTGGCCGAAGCGGCCACCGTGGAAGTTGACACAGAAACGGGGCAAACACACATTCTGAAGGTGGTCTGCGCCGATGACGTGGGCAAGGCCCTCAATCCTCAACAGGTCGAAGGTCAAATTGAGGGGGCAGTGGTCCAGGCGGCTGGTTATGGGATTTTGGAGGATTTCGTTCAAAAAGATGGCTACGTTGAAACAGCCCATTTTTCAACCTATCTGATCCCGGGCATTCTCGACATACCCGACTCGGTCAAGAGTGTGATCGTCGAGCACCCTGATCCGCGTGGGCCTTGGGGGGCTCGCGGGATGGCCGAAATGCCGTTCATCCCGATGGCGGCGGCCCTGACGGCGGCCGTTCAGAATGCGGTTGGGGTTTGGTTCCACACCTTTCCCCTGACTCCCGAGCGGGTCCTTATGGGCATTCGGACCTCGAGAGATCGATGAACGGTGACGGCCCCCGGATTCTGATTCGCGGAGGCGGCGACCTGGCGACCGGGGTCGCCTACCGGCTGCATCGCACTGGCTTTGACGTGGCTGTGGTCGAAGCCGAACGGCCGCTGGCCGTGCGACGATTGGTGGCGCTGGCGGAGGCCATCTATGCTGGCTCGGTCGACATCGAGGGCCTGCGCGGGGTTGGCGTTTCCGACGAAGCCGGTGTCCGGGCCGCAATGCAGGCTGGTGCCGTTCCGGTGATGGTCGACCCGGAAGCAAACCTGTTGGCGAGCGGTGATTGGGCCGCCCTGATTGACGGCCGGATGCGGAAACTGCCATCTGAGCTTCCACAGTCGGCCGCCTCATTGGTCATCGGGTTGGGACCTGGCTTCACCGCCGGCGTGGATTGTCATGTCGTTGTGGAAACCAATCGCGGCCATCACATGGGTCGCGTCTACTGGGAAGGCTCAGCTGAAGCCGATACTGGGATTCCTGAACCGGTCCTAGGCTATGACGTGGACCGTGTCCTGCGCGCTCCCGCCGACGGCATCTTGATGTCGAGGGTGGCGCTTGGTGAGCCAGTGCATCAAGGCGACACGATCGCCTCCGTCGATGAGCACAAAGTGGATGCTCCCTTTGATGGCGTGTTGCGGGGACTAATCCACGATGGTCTGGAAGTGCATGCGGGAATGAAGATCGGCGATCTGGACCCCCGCGGTGAAATCAGCTACTGCCTGCAAATCTCCGACAAGTCCCTGGCGGTTGGGGGAGGCGTCCTGGAAGCCCTTCTTTCGCGGCCCGAGATCCGCCATCGGCTGGCGGCTTGAGTGCTGCTTTCTAAGGCGCTGCGGGTCACATCAGGCACAACCATCGCCTTCACTGGGGCAGGCGGAAAATCTACGGCGCTGCGCCGACTGGCGGAAGAAGCCTCGGCTGAGCGACCGGTACTCCTGACGACGACAACCCATCTGGGGCTCGATCAGGCCGACCTGGCCGAGGAGCATATCGTGCTGGCAGAGCGGGCCGGCATCGACCTGGTGCGGGCCGAGCTCGTCCGGGGTGGGAGCCTTCTTGTCACAGGACCCAGGCTGGAAAGCGAGCCCCGCTGGACCTCGCCGGGCGGCGCCAACCTGAGGGCGCTGTTTCAGCTCGCCCAAGAGACAGGCGCCGTTCTGGCCATCGAGGCCGACGGAGCACGCCGCAAACCGCTCAAGGCGCCGGCCGACCACGAGCCACTTGTGCCAAATTTCACAAATACTCTCGTGCCCCTGCTGGGGGCGACTGTCTTCGGCCGCCCGTTGTCGGCGGAATGGGTGCATCGTCCCGACGTGGCGGCCGCGCTTCTGGGGGACCCCTTGGGGGTGGAGCTCACACCGGAGAGAGTGGCCCGGTTGATGGGTTCGCAGGACGGGGGGCTGAAGGGGAGACCCGCCGGGGCCGAGGCGCGCGTCATCATCAACCAGGTCGAAGACTCAATCGGGCCGCAGCTTCAGCCTGTGGCCAACATCTGCTGGGGGCAGACGGGGTGAAGGCTGTGCTGCTGGCCTCGATGTCCGCCGGTGATCCGGTCCAGTACGTGGTCGGCCGGGTGGCTGGCGTGATCCTGGCGGCAGGCGGTTCCAAGCGCCTCGGCCGCCCCAAGTTGCTCGAGGTTGTGGCATGGGGAGCCGCTCGTTCGCTATGCCGTGCGCTCCGCCCTCGATGGGGGTTTGGCGCCGATCGTCGTCGTCCTCGGCGATCACGCAGCAGAGCTGGCGGAGGTGATCGACGATCTCCCCGTGCAAACCGAGTTCAATGAGCGCTGGGTGGCCGGGCAATCGTCGTCGATGCGGCTCGGGCTTGCCGCGGTCGAGGCTCAGGCAGAAGCTTCCGTGTTTCTTCTTGGTGATATGCCTCTGGTCGAACCAGGCTGATCCGCTCGCTCGTCGAAGCCCATGCCGCCAGTCTGGCCCCGATCGTCATGCCGCGGGCAGAGGGGCGACGAGGCAATCCGGTGCTCTTCGATCGCTCGACTTTCGTTGCCCTGGCCCAGGTTGCAGGGGATCAGGGCGGCCGGGCGATCTTCGACCAGTTCGAGATCTTGACCGTCGACGCAAACACGCGTGGTTTCTTCGATCTGGACACCCAGGAGGATCTCGATTGGCTGCAGGACCAGTCTTGAATCGCGGCAGGGCGGATGTGGGACAGGCGGCTGATTGCTGGGGCGCAAGGGGTCAGGTATACTCCGAATCCCGACGCTGTCCGGGCCCGCGGAGGTTGCCTTGGACGACCTGACTATCTTGATCGTCGACGATGAAGCGACAACGGCTGAGATGTTCAGCCTTATGCTCGAAAACGAGGGCTATCGCACCGTGGTCGTGCATGGCACCGGAACAGCTATCCGGGCAATTCAGCAGCACCGCCCCAGTCTGGTGCTGGTCGATGTGATGATGCCGGGCCTTTCCGGACTTGAGCTGTGCAGGTATCATTCGCCGCGAGCCGGATCTAAGCGATCTGCCGGTGATCATCGCATCCGCCATGAGCCAGGCCGAAGACGTGCAGGCCGGGCTGGATGCGGGAGCGAACGTCTACCTGATGAAGCCGATTTCTAAGGCAGATCTGCTGGAAGGTCTGGATGCGGCACTTCGCCCTGGCACAGATGGAACGCGTTGACCGGCTCCGAATCCGGATGCTATAATCGCGTGCATCCGAAGCTCGCACACATGATAGCGAATTTCGATGGCGCAGGACCCCAACTCGAATTCGAATCTCCGGCGGCGGAAGGCGGGCATCTCCGCAGAGTAGTTGCGCGGGTGATGACCCCTCCGCCGCCCGAACGCGATAACTCGGGCGGCGCCTTTTTTTGATCGGGAGGCAGCATGTACAAGTCCCAAAACTGCGGCGAGCTCCGTGCCGAACACACCGGCGATCAGGTCGTCTTGGCAGGTTGGGTTCACCGAAGACGGGATCATGGCGGCGTGACGTTCCTGGACCTCAGGGACCGCTCCGGGCTGGTCCAAGTGGTCGCCAATCCCGATCTGTCGGCTGTCGCCCATCAGCAGGCTGAGCAGGTCCGCCCCGAATGGGTGATCCAGGTGACAGGCAAAGTCCGTCGTCGGCCGGAAGGAAGCGAGAACCCTGATATGCTGACCGGGGCTATCGAGGTACGAGGCCCACGAATTGAACATTCTCAACCCCGCCAAGACACCGCCTTTCCCGATCAACGAGGAGACCGAGGTCGACGAAAACGTACGACTCAAGTACCGCTACTTGGACCTGCGACGTGAGCGCCTCCAGCACAACCTTGAGCTCCGCCATAGGGTGATCAAGTACATCCGAGACGCTTTGGACGCCCAGGGGTTTTGGGAGGTTGAGACCCCCATTCTGTTCAAGACCACCCCTGAGGGGCGCGCGACTATCTGGTGCCTTCCCGGCTCTATCCGGGCGAGTTCTACGCCTTGCCGCAATCTCCGCAGCAGCTCAAGCAGCTGCTCATGGTGGCCGGGGTTGAGAAGTACTTCCAGATCGCCCGCTGCTTCCGCGATGAAGACCAGCGCGGCGATCGCCAACCGGAGTTCACGCAGCTCGATATCGAGATGTCCTTTGTGCGCCGGGAAGACATCCTGGATCTTATGGAGCCGATGTACACCTCCCTGGTGGCTGAGCTCGTGCCCCACAAGCGCCTGCTGGCCTCTCCATGGCCCCGGTTGACGTATCCCGAGGCGATGCAGCGGTTTGGGAAGGACAACCCCGACCTCCGCTTCGGCCTGGAGCTCATCGATCTGACCGACCTGGCTAAGTCGAGCGGCTTCCAGGTATTCGAAAAGGCAGTGGCGGGCGGTGGGCATGTGCGGGGCATCAATGCGCACGGGTGCGGTGGTTACAGCCGCCGCCAGATCGACGAACTGGCAGCATTTGTGGCGCCCTTCGGGGCAAAGGGGTTGGCCTATCTTGCGGTCGACGATGACGGACAGGAACGCTCGTCGTTCACCAAATTCCTGACGGAAGACACACTTAGCGATATGCGCGCCCGCTGCTGAACTCCAGCCGGGTGACCTGCTACTGTGTGTCGCCGACCAGCCGAAGATCGTATTTGATTCTCTGGGGAGGTTGCGTGAGCATCTGGGTGACGTCCTTGGGCTGCGCGATCCGGATGTGCTGGCCTTCTGCTGGGTGATCGATTTTCCGTTGATGACATGGAACGAGGACGAGTCGCGCTGGGATCCCAGCCAACACCAATTCACCATGCCCCTTGAGGAGGACGTCTCTTTGCTCGATTCCGATCCGGGCGCGGTGCGAGGCTCCCAATACGACATGATCCTGAACGGCAATGAGGTGGCAGGAGGCAGCATCCGCATTCACAATCGACAGCTTCAGGAGAAGATCTTCCCCTTGATCGGGCAGGATCTGGAGTTGGCCCGCGAGCTGTTCGGTCACATGTTGGAGGCCTTCGAGTATGGCGCACCACCTCACGGTGGCATCGCTTCGGGTCTTGATCGACTGGTGATGCTGCTGGCGGATGAACCCAACATCCGACAGGTCATCGCCTTCCCGAAGAACCAGGCGGCGAGAGATGTCATGGCGGCTGCGCCGTCTCCCGCTTCGCACGCACAGCTTGAAGAGCTGCACCTTAAGGTCGACGCGTTCGAGTGACCCCGACGTCTCCGGTGGCAGCCGGAAATGAGTTGTGGTATACATAGAGTCAATCCCTGCCGTGTTCGTGATGCGGCATATCGTTTTGAGCCAACAGTACACAAGAGGGACTGATCTTCGTTGTGTGACGCGATAGGCTGCGGCCAAGGCGAAACTCACGAGTAGGTCCCCACCTGCGAAAGCAGGTTCAAAACCTGGCGGCACACGGCATGGCGGGGGACTTTCTCAACGGCCACGAGACGGGGAATTTCGCCTTTTTTGAGGGATGCGATTATGTTCGCGTCCCTCTTTTTGTTCCACGGGTGGGTTGAATTTCAGCTTGTCTTGCGTTGCCTTTTGATCTCAGGTAGACTTCCCCTACTAAGTTGTCCTAAAAGGTGCTGAACGCCATCCCTATGTCCACAGAACGCGAAAAGGCTCTTGATGCAGCGGTCGATCGCATCAAGAAACAGTACGGCGACGGAGCGGTGATGCGGTTGGGGGAAACGGCGCATCAGGCGGTGGCGGCGATTCCGACGGGGTCGCTGGCGCTGGATCTGGCGTTGGGGGTAGGGGGCATACCGCGAGGGCGGGTGACGGAGATCTACGGGCCGGAGGCGTCGGGGAAGACGACATTGTGCCAGCACATCGTGGCCGAGGCGCAGAAGCAAGGCGGGGTGTGTGCGTACATCGACATGGAGCATGCGCTGGACCCGGGGTATGCGAAGCGGTGCGGGGTGGACATCGACAATCTGTACATATCGCAGCCGGACATGGGGGAGCAGGCTTTGGAGATCGCCGAGACGCTGGTGAGGAGCGGGGCGGTGGATGTGGTGGTGATCGAACTCGGTGGCGGCGTTGGTGCCGCGGGCGGAGATCGAGGGGGACATGGGGGACGCCACGATGGGGGCGCAGGCGCGGCTGATGAGCCAGGCGCTGAGGAAGCTATCGGGGGCGATCAAGCAGACGAACACGGCGGTGATCTTCACCAACCAGTTGAGGCAGAAGATTGGGGTGATGTTTGGGAACCCGGAGACGACGACGGGTGGGGTGGCGTTGAAGTACTATGCGTCGGTGAGGTTGGACGTGAGGCGGATCGAGAGCATCAAAGTAGGGCAGGAGATCATCGGGAACCGGGCGCGGGTGCGGGTGGTGAAGAACAAAGTGGCGCCGCCGTTCCGGGTGGCCGAATTCGATATCATGTACAACGAGGGGATCTCGAAAGCGGGGGATCTGCTGGACATAGGGGTAGAGACGGAGCTGATCGAGAAGCGGGGGTCGTTCTATTCGTACGAGGAGACCCGGCTGGGGCAGGGGCGAGAGAACGCCAAGGAGTACCTGCGGGACAACCCCGAGCTGGCGCAATCATTGGAACAGGCTATCCGTACGGCAGCTGAGCTGCCGACAACCAAACCAGAATACGAGGATGTAGAAGGTTGAGGCGCCCAGGACTGGGCGCCGGACAATCTAAAGTGCTGCGCAGGGGGTCCAAGAGGGAGGGCGCGGCCTAGCGTTGCGACAGAGCATGAAATTGCGATTTGACACCGCAGATATGTGGTTGGACTTGAAGCGGAAGGTGATGAAGCGGGACGAAACCTCCTAGCCCGGAGGTGGCATCCTATCGTTCTTGACCTGAAGGCGCATCGGCCCCTGGTCAAGCGGCGTCAAATCACATACGGCAGATAGGACCATTGTCGGGTTCGCAGCGCGAGCCGCGTTCGGGTTACCCCGGAACGCGGCTCGTTTGTTGTGAAGGGAAGGCTTGCGACGCAGGGCGAGGTGACAGCCATTCGGCTGCAGTCGAAGAACAAGGACCGGGCGAATGTTGAGTTGGACGGTGAGTTCGCCTTCGGTCTGGCCAAGATCCTGGCGGTCGGCCTGAAGGTCGGCCAGTATCTTGGTCCGGAGCGAGTGGAAGAACTCCGGGCCCAGGACGAGGTGGAGCAGGGCTATCGCCGGGCCGCCAAATTGATCGCACGCCGCCCTCGTTCTGAGCGAGAACTCAGGCACTACATGCGGAGAAGAGACGTGTCGGAGGCGGCGCAGGAAGGGATTCTCGATCGTCTTCGCCAGGCCGGTCTGGCCGATGACCAGGCCTTTGCCAGGGCCTGGGTCGAGAATCGGATGGCCTTCCGGCCGAGAGGCGCAGCGGCACTGCGGGCCGAACTGAGGAGCAAAGGGATACCAGGACAGGCGATCGAGAACGCCCTATCCGAACTGGATGAAGACGAGGCCGCCTTTCGGGCAGCACTGAAGGCCGCCCGACGCTATCGAAGTCTTGATTGGGAATTATTCCACAAGCGCATGCGCGGCTACCTGGCGCGGCGCGGATTTCATACCCATCAAATCCGAACGGTGATACCACGTGTTTGGCGTGAGGTCGCTGGAAGGGAAAGTGAGGATCGTGAGTGAGCACACCAACGCTGATCCTGTCTATTGTGATCAGTCTGGCTGTGGGCGCAGGAATCGGCTATTTCGTCCGCCAGATGCAGCACAGCCGGATGGTTCAAGAGAAGAAATCCGAAGCCGAGAAGATTGTCGAGAGCGCCAAAGACCAGGCGCGGGAACTCGAGCTCAAGGCACGCGATGATGCCTTGAGAATTCGGGACTCGTCTGAGGCGGAGGCCACTCGCAGGCGCACAGAGCTCAACCGTGAGGATGAGAGGCTGCAACGCAGGCGAACCGAGCTGGACAACCGCCTGGAGCATCTTGAAGGCAGGGAGCAGGCGCTCAGCAAGCGTCAGAGCGCCATCGACAAACGCGCCAACGAGATCGAAGAGCGCCACGCAGAAATCCTGGCCGAGCTAGAGCGGGTCTCCAGCATGACCCGGGACGAGGCCAAGCAGCACCTGCTCAATGAAGTTGAACAGGAAGCCCGGTCAGACATGCTGCGCATCATCCGCCAGATTGAAGAGGAGGCCCAGGTCGAAGGTGAGAGGCGGGCGCGCGAGTTGATCGCGGATGCCATCCAGCGCGTCGCCTCCGACCACGTCTCCGAGATTACCGTGTCCGTCGTGCCGCTGCCGTCGGACGATATGAAGGGACGCATTATCGGCCGCAACGGCCGTAACATCCGCGCTTTCGAGCAGGCCGCCGGCGTCGATGTGATCGTCGACGATACCCCGGAAGCGGTCACGATCTCGTGCTTCGATCCGGTCCGGCGAGAGGTAGCTCGCCGCTCGATGGAATCTCTGGTGCTTGACGGCCGCATCCATCCCTCACAGATCGAGAAGATCGTGGGCCAGATGCGGGAGGAGGTCGACCAGCTGATGGTCGATGAGGGCGAGGCGGCCGCCTATGAAGCCGGCGTGCACGGCCTGAACCCCGAGATCATCAAGAAGCTTGGCAGGCTCAAATTCCGGACGTCCTACGGCCAGAATCAGCTGGCCCATGCGGTAGAGACGGCTCAGATCTCCAGCGTGATCGCCTCCGAATTGGGCGCAAATCTCGATCTGGCCCGCGCCGGGGGCCTGCTGCACGACTTGGGCAAAGCCATGGACCACGAGGTGGAAGGTACGCATGCCTCCATCGGCGCGGAATTCGCTCGAAGGCACGGTGTGAACGCAGAAGTGGTCAACATCATCGCCTCCCACCACCACGAAGTGGAGCAGGGATCGGTTGAAGCCGTGATTGTCGAGGCGGCCGATGCGATCAGCGGGGCGCGGCCCGGAGCCCGTCGTGAGAGCCTTGAAGACTACATCAAGCGCGTTCGCGCGTCTGGAAGACATCGCCAACTCCTTCAAGGGCGTCGTTGAAAGCTATGCTCTGCAGGCCGGCCGGGAGATCCGGGTCATCGTCAAGCCGGATGACATCGACGACCTGGACGCCACCCGTCTGGCACGCAATGTGGCCAAGAAGATCGAAGAGGGGATGCAGTACCCCGGGCAGATCAAGGTCACCGTGATCCGCGAAACCCGGGCCGTGGACTACGCCAAATAGCACCGGGTCGTGCTCAAAAACCAAGGACCCCCGCCGGTGGATGGCGGGGGTCCTTTTTGGTTGTGAGACTTCCCCAGGTGTCAGCCCAGGGCTTTGTCGATCGAGTTCGAGCAGGTCGCCGCGCGTTGCTGGCTTGGTCAGATAGCCAACGGCCCCCAGATCTTCGCCGGTCTCGCGATCCTGGTCCGTCTTGCGAGCCGTCAGGAAGATAACCGGGGGGACGGCCATGCCACTTTCGTTGAGCTGTGTCAGAAGGTCGAAGCCGGAAACCTCGGGCATCATTACGTCCAGAAGCAGGACGTCGTAGTGGTCGGCCTCCAGCTTCCTCCGCGCCTCCATGGCGCTCATGGCGGAATCGATCTGGTAGCCGGCTGTTGAAAGAGTCAAGATGGATGAGCTCGACGGTGTCGGGCTCGTCATCCACGACCAGGATGCGCTTGGGAACCGTCAATTGGCCACCTCGGTTCGCCTATTCTAGCCCGTCTGCGCCACCCACACAAAACCAAGGCAGCCCCAAGGGCCCTGCCTACATCAAGAGTTGGACAGGGTGCTCGATGTAGGTGCGAAACGCCTGGAGCCAGCGAGCAGCTTCGGCGCCGTCCGTCACCCGGTGATCGGCGGCCAAGGTGACCTTGAGCCGCTGCCCCACCGCCAGCTCATCATTGACGACCACAGGCACTTTCTGAACGCTGCCAACGGCCAGGATCGCCGCCTCTGGCGGATTGATGATGGCGATAAAGTTGTCGACGTCAAACATGCCCAGATTAGACACGGTGAAGGTTGAGCCCTCGATGTCCTCCGGTCGCACTTTGCCGTCGCGGGCCCGTTCGAACAAGGGCCGCGCTTCCTGAGCGATCTGGGGCAGGGATTTCCGGTCAGCGTCGCGCAGCACAACTGTCAGCAGGCCGTCGCGTAACGGCCACGGCCAGGCCGACGTGCACTTCCCCGTGGCGTACAATGGCATCCTCTTCCAGCGACGCGTTCAGGTTGGGAAACTGGCGCAGGGCGAGGGCCGCCGCCCGGACGATGAAGTCATTGACCGAGAGCTTGCTGGTCTCGGGGAGGGCGTCATTCATCTCTACCCGCAGCGACATCAACGGCCCGGCGTCGAGATCGGCTGTGACGTAGAAATGGGGCACCTGCTGTTTGGAGGCCGTCATGCGGCGGCCGATGGCCGAGCGCAGGCGAGTCAGCGGTACGCGCTCGGTCTTGCCTGGGGCCATCGGGGTAGCGCTAAACGCAGGACCGGACGGAGCGGTTGTGCCCCCGCCAGCGGCGGCGTTTTCGACATCGCTCTTGACGATTCGGCCACCGGGGCCTGATCCAGACAGGCTGGACAGGTCTAGGTTCTTCTCGGCCGCAATGCGCCGCGCCACGGGGGAAGCCTTTACGCCGCCCGGCAGATGGCCGTCCGCCTTGGTCTGCGCGGCCGAAGAAGCGGCCGGTGTGGCGTCTGCCTTGCCGGCGGTCGGCGGCGTAGCTTCCGGCGCGGCGCTCCCTGTCGCCAAGTCCTCGGCGGGTGTGCCGTTCCCGTGGGCGCCAACGAGCGCATCGACGTCGATCTTCTCATCCTTCGCGCCGACGACGGCGATCGGCTGACCCACCGGCACAGCCGTGCCCTCCTGCACCAGGTGTTTGTGGACGACGCCGGAGACCTGAGATTCGACCTCGACCGTGGCCTTGTCGGTTTCGATTTCGGCCAGGACTTCGCCGCGTTCGACCGGGTCGCCTTCGGCTATGACCCAGCGGACCAGCGTCCCCTCGGCCATGTCGAAGCCGAGCTTGGGCATGGTGATGATTTCAGCCATTACAAAACCCCTTTCACCGCCTCGACGATGTCCCCCACTTGGGGCAGGGCCATCTGTTCCAGTTCACGGTTGTACGGCAAGGGGACTTCTTTTTGGGCCACTCGCCGGATGGGTGCATCCACGTAGTCAAAGGCCTGCTCGTAAAGTCGGGAGGCCACTTCTGCGCCGACGCCGTAGGAACGCCATCCCTCCTCGGCGATAACGGCCCGGTTGGTCTTCTTGAAGGATTCGATCACCGGGCCCATATCCAGCGGCCGCAATGTGCGCAGATCGACGATCTCCACCTCGATGCCTTCCTTGGCCAGTTCGTCGGCCGCCTGAAGGGAGTATTGGACCATCTTTGAATACGCTACCAGCGTGACGTCCGAGCCTGGCCGCTGCACCTTAGAGACCCCAATTGGCTCCACGTAGTCGCCATCGGGGACCTCGCCGCGCATTTGGTACAGGGTGGCGTTCTCGATGAACATCACCGGATCGTCGGTGCGTATGGCGGCCTTCAACAAGCCCTTGGCGTCGTGGGGAGTTCCCGGGGCGACGACTTTGAGCCCGGGAAAGTGCGCGAAGACCACATCCGGTGTCTGGGAGTGGGTAGCCGCCAACTGACGACCACCGCCGCCGACAGCCCGGATTACGATCGGTACGGTGATTTGTTTGCCGAACATCGTGTGTAGCTTGGCTGATTGGTTGACGATCTGATCCATCGCCACAAACGCGAAGTTGATCGTCATGAGTTCGGCGATCGGGCGCAGCCCGGCCATGGCAGCGCCGTTGGCGGCACCCACGATCACCATCTCGGAGATGGGGGTGTCGCGGACGCGCTTGGCGCCGAACTTATCGTAGAAGCCGCGAGTGACGGCATAGGTGCCGCCCCACACACCGACTTCCTCGCCCATGATGAAGACTCTTTCGTCGCGTTCCATCTCTTCCATGAGTGCTTGCGAAATGGCCTCGCGGATCGTGATTTGTGCCATGGCTGTTTAACCTACCCCTTCCACATAAACACTGTCGACCAGCTCTTGAAAAGTGGGCTCGGGGCTCGCTTCGGCGAATTCGACCGCTTCTTCGATCTCATTTACTGCTTCTTGGTCGATCTTGTCCAGGTCCTTCTCAGAGGCGACCTTGTCGTCTGTCAGGCGCTTTCGGAAGATGCCAATGGGGTCGTTCTCCTCCCACTTGGTGACCTCCTCCTTGGTTCGGTATCGCTCCGGGTCGCCCATAGAGTGTCCCTGGTAGCGGTAGGTCATTGCCTCCAGCAGATAGGGGCCGTTCTCCCGCACGTACTTCAAGGCTTCGGCCGTGGCCTCATGCACCTTGAGCACGTCCATTCCGTCAACGCGACTGTTGGCCATGCCATAGCCCTCCGCCTTCTGGCGGATTTCCTTCACGGCCGATGCACGCTCGACGGCGGTGCCCATCCCATAGTTGTTGTTCTCGCATACCCAGAGCACAGGCAGCTCCCATACCTTGGAAAGGTTGAGCGCCTCGTGGAAGTACCCAATGTTGGTGGCACCGTCGCCGAACAGACAAATCGTGGCGGCGTCCGACCCGTTGTACTGGTCGGCCAGGGCCATGCCGGCTGCGAAGGGCAGGTGCGATCCGACGATGGCATGGCCGCCCCAGTAGTTCTTGCTGACGTCGGCCATATGCATCGACCCGCCAAAGCCATGCGAACAGCCGGTGTCCTTGCCCAGGAGCTCGGCCATCACCACCTTGGTTTCGATGCCGGCGGCAATGGCAATTCCGTGATCCCGGTAGGCCGTAATCAGGCGATCCTTGGGCTGGCGGGCGGACACGACGCCTGTGCCGACAGCCTCTTGGCCGATGTAAAGGTGGAGGAAGCCGCCGATCTTGCCCTGTTGATAGAGCTCGGAGGCGCGTTCCTCAAGGCGGCGGATGATCACCATTTCTCGATACATCCGCAGCAGTTCCTTCTTCTCCATGATGACTCCTTATCCAACTCCCAAATTCGTCGGTGAAATGAGGGCAGGCCCCTGGCAGAATAAAGCCCGGCCCGGGTAGAGGCGACGACTTGACGCGCCGCGGGCCGAGGTCAGAGGACGGTGGAAATTATAACAAATGGCGGCCGCTTGCCCTGCCGCAGGGGCGCTGCCCGAAGCCGCCTTAGCTGTCAGGGGGCCAGGCCGAAGCCGCGTATGTCGAATTCGCCTTCGGAGGGCTCGACCCCGGCAGGTCTGGGCATCAAGAGAAGGAACTCCACACGCGAGTCCGACGGCAGATCCCGGCCCAAGGAGACCTCTCCGGCGCTCCAGATGTCGCCTGACGTTGATCGCAGCGCGCCGATCACCGTGGGTTGTAACACCTGCGCCTGGCTTTGGTTGTAGGCCGTTCCATGGACGAGCAGGGTGCCGCCGACGCCCTCATAGGCCGTGATCTCGATCTCCAGAGGAATCGGTGTCCGGTCCGCGAGGCGAGAACCGCCCGTATCCACCAGAGCTTCCGGCTGCAGGTCGGCCAGAGTTCTGGGCACCGGAGGCAAGCTGAGCGAGCAGGCCGGGGAAATCGGTCAGGGCGAACGGCCGGTCTTCGTCCGGCGCCAGCGGGATGGGGGAGGCGTACAGGCTGACAGACGCCGGGCCGCCCGTCCCGATCAGCGAGACCACCACGCGGCCCAGGGCTGGCGAGCCAGTGTGGTTATGGATGGCCCCCAGCGCGATCAGATTCCCCTGGTCGTCCGTCTTCAGTACCGGCGGGATGGCCAGATCGACGGGAGGCACTGACAGTGCCTGCGAAGCTAGACCCGCAGTAAAGCTCTGGAGATGGGCGGTGTCATCGCTCGGGGGAAGCAGGGCCAGGAAGGGTGCGGACTGGCCGGGCGCCAGGCCGGTGAGCCCACGCCAGCTCGTGCTCATGTTGACCAGCTCGCCTTCGGCGTCTGTCGCAACCAGGGCAAGACCCGCCACCTGGACAGCTTGGGCGTTTGGATTTGCCATGCTCCCCACAACGGCGAGCTGGCCGTCGCCCGTCCTGCCCCGCCTGATCAGCGTGATATTGATCGGGAGCGGAGGCTTGGGCGCCGGGCTGTAGCCGGTGACCTCGACTTTGACCTGGTCACCCGCCGTTGTCCTAAACTCGGCGGAAAACGGAGCGCTGGCGTTCGGCCCCAGCAGCGGGACGGCCAGCGCTGTGTTCGAACGTTCCAGGATATTGCCATGAGCGTCTGCCAGACTCACCCGCAAAGTCACGTCCTGGACTGAACCGTTACCCTGATTTGTCAGGATCCCCATGGCTGTCCACGCGTTAGGTGGGCGTCCGGGACCTAGGATGATGCTGTCAACCGTTGCCTCCAGTGTGGGGGTGGGAGTTGACTGCAACGGTGTGGAGGCTGGGCGCCGCGTACTCACCGCCGTGGCTGGCGGCCCACCTGCGGGTGGAGCACAGGCGGCCAACACGAGGGCGAGGGTCAGGGTTGCGAAAAGGGAAAGCTGGGTCCGCATACCGACATGCTACTTGAAACCTGCCAGCCAGGGAACCCGGCCAGCAGGTCAGCGGCGGGCACCGGGCATGGCGCGCCCGGTGCCCGCGCACGTCCCCTGATCAGGCCATTTCGACCTTGGGCAGGTTCTGCATGGCTTCCTGGACCTGGTCTGCCGGATACTCGGCGCGCTCGAGTTGACCCTTGAGATAGGCGTCGTAGGCCGAGAGATCGAAGTGCCCATGGCCGGACAGGTTGAAGGCGATGACTTTCTTCTCACCCGCCTCTCGGGCTTTGATGGCTTCGAGGATGGCTCCGCGAATGGCATGTGCGGACTCGGGGGCTGGCAGGATTCCTTCGACGCGGGCGAAAGTGACTGCCGCGTCAAAGGTGTCGACCTGGTCAACGGCTATGGCTTCGATGTCGCCATGCTCGTGGAGGGCGCAGATGTGCGGGGCCATGCCATGGTAGCGCAGCCCGCCGGCATGGATCCGGGGAGGGACAAAGGAATGACCCAGTGTGTGCATCTTGACGATCGGCGCCAGCTTGGCCGTGTCGCCGTAGTCGAACGTATACTGGCCCTTGGTGAGCGTGGGGCAGGCAACCGGCTCGACGGCGAGCACCCGGGTTGATCTGCCAGCAGTGAAGTTCTGATGCAGGAAGGGGAACGAGAAACCCGAGAAATTGCTCCCCCCACCGACACAGCCCACCACCACATCGGGGTACTCGCCGGCCAACTCGAACTGCTTCAACGCCTCCAATCCGACGACTGTCTGGTGCATGAGAACAGGCCCGAGCACTGATCCAATGGCGTACTTGTACTTCCCGTCTGAGGTGGCAGCCGCTTCGACGGCCTCCGAGATGGCGATCCCTAACGAGCCCAGATGGTTGGGATCTTCCTCAAGCAAGTGGCGGCCAACGTTGGTCTTGTCGGATGGGCTGGGGGTGACTTCGGCGCCGTAAGTCTCCATGATGATCCTGCGATAGGGCTTCTGATCGTATGAGACCCGGACCATGTAGACGTGGCACTCCAGCCCGAAAAAGCTGCACGCCATCGCCATGGCCGAACCCCATTGGCCGGCGCCGGTCTCAGTCGTGTAGCCGATAACGCCCTCCTGCTTGGCATAGTAGGCTTGTGCCACGGCAGTGTTCGGCTTGTGCGAGCCGACGGGGGAGACGCCTTCGTACTTGTAGTAGATGTGAGCCGGGGTGTCGAGCGCCTTCTCCAAACGTCGAGCCCGGTAGAGTGGCGACGGACGCCACAGCCGATAGATGTCGAGCACGGGGCCGGGGATGTCCACCCAACGCTCCATGCTGACCGCCTCCTGGATGAACTGCATCGGGAACAGGACCGAGAGGAACTCGGGGGTGACCGGCTCCTTGGTCTGGGGGTGAAGGACGGGCCCCGGGTCTGCCGGCATGTCTGGGTTGATGTTGTACCAGGCTGTCGGGAGGTCCTTCTCGGTCAACACGAACTTAGTGAACTCAGTCATCACAACCTCCTTGCACTAGGTACGGACCGGACCGGTCGAGACCCCGATCGGGTTCGAGCGCCTTTGTGTGGTCGCCGTCCGTTCGGCCAACCAGGAGGAAACAAAAACGCCCGTCCCCGGAAGGGACGAGCGCGCTTGGCCCGCGGTGCCACCCTGCTTAGGTCTTTGCCTCTGCGACGGTCACCCAACTCGGCACCGCGCGGTCAACAAGGGCCTCTCTCTTCGAGCACGGCGGCCTGGGCCACGATGCCCTTTGCCTTGATAACGGTGGCAGCTCCGGCACCGGCTAATGGGCAGACCGCGATGCGGAGCCGTTCGCCGGGCAGCTCAGAGGCCCATTCAACGCCGCCATGTGGGCGGGACTCGCACCAGCGCCCGCTCTCTGCGCCACCGGTCCGGCGTCTACTCTTCCTCGTCACAGCCTGTGATGGTCTCGATTGTTTTTCGAGTATACGACCCGGTAGGTGCGATGTCAACCAGCGCTGACGGGTCGGCTTTGTGACGAAATTCACAAACCCGCGGCTGGCGTGTCTGTTGGCAGTGCTCGCCTATTCGTAGCGGAGCGCCTCGGCCGGGAGCACACGTGCCGCTTGCCGGGCAGGAAGATAAGTGGCCAATAGGGCCATACCGTAGGCCAGGCCGACTACCAGGGCGATCGAACCCCACGGCACCTGAAAGTGCAGGCCGGGTAAATCGCTCGCCATGTCGCTGATCACCTGGTAGGCAGGGATCAGCGCCAGAGCAGCGCCAAGTCCGATTCCGAGCAGAGCTACGAAGGACGCTTCGACCATGAAGCTCCAAGTCACCATATTGGCTTGAAAACCGAGAGCCCGCAGGACGCCAATCTGCTGCCGGCGTTCGACCACGGCCCGGGAGCTGATCACACCCAGGGCCGCCACCCCGACGATCAAACCCAAGGTCAGGAAACCTAGGAGCAGTTGCTCGACGGCGCGCTGGGAAACCTGGGCATCTTCGATTTCCTGGACTTGGTCAACGGTCTCAAGCCCATATTCCATGAAGGCCGCTTCCAGTGCAGATCCGGCGGGGCCGGGAGCCACCCCTTCGGCCAACCGGATGTAGTACTGAGTCGGCGATGGGGGGTCTGCCAGCGCCTTGTCGAGCGTGGATTGGGAGGTGACGAGTCCGAGGTTCATCATCGTCCCCTGCTCAAGGACACCGATCACAGTCAAGTCAAATGAGTCCCCGTTCGAATCTCGAACTCTGAGGCGGATCGGCCTCATCACCTCGTCTTCCAGATAGACCCCATTCAGTTTGAAATCTGGACCGCCAATGACGATAGAGGTCGTCTGGCGCGATGGAACTGGGTAGCTATCCACGACGGCGTATCCTGGGTGATCGCGGATCATGCGCCAGATGTCTTGCGTGGTTTCGTAGCCTTCGGCCTTGACCGCGATGTTGTACCCCACCGTGTCCAGGTAGGGTGAGTCGACCGCCCGCACCTGGTATTGGAACCACTTCCCGCCCTCTTGTTGGACCTCAACCGGCACGTCGAATTCGCTGGCGATCACGTCATAGCCGCCTTCCCGCAGCTTAGGCTTGGCGGCAACGGACCGGGCCAGATTGGGGATGGGGTTGTTGGCACTGGCCAGGGCACGGAGCTCAAATCCGCCCGTCAGGCCCTCGGTGTTGGCGAAAAAGGCTTCATTGACCTTGAAGAGCGTGGCCATAAACACAACGCTGAAAACGACCACACCGAACATGCCCAGTGTCAAACCGGTTCGGAAGCGGTTGGCCAGCGGATAGGCAACGGCCATCCTGAGCACCGGGGCCAAGCGGCGATTGCCGCCGAAGATGCGCAGGATTAGGCGCAACAACAAGTCCGTGTTGTACATGACCACCATCACGGCGCCAACGACCATCATGAAGCCGGCGATAAACAGCATTTCCGGCCCACTCTTGAGGTCGTCCACACCGATGAAATTGAAGGCGCTCGACGGCAGCGACCAGAATGTCGTGACCGACAATCCCACCAGGGTGAAAGCAATGCGTTCGGTCAAGTTGCGCTTCTTCGGGAAGACGGCGGCCAGGGTCCAGCGAAGAACGAGGCCGAAGCCAATCAGGGCGAAGGAGAAGCCAGATGTGAACAAGGATCCGCTGTGAACGGCCAATCCTCTGAAGAGCATCGCCAGACCCGTGAGCAAGGTCAGGGGCCCACCCCGGAAGCCGGCCCAGACCAGCCCGAAGATGCTCTTTGGGACGCCCACGGCCCAAGATCTGACGGCCCGGACCAGCCTTAGGTGCCGCAGGTGGCGAAATCCATCCACGACCGCGTACAGAGGCGAGAGCAGCCGGGCCTTGAACGACACGGGGCGCGGCGGCGGCTCGGGAAGGTCGCGTATGGCTGCCACAATGTTCAACCGGCTCACGCGCCGGGCTGAGAAGAGCACGGTTCCGAAGGTGACCAGCATGCCGAGCGAGTAGGACACGGCCAGGCTGGTGAACGTGACGTTGGGTCGAATCGCCAGATCGGCGGAGGCGAAGGCCCTTCCCAGGGTCATGGCGATGATCAGGCCGGTGGCGACTCCCAGGACGACCCCGACGGCGGCGGCGCCGAGGTCGTAGGCGGTGCCTTCGTAGACGAACATCTGCACAAGGTGTTTGCGTTGGGCGCCGATCGCGCGGGTCATCCCCATCTCCGACTTGCGCTCGGCGGCCAACATGACAAAGATCAGGAAGATCAGAAGCAATCCTGATGCGATCCCGAAAAGCCCGGTGACGACGAAGATTGTCGTGAAGGCGTTGGCGGCCAATTCGGCGCTGTCGAGACCATCGCGCTTCCAATCATCCACGCTGTATTTCGACAAGTTGCCGAACTCGCTCGCCAGCCTTTGCCGCATGGTGGCGGATCGCCAGTTTGCCTGCTCGAGGATGGACTGGACCTCGCCGCCAAGTCCCTCATCTGCCAGCAGGCTGCGTATGTCGTCGTTCATCTCACCCGACTCGAGGCCCGCGGCCAGGCGCAGAAGATCGGACCGCGTGTTGCCCTGGTAGGTGATGGCTGCGCTGCGCAGCGCGCCGATCGCAGCCGGGTCGCCGGCCAGACGGTGGAAGAGCTGACGGACTGCGAAGTCATCCGTCAGTAGTCCGCGCAGCCGAACTCGTGACCTGATCGCTCAGCCGGGCACCCTGCCGTTGATCGCCCTGGTTTGAAATCATGATGGCGTTAATCTTCCCCCGCTGACCGAGCAGCGCCTGCGCCTGGCGCAGATCCAGCACCGCCCTTGGCGATCGGCCAGCTGAGGCCACCGCAGCCACCGTGAAAGCGCGCGGTGTCGATCCAACATAGAGATTGATCTTGTCACCCGGAAGGGCACCCAGAGCCTCGGCCGCCGCCTGGTTGAGAATGACCTGCCGCCCCTCGTAGGCCTCCAATTGGAGCGCTTGGCCTTCGGCATCCGTGCGCTCGCCTTCCGGGATGACTACGGCCAGATCTTCCGGCCTCAAACCCATGACCTCCATGCTGCGCAGGCTTTGGCGCTCGAGTCACATCCACCGCCGGCAAGTTGAGATGAATGACGGGGACCATGCCGTCCACCATCGGGTCGTCTGCCATCTGCTCCGCCAGGTCTTGATACTTCGAGAGGTTGAAATAGGGGGACGAATTGCTGCTGGTCCGCAGATGGACGACTTCATCAACCGGGCCAAGCTGTTCGATGACCAGCGATCGAATGGTGTAGGAGAGCGTGTCACCGGTCACAAAGGCGGCCGTGATGATCAGGGTTGCCAGCATCAAGCCGACGATGATAAGAGTCGACTGCGTTCGCCGTCGAGGAATGGGCCGCAGGCCGAGCTTGAGCATCACGTTGTTGCGCCAGCCCATGAACGCCAACACCAGCACCACTGTCACCAGGCAGGCGCCCAGTACAGCAGCGATCGTCGTCATTTCAAGACCGAACAGCTTCTCCATGGAAGCCACCCCAGGCCATGAGCCCGCAGTTTGAAGCGGCGATCAGGGCGAGTCGCCGACGGCTGTCCTACTCCGCCGCCCCGTCATCCATCGACGGGATCTTGCTGAGTTGGGCAAGGATCTGTGCCGGCGTCTGCTCTCCCACGATTTGTCCGTCGCGCATTTGAACGATGCGGGTGCAGCGAGCGGCAACTCGCCGCGCATGTGTCACCAGCAAGAAAGTCAGATCACGTTCGTTGTTGAGGCGGATCAACAGGTCCATCACCTGGTCGGCCGTCTCCGAGTCAAGGTCCCCGGTGGGCTCGTCGGCCCAAACGATCACTGGGTCGTTGACCAGCAGCGCGCGCGAGAGTCACGCGCTGGCGTTCTCCACCCGAGAGCTCCGCCGGGCGATGGAATGCTCGTTCGGCCAGCCCCACCTGGGCGAGCGCATCCAGTGCCTGTTGGCGGGCAATGCTGGGCCGGACGCCGGAGACCAACAGAGGCATCTCGACGTTTTCTACGGCACTCAGGACAGGGAGCAAGTTGTAGAACTGAAAGACGAATCCCATCCGCCGTGCCCGATAGTCAGTGCGTTGGTAGTCGGACATTTCGGTCAGTTCGCTGCCCTCGATGACAATCTCGCCCTTATCGGCGGCGTCAAGCCCGGAGAGGCAATTGAGCAAGGTGGTCTTGCCACATCCCGACGGCCCCATCACGGCGATTACTTCCTTGCGCTGCACGTTTAGACTGACGCCGCGCAAAGCGGGTACGGAAACCGTCCCGGTGTGATAGGTCTTGTAGACGTCGGTGGCCTGGACGATGGTGTTGTTCATGGGTTGGTGTCGCTTTGTGGTAGGGGAAGTCCCCAAGATTGGTTGGGTCACTGTTCTCTTGCCTACACTATTCACGCACATTCTGACGGGCCGCCCTGACAGGGAGCTGACGGCCTCACGACAGCGCCGCATGGCATTCCCATTCTACATGCGGTTTCGTCTCGTACAGTATGCTTCCGAGGCCATCGACCGATCTGCAGGGCACATCCCCCGTGTGTCCACAATGGGGGCCCACCACAACGTCGGCCCAAGCTGATTTGTGACGTTTATCACAAATGCGGGCCTGCGGCGGAAGGACGGCGTGAGTTGCGCTGCGCCGCCCAAGAGCGCACAATGGAGGGGAATCAAGGGGAACGGCGCCTCGTCTACACGGCCCGAAATTGTCATGACAGAGTTCCAGTATCGAACCGAAATCATCAACAAAGACGACTGGGCCTCCGCCTTGCGAGGCATGGCAGCATTCCTGGAGACTGCGCCGGGGGAGGCCCTCGTCACAGCCACCTACGAGATCTGATGCAACCTGCATGGAGACTTGCTGTTCAACCAATGCGTGTGGGAACGCAGTGGGTTAACAGGTTTATCGAGGACAGCCTGGCGCAGCAGATAGTCGTCCGGGCGAATGTGATTTCCGGGTTTCCCTCCCGGATGAACGACTGGAGATCCTCTTCTGCAATGAGGGCGATATCCATTTGAGTGGGAAGGATGCCCAGCTTCTGGAGGCTCTGATGAAGGGCAGTATCTTCCGGGACATGGCATGGCATCGCCTGGACCCTGAATGCCGGACGGGCAGGAGCACGAAAGGACGAGTGTTAGCATGAGTTTTGCCGCGCTTTATTGGCTTCTGGAGAAGGATGATCAGCTTCCAAGCGCCCGCTTTTTCGCTTTGAGGGACCTCATGGATGTGCCCGAGCACGACCCCGAGCTGTTGGCTGCCCAGGCCGATATCATGCGAACGGGTCCGGTACCCGCTATTCTGGATGCCCAGTCGACTGAGGGCTATTGGGCCAAGCCGGGCGCAGGATATTCACCCAAGTACCGGGCGACCGTCTGGTCCCTGCTCGTGCTGGCTGAACTGGGCGCCGATCCGGTCGATGAACGAGTTCGCAGGGGATCCGAATACCTCCTGGGACACAGCCTCGGGTCCAATGCCGCGTTCTCCGGTCAAGCGAAATCCCTGCCGAGTGGAGCCTTGCTGTGCCTCAACGGCAACATACTCTTCGCCCTGCGGGCTTTGGGGTTTGGTAACGATCAGCGCGTGACCGCAGCCACGGATTGGCTGGCGCGCGCCATCGTGGGAGACACCGAGCTACGATACTTCGCCTCGGGCACGTCGGGTCCCGGCTTCGCCTGTGGGATCAACCAGGGCCAGGCCTGTGGATGGGGGGCCAACAAGGCGCTGCGCGGCCTGTTGTCGGTACCCGAGGATCAACGGAATCCATTGATCAAGCGGGCGCTGTCGGCCGGGGGAAATTTCCTCCTCAGCCGCAACCCGCTCGAGGCGGACTATCCCTTTACCCAGCGGGTCAGCTCGACGTGGTTCAAACTCGGCTTCCCGATGAGCTACTGGAGCGATGTGTTGGAGACGGTTGCCAATCTGGTTGCCTTGGGCCATGGCCAGGACAAACGTCTCCGGCCTGCCCTCGACTGGATCCTGGCCAAGGGGGACGAATGGGGCCGCTGGAAGCTCCACAACGGCCTCAATCGCAAAATGTGGGTCGACATCGAAAGACGGGGCAAGCCGAGCAAGATGGTCACGCTGCGGGTACTCAGAACGCTGAAGGCGGCCGGCGTCATGCAGTTGGCAAACTAGCTGAGCACGGTTGTCTCGGGCCCAAGGGATTGAGGCTGGAGATGGCAGGCAAGCCGCCGGAACCGACGTGTTTCGTATGCCGAAAGCACCAGGGACTGGAGACCATGCCAGGCGGTCCGATCGCCGAATCGAGCCTGGGTGTTGTCTCGCATGCAGGGCTGTGGGGGGATGAGTCCGAACATTACCTGGGCCACCTGTTTGTTGAACCCAGAAAGCATGTGCCGGGCTGGCCGGACTTGACGCCGGAGGAAGCGGCCGACCTCGGGGTCCAGATCCAGATTGCCTCCCGTGCCCTTGTGGCCGTTTGCGCTGCGGAACACGTTTACTCCTTCGTCCTAGGGGACCATATTCCCCACTTGCATGTACACCTGTTCGGCCGCTATCCGGGGGCGCCGCGAGCGTACTGGGGCACGAAAGTGGATGAATGGCCTGATGCACCGCATGGCGACATGGCGGCGATGGCGGCGTTGGCGTCGGATCTTCGGGATCACATTCAAGGGCGGGCACCTTAGCCGCTCTCAGAGGGGCCCCCCGGATCTCAGGAGGCGGTCAATCCACGGCCACCCATCCCAAAGTCCAGGCGAGGGGCGGCCCCACGAGCACACCGCACATTCTCATCCGGCCAGGTGGCAGACGGTCGGGAAGACTGTCATTCCGATCCCCGGCAGATCATTGAGGTGAGGTGATGGACAAAGCGTACTCCGTGGTCATCAATCGGCCTCCCCACCGGGTCTTCGCCTATGGCACGGATCCCGCCAACATTACCTTCTTGGGCTTGGTACATTGAAGACGTACGCGTCGAACCGCCCGGCCCCATAGCCCATCTGATTCGCACTTAGATACCACAAGTTGGAGCCCCAGTCGTGAACCTGACCGTCCTAGATGAGACTTTCGCCGTGTGCCGTCTGGAACACGATGCCGCTTCCCCTAGCTGGCTACCGCAGGCTGGGTTCGTCAGCCTGACGCGAACCCCTGATGAGCTGTCGATCGTCTGCGCTGAGGCGGTTGTACCGGATCACGTGGCGTGCGAGAGGGGGTGGCGGGCCATCCAGGTTGAGGGTCCCCTCGCTTTCTCACTAACGGGCGTGCTGGCCTCGCTCGCCGGGGCGTTGGCCGAGGCTGGCGTGAGCCTGTTCGCTGTGTCGACGTATGACACGGACTACGTTTTGGTCCGGCGAGAGCAGTTGGGAGTGGCTCGGAGGGTCCTGACGCTTGCCGGCCACACGCTGGTTTCAGATTGAGACGGTAGGCAAAAGCGAGAAGGCGGGGCCCGCATGACCGATTCTCAGCGTGCCCAGGGTGTGACCCCGGCCCTCCGTCAAGATTATGGGCGAAGGATTGCCGGGCGCCAGGTGACCGTTCTGCTTCCCTTTCCTATGCCTGGGTTGAGCATGGTCGACGTCGGTTGCAGCCCCGGCAGCATTACCCTGGGGCTGGCTGAGGCGGTCCCCTCAGGTCTGGTCATCGGGGGGAAAGCAGGCTAGTTCAGGATAGTGCGGTTCGCCCGAGTTGCGTTGGTCGTGAAGGAGGGGCTACTGGCTGTCGTAAGTGTTCCTGCCCTCGACCAGCAGGGATCCGATCTGGGCCCCAGCTTCGTTGATGCTCACACCAGCCGAAGCGGCCCACTCGGTGCAGACGTCGCGATGAGCGATCCTCAGCAAGCCGGCATTACCTTGGTTCAATCTCTTATGCCAGCCGAGAGCACTCAGATCGCGCAGGACCTTGCATCTGGCTTCGAAGGATGTCTGTTTGAGACGTTCCAGGAGTGCGTTCTGGCGCTCCCGATAACCCTTGGGGAGAGACGACGGTCGCCCTGACAGCAATTGGCGATAGTGCTCGAGATCTTCTTTGGCGGTCAGTTTGCGCAAGCCTGCCCCTGACCCATCCACTGGAACCCACACTGTGCCGGTTGGAATGGCGATCCGGTAGTACAACTGAGGAGCGCCCTGGCTGAACTCCCTGGTTTCAACTCCGATGATGCGTCCCACACCATGCGAGGGATGAACGACCAAGTCATCGGTCTTCATCAGAATCCGATTGCGTTCGGTTGCCATATCGCGACTCCCGCCCGAGAGTGAAAGGCCGCCAACCTCTGGATGAAGGCTTGACGGCTTCGAAGGCACATCCGGCACGTTGGCTTGTCCATATATTCTACCATCTGTGGGACCTCCGCCCCCGACAGGTTATCGCGTTCGAAAGACTGCCTCCCGACAATGTGGGCCCCGGCGGGCAAATGACCAAGCCCGTTGGCGTCCGGAGGGTGAGCGGCCCGGCGAGGGCCGAGGGAAGCGATGGTCTTCAGAAGGGCCACATACCTCAGACCCGGCCAGACGAACGCCAAGGCGGGGTCCCCTTGCGTGGGATAAACATGACAGTTCTCGCCCGTGCGACGGTGGTTTCTCACTGGATGGGCGGCGCGTGACCCCGTAAACTCATCGACGGGCGCAGCCTCTCACCGCGAGACTGCGAAGCGTGGTGAGCCAGTCTCTTGGGAAATCTGCACCCATAGAAGAATACTTGTTCCACTTTGAGGAGAGGAGGCATCGTGAGCATAGTCGCTGGCATCTTTGTCCTGTTGCATGGGCTGGTGCATCTTTGGTACGTCACGCTGAGTTCGCGGTTGGGTCGCTTTCCAGCCCGAAATGGGTTGGACGGGTAGGTCGTGGCTGTTGTCCTCTTCGTTCGGGAAAGGGACGACAAACTTCGCCGCCGGTGTGCTGTACAGCCTGGCGGCGGCTGGCCTGGTCGTCAGCGGTCTGGGTCTGTTGACCAGGGCGGACTGGTTCGCAACAGCATTGGTGGCATCGGCCATTTTCTCGGCGGTCGTGATCGTGCTTTTCTGGGACGGTGGCGCGGACAAGCTTGCACAGAAAGGAACTCATCGGGGTGTTGGTCAATCTTGGGCTGATCGCTTGGGTCCTGCTGATCAAAGCCAACTAGAACGGACATTGTCTACGGAGGGGAGCACACCTCCGGCGTGAAAAGCAGACGGCCATGTTCGGTAGAGTCGCTCCGGTTCGCTGGCGAGGCCGAGCGATGTCAGCTGACCTCGATGACCTGCGTGAGCCGAGGTGAATCAAGAAGCGGAGCCCGCCATGGCTGGTGAACAATCCGAAGGGATGAGACATGAAGAACCAATCGATCATGAAGTTGTTGATCCCGGCCATCGGCCTGTTGGCACTCTTCGCCGCCGGAATGGGGCTTTTCGACCGGAGCCCTGGACAGCCGACGCCGTACACAAATCACCGGGGCGAACAAGTGATGCTCAATGGGCAGGGACTATACCGATACGACACCGTCAGTTCGGCCGCCCAGGAACAAGGCAACGATCTGGTCACCCTGGTGGTCGGCCTGCCGCTGCTGGCCGTCTCCACCTGGTCGGCGTTCCGCGGATCGTTGCGTGGCCGGCTGCTGCTGACGGGGACCCTGGGCTTCTTTCTGTATACGTACCTGTCGATGTCCATGCTGACGTCCTACAACGCCCTGTTCTTGGTGTACGTGGCGCTGTTCAGCCTCAGTCTGTATGCATTCGTGCTGGGGATGCTCTCCTTCGATTTGTCTGATCTGAAGCGCCGTTTCTCGGATGGCTTGCCTCACGGCTGGCTGGCGGGTCTCTTGTTTTTGGTCGGTGGATTTCTGCTCCTGGCCTGGCTGGGCCGCATCGTGCCTCCCCTCGTTTCCGGTGGGACCCCGCCTCTGGAAAACGCCACGACCCTTGTCATCCAGGCCATGGATTTGGGGCTGATCGTTCCCCTGGCCATCCTGTCGGGGATCCTGCTGCTGCGTCGAAGCGCGTGGGGCTACCTGCTGACCTCCATCGTCCTTCTGAAAGGGGTTACTCTCGGCCTGGCCGTTAGCGTCATGACGGTGAACATGGCGCTCCGAGGCGCCGGCGAAAGTCCCGTCATTGTGGTCCCCTTCCTGATCATCACCTTCCTGAATATCATCATGGCGGTCATTCTAATGCGTCACATCCAACCATCTCGCCAGTCAGAACTGTCTGAAGCCCGGTGATATTGTGATGCATTTCACAATCGAAGTGGCCAATCTGCGCCTGGGTTTGGCCCTTGGAGCAGATTGGCGTCCGCATCCTGGTTGAGCCTGCAAAGAGGCCCGTTTTCGATGGAAAAGCCCCGGGACCCGTCATCCGAGCTTGGCCGGCCCACGACCGTTCGAGTTGGGCTGAGTCTGGTCTTGATGAACGCCCTGATTTGGCTCCTGTTTGGAATGATCGTGGCCGCCGGTCCTCACCCTGCCATGCCATCCACACCGGCAGTCCACTGGGGGATGGCCGGCCCGGGGTGGGGGTGTGCCGCCAGTCTGGTGGTTTTGGCCTTGTGGCTCGCTGGGCGCAAGCGGATCGGATATTGGGGGACGCGGGCCGCCCTCTTGGTGCTGGCCCTGGCCACTGTTACGGATGAAATGGGCCCGGTTGATTTGGTCGCACGGGCCATCATTCTGCCGCCGCTGATCTCCCTTGTGAAGGACCAAGCCTGGTACCTGCGCTGCCGCTAGGCGTTGGAGACGACTGTAGCGGATGCAAACGCTGGGCGGATCCACCCCCAAGCAAGCCTCGTCCCGGGGAGAAGATGAACACGATGTTTCGTAGCGTACTTTTGGTGTTTCTCATCCTGCATGCCGGCGTTCATCTGCTCTACTTCGGACAAAGCCGTAGACTGTTCGAGCTGCAGCCCGGTCTGATATGGCCCGAGGGATCATGGGCCCTGTCCAAAATCGCCAGTGCCGACTCCATCCGCCTGCTGGGCAGCGCAGCCATGATTGTTGCTGCGGCCATCTTCGTGATTGCTGGCGCAGCTCTGCTTCTGGGCCAGTCCTGGTGGGTTCAGATCGTGGTGGGGGCAGCGGCCTTCTCGTCAGTCGCCTACATCGTCTTGTGGGATGGCAGGGCGCGGCGCCTCGATCAGCAGGGGGCGATAGGTGTGTTGATTGACCTTGCGGTTTTGGCGCTGGCCCTGGTGTGGGGAGAACGGATCTTGGGGACCGGAGGAGCTGCTAGCCTTTCACGGTAGTCTCGCCACCCACAGGGCGAAAGTCAGAGACCCTGGATGGTCCGGCGACGGGGCCAGTGACCTCGCCTCCGGGCAACCGCCACTACAGCCCGGGTGGGTCTGGCCGTTGCCTACGGGGGGAATTGCCAATTCAGGATAGGCAACGGTCGTGCCCGGGTCAGCTGGCCGCCGTCGCCCTTTAACTTGTTTGGCAGTCCCCGCCGACCCCTTCGATGAACCGGGTGGGTTTGCGGATTCGTCCCGGGTGCGCCTTGGCGCGGCGACAGCCCATTGGTGGTCGCAGGAAATGCCAAAGTCAAGCCCCTAAGCTGAGGGGCAGCGCACGCGTACGGCATGCTGTGCCCCGGAGAACCCATCTTAGGTCCGCTCGTGGCTAGGGTAGCAGAAGCCGAATGTCGTGGACGATCTCGTCCGGGCTGGCCGATTGGCGAAGCAGGACGCGCACCCGTCCCTGTGGGTCGATAAGCCAGATGGGTGTCGAATGGGTCACGTGATAGCCGCCCCCGAACTGGCCGATGGCGCGCTGGGCGGCGGCGATCTCCGACGCATCCAGCCCTCGGTCAAGGCCCAGAGCCTGAAGCGTGGCCGGCGGCACCGGTTGCGGGGTCTCGACAGCTTCTGCCTGGGAATCCTTCTCCGACGCCACGGCGTAGGCCTTCCACACCGGACGCAGGGCATCCGTCGGACCAAGCAGGAAGTGCCAGCGATCATACAGGCCGAAGACCCGGCTGTAGTCAGCCAGGGTCCCCTGGGTGTCTCGCGCCGGATCGGTGGTGATGGCCACCAGGTCCACCTGAGATGCGTCCGAACCAAGCAGACGATCGGTCTCCTTGAGTTTGGCTGCGATGAAGGGACAAACGTCGGTGCAGTGCGTGTACAGGAAGGTCAGCACCACCACCTTGCCCTTTGCGTCGGCCAGGCGGTAGGGTCGGCCCTGTTGGTCGGTAAGTCGGAAGTCAGTCGCCTGATCCGGCGGGTCCAACACGGTCCCGTTGAAAGCAGAGGGCTGACCCTCGAGGAACATCGCCCCCAGCAGTCCCGCCGCCCCGATGAGGAGGACCAGGCTGAGCGAGAGGACGAGGATAAGCCGGCGGCTGGGCGTGGGTTGAGGCGGCATGGACGGGCCTGCTCCTGAGGAAAGTCGGTGTTTGTGATGGAATTCACAAACCCGGTCGACAGCTCAATCTTACCCTGAACGGCGATGCAGGCAGGCTCAATAGATGGGTTGACTCGGGTCCACCTGCTCGGCCCAGGCGTTGATCCCGCCCCGCAAGTTCTTGAGTTTGCGGAACCCGGCGCCGGCCAGCAACTCCAGGGCCCGGGCGGAGCGCCCACCGGTTTTGCAGAACAACACGATCTCCTCGGCGCTGTCCAGGCGGTGCATCTCCGCCGCCAGGGAACCGAGCGGGATCAGTTCGGCGCCTTGAATGTGCGAAATCTGAAGCTCGTGAGGTTCGCGTACGTCGATTAGCCGGATGGGGTCGCCGTTCTCTATCCTGTTGGCTAGCTCGGCCGGGCCGATCTCATAGTTGGCCTCAAGGCGTCCCTCCTCGTGGTCATGGCTGGGGACGCCGCAGAAGGCTTCGTAATCGATCAATTCGGTCACTTCGGGATGATCGGAGCAGACCCGGCAGTTGGGGTTCTTCTTCAGATGCACCCGGTCAAAGGACATCGCCAGCGCGTCGTAGAGCAGAAGCTCGCCAACAAGCGGTTCGCCGATCTCCAGAATCAATTTGAGCGCTTCGGTCGCCTGAAGCGTCCCGATCGTGCCGGGGAGGACGCCGAACACGCCGCCTTCGGCGCAAGAAGGAACCAAGCCCGGTGGGGGCGGTTCTGGAAACAGGCAGCGGTAGCAGGGCCCTTGCTGGGCGAAGAACACACTCACTTGGCCCTCGAAGCGGAAGATCGAGCCGTACACGTTTGGCTTCCCGGTCATGACGCAGACGTCGTTGACCAGGTAGCGAGTGGGGAAGTTGTCAGTGCCGTCGATCACCAGATCATACGCTTCGACGATGCGGAAGGCGTTTTCCGAGGTGAAAGGCTCGTCGTAGACGTCAACCTGGATTTCGGGGTTGATATCCAGCAGGCGCCGCCGGGCGGACTGCACCTTGCGCTCGCCCAGGGTCGATGTGCCGTGGACGACCTGGCGCTGCAGGTTGGTGAAGTCGACGACGTCGTAGTCTACCAACCCGATACGGCCGATTCCGGCCGCAGCTAGATACATCCCCACCGGCGATCCCAGCCCCCCGGTGCCGACGACCAGCACCGAGGCCGCCTTGAGCTTCTGCTGTCCTTCCAGGCCGACCTCCGGCATCAGCAGGTGCCGGGAGTAGCGCAGGATCTCCTCGTGCGTGAGGGCCTTCCCGTTGGTGTGGGCTGGGGTGTCAGTCACACTGTCCCTCCTGGGGTTCCGCTCGGCGGTCTCCATCATCGACCATTTCTCAGTCTACCTTGTTCGGATGCCATGAGTTCAGTCATCCGCGCCGCACGCCGCCGGCTGGGGAGGCGGTTGGGTTCGGAGCCGCCGCAAGCCAGCTCGCGTTGAAGACGAACGCCGCCAGCGTTCCGGCGATGGTCATGGCCTGGTTGGTGCGCGGGGCAGTGATCGACGACCGCCAGGCCGTCCTGGCTCACGAGTTGCCTCCGGCGATGCTGGGCACTATCGTCAGCCGGTCAGACGGCTGAATTGGCGTGGCATCACCCTCCAGTCCGCGCACATCCTCGTCGTTCAGGAAGACGTTGACGTAAGCGCGCAGGCTGCCTTGATCGTCGAAAAGGTGGGTCTTGACGGCGGGATACTTGTCGGCCAGCCCCTGCAGGGCCTCGCCGACGGTGGCGGCTTGAACCTCGATTTCCTTCATGCCACCGGTGAAAGGGCGAAGGGGAGTGGGGACGCGAACTGCGCTCATTGGGCCTCCTGAGCTGGGTGATTTTGAATTTCGAGAGGTTGTTCCTCAAACCGGCCGCGGTCCTGGCTAAGCAGCCACGATCGGCTCTCTCTGGCTTCGCCGTCCTGCACGCGAGTGATCAGGTAGGAAAACCAGGGAAGGGCCCATTGGCGGTCGAATTCGGATGGTTCGGCTGGATGGTCTGGGTGGGAGTGGAAGACACCGACGATGTCCAAGTCGTGTCCGTCAGCAAACTGCTGCGCTTCCAGCATGTCTTCGGGAGAGATCTGGTAGCGATGGTAGCGCTCGTTCTCTTCGAAATCGTTCGCCAGAACCAGCAGCTGGGTAACCTGCCGCAAGTCGCCTTCGACGTCACCCAGAAGGAGACCGGCGCCTTCGTTGGGGTAGTTCGCCTCGCCGTGCGCTTGGATCTGGTCCAGCAACGCCTGCGACATAATCAGGGGGCTCATTTGGGCCCCCAGAAAGGCTCATCCAGGTACTTGGTGCCTGAAGTCGGGGAAGACAACCACGATCACGGCTTGGATCAGATCTCTAGCGAGATCCATCGCGGCGGCTGCCGCCGCACCCGACGAGATGCCGGCCAACAGTCCTTCCTCCCGCGCCAGCCGCCGCGTCATCGCATAGGCCGCTTCCGTCGAGACAGACAATTGCTTGTGCGGGACAGACGGGTCGTAGATGGTGGGGATATCCGACGACTGAAGGTGCTTGAGTCCTTCGATCCCATGCAAGGGCCGGTCGGGCTGCACGGCCACCATCCGGACGGCGGGGAGTTCAGCGCGAAGGTAGCGACCGATCCCGGTCAGAGTGCCGGTGGTGCCCAAACCCGCCACGACGTGGGTCAGGCTGGCGTGGGTCTGCGCCACGATCTCGGGGCCGGTGGTCTCGAAATGAGCCCGCCAGTTCGCCGGATTGTCGTACTGGTCGGCGTAGAAGAAGCGCTCGGGGAACTCGGCGGCCATTTGGGCCGCCACGCGGCGGGCGCCATCCGAGCCCTCCAACGGATCGGTGAGAGTCAGTTCGGCGCCCAGAGCGCGCAGGCTGTTGAGGCGTGGTGCGCCGGCGTTGGCCGGGATAGCCAGGTGGACCTTGATTCCCAGCACCGGCGCCAGGGTGGCGTAGGCGATGCCCATGTTGCCTGAGGTCGAATCCAGCAGAATGCGTCCGTCGCCCAACTCCCCCGCTTTGACGGCGGCCTCGATGATCGCCCTTGCCGGACGGTCTTTGACTGAGCCTCCCGGATTGAACCACTCTGTCTTGGCCAGCATGCGCACGCCAGGTGGGAGGTCCCGGGTGACCCGGTGCAGCGGGATGAGCGGGGTTTGGCCGACCTCAGCCAGAAGTCCCGGCCGGGCCGGCGCAGAATTGTCGTCTTGTCGTGCATGCTTTCTCAGTGCCACAATCCCTCTCCCAAGGAACGCAAAACGGCCAACAAGTGCATGCAGTGCAGCGCGCCGCAAGCGATCCCCCTCGATCCGCTCTGCGGGAGCGAGCCACTGCTCGTCTGTTGGCCGCCAAGATCTGGAACTACCGGATCTCAGTTGTGTATGCCCGAGACGATGTGGCTAGCGCCCCCGCCTCAGACATGTGCAATCGTGCATTCGGTCGTCATCGCCTCTGCGAATATTTATGAACAACTTGAGAGATATTATCACGCCCCTCGGACGCATGTCAAGCTTTTCGGGGAGGCCCAGGGTTGGTCCGGCTGCGCTGGCGCCGTCTCCGCCTGGCCGGGGTGTGCCGAGTTTCGAACAGCGAGTGCTGGTCAGCTAAGGGTAGGATGGACAGTTGCTCGGGATGGCGAGCGCCAGGCGTTGAGCAGGGGCAAGCGGGGGGGCGATGCCCGCCTAGGCCTCGGTGTTGATTTCGCCGCGTGCCTTGAGAAGTTCGGAGCACGGCGACTTGGGCATCGTCCCGAAAACATGATCCCACAGGCTGAACGTCACACCGAAGCGCATGAAGCTGCACGGCCCATGGTGCCGAAGATGGTGTTTGCGGATGGCGAAGAAGATCCCCGAGCGCACGTTCGAGTGGTGGATGGCGTAGTGGATCATATCGTAGGCCAGGTAGCCGCCGACGAAGCCTCCGAAGACCGGGTTGAACCAGGCTTCAGCGTGCAGGCCGCTCACAAAGACCAAGCGGAAGATCCCGAAGAAGAGAATCGCCACTGGCACGCTCAGCGCCGGAGGCATCACCAACCGTGTCTTGCACATCGGTTGGGCGTGGTGCACGCCGTGCACCGTGAAGAAGATGTGCTTCAGCCGCTCGGTCTTGGGGTGGTAGTGAAACACAAAGCGGTGCATGGTGTACTCGACGAACGTCCACACGAACCAGCCGGTGAAGGCGCCGACGGGAACCACCAACCACCGGTCAGCCCTATCTGTCAGCAACGCAGACCCGATGAAGTACACCACCACTGGAGTCCAGATCAGGGCCACGACCTGCGGCCTGATATGGCTGAAGAACTCCATGAAATCGGAACGGAAGAGCCGGATGGGCTCCTCTGAGAACGCTGTGTGCTCGGCCATGTCACATCCCTGTCCGGGAGAAAGTCAACCTCCCAAGTTGACCGCATTATACAGAGGCAACCTGAAGCGATCAATGCCCAATCGCGGAAACGCCTGCAAGCCGGCTGCTCCGGCCGTCCGGCCGGCCGTGGCCGCCCGGCTCTCGGGTCGGGTCAGCTGCCCGATCTGTTTGTGAAAATCGTCACAAATTGTCCGGTCGGGAAATGCCCGGCTGAGCTAGGCGATCGGATGCCGCACCAGGGCATCCGTCATGCGGGCCACCCGGACCATCGGCGCCACGTCGTGGACGCGGACGATGTCGGCACCGCGGGTGATGCCGACCGCGACGGCGGCAGCCGTGCCTTCCACGCGGTCGTCCGGCGGCAGATCGAGCGTGAAGCCGATGAACGACTTGCGGGACGGCCCGATCAGAACCGGGAAACCGAGCGCCCGGATCTCGGCCAGCCGATCCACCAGCTCCAGACTTTGCGGCACGGTCTTGCCGAAGCCGATCCCGGGGTCGAGCACGATCTTCCCCGGGTCGACACCGGCCCCCAAGGCGAGATCCACGCTGTGCATCAGCTCGGCCCTGATGTCGCCCAGCAGGTCGTTGTACTCGACGCCCACGTAGCGCCCTCCCAGCCGCTCGGCCAGCTCAGCGCTATTGGGGGTCAGGCGGTTGTGCATCAGGATCACCGGCACCTGGCGTTCGGCGAGCAGCGGCGCCATCTCATCGTCGGCGCGCAGCGCCCAGACATCGTTTACCCAGGCTGCCCCGGCATCCAGAGCAGCCGCGGCGACGCTGGCTTTGGAAGTGTCGATCGAGATCGGCAGGGGGTGGCGGCCGGCCAAGGCAGCTATCACGGGCACCACCCGGTCGATTTCTTGTTCGGCGTCTACGGTTTCGGCGCCCGGCCGGGTGCTCTCGCCGCCGATGTCAAGCAGATCGGCACCGGCCTGAGCAAAGGCATCTGCCTGGGCCACGGCTGCCTGCACCAAATCCGATCCGCCCAGCAACCCGTCGCCCGAGAAGCTGTCCGGCGTGAGGTTGATGATGCCCATGACGTAGGTTCGGCTGCCCCAATCAAGGCGCGTGCCGCCCAGGGTGAGCCCCGTTGCTCTACCTTGGCTCGGATCAGGCATGGTCATCCTCCACTGTCCAGCGTTTTACCCCCAGCGGCCCCTCCAGCCGCGCTGCCCATTCGGCGGCCGTGGTGTCGGTGCCGGGGACCCGCACATCCGGCGCCAGCTCGGCCAAGGGGATGAGCACGAACGCCCGTTCCGTCAGGCGAGGGTGGGGAAGGGTCAGGCGATCGGCCTTATGTTGCAGCTGATCGACCATTAGGAGATCGATATCGATCAGGCGTGGCCCGTAGCGAAAAGTGGGCTGGCGACCCATCTGGCGCTCGATGTCCTTGACGAGTGCCAGCAGATCCTCGGGTGCCAGGTGGGTTTGGCCAACCAGGACCTGGTTCAAGAAGGCCGGCTGATCTTCGAAGCCCCAGGGGTCGGTTTCGTAAATCGCAGACGCCGCGCTGACGTCGACCTTCGAACTAAGGAGCCGCCGCGCTTCGAGCAGGTTCGCATGGCGGTCTCCAAGATTCGAGCCCAAGCTGAGATAAACAATATGGAGATCGGACATCTGCGGAGCTTGACCCCCGTGGTTCGCGTTCGTGAATTGGAAGGTCGGGCTGGGTCGGCAGGCTTTAGAATGAAGATCGAACGTTTGAGCGATTTGGTATCCTGATGCCGAAAGTCCTGCTTGAGAATCGACCGACATGAGTGTAGCATGAATGGGCGATGATCGATCCACACCTAGATGACAGCGGCCTTTCCGGGCCGCCGCCGGCGCGCCAGGTCATGCGTAACCTGGGCGTGACGCTGGTGGTGGCCGCCGTGTTGGCGACGGTTTTCACCGCCTGGACTCCGGCCAGCCTGAGCCCGGGCGAGCTGGCATCCCAGCTGGCCTCGGCGGTTGACGGTTCCGGACAGCCCACGGCGCTGCCCCAGGCGGCGATCGGCGATGCCACCGGGAGCCGCAACCTCACGATCGGCATTGTCTCTGGCCACTCGGGGCTCAACCCAGATACCGGTCTGCCCGACCCCGGCGCCGTCTGCCCGGATGGGCTGAACGAGCGCGATGTCAACATGCAGGTCGCCCAACTCGTCGTCCGTGGCCTGGAAGCCGCCGGGTACAAGCCCGACCTGCTGGAAGAATTCGACAAGCGGCTGGTGGGCTACCGAGCGGTGGCGTTGGTCTCAATCCATGCCGATTCGTGCCAGCCGATCAACAACGACGCCACCGGTTACAAAGTCACTGCGGCGCTGGATACAGCCGTCCCCGACCGGGCGCAGCGGCTGGTGGCCTGCTTGGCGGACCGCTACGGTCAGGCGACCGGCCTTCGCTACCATCCCAACAGCGTTACACGTGACATGACCGCCTACCATTCGTTTTACGAAGTCAACAGTCAGACACCCGCGGCGATCATCGAGACCGGCTTCCTGTACCTGGATCGCGAATTCCTCACCAAACACCCCGAGGACGCTGCCAGAGGCATCGTTGAGGGCTTGCTGTGTTACATCAACAACGAGCCAGTCAACGTTCCAAGCGGCGGCTGATCGAATATGGCGTCCCTCAGCCGGCCCAGCGGGCCGGACCTACGAAGCACCCTGGCATCCGCCCAGTCCGCCCTGCGCAAGGGTCGGCGGGCCGAGGCGCGCCGCCTGGCGCGTCTGGCGGTGCGGCTGGATCCCAACAGCGAGCCAGCCTGGCTGACCCTGGCGGCAGTTTCGGATGCGCTACCCGGGCTGGCGTACGCAGCTCGGGCCCTGGAGATCAACCCGCGCAGCCAACCCGCGCGCAAAGCCATCCGCTGGCTGATGCACCGATTACCACCGAGGGCAGCGGATGGCCGAAGCCCGGCGATTGCGCCTGCCCGAAGACCTGCAGCTTCAGTTGGTGCCCAACGAGGCGCTGGCCCGCCGCAGGCTCATCTCGGCCAAAGCGCTCGTCCCGCCGCTGGCCCTGGTGGCGGGCTTGATCCTGTGGGTGGGCAGCCTGCCCGCCGATGCGCAGGGGGGACATCTCGGACCGGCGCCCGTTGACAAGGCCAGCCTGACGCCCACCCCTACTGACACGCCGACTCCGACCCCCACGCCGACCTTCACGCCCACCCCCACGCCGACAAACACGCCGACGCCATCCCCGACGCCGACGCCCCGGCCGCAAATTTCGTGGGACTACGTGACGGATCCCAACCTGTTGGCGGATGAGGGCCGGTGGGTGGATGTCGATCTGAGCGAACAGACTGCGACCGCCTACGAAGGCGCCAATCCCGTGCGCACGTTTATCGTATCAACCGGCGTGGCGGCGCACCCAACCGTCACCGGCCAGTTTCACATCTATGTCAAGTACACCGCCACCCTGATGGTCGGCCCCGGCTACTATCTACCCAACGTTCCCTTTACGATGTACTTCTATAAGGGCTATGCCCTCCACGGCACCTACTGGCATCACAATTTCGGCCATCCGATGAGCCACGGCTGCGTCAACTTGGTCACCGCCGACGCCCAATGGCTTTACAACTGGGCCTCGGTCGGCACTCTGGTCAACGTTCACCCCTAAGCTAGTCCTCTCGCCTCCCGTGCTGCTGCGCATAGACAAAAGGACCTGGTCCGGAACTTGCACTTTCCTGGCTTTGGGGACAATATGTCCGCTTGTGAACGGGTTCACAGGAGCTGCCCGGTGACATCCGACGTTTTTGAGCTGTCCGACTCCCTGTCTCGCCGAGGCTTCTCTGCGCCTGTCGGCGAGCGGGCTTGATGGCGATGGCGTTGCCAGCTCGCTGGCTGGCGCCCGAATTCGAGCTGCCGGCTGGACAGCTCGGCCGGGTGGCTGATCCCACGGCGGATCTCTTCAACCGACCGTCGTTTTCGGCTCAGAAGCTTAGGACACTCTGGCGAGATGACATTCTCGATCTGGACGGCGCCGCCCTAGGAGATCAATTTCCGGAGCACAACCGCATCTGGTACATGGTCAAGGATCAGGGTTTCGTCCACTCGTCGTCGATACAACCCGTACGCGACGAACCGAACAAGCCTTACTACGCCGTGCCCTATAGGGGCATGCTGATGCAAGTCACGGTCCCCTTTATCGACGCCTACTGGAAACCGAAAACCGAGTCCGACAAGGCCTACCGCTTCTACTACGGATCGACATTCTGGATCAATGGCATCAGTCAGGACGTGAAGGAGCACAAGTGGTATCGGATTCTGGATGACAAGTGGGACTACCGTTTCTACGCCCGCTCGGAAGCCTTCCGCCCCGTGCCCATTTCTGAACTGACCCCCATTTCGCCGAATGTGCCCGCCGGTGCCAAGCGCATTGTCGTGGACCTCGCCAACCAATGGGTGCAGTGCTTCGAGGGATCGGAATCTGGCGATGACCACCAAGATCTCATCTGGCCGCAAGTTCGATGACGGGACCTTCTGGACGCCCGAAGGCGGTTTTGTGACCTTCCGCAAGCGTGGATCCCGCCACATGGCGGCCGGGAATCTGGCCACAGGCTACGATCTCCCCGGTGTTCCCTGGGTGTGCTACATCACCGACGACGGCGTTTCTTTCCATGGCACGTATTGGCACAACGATTTCGGCGCTCCCCGGAGCCATGGCTGCGTCAACATGACCCCGGCTGCCGCGAAATGGCTCTACCGTTGGACCTCGCCGGTGGTCCCGGCCGAGGAGCAAGAGGTCTGGGTCAGCTACGGCACCGAAGTCAACATCCACGCCTAGATCGACCACGTTCGCCCACACACGATCAATCCGACCGCAGGTTATACTTGGCAGCGGAAGCCGAGAACTCGGTTGGCACGTCGGGTGCTTCAGCGCCCGGGAGGTGAAAGATCCATGGCCGGGAAGGCTCTCTTCGCCGGGCTGGTCTCGGACACGCTAGAGCGTCCGGTCCCCGTTTCCTATGTCGGTGATGATGCCGTGTACGTTGTCGACGACGATGGGTTCCTGCGCCACATCGACAGCGAGCTCGTCGACCGACAGGTCCTCAACCAGATGCGCGAACTGATTCAGGGGCACGAAGATCTCATCGCCGAGGGCACGATGAAGATGCTTGGGCAAGATGACATATTCACCAAAGCGATGATCGAGTTCGTCGCTGGAGAAGATCGACGAACAGTTCGACGCGCTAATGGCTACCGGCCTGCCGGATGAAGCCAGAGCCTGGCTGGGGATGTCTGGGTTTCGGGTGGTGATCGACATGCACGGAGAGGTCGTAAGTGTTGAACAGCCCGGCGCCGAAGAGGGTTCCGAGTAGACTATCCGCCAACGGTTTTCTTACGTACCAGGTCTAGAATGGGGCCTGAAATCAAAGGCTGACTTGAAAGGTTGAAGCATGGCGCTTTCTGAGTACATTCTGGACGTGTCTGAATCGTCCTTTGAGCAAGACGTGGTTATGCGGTCGCACGAGGTGCCGGTCGTGGTGGATTTCTGGGCGCCCTGGTGTGGACCATGCCGAACCTTGGGCCCAATCTTGGAAAGGCTTGCGATCGAGGGCGGGGGCCGATTTGTGCTAGCGCGGGTCAACGTCGACGAGAACCCCAGCCTGGCAGTGCGCTACGGCGTGCAAGGCATCCCGGCGGTCAAGGCCTTTCGCGAGGGCGAAGTGGCCTCGCAGTTTGTCGGGGCGCAGCCGGAAGGCACCGTGCGCCGTTTCGTGCAGAATCTTTCGCCAAGTTCCGCCGTCCAGGCAGTGGGCCAGGGGTTGAGCTTGCTCGGCACCCGGCATTGGGTGGAGGCGGAGAACTCCTTCCGGGACGTGCTGCTCGAGGACGAGACCAATGCAGCCGCCGCCCTGGGTCTGCTGAAGACCCTGGTGATGCAAGGCAAAGGAAGGCAAGCCTTAGACTTGCTGGACGATTTCCCCTCAGGAACGGAGTGGCCAGAGGCGCTGAAGTTGAAGCCGCTGGCGGAACTGCTGGTGGAGGTCGAGAGAGACGGCCCCGGCGATGAAGGCGATCCGCTGTCCGCCCAGCTTCATCGCGCGGCCGAGATCATCAAGCGGGGGAATCTGCCGGCGGCGATGGACGGCCTGCTGGACATCCTGCGACAGGACAAGCGCTATCGAGGTGGCTTCCCTAAAGAGGTGATGTTGGCCATTTTCTCGATTCTGGGCGATCAGGACCCGTTGACGCGCCAGTACCGCGAAGAGCTGGCATCGGTTCTCTTCTGAACCCCGCATCTGGCCAAATTGGATCATTACGCGCCGGCACAGCCGGCGCGATTTCTTTGTCTATTCCCTGTCGCCGGGAGGTGAGGTCGAGCCTTGCGGGGAAGGGGCCTCCGTTGAAGGTGCACTGGCGTCGGCCACGCCGTCCGGGCTAGCGACGTGCCGGGCTTGATCTTGCTGGGCGCGCCATTCCTTGACGCTTTGCAGATGGAAGGGCACGTTGATCAGGACAATGTCCCGATGCTGGGCCAGCTCATGCCGCAGTCGCCAGGCGGTCTGATTGTGGAGCAGCTGCTCCCACAAGCTCTCGGCCACGAACTCGGGAATCACGACCGTGGTCAGTTGATCGCGGAACTCATCGTGGTTGATGTGCTCGATGTAATCCACCAGCGGGTGGAGGACATCCCGATATTCGTAATCGATGCACACAAGGCGGATGGAACTGGTGATTTCAGGGAAGCGCGCCCAGCGCTTGAGGATGCGTTCCCGCATTTCGGTGCTGGTGGTAACGCACACGGCGCGCACGTCGCTAGAAAAGCGCTTGGCGTACGCAAGCGCACGCAGAGTGCCACGATGAACGTCGGCGATGGGAACCACGACCACGTCGGCAATAGCCGTCAGGTCATCCGTGGTCAGGTCGCGCGTGCGCAGCGAGGCGGCCACCTTCTGGTAGTGGCGGTGGATGGAAAGGAAACCAAGCACCAGCAGAGGGATGGTGAGGATCACGATCCATGCGCCGTCGAGAAACTTGGTCGTGGCCAGGACCACGAAGACGATCGAGGTGGTGACCGCCCCCGTCCCGTTCACCAGGCGCTTCCACCCCGTGCCCCGCTCGTAGTGGACCTCGGTGAAATCCGTCTTCAGCTTCTCGCCCGGCTTGAGGTGGCGGATGCGGCCCATCAGCCGGAACATGCCCGTCTGGGAGAGGCTGAAGCTCAGCATGACGCCCAGGGCGTACAAGGGAAGCATAGCGATTTCATTAGCGTTGAACAGGACGACAAGCAGCGAGGACATCAGCGCCAGGACCAGTATGCCCGAGCTGAAGACCAGACGATCGCCGCGGTTCTGCATCCATCGCGGCAAGAAACCGTCATGAGCCAGGAAAAATCCCAGGCGGGGAAAATCTTGGAAACCGGTGTTGGCGGCCAGAATCAGGATCAGCGTGGTTGAGATCTGCAGCCAGTAGTACAGAATGCCAGTGCCGGCGACGCGCCGACCGAGCTGGGAGAGGACGCTTTCGGGCTGGTTAGGCAGCAGGCCGAGATGAGTGGAAAGGAAGGTGATGCCGATAAACAGAGACATGGCCATTACACCCATCACCACCATGGTCTTGGTGGCGTTGCGCGATTCGGGGGGCTTGAAGGCCTGAACGCCGTCACTGATCGCCTCGATGCCGGTCAAAGCTGTGCAGCCGCCAGCGAATGCCCGCAGCAAAAGCCATGTGTAGGCGAAGCCCTCGAGGGAGCCGGCTGGCGGTACCAGGGCGGGATTGGCGGTCAGGGGCGCCGCGCCCAACAGCCCGTACATGCGCACAAGACCCAGGGCCACCACGAGCAAGCCGCCGAATACAAAAGCGTAGGTGGGCATGGCGAAGATCGTGCCGCTTTCCCTGACACCGCGCAGGTTGATCCAGGTGATCAAGCCGATGGCCAACAGCGCCAGAAGCACACGGTGATGATCGAGCTCGGGAAAGGCGGAAGTCGTGGCTCGTACGCCGGCCGACACCGACACGGCAACGGTCAGGACGTAGTCTGTCATCAGTGAGCCAGCCGCGACCAAGGAGGGAAGCACACCTAGGTTGTCACGGGACACCCGGTAAGAGCCACCGCCCACTGGGTAGTGCATGATGGTCTGCGTGTAACTGAAGATAACTAGCAACACCAGCCCCGCGACGGCCAGGGCAAGCGGCAGCGTATTGGCCAGGCCGGCCGAGCCCAGCAGGATAAGGACCGACATGATGGCTTCGGTGGCGTAGGCGTTGCTGCTGATGGGATCAGAAGCGAACACCGCCAGGGCGCGCACCTTGTCCAGCCGCTCATGGATGTCCATGCTGGTTGGGAAAGGCTTCCCGATCAGGTAGCCCTTTGATGGTCTCAATGCCCATTTGTGAAACTTCTCACTAAACAGCAGGCGGCAAATGACTTCACCGCCTGCTGGTCCAGTTTCGCTCAGGATGTCGATCTGGGTCCTAATTTGCTGCGACTGGATTCTACCATTTTCGGCTAGCCCGCGGCGTCTCACTCCGGGGCGGCGTCCGACCTGAACCCGGAAATGAGTTACAATCAGCCTTTGTTTTAGCACCCAAATGTGAACGAGGAAAACCGAAACTATGAGTTCAACCCCGTCAATTCGTCCCCCTTTAAGGCCGGGCGAAGTAAGCCTGAGCCGCGACCTCAGCCTGTTCACGATCACAATGATCGGTGTAGGCGGGATGATTGGGGCGGGGATCTTTGTCCTGACTGGCTCGGCCGCCGGAGAAGCCGGCCCGGCGTTGATCCTGGCCTTCCTGCTCAACGGGCTGGTCACCAGTTTCACCGCCATGTCCTATGCCGAGTTGGGCTCGACCTTCCCCGGAGCTGGGGGCGGCTATCCGTGGGTCAAGGAAGCGCTGGGCGGCGCGCAGGGTTTCGTCTCGGGTTGGATGGATTGGTTCGCCCATTCGATCGCTGGCAGTCTGTACGCGCTGGCCTTCGGGAGTTTCGCATCGGCGCTGTTGGGCATGATGGGCATTACCGCCTTCGGCCTTCCGCCGGAGCGTTTCGCCTTGATCCTGACCACGATGATCATCGCCGTCTTTGTATACATCAACTACCTCGGCGCGTCTGAAACCGGCACGATCGGTAATGTGGTCACGGTCACCAAGGTCTCGATCTTGGCTCTATTCGTCGTTTTCGGGCTGGTGGCGATGGCACACACCGGATTTCTGGGTCTCCCGCTTCACCACCGAAAGCGGATTCATGCCCAAGGGTGTGTTCGGGGTCCTGGTGGCGATGGGGTTGACGTTCATCGCCTTTGAGGGGTATGAGATCATCGCCCAGTCGGGTGAAGAGGTCATCGATCCTAAGCGCAACATCCCGCGCGCCATCTTCTTCTCGATCGGAATAGCGGTGGTGGTCTACGTCTTCGTGGGCGTGGCGGCCATCGGCGCCGTTCAGCCGCCGGAGGGCATGCGGGCGTTTGAGTTCCTCGGCCAGCAGAAAGAAATCGCCGTCATCCAGGTCGCCCAGCAAACGTTCCCCTGGGGGATCGGGGCCGTGGTGTTGCTCCTGAGCGGCCTGGCGTCGACGATGTCGGCGCTGAACGCCACGACGTATTCATCGTCGCGGGTCTCCTTCGCCATGGGCCGCGATCTCAATCTTCCGCGTTTCTTCTCTCGCATCCACCCCAAGAAGAACACGCCCTACCTGGCTGTCATTGGCTCGGGGACGCTAATGGCGATCATAGCTTGGCTGCTGCCATTGGAGGACGTGGCCGCCGCCGGTGACATCATGTTCTTGCTGCTCTTCCTTCAGGTGAATGTGGCGGTCATGGTGCTCCGCCGAAAGCATCCTGATCTGGAGCGCGGCTTCCGTATCCCATGGTTTCCCGTTCTGCCTGTGCTGGCCATTTTGTCCAATGGCTTTCTGGCGCTGTATCTGTTCACCTTCAGCCCCATTGCCTGGTATTTTGCCATTGGCTGGCTGACGATCGGGATGCTTTCCTATTTCGCCTACTTCTCGCGGGTCGAGGCCCTGGAAAAGCCTAAGGAAATCCTGCTTGAAGAGGTGCTGGTTAGTCGCGAGTTCTCCGTCTTGGTGCCCGTGGACGAAAAGAGTCAGGCCGAAGATCTGGGCGCCCTTGGCTCGCTCTTCGCCAAGTCGCGCGGCGGTGAATTGTTGGCGCTGCATGTGATTGAAGTGCCGCCCCAACTGACCTTGGGGGAAGGGCGATTGTTTCTCAAGGAGGGCCGGGCCTATTTGGACGGGGTAATCGAGCAGGCCAAGTTGTACGATGTGCCGGTGCACACCGTCATTCGCCTGGGCCGCAATGCCGCCGAGGCCCTACGCAAGACCGCCTATGAGAACGCCTCCGACCTGATTCTGTTTGGTTGGCAGGAGCATGTTCAAAGCGGTGGACGAGTCTTTGGCGCGCTGATCGACCCGATCGTGGACAATCCACCAACGGATGTTGTCGTCTGCCGGCTGCGGGAGAGCCGTCCGGTGAAATGCATCCTGGTGCCGGTCTCCGGGGGCCGCAACAGCCGCCTTGCCACTCGATTGGCGGTTGACCTGGCCCGAGCCTATGGCGGTGATCCCCGGGTTTGCCTGATTCACATCGTCAGTCAGCAGGCGATCAACGGCGACCGCGTGCGCGCCAGGCAGGTCCTGGATTACGTGGCGGAAGGCATCGATTATCCGAACATCGAAACCCGGTTGGTTGAAGGTCAGGATGTGAGCGAGACCATCCTCGAGCAGGCGAAACAGTCCGATCTGCTGGTCATCGGGGCCACCGAGGAACCGGTCTTTCGCAACTTCCTGGTCGGCACCCTGCCGGAGAAGATCGCTCGCCGGGCGAGCACGTCGGTCTTAATCGTCAAGCGGCGCAGCAGCCGCCTGCATTCAGCGGTGCGGCAGACCATCCTCGAGCCCACCGAGCCCAAGCCCCTGGACTGAAACTGATGCTGAACTGGCTGCGGAAACGGCCCCTGCGAGCGGGGCCGTTGTTTGATTCGGGGGTCGCGGCTACTTGCCGGTCGGCGGGCCGAGCACCAGGGTCCCCCAGCTGGTTGGATTGGTGAGAACTTCGCGTTCCGACGCTCGAAACCAGGGATTGTTGCACGGCCGTGCCGGACGAGTCATCATCCGAAATCGAAAACACGAAACCATAATGCCGGTTGGAGACAGGGCTGACACCGAAGACGGCCCAAGGCACACGGATTTCGAGGTCATACCCCGCGTCCGTCTTGGCGGATCCGGTCTCTACGCTGGTGAGACTTCCTTCCTGGCTGGCCGGGAACCAGCGGTAGGCCGACGGTTGGACGGTGGTGAAGTTCCCGGGCGAGAATCCCAACTGGAAATCGTCGGAAGAAAGCGTGCTGCTGGAGAAATCGCCCAACAAGTCGGCGTCCAGCAGGAGTTCGGCGCTGTCACCCTTGTACAGAGTCCGCCCGCTGGCGACCTGGACAAAGGTGTCGTCCGTGACGCGGGCGGCGATATATAGGTTGGCGCTGTCCCAGCCCAGAGAATAGGTGGCCGAGGCATCCGATCCGCCCGTCCAGGCGCCAGCGCCGTAGGTGATCTGGTTGGCCCCATACTGGTTGGCGTCCCAATCGCTCAGGTCGCCATCAATGACCGGGGGCGCGCTGAAGAAATCGGCGGTCACCGGCAACCCGTTGGGGCGCACGTCGTCCCCGGTGATCGGCGTCGTGTCCGGCGTTGTAGTCTGATCCGCTGCCGACGGCGTCGATGTAGCGATCAAGGACGTGGCGATGGGTGCCGGCGGTGCCTGCGTGGCGCTGTTTGGGCTGGCGGTGGGGGCGAAGATCGCCGTCAGGGTCAAATTGGGTGTGGGAAACGTGAACGGTGTTGGGGAGGCGGCGCCGGGAAGCGTGCAGGCGGAGAGTGCGACCGCCAAAGCTGTGCAGGTAAGAATGCGGCTGGAGTGGGCCATGGGGGCCTCCCGTGAGGACGGCGAAGGCGAGGTTGCCTGCATTCTACCGCCGAACCGCCCCCAGGGCTCGAGGTTGAGAAACTGCTCCATGGGCGCAAGACATCCTTTGGGCCGTGTCCGCGAATGGGTGATACGCTCGGTCCGCTTGAGGCCTAGTTTGCAGGCAGCACATATTGAGGTGCGCAATCGGATCGATGCGGCTTCAATGGGGCGGGTGGGAGTCGAACCCACACGCTCTTGCGAGCAGAGGATTTTAAGTCCCCGGCGTCTGCCAATTCCGCCACCGCCCCGGTTTGCCTATTCTAACGGTCCCCCACCGCAGGTCAAGGCGAAGCGCCGGTGGCGGATGGCAGCGCTCCGCATATTCGGTCGTAACTCAGTTTCGTCAGCTCGGGCGGCACCGTTTGCGTGGTCTCGTCCCCCGCAAGCCACACCCAGGCTTCTACATCACCATCGTGCACTTGCTGACTGCTGGTCCCGGAGACGGAATATACCCAATCCGAGCCGGCCGGCCGGTTGAAATAGGCCCAGTAGCGGCACGCCTGCCCCAGCGAACATTGGCAGAGACAGGTCTGGGCGGGATAGTCGCAACCTTCGGAGCCCACCCTGCAAACCAGTGCGCCCATCGGGTTGGTGGCGTCCAGCCGGTAGTCGAGCCCGGATCGGTCGAGTAACTCTAGTCCGCTAATCTGCGTCCGGGTGAAGTCCACGCACGCTGTCAGGACGGTGCCGTCTCCGTGCACGACCACCAGTCCGGCGCGGTGGGTGCTGGTTGGGGCTTCGCCGCAGGCTGCTAGGGCCAAGCCGACCATCCCCAACGCCATGCCCCTGCATAGTTTGTGAAGAATTTCACCCATAGGAACCCTCTCGCGGGTGGCGCCGCAGGCCGCCAGCCAGCTCGCAGAGTATAGAAGCCGGCCGCAAGCCAAGTCAAGGCGAAGGGTCGCTATGCTATAATTCGCGCCTATGTTAAAGACACTAACACGCATCATTGGCGGCGATCCCATCCGCCGCGAAATCGAGCAGTACGGCCCAGACGTCGAAGAGATCAATGCCCTTGAACCGCAAATGCAGGCGCTCAGCGATGATGCGCTCAAGGGCAAAACGGACGAGTTCAGACGACGGTTGAAAGAGGGCGCGAGCCTCGACGACCTGTTGCCGGAGTCCTTCGCAGTCGTCCGTGAGGTGGCGATCCGCACCTTGGGGCTGCGGCACTTTGACGTTCAGCTCATCGGCGGGATCGTGCTTCACGATGGCAAGATCGCCGAGATGAAGACCGGCGAGGGCAAGACGCTCGTGGCCACCATGCCCATCTATCTGAACGCGCTGGAGGGCAAGGGGGTCCACCTGGTGACGGTCAACGATTACCTTGCCCGGCGTGATGCCCGCTGGATGGGGCCCATTTTCCACTTTCTCGGCCTGAGCGTAGGCGTGCTTCAAGAGGCCGCTCGCACGGAAAACGGGCGCAAGGCCTTCCTTTACGACCCTCAGAAGGAATCCAACCAGGAAGACATTCACCAGCTCGAGATTGTCGACCGGGTGGAGGCCTATCGCGCCGATATCACCTATGGCACCAACAACGAATTCGGCTTCGACTACCTGCGAGACAACATGGCCCACAGCCTGGACGCCAGAGTCCAGCGCGGCCACAACTACGCCATTCTGGACGAGGTTGACAACATCTTGATCGACGAAGCCCGGACACCGTTGATCATCTCAGGGCCGGCGCATGAGGACCCCACACTGTACGAACAGATGTCGCGGGTGGTCAAACAGCTCCGCGCAGAAGACTTCGAAATCAGCGAACGCGACCGGACGGTGTCTCTGACGGAGATCGGGGAGAACCATGTCGAGGAGATCCTGGGGATGCCGCTGCGCGACCCAGATCGCCCGGAGGACATCACGCCTGAGCAAGCCAGGCTGCTGGGGCATCTTGAGCAGGCGATGCGGGCCGAGTATCTCTTTAAGCGCAACAAGCACTATGTCGTCCAGGGCGGGCGAGTGGTGATCGTGGACGAGTTCACCGGGCGGCTGATGGCCGGGCGGCGCTGGTCGGATGGGCTTCACCAGGCCGTGGAGGCCAAAGAAGGCGTTAAGGTCCGGCAGGAGAACGTCACCTACGCCACGATCACGCTGCAGAACTATTTCCGGATGTACGACAAGCTGGCAGGGATGACCGGCACGGCGGTCACCGAAGCCGAAGAATTCAACAAGATCTACAAGGTGGATGTCACCCCGCTTCCGACTAATCTGGAGTACATCGCGCAGCTGCCCGAGACCGATCTTGTCGAGATCGAATACCGGGAAGACGGCAATAAATTCGACTACTATTCCCGCACAGACGATGAAGAGCAGGCACCAGTGTTCTGGCGGCGCAAGGACTACCCGGATGTCGTCTATCGCACGGAGGAGGCCAAGCTGCGCTCCGTGGTCACCGAGATCCTCGCCCGACACGTCCAGGGTCAGCCGCTGCTTGTCGGCACCACCTCGGTCGAAATGTCCGAGCTGCTTTCGAGCCGTCTCCGAGCCGACAGCCTGGAGACGCTGGCGCTGACCCTTCTGATCCGCGACGCCTACATGCGTGCGCATGACATCTCTGACGACGGCATGCGAGTCGAGGGGCTTGACCCGCTCTTCGAATCGCTTGACAGCCTCCAGAAGAGCACGCTCCGCGGTTTCGCCCGTGATCTGGATTTGACGCTGAACCCCACTCGGCCGGAGAACCTCGAGCGCCTGGGGGGCATCCTGGAGCTCGGGGCCGATGATCTGCCGCGGCTGGAGAGTGCGCTCAATGCCGGAATCCAGCACAACGTGTTGAACGCCAAGAAACACGACGAAGAGTCGCGGATCATCGCCGATGCCGGCGCGCTGGGGGCGGTAACCATTGCCACCAACATGGCCGGGCGCGGGGTGGACATCAAACTCGGTGGTGAAGTGGCCGAAGAGGTGCTGGGGGCGGTTAGCCGGGTGCTCAGGCGAGAAGGGATCGACGAGCCAGAGCACCTCACGATGGAGGAGCGGCTGGCAGCCGTGCAGAAGGCCGATCCTGAGTTCGATTGGAATCTACGATTCGGAAATGGAGCTGTTTCGCAAGTTCATGGCCGAGGGCGAACAGGTTCGAGAGGCCGGAGGCTTGCACGTCATCGGCTCCGAGCGGCATGAGTCACGGCGCATCGACAATCAGCTGCGCGGCCGCGCCGCCCGCCAGGGGGATCCCGGTTCATCGCAGTTCTTCCTGTCCCTCGAAGACGAACTCATGCGCCTCTTCGGCGGTTCCCAGGTGGGCGGCTTGATGCAGCGCCTGAACATTGATGACGCCGTGCCCATCGCGCACAGCATTGTCGACCGTACCATCGAACAGGCCCAGACCCGGGTGGAAGGCGCAAACTTCGACACCCGTAAACACCTGCTCGAGTACGACGACGTGCTCAACAAGCAGCGAGAAATCTTCTACGGCCAGCGCAACCGGGTCTTCTCCAAGGACGACCTGATTCAGGATGTGGACCAGATGCTCGAGGTCGAGGTCGAGGGGCATGTAGCGATGGCCATGGCCGATCCCGAGGGCCGTGGAGGCTGCTGGCCTGGCTGGAGGAAACCCAACCGACGCTGAACCTCGATTCGCTCCATCCCTATCCTTCGTACATGCTTCGTTTGTTATTGAATGAGCTGGAGGGAATTGAAGATCCGGTGGACCTGCACCAGGCGCTGCTCGACCTGGCCGCCGAGGCGATGAAGGCCCAACACGCACACCTATCACGCGCTATTGAAGAGCAGTTGGACCGTGCTGTGGAGCGACTGGACGAACAGGTGGCCAGCCGGGTCGAGCTGGCAGAGATGGCCATCGACGGTGCTTTGATCGAAGCCGAAGAAACCGGTTCGGCGATCGGCGCAAGCCAGTTATTTCAGGCCGTCGAGCATGCCGCCGGGATGAAGATCGAAAGCGATGATGCCAGCGCCGCCCAAGTCGCAGCTGATCCCACGGCATTCCGAGAGCGAATCCCAGAACTGGTCGAGGCCAGTCTGGGCATGCGCGTGTGGGCAGGTTTGGTCCAGGGGGTCGAGCGCCGTATTGGGCAGGGCCTGAACCTGCAGGATGCGCTGTCGGTCCCCATCGATTGGGATCAGGCAGCCGACAAGCTCCAGGCTCGTTTGGAAGAGGTGTGGACGGAGAAGATCCAGTCGTCTCTGGATGAAATCAACCGGGATCTCGAGGCTGCGCTCGGTAAAGCGGGATCGGTGGACGAGGCCGAGGCGGCCAGGATGCTGGTGCGCATCAGTTATGCCCAGCAGACGGTGTTCGACCGGCGGACACACCAGAAAGTCTCGGCCGTGACCCCCAGGCTCTCCTACGCGTTTTCTGCCGCCAACCTGCTTGGCGAAGGCGAACCCGAGGCGATCACCGAGGAGGTGCTCGAGCACCTTGCGGGAGCTCGAGATACCCTGGTCCGCAGTCTTGGCGAAGCCGAACTCCGGCGCGTCTCGGGGAGCAGTGTCGATGCTCTGGATGCGCGCTTGCGCCGCAACCTTAAGCGTGGCCTGGGAGACGAAGCCTATGCTTCGCTGGAGGCTTCCGGCCCGATCAGCGCGCTGGATACGGGCATGCACGATGAGATCGTCCGCATCGTTGGGCAGGCGATTCTGACCGAAGCCTACCGGGGAGTGATCCTCTCTGTCGGGGATCGATTGTGGGTGGACTACCTCACGGAAATGGAGGCCTTGCGTACGTCGATTGGCTTGGAAGCTTATGGCCAGCGCGACCCGCTGGTCCAATACAAGAGCCGCGCGTTCGATATGTTCCAGGCCCTGTTGGCGTCCATCCGGAGCGGCGTGGTCTCGCGTTTGTTCCGAACCCAGCCGGTGGCGCAGGTGCAATCCGTCGTGGCGCCGACCAACACTGATGCTCCCTCTCCGGCGGCAGCGCGCCCATCGACCTCGCCGGGCAACAGCTCCGGCAAGCGCCGGCGCAAGCGCCGCCGACACTGATCTCCAGCCTACGTCATTCGCCGGCGGGGCACAGTCCCGTACGGCCCAGCGGGATGCCGGAATTCCACATGTCTGCCGCACATCTTCCAACCGCAGATGAATTGCACGCCCTCCCTAAGGTCGACCTCTTCCGCCGCCTGGGGGGCGCGCTCAACTCCGGCGCTACAGCCGGAAATCGCGGGCCGAACGGGACAGCATGGGCCGAGCGCCGCTCAATGGCGAGGCTGGATCGGCAGATGGCGGAGAACGAAACCCGGCTGGCTGCATCCGGTGGGTTGGCGGCCGCCCTGCATGCCGTGGTGGAAGATGCCCGGAAAGACAACGTCGCCCATCTAGAACTGGCTGTCTCACCGGCGGCCCTGGCGGGCCCCCTCGGATCAATTGAAGGCGCACTGGACGCGCTGGCACTCGCTTCGAGCGCGCTGCCTGCTGAAGGGCGCCCCACAGTCGGATGGCTGGTCAGCGTGGCTGCATCCGTCTCGCGCAACGACCTGGCTCAGATGGCGGGGTGGGTCCGGGAGCGGATGGGGGACGGGATCCTCGGCGTGGTGCTTCGTCTGGCGGCCGACGACCCGCCCGAGGCTGACGACCAACTGTCAGACAACCTGCCGTCGGACCTCCCCATCATGGTGCAACTGGCCCCCGACATCTCCCCCGACGTGATCCTCCCCCGTTTGACCCGTCTGGCGCCGGCAAGAGTTGCCTTCGGAAACGCCGCCCTTCGCAGCTTGGATGCGATGGGGTGGATTCGCCAAAATCGGCCGGCGCAGGTCGTCTGCCTTTCCGCCGAGCGGTCGATCGGGATGGGGTCGAGCGACCCCGTGCACCCAATGGTGGGGATGATTCAGGCTGGCATGCAGGTCGGCTTGGCCACATGGGCGCCCGGGTTGCTTGAGCGGACCTTGACAAACGAGTATCGTTTGGCTGCGGACCAGGTGGGGCTCACGTTGGAAACCCTGCGAGGCTTGACCCTGGCAAGCGTCCAGGCTAGCTTCCTGCCCGAGCGCCAGAAACGGCACTTTGAGCGCGAATTCGAGGCTACGATCTTCGGCTTTCCAACCGGGGCGTGATGGTCCAAAATGGGACCGACCGACTCAGACAAAGGCAGTGAGAATGAAGTTCGGTGATCTTGAGGTCCATCTCCTGAGTGATGGTCTGGCGCACGTGGACCCAGGCGGGATGTTTGGACTGGTGCCGCGGGCACTGTTCGGGGCCTACGTCCCAGTGGACGACACGAATCTGATCCCCCAAAGCTTGACCTGCATGCTGGTGCGATCTGACGGGCAAACGATCGTAATAGATACCGGCTTGGGGTCGAAGCTGACCGATAAGGAAGCCGCTAACTGGGGGATCGACCGTTCGGCGGGGGGGTTGGTGCAGCATCTGGCTCGCTTGGGGGTTGCCCCGGAGGATGTCGATCACGTCATCAACACGCATCTACATTGGGATCACTGCGGCGGCAATACTCGCGGCGCCGGCGAGCGAGTGACGGCGACCTTCCCCAGGGCCACCTATTGGGTGCAGCGGCTGGAGTGGGTGCAGGCGAGCCACCCGGACGCGCGCACGCGAGGCACCTACTTCGCATCGAACTTCGGGCCCGTCATGCGAGATGGCCAGCTCAAGCTTCTGCACGGGGACACGACCTTCGATCGACACATCCGCTGTATGGTGACTCCCGGCCACACTCGCGCTCACCAATCCATCCTGCTCGAATCGGGCGATTGGAAGGGTCTGTTTCTGGCTGACATGGCCTCGTTCGCTGTGCACATGCTTCGCACGGCCTGGTTGACGGCCTACGATGTGCTGCCGCTGGAGAATGTCAAGACCAAATTGAAATGGCAGCGATGGGCGGTGGAGACCGGCGCGTGGCTGTTCTTCCAGCATGATGCCCGCATCCCAGTCGCCCGCCTTGGGGAGAAGGACGGCCGGCTAACGCTAGAAGAGATTCAAGCCGCCGAAGAGCTCAAGCGCGAGATTCCCACTCTAGCACCGCTTCCCGGATAAGTCGGCGCACTTCCTCGTCCGGAACCTGGTCCATGGCGTATCCCTGGACCCCGATAAACACCCGTATGGAACCGTCCGGACCTTCGGCGATATGCACGCCTTGAGGCGCAGTCTCAGACGAAGCGAGTTTCTCGCCAAGAATCTCGTTGATCTCATCGACCATGGAAAGCGCCGCCGGGGCTTTCTTGGTCGTTTCGGCGCCTCCCGTCCTGGGTGGGCGAGGGGGTACGGGCGTTTGAGGCGGCACCACCGTCATCCAGGCGTTCAGTTCCTCGAAGAGCCCGCCGATGTGCTCCCAGGCCTGTGCATTCTTCAACTCGCTCATGCTGCCAAACGTCTGGTCCCCGACCTGGATACTCAGCTTGCCGGTCTCCGGATCACGAGAGAGCGATACCGGCGGGGCAGCGGGTGTTCCGGATTCGTCGGCTTCGGCGGGGACCGTGGCGACCGGTGGCTCAGGACCTTCAGCTTCTTCCAGGGTCGGCTCAGGTTGGCTCGGCGCTGTCAATTCGATGGGCGGAAGGGGTGCCGCCGGTTCCTGTATCAGCCGGGTGGGCTCCTCGAAGCCGGGAATCGGCGCGTCTTGCTGGCCGCCTATCTGGGTGGGCAGTTCCAAGTCGACCTGACCCGGTTCTTCGGCTTGGTCGGCGTCGATCTCACCGGTCATGCCCCCATCGGCCGAGCTGCGGCGGTTGAGGAGCACGGCGTAGGCCAGCAGGGCAAGGGCAATCCCAGCCGTGATAAAGACCAGGCCAAGGAGAAGCTGATTGTCGATGTTCATGTGGGCCTCTCGGGTTGGCAGGTGGGGCAGAAGTGCGTTCCCCGCTGCGCGACAACGATGCGGACCAGGGTCGTCCCGCATGCCGGGCAAGCCTCTCCGGCACGCTGATAGACACGGAAGTGGTTCTGAAAATCCCCGCCTCGATAGACCCAGTCGATGCTGGCGCCGTTGTGCTCAAGTCCGCTTCTCAGCGTCTGGCGAATGCCCTTCCACAGGGCTTTGACTTCGGCATCTGAGAGCTCGTCGGATCGGCGCAACGGGTGGAGGTGGGCCAGGTGAAGGGCTTCATCGGCGTAGATGTTCCCCAACCCGGCGACAAACGACTGATCCAGCAGCAGGGGTTTCAGGGCTCGGCGGTGGGAGCGAAGCCGCTCACCCAGGGAGGCAGCCGTGAAATCGTCATCGAGAGGTTCCGGGCCGAGTGATTCCAGTTTGGGAGATGGATCTTCCATTAAGAAGATCTTCCCAAACTTGCGTGCGTCGCTGAATCGCAGCTCCCAGCCATCGCTGAGTTCGAACACGGTATGCTGATACCGCTCAGCCGGGGAATCAGAGGCTGTCATCACCAGGTCGCCGCTCATCTTCAGGTGAATGAGCATGGTGTCCTGGGACAGGGGGAAGACCAGATACTTCCCGCGCCGCTTGACATCGAGCACGGTTTGGCCGGCCACCCGTCGTTGGAACGCCTCCGGGCCCGGTTCAGCCACATGACGGGGCCAGCTCAGGCGCACACGAAGTATGGCCTTTCCCGGCAATCCAGGTGTGCCATTGGCGCCATGTCGAAGGTGCCGAACGATGGTCTCTACCTCGGGCAATTCAGGCATCGAACGGGATTATACCCTTGGGCCCATCGGCTTGAAAATCCACCCTTGGTTGGATAGCCCCCGGCACAGCTGGATCATTGTGATAGATTTCACAAACCAGGGGAGGCGGATCGGGATGGAGGTTAGCGGACGAGGACCAGGTCCTTGACCGCCTCCAGTTTGGCGGGGCCGATCCCAGGCACGTCTAGCAGATCTTCCACTCGTTGGAACGGGCCGTGCTGATCGCGGTAATCGACGATCTTCTGAGCCAGGCTGGGGCCGATCCCGGGGAGCATCTCCAAGTCGGGAGCGGTTGCCTGATTCAGGTCGATCTCACCTCCCCGGCGTCGTCACCAGAATCGACGACAGCCGGAAAGACGCTGGCTCCGGATTCCGCCAGATCGGCTTGATTCGGAAAGTAGAACTCGCTGTCCGTCCTGGATAGGCTGGGCCAGATTGACGGCCTCGAGGGCGGCCCCGTCGATTGGCCCGCCCGCGGCGTTGAGCGCGTCCTGGACGATGGCGCCCCGCGGCATCGTGTAAACGCCGGGTTGAACGACCGCACCTGAGACGTGCACTCGCATCGGGCGTGGGGAGGGCGGGGGGAGCAGTTGGATAGGTTGTCCGCGGTCTGGAGATGTGAGAAGGATGACCAATCCAGCCGCCAGCAGCCCTGTGAACAGGCCAGCTACAAAGACGCCCCCTCGCCGGATCATCGCTCCCCCCTCGCGCTTCTGTCTGGTCCTTGTCCGATCTTAGCACGGAAAGCTCGGAGGTTCAAAAAGGATATAATCCGCCCATGTCTGACTACTTCACGGGGCGTGGCGACGACGGATGGACATCCCTGTTGGGGGACGAGCGGGTCCCCAAAGACTCGCCGCGGCCCGAGGCTTACGGCGCCGTTGATGAGGCGCAAGCGGCTCTGGGGCTGGCACGGGCTTCGACCGACTCCGATGTCGTAAACGACAGTGACGCTTGACCATCCAACGCGATCTGTACGGCCTGATGGCCGAGCTGGCGGCCACGCCGGAGAACGCCGCAACCTTCCGGTCGATAGATGAGGCGCGGGTCGCATGGCTCGAAGCACAGGTGGCTACCTTCGGCGACGAGATCGATATGCCGAAGGAGTTCGTCGTGGGCGGAGATTCGGTACCCGGCGCGCACTTCGACCTGGCGCGGACGGTTGTCCGGCGGGCTGAACGAGCTGTGTCCGGTTTGATCCGTTCAGGTGACGTGAAGAACCAGCAGCTGCTGCGCTATCTGAACCGCCTGTCGTCGTTTTGCTTCGTGGTCGCCCTGTGGGAGAACCAGCGTTCGGGGTTCGGCCGCCCAACCTTGGCGAAGGATACGGACAGTTGACCGGGACGTTGATCAACACGATCGCTGTCATCATCGGCGGCGGGTTGGGGCTGGCTTTCGGTGCCCGCCTGCCAGATCGCTTGCGCGAGACGGTGCTGGCGGCGCTGGGCTTGTTTGTGGCCGGTCTCGGCCTGCAGATGTTCCTCGAAACGCAGAATCCATTGATCGACGTTGCCAGCCTTCTGCTCGGTGGGGTGCTCGGCGAATGGCTCAGGATCGAAGACCGATTGAACGCCGTCGGTGGATGGCTTGAGTCGCGCTGGTCAGGCGATCAATCCGAGCTGGCCGATCGCCACAATTTCGTGCGGGGGTTTGTCACGGCCAGCCTGCTGTTCTGCGTTGGGCCGTTGTCCATCGTCGGAGCGATCCAGGACGGCCTGCTCGGCGACTACCACCTGCTGGCGGTAAAAGCGATGCTGGACGGCTTTGCCAGCCTGGCCTTCGCCTCAACGCTGGGGGTGGGTGTGCTCTTTTCGGCCGCTGTCGTCCTGGGCTATCAAGGCACGATCGCCCTGCTGGCTGCGCAGGCCCAGGCGGTCCTGACGCAGGCGATGATGACCGAGCTTACAGCGGTGGGCGGGTTGATCATCCTCGGCCTGGCAATCAGCTCACTGCTCGAGCTGCGGCGGATCCGCACCAGCAATCTCCTGCCGGCGCTGGTCATCGCTCCCCTGTTGGTTCAGATCGTGGCCTGGTTGTCCCCGGTCTTTCGAGGGCTGGGCCTGGGCTAGGGCGTCGGGCTGGCTTCCGATTGGATCAGCGCTAACTGAATTTGCGCCTGGAACTGGTCATAGGGCAACGCGCCCGTGACCAGTTTATTGTTGATCAAGAAGCTCGGGGTAGATTGCACCCCGGCCGCCACACCCGTGGCGTATTCCTGATTGACTTCGTTCTGATGCTGTTTCCCGGAGACGCAGGCATTGAACGCCGTCATGTCGAGCTGAAGTGCCTCGCCAAACGCCTGAATCCGGCTTTGGGAAAACGCACCGACATTCTCGCCGGCCTGGTTGGCAAAAAGGGTTTCTGAGTACTCAAAGAACTTCCCCTGGTCCCCGGCGCAGAATGCGGCATTGGCAGCATCTCGAGATTCCTGGCCGATGAAACTAAAGGGATGGTAGACGAAATAAACCTTGCCGTTGGCGATCTCGTTGGCCGCCAGCTGCGGCAAGGTGGTCTCTTGGAATTGTCGGCAGTAGGGGCACTGATAGTCTGAAAACTCATCAACACGAACCGGCGCACTGGGGTCGCCCATGGCTGTGCCCTGAGCGCTCGGGGCGTCGATCGGGGTTGGGACAATCACCTCGCCCGTCACCCCGGCGGGGGTGCCCTGACGAATCAGGATAACCACGATGGTAATCGCCGCCACGGCCACAATGGCGATGAAGGCCAATCGGCGGTTGCGCTGGGAGGTCTCCTGCTGTTTACGTCTTTCCGCTCGTCTGCTCATCTTCTCTCCAACCTCGCTGGTGAACTTGGCACATTCTATCGTATCCAGAAGGTCTTTGGGCATAACGGCGCCATCCCGGGTCATCTATAATAGACAGAGACAAATCTCGCGGCCCATCGCCCAACACCGAAAGGGGTGGCTCCATGCTCGGCATCTTCGAAGTTCTCAGCCTACCCACGCTGGTCCTGATCCTGCTTCTGTTGGCCATTCTCAGCTCGGCAGTCAAGATCGTCAAGGAATATGAACGCGGGGTGATCTTCAGATTGGGACGCTTGATTGGGGCCAAGGGGCCAGGTCTGTTCTTCATCATCCCCATGGTTGACAAGATGGTCAAGATCGACCTGCGGGTGATAACGCTCGACATTCCGACTCAAGAGATGATCACCATGGACAACGTCACCGTCAAGGTGAACGCCGTGGTCTTCTTCCGCATCGTCGACCCCAATGCGGCCGTGGTCCAGGTGGAGGACTACAGCCGGGCTACCTGGAACATTTCGCAGACGACCTTGCGCAACGTGATCGGCCAATCCGAATTGGACACCTTGCTGTCCAACCGCGAGAGCATCAACCACCGCCTGCAGGAGATCATCGACGAACACACCGAGCCGTGGGGAATCAAGGTGAGCATCGTCGAGGTCAAGGACGTCGAACTGGCGCCAACCATGATCCGGTCCATGGCCCGACAGGCCGAGGCCGAGCGCGAAAAGCGGGCCAAGATCGTCCATGCCGAAGGCGAATTCGAGGCAGCCAAGCGCCTGGCTGAAGCCGCCGAGCTGATGAACCGCCAGCCCGTGTCAATCCAGCTTCGCTACCTTCAAACCCTGTCCGAGATTGCGACTGAGAAGAACAGCACCATCATCTTCCCGGTGCCGGTGAATATGATCCAGGGCCTGGTCGAGAAGTTGAATCCGGGAGGCAGTGAGTAGCAGCTTTCAGACTGATGTCTCCCGATCGAGAATTGCAGTCCGCTCAGTACGGGCACGGCGACCCCGTGCCCGTACGCCGTCTCCCAGAGCGCGATGTATTATTGGCAGGAGGTCGATTCCCTTGGCCGCCATCAACCGACGGAGAAAGACATGAGCCATCACGACGAGACAGACTCTGCAGCCGAGAAGCCCCCTGCCGAGGCCAAAGAGACCGAGGTCAAGAAGCGCCGTCTCCTGGGCCTCGAACCTGTGGTCACGCACCATCAGCTTAAGCTCACGAGTGGGACCCTGGCCTACACAGCCACGAGCGGCGTTATCCCACTGGCGGATGCGTTTGGCGAGACAGAGGCGGAGATCTTTTTCACGGCGTATACGCTGGATGGCGCCGAGGATTCTGGCAGGAGACCCCTGACCTTCGCCTTCAACGGCGGCCCGGGCTCGGCGTCGATCTGGCTTCACATGGGCGCCCTCGGCCCCCAGCGAGTGGTGATGCAGGATGAGGGTTGGATGCCGGCCCCGCCGTACCGCCTGGAGCCGAATGAGGGCACATGGCTGGATTTCACCGATCTGGTCTTCATCGATCCAGTGGGGACGGGTTTCAGCCGCGCCAGCAAGGAAGAACTGGACAAGAAGTTCTGGAGCGTGAAGGGTGACGTCGAGTCGGTGGGGGAGTTCATCCGCCTGTACCTGACCCGCTATACACGCTGGAGCTCACCCCTTTTCCTGGCCGGTGAGAGCTACGGAACCACCCGAGCCGCTGGCCTGGCCGGACATCTTGTGGACAAGGGCATCGCATTCAACGGCATCGTTCTCGTGTCCACGGCGCTAAACCTGAGGCCCATCTTCTTCGAACAGGGAGACGACCTCCCGTTCCAACTCTTCGTTCCCACCTACACGGCTACCGCGTGGTACCATCATCAATTGGCGGATGACCTTCAATCCCGGGAGCTGGGCGATCTTCTTTCAGAAGTGGAAGCCTGGTGTGAGACCGAGTACACGGCGGCCCTGATGAAAGGGGACCGATTGGATGACTCACAGGCCCAATCGGTCGGCGAAATCCTTGCCCGCTACACCGGTCTGGATCTCGATTACGTGCTGGGATCCAATCTCAGGATCGACATCTTCCGATTCTGCAAGGAACTCCTGCGCTTCGAGAAGCGGAGTGTCGGCCGGTTGGATTCAAGGTTCAAGGGCGTGGAAGCGCTGGCGGTCACCGAAAAGCCGGAATTCGACCCATCCAACACATCCGCTTTGCCACCCTTTATGGCCGCCTTCATGGCCTATGTGCGTGGGGCGCTGGGGGTGGAGACGGACATGAGCTATGAACCGCTCAGTGAGGACGTCAACGAAAAGTGGGCGTGGGAGAAGGGTGAGCTTCCATACACGGGCGAGGCCCTGCGCAGTGCGATTGCCAAGAATCCCTACATGAAGACATTTGTCGCGCAGGGCTACTACGACCTGGCCACGCCGCACTTCGCCACCCGGTACATGCTCACGCACATGAACGTCGATTCCGAGCTGAGGTCGAACATCACCACCAAGTTCTATCAGGCGGGCCACATGTTCTACCTCGACCGGCAATCGCTGGCGGCCTTTCACTCAGATGTGGCGAAATTCGTGGAGAGCAGCAGCTAGTTTCAAGCACTGAGCGGTGGGCGCCCAGCCCTGAGCAACAACACATTGGGTGACGGTTGCCTGCTTGACGTCTGCTAGAGCTCGAGAACGAACTCAATCTCGTCTTCGATCGGTAAGCCCGAAAGGCCAAATTCGGGGATCTGTGGCTTGAGGCGGCGCGACACTCGGACGGCGCCTGTGTGAATTGCCGCCTGGTGCCATCCAGTCGCTCGGTAGAAGGCGATCGCATCCAAATTGTCATTCGTCGTGACGAGCCATATTCTGCGACAGCCTGTCGAGATGGCATGTTGGCGAAGGGATTCGACAAGACGGGTGGCGATGCCCTGGCGTTCCAGCTCGGCAATGAGAACCACAATTTCGATCCCATCGTCATCAGGCCGGTATAGAAGAAGGCCGGCGGGCGTACGGCGGTATTCAGCAACCAAACCGGGTAGATGCCGCACGCGATGAAGCTTCCCCCGCGAGACGACCTCTGTAGAGCCAAAATGGCGGCTGACGATAGCCTCCGCCCAGGGCAGATCGTCGGGCGCTGCCACGTGCACGCGGATGTCATCCTGGGCCATCTGGGAATCACTCACCGCGCATGTCGGGTTTGATTTCGGCAGGCGAGCCAGGTCACGTGTTTCTCGGAAGCATGAGATAGACCGCCGCCAGCATGACAAACCCGCCAATCACCCGTGAAGGTGTCAGGGGGATGGGCGCAACGCCGCCAAAACCCGTGGTGTCAGCGATCATCGAGATGGCGAGCTGTCCCAGGACCAGACTGGCGATGCCCGCCGCCACGCCGATCCTTTGGAACGCGAAGGCAACCCCGGTGATGATCACAATCCCGAGCGCACCGGCCACCAGGAGCATGAGCAGAGCAGGTCGAGGCGGACGCAGTATCCCGGTGCCGCCCCGGAGCACGAAGCCGGCGACGATTACACCCGCCAACGATCCCCCAATCAGATTCATCATCAAGCCCGTACGAAGATCACCGATGAGGGGCCCGATGCGGCTACTCAGCGCCGACTGAATGCCGACGGCCACACCGGTGGCGATGGCCGCAAGGACTCCGACCAAAAGAATGCTCTTCACTCTCCGCCTCCCAATCGAAAGCATACAGCCGGTTCGGGGCCATGGGTTACGCGATCCGGGGGCATTGTCGCATAGGCGGGCCAGGCGGCAAACACCCAACAGCGGCGATGCGGCCAAGACCCCGGCGGTCCCTCGTGGGCCTTCGGGGAGGCCTTGCCAAGGGAGTGGCGGACAGGCTGGTACCCAGAGACTCTGGCTACCCAACCTTCCGGGGAGGCTGAGCCCGATCCAGAGGCTTGCCCAGGCTAGGCAGTCTCAGGTTTGAGGGTATCAGCTATGGAGGAGGCCCAGGCCGAGATGCTGTCCCAGTCGCGGAAGTCTCCCGTAGGCGCCTTGACGCCCCTGATGATCAACCGTTCGCCGAAACCCAGCTCCTCCGGGTCAAGCTCGCCGTGGAAGACGGTGACCTGGCGCGGCTTGATCCGATCGACGAGCGGCTGGATCTTCTCGGGCAGGATGACCCCGTGGAGAAGCTCGACTGGGTCGCCCTCGCCCGTTGGCCCGCTGGAGAAGATCCAGACGGGGCGTTCGGCGAGGGCGTCGGCATGGGCTTCGAGAAAGCTGACCGCTTCCTGCCGCCATTGCCCCACATACACGGCGCTGCCAAGTATCACCGCTGCGTAGCCCGATGGATCCTGAACCTGGGCCACGGGGTGGACTTCGACTTCCAGGCCCGATTTGCGCAGTTCCTCAGCGATGATCGAGGCGATGCCCATCGTGGCGCCATGCTTTGTGGCATAAGCCACGAGGATGGGTTGCGACATCGGTTGTCCTCCTTACGTAAGTGTCAGCCGATAGGTGCGGTTTCCAGGGGAGGCTTCTGAGCCGCCTCAGGATAATGTTCGGCGAGCCAGCGCGTGCCCCACCAGCCAACCAACCCAAACAAGATAATGATCGCTTCAATCGTCCATATGCGGCCCAGGGTGTTCACGCCCCAGAGCTGGGAGAAGGCGGCCACGCTGTCGAGGGCGGTCTTGTAGATAATCCCCAACCAGACCGGGCGCCGAAAGCCGGTCGCGATGGCGTAGAAGATCAAGCCGGAGGACAGGATATGTACCATGATCGTGGCGGCGCGTTCGACGATGGGCGCGGCGCCGTAAAGGGGATTGTTGGCCACGGCAAACTGAGCCAGCATCTCCGCCGGGACCTGATCGGGGGCCAGCAGGACAGTCAGTGCGCCGGCGAGGGATGACGCCCCAAGCAGGATCGCCTCCACCCGCGCCGAAGCCGATCCCAAACGACAGTGCCTGATTCCACGAGGCCGCCCCATCTGATTCGGCGCAACACGACCCAGACCAGCGCTACTTCAAACACGCCGGTTAACAGGCCGACATAGACGTAGAAAACGGGCGCTCCGATTGAGGCCGGGAGGCGGGAGGTCAATATGTTGTAGATGGCACCATTCATGGTTATCGCCCAGGCGAACTTCAGGGCGACCGAGATGATCCAAGCCAGCCCGCCGAAGGCAGCGTACCCCATGCCCAGCTTTCGCCGCCAGGCGTAGACCAAGAAACCCAGGCCGACGAAGAGCATGCCGATTCCCGGGACGAGAACGTACGGCTAATTTCCTGGCCGGCAGGTGATACCGAGAACCCACTTGAGAGAGCCATCAAGACGTCGACCATGGTCGGTTTCGCTCCTGGAGGAAGGAAAGTGCTGTCTTGCCGGCGCGGAGGCTGGGTCCCCGGCCGCAGCGCATCGCTACCATACTAGTCAACACTGACCAGCGCACGCAAGAGACAGCCGTCATCAGGTCGCGTGAAGTTTGTCAGATCACGATTGACTTTGTGAAATGTGTCACAAGCGAGAAGGTTGGTTGGCCTTGGCGCAGCCTGTAAGGCGATGGTCAACATGGGCGGTCGATTGAGGGTGGCAGCCAGTCCTACCGCTGGATGACCCTGAGCCATCTTCCGATCAACAGGTTGGTGGGCACCAATCGCTGGCGCACGTCGTCTAAGAGCTTGGCGCGCACCAGCTGTGTTCCCCGCCGGTTGGAGTCAGTCACAGCCATCAGGTGCTGGGAAGTTCCGAACAGGGCCGCTCGAGAGCTCGGCCGGGTTCATCATCCAGCTCATCCGAGCCTTGAACCGATTTCCGATCCGCCATAGCCGCTCTAGCGTGAACCGGCGTGTGCCCAGCAACCTGCCCAAAGGAAACCGTTCGCGCCTGATCCATGGACGGCGATCAGGCGCTTTGGCTTGTGGGCGTGGGACCGGACATGTCGCGCCGCTGGTCGAGGTGGGATGGGGATGGGCCTTAGGCGGCTTGGCCGCGACGTTCCGCTCGCATGGGAACCTCAGGCAGACCCTGTGTTGGCCACGGATCCGGCCCAGCGTCACCCGGGCCGGTGTGATTGAGGATCCACTGGTACGCCTGAAGGGCGAACGAATCGAAAGAATTCGCCTCCAGTTCACTCAAGCTCTTGCGAACCGTGCTGGGGAAGTTGAATTCCTCCAGCAAGTTGGCGACTTCACCGGCATCGTAAGCCAGAGCGGATACCGGGGTCGAACGTTGATCTCCCGAGCATGTGATCCAATGACCGCAACATGTGACTTCCTCCTCCTTCATCAGGGGCCCTGCCTAATTCAAAAGAAGATGGCAGCGTGGGGTTCGCTGCCAGAGGGCCCCCTGCCCTCATTCTTCTTGGCTGAATTTCGCCGACTAGCCTGATCCGCCGCCTTCGCTTGGCATTCTGGCAACCTCCACTAAACTCTGATTTCAGAGCCAGAATACGAAATCACCCCTCAGGATTTCCTCAACTTGCGCGGGTGGCAAATCCGTTGGGGGCGGGGGCAGTTCGAAAAGCTGGGTGGAGAGATCAGCTGATGATTTGCTCGTAAAGTCGCTGGGTGGTCTCGGGAGGATCGAGTCCGAGCTCGTCCGCTAGGCGGCGGATGTATCTCTGGTAGTGGGCGATGACCTGGTTGCGCCTGCCCAGTCTTCCCAGGACGTCCAGGTAGCGGTAATTGAGATCATCGCGCAACGGATCGATGGCCAGCGCCTTGACCAGACTCTGGAGCGAGCGCTCGACCTGGCCGTGGGACTTCGCTCTCGGCGGCGTGTTCGGTGAGCACCTGAAGGTAGGTTCGCTCCAATTCGCGTCGCCTCTCGATGACCCACTCGGCGGAAAACTCGGGCAAGAAGTCTCCACCGTACCTCTCCAAGCGCCTGATGGAGGGCGAACAGCCGGCGCGGGTCCCCGTTGGCCATGCCCAGCCCGATATCCGCTTCGGCCGCGAAGGCGGCGACATCGTAGCGGACCGGCTGGTCCGGCTTGAGCCGATACAACGACCCCTCATTGGCGATCACGTCTCTGCCGAGCGAGCGCTTGAGACTGTGGGTTGCCGTGTAAAGACTGGAGACCTTCCGTCCCAGAGGGCTGTCCGGCCAGAACGTTCTCGAGGATCTGGTCGCGTTCCACCGGCTGGCGGTCGGCCAGGAAGAAGAGCAGTTGGCGTTGGAGGGGTTCGATGTCCGCCGGGCCGTCGTTGCCCACGCCCACCGTAGACTTGCCCAGAGCATCCAGTCGGAGCTCATCCGGCGGGCCCTCTTGACCGGTCGGGGTCTGGTATTGGCGCGCCACGGCGCGCATGAGATCAACCCGAAGTCCGACGGCAGAGAAGACCGGGTGTCGGTCCAAGGCTCGCCGCCCAAAGTTCAGGAGTCTGTCGTCATACACCCATTCGCCGGCCAGGCTCTGCTCGGAGGAGTCTCGATCGGCCACGAACAGCGCCGATTCAAGGCCAGCCAGGGCGGCTGCCTGATCGCCAGCCAACAGCTGGGCGAGCGCGATGAAGTTGGCGACAACCACCGCATCGGGCCCGCGAAGGGTGTCAGCCTCGTCCTTCCGTCATCGCGTGCAGGGCTCGAAGAGCCGCATCCGGGTCGTCTTCGACACTGAGGCAGGCCTCCTGAACAGCAATGGCGTTGGTTTCGGCTGGAAGCTGGGCGCCAGAGCGGGCGCGTTCAAGCCATTCCGTTGCCAGCCTGTTGGTGCCGCAGCGCCGATGAAGGGCGGCCGTCTGCAGGTAGCCATAGCTCACGAGCCGGGGAATCTGAAGTCGGGTGGCCAACCGCAGGCCCTGGCCGTACAAATCGCCAGCCTGGAAGTGCAATCCGAGGTCACTGAAGAGATCCGCCTGGCCATACGACCAGGCTGATCTCGTAGCGGGGACTTCCGGCTTGATGGGCACGGCGCAGCCCTTCGGCATACACGCCGAGGGCGCGCTCGTAATGCCCGAGCTGGTGGGCCAATACCCCCAGATTGTTGAACGAAATGGTCAGGGCGAGTGGCGCACCAATTTCAAGCAGAATCTCATGCGCCTGTGTCACCATCCGTTCCTGGTCAAGCAGTTTGCCTTGGGCTTCATAGACCACGGTGAGATCGATCAGGGCGTTGGCGGCGTTGAACCGATCACCGACCTCCAAGAAGAGCCTGTTCGCCTCCAGACAGGCCGCCTCCGCCCCTTCAAGGTCCTGACCAAGTCGGGCCAGGGCCATGCCGCGGAGTCGGAGCATGGATGCCCAACGTGATGGGGCCCTCGTTCTTGTTCACCAGCTCGGCAACTCGGTCGGCGCGGGCAAGGGTCTCTGCGTAGTCACTACGCTGCAAGGCGTTCATACCCAGAACGGAATAGGCGCACGCGCAATTTCGACGGGTCCAACGGTGTCGACTTCAGCGCTAGCACATGTTCGGCGAGCTCATGCGGACTCGTTCAGCCGGCCCATATCGGTCCATGTGCTTGCCACAAAAAGGCAAACCAGTGGTGCCCGGCGGGGGGCGTCATCGATAGCTTCCATCCAGGTCTGCAGGGTGCGTGACCGTCCCTGAACAAACAAGGATCTGTGCGTGGGCTTCGGCAAGGTCAGCCGCCGCCTCTAGATTGTCATTTTCAACGTATAGGTCAAAGGCCTGCTCCACCAGCCCTTCGTCGGCTAGCCGCGGCGGCATCTCCGCTGCGAAGCCGCGTCACACGCTCAGGATCTTCCTGACGAATCGTATCCAGCAGGTAACCACGAAACAGCGGATGGTACTCGTAGCTCCGAGGTTGGGTCTCGGTGGACGTGATGAACATGCCCTTCTGGAGCAAACTTCGAAGCTGCTCCAGGCTGTCATCTCGCCCCAGCACCTGATCGCAGCGGTCGGCGGTCATGTAGGGAAGGATGGATGAGTGCAGCAAGAAGGCGCGTGTCTCTGGGGGCACGTCGGCCAGCACGTTGTCACCGATATACCCGAAGATGGCCTGCATCGGCGGTGCGGAATCCAACTCGGAGTTCTCGGCACCGAGTCGCTGCACTTCACGGCCCAGCAGGTAGACGCCCGTCACCCATCCCTGGGTGTGCTGATGGAGCTGGGCCAGGTCGTCGGGGGCAAGCTGCAGCCCGAAGTGTTCCTCGAGGAAGGCGCTGGTCTCTGCTGGCTCATGGCCAGGTCGTGCGGGCCCAAGCCGCCCACATCGGCATCAACAACCCAGCGGGACAGGCCAATTTCGGGAAGCTCTCTGCCGGCGGTGATGACCGTGACATGCTCCGGAAGGCCCTGGACCAGGGCATCCAGGAACCCGCATGCCTCCGGGGACGTGTTGATGCGCTGGACGTCGTCAAAGATGATCACGAAGGGCTCGTCGATCAGTTGGGAGATGGGCTCGACGAAAGCCGCGGCCTGGCCCTTGGGCGGACTTCCGGCGAGGGCTTCGACCGAGATGCGGCCGCGCAGACGGCGGAAGCGCCTGGAGAGCGAAGCCTCCAGGACGGACGCCAGGCGGATCTCGTCCTGATCAGCCCGCGTGAGGCGGGCCCAGCAAATTGGAATTCGGTGTGTTGATTGAAATCCACAAGCAAGGAAGTCTTGCCGTAGCCCGGCGGGGCGTTGATCAGGATCAGGCGACGGGGCAAGAACTCGTGCAAACGATCGACGAGCCGAGGCCGATGGACGCGGCGCCGGCCTCGGGCGAAGGCGGCGTGATGGCGTATTTTAGAAATCGTGGATCGAATGGCATGGCATTAGAGCCGACCCCCGGGCAAGCGAACTCTCGGGCAAGGTCGAAAGGGGCCCGCATGGTCGCGCGGGAACCTCCCTCACTGGGCCCCCATTTTACTCCCAACTCCCCGGGGCGCGGTTTGGCACCCCATGGGGCCGGCTTGGACGGGCAAGCCCGGACTGGTCGAAAGAGGGCTCCGGTGCAAAGTCGGCTTCAGGCGTCCTGCCCCGACTGATCCGGATCCGCCTTCATCCACCACTCGGTGAAGGACGTGGCGCGTCCCTGGGCGTCGAAAGTGACGACCCACATGTTGCTGTAGCTGCGAAGAGGATTGCGATAGGTGGTCCAACCGCGGATGATGCCCAACGCCGCAGTTTCAACCAGAACCTCATAGCGGAAGGTCCATTCCTCCCCAATATCTCGCCTGGCAAGCCAGCCGCTGACGATCTCATCCAATCCTTCCCATGGCTTGGCGAAAGGGCTGGTGCGGTAGGTGGCGTCGGGTGCGAAGAGCCCCCGAATATCCGCCTCAGCGTTGGTCCTCCAGGCGGCCACATAGGCTTCCACCCATGTCTTCGTTCGATCTTGGTCCACAGCCGCCTCCCAACTCCCTGCCAGGCTGCAAGGGCATGCTCAACCACGGCGCACATGGCCCGAAGACCGGGGTGCTTCTCCGACAGATCAACGAGCGCCGGCTCGGGCTTACCGTGACCGTGCTAGAATGGCGCCTCGGGCCGGCCCTCTGAGCCCGTCAGATATGACGAGGGCGGCTCACATAACCGGCCATGGGCGATGATACAGGTTGGCAAGATGGCAGGTCAAGGCGAATCTCGGTGGGACGAGGCGGCGGTCGAGGCCCTGTTGACGGTTGCCAACACTCGGCATGGTCCCGGCGCGCACCGCGGTCGAGCCCAGGCGGCTTGGACCGAGCCCCATGATCACCTGAGCAACGGGGCAGCTGCCAAGGGGTTTCTTGATGGCCGCATCCCGGCACCGGGTTCGCTGCCCGAGCCGGATGACCTGTCGGACCTGCGCCAGATAAGGTCGTTGGTCTGGCGGTTATGGGAGGCTGAACCGGATGCCGGCTGGAAGGCGGAATTGACGGGTCTTCTCCAGCGCGCCCGCTACCAACTCGACGCGCACGGCGGCCTTCAGCCGGCGGACCCAGGATGGGCAGGCTTCGTCGCCAGCACTCTGCCTGGCCTCATCAAGCTCAGGGAGAATCGCGAGCGGCTGAAGCGATGTGAGAACCCTCGCTGTGGCTGGTTGTTCGTCGACCGATCGCGAAATCGAAGCCGCCGGTGGTGTGAGATGGCAACGTGCGGCAACCGTGCCAAGGCAAAGCGCCATGCACGGCGCGCAGCGCACTGAACTTTCCTGGTTCGCCTCGATATGGCGGGGGCGGACCGGCCTCGCGCCGGGAGATGCGGATCCCGCAATGGGAAGCCCCAAAGATCGAACTCATCCCTATATGTGAAATTCCTCACAAACTTGCGCCCGAACCGGGCGCAATCTTTTGCTACGTGCCGGGATACCATCCGTGAGACCGGGGCGGATTTCGGCGCGTTACAGTGACCTTTGTCACCTTGTCCGTTCTCATCTATGCTGGCATGCTAAACGAGCCGGAGGGCTTGGCAATGGTCTAGAGGGACTGAAATGGCCATGAAGGTCGACCCTCCAACTGAATCCCCCGCACCCGGACCAATCAACAGCAATGGCCGTCCGCGTCGCAACCTCACGGTGCTGGTCGTCGACGATGAGCCGGCTTTCTGTTTCGCCATGTCGGAGATACTGAGACTGAGCGGCCACGAGGTGCAGCAGGCCCACAGCGTATCCGAGGCGCTGGGCATCCTGACCGGCCTGACCCCGGATTTGATCCTCACCGACATTATGATGCCAGGCTCCGACGGCCTGTCCTTCATCCGCTACCTTCGGAGCCGTCCAACTTGGGCGCACATTCCCACCATTGCCGTGAGCGCCAAGGCGTTGGTGCAGGACAGAGAGGCGGCTTGTGCCGCCGGGGCAAATGGCTACCTCGCCAAGCCGTTTTCGGCGCAGGAACTGCAGGCGGCCATTCGGGCCTACTCCTACGCCGACGCAGCCGCTGCCTAGCCCTTCTCCGTTTCCCCCTCCAGGGCAAGTTCAAAGACCGGAAAGACCTGTCCGGTCTCTTCGAATCCAAGGTGTTTGTATAGCGCCTGGCTGCTGAGATTGTCGGCCTGGGTATTGACGGTCACCCGCCCGTAGCCGCGCTCGGAAAAGGTACGGAGCACATCGGTAACGAGGATCTTCCCTAGGCCCTGGTGCTGAGCTGCCGGGTCCACCGCCAGGCGAGCCAAATGCGCTCCAAAGGCCGTCGCGGTGCAGATTTGGTAACCGACGATTTCGCCGTCGATTGACGCCACCCGTGCATAGGTTGATTGTTCCAGGGCCAGATGCAACGCCTCGACCGAGTGACGCCAGATGGGCTGGAAAGCACGATGATCGACGGCGGCAACCGCCTCAACATCCGACGGGGCCAGTGACCGCAGCTCGACCGGTGACTCGGGGGTCTCTTCCGGCAAATCTGTTTCCCAGGCCATGAAGATCACAGCATTGTCTTGAACGAAACCCGATTCGGCCAGAAGCGGCTCCAGCCACGGATGCAGGATGAGCGCGGCTGCGCGTTCGGATCCCGAACTCCCCGGCCTTTTCGACCACACGCTCCCAGAGAGTGGACCATACGTCCTCGACACGGTAGCCGGAAGCCGAGGCGAAGACGCGTATCCAGGCCACGCCTGGAGGGTCGGGGGGACAAGCCAGGCATCCAACCGGAAGCCCGCTTTCTTCGGCCATAAGAAAGGGTTGCACATCCAAAAGGCTGAGCGCGTTTGCCCAGTCCAGGTGCTGATGCCGCCATCGGGCGCCTTCTATCAGGCCGCGCACAAGATCCCGGTCATTGAGATCGGTCGGACGGACGACCCATGAGGAAGCTCTTTGCATGGCTGTTGGGATCGGGCTCAGCCGCCCATCAGACGCAGCGGGATTCGCGCCAGCCAGCGCAGGAAGCGCTCCCGAAGGGTCAGTTGGCGGTCGCCTTCAAGCCCCTGCTGCATGCTGCTCAGCGCGTCGATGGGGCGGCCCCGCTTGAGTTGCATTTGGGAAAGGGCCTTGAGCGTATCTCCCCGAGCTTCTGCGTCGCCCAGTCTCTCAAACCGATCGGCGGCGTCGGCGTAGGCGCGTTCAGCTTCTTCGACCCGGCCGTTTGCCTCCAGGGCCGAGGCCAGGTTGCCCAGGGCTTTGGCGGCGCGCTTGGGATCTCCCAGGCGATCAAATGTCTCCGACGTCCCGCTGACGGCCCGAAGCGCACCCCCTACATCCCCCCCCTGAAGAAATGCGACACAGGCGTTGTTGCCCATCTCGGCGGCCTTGAGCTGGTTGTCCTCGGCGGTGTAGGCGGCCCCGGCGGATGAAAAACCTTCGGCGGCTTCCGTCCATCGTTGGGATTGATAGGCCTGCAGGGCTGACTTTTCAAGCTGTTCGGCGGAGGGCGAGCCGGTCACGGCGTGACGTCCTGCAGCGCCCGGCTGATCGAACGAAGTCGTTCGGACGGGAGCTGGCTAAGGTTGAGGGCCAATTCGATGAAGCGACGATTTCCAGGCTCAGAGGCAAAGGCCTGGAGCTCGGGAGAGAGCTGGGTGAATTGCTCGAAGGCCTGGTTGCGCTTGGCCCACCGGCCAATTGGGCCGTCCTTGTCCAGGTAATCCTCAACTTTGTGGCCGAGGGTGGCCGCCAGCACCTCGAGATCGGGGAGAGGAATGCCTTTCTTGCTGCGCTCGTAGGCGGAAATCCGGCTGACGGGGAGCCCGGTACGCTCGGCTAGTTCCGTCTGGGTAAGCTCGGCATCCTGCCGATGCAGCCTCAGTTGAGCGGCAATCATGCGGTCCCGGAGAGGAATGGCCCCGGCGGCGTCGAGAGCAGGATGTTGATCCACAACGTGTAGATCCTGACTCCAAAAAGCCCTCACCGGCACATCAAGGGTGTAGGCCAGCACCTCCAATTCGGGGAGGGTGATCGCCTTGCGGCCGTGTTCATATGAGGACATTGTGCTGGTGCTGATGCCAAGAAGGTCAGCTGATTGGCGGATGCTCTTTCCGAAGTCGAGCCTGGCCTCCCGGAGCATAGCGCCGAGCATTTTGGAGCGCAGTGAGAGGGATTGTTGGTCGGTCATCGCACACTCCGGTTGGGCTGCGCCTGGACGGGCAAATCGATTATAGCAGAGCGGGCAGGACTGCCTATTGTTCAGAGTCCTGGGCTCCTGGGCAGACAGCGGATGCTACAAACTCGTCCCCACCACCTTGCCAATGTGGCTTGCCAGGTCGCTGGCGGCGTCTTGCATGCTGCGAGTCGAGTTGCTCCGGGAAAAGCGTACGCGTAGAGGGCGTCCCAGCCGGTTGCTGATGTACATGTTGTCCGCCAGGTGGGGCACGGAGGCGTTGGGCGTGCGTCCGAGACCGGCGGTCACTTCTTCTGACGAGAGGTCCTCCATGCCGAGCGGCCGATTGGACAGCAGGTAGAATCGTTCTTCAGGGATGCCCTCATCCCGCAGGTAGGCCAGGGTGGCCGCTGTGTGACTGACGACGCTCGAAGCCGGATTGAACACCGCAACCAGTACATCGGCTTGACGGAGCACGAGCATCGCCAGGGCCGACAGGTTTCGCCCGACATCGACGTAGACCTGGCTGTAGGTTGAGTGAAGCATCTGGATCAATGAAGCTAGCCGGTCGGGGACGAGCTCGGCGCCATGGGCGGGGTCGCTCGCACCCGGAACGAGCTGGAACTGCCAGCCCTCGGGCCGGGGGAGATCAAACCTCGAGCGAATCGGGTGTCAGCGCACCGGCGCGCTCTGCCGTCAGTTGCACGATGTCGATTGGGCTGACTGTCCCGCTAAATGTCGCCAGATCGCCCATTGGAAACACAAGATCGACCACGACCGCTTGGCGCTGAGGATCAAGGCTGGAGATTTCGTGGGCGAAGTTTAGGCAAAGCGACGAAGTGCCCGCACCCCCCTTGGCCCCGAGAAAGGCGATGATCCGTCCCGGCCTGAGTGGCGATGTGCCGTCGGCTTTGAGCTGCGAGCCCTGGCGAAGGTCCGCCAGGCCCCTGAGCACAAGGTCGACGGCGTCGGTCTGCTTGACGATGTACTCTTCGATCCCCAATTCGAAAGCTTGCTGGGCAACCTGGGGGGCGCTGCGTTGGGTCAGGCACAGGATCCAGGTCTTCTGCGTTCGGGGGTCTGCGCGAAGCCTGCGGATGACATCCAATCCGTCCAGATCAGGCAGCTCGAGTTCGAGTATGACAGCGTCCGGCTGATCGCGCCATGCCGCGATCAACCCTTCCTTCCCCCCGGGGGCAAAACCGACCTCATAGCCGGCGCGGATCAGCATGTGCCGCATGAACGCCGCGCTGGTCTGATCCGGCTCGATAGCAGCAGCTTGGGTTGACGCTCGGCGGACATCGTCGGATCAGGCGTCATCCGGAAGCGGCGGCATGAGGTATCCGATACCTTGCCGGGTGACGATGTGAATGGGGTCTTTGGGATCCGGCTCGATCTTCTGGCGCAGCCGGCTCAGGCACACCCAGAGGATCTCTTTGTCGTCCCGGTACTCCGGCCCCCAGACGTTGGTCAGCAAGTCTTCGGGAGTCTGAACTCGGCCGATGGAAGCGGCAAAGGTCTGAAGCAGCCGGTACTCGGTGGCCGTGAGGGAGACCTCCTCATCGCTGCAAGTGACCCGGGCCCGCGCCAGGTCGATTTCCAACTCGTGATGCCGGAAGATGGGATGGTGGAAATCTTCGATGCCCCCGCGCTCAGCGCGGCGAAGCACCGCTCGAACGCGTGCCAGCAACTCCTGGGCAGAGAAAGGCTTGACGATGTAGTCGTCAGCACCTGCGTCCAGGCCGCGCACACGGTCACGTTCTTCGCCCTTGGCCGTCAGGATGATGATCGGCACGGTGGAGAATTCGCGGATGCGCTCGGTGGCGGTGAAGCCGTCCATGATCGGCATCATCACGTCCAGCAAGATCAGGTCGGGCTGCTGGCTGGCAACGGCTTCGACAGCCTCCTGGCCGTTGTCTGCCGTCTGCACGATGTAATCCTCGGTCTCAAGGTTGACCTGCACGAGCTGCTGGTAGCGAGGTTCGTCGTCAACAACGAGGACGGTCTTGACCTCATTCTCCTGCTCGGTCATAGGGCACTCTCCGGATCTAGCGATACGTCGCTCGGCGTCATGGGCAGGTGAAATAGAATCGTGTTCCCTGGCCGGGGTGGCTATCGACGCCGATCTCACCGCCATGGGCCTCAACGATCTTGCGGCATATATACAGCCCCAACCCGGTGCCTCGGACGGCCCGGCTGCTGTCGGGCACTCGGTAGAAACGCTCGAAAAGATGGGCCATGTGCTCCGAATCAATCCCCGGGCCGCTGTCGCGGATTTCGATGGTCATCCAATCGCCATCGGTGACCACCCGCAAGCTTACCGGGGACGACGGCGCATACTTGACGGCATTCGAAAGCAGATTGTCCAGCACCTGCGAGATGCGGGTGGCATCCATCTCGATGGGGGGAAGCTCGCTGTCCATGTCGACCTCGAGCGTCAACTCGGGGTACATCGATCGGGCGCGCTGGACGGTGTCGCGCACCACGGTACCCACCTGGGCGGTCTCGCGTGTCATGCCCAGGCTGCCGCTCTCCAGGCGGGACGAATCCAAGCAGATTGTCAATCAACTCCCGCAGGCGGTCGGCCTCATCATCAATAATCTTCAGGAACTCCTGCCGGGTGGTTTGCTCCCACTTGGCGTCGTCGCGGAGCAGCGTGGTGACATAGCCCTTGATGAATCCCAGAGGCGTCCGCAGCTCATGCGAAATGGTTGAAATGAATTCCTCCTGCATGCGGGCCAACTCCCGCTGGGCCTCCAGCGTGGCGATGCGGCGCGCCATGCGCCGGTTCTCCAGCAGTTGGCCGACGTGCCAAGCCACGAATTCGGCCAGACGGATGTGCTCAGGAGGATAGGCCGGACCCCCGAAGCGGCCGAACACCAGGCCGCCCACGCACCGGCCGCCGACCATCATGGGCAGCCCAAGATAATCGCGTCGCCGGTCCCGACCTTCTACTGTCGGGCCGGCGTCCTCCTGCCGAAGGACCGTCTGACCGGAACGATAGGCTTCGGCGGCGGCGGCTTCGCCCCAAGGCAAATCGGACTCACGCAGACCGGCCCCGGCCCAGCGCCCGGGCATAGATCGCCTCGAGCTCATCCGATTCTTCGCTGCGCAGGTAGAGCGCTACGACATCGAAGATGAAGATCGTGCGCGCCAGACGGAAGACGGCGTCCAGCCCGGCGTCGGTGTCAAACGTCTCAGCGACGATTCGGGCGATGGCGTAGACCGCGTTGAGTTCGTTGCCGTGGGTGAGGGAGCCGGAGGGGACCAGTGGGCCGGTCATGCGGCGTCCTCCACCAGCGGCAGCTCGAAGGAAAACTGGCTGCCTTTGCCCTCCTGGCTCTCGACGTGCAGTTCCGACCCGTGCGCACTGAGGATCAGTTTCACCAGAGACAGCCCCAGCCCGGTCCCACCAAAGCGGCGGGTCGGAGACCCATCGAGTTGGTGAAACGGATCGAAGATCTCTTCCAGCCGGTCGGCCGGGATGCCAATCCCGGTGTCGATCACCCGGATCAGGGCCTGGCCATCGGTCCGGCTGGCCTGGAGGCTGAACCTTCCCACCAGGGGCCGTGAACTTTACGGCGTTGTCGATCAACTGGAACACGACCCAGCTGATGCGCGCTTCGTCGGCCATCAAGGGGGGCAAGTCAGCCGCGTATGTCCAACTGGACCTCGACCCCTGCTTTGGACGCCTTGAGCTTCGATTTCTCGACCGCATCCTCTGAAAGCGGGGCCAGTGAGAGCGGCTTGAGCGACAGCGTCAGGCCCTCGCGGGAGGCGGTCGAGTATTCGATCAGGTCCTCGATCAGCCGCTCCAGGCGATCGGTCGCTCGCTGGACGACCATCAAAGCGTCTTTCTGCTCTTTCGGGAGCTCGCCCAGTTGATCGTCGATGAGAAGCTCGGTGTAACCCTTAATGTGGGCTAGGGGCGTGCGCAGCTCATGCGAAACGTTGGAGATCAGGTTGGCCTTGAGTTGGTTGAGCTCCGTCAGCCGCTCCAGGGCCCGCCGTAGTTCGGCTGTGCGCTCTGCCACGCGGCGCTCGAGGGTACGGTTGACTTCCTGCAGGGCAGCGTGGAGTTCGATGATCTGACGCGTGATCGCCCGGTCGAGCGTCTCGCGGTCGACCATCTCCATCTCAATCAGGGTCTGGCCGAGCAGGCGGTGCTTGCCCTGGTCGGCGAGCAGCTTCTGGCGGTGAAGGGCGTGCTCAAGTTGATCGCGGGTGAGCAGGCCCTGTTCCATCAGATACTCGCCGATCTTGGGGACCAGGGCCTCGGGTGTGGAGTCCAGCGGCGCCGTTCCGGGCAGGCCCTCGAGGTAGGCCCGTTCGGCCAGCAAGGCTACCAGCGCCAGATCGACCCCACAGTGAGGGCAAATCCTGGCGTCAAGCGGCAATGGCTGGCCGCATTGCGGACAGGCAACATGGCCCTGCTCAGCCCGAGGTTCAGGATTGGCGCTCATCGTCCCCTTTTTGAGACTCATTCAATTCAGAATAATAGTCCGCGGAAGGTCATTGGGCAAGCGGGGCATGGGATGCAAGTCACCTGTAAGGTGAGCTCTCCCGAAAATGGTCGATAATTAGGCTGTCGAAACCGTTATACAGGCGAACAACTATGACTCTTGCAAGTACTTATGATCGACGATGATCCCGATGTGGCCGTGACCCTTCGCACCCTTCTTCGCGGGCAGGATTTCGAAATCCAGGCCGTATTTGAAGGCGAAGCCGGAGTGACGATGTGCCGGGAAACGTCTCCCGATATCGTCATTTTGGATCTTCTGATGCCTGAGATGGACGGTTGGGAAGTCTGCGAACAGATCAGATCCTTCTCCGACGTTCCAATCCTGATCCTCTCAGCGCTCGGATCTCCAGGCAGCGTGGCCAAGGCGCTCGACGCCGGGGCCGACGACTACCTGATCAAGCCGGTGCACGCCAGCCTGCTCGCCTCCCGTCTGCGGACCCTGGTCCGCCGCCGGTCCCTGGTGGCCGCCGAACAAGCCGCCTGACCACCTCCCGACATTGATATCACCGACCGCCCGCTGATGCGGGCGGTCTTCATTATGAATGATGATGCTCGCTGACCGCTTCTAGAGTGCAGTCTGGGTGAGCCCCCGTCGACAAAGAACGAATGGCCATGGACGTAGGAAGCCGCCGGCGAGACCAGCCACGCTGCGGCTCGTCCGAACTCATCGGTGCTTCCCATCCGGCGCAAGGGGATACGGTCGGTGACCTTGGCCACCTCGGCCTCGCGGGCTGGTGCCCATGGCGGCCGGCGCGGGAATCCATGATCTCTTCCACGCGTTCGGTCCATGTCCACCCGGCGTTGATGGCGTTGACACGGATACCCTTGGGCCCGAGCTCGTTGGCCAGGGAGCGCACCAGGCCGATGACCGACAGCCGGAGCGCGTTCGACAGCGTCAGGCCGACGGCTGGGGTCTCGACTGGTAAAAGACTGGTTGGCGAGGATCGAACCGCCTCCCTGCTCGATCATGTGAGGAATCACGGCGTAACACAGCCGGACAGTACTCATCACCGTCAGCTGGAAGCCTCGCTCCCACGCCTCGGGCACGCATATCAAGGAAATCCCCCGTCGGGGGGCCGCCGGCGTTCAAAAACAAGACGTCTATCTGCCCCATCTGCGCCATGGCGGTTTCCACCAGCCGGGTGATATCCTCGGCCTAGCGTGAGATCGGCCCGAACGGGCAGCACTTCCGCCCCGGTGGCCTGGCGGATGTCATCGCGCGGCCCGTCCAGATCCTCGCCCTCGAGCGGAGATGACCACCCGGGCGCCGTCCCGGGCCATTTCCATTGCGGCGGCTTTGCCCAGGCCGCGTGAAGCCCCAGTCAGCAGGGCGACCTTGCCCTCCAATCCGAGATCCATCGCTTCTCCTTCCTGATCTTCCGCCTAAAGCTTCATGACGTGTTGGTCGACGACCATCACGTCGGGATACCGTTTCTCGATCCAGTCCGGGAGCTTGGCCAGGACGCGTCGACCTGGCGGCCGTCTCCACTCACCACAACGCAGGCGATGACACATTCCGATATGGTTGTCCTGCCGCTCGATTTCGGCGGCCGAGACGTTGTATTGGCGGTGAAGCCCGGCCAGCAGCGGCTTGATCCGTCCCCGCTTCTCCTTCAGCGAATCACAACCGGGGAGGTGCAGCTCCAAGGTCAAGGCTGAGATGTGCATGGCCCTGATCATCTGGGGAGATGTGGCTCAGATCCGGGAGTCGGAAGGTATAATCATCTGCATGCGTCAAACACTTCCCTGGTTGGTGGCCCTGGTGGCCATCCTGATCCTGTTTGGAACCGTTTCTATGCCCTGGCGGCGATCAGGGGCATGACGCAACCGGTGTCCGATCTGACGGGTCAGGTCGGCACCCAGGTGGCCGCCATCTTGCATCCCACGCCGACCATCTTACCCGATCCGGTGACGATTGTGCGCCAGGTCCGCACGCTGTCGCGCCTGGAGACGATCCAGTACACCCTGGAAAAGGTCATCACCGCCGAGAGCGGGCAAGGCCCCTTCGGCTTTCTGTTCGGGGATCGTCTGCTTCTGGTGGCGCACGGAAGTGTGATCGCGGGCGTCGATCTCGGGAAGCTCACTCCGGAGGACATTCAGGTGAACGATCTGGGCCAGGTGACGATCAGCTCTGCCCCCGGCGGAGGTATTCACCGCCACCCTGGACAACCATCAGAGCTATGTTTACAGCAGGAATACCGGCCTGCTCACCAAGGGCAATGTCCAGCTCGAGACGGAGGCCCGCAAGGCCGCCGAGGACGAAATCCGCAGAGCGGCCCTCGAAGACGGCATACTCACCCAAGCCGACCGAAATGCTCAGGCGTTCATGCAGACCTTCCTCGGCTCGCTCGGTTTCAACCAGGTTGTGGTCATCGTCGCGCCGAGCCAGGTTGAATCGGCCGCCACACCCACCCCCTAGCCGCCCAATTTCCCGTCAGACCCGGAACGTCCATCCTTCGAGACCGTAGCGTTCATCGACAAGCGCATCTGCCCTTCGCTGCTCGTCGTCAGAGAGCCGGCCGCGTCGAACAGTGATGCCCAATGCCCGCTCGAAGCCAACCCGAAACGCGTCCGCCACGGACGACCAAGTCGGGGGGGTCCCAAGCAGGCTTTCCACAGTCGCCGCCTTTTCCCGGACCCGATCGGCAGCCGCCTGCCTCGCCAGCTCGTCTTCAAAGTGAAGCACCCGGCAGATCCTGCCCAGGTCGCCGAACAAGGGCAGCGTTCCGTGCTGCAGCACGCCGTGCTTCCGCCGCACTTGGGCGCTGCCGATCAGCTTGCGAACGCCTGCCGTAATTTCGTAGGCGCCGGGGTTTTCGAAGCACACGGGATTGCCAAACGACCCCTCGTCGGGAGGCGCACCAGGTGTCGCCTTGGTCGCCAGGCCCAATTCTCCGAGGGCAGCCAGCAAACCTTGACTCAAGTGGCGATAGCTGGGGAGGACGCCGCCGGCGACATGAGAATTGTCGATAGCGGCCACCACGGCGTACGTCAGCTCGTCCGTGTGCAAAATGGCCCGGCCACCGGTGGGGCGGCGCACCAAATCCCATCCTGCACGCCGTATCGCCTCCAGGTCGGCGTCGGCGGCCGGCTGGGCGACACCCAGCGAAAGGCATGGCGGCGTCCACGCATATAGCCGCAGCGTGGGCGGCGAAACATCCGCCGAAACCGCTTCCAGGATGGCTTCATCGATAGCCATGTTCAATGGTCCGGGGGCAGAATCAGAGATGATCAGGCGCCAGGCGTCGCCCTTTTCCGAAGGCATGCAGGGATTATAGGCGAGCCGCGTCGGTTCAAAGCATGTTTCGAACCACTCAGCGGCCAGGTCCTTGTGAGAAGTTACACAAACAGATGCTACCCGGTGCCAATGGTGCCCATACTCCCCTAGTGATAGTGTCATTTGTTGCTTGACACCGGTGTGTTTGGGGCGAATACTCAAGGAAAGGGAACCCGCCGGCCCGGCCGGGCTGCCGCGTCACAGGAGGGGATTATTACCGAGATGACACAGGGGAGTGCCCGTGGGCACGCCACGGGTCAGTCACCATCCGCCGTTCGAACAACGCCAACCGATTCCAGAAGAAGAGGCCATTCTGACGATGAAAAAGCGACTTGTTTGGACCCTTTTCAGCATCCTGCTGATCGGGGCATTTGCCGCATCAGCCTGCGGCCCATCCGCTCCCGCCGCAACTCCTACACCTGAATCGATGACCATCGCCCTCTGGCATCAAGAGGGTGAGGCCGAGAATGCGGCCCAGTACGTACAGTCCCTGGCCGATGCCTACTCTGCGATGCACCCCAATGTCAGCTTCGAGCTGACCAACAAGGAAACCGAGGTGCTTCGTGAGGACTTCCAAACCGCCGCGCTGGCCGGATCGGCCCCCGACCTGCTCTGGACCGTTAATGACCATGCTGGTCCGTTCACGGCTGCCGATCTGATCCAACCGGTCGATGATCTGTTTGACCTCAGCCAATACGTGGACAGCGGCCTGGCGGCCGTCGTCTTGGACGGTAAGACCTGGGGCGTGCCGATCTCCAACGGCAACCACCTGATGCTCTATTACAACAAGACCCTGATCGACTTCAGCGCCGGCCGACACCGATGCCATGATCGCCATGGCGCCGGGGCTGATCGCCAAGGGCATCACGCCCTTGGTCTTCAACCAGACCGAGCCCTTCTGGCTGGTCCCGTGGTTGGGCGGTTTCGGCGGCTCGGTGTTCGCCGATGACGGTGTGACCCCAACCCTGAACACCCCGGCCATGGTGCAGACGCTCCAGTTCCTGCACGATATCAAGTACGACGACAACATGATCCCAGCCGAAAGTGACTACGACGGCGCCGACACCCTGTTCAAAGAGGGCAAGGCGGCCATGATTGTCAACGGCGACTGGACACTCGGCGCTTATCACGACCTGATGGGTGACAATCTCGGGATCGCACGCATCCCGATGGTGAGCGCAACAGGCGATTGGCCAGCTCCGTACACCGCCGGCAAGTACTTCATGATCCCCAGTGGGACGACGGGTTCCAAGCTGGATACGGTGGTCGATTTCATCAACTTTGCCACCGATAAGGCCAACCAGTTGGACATGGTGACCAAGCTTTCCCGGCTGCCCGCCTTGAAGGAAGCGCTGAGCGATCCGATAGTGGCCAACGACGCATTGTTGAAGAACTCGGCCGACCAGATGATCGTCGGTACACCTCAGCCGACCGTCCTCGAGATGCGCTGCAACTGGGATAGCATGAAGCCGGAAATGCAGGCGGTCTTGGCGGACTCCAAGACGCCGGCCGATGCGGCCGCCGCCATGCAGAGTGCTGCCGACAACTGCATCGCCACGCTGGAATAGCTCTACCGGAATGAAGAGGTCAGGGGCGCCAAGCCCCTGACCTCTCTTTCAAGACTGCCTCACGCGTACCCTACTCGCCGGGGAGAAGGGCCATGCAGCATCTGCTTGGACAGATCTTACCCAGCCTCAAAGAAGCCGGCTGGACGGTGCTTTTTGTCGTCCTCCTGACCGTCGTCATTGAAGTCGTCGCCTATCTCCTCTTGGCGAAGGTCTTTAAGAGTTCCCCACACGTTGCCTTTCATGTTGCTGGCTCCGGCGGCCGCCGGAATCGTGGCCCTCATTATCTATCCCCTCCTTTGGGAAATGAACTTGTCTTTCACCAATATGAGCCTGCGTCACTTCGGCGACAAGGCAGAATACACGTGGCTGGTCTGCCAGGGTTTGGACCCAGCCACCATCGGAAATTGGTTCACAGACTGCCTGGTCAAGAACTACGCGGACGTGTTCCGCCTGCCCGTTCTGAAGCAGGTCTACTTCTTCCCGGTCTTCTTCCGCACGGTGCTTTGGACGTCTTCTAACGTGGCCCTGCATGTGACGGGCGGGATGGCGCTGGCCCTGTTGCTCAACCGGCCGCTGCGGGGCAGAGGAATTTACCGGGCACTGCTGATCCTCCCATGGGCCATCCCCCAAATCATCGCCGTGCTGGCCTGGCGCGGTGAGTTTCACTACGAATACGGCTACATCAACATTGTGCTCACGCGAATCGGCCTAGGTGCCGTCGAGTGGAAATCCAATCCGGTGGGCAATTTCGTGGCCATGCTCATCACCAACGTCTGGTTGGGGATTCCGTTCATGATGGTAGTCATTTTGGGAGGGCTCCAGAGCATTTCCGACGAGTACTACGAGGCCGCCGATATGGACGGCGCCGGTGCGCTGCAGAAATTCAGGAACATCACGCTGCCTTTGATGCGGCCGGTGCTGGTCCCCGCGATCGTTTTGGGCACGATCTGGACCTTTAACAACTTCAATGTGCCGTACTTTATCAACCAAAATGAACTCGAATTGAGCGACATCCTGGTGACGGCCCTGTTCCGTGCCGCTTTCGAGTACAACCGATACGGCTTTTCAGCGGCCTTCGCCTTCGTGATCTTCCTGTTCCTCCTGCTCTACTCAGTGGTCTTCATCCGATTTGCGGGCGGTTTGGAGGAGGTGCGATAGATGGCCGAGACAGCGAAAGCCGCAACTGCCGCTCCAATGAAACCGGCCAAGCGAAGCCGCCTGAGTTCGCTTCTTTCGGGCGGGTCGAGGCGACAGCCCGTTCAAGCGCCTGGTTATCCACATCATCCTAATCGGGTGCTGCGTGATCACGGTGTATCCGATCCTGAGGATCCTGAGCGTCTCGCTTCGGCCCGGCGACAGGTTGTTGTCGACATCCCTGGCAATCATTCCGCCGGATTGGACATGGCAGAACTACATCGACCTGATCACACACCAAGATTTCCTGCTGTGGCTCTGGAACGCTCTTGTCATCACGGTGACGACGTCCGTGATCGGCGTGATCATGGCCTCGATCGGTGCCTATGCCTTTTCGCGCTGGACCTTCCCTGGCCGGAACGGCGGATTGATATTCCTATTGGCCACACAGATGATCCCGGCCTCCATGCTGATGGTTCCGATCTACATCTTGGCGGTCCAGTTTGGGCTGATTGCCACCTACCGTGGGTTGATCGTCGCCTACGCTGTGACGGCGATCCCATTTAGCATATGGGTTCTGAAGGGCTACTATGACACCATCCCTCGGGAGCTTGAAGAAGCCGCTCTGATCGATGGCGCAAGCCAAATGAGCGCCTTCTACCGGGTCATCCTGCCGCTATCAACACCTTCGCTGGCCATCGTCTTTCTGTTCAACTTCACGGCCGCCTGGAACGACTACCTGTTCGCACGCGTGATTTTGGCCAATGCTGAGTTGATCTGGACCTGGGCCCTGGGTCTGCGGACCCTGCAGCAGCAGTTTCGCACGCTGTGGGGACAGTTCTCGGCTGGGTCGATCCTGGTTACGATTCCCGTGGTTCTGTTGTTCCTGTATTCTTCCAAGTACTTGCTCTCCGGCCTGACCATCGGCGGCGTCAAGGGCTGACGCGGGCCAACAACGGATGTTCTTTCCAGGCAGGCCGCACGCGCACATCTGGCGCTGGAAAAATCCCCGGTAAGCGGGCCGGGGCGAGGCTGCTGGCATGCGGACATGGCTCGGAGAGATCCTTCTGCGTTCCTGGCGGGTCCTGCGGCGCGAAGGTCTGTCCTTGATCGCGTTCAACCTCGTCTGGCTCCTTGCTTCGGCACCTGGTTGGATCGTCACGGCCTATGGCGCCGCTGGCCGGGAGCTGCCCCTCCAGATCATTGGGCTGATCTTCCTTCTCCCGTGGCCCCTGGCGACCATCGGGCTTTACGATTCGGTGTTCAAGCTGGTGCTCGGTCGACAAACCGGGATGAGGAGTTACCTGCACATTGGGCTGGCTCGCTGGAGGATGGCGCTGGTCTGGGGTGGGATCAACTTGGTCGTTCTGGCTGTCTTGTTGGCTAATGCACGCTTCTACCTCAGTCCCAGCTCCCCGCTCACGGAAACGGCGACAGGTACCGCCATCAGTTCGTTCTTCCTGAGCGCCACAGCTGCGTGGATGATCTGGCAGATGCTCACCCTTCCAGCGCTGGTGAGCGAGCCCTGGCCGGGCTTGTGGCAGGCCCATCGCGAGGCGGCGAATGTGATCGCGGCTCGGCCATTCGATGTATTCATCGTCATCCTCCTGACCCTGCTGTTGGCGGCGGCGAGTTCTGATCATCGTGCCTCTGGGTTTGTTGTTTGGCGCTGCGCTGGTCGCCCTGCTGGCATGCGAGACCGTGGCCGTAGTGCAAGATTTGCCTGACCCGGATGCGCCAATTGGGTCTCGGGAAGAATGAGTTGGGACGGACGATGGTGATGGCCTTGCTCGGGCCAGCGTCCCCCAGGTTGAGGGCCAAGCGAAGTATGAGGTCGGGTATGCATCTGGCGGGTGTCCTGGTGGTGCTTGTTCTGAGCGCAGCCTGCGCGCTCAAGCTGCCGTTCGCCCCGACGCCGCCCGTTACACCGACTGATGATGTGCTCTACCTCAACCTTGTCTGGCATCAGCATCAACCTCTCTACTACAAGGATGACGCTGGCGTCTACACGCGCCCGTGGGCCCGGGCCCACGCCACCAAGGACTACTATGACATGGCCGCCACGGTGGCTAACTATCCGGACGTGCATGTCACTTTCAATCTGACCCCGGTCCTCATCCGTCAGCTCGATGACCTGGCTGCCGGCGCTAAGGACGCCTACCGGGTTATATCCGAGGTCCCGGCCGATCAGCTCAACCAGGATCAGGAGCGCTTTCTGCTGGAGCGTTTCTTCGACGCCAACTGGGATCACGTCATCGCCCGCTACCCTCGCTATCAAGCGCTCCTTGATCTGCGTGGTCCCAGCGCCGATCCGGACGCCATCGACAGCGCCATGCAACGCTTCACCGTCCAGGACTACCGCGACCTCCAGGTATGGTGGAATCTTGCTTGGTTCGATCCGGGCTTTCTCGCCGAACCTCCCCTGAGTGCGCTGGTTGCCAAGGGGGAAGGCTTCGCCGAGTTTGACAAAGGGATCGTCTTCGAGCAGGTTGATCGGATTGTTGCCCAGGTCATCCCCCTGCACAAAAAGCTCCAGGATGCTGGGCAGATCGAGGTGATTGTCACACCGTATACGCACCCGATTCTGCCGCTGCTGTACGCCACGGACCTGGCAGCCGTGGGCGATCCGAGCGCCGAACTTCCTGAGCGTTTCTCCTACCCCAACGATGCCATTGCCCAGGTGGGCAAGGCCGTCGAAGTGTACCAAGACCATTTTGGCCGTCCGCCACGCGGCATGTGGCCGGCGGAGGGGGCGGTGGCCGATGAAATTGTCAAGTTCGTGGCCGACGCCGGATTTACCTGGATGGCTTCTGGTGAGCCCGTGCTGGCACGCAGCCTGGGGATGAGCGGCTTTGCGCGCGACGACCAGGATGTGGTCCAGGAAGCGGATGCCCTCTATCGTCCCTATTACGTCCAATTTCGGGATGGTCCGAAAGTGGCTGTGGTGTTTCGGGACGGGCGTCTGAGCGACATGCTCGGCTTCGAGTACTCCGGCGACCCCGGTGAAACAGCTGCCGCAGATTTCATGGACAGGCTGGAGGCCATTCGAACCGAGCTCAAAGGCGAAGGCGCCCAGGGGCCACACCTGGTGAGCGTCATCTTGGACGGGGAGAACGCCTGGGAGAACTACGACAACGACGGGATCGAGTTTCTGAACGCCCTCTACCGTGATCTCAGCCAGAGCCAGACCGTCCGGACGATCACGCCCAGCGACTACCTCAACCTCTTCCCCGACCAACGGTCGCTTGACAGTCTCTGGCCGGGAGCGTGGTTCAGCAGCGACTACAGCACTTGGATCGGCGAGCCGGAAGAGAACAGTGCCTGGAACGCGCTGGGCAGGACGCGGAAGATGCTGTCGGCCTATGACATGACCGGCAAGAAGACCGCCGACCCGCAGGCATTGGCTCAGGCGCTGGACAGCATGTACCTGGCGGAAGGGTCGGATTGGTTCTGGTGGTATGGGAGCGACCAGGATTTGGGCGATGATCGCTACTTTGACGAGGCCTTTCGAGCCTTGCTTGCCGGGGTCTACGAAGCCCTAGGCGAGCCGGTGCCTGAATTCGTCAGCGTTCCCATTATCCCCGACAGACCGGCCGTCGCCGACCGCGAGCCGGAGGGGGCAATTACGCCAGAAATCGATGGAAAGGAGTCCGAAGGCGAATGGTCAGGGGCCGGCCGGTACGATCTCTCAGCCGTCGATCAAGACCCTTCCGACAACCCTCTCTCGACCTTTTATACCGGCTATGACAAGACAGCCCTCTACCTGAGAATGGATGCTGCGTCCGGCTGGGACCGTGTCGGCGACGGGAACCTTGAAGTCTACATCTCCCGCGAGGACCAACCGGAAGGGACGGCCCTCTCCCGCTCACATGGCACGTTGCTCGGATTCGGCGCTGGGATGAGTTTCCGGGTGGTGGTCTCCGGCGGGACGGTCTCGGATGTGGGGATCAGCGGAGCCGCCCCGGCTGGCGGCTGGTCCGAAGAACGGCCAGCGGAGGGTGTTCGGGCGGTGATCGGCGGATCCAACCTTGAGCTCGCCATCCCGTTTGACCTCATCGGCAAGCCCGTTCCCGGGGAGTTGATCAACCTGCGCGCTGTTTGGAGGCCGTCGAGTGCTCCCGACGGGATGGATGCTCAAGTGGCACCGGGTGGCGGGCCAGCGCGGCTCATATTGCCGGACCTAAGCCAGGTGACCTACCTCCTGACGGTCGACGACCCCCGAGGCGACGATCATGGTCCGGGGACTTACACATACCCGACAGACCCTGTCTTCGAGCCGGGCGTGTTTGACATCAAGACCTTCAGCGTTGGCGTCGATGGCGGCGAATTTGTGTTTCGCTTCGATCTCTTCGGACCGGTTCCCAATCCGTGGGACTCCGGTATCCAGCTTTCGGTCCAAACCTTCGACGTCTATGTCGATTTCGATCCCGGTGCCGGCACAGGTGCGCGGAGCCTGCTGGAAGGCCGCAACGCCTCGCTCGCCGAGGGCGAAGGTTGGGACATGGCCGTGTGGGTTGAGGGTTGGAATCAGCGCGTCTTCACGTCTGCCTCCGACGGTGCAACTCAGGAGCTGAGCGGTGACTTGGTGCGGGTGATCGTCGATCCCAAGGGGAGCGTGACGCTCAGAGTCAAGGCCGGCGCCGTGGAGGCTCTGGGGGCCCGAGATGGCTCGGATTGGGCCATGGATCCGACAGCCTTCGGCTATTTGGGTGTGCTGCTGAGTCAGGAGGGCTATCCATCCCCCGGCGTGAGGCGTGTGCGCGATGTCGAGTCCGAGGGCCTCGCAATGGCGGTTGGGCGGCGCGCCGGCCGATACCAATCACACGCGGATTGTCGACCTCGGCTGGCCGTCTGATGCGTCTCCGAGCCAAGAGACGCTGCTCTCCATCTATCCCCCCAGCAACGCCGCCGTCGGCGAATTGGGATCCGACGACTTCGCCCAGCTGCACGTCATTGTGCCCTAAACTCCACCTACTTCGCGACTTGTGAAGAAGTTCACAATCAATCCGCATCTCTGGGAGGATGAACTTCCCCCCCGGGGCCCGTGTGGTAAACTGCCAAGCTCAGACGGGAACAACGAGGATGGACCCCGGTGGGAGGCTCCACGCGCCGATGAGGTGCTCGAAAAGGGCGGGTATGGCATGGGCCCTGGCGGTTGGAATGGCCGCCGGTTGCGGCGGCCCGGCCAGCCTCCCCACGGCCGTTCCGAGCTCGCCGGTCATCAGCCCACCGCCTCCGACGACCAGCCCGCCCAGCCCCACATCCACCAGCAGCGTGCCGCCGCTCAAGGGCCAGGTGACACTGTGGGTGGACTGGGATCCCCCACGTATGCAGGCTCTGATCGATGCCATCGCCGGATTCAGGGCGCGCCATCCGCAGGTTGTGTTTGATATCAGCTACTTTCCGACCGATCAGCTTCGGCCGGCCTTTGAGGCCGCCGCTGCAGCACACCAAGGACCAAGTGTCCTGATCGGCCCCTCAATATGGGGGCGAGCGTTTGCCGACCAAGGCTGGACCCGGGATCTGGCTTCCTATCTTCTCCCGGGCCAACAGAGCAGCATCCAGCCGGTCGTTTGGGATCAAGCGGCAGAAGGTTCCCGAGTGCTGGGCCTTCCCCTCACGCTCGAAGGCTACGTACTTTACCGAAACACCAGTCTGGCCCCGGATCCCGCCGACAATGTAGATCAGCTGATCCAAGTGGCCAGGGCGTTGAAAGCGGCTAAAGGCTTCGGCGCCTCCCTGGATTTTGGGTTCATCTTCAGCGCTCCCCAACTCATGGCGTGTGGGGCCACCCTCGACACCCGCGCAGTTCTTCCCTTTGACGAAGCGGCGGGGGAGTGTTGGTTGGGCTTGATGCAGCGCCTCGGACAGGCCGGTAAGCCTGTCTTCAACAGCGATCAGGATCGAGCGCAGTTCATGGACGGCAAGTCGGCCTGGTTGATTGACACAAGTTCACAAATGGATGAGTTGGCGGGCGCCCTGGGACCCGGCACGTTGGCCATTGACGCCTGGCCCGTCGACGAGGCGACCGGCGGGCATCTCAACGGGTATGTTTGGAGCGAAAACGCCTACCTCTCGGCGAGCAGCAGCAATGTCAATCTGGAGGCGTCTTGGGCCTTTTTGGCGTATCTTCTGGCTCCCGAGACGCAAGCCGCCATGGACGACGTCGAAGGGGCACGCCGCGTGCCTTCCGTGGTTGGGGCGGGCCTGGCAGATCCTCTGTTGGCTCAGGCCCGCGGGGTTCTGGAGACCGGTCTGCCGCGTCCGTTTCCGGGCGACCTCAATCGCTTGAGTGTGCCGCTGGAAACAGCTCTAAGGCTTGTTGTGGGGCAATCCGGTGACATTCGGCTGGCTACCATGCTGACTCTGCAGGAGATCGAGAAGGCCAACCCGGCGACAGCGACGCCCAGCATCACCCCCTCGCTGGCGCCCACCACCACAAATACGGAGATCCCCACGGCGACTGGGACGCTGCTTCCGCCGTCGCCCACATCGACGCCTCCGGTCACGCCAACAGCTTCTGGACCGTAAGAACCGGGTTGGTTAAAGAGTGAAACGCAGCTATCTGCGCTAAGTGGAGACCATGAGCACACCTTACTGGGTTCAAGATTCCATCTTCTATCAGATCTTCCCCGATCGCTTCGCCAACGGGGACTTGACCAATGACCCACCTAATGTCCAGGCATGGGGGGCGGCACCCACGGTCTGGGATTTTCAGGGCGGAGACCTGCGCGGCATCATCCAGCGCTTCGACTACTTGCTCGACCTGGGCATCACCGCAATCTATCTCAACCCCATCTTCCAGGCGACCTCTAACCATCGCTACAACACCACCAACTACTTCGCCATCGATCCCAAGCTGGGTACGATGGAAGATTTCCGCGCTCTGATCGATGAGGCCCACCACAACGAAGTCCGTGTGATCCTGGATGGGGTTTTCAACCACTGCGGTCGCGGCTTCTTCGCCTTCAACGACCTGCTTGAGAACGGGTCCCACTCGCCCTACAAGGAATGGTTCCACGTCAAGAAATTCCCGGTGGATGCCTACAGCGAGGGCGAGGCGAAGCACTACCAGGCCTGGTGGGACTTCAAGAGTCTGCCAAAGTTCAATCACTTCAACCCGGAAGTCCGCAGCTATCTGCTAGAGGTCGGCCGCTATTGGATCGAACAAGGTGCCGATGGTTGGCGCCTGGATGTACCCAATGAGATCGATGATGATTCCTTCTGGGCCGAGTTTCGGCAGGTGGTCAAGGGGGCCAATCCAGATGCCTATATCGTCGGCGAAATCTGGGAAGCCGATTCCCACTGGGTCGGCCCGGAGCATTTTGACGGCCTGATGCACTACCCGATCCGCAACGAGCTAGTCGAGCTGCTAACCGCCAAAGAGCCGCAGCTGGGCAAGTTCGCCGAAACCGTTGAGGGCCTGCTGGCGTACTACGGGCGGGAATACGCCTTCGCTCACTACGTGCCGCTCGGCTCACATGACACACAGCGGATTCGCACGGTCATGGGAGGCCGGGATGATCGCGTGCGCCTGGCTTTCCTCTTTCAGATGTTCTATCCGGGTGCGCCGGCCATCTACTACGGTGACGAGATTGGACTGGAGGGGGGCAAGGATCCCGACTCGCGGCGGGCCTTTGACTGGAACGAAGGCGCGTGGGACGCCGACCTCCGCTCGTTTGTGCGTCGTTTGATTGCCACCCGCAAGAATTGGCCGGTGCTCCGCCGTGGCGACTTCCGCCGTATCATGCTGGACGAGGAAGCCGGGACAATGGCATTCGCCCGGAACCTGGGAGAATCAAGTGCCCTTCTGGCGATGAACGTCTCACCCGATGAGAAACCCCTGTTGATCGGCGTTGAGGAGCTGGGATGGTCCGATGGCCAGCCCGTCGCCAACGCCGTGGACGACAGTCAGTGGACGGTGCACGACGGTCAGCTATCGATCAACCTGAGCCCGGGACACGGCGCCCTGATCCTCCCCCACGCCGCTTCCTGAAGGGATTGCAGGGTAGCAAGCCGGCGGCCAGCGGCCGAACCCCCCGGATGTATAATCCCGAGGCACTGGACCTCGTCCGGTGTGCCCTAAGCCGGATGGGCCGAACCTTCTCTGCCGGGGCGCCTTGGAAAGGCGAAACTCAGCGATGCATCTCATCCTCACCCATGAGCAGGCAGATTTCGATGCCCTGGGCGCCTCGCTGGGGGCTTCTCTGCTGCATCCGCAGGCCGTGCCTGTTCTCCCACGACGTATCAACCGCAACGTTCGCGCTTACCTCACCCTCTACGGTGAGAAGCTGCCCTTTGTCGAATTCGGCGATCTGCCGGCCGGAGAAATCGACCGCGTCACCCTGGTCGACACCCAGAACCTGGCCTCCCTCAAGGGGCTAAAAGACGGAGCGTCGGTCGACGTTATCGACCATCACCGACTGGACGAGTCCATCAATCCGGTGTGGAAGACCCGCATCGAAGCGGTCGGCGCCAGCGCCACGCTTCTGGTCGAAGCCCTGCGCGATGCCGGTATCGACCTGGATTGGGTGACGGCCACGATGCTCCTGTTGGGTATCTACGAGGACACGGGATCACTCTCCTACACCATCACCACCCCCAGGGATCTGGCGGCCAGCGCTTGGCTGCTGGAAGTGGGTGCCAATCTCGACCTGGCGTCAGATTTCCTCAACCATCCCCTGTCCAGCGAGCAGCGCGCACTCTATGAGCGGTTGCTAGAATCAGCTGAAACCCACACCTTCCGCGGCGTAACGGTGGTCCTGGCAGCGGCCCGCGCCGAAGGCATGGTTGATGAGATCTCCACCCTGGCCCACAAGCTCAGGGATCTCTTTGATCCCGCTGGCCTCTTCGTCTTGGTGGCCCTAGACAGCCACATTCAGCTCGTGGCCCGATCGACGTCGGATGCCGTGAACGTGGCCAAGATCGCCGAGCATTTCGGCGGCGGCGGACACGAACGCGCCGCAGCCGCTTTGATCCGTGACAAGGATCTGGAGGCGATGCGCCAGAAGTTGCTCGAGCTGCTTCCATCCCTGGTGATCCCGCCCAAGACGGTGGGCGAGATCATGTCGCGCGGCCCGCAACTGCTCACCCCGGATACACTGATTGAGGCGGCCGCAGAAAAGATGCAGCGTTTCGGCCACGAAGGGTATCCGGTGGTTGAGCGTGGCAAGGTCGTCGGGCTGCTCACCCGGCGGGCGGTCGATCGGGCGTTGGCGCACAAGCTGCGAGGACGGCCCGTGTCGTCGGTGATGGATGCAGGTGAGGTGTTCGTGGGGCCGGACGATTCGATTGAGCAGCTCCAGCGGACGATGATCCGCCACGACTGGGGCCAGGTGCCTGTCATCGATCCTGAAAGCGGTGAGGTGGTGGGTATCGTGACTTCGAACTGATCTGCTGGCCACGTTGGCCGCTGACCTGGCAGAGGCGGGTCCGCCGAATCTGGCGGCCCGTTTGGCGGCGGCCCTTTCCCCCGGTCGCCTGGCACTGCTCAAACTTGTGGCGGCGCAGGCTGAGGTCAGCCAGATCGCTCTCTACATTGTTGGCGGCTTCGTCCGCGACCTGTTGTTGAACGTGCCCAGTGTGGATTTCGACCTTGTCGTTGAGGGCGATGCCATTGCATTGGGTGCCTCGCTGGCCAATCTCTACGGCGGGCGTGTCAGCAGTCATCGCCGCTTCGGGACGGCAAAATGGGTCATCGATCGTGAGAATCCGGCCCTCGCGGGGGCCCTTGGCCAGGGTGAAGGCTCGGCCTTGGATCTTCCCGAGAGTCTGGATCTTGTCGGCGCACGCACCGAGTTCTACCCCCATCCGACCGCCCTTCCTCGGGTGGCACGCGGCAGCATCAAGCTAGATTTGCACCGCCGGGATTTCACCATCAACACCCTCGCCCTGCGGCTTGACGGCGGCCATTATGGACAACTTCAAGACTACTGGGGCGGTGGTTTGGATCTCAAGAATGGCCTCATCAGGGTCATGCATTCGTTGAGCTTCGTGGATGATCCGACGCGTATGCTGCGAGCGGTGCGCCTGGAGCAGCGGCTTGGTTTCCGCATCGAGGATCGGACGCTCGAACTTCTCAAGGACGCCACGCCTTTGTTGGATCGCGTGAGTGGGGACCGCATCCGCAGTGAGTTGGGCCTGATCTTCGCCGAGACAGAGCGAAACGCCATCATGCGGCAGCTGGATGCCTTGGGTGTGCTGGGTGCCATTCATCCCTCGCTGGCTTGGGGGACGGATATCGAAGAGCGCTGGGCACAGCTTCGGGCCTTCCAATGTCCGGAGGCGTGGGGCCTTGCGGATCAGCTCGATTTCGAGACCCAGTATTATGCGCTCTGGCTCTACCAATTGACTGCAGACCAGGCGGCGGGGGCCCTGGAACGACTCGATGCGCCGGGGTGGATGGCGCGGCAGGTGCAGGAATCCATCCTGGCGGACCGTAAGCTGGCCGCGCTTGGTGAGCAGGCAGCGCCGAGCGAGACAACGGCTGCCCTCGATGATATCCCTGAGGCCTCGCTGATCACGGTCTGGCTGGCGGCGATCGACAGGCCTTGGGTTCGGCATGGGGTGGAGCGGTTCCTGGCCGAATGGCGGCACGTTCGGCCGAGGACCGACGGTCACCTTCTGCGCCAGGCGGGTTTGCCCCCAGGCCCGGCCTACGCAGACATCCTGCAGGCGCTCCGGGCCGGATGGTTGGACGGCGCCATCAGGAGCGAGGCCGACGAGCAAGACGTACTGAACGCACTCCTGGCCGAGGCGGGGAATTGTGGTTGAGCGCGAACGGCTCTTAATCCGGCATGCACAGGAGCGGGACCTCCCCGAGCTGGAATGGGAAGGGCGCTACCAGCACTTCCGCCGCCTCTACCGCCATGCCATGGCAGAGGCCAAGCGCGGCCGGAGGGTGCTGCTGGTGGCCGATGTAGAGGGCCAGATCGTCGGCCAGGTATTCGTCCAATTGACCAGCGCGCGGGCCGATCTGGCGGACGGGTCGCATTCCGGCTATCTGTATGCCTTCCGCGTGCGTCCCGAATTTCGCAACCAGGGAATTGGCACCCAGCTTCTCCTGGAGGCCGAAGTCGTCCTTCGCGCCCATGGCTTTGAGCGGGCGGTCATCGCCGTCGCCCGCGACAACGCGCGCGCCATACGCCTGTACCAGAGCATGGGCTATCGGCGCTTTGCCGAGGATCCTGGCGAGTGGTCCTACATCGACCACGAGGGCCAGATGCGCTTCGTCTCCGAACCGGCTTACATGCTCGAGAAATTCATCTAGGCAGCGGGTGCCGAATTAACCTCGGGCCCCTGGCGACCACTTCCTGACACTACCTTCATTCCTTGCCAAACCTTGTGTGTTAGAGTTCGCAGCCTGCCTGGCGATGGAGCTGCCATGGCATGAATCTTGAACCTCTTCCACCGAGGGTTGGATGCCCGAGGCGGGGAGCATCCGGCTCAACCCATTTGGCGGCCGGAGGCGACCATTGGCTAGTGACAGAGGACAAGTGCGATTGATCTGCCGGCCGCCGGCGCCACGCTGGCGCCTGGCGCTGGCGTCGCTGGCCGTCATGCTGGCTCAGGCTGGCTGCGTCAAGGCTGACACGTCGCAGGTCGCCTGGAAGATGATCGATCCGTGGATCGGGGACGTCCCTTTCCCCACGGCAACGCCAACCGCAACGCCCACCCCGATTGCCCTGATGCGGCTCTTTCCGCCGACCGTGCCCACCGGCGAGATCCGGCCCACGCCCACTCCTGACCCTGTGCGTGACCCTCCGGCCATCAGGACTTCCGCCGAGATCTACGTCGTGCAACCTGGCGATTCGCTCAATCAGATCGCTGGAAGGTACGGTGTCGGGGTGTCGTATCTGATGACGGCCAACGGCCTGTACAACCCGGACTATCTGGCCGTGGGGCAGATCCTGCAGATCCCCGCACCTGTTCCCCAACCCCAGGGCCCGGCCGACAAATTGATCCCCGATTCAGAGTTGGTCAATGGGCCCTCCCAGGTCTTCTTCGACGTTGCCTCGGTCATCCGCCAGTGGGACGGCGCCCTGGCTCATTACAGCGAAGACGTGGAGGGGCAGACGCTCTCGGGGGCCCAGATCATCCAGCTTGTCGGGAACCGGTACTCAGTCAGCCCACGGCTCCTTCTCGGCCTGCTCGAGTACCAAGGAGGCTGGCTCACGCAACGTCATGTCTCGTCCGATGTGGCAGCCTACCCCCTCGGCTACCGGCGATCGGGCTGGGAGGGCTTGTTCTCCCAAGTTTCATGGGCCGCCAACCAGATGAATGCCGGCTTCTACCTGTGGCAGGCCGGCTGGTCGGGGCCGATCGGATTTGGGGATGGATCTGTTGTGCCAGCTGGGGATGGTCTCAATGCGGGAACGATTGGCCTGCAGTACATGTTTGCCCAGATCTACCCCGTGGAGCAGTGGCGGCATGTCGTCGGACTCAACGGCTTTATCAAGGTCTACACTACGTTGTTTGGAGACCCCTTCGATTGGGCTGTCGAACCGATGCTGCCCTCCGACCTGAGCCAGCCAGCCATGCAGCTTCCGTTTGAAGGCGGCCGGACATGGTCCTTCACCAGTGGTCCCCACGGTGGCTGGGATTCGGGCTCTGCCTGGGCTGCCCTCGATTTTGCCCCGCCGGGAGATGCCCTGGGATGCGTGTCGTCGAACGCATGGGTGACAGCTGTGACGGACGGCCTGATCGTGCGTGCCGGCAATGGTGAGGTGCTCGAAGATCTGGATAGGGATGGCAACGAGCAGACGGGTTGGGTAGTGCTCTACATGCACATCGAGTCGAGGGATCGCGTTCAAGAAGGGGAGATGGTCAGAGCTGGGCAGCGCTTGGGGCACCCGTCCTGCGAAGGGGGCGTGGCCGACGGAACGCACCTGCATTTGGCTCGCAAGTATAATGGCGTGTGGATTTCGGCCGACGGCGGCATTCCCTTCAACCTGGATGGCTGGGTCTCCGCCGGCACCGGAGTGCAATACGACGGAACGCTGACTCGTGGAAACGTCAGCCTGGAGGCGTGCGCTTGCCGGGGGCCCGACAACCAGATCTCGCGTTGAAGCTCCGATGACCGGTCGCCGAAACCCCGCCATCTGGCCGCTGCTGCTTCCGGCCCTGGCCGTCTTGGTAGCCACCCTCGCCTGCGCTCGGTCTGATATCCCGGTGACGGAGGTCGCAGCAGAATCGGATCCCTCCCAGACCCTTGCTCCCACTCAGGTCCCCCCGATTTCGGTGACGCCCGCCTTCACACCCACCGAACCTCCAACTGTTGTGCCCACCGCAACCGTCACGCCTGCCACGCCTGAAGCGCCGGCCTCACCCACGCCCCCCGCCACGCCAACTGCCTCGTCGAACAATCAACCCGATACGATCGTCTACAGCGCCCAACCCGGCGATACGCTGCGAGCCGTCTCTGTGCGGTTCGGGGTGCTGACTTCCGACATCGCAACCTCGGGAGGTGCACTGCCCGACGAGGATTCGCTCATCGCACCGGAGACCATCCTGCTCATCCCCCGCCGACTTGGACCCACCGGCCCGGCTGATTTGCTGATCCCGGATAGCGAACTGGTCTTCTCTCCCCATGCGGTGGATTTCGATGTCTCGGCCTTCGCCGAGGCGCAGGGGGGATACTTGGCCAGCTATCACGAGTACGTCGGTCAGCGTTGGCGCGCGGGGCCGGAGGTGCTGGCCATTGCCGCACGGGACAATTCGGTCAACCCTCGGTTGCTCCTGGCGATGCTCGAGTACAAGTCCCACTGGGTGACCGACCCGACGCGCCCCAGCGGCGACGCCTTCGACTATCCCTTGGGTCATGTTGACCCGCAGTTCAGGGGCCTCTACCAACAGCTCTCATGGCTCTCAAACGAGCTCGGCAAGGGCTACTACGATTGGCGGGCCGGCCGTCTGACGGAGCTAGTATTCAGGGATGCCAGCCTCGTCCGCCTGGCGCCGGAATTGAACGCCGGCACAGTCGCACTGCAGTATTACTTCGCCGAGACGATGACGCCGCGCGATTGGGCACTGGCGCTCAGCCCGGATGGTTTCATTGCCACCTATAAGAAATTGTATGGTGATCCATGGCAGTATTTCCATCCCCTGTTCGAGCCTGGGCTCGAGCAGCCACCGATGGTCCTGCCCTTCCTCCCGGGCCATGTCTGGGCCTTCACCGGCGGGCCCCACGGGGCATGGGAGCGCGAATCGGCCTGGGCAGCACTCGACTTTGCCCCATCCACCAGCGTGGCCGGGTGTGCTATCTCAGAGGACTGGGCAGTGGCATCCGCCGCCGGCCTGGTAGTGCGCAGTGGCGGGGGCGTCGTGGTGCTGGATTTGGATGGCGACGGGCGGGAACAAACCGGGTGGGATTTGATCTACCTGCACATCGCCAGCCAAGGCCGTGTGGCGCAGGGGACCTTTGTTGAACAAGGCGACCTGATCGGGCACCCATCCTGTGAGGGGGGGATTGCCACCGGCACCCACCTCCACTTGGTTCGAAAGTACAATGGAGAATGGATCTTGGCCGACGGCCCCTTGCCGTTTGACCTGAGCGGCTGGGTGGCTCACGCCGGGGTCAAACCCTACCAGGGAGAACTCGTGAAGGATGGCCAAACCGTCTTGGCGTGCACCTGCGCTTCCCGACAGACTCTGATCTCACGCTAGATGAAGATACGCAGAACGCTGTTTCAGGCTTGTTTGGCCGCTATGCTCTTCGTCGCCGCCTGTGCGCCCGCTGGCCAGGAGGCCGCTCCGCCAACCGACGCGCCGGCCACCACGACCCCGGACGGCGGGCCGACTCCGCTTCCAACCCGAACGTTGATCGCCCCCGGCAGCCTGGTGGGCTACGTTGCCCAGACCGGCGACACGCTGAGTGCGCTGGCGTCGCATTTCAACACGTCTGTGGACGAAATCCTGTCCGCCAATCCCGCCATCCCCGACTCGGCGACGACCCTGCCTGCCGGCTACCCGATGCAGATCCCAGCCTACAATCTTCCGCTCACCGGCTCGCCTTTCAAAATCATCCCCGACAGCGAGCTAGTTAACGGGCCGTCGGCTGTAGGTTTTGACTTGCGGCAGGAAATCCTCAAGCGGCCTGGGTACCTCTCTGGCGTAACCGACTACGCCTTCGGCCGAGAGCGCAAGGTGTGGGACGCCATCCAGATCGTGGCTGATAACTACTCGATTAACCCTCGTCTGCTCCTGACGCTGCTCGAATACCGGTCCCAAGCCTTGTCGGACCCGTTTCCGACGGATGGCAAAAGGACCTACCCGCTGGGTTATCCCAGCACCTTGGATCAGGGGGTCTATCGACAATTGAACTGGGCCGTCGAGCAGCTTAACAACGGCTACTACGGATGGCGCAGTGGCAGCCTGAGAGAATTCGAGACCACCGACGGTTACATCGTCCGCCCCGATCCCTGGCAGAATGCCGGGACCGTGGCCGTCATGCGGCTGTTCGCCGCTATGGACAACCTGAAGACGTTCGAGCACGACACCAGCCCGGACGGCCTTTACGCCACCTACGTGGAGCTCTGGGGCGACCCCTTCGCCCGCGAGCTGGACTTCATCCCGGCCAATCTCGAGCAGCCCAGGATTGCGCTGCCGTTCCTCCCCAACCGTGTCTGGGACTTCACTGGCGGCCCCCATCCGACCTGGGGAGAGAGCTTGCCGTACGGCGCATTGGACTTCGCCCCGCCGGCGGCCGAAGGCGGCTGTGCCGTGTCCAGCGAATGGGTGGCTGCACCCGTGGAGGGCGAGATCACTCGCAGCGAAGAGGCCCTGGTGGTGCTGGACCTCGACGGAGACGGCGACGATCGCACCGGGTGGGTGTTGATCTTCTTCCACATGGCCACCAACGATCGGATCGTTGCTGGCACAGCTGTCAAACAGGGTGATCTGCTCGGCCACCCATCGTGCGAAGGCGGGCGGGCAACCGGGACCCACGTGCATGTCGCTCGGCGCTACAACGGTGAGTGGCTCCCGGCCTCGGGCGTGCTGCCCTTCATCCTGGACGGCTGGGTGGCCCAGGCCGGGGGCGCCGCCTACCAGGGCACGCTGACCAAAGCCTCCAATGTCATCCAGGCGTGCACCTGCACCAGCCGAGAGAATTGGATCATTTACACTCCGCCAGGACAGTAGCCTCGGTCGATTTGTGATATTTCTCACAAATCCACGGGCCGCGACACTTCGCCCGGTGCGCTGCCGAGCGGTCTGAGTCGCGTCTGGGTTCAGATCGTTGTTTTGAAGAAGTTCAAGTGGAGGATCAGATGGCGGAGGATGAGAATGTGCATGAAAGGGATGGGCTGGCGAAGCGCATGCTTGGTGTGTGGTGGCTGCGAACCCGTCAGGATTTCGCCGAGGACGGTTCGCGCAGGATCGGTCCGATCCTTGGGGAAGATCCGGTGGGCATCCTGACCTACGCACCTGAGCGGTTTGCCGCTCAGTTCATGAAGCGGGACCGGTGCGGCGAGCCGCTGACTGCGGCGGCGCCCATTGGCCAAGACAACACCGGCGCCGTCGGCGGCTATGACGCCTACTTCGGCGCCTAGGCTGGCGACCCGGAGACCGGAGTCGTCATCCATCGATTGGAGGGAGCCCTCAACCCCGACGACGTAGGGATGGAGGTCGCCAGGACTCTCACCGTCGAGGGTGATCGATTGCAGATCCGGCTGGCCACCACTTCCTGGGCTGGGGAGCAGGTCACACGCATTCTGGACTGGGAGCGAATTGGTTAGCCGCCCCGGGCCTCGATGCCGGAGAAGCGGGCTCCAAGGCACCGCACGCCCAGCCCTAGGTGCCCTTCTTGCGGTGACCGGTCCCCTTCCCGGCCGTTTTCCCCGGCGCTTTGCCCCTGCTCTTAGGGGCGCTCTTCACCGCACTTCCGCCGGATTTGCGCGACGATCCCCTCTTGGCGCTTGACTGGGGCTTACGCTTGGAGGTCTTCGGTTTGGGAGTTGTCTTTGGCGCAGGCTGCTTGGGCAACTCGCCGCGACCCAACACCGGGATCAGGCGCACGACGCTGTCATTGTCCTCGACCTCAAACAGCGGCCGACCCGCGGCGGAGCGGCTGAGAGACTTGGCATCGCCCAGGCGAATAGAACGGTCGGCTCTGCGCGCCATCACGGCCGTGGCCCGGTCGGCGGGCCCTCCAAGCATTGCCCCGGCGATGCCGGACGGGTCGTTCGATTTCCAGGCCAGCACGCCTTTGCCGTAGCGTCCCTGGGTGGGGAAGTCGGCCAGCGGAGTGCGCTTCCCCCGGCCGTCCTCTGAGACCACCAACAGCTGATGGTCGGGATGTACGACGTCCATACCTACCAGATGCTGGTCGCCTTCTTCCAAGCGCATGCCCATCACGCCGGCCGCACCCAACCCCATCGGGCGGATATCGGCCTCGGAAAAACGTATCGCCATACCGCCGCTGCTCACCAGTATGATTTCGTCCTCGCCGGAGGTAAGCACCGCCCTCAGCAGACTGTCTCGTTCACCGACGTTGATGGCTTGAAAGGCGCGCGCCGAGGGACCCGGAAGGTTGCTCAGTTCGGTCTTCTTCAGCATGCCGGAGGCCGTTCCGAATAGGATGAAGGCTGTCTGTTTGTTGTCCTCATGCAGGTCCACCGGGACGGCCAGGCCGGTCACGATGTTTTCATCCCTTGGCAGGGCGGTCAGGCCGCCGGCGGGCACACCGCCGTCCGGGTCGTCGGTCTCGGGAATGGTGTGGACGGCTAGGGCGGCGCCCAGGCCCTCATCCGTGAACAGGTAGAGAATGTCTCTAACATCGGCCCCCATCACCAGCCTGGGTGAGGACCGGCCGGAGATCTTCGGCAGACGGGCGGTGGTGGTGCGTGAGATCTTCCCGTCCCCGGTGATCTGGATCCAGGTGTCCTTGGCCGGCGCCAGGTCGGAGGCGGTGAGCGGGGCATCCAGCTTGCCCGATTGGCCCGGTTCGGCGATCAGCGTGCGCCGACGGTCACCGTATTTCTCCTTCACTGTCCTCAGCTCGTCGGCGATTGTCGCCCGCATCTTCTTTTCGGAAGCCAAGAGCGCTTCAAGTTCCTGGATGCGCTTGGCGACGTCCTTGTATTCCTGCTCGATCTTCTTGCGCTCCAAGCTGGCCAGCCGTCGGAGCGGCATATCGAGGATGGCCCGGGTCTGCTCCTGGCTGAATTTGAAACGCTTCTGCAGTCGGCTTCCGGCCTGCTCTGCGTCGCGAGAATCGCGTATCGTATGGATGACCTCGTCCAAGTTGCCAAGCGCCGTCCGTAGGCCCTCCAGGATATGGGCGCGGGCCCGGTTGCGAGCCAGATCGAACTCGCTTCGGCGGCGGACGACCTCCAGCCGGTGCTCGAGATAGACCTTGAGCGCTTGCTTGAGGGAGAGCAGGCGCGGCTGCCCATCCACCAGCGCCAGCATGATCATGCTGAATGTCCCCTGCATAGGCGTGCGTTTGTAAAGTGTCCGAAGCACGTCCTCCGCTTCAGCGTTCTTGGACAGCTCGATCACAATTCGCATACCCTGGCGGTCGGATTCGTCTCGCAGGTCGCTGATACCATCCAACTTGCCGTCCCGGGCGAGGTCGGCGATGCGTTCGATCAGGTTGGCCTTGTTGGTCTGATAGGGCAGCTCGGTGACGATGATCCGCGAACGTCCCCGTCCCATGCCTTCCACGTGGGCGCGCGCCTGCAAAGTGATCTTGCCCCTGCCGGTGGCATAGGCCGCCATCAGGCCTTCCCCTTCCTTGTGACTCTGGAGGATGATCCCGCCAGTTGGGAAATCGGGCCCCTGGACGTGCTGCATCAGGTCGTCAAGGCTGATTTGATCCATCTTCTCCCAGCGGTCGAGCATCTTGATCGAGGCGTCGACGACCTCTCCCAGGTTGTGAGGCGGGATCGAGGTGGACATGCCGACTGCGATGCCTGTGGCGCCATTGACGAGCAAGTTGGGGACGGCCGATGGCAGGACGAGGGGCTCTTCAAGCGACCCGTCGAAGTTGTCGTCGAATGGCACCGTGTCTTTCTCGATGTCGGCCAGCATTTCGACCGCCATCTGCGCCAGCCTGGCCTCCGTGTAGCGCATTGCTGCCGGCGGATCACCATCGATCGACCCGAAGTTGCCTTGCCCTTCGACCAGCATGTAGCGCATGGAGAAGTCCTGCGCCATGCGAGCCATGGCGTCGTAGACGGCCATATCGCCGTGCGGGTGATACTTGCCCAAGACCTCGCCGACGATCCGGGCCGACTTGCGAAAAGGCGTGTCCGGACGAATCCCCATGGCGTGCATGGCGTGCAGAATGCGCCGATGCACCGGCTTCAAGCCATCCCGCGCATCAGGCAGGGCGCGTGAAACGATCACGCTCATGGCATAGTCGAGATAGGCCTGCTGCATCTCGGAGTCGATGTCGATTTGGCGGACCAAGCCTACTTCCATGTACTCACCTCATTGTGCGTGCTTCAAGGGGGCGTTGTCGGTGGCGGTATCATAAGGGGTGGCCCCAAGGCCGTCAAATCCCAGACGCACTCCCGCCATCTGGAATCGCGTGGGTCACTGGCCGGGATAGGCGTGCTCATGTGGAACGTCGAGGCCGTCGTCTTGCGTGCCTCGGGTGAGTATGCTAGAATGCATGTGTTATTTGGTAGCACTTATCGATGATATGCGGCCGCGGCGAAAAGTGGGTTTCCCCCACTTTTCTGCGTATATGTGGCCCCTGCAGGGGCCCGGACGAGGGTAGCACGGAGAGATGAAAAGCGAGTTCAAACTGGCGATCAACGAGATCACGGAGCGTTTCGGGCTGTCTCGTGACACGGTGATGGAGGCCTTGGAGGCCGCCATGATTTCGGCGTACCGCCGGGCGGCAAACGCCTCCAGCGCGGAAGGAGTCGAAGCCAAGCTGGATCTCGAAACCGGGGGCGTCCAGATCTTCGCCGAGAAGGAAGTGGTTGAACTCGGTGGAGAACGAGCAGACGGAAGTCGCCCTGACAGATGCACGCCAGGTCGAGCCAAAGGCCGAACCCGGCGATATGGTCATGGTCGAGTCGACCCCCACAGACTTCGGACGGGTGGCGGCGCAGACCGCCAAACAGGTCATTCTGCAGCGTTTGCGTGAAGCCGAACGCGAGGCCCAATACGCAGAATTTGCCGAGCGCGAAGGCGAGATGGTGCACGGCACGGTGCATTCGATCACGCCTCAGGCGGTCACCATTGGCCTGGGACGTGCCGAGGCGATCCTTCCCCGCAACCAGCAGATCCCGGGCGAGCACTTCCGGGTGCGGGATCGCGTGCGAGTGTATGTGCTCGAGGTTCGCAAGTCGTCGCGCGGCCCGGTGATCATCGTCTCTCGAACGCACCCCAACATGCTCCGGCGGCTGCTGGAGATGGAAGTGCCTGAGATCAACCAGGGGTTGGTTGAGATCAAGGCCATCGCCAGGGAAGCCGGCAAGCGGGCCAAGGTGGCCGTAGCGGCGCTGGCCGATGGGGTGGATCCGGTCGGTGCCTGCGTCGGTCTGCGAGGGGTGCGCATCCAGTCCATCGTGCGTGATCTCAACGACGAGAAGATTGATGTTATCGAGTGGAACGCCGATCCAGCCACATTCATCGCCAAGGCGCTCAGCCCGGCGCGCGTGTCGGGCGTGTTCCTGGATGACGATCCCGACCGCGGTAAGACCGCCATGGTGGTTGTGCCCGAGGATCAACTGAGTCTGGCGATTGGGCGGGCCGGAGTAAACGCCCGGCTCGGCGCCCGGCTGACGGGTTGGCGGATCGACATCAAGAGCCTGCCCGAAGCAGCCAGCGATTCGCTGCATATTCTTCAGTCCGACGAGACATACGCTGAGATGGGCGCCAAAGAAACCGAGGCGATGGTCAAGGTCGAATTCAATCTTGGCCAAGAAGGCCGAGGGGCGCCCGATTCCGCCAGAGGACTACCAGATCCTTAACGGCTTTGTCGATCGCGTCCAGGGCGAGGGCCAGGCCCGCCGCGATGCCAGGCGTCAGGCGCGGATAGTAGCGCTGGAAGAGGTTCGCTCGGAGATTCCCGAAGGCGCCTACCAGACAGAGTTGGAAGGCACCGAGCTTTCAACCCGTGTGGTCAATCTGCTCACCGAAGCTGGCTTCGCAACGGCTGGCCAGGTCCTCGAGCAATTGGCCATCGACGAGGGTGCGATCCGAGATCTCCAGGGTGTCGGGCCCAAGTCGATCGACGAGATGCGGGAGACGCTAGAGGGCGTGGCCTATGTCGTGCCTGAGCCGGAACCCGAAGCAGCGCCCGAGGCCGAGGTCCTGGTTGAAGCCGAGGCGGCAGCCCCCGAGGCGGGGGCTGAAGCCGAAGCTATCGAAGGGGCTGAGATGGCTGAGGTAGTTGAACTGGCTGGCGCCGAAGATGTCGAAGGGGTTGCGGCCGCCCCGGCCGGGGCCGAGGCGAAGGAAGCCGAGGCCGAAGCCGAGGAGGGGGACGAGATCGAGAAGGTCTTCGAGGCCGTGGAAGAACAGCTGGGCATCTCGGATGAAGAAGAAGAGGAATTTGAGGACCTCGAGGAACTGGACGAGGATGGCGAAGGTGACCAAGAGGAGAAGGACAGGAGCAAGCAGCGCCGCCGGGTGGTCGAATTCGATCCGGAGCTTGGCGAAGTGATTGTTCGACGCCGACGCAAGCCCAGCCGTCGGCAGGACGAATGGGAAGATTCGAGCTTCTAGGCCGAAGCCGACATCCGGCCGGGCCGAGCGATGGAAAGCCGTTCGTCGTGACACCCCAGCCCGCCCGTCGCCGACGGGCACCGCAGAGAACGTGCGTGGGGTGCCGGCAAACTCTGGACAAGCGATCATTGATCCGGATCGTGCGCACGCCGGAGGGACCGCAGCTTGATCCGACGGGAAAGGCGCAAGGACGCGGCGCTTATGTGCACGACCAACCGTCCTGTTGGGAGGCGGCCCTGAAAGGCGGCCTAGAACGAGCGCTGAAAACTGAACTGACTTCGGGTGACCGCGACCGGTTGCGAGCCTCTCTCGAGACCCTGGCAGGCGAAGGCCATGCCTGAGACTGGCGCCGTGGCCCGATTGAACGTGAAACTTTTCACAATGCGAAATTCGAAAGCCTTCTAGCCCGCTGGCCCTTCGCTCGACGCGGCCGGTGTGCTGGAGCCGGAGGTGCGTTATGAGCGAAGATGGAAACACGGTCGTAGAGATCCCCAATCCTGTGACCGTTCGCGATCTGGCGGAGCGAATCGAAGCCAGCCCCATCGATATCATCAAACAGCTGATGGCCAACGGCGTGATGGCCAACATCAATCAGCTTATCGATTACGACACGGCTGCCATCGTGATGGAAGAAATGGGGTTCGAGGCGCGTCCTATGGAGGCGCCCGAGTCGGAGGTCAAGGAGGAGGGCGTAGCCCCACACTGGCGACGGCTGCTCGAAGAGGAACCTGAAAAATCCTTGGTGGCCAGGCCTCCGGTGGTGACGATCTTGGGCCACGTCGATCACGGCAAGACCACGCTGCTGGACGCCATCCGGCAGACGGATGTGGCCGGAGGCGAGGCCGGGGGGATTACTCAGCACATCGCAGCCTACCAGATCCGGCATAACAACCGGCCGATCACCTTCCTGGATACCCCCGGGCATGCCGCCTTCACCGCCATGCGCGCCCGTGGCGCCCAGGGAGCGGATATCGCCGTCCTGGTGGTGGCCGCCGATGACGGCGTCATGCCGCAAACGCGTGAGGCCTTGGCCCACGCACGGGCGGCCAAGGTGCCTGTCCTGGTGGCGCTCAACAAGGTCGACCGGCCGAATGCCAATCCGGATCGGGTCAAGCAGCAGCTGGCCGACGCCGGTCTCGTCCCGGATGATTGGGACGGTGAGACGATGGTAGTGCCGGTTTCCGCCAAGGAGAAGACGGGTATCGATGACCTGCTCGAAGCGATCCTCCTGGTGGCTGATGCCAACCAGATTGTCGCTAATCCCGAAGGCAGCGTCTTCGGGACGGTCATCGAAGCCGAGGTGGATCACTCGCGGGGCGTAGTTGCCACGCTCCTGGTCCAGAACGGCACCCTTGCGCCAGGGTGACGTGATCTTGGCAGGTGACACCTACGGCAAGATCCGGGCGATGTTTGACTTCCAGGGGAACCCTGTCGAAGAGGCGCTGCCATCGACGCCAGCCGGTGTCCTCGGCCTGTCAGAGGTCCCCAACGCCGGCGATCTCTTCACGGTCGTGGAATCTGAGCGGGAAGCCAAGGCCGAGCTGGCGGAACGCGAGGGGGCCAGCCAGGCGGCTGCGCAGACTCATGCCCGCCCCGGCCGATCATTGGAGCAGATCTTCGAGTCGATTCAGGCTGGCGAAGTTCAAGAGCTGCGCCTGGTGATCAAGGCGGATGTCCAGGGTTCGCTGGAGCCTGTCATCTCTTCTATTGAGGCATTGGGGATGGAGGATGTCAAGGTCAACGTCCTGCACTCTGGCACCGGAAACATCAGCGAGAATGACGTGATGCTGGCAGCCGCTTCGGATGCCGTGGTGATCGGCTTCAACGTCGTGGCCGACACGGCGGCTCAGAGAGCGGCCGAAGCCGAAGGGGTGGACGTTCGCCTATATGACGTAATCTACCGCCTGACGGAGGACGTTGAGAAAGCACTCAAGGGTTTGCTCGAACCCGAATCCAAGCGCGTCGTGTTAGGCCGGGCGGAGGTGCGAGCGGTTTTCCACATCACCAAGGTCGGCAAGATCGCCGGTTGCCGTGTGGTCCAGGGTGAGCTGCGCCGCAATGCCCGCATCGCTGTCATCCGAGGCGAGGCCACCGTCGCCGAGGGCCCCGTGTCGTCCCTCAAGCACGAGAAGGATGATGTGCGCGAAGTCAAGGAAGGCTTCGAATGCGGCGTCAACCTCCGCGGCTTCAGCGACTTTGAAGTGGGGGATATCCTCGAGTGCTTCATCGAAGAGAAGGTACCGACCGCCTGAGAGGAGGTCAGGATGGTAAGCGCGTCTCGAGCTAAGAAGATCGGCCAGCGGATCCAGGAGGAGCTGGCGGCGCTGCTCCAGAAGGAAGCTGCCGACCCGCGGCTGACGAAGGTCACCGTCACGGACGTTGACGTGGACCGTGAGCTGGCCTTCGCCACGGTCTTCGTGTCTTCCTTGGATGGCCAGGACAGCAAAGACGATGTCCTCCAGGCGCTGCGCCGGGCGCGCGGCTTTCTTCGCACCGCGCTTGCGGCACGCATCCCTCTGCGCACATTTCCGCAGTTTCGTTTTCGCTGGGATGCCACCCCGGCCCGCGGCGAGCGCATCGAGGAGCTGTTGCGCGAAATCCATCGCCAGGATGACACGGCTGCTGAGGGCGAGGCTTGACCCTTTCCACCATCGAGCTCAAGGACCGTCTTGGCGCCGCCCAGCGGCCGGCCGTGCTGTCTCACGTGCGGCCGGATGGCGATGCGGTTGGATCGCTGCTGGCGGTGAGCGAGGCGCTGCGGGCTGCCGGCAAGGCTGCTACACCGGTGCTCATCGGTGGGGTCCCGCGCGCCTTCACATTCCTGGAAGGCGCCGACACGGTGCAAACTCGCCTGCCGGATGACCCGGATATTCTCATCTGCGTTGATTGTTCCGACTTTGAGCGCACCGGGTTGACCCTGGAGCACCTCCCCAGGCCGGTCGATGTCAACATCGACCATCACCCGACCAACGATGACTTCGCAGCCTACAACCTGGTTGATGTACGGGCAGCAGCCACGACGGAGATCTTGTACGCATGGCTGCCAGAAATGGGTCTTCCCCTGAGTGACAGTGTGGTGGCCAGCCTGATGACCGGCCTGGTGACCGATACCATCGGCTTCCGGACGTCGAGCGTGACGCCGGCCAGCCTGCGAGTTGCCGCTGACTTGCTCGAACTGGGTGCGCCGCTGCGGGACATCTACGAGCGAGCCCTGTCCCGGATGAGTTTCGTGGCGGCTCGCTACTGGGGCGCCGGGCTCACCCAATTGGAGCGTCAGGACGGGGTCATCTGGGCAACGCTCAGCCTGGCCGATCGGCGCCGGGTTGCCTACCCAGGAGCCGACGACGCCGACCTGGTAAACGTGCTGACCACCATCGAGGATGCTCAGGTGGTGGTGGTCTTCGTCGAGCAACCCCACCAGCAGGTGAAGATCAGCTGGCGCTCCAAGCCGGGGCTGGATGTATCCAGGTTGGCGACGCAATTCGGCGGTGGAGGACATGCGGCCGCTGCCGGGGCGATGATCGACGGCGAGCTCGGTGACGTCCATAAACGCGTTCTGGATGCCACCCACAAGGCCTTGCTGCAGACGGTCGAGTAAGGGATCTAAGGCGTGGACTTTGGCCTCATCATCGTGGATAAGCCGGTAGGACCGACGTCGCACAGTGTCGTCCATGTTGTCCGGCGAGGCACCGGCGTGCGCAAGGTCGGCCACGCTGGCACACTCGATCCACGCGCCTCAGGCGTTCTGGTCCTCTGCCTGGGGGCTGCGACTCGCTTGAGCGAATACCTCTCGGCGGGCACCAAGCGCTATGAAGCCGTTGTTCGGTTCGGCCGTTCGACCGACACCTATGACGGGGACGGCCAGATCGTGCGCGACACAGGGCAGACACCAGGTTTGGAAGCCATCCGTTCGGTCCTGCCGGAGTTCACAGGGGTGCTGGAACAAATGCCACCTGCCTACAGCGCCATCAAACTCAAGGGTAAGAAGGCCTACCAGCTCGCCCGGGCCGGCAAGGATGTCGACCTCGAGCCGAGGCAGGTGACCATCTACACCCTCGTTCCGGTCTCCTATGAAGCGCCGGACCTCACGCTGGAGATCTCATGTTCGGCGGGTACCTACGTGCGCTCCCTGGCAAATGACCTTGGTGAACGCCTGGCGACCGGGGCCTATCTGGCGGCCCTCAGGCGCACCCAGGCGGGTATGTTCACGCTGGCACAGGCGGTCAGTTTGGAAGATTTGCAGGCAGGCTTCGATGACGGCTCGTGGGCGAAACACGTGCTCCCGGCTGTCGATGCGCTCCCGGATCTACCGCTGGTCGAGGTCGATTCTGGGGGCATGGAGCTGGTGCGTCACGGCCGGCAGGTTCCGGCTGGTGGGCCGGTCGAGGGCCTGGCTCGGGCGGTTGATGCGAGCGGGATTCTAGTGGCCATCCTCGAAGGCAACCCTCAGGAGAACGTCTGGCTGCCAAAGAAAGTCTTCATCAGTTGAGACCCTATGCGTCACGTTGACTCGATCGATGCCCTCTCCGTGGAGGCATGCGAGCTGACGATCGGCTCGTTTGATGGCATCCACATGGGGCACCGCGAGCTCATCCGACAAATGCTGGGAAGCGCGCAGGCTGAGGGGCTTCCCACTACTGTGCTCTCCTTCTTTCCTCACCCTTCGGTGGTGCTGCGGGGCAGGAAGCCGGCTTTCTACTTGAGTTCACCTGATGAGAAGGCTGCACGCCTGGGCGCTCTCGGCGTCGATTTCGTGATCAACCAGCGTTTCGACCTTGAGCTGTCGCATCTGCACGCGGCCGAGTTTCTCGATTGGATCTGCCTCCGGCTAAACCCAAAGGGTCTGTGGGTCGGCCCTGATTTCGCGCTTGGCTATCGGCGCGAAGGCGACATCCCCTACTTGAGGTCGGTAGCCGGGGAGCGGGGTTTCCGATTGCGCGTCGTCGAGCCGGCGCTTGTCGATGGAGATGTGGTGAGCTCCACCCGGATTCGGCAGGCTCTCCGCAATGGCGACGTTGCCCTTGCCGAGCGCTTGCTAGGAGCGCCTTTCAGCCTCCCCGGCGATCTTGGTGGGTTCCACCCGGCGTCCCAGAATCCCCAAGTCGCGACTCTCAACCTGGACGTCTCAGAGGAACGAGCATGCCCCAGTGAGGGACTGTACGTGGGCCGCCTCGAGACTGACGATGAGGCTCGGCCAGTTCTGATCCATGTTCGTCACGCCCCGCAGTCCGATGACGACGACCCGCGGCCATCGGAAATGGATATCTATCTTCGGCCTGACAGCGAGGGCAGCTTCAGCAAGGCCCGATTGGCATTTGTCGAGCGCCTGGGCCCCGCGGTGTCGCTGCCTCTGACGGAACAGGCCCTGGCCCAAGGTTTGCGGGCGGCCCAAGCGGCTTCAAGCTCAAGTGCCGGCGGCTGACCTGGTTCCCTCCCCTGGCGTCGAAATCGACTGGGGCCTCAAGGGGTAGGCAAGCCGCCGCACACAGCCTGTGCGGCGGCTCCTGCTTGACTTGCTTCCACCGGGGTGCGCTAACATGGTGGTGTGTGGCAGTCGACTCCCGGATCTCAGAAGGGCCAAATCATGACCGCGATAGATGACCTACGTGTTCAGTTGCTGGACCTGCTGGATGGCGGGCATGCTCATATGAGTCTCGATCAGGCGACCGACGCCTTCCCGATTGATCGGATCAACGAGCGGCCTCCCAATGTGCCGTATTCCCCCTGGGCGCTATTGGAGCACATTCGGCGAACCCAGGATGACATCCTCAGATTCATCCAGGACCCCAACTACGAGTTGCCGCCGTGGCCCAAAGGCTATTGGCCCTCGGAGCAGACTGATGCCGATGAGACCCAGTGGGAGGCAACCTTGGCCGCCTACCGTAGCGATCTAAAGGCGCTTCGAGCGATGGTTGAGGATCCCCAGGCCGATCTGACGGGGGATCTGCCCCACGCGCCAGGCTACAGCCTGCTGCGTGAGCTCCTGCTGGTGTGCGATCACACGGCTTATCACTTGGGCGAATTCGCCATCCTGCGGCAGGTGATGGGCACTTGGCCCTCCCTGCGTTCGGTCTAGTCCCGATTTGTGAGGGATTTCACAAATTCAACGGTGTTCGGAGGTTGCTCTCAGGCAACTTCGGGGCCGCCGGTGCGGCGCACCCGGCGGCGCACCCACGCGCCCGCCGCCAAGCAGGGCAATCAGGGCGAAAGCAAACCACTGCATGGCATAGTTCAGATGCGGGCCGTCCGTCAGATCGATATCAGGATCGGGAATGGGCTGGTCGCCAAGCGCGGATGAGGCCGACGTCTGGGCGACGAAAAAAGGCAGCAGAGGATAGGGCATCTGGATTTGCAGGCTGGGGATGTCCACCGTTTGCCAGGTGGTGCGAAAGGCGTCCGGGCTCGGGGTGGGCGGTCCTGGCATTAAGAAGAGCTTGACCGAGGGCTGCGAGGTCATCACCAGGCCCTGAATTGCCACCGGGCCATCGATTTGATAGGCTGCGCGAGGCCCTGGGTCGGTGGCCTCGAAGGGTATCCAGCCCCGGTCCACAAGCACCGTGCCCTGGTCACCCTCCAAGTGCAGGGGGGTCACAAGATCGACGCCGGGTTGATCCAGATATGATCGCGGGCTGAGCAGGATCTCATGCGCAGCGTCGAACTTGCCTCGCAGAGTCACGGGCCGGAAGGCCCAGTCCGATGGTGAGGCGATGGCTTGCGACACCGGCGAAGCGGGAAGGTCCATCCGTTGGCGGATCAGGTTGTTGTGCGCACGCCGTTCTTGGAGTCTGGACAGCTGCCAGAATCCGAGGCGGACGAACAGGGCGGCGGCCAGGACGGCCAGGGCGATGAAGCCCCAATCTTTGCGACGCATGCTATCTCCCATGGGCCCGGGGCACAAGCTGCACCTGGGATGGCGCCCCGCCCTCCGCATCTTATCACCATGGGATGCTAGCCGAAGCTTCGGGGGACGTGGGGGGCTAGTCGGTGGATGTAGGCCGCGACCGCCAGGCGCGGCCTGGGCCAGGCCGATGTAGTCCGGCTCCACGTCGTACCCGACATACGTTCGCCCGGCGTGCAAAGCGGCCAGGCAGCTGGATCCCGAGCCACAGAACGGATCGAGCACAACCTCACCCTGGTAGGTGTAGAGCTCGATCAATCGGCGCGGCAAGTCTTCGGGGAAATGGCGCAGGATGGCCGATCTGGCGTGCCGAGGCGGAAGGGAAAGTCCACACGCTCTTGGTCCAGGCCAGGAAGTCTTCCTTGGTGATCGTGCTCACCCGATTGCCCGCCGGACGGGTGAACGTCTCCTTACAAAAAACAAGGATGTACTCGTGAACGTCACGCAGGACCGGGTTGGAGGCCGAAAGCCAGGAGCCCCAGGCAGTGGAGCTGCCGGCGCTGCTGGCCTTGTCCCAGATGATCTCGCCCCGCATCAAGAAGCCGATGGCGAGCATGTCCTCGATCACGAAAGCATGCAGGGGCAGGTAGGGTTTGCGGCCCAGGTTGGCGACGTTGATGCAGGCTCGCCCACCTGTCACCAACACTCGGTAGGTTTCCCCCATCACTCGCCGCAGCATCTCCCGGTATTCCCCCAGGGTGAGGTCCTTATCATATTCTTTGCTGGCGTTGTAGGGGGGTGAAGTCACCATGAGGTGGACGCTATGGTCGGGGAGTTCGTCCATCGTCTCCGATGACTTGCAGTAGAGGGCGTTGCGCACATCCCCGGGAGCTCGACTTCGTTGTAGGCCTCGGGCTCTGGCGGTTGATGGTCCTGGTAGAGGCGGCTGTTGTAGAAGTCGGATGAGTTGTGGTTCGTGCGGCCAGGTGAGCCGAATGCGCTGGTGCGGGTACCTCTGCCTTTGGTCTTGGTCACCGCGATCCTCTTGGCCGGCCCGGTGCTTGGTGGGTTCAATCGACGAAAAACCGAAGCGCTTGAGCGCTTTGGGATCACTGCGCCAGCCTGGATGAACCTTGACTCTCAGCTCAAGGTACACGCTCCGGCCGGACATGGCCTCGATGTGCTGCCTGGCCAGCTGGCCGATGTCGCGAATCATGGCCCCGCCCTTGCCGATCACGATTCCCTTTTGTGGATTCCCGCTCGACGAACAGTGTGGCTTTGATGAAGGCCCCGGTCTCGCCTCGTTCGGTGAATTCGTCGATCCGCACGGCAAGACTGTGGGGCAATTCCTCCCGGAGCAGCTGCATGGCGGCCGAACGGATCAGGTCGGCGGCCACGTCGCGTTCGTAGCGATCGGTGATTTGATCCTCGGGATAGTAACGCGGGCCCCTGCGGCAGCAGCGCCACCAGGGCCTCCAGCAGATCGTCAAGACGCGTCACCGTGCAGTGCCGAGACTGCCACGACCGGATGTCGGCGAACGGGACCAGGTCCCGGAAGGCTCGTTCGCGTGCCGGCCGATCCAGCCTCGGACAGGAGGTCGACCTTGTTCATGGCCGCCATTGTCGGCGGGCGATGTCCCGATGGAGAGCCAGCCGTTCCGCTGTCCTGGCGATCATTCTCAGTCGGCGGATCGCCCATGTCGAACAGGACCAGGCACACATCTGCGTCGGCGATGACCGCATTGGCGGCAGCATCCATCCATTCCCCGAGCAAATGGTGCGGCGCGTGGATCCCCGGGGTGTCGACGAAGATGGCTCTGGAATTCGGGCCGAGTGAGGATGGCCAGTTGGTTGAGCTGGGTGGTTTGGGGCTTGGAAGAGGTGGCGGTGATCGGTTGGCCGAGCAGGGCGTTGAGCAGGGTCGACTTGCCCACGTTGGGCCGGCCGACCACGGCAACAAACCCGGAGCGATGGCCGGGCGGCACGTTGTAGGCATCCATGCGTCCTATTGTGGTGACTTCGCCCCAGCCTGTCAAGGAAGGCTACGCCCGGGCCGAGTGTCCGGTGGCGAAGCGGCCAGCGATGTTACAATAGCCGACCGCGAGGCGCGATAGGCGCACCGCGAGTCGGGCTGGGAGGACGGTTCATGCGAGAAAAAAATCACAAAGTGAGCTTGGTCTTGGCTGGCCTGCCGCTGCTGGGGGTGCTCTTGGCCGCATGTGGCCCGCAGCAGGTGGCCATCGCCGCCAATATGTCGGAATTCGAATACCAGCCGCCCAATTGGGAGGTGCCTGCCAACGCCCAGGTCACCCTGACGCTGACCAATGACGGGAAGGTGGTTCACACCTGGACGTTGATGGAAGCCGGTTACACAGTCACCCCACCGTTCACCAGCCGACGACAACCAGCACGTCTTGCAGGCTTTCCAGGTGGATGTCGACCAGGTGCAAACTTTCACTTTCTCGGCTCCATCCGAGCCGGGCACGTATGAAATCGTCTGCGCTGAGCCGGGCCATTTGGAGGCCGGGATGAAGGGGACGCTTACGGTCAAATAGGCCAGCCGGATGGGCGAGCGCCGGCGCAGTTTGGGCTATAATGCCGGCGCCATCCCTTTACAAGGAGACACATCGACGTATGGGATTTCTGGGGCGCACCAAGAAGAGCGATCGCTTTACTGAGCTGCTCATCAAGCAGGCGGAGTATGCTGTCGAGGGCTTGAAGGCCCTTCAGCAGTATGCCAGCCAATCCGGATGCCGGGCTGGCGGCCCAGGTCAACAAGATCGAGAAAGAGGCCGACGAGGTCCGCCGCATCCTGATCGATGAGCTCAACCAGACCTTCGTCACGCCCATCGATCGGGAGGACATCTTCGCTCTCTCCCGGGCCATCGATGATATCCTCGACTACGCTGACAGCACCATCGAAGAGATGGCCCTGTTCCAGGCGCAATCCAACAACTACATTCAACGCATGGCTTCGTTGCTGCACGACGCGGCGCACGAAATCTACCAGGGGGTGTCTGCGCCTGGATGACCATCCGAGCGTGGCCGCCGAACATGCCGTGCGGGCCAAGGCGCTCGAAAATCGGATGGAGACGGTCTACCGGGAGGCCCTGGCGGACCTGTTTTCCGGTGGCGGACAGCCTGGAGAAGATCGTCCAAGATCTTGAAATTGAGGGAGATCTACCGCCATCTGTCCAATGCGGCCGATCGGGGCGACGAAGCCGCCAACGTGATCGGCGACATCGTGGTCAAGAAGCTCTAGAACGCTCAACCTCCAGCTAAACGAACCGCCCGCCGATCGGCGGGCGGTTCTTCGGTTCAGGGCGGTAGGGCGCCGGCCGAAGGTCTCCTTGTCCTGTTTGGCCGCCAGACGGGCCAAGCTTCTTGCCGACCTCTCGCCATTGGATCTTGGAGATCCCCATCTTCTGGCGGATCTTGTTCTTGTCCACTCCCTACTGGTAGTCGGAAAGCGCTGAGGTCCAGCGGCACATATCGAACGAAAGATGCTTCTCCAGCCCGGCCGCCTCGCCGATGTCCTCCAACAGGTACTCCAACCGGCGAGGGGACCAGGGGAAGACCTTGTCTGTGGGATCGTACTGGGCGCAATAGGCTACGGTAGGCATCGACCCACGCCTGGCTGAGGGTGAGTTTGCGTTCCTTGTAACGCTTGCGGACATCCCCATAGCGCACGAACAAGATTGGCCCATCGGCCGAGTTCAGATCGATGTGGTTGATGTGAATGCCGAGGCATTCGCCCTTCTTAATGCCGGTCTCCAGTAGCAGCGCCAGCAGGGTGTATGGGCGAGCATCCGGATCGTCACCGGTGCGCATGGCGTCGGCAGCGGCCAGAGCGGCGGCCACTTCATCCGGGTTGAGGACGGTGGGAAGTGGGGCCAGGACCGTTTGCTGCGGCACCTCCTCGGCCGGGTCGTGGGTCAAGATGCCTGCGTCGTTGAGCCAGCGGAAGAAGGACTTGAGCGAGGTCACCCGGCGGGCATAGGTCTTGGGGCTGCAGGGCACGCCGCGGTGGTTGAGCATCCAATCCAGGAAGTTCTTCAGATCGTGGGTGCCGATGGCGTTGATCGACATGCCTCCGCCGATGAACTTGCCCAGCAGACGCAAATCGCCGGTAAAAGCCTTCACGGTGTGGATGGATTTGCCTTCTTCCTCCAGCACTTCCCCCCACGCCCTTACTGCGGCGCTCAGGCTGCTCGTGGGGTTGACGCGGTTGTGACCATCCTCGACCGGTGCTGTCTCGAGTGCCGGCCTCGAGAACAGAGGCAGATCATCCGTTGGGTCAGCCATTGGTTCTCCTTCGCATAGCCAAGGATGGACCCGATACTAGTGGCGAGACGCTGAAAAGTCAAATGAGGCGTGGCAGAGGCGGAAAAGAAGCGGCGGGCTAGTGGGCCGTGGGGTTGCCCAATTGGTCGAGTGTGGGGTTGAAGCAGGTTCGGTAATCTTCGCCTACGATCAACTGGAAGGCGAACGGAGAATTGGCTTGGGGCTGCAGACGCACGGCGTTCGACGCAAGTCCTACGGCGGATGGCCACGTCGGCCTGCGTATTGGAGGGGGCGACGCCGAAGTCGATCAGACGTGGTGTTGGGTTGAGAGGCGGACCGGCGAGGGATCTACGCTAGCCTCGAATCCGGCGTAGGTAAGCCGCTCGGCGGCCAATTCTCCCCAACCGGATTGTCCGGAAGCGTTGATCACCTGAACAGTGCGCAGCCGCGGAGACTTGGCCGGAAGCCCGTGCCTGAGATCGAGTGTCTGGCCAAGCAGAGCCTGAATCTCCGCCGGTTTGGGGAGCAGCACCTGGGCTCCGCTGGGCGTGAGCCAGCTCGTCACCTGGTCCCGGCCGATGAAGCGGCTGCGTACCGACGAGGGCGTGATGCTTGCCGCCAACGGGGCCAGATGCAGGATGTCGCTCAGGCTCATGTCTGTGGTAATCGTCTGACTCAGATCCTGATAGAGCTCGGGGATCTGGCTGAGCAGTCCCAGTTGCAGCCCCTGACGATAGATGGCGCGCAGCACTTCCTGCTGGCGGCGGGCACGGTCGAAATCGGATGACTTCTGGCGCGAGCGTGCATACCAGAGCGCCAAATCGCCGTCCATGGAGACCACGCCGGGCCGGACGGTATACAGGGCCCAGTTGCTCTCCACATTGGGATTCAGGTCGGGAGATTTGAGCCGCCAATCGGTGTAGGGGCAGGAGACGCGGACGTCGATGCCGTTGATCTTCTGGACGATCTGTTCGAACCCCGCCATTTCAACCCGGGCGTAGTAATCGAAAGTGACGCCCAGGTTGTAGAGCAGCGTGTCGGCCAGAAGCGCTCGGCCGCCCCCGGGATATCCGATGGAGTCCCCCAGCTCGAAGGCGGTGTTGACGCGTCTGCATGCTGTAGCCCGGCAGATAAAGGTAGAGATCGCGCGGGATCGAAATCAGGGCGGCACCGTGGGCGCTGGGTTGGATCGAAAGCAGCAGGATCGTGTCCGTGCGGTAGCCGGTCCCCGAACGCCGATCGGACCCCAGGAGCAGGATGTTGACTGCGTCGGGTGGCAAAGGGATGGGCGGGACCGGTCCCGGGATCGGGGTGGCAGGTGTGGGTGGGGTGTCATAGGTCAATGGTGCCGGCCAGCTGTGTGGAACGATGGGCGCCAGCGGATCGAGTGGAAGAGGGGTGCCGGTGGGGATGGTTGTGAGACGGATGATGGGTGTGCCGGCTGAGCCGCTGGGGAACCCCTTAACGAGCGGCGTGGCAGCGGTGTTGAACTTGGCGGCGGGCAGGCAACTGCTCAGCAGCACCGCCAGGCCGATGAGCGCTCGCCAGCTACTGCGCATCGCCGAAGGCTTGGGCCAGCATCTCCTGGATCTTGTCACGGTTGGGCAACTGAACCGAAGCGCCGCTGTAAGGCACGCTCCAGCTGGTAGCCATTGAGGTATCGACGACGTAGTGGTGAATTCGAGATGAATCGGAGGCTACCTGTGTGCCCAGGGGGATCAACGGCAAGACGGTATCCAGGCCGATGTCGCTGCGGACATAGGTCTTGAACTGATTGTAGAGTTCGGGAACGCGTTGCAAGCCGTTGAGCGAAAAAACCTTGGAAACCATCGCCAGGGCCACTTCCTGCTCGCGGCGCAGGCGATCGAAATCGCTGGATGCCTTCCGCATGCGGACATAGCACAACGCCGTGAAGCCGTCCATGTGATATGTCCCAGGGGAGTAGCGCCAGTAGCGCCGGCCGCATTCATCGTTGAGGTAGCCGGTCACCTGGACGTCGACACCACCCAGGGTGTTGACCACGGTCATGAAGCCCGAGAAGTTCATCTGAACCCAATGGTGAATGGGTATGCCGTAATTGTAGAGCACTGTCTGCTCGGCCAGCTCCGGCCCGCCGCGGATGACGGCCGTGTTGATCCGGTCCACACGCCAGCCCGGAATGTATACGTAAAGATCGCGAGGGATGGAGATCAGGGTGACGGTGCCTTTGTTGGGATCCAAAGAGGCGACCATGAACACATCCGACCGGCCGATGGATTCGTTGGGGCGCTCGTCCGAGCCCATGATGAGCAGGTTGACCACGTTGGGTTTGAAGTCAATCAGCGGCGCTGGGGGTGGCACCTCGATAGCCGAGGGCTCGATGGGGGCAGCGAAGTTGCCCCAGGGTTGGGAAGGATCCTGTGTGGGTATGGCGGTTGGGGCAGGTACGGCAGTGACATCTGGCGTGGACGTCGGCGCCAGCGGGCTGAACGGCGTCGGCGTCCACGTCGCGCCCAGGCTGGGTGCGCTCAGGCCGCCCGATGGACTACTGACGGCGGGGATGGGTAGATAACCACAGGCTGCAACCGACACCAGCAGGGAGCCCGCCAGTGCGCGTCTGATCTACATCTTCATCATCTCCGAGGTCCAACTCCTGGCATCTCCAGGTTGAAGACGCTGTTGGTCCTTCAAAGGTTCCAATTCTACCCCGTCGCGTGAGGGAAACGGGCATTTCTCAACCTAAATGTGCCAACGTCTAGGCAAGGGTGCACGAATTATGCCGCCTGATTGTGACGAAATTCACAAACTGACATATGAGGAATGTGAATTGGGAGCAAAAGGGGACAATCAGGCGCCGACCTGGAGTCCCTGGGCGTTGGCCCCGGCGTTGGGCTCGGAGAGGGGCAGGAGCACGGTAAACGTGCTGCCGGCGCCGACTTCGCTTTCCACCCAAACGCGTCCGCCGAGGGCTTCGCTGAGTGCCTTGACCAGTGAAAGGCCGATCCCGCCGTCGCCGACGCCTTGGATGATCACCCGATCACCCCGATACAGGCGCTGGAAGACTCGGCCCAGGTCCTCGACCGGAATACCCTCGCCGTGATCGGTGACGGAGAGCATCAGGAAGCCGTGGTCCTCAGTTTGCTCGACGCTGGCGGACAGGACGACCTGGTCCCCTTCCGGCGAGGCGGCGATGGCGTTGTTGAGCAGATGCAGGATGATCTGGGAGACGGCATCGTTGTCGCCCATGATGGCGGGCACTTTTTCCGGGAAATCCATGCGAAGGGCCAGATCGCGCTCCCTCAGGGCCGGCCCGACCTGGTTGACGGCTTCCTCCACGCAGCGGAGCAGGTCAACTTGGGTGGGATTGAGATCGAGATGTCCGCTCTCAAGGGCGGTCACCTGGATCAGATCGTTCAAGAGGGCGCCCATCCGCTCGATCCCGCTCCGGGCACGTTCCAAGAACTTGCGCTGCATCGCGCCCAGCAGGCCGACCGATTCCCCCAGCAGGAGATCGGTGTAGCCCAGGATCGATGACATGGGCTGGCGAAGCTCCTGTGCGATGGAGGCGATGGCTTCCGGGTCAATCTGGGCCTCGTCGAATCCGCCCCGTGAGTCGGCCGTCTCCGACCGTAGACGGGTGACCTCCGCCACGCGCCTCGACCAATTCCTGCAGGGCCGACTGAAGCTCAGATGTCAGATGGTCAATTTCGGCTGTCGTTGGGATCTCCGGTGCCGGCACGTAGGCCGATCTTGAGGCGCTCGATCTCCGCCTCCAGGATCAGGATCGTCTCTTCCGCCTGATCCAGGCGCATCCGAGCCTCGAACAGCTCTTCTGCGTCCGCCTCCACGCTGGCGCCGGGGGCGTGTGCCTCTTCGAAGAGCTGGATATTCTCCTGTTCGAGCTGCTGGATGCGCGTCCGAGCATCGGCCAGCGCAGTGTAGGCTTCGTTGTCTTGCGCAAGCGCGGTTCGGTCGAGGCTCCTGAGTTCGAGGAAGCGAGCGCCCAATTCGGCAGCGAACGACTCTGTCAGCGTGCGCTGTTCGGGTGTCCAACTGCGGCGGGCATAGGGGGAGAGGAGCACGAATCCGCCCAGGAGCTGGCTGGAGGCGGTGATCGGAACGAAGAGTATCGGCCCGGTGGAAGGCAGGTGGAGCACGGACTGCAAGGTGACAACGTCCGGCGAGCGGCTCCGGGTGGACAGATTGAGGCTTCGCTGCTGAGCGAGTGTGGCCAGCAGCACCGGGCTGTTGTCGCCGTCCAGGGGCGCCCCCGGGACATACTGTTCGCGGATCAGGTCGTAGCCGACGGCCACGGCGAACTGGTCCCGGTCGTCGGGTGGGGTGACCAACAGGCAATATTCGGCGCGCACGACCTCGGCCAGGGCCCGCACCGCCTCACGGCCCAGGTTGTCTGGGTCGTGGATCGAGAGCAGATTGATCAGTGAGCGTATCGACTGTGCCTCGGCACTCCGGCCGTTGGACTCGGCCTTGGCTTGGCTGGTGCGGGCTGCTCGCTGTTCGGCTTCGAAGCGCGGCATCTCGTTGATCAGGGCCCGCACGCAGGCCAGCGTGATTAGGGGGTAGGCCAGCAGCTCGGCAGGGCGCACGAAACCGGCCACCGGGATGTCCGGTGTCACCGTGAGCAGCTGTAAGCCGAAGCCGATGGCCAGGAAGCCGAAAGCGCCGGCGCCGATCGGCCACTGGCGCGGGCGGCGCAGGAACAACAAGACCAGCGTGGACAAGGAGAGCGCCAATCCCAGGCCGAGCCAGGTCTGCTCGAGCAGATTAGTGACGGTCTCGGGGAGAAGCGGCGCCAGCTGTGCGCTGACCAGGCTCACGGCCAGGCTGATCAAGGCGACACCGAGCAAGGCCAGGAGCAGGCGGTCGCCGATGGCATGCGCCCGGTCGAACAGGCTAGCCCAGCCGAAAAGGATGACGCCGGCCAGGGTGACAAAGGGGGCGAAAGATGAGACCAGGGGGACCTGTGCCAGACCGATCGCCGGGCCGAGAAGGGCCACCGCCACGCCCAGGATTCTGAGCATCAGGACCCAGCTGGCAGCCAGGACCCACCGAGCGGCCCGTGGGCTTTCCGACCGGCCGCCGAAGGCACGACTTAGACTGTACAGTAAGGCCAATGTAACCAGAAGGATCACCTGGTAGGCCAAACCGAAGGCTGGTGAGCTGAGGAGCTCAACCACGTTGATAAGCATTAGGGCAACCTGGCGCCTGTGGGCACTCGGCCGATTATAGCATGGGGCTCAAGTCAGAATAAGCAAGCGGGGAACGAGTTGTCAGGCGTCGAGGGCCGCCGGTGAACGTCCGACCAGTCGGAAGGCAACCATGCCGTACAGCAGCGGGAACCAGAAGGTGACGCCACGGTAGGCCAGGGTGACGATGGCGGCGGCCGCCAGCGGCATGCCCAGCGAGTTGAGCACGAGCGTCATGGCGCCCTCGACGAAGCCGATGCCGGAGGGCGTGGGAGAGACGATCAGAAACAAGGTACCCGATGCTGAACCCCGCCACCAGTGTGCCCACCGAGAAAGGCTGGCCAAAGGCGAGAAACACCAGGAACAGGATCGAGATCATCAGGGCCTTGTTGGACAAGCGCCAGTGCCGCCGGCAGCGCCAGGCCACCCGCGACGTTGCGAGCTTCATGCAGGCCCTGCGAAACCTCCACCGCGAAGCGGTGGGCACGGGCCATGCTCAGGTAGTCTCGGCGCAAGATCGGGCGAAGCATGCGGTTGACCAGGTGGCCCAGGGAAGTCAGAGATGTTCGAGGCGTTCGGCGGAGCGCATCCCGCGTATAGACCAGCGCGCCGAGCACGACGGCGGTGGCGGTGAAGAACGCCGCCGCCACGATGTCCCCCATGCCAAGTTGATTGCGCTGAGAGAGGATGCCCAGGCCAAGGGCGAGCACAATCAGGAACCCGAGGTAGTCGTAGACCACGTACAGGGCGACACCCGTCGTCACGCGGCCGGGGGGAGATTTCGGCGCTGACCGTCGACAACGAAGATCGCCATCCCGCCCATGCCCATTGAGGGCGCCACGACGTTCACGAAGTTGGCGGCGGCCGCCACCGGGATCAGATGGCCAATGTGCTCGTTGACCCCGAGCAAGCGATAGATGGCGCGCAGCGATGCGGCCACATTCAGAAGCCAGGCGCCCTGAACAACAGCCGCCAGCGTGAGCCAGCGCCAGTCGCCCTTCCCGAGCGTATGCCAGACGTCACTGACCTCGGTCAGCCTGGAGAAGATGAAGAACACCGTCAGCAGGAGGAGCAGGGCGATGAGAAATCGACGCATGGGATGGGGAGACAGCTAGGCTGTCAGGGTAGCGAAGCTCTCCGGCTCGTCCAGATTGAGCGTTCGAGCGACGAATTGATCCTGCGAATCAAGCCTGTGAGGACTTTTCCGGAACCCATTTCGATGAACGTCCGCACGCCGGCGGCAGCCATCGCCTGGATCGTTTCCGTCCAGCGGACGTTGGCCGTGAGCTGCGCCTCAAGATCGGCCTGCACGTCCTGTGCTGTCGGAGCGGAGCGGCGCTCACGTTGCCGTAGACAGGAGCTGTCGGGTCGCCGAGGGTGGTGGCCCCGAGTGCGGACGCGAAGCGGGCCTGAGCGGCCGCCATGTAGGGCGAATGGGCGGCGATGCTGACGGCCAGACGCACAACCTTGCGGGCGCCCTGCTGGCTGAAGGCTTCACTCGCCAGAGCCAGGGCCTGGTCGTCGCCCGAGACCACGACCTGCCCCGGGCAGTTGTCGTTGGCGACCCACACGCCGCCGGCAGCTCTGCTGGCTGGCATCTGCTCGCAAATCTGGCGCACCTGTGCCACATCCAGGCCGAGCACGGCCGCCATCCCTCCGGGCTGATCTTCGCCGGCGGCCTTCATGGCTTCGCCGCGGGCGCGCACCAGACGCAGCCCATCATCGAAGGGCAACGCGCCGGCGGCGACCAGGGCACTGAATTCGCCCAAGGAATGGCCCGCCAGGGCGGCCGGTTTGAATTCGGGGCAGTCTGTCTTGGAAAACGGTCCAAACCGCCACGGAATGGACCAGGAGGGCGGGCTGGGTGTTTTCGGTGGCGTTGAGCGCTTCTTCCGGACCCTCCCAGCACAGCTTCGACAGGCCGAAGCCCAGGATCTCGTCGGCCTGTTGAAAGACATCGGCGGCCTTGGGTTCAGCCAGAGCCAAGGCCTGGCCCATGCCGATGGCCTGGGATCCTTGTCCGGGGAAGATGAACGCTGTGGAGGAAGGCTCGGGCGCCATCAGGGCAGCGGGAACCGGCGTGCGGGAGCCGGACTACTCGCGCTCGATCTCGATCACCTCCCGACCGTCGTAATGCCCGCAGTTGGGGCAAACCCGGTGGGGCAGGTGCTTTTCGCCGCAGTTGGTGCAGGTGATCAACGTGCGAGGCTGGAGGCTGTCGTGCGTCCGACGGCGATCCCGCCGGCCCTTGGACAGCTTCCGCTTCGGAAGCGGTGGCATCGTTTGACTCCTAGAGATTGTGGCAAAAGAGCGCCTGCCCTGAGGGCAGGCGCTACCATTATAGCAGGGGCAAAAGGGGTGTCAAGGTGACCCAATGACACCGCCTACACCTGCCGTCTTGCTCGTCTGGCAAAGCGGCTCTGTATAATGGAGCCTATGGCAAAAAAGGGATTGTCTCACCTGGATGAGGCCGGCCGGGCCAGGATGGTCGATGTCGGGGGAAAGCCGGACACCGAGCGCTGGGCGGTGGCGCGGCGCCAAGGTGATCATGTCGCCAACCGACGCTGCAGGCCGCCCTGCAGGGCGACCTGCGCAAAGGGGACTTGCGTGCCGTGGCGGAGTTGGCTGGGGTGATGGCCGCCAAGCGAACCGCCAGCCTGATCCCTCTCTGCCACCCCCTGCCCCTCACGCATGTGGATGTGGCCGTGGAGCTGTCGGAGTCGCTGCCAGGGGCCGAGATCACCGCCAGCGTGCGCACCACGGGCAAGACCGGAGTTGAGATGGAAGCCCTGACGGCGGCCTCGGTCGCCGCCCTCACCGTGTATGACATGGTCAAGGGGCTGGAGCGCGGGGTACGCATAACCGATGTCCGGCTGGTAGAGAAGCACGGTGGCCAGAGCGGTGACATCGTGTTGGAGGACTGACGTTGCAGGTCACAGTCCTCTATTTCGCTACTTTGCGGGACCGAGCAGGGGTCCGTCAAGAGACCATCGACTTGCCCAACCCGGCCACCGTTTCCCAGCTCAAGTCCCAACTTGCCGACCAACACCCAAACCTAGCGGCTTCGCTGGGTACGGTGCTGGTGGCCGTGAACCAGGATTTCGCCTTCGATGACGAGGTGCTTTCCGACGGGGATGAAGTCGCCCTCTTCCCGCCGGTCAGCGGCGGACACGGCGACCCTGGCCCCAGTCTCTACCTGGTCACCGAAGACGAGCTCGATTTCAACTCGCTGCTCGGACCGCTTGATCCTTCCCACGTCTGGCGCCGCCTGTGTCTTCACCGGGATGGTTCGCGGCCGCACCGAGCGCGGGACGCCCCACGAAACCGAAGTGCTCGAATACGAAGCCTACGTGCCGATGGCGGAAGCCAAGATGCGCCAGGTGGCGGATGAGATCCGGGCGCGCTGGCCGAGCGTGGAAGGTATCGGGATCGTCCAGCGGATCGGCCGCCTGGCGCCGGGAACCCCGACCGTGCTGATCGCCTGCACCGCAGCGCACCGGGACACCGGGGTCTTCGAAGCCGCCCGCTACGGCATCGACCGCTTGAAAGAGATCGTGCCCATCTGGAAGAAGGAGATCGGCCCGGACGGTGAACGGCTGGGTCGAAGGGGAGCTATGTCCCGGACGACAAGGACCGGGAGTGGCTGAGGCCGGCGGGATGTCCAGTCCGGCCGGACCGCGCCCCTTTGCCTGCGTCTCCTGCGGACGTCCCTACCCGGACGGCCGGCCATCCCTACCGATGTCCGGAGTGTGGAGGGTTGTACGACTTTCGCCTTGGATTTATGCTACCCCCTTCGCGCGCTCCTGGGCCGCGGGGTTGGAAAGAAACAGGCGCGTTCTTCGGTTGGCTGGGAGAGGCTCCTTTGATCAGCCTGGGAGAAGGGGGAACACCCCTGGTGGGTATCGACCGCGGGGATTGTGAAAAATTCCTCAAATGCGAGCACTTGAACCCCACCGGGTCGTTCAAGGATCGGGGGACAGCCGTCCTGGTCAGCGCGCTGGCGGCGGACGGAGTCGATCGAGGCGATCGAAGACTCATCGGGCAACGCTGGAGCCTCCTTTGCGGCCTATGCTGCCCGCGCCGGCATCCGGGCGCGCGTCTTCGCCCCTGCCTATGCCTCCGGACCCAAGCGCGCCCAGATCGAGAGCCTATGGCGCCGAGCTGGTGCTCTGTGCCCGGCCCGAGGGCCAATGCCTCCGAGGCGGCGCTGGCGGAAGCCGCGGCCGGGGCGGTCTATGCCAGCCATGCCTATCTGCCCTACGGCCTGGCGGGGATGGCCACGCTGGCCTACGAGTTAGTGGAGCAGTTGGGCCGCGTGCCGGGCACCGTGATCACTCCGGTTGGGCAAGGGACCCTGTTCTGGGGGTCCACCGCGGGTTCAAGGCCCTGCTGCGGGCCGGAGTGATCGAACGACTGCCCAGGATGGTCGGTGTCCAATCGGAGGCCTGCCCCCCGGTTTGGAGCGCCTGGTCGGGCACGACATGGGATGTCGGGGAGGCCGACACGCTGGCCGAGGGTATCCGCATCACGCAGCCCCTGCGTCTTGCCAGCCTGCTCCAGGCGGCTGAGGAAGTCGCGAGGTGGATTTGAGGTCGTGGGCGAAGCTGCCATTCGCAGCGCCGGTATCCGAGCTTGGGCGGACGGGGTTTCTTCGTCGAGCCTACGTCGGCCGTCGTGTGGCCGGTGCTGGACGCGGCCGAAGCTCGCTGGCCCGGCCCTTGGGTGGCGGTCCTGACCGGCAGTGGGATGAAGAGCCCGCTAGTCACCGCCGAGGCTGTAAACTAGGCGTAGGGCCGGCGTCTTGCCGGCCGCCGTTCGTGGACAAATCGTTCGGGGAGGAACGTCTCGATGAGCAAGCGTGTAGTCGTCACCGGGATGGGCGCCGTCAGCCCGCTTGGGCTTATCGGCGACCGAATCCTGGAACCAAGCGGTCGAGGGGGTCTCGGGTGTCGGCCCGATCACGCTCTTTGATTCGGTCGGATCTGTTGGTGCAGATTGCCTGCGAGGTGAAGAGACTTCAACCCCGAGGCGTACATCGAATTCAAAGAGGCCCGGCGGCGGGATCGATTTGAGCAGTTTGGCGCGGCCGCCGCCCAGCAGGCGTTGGCCCATTCCGGGCTGGAGATCACGCCCGAAAACGCCGGACGGATCGCGGTCATTATCTCGTCGGCGGTCGGCGGCATCGGCACGTTCCAGGCCGGAGTTGAGACGCTGCACGCCGAGGGCGCCCGGCGGCTTTCGCCCTTCATGATTCCCATGTTCATGGGCAACGGCGCCGCGGGCACAGTGGCGATTGATATCGGCGCCAAGGGTCCCTCCTTCTCGGTGGCCTCTGCCTGCGCTTCCGGCGCCGACGGCATCGGCCAGGCATGGACGCTGATCAGGGCAGGGGTCATCGATGCTGCCACTGGCGGGCGGCGCCGAGGCCACCCTCACCGAAGTCGGCGTGGCGTCATTCGACCGCTTGGGTGCGCTGTCCCGCCGCAACGATGACTACGACAACACGCCGCAGCCCTTCGATCGCAATCGGGACGGGCTGGTGATGGGAGAGGGTGGCGCCGCGCTGGTGATCGAGAGCCTGGAGTACGCACTGGCTCGCGGCGCCGAGATCCTGGGCGAATTGGTCGGCTACGCCGCGACCGCCGATGCTTTCCACATCACCGCACCATCCGAAGGATGGCGAGGGGGGCGCGGCGGCTATCGGGCCGCGCTGGCCATGGCCGGCTTGAACGCCGAGGACGTGGACTATGTCAACGCTCACGGCACCGGCACGCCGCTGAACGATCTCTCGGAAACGCGCGCCATCAAGGCTGCGCTTGGGGACCACGCCGGCAAAGTGGCGATCTCCTCGACCAAATCGATGACCGGGCACATGATGGGCGCCACCGGCGCGCTGGAGGCCATCTTCTGCTTGATGGCCATCCGGGATGGCGTCGTGCCGCCCACCATTCACTTACCAGGAGCCCGATCCGGAGTGCGATCTGGACTATGTCCCCAACACAGCGCGGAATGTACCGGTGGATGTCGCCATCAGCAATGCTTTTGGCTTTGGCGGGCATAATGCGGTGTTGGTATTCAAGGCCTTCTCGGGTTAGAATGCGGTCCCCCGGGGGCATTCATCCTGAGGTTGGCTGAACCGGATTTGGAGTTGGAATGCGTTCGCCAGACCAGTTTGCGCGGAAGGCAAACCTGACACTGAAAGATGCGGGTTTGCTGACGCGGGCCCTGACGCATCGCTCGTATGTCAACGAGCATCAGGACTCAGTTGAAGACAACGAACGGCTTGAGTTCCTGGGAGACGCGGCCCTGGACTTCCTGTCAGGCGCCTATCTTTACAAGCACTTTCCTGAGATGGATGAGGGCCAGCTTACTCGCCTTGCGATCGGCTCTCGTGCGAACGGAGCAACTGGCGGCCTTTGCGCAGGAAATCGAGCTCGGCGAAAGTCTCCTCTTGGGCCATGGTGAATTGCTGACCGGGGGGCGGGAGCGGCCCGGCGTTCCTGTGCGCTGGCTTCGAAGCGCTGATGGGCGCCCTGTACCTCGACTCAGGGATCGAGGCCGTTAACGCTTTCATGCTCCCTAGGTTTAAGCAGGCGGTTGAAGCCGTCATGCAGGACGAGTCCCTTTTCGACGCTCGCAGCCGCCTGCAAATATGGGCGCAAGGCGAGATGGGTGAAACGCCCGAGTATGAGACCGTGGAAACGCGTGGCCCGGACCACGCCCGGGAATTCGTAATCGCCGTCCGGATCAAAGGCGAGGTTTACGGTGATGGCGTTGGTCCGAGCAAGCAGGCCGCCGCTCAGGTTGCTGCCGCAGACGCCTTGTCCAAGCTCGATCCGCCTTCAGCAGATAGCTGAGCAGGAGCACATCCCAACCTGATGTCAAGCAAGGCGCGCCTTAAGGCGCTTGAATTGCAGGGGTATAAGACATTCGCCAGCCGAAGCGATTTTGTCTTCGCGCCCACGATTA